>NZ_JBBCSS010000006.1:0-259553 GCF_037148755.1 Tsukamurella sp. USMM236
AACGCCCGGCTCCATTCCGAACCCGGAAGCTAAGCCCTCCAGCGCCGATGGTACTGCACTCGCGAGGGTGTGGGAGAGTAGGACACCGCCGGACTAAAATTAGATACAGGAGAAGACCCTCGGGTCGGTGAGCAGAAATGCTCCCGGCGCGGGGGTCTTCTTCGTGTCCGCACAACGATTCCCGGGGTCCGCACGATTCCGTGCGGCCCACGCATCGATTCCGGATCCGGCTACCACGCCGTTCGGGCCGGCACCGGGGAGCGGGGCACCGTCGTTCCCGTGCCGTAAGGTGGAGCCCGTGCGTGTCGTGATTGCCGAATGCCAGGTCGACTACGTGGGCCGGCTGACCGCCCACCTCCCGATGGCCCGGCGCCTGATCCTGGTCAAGGCCGACGGTTCGGTCAGCATTCACGCGGACGATCGCGCCTACAAGCCTCTCAACTGGATGAGCCCGCCCTGTTGGCTCGAGACCGCCCCGTCGGACGACGAGGCGAAGGACGTGCCCGAGGGGCACCAGCTCTGGATCGTGCGGAACAAGGCGGAGGAGCAGCTCCGCATCCTCATCGGCGAGGTCGAGCACGACAGCAGCCACGATCTGGGGGTCGACCCGGGCCTCGTGAAGGACGGCGTCGAGGCGCACCTCCAGGAACTCCTCGCCGAGCACACCCACACCTTCGGGGACGGCTACACCCTGATCCGGCGCGAGTACATGACGGCGATCGGCCCCGTCGACCTGCTGTGCCGCGACGCGGACGGCGGGACCGTGGCGGTGGAGGTCAAGCGCCGCGCGGAGATCGACGGCGTGGAGCAGCTGACCCGGTACCTGGAGCTGCTCAACCGCGACCCGCTGATCGCGCCCGTGACGGGCATTCTCGCGGCCCAGCAGGTCAAGCCCCAGGCCCGCACCCTCGCCGAGGACCGCGGTATCCGGTGCGTCACCGTCGATTACGACGTGCTGCGCGGCACCGAGGACACGTCCTACAAGCTCTTCTGATGGGCCGCAGGCCCGTCTCCCGCAAGCGTGCGGCGGCGCGGGACGGGCACCGTCCCCTGAGCGCCGGCGGTTTCGGCTCGCGGGTCGACCTCGGCGACGAGGCCTACCAGGTGCGCACCGTCACGGGGACGGGCGCCGTCAAGGAGTACCGCTGCCCGGGATGCCACCAGGCGATCCCCGCGGGGACCGCGCACGTCGTGGTGTGGCCGTCCGCCGAGAGCGGAGGCGTCGCCGACCGGCGCCACTGGCACCGCGGTTGTTGGGCCAGGGAGGCCGGCCGGCGGGCGCGCTAGCGCTTCTCGATCGCGACCTGCTCCGTGACCGCCTCGTCGGCGGCGAAGTCCTCCGCGCCCAGGACCTGCTGCGCGCGCTGCGCCGCGGTGGGGGCGTCGTCGGCGACGTGCTCCGCCTTGGGGGCCGCCGCGGGGTCGAACGACGCGGGATCGATCCGCTTGTCGACGACGTGCGCCTCGCCGTCGCCGGTCGCGAGGGCCTCGGGCACCAGCGAGAGCTGTCGGCGCACCGTCTCCAGCTGATCGAGGATCGACGCGCGCAGCGACTGCATGTCCTCGGTGATCCGCCGGGCGTTCGCGACCTGCGTGGCGATCCGGGTGTTCGTGTCCTCGAGCTTCTGCTCCGCAGTGGCGTTCGCGGTGTTGAGGGTCTGCTCGGCGCGCTCGTTCGCGGAGTCGACGCGATCCCGGGCCTCGTCCTTCGACGCGTCCTCGAGCTCGGTGATCGTGCGGATCGCCTTGTCCCGGCGCATCGACATCGCCATGTCGAAGTCGTTCTGGACGCGCTCGCGGTTCTCCGCGGCCGACTGAGCCAGCTTCTCGGACTCGGCCTTCGCCTCGGCCTTGATGCGCTCCGCCTCGGCGTGCGCGTCCTTCATCGTCTTCTCGTGCTCGGACTCCATGGCCTCGCGGCGCGCGGTCATGTCCGAGCGCATGCGGTCGGCCTCGCGCCGGGTGGTCTCCGCCTCCTGGCGGGCCAGCGAGCGCACCTCGGCGGACTCGTTCTGGGCTGCGGCACGGATCTCCGAGGCCTCGTCGGAGGCGAGGCGCATCATGCGGGCGATGCGGTCGCTCATGCCCTCGGCGCTCGTCGGCGGGACGCTGAGGCGATCCACCTCGCGGCGCAGGTTGTCGATCTCGTCCTGCGCCTCGTCGAGGAGGTCCGTCAACTCGCGCGCGTGCGCCGAGGCCGCGTCGCGGTCGGCGGCGAGCACGCGCAGTTCGGCCTGGTACCGGTGGAACTGCTCGGTGACCTGGTCCCGGTCGTACCCACGCAGGACCACCGCGAACGGTGCGGGCGCCGGGCCGCCCGGGAAGTTGTCCGTATTCGCCATGCTCCGAATGGTACGTGGACGGCCCGCGCTCGCGGCGTCAGCAGTCGCAAAAGGTCCGAATTGTGGCCCGTGCCGGGTCAGGACGCGGGTTCGACCAGTTCGACGAGGATCCCGCCGGCGTCCTTCGGGTGCAGGAAGTTGATCCGCGAGCCCGCGGTGCCGTTCCGGGGGGCGTCGTACAGCAGCCGTACGCCCTGCTCCTGCAGGTGCGCGGTGACGGCCGCGAGGTCCGAGACCCGGTACGCCAGCTGCTGCATGCCCGGGCCGTTGCGGTCGAGGAACTTCGCGATCGTCGACTCGGGGGTGAAGGGGGCTAGGACCTGCAGCTGCGCCGCGCTCGACGGTGCGCCGTCGGCCGCCAGCAGTGAGGCGGGGGAGAGCATGCCCTCGCGCACGCCCTGCGCCTCGTTGATCTCCTCGTGCGTGCACACCATGCCGAGGACGCGGGCGTACCACTCGAGGGCCGCGTCGAAATCGGACACGGCGACGCCGACGTGGTCGATACCCAGCACGTATTCGGCGGGGACGGCGTGCGCGGCGGGGTGCTCGCCGTGGGCGGTGTGATCTGTTTGTCGCGATTGGCTCTCTGTCATGCCTCGAATGTAGCTTTGAGGTGGAAGACCCCTGCCCACTAGGAGGAACGAAGTGGCCCCGTCCGCACCCCATCAGGACCCCACGGTCATCGTCGCCGGCGCTCGGACGCCCTTCGGCAAGCTGCTCGGCGCGCTCAAGTCGCAGTCCGGCACGGACCTCGGCGCGGTCGCCATCCGCGGCGCGCTGGAGAAGAGCGGCGTCGACCCGCAGACGATCGACTACGTGATCATGGGCCAGGTCCTCACCGCCGGCGCCGGGCAGATGCCCGCGCGCCAGGCCGCGATCGCGGGCGGCGTGCCGTGGGACGTGCCCACCCTGACCATCAACAAGATGTGCCTGTCGGGCATCAACGCCATCGCGCTCGCCGACCAGCTCATCCGGGCCGGCGAGTACGAGGTCGTCGTCGCCGGCGGCCAGGAGTCGATGACGCAGGCGCCGCACATCCTCACGGGCAGCCGCGAGGGCCACAAGTACGGCAGCATCGAGATGCTCGACCACACCGCCTACGACGGCCTGCACGACGTCTTCACCGACCAGCCGATGGGCGGGCTCACCGAGCAGCTCAACACCACCGACACGGTGACCTACTCCCGCGAGGAGCAGGACGCCTTCGCCGCCGACTCGCACCGCAAGGCCGCAGAGGCCTGGGCCGCCGGCAAGTTCGCCGACGAGGTCGTCCCCGTCGAGATCCCGCAGCGCCGCGGCGAGCCGATCCGCGTCAGCGAGGACGAGGGCGTCCGTGGCGACACCACCGCCGAGTCGCTGGCCAAGCTGCGGCCGGCGTTCGCCAAGGACGGCAGCATCACCGCCGGCAACGCCAGCCAGCTCACCGACGGCGCCGTCGCCGTCGTCGTCATGCGCAAGAGCAAGGCGCAGGAGCTCGGCCTCGACTACCTGGCCGAGATCGGCGCGCACGGCGTCGTCGCCGGCCCGGACTCGTCGCTGCAGCACCAGCCCTCCAACGCCATCAAGAAGGCCTGCGACAAGCAGGGCATCAGCCCGGCCGATCTCGACCTGCTCGAGATCAACGAGGCCTTCGCCGCCGTGGGCCTCGCGTCCACCGCCGACCTCGGCGTCGACGCCGACAAGGTCAACGTCGACGGCGGCGCGATCGCCATCGGTCACCCGCTCGGCGCCTCCGGCGCCCGCATCGTCCTGCACCTCGCGCTCGAGCTGGCCCGCCGCGGCGGCGGCACCGGTGCCGCCGGACTGTGCGGCGCCGGCGGCCAGGGCGACGCGCTCATCATCACCGTCCCCGGGAAGTAGAGAGAAACTCCGCATGAACGAATCCCTCGCGTCCAAGATCGTCACCGCCTTCAAGGTCGTCGCCTTCCTCGAGGCCCTGACCTGGGTGTGGCTGATCATCGGCATGATCATCAAGCGGGTACAGGACAAGCCCGACGCGATCGCCGTGCCCGGCATGACGCACGGCATCGTCTTCATGGTGTTGGTCGTGCTGACCCTCGCGGTCGCCTACGCCCGCAAGTGGGACCTGAAGACCCTCGCCCTCGGCCTGCTCGCCACGGTCCTGCCCTTCTGCTCCGTCGTCTTCGAGGTGTGGGCGCAGCGCGCCGGCAAGCTCGACGCCCCCGCGACGGCCACCGCCGCGGACAAGGCCGAGCCCGCCGACGCGATCGGCGGTTAGGACGCACGGCGCCCCGCCTACCGGTACGTTGACTCGCTGACGGAAGCTGTGGAGAGGTGGGGCACATGGTGGACATCCTGGGCGGGCTGCCCGGTGGGAAGGCGCTCGAGGCGTCGGTGAACCGCCTGGCGGCCACGGCGCGCAACGGCTTCGAGGTGCTCACGCAGGGCGGCCTCGAGACCGGGGCGAAGCCCTCGCAGTTCACGGTCGTCGAGCGCTCGCCGATGTACCGCCTCCGGCGGTACTTCGCGGACCGGGCGCCGGCGCCCGCGGTGGACGACCGGCCGGTGATCCTGCTGGTGCCGCCCATGATGGTCGACGCCAACGTCTTCGACGTCACGGAGAACAACGGCGCCGTGTCGGTGCTGCACCGCGCGGGCCTCGACCCGTGGGTCATCGACTTCGGCGCGCCCGACCGCGAGGAGGGCGGCCTCGAGCGCAACCTCGCGGATCACGTCGTCGCCATCTCCAAGGCGATCGAGCAGGTGGCGGTGTTCCGCGGTCGCGACGTGCACATCGGCGGCTACTCCCAGGGCGGCATGTTCTGCTACCAGGTGGCCGCCTACCGGCAGTCCCGGTCGATCGCGAGCCTCGTGACCTTCGGCAGCCCCGTCGACATCTCGGCGGGCCTGCCGCTCGGCGCGCCGCCCGCGCTGGTCAACAAGGGCGCCGAATTCGTCGCCGACCACGTCTTCAACCGCTTCTACCTCCCCAGTTGGATGGTGCAGCGCGGTTTCGAGATGCTCAACCCCGTCAAGGCGGTGCGCTCGCGGCTCGACTTCGTCCGGCAGCTGCACGACCGCGACGCCCTGCTGCCGCGCGAGGACCAGCGCCGCTTCCTCGAGGCCGACGGCTGGGTCGCCTACGCCGGGCCCGCGGTGGCCGACCTGCTCAAGCAGTTCGTCGTGCACAACCGCATGCTCACCGGCGGCTTCGCCATCGACGGCGACGCCGTCTCCCTCGCGTCCATCACGAGCCCCGTGCTCGCCTTCGTCGGCCTGTCGGACCAGATCGGCCGGCCCAGCGCCGTCCGCGGGATCCTGCAGGCGGCGCCGAAGGCCGAGGTCTACGAGGCGCAGGTCTCAGCCGGTCACTTCGGCCTCGTCGTCGGCAGCTCGGCGGGCGCGGTCACGTATCCGACGGTGACGCGGTGGATCAACTGGCTGGAGGGCCGCGGCCCGCAGCCGGAGAACGTCGTCGCGATGCAGCCCGACGACGGCCGCGACGTGGGCGTCAACCCGCTCGTCGCGGGCCTGGGCGGCATCGCCACCGTCGGCTTCGTCGCCGCGCGCGACGTCCTCGACGCGGCCTCCGGCGCCGCGGCCGGCGCCTCCGCCGTCGCCCGCGAGGTGACCCGCGGGCTGCCGAAGCTGGCCCGCCTCGGGCAGCTGCAGGCGCACACCCAGGTCTCGCTCGGCAAGCTGCTCGCGGAGCAGGCCGCGGCGGATCCGCACGGCGAGCTCTTCCTCTACGAGGACCGCGTGCACACCAAGCACGCGGTGAACGAGCGCATCGACCGCGTCGTCAGCGGCCTGATCCAGGTCGGGGTGCGGCAGGGCGAGCACGTGGGCGTGCTCATGCACACCCGGCCGTCGGCCCTGGTCGCGATGGCCGCGCTGTCACGGCTCGGCGCCGTGGCCGTGCTGTTGCCGCCGGGCACCGACTACGCCGCCGCGCTGCGGCTGGGGGAGGCAGCCTCGGTCCTCACGGACCCCGAGCACGCGCAGGAGGCCGTGGCGGTCGCCGAGCGCGTCTTCGTCGTCGGCGGCGGCGACCGCCGCGACCGGCCGGGTGCCGCCCGGCAGGACCTCGGCGCGGAGCTGGTCGACCTCGAGCAGGTCGACCCGGACAACGTGCGGATCCCGCGCTGGTACCGGCCCGACGCGGGCCTCGGCCGCGACCTGGCCTTCGTGATGTTCTCGGAGGTCGGCGGGCGGCTGCGGGCCAAGCGGGTCACGAACGGCCGGTGGGCGCTCTCCGCCTTCGGCACCGCGTCGGCCGCGCGGCTGTCGCAGAGCGACACCGTGTACTGCCTCACCCCGCTCAGCCACAGCTCGGGCCTCATGACCAGCCTCGGCGGCGCGCTCGCCGGCGGCTCGCGCATCGCGCTCACCCGCGACTTCGACCCGGAGCGGTTCATGGTCGAGGTGCAGCGCTACGGGGTCACGGTGGTCTGCTACACCTGGAACCTCATGCGCGCGGTGCTCGACACCCCCGGCCTGGAGATCCCGCGCTACCACCCGGTCCGCGCCTTCATCGGCTCCGGCATGTCGGCGGAGCTCTCGCGCCGCGTCGGCGAGACCTTCGACGCGCAGGTCGTCGAGTTCTACGCCTCCACCGAGGGCGAGATCGTGCTGGCCAGGGTCCGCGCCGGCAAGCCGGGGGCGAAGGGCCGGCGCCTGCCGGGCAGCGCCGACGTGGCCCTCGTCGACTACTACTTCGACTCCGGGCGCTTCGTCGAGGACGGCGACGGCTTCCTGCAGGAGGTCGGGGACGGCGAGGTGGGCGTGCTCATCGGCCGCGCCGATCCCGACGCCACGCACCGCGACGTGCTGCTGCGCGGCGTCTTCCGGCCGGGCGACGCCTGGTTCTCCACGGGCCACCTCTTCCGGCGCGACGAGGACGGCGACTACTGGCTGGTCGACGACGTCCGCACCGTCGCCGTCACGGAGCGCGGGCCGGTGTACTCGATCCCGATCACCGACGTGCTCGAGCAGCTCGGGCAGGTCGAGCAGGCCGTCGTGTACCAGGTGCCCGGCGACGGGGCCGACGGTGTGCCGCGCGTCGTCGCCGCGGTCACGGTGCGGGACGACGCGGAGCTGACGGCCGACGAGATCAGCGACGCCTTCGCCGGCCGGCACGGCCAGTACCCGGACGCGGTGCACGTCGTCGACGAGGTGCCGCTCACCAGTTGGTACCGCCCGCGGCGGGGCGCGCTCGCCGCCGCCGGGATGCCCGCGCCCGGTCCCACGTCCTGGCGGTTCGACCCGGATCAGCAGCGCTACCGGTGATCCCGGGCCGGACGGTCGCCGCGGGCGGCCGCCGCACGGGGCGTGCCAAGATGGAGGGGTGACTACACCTCGAGGCGCATCTCCACAGGATCAGGCACGCGCGCTGCGCACGGCCGCGGCGATGGCCGGCGCGGTCGACCTCTCGGGTCTCAAGGCCCGCGCGGAGGCGAAGGCCGCCCAGCAGGCCCGCCCGGCACCGTCGGGCGAGGCGGGCCCGGCCGGCGCCGCCCCCGGGCCCGGCGTGGTCGACGTGACGGACCAGAGCTTCCCGGTCGAGGTCATCGACCGGTCCGCGAATCGGTTGGTGGTCGTGCTGCTGGCCGCGTCGTACAGCGAGCAGTCGCAGGCGATGGCGGCGGTGCTGGAGAAGCTCGCCGCGGACGACGCGGGCCGGTGGACCCTCGCCCGCGTCGACGTCGACGGGGCGCCCGGCGTCGCGCAGGCCTTCGGCGCGCAGTCGGTGCCGATGGTGGTGGCCGTCGCCGCGGGGCGCGCGGTGACGGCCTTCGCGGGCGCGCAACCGGAGCCGGCGGCGCGGCAGTGGCTCGACGACGTGCTCGCCCAGCTGCCGCCCGAGTTCGGTGGCGGCGTGGCGGCGGGGGAGGCCCCGTCGGACCCGCGGCGCGACGCGGCGGAGCAGCTCGCGGGCGACGGCGACTACGACGGCGCCCGCGCCGCGTACGAGGCGATCCTGCACGCGAATCCGGGCGACGCCGAGGCGGCGGCCGCGGTCAAGCAGATGGCCTTCTTCGCCCGCGCCACGAAGGGCGAGCCCGGGGCGATCGCGCGCGACGACGCGGCGGCCGGCGCGACGGGCGAGGAGCGGGTCGCACCGGCGCTCGCCGCCGCCGACGAGGAGCTGCTCACCGGCTCGCCGAAGGGGGCCTTCGACAGGCTCATCGCCGCGATCCGCGTCACCGCGGGCGACGACCGCTCGGCGTTGCGCACCCGGCTGCTGGAGCTCTTCGAGCTCTTCGACCCTGCGGATCCCGTGGTGCTCGCGGCCCGGCGTGATCTGGCGGGCGCCCTCTTCTGACGCGGCCCGGTCCGCGACGTGGACGAAGGTTTGCGATACTTACCCGGTGTCTGACTATGGTGTGTCCCGACGGGCGGTGCTGACGGGCGTCGGCGGCGTGGCCCTCGCGGGCGCGCTCGCGGCATGCGGTGGGAACACCGGTCGCGGCGGCGGGGCCCGCGGCGACCTGCGGGCCTGGTTCCACCAGTACGGCGAGCAGGGGGCGCCGGAGGCGCTCACGCGGTACGCCGGCGACTACCCGGACGGCGGCGTGCGGGTCAGCGCCTTCCCGGGCGACTACGACCAGAAGGTGTCGTCGGCGCTGGTCAGCGGCGACGGCCCGGACGTCTTCGAATTCGCCAACGGTCCCACGATCGACATGATCGCCGCCGGGCAGGTCGCCGACCTCACCGACCTGCTGGGCGACGCGCGATCCGACTTCACCCCGGCGCTGCTCGACCGGATGACGCACAACGGCCGGGTGTACGGCATCCCGCAGGTCACGGACACCCAGCTGCTGGTCTACCGGAAGTCCATGCTCGCCGAGGCGGGCGTCGTCCCGCCGCGCACGCTCGACGAGCTCGTGTCGGCCGCGCGGGCCCTGAACCGGGGCCGGGTCAAGGGGCTCTTCCTCGGCAACAGCGGTGGCGCGGACGTCCTCGGCGGCGTCCTGCTCTGGTCGTCCGGGCACGACTACCTGACCCCCGACCACAGGCCGGGCTTCGTCGACGAGGAGGTCGCGGTCGGCCTGCGGGCGATGCGCGGGCTGTTCACGTCGGGCGACCTGCTGCTCGGCGCGCCGCAGGACTGGTCCGACCCGGGGGCCTTCATCGCGGGGCAGACGGCGATGCAGTGGACGGGCCTGTGGGCGCTGCCCGCGATCCGGGCGGCGCTCGGCGACGACTTCGGCGTGCGGCCCTTCCCGGCGATCGGCCCGAACGGCGGGACGAGCGTGCCCTTCGGCGCGTACGGCGCCTCGGTCAACGCCGGCGGCGACGTCGAGCGGGCGAAGAAGTTCGTACAGTGGCTGTGGGTCACCCGCACCGATCTGCAGCTCGACTGGGCGCAGGGCTACGGCCTGCACGTCCCGGCGCGCCGCTCGCTGGTACCGCAGGCCACGAAGCTCGCTACCGGCGTCTACAACGAGGCGGCCGACCTGGTGAACTCCGTCGGTCGTCCCCAGACCCCGCTGCTGTGGACGCCGCGCAGCGCCACCGCCTACCGCGACGCCCTGGACCGGGTGATCCGCGGTGGCGCCGATCCGATGGCGGAGCTGCGCGAGGTCGCGTCGGTGGTCGAGAAGGAACTCGAGCGGTTCCCGCGCTGATGTCCCTCCGGCCCGCCCGCCGTGCGCCGTCCCGGCCCGACGCGGGCGGGGCGTGGCGCGACTCGCCGCACCTCTGGTTCTGGCTGATGACGGGGCCCTTCCTCGCGGGCCTCGCGGTGTTCGTCCTCGTCCCGATCGGGTGGAGCGTGTGGCTGAGCCTGTTCGACGCGCACAACACGGTGACGCCGACGCGGTTCGTGGGCCTGGACAACTACCGGGACATGCTGGCGGACCCCGCCTTCCGCTCCAGTCTGGTCACGTTCGTCGTCTTCGCGGCGATCGTCGTGCCGCTGACCTTCGCGGGCTCGCTCGCGCTCGCGGTGCTCGTGCACGGGGTGCGCCGGTTCCAGGCCTTCTTCCGCTCGGTCTTCTTCCTGCCGCTGGCGTGCAGCTACATCGCCGCGTCGCTGATCTGGCGCGGCTCGATCTTCCCCGGGGTGCCGACGGGCGTCGCCAACGCGGCGCTCCGGGCCGTCGGCGCGGAGCCCGTGGCGTGGCTGTCGGTGGTCGATCCGCCCTGGTACTGGCTGGTGCTGGTGACGCTGCGCCTGTGGCTGCAGCTGGGCTTCTACACGATCCTGTTCCTGGCCGCCCTGCAGCGCGTGCCGCGGCACCTGTACGAGGCGGCCGCGCTGGACGGCGCGTCCGGGTGGACGACGTTCGCGCGCATCACGCTGCCGCAGCTGCGCGCCGTCTCCGTCGCGGTGCTGCTGCTGGCGACGGTCAACGCCTTCCAGGCCTTCGACGAGTTCTACGGCGTGATGGCCACCGCGCAGGGCTATCCGCCGTACGCCCGACCGCCGCTGATCTACCTCTACTACGTGGCCGTCGGCAACGGGCAGGACTTCGGGCACGGCGGCGCGGGCGGGATCCTGCTCACCGCCCTGATCGCGGTGATCGCCCTGGCGCAGGGCCGGTTCACGGGGCTGTTCCGCGGGCGGGGCGAGCGGTGAGCGCGGCCCGCGCGGGGCGGTACGTACTGCTGATCGGCCTCGCCGCCCTCTTCCTGCTGCCGCTGTACCTGTTGGCCCGCGGCGCGGTCGGCACGCCGATGGACGTCGCGACGGGGGACTGGCTGCCGCGTCGCCCCGACGGCGCCGCCTTCCGGCAGATCTTCTCCGACGAGGCCCGCCCGCTCGCCCGGGCGCTGCTCAACTCGACGACGGTGGCCGTGCTGCAGACGGTCGGCACCGTCGCCGTCGCGCTGCCGGCCGGGTACGCCTTCGCCCGGATCCGGGTGGCGTACGCCGACAAGGTCTTCGCCGTCGTCCTCGCGACCCTCCTGGTCCCGGCCGCCGTGACCTTCGTGCCGACCTTCGTCATGGTCTCCACGCTGGGCTGGGTGTCGTCGCTGCAGGGGCTGGTCGTGCCCGGCCTGTTCCAGGCGACCGCGGTCTTCCTGTTCCGGCAGCACTTCCTCGGCTTCCCCCGGGAGCTCGAGGAGGCCGCCGTGCTCGACGGTGCCGGGCCCGCCCGGGTGTTCCTCGCGGTCGCGCTGCCCGGGGCGGGCGCGGTGACGGCGGCGGTCGCGACGATCACCTTCGTCGGGAGTTGGAACGCGTTCCTCTGGCCCCTCGTGATCGGTCAGGATCCGCAGTCGTGGACGGTCCAGTTGGTCCTGTCGAGCTACATCACGGCGCAGTCGGTGAACGTGCCCGCGATGTTCGCCGCCGCCGTGGTATCGATCGCCCCCTTGCTGGCGTTCTTCCTGGTAGCACAACGTTGGATCGTCGCCGGCGTGGAGCGGACGGGGATCTCCGGCTGACCGCGCGTGACCCGCGTCACGGCCGTCGGGGGCCTGCCGACCGGGACACGCCGGGAGCGGTGATAGCTCGATTCGCTGGATCTATCGATGACATCGGCCTAGTCTGAACCGGTTCTGTTCGGCCTCTCCGGGTCGGGCGAGAGGAGACGATGATGTCGGTCACCGAACACCGCGGTGTGAGCGCCCAGTCGGCGCTGGCGATCGCGGGGGCGCGGCTGCTGCTCAAGCCCCTGATCGCGCTGTACCCGGTGCGGGCCTGGTCGTTCGCGCCGCTCGCCCTGGGCGAGGGCCTGGCGAACCTCATCGGGTGGACGCCGAACGACGTCGAGGTGGAGCGGATCGAGCTCGCCGGCGTCCCCGTGGAGCGGCTCGTGCCGACCGCGGGCGACCTGCGGCCCGACGTCGCGATCTGCTACTACCACGGCGGCGCCTTCCTCGCAGGCGGGCCCGGCACCCATCGCCGCGTGGCGGCGGCCCTCGCGCGCACCCTCGGCGTCACCGTCTTCAACGTGGATTACCGCCAGCTGCCCGACGTGGGCGTCGGCACGTCCGTCGACGACGGCTACCGCGTGTTCCGGGCGGTCACGGACTCCGGCCGGTACCAGCAGGTCGCCGTGGGCGGCGACTCCGCGGGCGGCTACATCTCGGCCAAGGTGGTGGAGCTGGCGTACCTCGACGCCGTGCGCACCCCGGCCGCCTACTTCGGCTTCTCCCCGCTGCTCACGCCCACCGTCACCGACGACGATCCGCGGCACGACATCGACGACGCCTACCTCACCGCGGGCAAGCTCGCCGGGCTGCGCGACTTCTTCGACCGCGGCCCGGTCGCCTTCCGCGGCCACGACGACGCCACCGAGATCGAGCCCGCGGCGTTCCCGCCGGCGCTCGTCATCGCCTGTACCGACGAGATGCTGCGCGTCGACGCCGAGCGCCTGCACGAGCGCCTCGACCGCGCCGGCAAGCCCTGCGACCTGCACCTCTACCAGGGTGGCGTGCACGCCTTCCCCGTGCTCGCGGGTGTGACGCCCGAGAGCGCGCAGGCCGTCCAGATCACCACGCTCTTCCTCGAGGCGGCGTTCGACGCGCGCCTGCAATACCGCGCCGCCTGACGGGGCGCCGCGCGGCATAGGCTGGGGCCATGCTGCTGCCGCACACGGTCACGCCCGTCCCGCCCGGCTCCGACGGTGAGCCGGCCGTCACCGTCGGGGGCCGCACCCTGACCCGGACCGAGCTCATCGGCGCCACCACGGCGGTCGCCGAGCGGCTGGGCGGCCTCGGTGTGCGCGGCCCCGTCGCGGTGTGGGCCGAGCCGACGCTCGCCACCGTGATCGCGATCGTCGGCGGTGTTCGCGCCGGCGTCCCGGTCGTTCCCGTCCCGCCGGATTCGGGCACCGCGGAGATCGCCCACGTGCTCGCCGATTCCGGCGCGCAGGCCTGGCTCGGCGCGACCCCGCAGGATCCGCACGGGCTACCCGCGGTCCCGGTCCGCGAGCACGCCCGCGGCTGGCACGCCCTGCCCGAGCCGCCCGCGGCCGCGACCGCGCTCCTGATGTACACCTCGGGCACGACGGGGGCGCCGAAGGGCGTCCCCATCCGCCGGGAGGCCATCGCGGCGTGCATCGACGGGCTCGTGGACGCCTGGGGGTGGACCGCGAACGACACTCTCGTGCACGGCCTTCCGCTGTTCCACGTGCACGGGCTCATCCTCGGCGTCCTCGGCCCGCTGCGGGTGGGCAGCCCGCTGGTGCACACCGGCAAGCCGACCCGGGAGGCCTACGCGGCGGCGGGCGGCACGATGTACTTCGGCGTGCCCACCGTCTGGTCGCGCATCGCCCGCGACCCGGAATCCGCTGCGGCCCTGCGGGACGCGCGGCTCCTCGTCTCGGGCAGCGCGCCCCTGCCGGCGCCGGTCTTCGAGCGGATCTGCGAGCTCACGGGCCACGAGATCGTGGAGCGCTACGGCATGACGGAGACCCTGATCACCGTGAGTGCGCGCGTCGACGGCGAGCGCCGCCCCGGCTGGGTCGGCCTGCCGATCACGGGCGTCGAGTCGCGGATCATCGCGGAATCGGGTGACGAGGCGCCGCACGACGGCGAATCGATCGGGGCGCTGCAGATCCGCGGCCCGATGGTCGGCACGAAGTACCTGAACCGCCCCGACGCCACGGCCGAGTCCTGGGTGGGCGACGGCTGGTTCGACACCGGCGACGTCGCGGTGATCGACTCGACCGGCTTCCACCGCATCGTGGGCCGCGCCTCCACCGACCTCATCAAGACCGGGGGCTTCCGCGTCGGCGCCGGTGAGATCGAGGCCGCGCTGCTCGGCCACGCGGACGTCCGCGAGGCCGCTGTCGTGGGGCTTCCCGACGACGACCTCGGGCAGCGCCTCGTCGCCTTCCTCGTCGCCGACGGCCCGCGCGACGATGCGGCCGCCGCCGCGATCGTCGAGTTCGTGGGGGAGACGCTCTCGAAGCACAAGCGCCCCCGGGAGATCCGCTTCGTCGACGACCTCCCGCGCAACCCGATGGGCAAGGTGCAGAAGAAGCAGCTCCTGTAGCCGCGGATGTGGTGGGATCGCCGTATGGATCAGGGGATGCGTTCGGCGGTGGTGTGCGTATTCGCGGCGGCGTCGATCGCGGGCTGCACCACGTCCGTGAGCGGGACGGCGGTGCCGGCGGGGAGTGGCGCGGCCACGGTCGCGGGCGGCGGGGGTGGCGGCCGGGGTGGTTCGTACGCCTCTCTGACGCTCGACGGTGTGGCGCCGCCGGGCGGCGACCGGATCGCGGTCGAGTGCGACGATCTCGCCGGAACCTTGGTGGTGGCGTCCGGCGAGCCGCCGGTGACCATCGGGATCACGATCCTCACCGCTGACTACCCGCGGGTGGAGACGCTCGCCCTCACCCTCGAGAACGGAAAGGTGTACTTCGGGCGGGAGTCCACCTACTCGGCGCGGAAGGACGGCGGCGCATACATCGTGACGGGCAACGTCGAGGGATTCGGTGGCGACGTCACCGACGGAACGCTCGGCAGGGTCGTCCAGCGCTTCGAGCTCAGGATCACCTGCTGATCCGGCCGCGCGGGCCGAGTGCCCCGGCCTACCCGGGGCGCCCTTCGGCGGTGTCGAGGATGAAGTCGTGCAGGTGCCGGGTGGCCGGCGCGAGGGTGGTCGTCGCGCGGGCCAGGGCGACGGCGCGGCGGTGCTCGCCCGCCAGCGGCACCTCCGCCACGTCCGACGGTGCGCGGTCGTCGTGCGGGAGCAGGGCGACGCCGAGCCCCCGGGCGATGAGCTCGCGGATCGTCGCGAATTCGGTGACCTCGACGGCGATCGCGGGCGTGAAGCCGGCCGCGGTGCACCAGCGCTCGGTGGTGCCGCGCAGGTGGTAGTCGGGCGGATTGGCGATGAAGGTCTCGGACCGCAACTGCGCCAGCCGGATCTTCTTCGCCCCGGCGAGCGGGTGGGTGCGGGGGAGCGCGGCCAGGATCTCCTGGGATCCGATCACGGTGTGCGGCAGCCGCTCCGGCGGCGGAATGGTCACCGCGAGGTCCAGGGCGCCGGTCTCCAGGTCGCGGACGAGCTCCGAGCCGTGCCCCTGCTTGAGCGTCACGGTGATCCCGGGGTGCGCGCGGCGGAAGGCGGAGAGCAGGTCCGGTAGGCGGCCCGAGCCCATGGTGAGCGGGAAGCCGAACCGCACGGTGCCGTGTTCGCCGTCGCCCTCGCCCACCACCGCGTCGATCGCGAGGCCGAGCTCGCGCAGCGGATCCCGGATCCGCCGGGCCAGGTCCTCGCCAGCGGCGGTCAGGCGCACGGTGCGCCCGGCGTGGACGAGCAGCGGGGTCCGCAGATCGCCCTCGAGGGAGTGGATCCGGCGGCTCATCGACGACTGGGGGATGCCGAGCGCGGCCGCGGCGCGGGTCATGTGCCCGTCGTGCGCCGCGAGGGCGGCGAGCGCCTGCAGCTGCGGGGCGAGCAGGCTCAGCCATTGATCCATATTCGGATCATATCTCCGCAAGACTTCATTGGACGGATGAGTATCGCGCGTTCGATGCTGGTGCCGAACCCACCTAGAGGAGGATCCGATGGTCACCCACTCCACCCCGGGATTCGACGCCGACGTCGTCCTGATCGGCGGCGGCATCATGTCCGCGACGCTCGGCGCGATGCTCGCGCAGGAGCGGCCCGACTGGCGGATCCTGCTGCTCGAGCGCGCCGACGCGCTCGCCACCGAGAGCAGCGGGCCCTGGAACAACGCCGGCACCGGCCACAGCGGCTTCTGCGAGCTCAACTACATGCCCGACCCCGCCGACGGCACGAAGCCCGTGTCGATGGTCGAACAGTTCGGGCGCACCCGCGCCTGGTGGGACGGCCTCGTCGCGGCGGGCCTGCTCGACGGCGGCTTCCTGCACCCGACCCCGCACCTCGACGTCGTCTTCGGCGAGCGCGACATGACCTACCTGCGGCAGCGCTTCGAGACCCTGCGCACGCACCCGGAGTTCGCGGCGATGGAGTACACGGAGAACCCGGAGACGATCCGGCAGTGGGCGCCGCTGGTCATGGAGGGCCGCGGACCCGAGTCCATGTGGGGCCGCATGGCCGCCACCCGCCACCCCGGCGGCACCGACGTCGACTTCGGGGCGCTGACCCGCGGCCTCACCGCGATCCTCACCGACGCCGGCGGCGAGGTGCGCTTCGGCCACGAGGTGACGCGGCTGCGCCGCACCCTCGCGGGATGGACGGTGCGCGGCCGGGGACCCCAGGGGCGCTTCGAGATCCGCGCCCGGCGCGTCTTCGTCGGCGCGGGCGGCAAGGCCTTGCGGCTGCTGCAGAGCGCGCGGCTGCCCGAGGTGAGGGGCTACGCCGTGCTCCCCGTCGGGGCGGCGTTTCTCCGTTGCTCAGACCCCGAGGTGGCGCGCCGCCTCGACGGGAAGGTGTACGGGCAGGCCGACATCGGCGCGCCGCCGATGTCGGTGCCGCACCTGGACCGCCGGTACGTCGACGGTGCCGATCACCTCCTGTTCGGCCCGTACGCCACGTTCAGCACGAAGCTCCTCAAGCGGGGCCGGCTCACCGACTTCTTCACCACATTGCGGCCCGGCAACCTGCACGTGATCGCCGCTGCCGGACTGCAGAACCTCGCCCTGGTGCGGTACCTCGTCGCCCAGCTCGCGGCGAGCCGGCGGGCGAGGTTCGCCCAGCTGCAGCGGTTCTACCCGGCCGCCGACCCGGCGCAGTGGGAACTCGTCCCCGCGGGCCAGCGGGCACAGCTGGTGACCCCGGATCGCCGTCGCATCGGCGTGCTCCAGCAGGGGACGGAGCTCGTCACGGGCGCCGACGGCACCATCGCCGGCCTGCTCGGCGCGTCGCCGGGGGCGAGCACCGCGGTGCCGATCATGCAGGACCTCCTCGTGCGGTGGGGGATCGAGCCGGCGGTGGGACTGCAATCGAACTCCGAGAAGTCGCCCGTCGCGCACTGACGTGTGCTTTCCTCCACTCGGGTGAAAAGCCCGAATTCGGTTCCGTGCCTAAGGAGGCCCGCTATGAATCGCTCCCTCGTCATCGCCTCGGCGGTGGTCTTCGCCTCGATCGGACTCACCGCCTGCGGCGGGGGATCCGACAAGGGCTCGGACTCCGCACCCGCGAACACGGCGTCGGCGAACACCGACGCGAAGACCGTCGTCAAGGTCGACGGCAAGGACCTCACGGGCGTCGACCTCAGCAACGTGGGCTGCGCCAAGCAGGGCGATCGCTTCGCGATCGGCGCCGGCGGCGCGTCGGGCGGGGTCGGCGCGACCCTCAAGGACGGCAACCCGCCCACCGTCGAGACCGTGGGCATCACCGTCGACGGCACCGCCCTCGCGGTCGGTCCCGGCGTCGGTAAGGCGACCGTCAAGGTCGACGGCGACCGCTACACCATCAGCGGCACCGCGTCCGGCGCCAGCATCTCGAACCCGATGGCGGGGATGGTCTCGAAGGACTTCGAGATCGTCGTCACCTGCAAGTAGTACCCGTGCCTGAGGAGGCCCCCGTGCATCGTTCCCTCGTCACCACCTCGGTGGTCGCCCTCGCCGCTCTCGGACTCGCCGCGTGCGGCGGGGGCGAGGACGCGGGGTCGGTCCGGTCCGGCGCCGACGCGGTCGTCAAGGTCGACGGCAAGGACGTCTCCGGAGTGGACCTGTCGACCGTGTCCTGCGTCCGGCAGGGGGAGAACTTCGTGATCGGTACCGGCGGCGCGAACGGCGCCGTCGCCGTCACGATGACCACCCACAACCCGCCGGTCCTGCAGACGGTGGGCATCACCGCCGACGGCACCACCCTCGCGGTGGGCGGCGGCGTGGGCGAGGCCACGGTGCGGGTCGAAGGGACCCGCTACACCATCACCGGTACCGCACAGGGCGCGAGCATCGCGGACCCGGCGGCGGGAGTGGTCCGCAAGCCCTTCGAGATCGCCGTCACCTGCCGGTAGCGCGCGCCTGCGTGACGGCGTCCGCCGGGTCCCCGCGCCACGGCTCGCCGTGGCCGGGGGCCAGCTGGTCGGCGTCCAGCACGGCGATCGTGTCGAGTGCGGCGGTCGTGGCCGCCGGGTCGTGGGAGAAGAACGCCGGCAACAGCTGCGGCCCCGTCGTGCCCGAGAGCGGGTGGCCGGTCACCAGGGCGTCGCCCGTCGCGACGACGCCGCCCGGCAGCAGGAAGGCGGTGTGCCCCGAGGTGTGGCCCGCGCACGGCACCGGCACCGGCGCGCCCGGCAGGTCCAGCGGCGCGCCGGCCGCGGGCAGTGCGAAGGGCTCGGCGTAGGGCATTTCCACGTGCCCCAGCACGCCCACGCGGGCGACGTCGGCCATCCACTTCCAGGTGCGGGGCCGCCACATGATCGGCAGCAGGTCCAGCGGGGCCGCCTGCTCGTGCGCCTCGCCGCGGGCGTGCGCGAGTTCGTCGGGGTGCGCGAGTACCTGCGTGCCGTACCGCTCGTGCAGCTTCGCGATGCCGCCCACGTGGTCGATGTGCGCGTGCGTCACCAGGATCGCCCGGACGTCCTGGGGGCGGCGGCCGATCGACGCCAGCTCCGCCTCCACCCGGTCCACGTCGCCGGCCCAGCCCGCGTCGATCAGGGTGACGTCGGCACCGTCGACCAGGGCGAGGAAGTTGACGTGCGTGCCGCCGCCGAACCAGACGCCGGGCGCGAGCTCGCGCATCACTGCCCGTCGAAGGTCAGCCAGAGGGCGGAGTTCGGGCCGAGCACGACCTCCGCCGAGGCCTCGCGGCCGTGCCAGGACCGCGCCTCCGCGGTGACGCCGCCCATGTTGCCGGCGCCGGTGCCCTCGTAATCCGTGGAGTCGGTGTTGAGGATCTCGCGCCAGGAGCCCGCGAAGGGCACGCCGACGCGGTAGCGCTCGTGGGTCTGCCCGGAGAAGTTGTACAGGCACAGCACCACGGAACCGTCGCTGCCCCAGCGCAGGAAGCTGAGCACGTTGTTCTGCGAGTCGTTCGCGTCCACCCATTCGTAGCCCGACGGGGTGGTGTCCTGGCTCCACAGCGCGGGGTGCGAGCGGTACGCGGCGTTGAGATCCCGCGTGAGCGCCTGGATCCCGGCGTGCAGCTCGCCCTCCCAGCCGTCGAGGCTGTCCCAGTCCAGGGAGCGCTCCTCCGACCACTCGCGGACCTGCCCGAACTCCTGGCCCATGAACAGCAGCTGCTTGCCGGGGTGGCCCCACATGTACGCGAGGAGGGCGCGCACGCCGGACGCCTTGGTGTGCGCGTCGCCCGGCATCCGGGTCCACAGCGTGCCCTTGCCGTGCACCACCTCGTCGTGGCTGATGGGGAGCACGAAGTTCTCGCTCCACGCGTACATCAGCGAGAAGGTGACCTCGTGATGGTGGAAGTTGCGGTGCACCTGATCGCGCCCGAGATAGCCCAGGGTGTCGTGCATCCAGCCCATGTTCCACTTCATGGTGAAGCCGAGGCCGCCGAGGTTCGTCGGGCGCGTGACGCCCGGCCAGCTCGTCGACTCCTCGGCGACGGTGACCACGCCGGGGAAGAGCTTGTGCACGGTGGCGTTCATCTCCTGCAGGAACTCCACCGCCTCGAGGTTCTCCCTGCCGCCGTAGACGTTCGGGGTCCAGCCGCCCTCGGGGCGCGAGTAGTCGAGGTAGAGCATCGAGGCGACCGCGTCCACCCGCAGGCCGTCGATGTGGAACTCGTCGAACCAGTACAGGGCGTTGGCCACCAGGAAGTTCCGCACCTCGCGGCGGCCGAAGTCGAAGACGTAGGTGCCCCAGTCCAGCTGCTCGCCGCGCTGCGGATCGCTGTGCTCGTACAGCGCCTTGCCGTCGAACCGCGCGAGCGCCCAGGCGTCCTTGGGGAAGTGGGCGGGCACCCAGTCCACGATGATGCCGATCCCGCGCTCGTGCAGCACGTCCACGAACTCGCGGAACTCGTCCGGGGTGCCGAACCGGGACGTGGGCGCGTAGTACGAGGTGACCTGGTAGCCCCAGGAGCCGCCGAAGGGGTGCTCGGCGACGGGCATCAGCTCGACGTGCGTGAAGCCCGTCTCGGTGACGTAGTCGGCCAGCTCGCGGGCGAGGTCCAGGTAGCTCAGGCCCTGCCGCCACGAGCCCAGGTGCACCTCGTAGGTGCTCATGGGTCGGTCGGTCGGGATCTGCCTGGCCCGCTCGGTGATCCACGCGGCGTCCCGCCACTCGTGCGTGCTGTGCGTGACGATCGACGCGGTGGCCGGGGGCACCTCGGTGCGCCGCGCCATCGGATCCGCCTTCTCGACGGTGCCGCCGCCTTCGGTGAAGATCCGGAACTTGTAGGCCGCGCCGTCGCCGACGCCCGGCACGAAGACCTCCCAGACTCCCGAGGAGCCGAGCGTGCGCATGGGGTAGGACTCGCCGGACCAGTACTCGAAATCGCCGATCACCGTGACGCCGCGGGCGTTCGGGGCCCACACAGCGAACGACGTGCCCGTGACCTCGCCGTCGGGGGTGGTGTAGCTGCGCAGGTGCGCGCCGAGCACGTCCCACAGCCGCTCGTGCCGGCCCTCGGAGATCAGGTGCTGGTCGAGCTCGCCGATCGTCGGCAGGAAGCGGTAGCCGTCGGCCACGACGGTGCGGCCGGCGGGGTAGAGCACCTCGTACCGGTAGTCGGCGAGGTCGCTGATCGGCACCTCGGCGCCCCACAGCTCGCCCTGCAGCTGCGCCAGCGGGTAGCTCTCCCCGCCGATCACGGCCGCGACGGCGGTGGCGCCCGGCTTCAGAGTGCGCAGCACGGTCCCGCGCGAGGTGGGGTGCGCGCCCAGGATCGCGTGCGGATCGTGGTAGGCGCCGGAGAGCAGGCGTGCGGCGGTGTCGGGGTCGACGGCCGCTGCCGCGGCGGGGTTCTCGGTCATGGGGTGGGGCCTTCCTCAGCAGTGTGCAGGGCCGTTGCGCCGCTAGGGCTCCCGGTAGGACAGTTCCCGTCGCTGCTGCGGGTCGAGTTGCGGGAGGACCAGGATGTGGGCCACGTTGCGCCAGGGTTCCAGTCGGACGAAGTTCGCCTGCCCCCAGTGATACACCTCGCCGGAGACCTCGTCGCGCACCGGGAAGCGCTCGTGCCAGTCCCGGCCGAGTGCCGGCAGGTCCAGCCACACGTTGCCCGCCTCCGCCCCGAACGGGTTGAGGTTCACCACCACCAGCACCAGGTCGCCCGTGGTCGCGTCGTGCTTGCTGTAGGCGATCAGAGCGTCGTTGTCGACGGCGTGGAAGTGCAGGTTGCGCAGCTGCTGCAGGGCGGGGTGGCGGCGGCGGATCTCGTTGAGCCGGGTGATCCACGGCTCCAGCGACTCGCCGCGGCTCTGTGCCGCCTTGTAGTCGCGCGGGCGCAGCTCGTACTTCTCGGAGTCGAGGTACTCCTCGCTGCCCTCGCGGACCGGGACGTGCTCGTAGAGCTCGTAACCCGAGTACATGCCCCAGCTGGGGGAGAGCGTGCTCGCGAGCGCGGCCCGGATCGCGAACATGCCGGGCCCGCCGTGCTGCAGGCTCTCGTGCAGGATGTCCGGCGTGTTCACCCAGAGGTTCGGCCGGCACACGTCGGCCTGCGCCGCGTGCTCCCGCGCGAACTCCTCGAGCTCCCACTTCGCGGTGCGCCACGTGAAGTACGTGTAGCTCTGCGTGAAGCCCGCCTTGGCGAGCCCGTACATCCGCGCCGGGCGGGTGAACGCCTCGGCCAGGAACAGGACGTTCGGGTTGACCTTCTTCACCTCGGCGATCAGCCAGTACCAGAAGTCCGGCGGCTTGGTGTGCGGGTTGTCCACCCGGAAGATCTCGATGCCGCGCTGCACCCAGAACAGGGTGACGCGCAACAGCTCCCGGTAGATGCCGGTCCGGTCGTCGTCGAAGTTGATCGGGTAGATGTCCTGGTACTTCTTCGGCGGGTTCTCGGCGTAGGCGATGGTGCCGTCGGGCAGCACCGTGAACCACTCCGGATGCTCCCTCGCCCAGGGATGA
This sequence comes from Tsukamurella sp. USMM236, assembly GCF_037148755.1. Lineage (NCBI taxonomy): Bacteria > Bacillati > Actinomycetota > Actinomycetes > Mycobacteriales > Tsukamurellaceae > Tsukamurella > Tsukamurella sp. USMM236. The sequence goes on from NZ_JBBCSS010000006.1 coordinate 22,179, forward strand.
TCCGGCGCGGCCTGGAAGGCCAGGTCGAGTGCGACCTCCATGCCCAGGTCGCGGGTGCGTTGGGTGAAGTAGTCGAAGTCGTCGAGCGTCCCGAGTGCGGGGTGCACGGCGTCGTGCCCGCCCTCGTCGGAGCCGATCGCCCACGGGACGCCGACGTCGTGCTCCTCGGGCGTGAGGGTGTTGTTGCGGCCCTTGCGGTTCACCTTCCCGATCGGATGGACCGGCGGGAGGTAGACGATGTCGAAGCCCATCTCCGCGATGCGGGGCAGCTCCTCCGCCGCGGTGTGGAACGTGCCGTGCACGGGCCTGCCCTCGGCGTCCCAGCCGCCGGTGGAGCGCGGGAAGAGCTCGTACCAGGAGCCGAACAGGGCTCGGGTGCGGTCCACCCAGACCCGGTAGGTGCGGGACTTGGTGATCAGCTCCCGCACCGGGTACTGCTGCAGCAGCCGGGTGACGTCGGGATGCAGTGCGGCGCCGGTGCGTTCGACGAGGCTGCGGTCGCCGGCCCGGAGCGCGGCGGCCGCGGCGAGGACCGGGCCGCGGTCACCGTCGGGCACGCCGCCGGCGGCGCGCTCGAACAGGCGCGCCCCGAGCTCCAGGTCGTTCGCGAGCTCCGCCGGGCCCTGGCCGGCGGCGAGCTTCTTCTGCACGGCGCTGCGCCAGGTGGTGGCCGGGTCCGACCAGCCCTCGATCCGGAGCGACCAGTAGCCCGTGAGGTCCGGGCGGAAGACGGCGTGGAACCGGTCGGGTTCGGCCGCGGGCGACATGCGGATGTAGGTCGACGTGCCGTCCGGCCCCGTCACGACGACGGACGCCGCGACGGCGTCGTGGCCCTCGCGCCAGACGGTGGCGGACACCGGCACGACCTCGCCGACGACCGCCTTGCTCGGGTATTGCCCGCCCGACACCACGGGTTCGATGTCGTCGATGCCGATGCGCCCTGTCACCGGGTCAACGGTAGTCGAAGCGGCCGGTTTACGGGCGAGTACTTCCGCCCCGCGCGGGCCCCCGCGCGGCCCCACCTGCGGGCCTTTCCGGTTGTGCCCGGACGGGTCCGGAACCGCGGGTCAGGACTGCGAGAGGCGCTGCAGCGCCGCCACCGCGGTGGCGCGGTCCGCCGTCTCCCAGAACGGCGGCAACGAGGCGCGCAGGAAGCCGCCGTAGCGGGCCGTCGCGAGGCGCGAGTCCAGGACGGCGACCACACCCTTGTCGTCGGTGGAGCGCAGGAGGCGGCCCACGCCCTGCGCGAGCAGTAGGGCCGCGTGGGTGGCCGCGACCGCCATGAAGCCGTTCCCGCCCCGCGATTCGACGGCGCGCTGCCGGGCCGTGAGGAGGGGGTCGTCCGGCCGCGGGAAGGGGATCCGGTCGATGAGCACGAGCGAGAGCGACGGCCCCGGCACGTCGACGCCCTGCCACAGGCTGAGCGTGCCGAACAGGGACGTCGCCGGGTCCGCGGCGAAGTCCCGCACGAGCTGGCCGGTGTTGCCCTCGCCCTGGCACAGGATGGGCGTGTCCACGCGCTCGCGCAGGGCCTCCGCGGCGGCCTTCGCGGCGCGGGTGGAGCTGAACAGGCCCAGGGTGCGCCCGCCCGCGGCCGTCAGCAGCGTCTCGATCTCGTCGAGGATCGCGGGCGCCGTGCCGTCGCGCCCGGGCGGCGGCAGCTTCGTGGCGACGTACAGGATCCCCGACCGGGGGTAGTCGAAGGGCGAGCCGACGTCGATGTGGCTCCACTCGAGGTTTCCGTCCGGCTTCTTGCCGGTCGCCAGCGCCGGGTCCCGGTCGGGCTCGGGCGTCGGTGCGTCGCCGCCCGCGCGCGGCAGGCCCCACGAGCCGGCGACGGAGTCGAAGGCGCCGCCCACCGCGAGCGTCGCCGAGGTGAGCACGACCGTCGACTCGCCGAACAGGCGCGTGCGCAGCAGGCCGCCGACCGACAGCGGCGCGACGTACAGCGTCCGACGGAAGCCGCCGCCGCGGTTCGGGACGTCGGAGGTCCACACCACGTCGCGGCGTTTGGACTCGTCGGGCTCGTCGAAGGCGGTGAGCACGCGGACCGCGGTGTCGTGCACGTCGTCGAGGGCGGTGAGTGCTGCGCTGCGTGCCGCGGCGGCGTCGGCGTCGAGGTTGGCGCCGCGCGCCGGGCCGACGGCGGTGCGGGTGGCCCATGCGGCGTCGCGGACGGCGGCGAGGGCGGGGCCGGCACCGTCGGGCAGGCCGAGCCAGCGCCGCGTGCCGGAGTCGTCGAGCAGGCGGGTGAGGCCCTCCGAGGCCGCGACGAGGGAGTCGGCGATCTCCTCCTCGACGAGCTTGCCCGCGCGGCGGGCCGCCGCCGCGACGGTCGCGCCCGTGAGCTCGGCGGTGGCGACCGAGGTCACCCGGTCCACCAGCTCGTGCGCCTCGTCGACGATGACGGCGTCGTGCTCGGGCAGCACCTTGACCTCGGTCATCGCGTCGATCGCGAGGAGCGCGTGGTTGGTGACCACCACGTCCACCTGGCCGGTGCGCTTGCGCGCCGCCTCGGCGAAGCAGTCCTGACCGTAGGTGCAGTTGGTGGCGCCGAGGCACTCGCGGGCGCCGACGCTGACCAGCCGCCAGGACTGGTCGCTCACGGCGGGGGTGAGCTCGTCGCGGTCGCCGGTCTCGGTGTCGCTGCTCCACTCGCGCAGGCGCTTCATGTCCCGGCCGAGCCGCGACGCGGCGAAGGGGTCGAAGAGTTCCTCGCTGTCGGGCTCGGAGGCGACCGAGCTGTGCAACTTGTTGAGGCACAGGTAGTTCCCGCGGCCTTTGAGGATGGCGAACTCGGGCTCCCGGCCCAGGTCCGGCTTCAGCGCCTTCGCCAGGCGGGGCAGGTCGCGGTCCACGAGCTGCTGCTGCAGCGCGATGGTCGCCGTGCTCACGACGACGGTCTTGCGGGTGGTCACGGCGTGCCGGATCGCGGGCACGAGATAGGCGAGCGACTTGCCGGTGCCGGTGCCGGCCTGCACGGCGAGGTGCTCGCCGGTGTCCAGCGAGTGGGCGACGGCCGCGGCCATCCGCACCTGGCCCTCGCGCTTGCTGCCGCCGAGCGCGGTGACCGCGGTGTCCAGCAGTTTCGGCACGATCGGCGGTTCGCTCACCCGGGGAGTCTAGCCGTCCGGCGGCGTCGCGCCGGGGAGGCCCGGCCGGGGCTACAGGTGCGGGCCGCCGGTGCCGTAGCTGTCGCGCTGATGGGCGTCGAGGAGCCGCGTGAACTCGATGGTGTCGCCCGCGACGGCGGCCGCGAGGACGGCGCGGTGGTCGGCGATCGTGTGGTCGGCGTCCCCGATGATGCGGCCGGCGTGGTGGGTCAGGGAGAACCGCTGCCGGTCCCGCAGGCGCGCGTAGGTCGCGGACATCAACTCGTTGTCCGCGAGGTCGACGAAGGCGCTGTGGAAGGCCATCGCGGCCTCGGCGAAAGCGGGGAAGTCGCCGGCCCGCAGCGCCCGCTCCTGCTCCGCGAGGTTCGGCTGCATGCGCTCGTCGAGATCCCGCCGCGCCGCCTCGCCGGAGTGGAAGACGCCCGCGGATTCCAGGGCCAGCCGCAACTGGGCGGACTCGCGGATCTCCCGCGGGGTGAGCCCCTGCACCTGCGCGCCGCGCTGGGCGTAGATGCGGACCCAGCCCTCCTCCTGCAGCCGCGCCAGCGCGGCGCGCACGGGAGTGCGGCTCATCGAGAGCTCGCCGGCCAGCGCGTTCTCGCTGAGCATCGTGCCCGGTTCGAGACCGCCGCCCACGATGGCGTCGCGGATGTGGGCGTGCGCGCGCTCGGCCGCGGTGGTGGCGCCGTCGGCTGCGGGCATGACGCTCCTTCGCTGCGAGATGTCGTGGGACCTCTGGACAGTACCCGGCTCATTAGGATACAACTGGGATACAAGTTGGAAGGACGGGGCATGAGCGTGGACATCGAGGTCGAGGCCGGTTCAGTGCGGGAGCGGGTGCAGCGCCGCACCCTCGCCGTCGTCATGTTCGCCCAGGTGCTCGGCGGCGCCGGGCTCGCGGCGGGCGTCACCGTCGGGGCGTTGCTCGCGCAGGAGATGCTCGGCTCGGAGGCGCTCTCCGGGCTGCCGGTCGCCGTTTTCACCTTCGGCTCCGCGGGTGCGGCCTACCTGGTGGGACGGATCAGCCAGCGCTCCGGCCGGCGGCTCGGGCTCGCGGCGGGCTTCGCGACCGGCGCCGTCGGCGCGGCCGGGGTGGTCCTCGCCGCGGGCATCGGGAGCGTTCCGCTGCTATTCGCCTCCTTCCTGCTCTACGGCGCGGGGACGGCGACGAATCTGCAGGCGCGGTACGCGGGCACGGACCTCGCGGCGCCTGCGAAGCGCGCCACCGCGGTGAGCCTCGCGCTGGTGTCCACCACGCTGGGCGCGGTGGCCGGTCCCAACCTGGTCACGCCACTCGGCTCCCTCGCGCGCGGGCTCGGGCTGCCGGCGCTGGCCGGCCCCTTCCTGCTCGCGGGTGTCGCCTTCGCCGCGGCCGGTGCCGTGATCCTCGTGCTGCTCCGTCCGGACCCACTGCTGCTCGCCCGCGAGCTCGGCGCCGTCCCCGAGGCCGCGGCGGGGGCGCCCGGCGGGGGCGTCCGGCCCGCGGCCTTCCTCGGCGCGGCGGTCATGGTGGTCACCCAGATCGCGATGGTCGCGGTGATGACGATGACGCCCGTGCACATGGCGGCGAACTCGCACGGGCTCGGGGCCGTCGGCATGGTGATCGGCCTGCACATCGCGGGCATGTACCTCCCGTCGCCGATCACGGGCGTCCTCGTCGACCGGATCGGTCGCGTCCCGATGGTGGTCGCCTCGGGCGTCGTGCTCGCCGCCGCGGGCCTGGTCTCCGCCCTCGTGCCCGGGGAGTCGCTGGCGGTCAACATCGTCGCGCTCGTGCTGCTCGGCGTCGGCTGGAACATCGGGCTGGTCGCGGGGACCGCGCTCGTCGTCGACGGGACCGACCTCGCCGACCGGGCCCGGGTGCAGGGCAAGGTCGACGTGCTCATCGCGGTGGCCGGCGCGGGCGGCGGCCTCGCCTCCGGCATGGTCGTCTCGGCGTGGACCTACCCGGCGCTCGGGCTCGGCGTCGCGGCGCTCACGGTGGTCGCGCTCGGCGCGGCCCTGACCCGGTGGCGGCCCGCGGCCGCCTGATCGCCGGCGAGGTGCTCGCGCAGCGTGCGGGTCATCGCGCCCGCGGCCGCCGACGGTGCCGCCCGCGTTGCGAGGGACAACTCGGTCCGGGCCGACCGGGCCAGGGGCACCGTCGCCAGGCCGGGCCTCCCGGCCGCCATCGACGCGGTGAGCACCGCGACCCCCGCCCCGTGCTCGACGAGGGCGAGCAGTGCCTCGGGGGAGTGCGCCTGCACCGTCGGCTCGACGACGGTGCGGTCCGCGGCGCACGTGATGTCGAGCGCGGCGCGCACGCCGGAGCCGCGCGGCAGGCACAGCACCGTCGCACCGGCGAGGTCGGCGCAGTCGGCGGACTCCCGCCGGGCCCAGGGGTGGCCCTCCGGCACGACGACGGTGAGCGGCTCGCGGATCAGCCGGTGCGCGGCGAGGGGCTCCGGCAGCGGCCGGGCGTGCGCGACGAGCGCGACGTCGAGCGCTCCGGCCACGAGGTCGGCGACGAGGTCGTCCGAATCGCCCTCCACGACGTCGACGGTGACCGCGGGGTGCGCGACGCGGAACGCCGCGAAGCCCGTGAGGTAGCCCGGGATCGTGCACCCGATGACGGTCCCGAGCCGCACGTGGCCGCGGACGACGCCGGTCAGCTCGTCGGCGACGGTCCGCACGGCGTCCACGGCGGCGAGCACGGCCCGGGCGTGCGGCAGCAGCTCCGCCCCCTCGGACGTGAGGCCGACGGTGCGCGCCCCGCGTTCGAGCAGGCGGTGGCCCAGTTCGCGTTCGAGCTTGGCGACCTGCGCGGAGACGCCGGACTGGGCGACGTGCAGTGCGTCGGCGGCGGCCGTGAACGAGCCGCGGTCGGCGACGGCGACGAGGTAGCGGAGCTGGTGCAGTTCCATCACTGATGATGATAGTTCGAATCAGAGACAGCTGTTGGACTTCTGACTGCGTCGGCCGCAGAGTGGAGTCATGACCGAGAACAGCACGCCCCGCCGGATCGCCGAGACCTACTTCCGCTGCTGGGAGGCCAAGGACTTCGCCCCGCTCCGCCCGTACCTGGCACCCGACTGCGTCTTCACCGGGGTCTTCGGCGTCGCGCACGGGCCCGACGAGTTCCTCCAGGGGCTCGGCGGCATGGCGCAGGCCACCGACTCGCTCGAGGTCCGCGCCCGTCTCGCGGACGATCGCGATGTGATCACCTGGTTCGACCTGGGCATGGGCGGCGCGCCCGCGACCGCGGTCGCGAACTGGACCCGCGTCGAGGACGGCCTGATCACCGCGGTGAACGTCACCTTCGACCCGCGCGAGATCCTCGCCGCCTCCGCCTGATCCGCGGGCGTCGCGGGCGATACGCTGGCCCGATGACCGAGACCGAGGGGCGCCGCTACAGCGGCGCGAGCGCCGAGGCGCGCCGCGAGGAGCGGCGCGCGCGGTTCCTCGACGCCGCGCTCACCGTGGTCGCCCGCGACGGCGTCGCTGCGGTGAGCGCGCGTTCGCTGTGCGCCGAGGCGGGCCTGCACGCGCGCTACTTCCGCGAGGCCTTCGACTCGCCGGACGACGTGCTCACCGCTGCCTTCGACGTGATGGCGGCGGAGCTCATGGGTGATGTCGCCACCGCGATCGCGGCGGTCGCGCCGGAGGCGCCCGACGTCGTCGAGCGGAAGGTGCGGGCGGGCGTGCGCAGCTCGCTCGGCGCGATCAGTGCCGATCCGCGCCGGTCCGCCCTGCTCGTCGGCGCGGACGTGCATCCCGGCCTCCGGGCGCGGCGGGAGGCGCTGATCGACCTGCTCGCGGGAGCCATGGCGGCCCAGGCCGAGGAGATCCTCGACGACCCGCCGGAGCACGAGGATGCGCAGCTGTCGGCGCGGATGATCGCGGTGGGCGGGATGCACCTGGCGATCGCGGCGAGCGCCGGCCGGATCGACGCCTCGCCAACGACGGTCGAGGAGATCATGGTGGCGGGGATCCTCAGCAACCGAGAGCTGTCCGCGGTGCTCAGGCGCCTGCGGGAGGTGTCCTCCTAGGCGGCGGGGAGACCGTTACGAGATTGTGGCTACAGGATGTAGCCAGATTGGGTTACGCTCGGGCCATGACCCTCGCAGCCCCCCGCACCGTCGACACCCCCGCACGTTTCGACCGCGACCCCGAGTGGGCCGCCGGCAGTGTGCGCGCCCTCCGGCTCCTGCAGAAGGATCGCCGCCCGTTCACGGCGGAGGAGATCGCCTGGGCGGGCGAAGCGGTGGACCGCGGCGACGAGCTCGGCAACCGGCTCGGCCGCGCGATGATCGACGACCGGGCCTACTCGATGCGCGACCTCGACGCGGCGCTGGCGTCGGGCGCCACGGAGAACCCCGCGCTCCAGGAGCTGCTGGACGCGGTCGGCGCCGCCGCGACGCCCGCCTGGGTGGACTTCGACGCCTGCGAGCGCGGCGCCGCCGTCTGCCGGCGATCCGGTTCGCTCGGGCTCGACGTCCTCGCGACGGCGTCGCTGATGACCGGGTACACGACCTCCGCGACCACGCGCCAGCTCGTCGCGACGGGCGGCATGGTCGACGGGGTGGACGCCCGCATCCACGAGACCACGCAGTGGTGGTCGGAGATCATCGGCGGCGACGTGCGACCGCACGGGCTCGCCTGGCGGTCGGCCGTGAAGGTCCGGGTGATCCACGGCCTCGCCAACACGACCCTGCTGCGCCGCGACGACTGGGACCGGGCGCAGTGGGGCGTGCCCATCAACCAGTCCGACCAATTGGGCACGCTCGGCCTCTTCTCCACGACCTTCCTGCTCGGTCTGCGCGCGCTGGGCATGCCCGTCTCCGCGGACGAGGGCCGCGACGTGATGGCGCTGTGGCGCTACGTCGGCTGGCTGCTCGGCCTCGACGAACACGTCCTGCCCGCGACCGAGGGGGAGGGCCGGCGCCGCATGGTGCAGATCGGCCAGTACGCGCCCGGACCCGACGCGGACTCCGCCGTCCTCGGCCGCGCGCTGTACGGCAACTGGGGCCGGCACCGGTACCCGGTCGCGCAGGGGCTGCGGCGGGGCTTCTATCAGCGTTACCTGGGCAGCCTCGAGGGCGTCTTCGCCGGCCGACAGGGCCTGCGCGACCTGGGGCTCCCCGCCGAGCTGCCGTGGGCCGTGCCCGTCGCGTGGGCGAGCCACGCGCCCGTCCAGGTCGCGGCCCGGTTCTCGCCCGCCGCTCGGCGCTGGGCGACGGTGCGCGGCGAGCGTCAGATCGCCACCTGGCTGCGCCGCAACGGCCCCCGCTGACCGTCCCCGCTCGGCGGCCGGGCCGGCGCCGATCAGCCCAGCCGGCCGCCGGCGCCCGCGGCGATGGACCGGCCGATGCGGCGCAGCAGCTCGGCGGCGTTCGCCATCGAGCGCGCGGGATCGGGCTCGATCTCGGACAGCGCCATCGCGCGCCGGAAGCCCGCCGCGTGGATCTGCTCCGCGGTGAGCGCGCTGCGCCCCGCCACCGCGATGACCGGCACCCCGGCCGCGCGGGCCGCGGAGGCGACGCCGACCGGCGCCTTGCCGTGCAGCGATTGTGCATCGAGTGACCCCTCGCCCGTGATCACGAGGTCCGCCGCCCGGACCTTGTCCGCGAAGTCGGCGAGCTCCAGCACGATGTCGACGCCCGGCCGCGCCTCGGCGCCGAGAACCGCCATCGCGCCGAAGCCCGTGCCGCCCGCGGCCCCCGCGCCCGGCGTCTCCCGCACGTCGGCGCCCGTCGCCTCCGCGACCACGTCGGCCCAGGTGCGCAGGGCGCCGTCGAGCAGGGTGACCTGCGCGGCGGTCGCCCCCTTCTGCGGGCCGTAGACCGCGGCCGCGCCGTCGGGTCCGAGCAGCGGATTGTCGACGTCGCACGCGAGCGTGAACCGCGCGCCGCGCGCCTCGGGGAGCAGGCCGGCGAGGTCGACGCGCGCGGCCTGCAGCAGAGCGGTGCCGCCCGGCCGCACGGGCTCGCCCGCGCGGTCTGTGATCGACACGCCGAGCGCCTGCAGCATGCCGGCGCCGCCGTCGGTCGAGGCGCTGCCGCCGAGGCCGAGGACGATGTGCTGCGCCCCGTGTTCGAGCGCGTGCCGGATCACCGTGCCCAGGCCGAAGGTGGTGGCGCCGAGCGCGTCCGGCTCGCGGCCGGGCAGCAGCTCCAGGCCGACGGCCGAGGCGAGCTCGACCACGGCCGTCGGGCCGCCGCGGGCGTACGACGTCGTGTGCGGGACCCCGGTCGGGCCGGTGGTCTCCACCGCGACCCGCTCCCACCCCGCGGCCACGGCGGCGTCGACGGTGCCGTCCCCGCCGTCGGCGATGGGGGCGCGGACGCACACCCAGTCCGGCGCGACGTCCGCGATACCGCGGGCGAGGGCGTCCGCGACGCCCGCCGCGGACAGGGAGCCCTTGAACTTGTCGGGCGAGAGCAGCACCGTCGTCATCGCGTCCTCCTAGTCGAGCAGCAGGAGGGCGGTGGGCGCGTCGGTGCCGACGGTCGCGAGATCCTCGAACTCGGCGACGTTGTCGAGCTCGGTGCCCATCGCGATGTTGGTGACCCGCTCCAGGAAGATCTCGACGACCACGGGCACCTTGTGCTCACGGGCCATCTGCTGCGCGCGGGTGAGCGTCGCGGCGATCTCCGCCGGGTCGGTCACGCGCACGGCCTTGCAGCCCAGGCCCTCCGCGACCTTGACGTGGTCGACGCCGTAGCCCTTGGGGGCCAGGGGCATCGGGTCCGAGCCGGTGGTGCTGTGGGCGTCGTCGACATCGGCGTTGATGTTGTCGAAGCCCAGCTGGACCTGGAAGTCCATGTCGAAGGCGCGCTGCGCCTGCCGGATCAGGCCCAGGTACGAGTTGTTCACCACGACGTGGACGTAGGGCAGGTTGAACTGCGCCGCGACCGCCAGTTCCTCGATCATGAACTGGAAATCGTAGTCGCCCGAGAGCGCCACCACGTCGGTTCCGGGCGCGGCCTTGACCACGCCGAGGGCCGCGGGGATGGTCCAGCCCAGCGGGCCGGCCTGGCCGCAGTTGATCCAGTGGCGCGGCTTGAAGACGTGCAGGAACTGCCCGCCGGCGATCTGCGAAAGACCGATCGTGCTGACGTACCGGGTGTCGCGGCCGAAGGCCTTGTTCATCTCCTCGTAGACGCGCTGCGGCTTGATCGGCACGTCGTCGAAGTGCGTGCGGCGCTGCATGGTCCGCTTGCGCTCGGCGCAGGACTCGACCCAGGCGGAGCGGTCCGCCAGCGTGCCGGCGGCCCGCCGCTCCCGGGCGACCTCCACGAGCTGCTCCAGCGCGGCCCCGGCGTCGGAGACGATGCTGTAGTCCGGCGCGAAGACCCGGCCGATCTGGGTGGGGTCGATGTCCACGTGGACGAACGTCCGGCCCGCGCGGTAGGTGTCGAGCCCGCCGGTGTGCCGGTTCGCCCAGCGGTTGCCGATGCCCAGCACGAAGTCCGAGGCGAGCATCGTCGCGTTGCCGTAGCGGTGCGCGGTCTGCAAGCCCACCATGCCCGCGGCGAGGCGGTGGTCGTCGGGGATCGTGCCCCAGCCCATGAGGGTCGGGATGACCGGGACGTCCAGCAGCTCGGCGAGCTCGACCAGCTTGTCGGAGGCGTCGGCGTTGATGATGCCGCCGCCGGCCACGAGGAGCGGGCGCTCGGCTGCGGCCAGCATGTCCAGCGCCTTCTCCGCCTGCGCGCGGGTCGCGGCGGGCTTGTGCACGGGCAGCGGGGTGTAGGTGTCCGGGTCGAACTCGATCTCGGCGAGCTGCACGTCGATGGGCAGATCGATGAGGACGGGGCCGGGCCGACCCGAACGCATGAGGTGGAAGGCCTGCGCGAACACGCCCGGCACCTGCGCGGGCTCGAGCACGGTGACGGCCATCTTGGTGACGGTCTTCGCGATGGACGCGATGTCGACCGCCTGGAAGTCCTCCTTGTGCAGTCGCGCGACGGGCGCCTGGCCGGTGATGGCGAGGATGGGGATGGAATCGGCCATGGCCGAGTACAACCCGGTGATCATGTCGGTGCCGGCGGGGCCGGACGTGCCGATGCAGACACCGATGTTGCCGGCCTCGGCGCGGGTGAAGCCCTCCGCCATGTGCGAGGCGCCCTCGACGTGGCGGGCGAGCACGTGGCCGATGCCGCCGTGCGCGCGCATCGCCGCGTAGAAGGGGTTGATGGCGGCGCCGGGGACGCCGAACGCCTGGGTGGCGCCCTCGAGCTCCATGATCTTGACCGCTGCTTCGGCGGCACGCATACGAGCCATGTCAGTTCTCCAATGTCTTCGGGTTAGGACGTGCGGCCGGACAGGCGCTCGACGCCGCGCAGCAGCGCGGAGTGGTCGAGGGGGCCGTCGCCGTTGGCGCGGGCGGAGGCCATGAGCTGGGCGACGAGGCCGCCGAGTGGTGCGACGACGCCGGCCTCGCGGGCGGCGGCGGTGACGATGCCGAGGTCCTTGTGGTGCAGCTCGATCCGGAAGCCGGGCTCGAACTCGCGGTCCAGCATCTTCTGCGCCTTCTGGTTGAGCACGGCGGAGCCCGCGAGCCCGCCGCCGAGCACCTGGACGGCGGCGGCGGTGTCCACGCCGTACGCCTCGAGGAAGACGATGGACTCGGCCAGGAGCTGGATGTTGCCGGCCACGATGAGCTGGTTCGCGGCCTTGACGGTCTGCCCGGAGCCGTTGGGGCCCACGTGCACGATGGTCTTGCCGACCACGTCGAGCACCGGCTGCGCCGCGGCGAAGTCCTCGGGCGTGCCGCCGACCATGATCGACAGCGCTGCGTTGATCGCGCCGGCCTCGCCGCCCGACACGGGCGCGTCGATGAGCCGGAAGCCGCGTTCGGCGGCCTGCTTCGCGAGCTCGGTCGTCACGTCGGGCCGGATGCTGGAGAAGTCGATGATCAGCGCGCCGGCGGGGGCGTTGTCGAAGACGCCGCCCTCGCCCGCGAGCACGGCCTGCACGTCGGGGGAGTCGGGCACCATCACCGCGATGACCTCGGCGTCGGCGACGGCGTCGGCGATCGAGGCGGCGGCGCGGCCGCCGGCGTCGACGAGCGGCTTGGCCCGCTCGGGGGTGCGGTTGAAGCCCGCCACCGTGTGGCCGGCGTTCGCGAGGTGCACGGCCATGGGGCTGCCCATGATGCCGAGTCCGATGAAGGCGATGTTCGTCATGAGATTCCTTGTGTCGGGTCGTCGATCGGAGGATCGGGTGGCTTGGGGGCTCAGGAGGCCGCGACCACGCGGGCGGCGCGCTGCTCGCGGGGGAGCCAGGCGAAGGGATCGTCCTGGGTCTGCTTGTACTCCAGGCCGATCGGCCCGCAGTAGCCCACGCGCTCGAGGTGGGCGAGGTGGCCGTCGAGGTCGAGGGTCCCGGTGCCGGGCTCGCCGCGGCCGGGATCGTCGGCGATCTGGACGTGGCCGATCAGGCCGGCGTGGGTGTCGATGGCGGCGGCGACGTCGTCGCCGTTGACCTGCAGGTGGTACAGGTCGGCGAGCAGTCGCAGGGAGTCGACGCCGGACTGCTCCCGGACGCGGTCGATGACGGTCACGGCGTCGGCCGCGGTGAGCAGCGGGTAGCGCGGGGCGCCGCTGACCGGCTCGATGAGGACGACGGCGCCGATCCCGGCGGCGGCGCGGCCCGCGGCGGCGAGATTCTCGGCGGCGACGGCGTCCTGCTCGGCGGGGTCGCCGCCGTCGATCCGGTTGCCGTACAGGGCGTTGAAAGCCGGGATGCCCAGGCGCTCGCCGATGCCGACGACGACGTCGATGTTGTCGCGGAACTCGGCGACGCGGGCGGGATCGGAGAGGATGCCGCGCTCGCCGCCGGGCATGTCGCCGGCCGCGAAGTTCAGGCCCGTGAGCTGCACGCCCGCGTCCTCGATCGCCGTGACGAAGGCGTCGACCTGACGGTCGCTCGGCACGGCCGTGGGGAACGGCCACCAGAACTCGACGGCCTCGAAGCCCGCCTCGCGGACCGTGCGGGGCCGCTCGAAGATCGGGGTGTCGGCGAGCAGGATCGAGCAGTTGACCGTGTACTTGGCGGGGGCGTTCGCGTTCATGGGGGCTCCTTCATCAGGCGGGGCGTACGGGCGATGCAGGTTCTGGCGAGGTCCGATACGACCTGCAAGCTTTCGCCTGTCGGAAAGATCATTTCCGTACAATGGAATTGTGGCATGTGATGGTGATCACGTCAAGGGGTTCGGGAAGAGGAGAGCCGGAGTGCGCATCGCACACTCCGGCTCTCGTCGAGGCGGTGCGGCCGGGCGGCCGACCGGGCGTGCCTCAGTCGCCGTTCGGGATCGGGTTGCCGCGTTCGTCGGGGGCCGCCGCGAACACCGAGACGTCGGGCCGGTTGCCCGCCGTGATCTCGTTGAACAGGAAGTTCAGGACCACCGCGACCACGGCGGCGGCGCTGATCCCCGAGTGCATGACCGTGCCGACCGCGGTCGGGAAGGCGTGCCAGAAGTCGGGCGCCGCCACGGGGATCATGCCCATGCCGATGGAGACGGCGACGATCACCATGTTGAGGTTGCCGTCGAAGTTCACGCGGGAGAGCGTCTTGATGCCGCTGGCGGCCACGGAGCCGAACAGCACCAGGCCGGCGCCGCCGAGCACGGGGTAGGGGATCGCCGCGATCACCCGGCCCACGACGGGGAGCAGTCCCAGGAACGCGAGGATGCCGCCGCCCATCGCCACCACGTACCGGCTCTTGATCCCCGTGAGCGCCACCAGGCCCACGTTCTGCGCGAACGCGCTGCACGGGAAGGCGCTGAACGCGGGGGCCACCGCGGTCGAGAGCATGTCGGCGCGCAGGCCGTTGGCGACCCGCTTGGAATCGACGGGGGTGCCGACGATCTCGCCGATGGCGAGGATGTCGGCCGTGGTCTCCGTCATGATCACCAGGATCACGATCGTCATCGAGATGATGGCGCCGATCTGGAACGTCGGGCTGCCGAAGTGCATGACCGGCGGCAGCGAGAAGATCGGTCCGTCACCGACCTTCGAGAAGTCGAGCTTGCCCATGAAGGCGGCGATGATCGTGCCGACGACGATGCCGATGAGGATCGACAGCCGCGAGATCGCGCCCTGGAACAGGCGGCTGATCACCAGGATGATCAGCACCGTGGCGCCGGCCAGCCCGATGTTGGCCATCGAGCCGTAGTCGGCGGCCTTGGCGGTGCCGCCCTGCGCCCAGTTGAAGGTCACGGGCAGCAGCGACAGGCCGATCACCGTGATGATCGTGCCCGTCACCACGGGCGGGAAGTACCGCACCAGTTTCGCGAACACGGAACTGAGGACGAGACCGATCAGGCCGGCGACGATGATCGCGCCGAAGATGGGCCGCACGCCGCCGTCCTGCGCGATCGCGGTCATCGTCGAGACGCTGGCGAACGAGAGGCCCTGCACGATCGGTAGGCGCGCGCCGAGCGGGCCGATGCCGATGGTCTGCAGGATCGTCGCGAGGCCGCTCACGAACAGGCCCGCGGTCACGAGCAGGCTCATGTCCGTGGCGGACAGGCCCGCGGCGCCGCCCACGATGAGCGGGGGCGCGATGACGCCGCCGTACATCGTCAGGATGTGCTGGAGCCCGTAGACGAAGGTCTTGCCGAGCGGGAGGCGTTCGTCCTCGGGCCGGACCTCGGTGGCTGTGGTCATGGTCGTCGCCCCGCTAGCAGAATCCGGGCACGCCGTGCCACGCCGAGCCGGCGTCGGACGCGTCGTCGCGCACGACGCTCGCCTCGATCAGGCCGTAGGGGCGGTCGGCCGCGATGAACACCTCGCCGGGGTTCTCCACGCCGAAGGGGGAGAGGTCCACCAGGAAGTGGTGCTTGTTCGGCGCCGAGAACTTGATCTCCGCGACCTCGGGGTGCTGCTCGAGCACGGACTGGCCCATGCCGTACAGGGTCTGCTGCAGTGCCTTGCTGTGGATCTCGGCGAACCGCTGGAGCATGATCGCGCGGATCGAGTCGAAGGACTTGTCCCAGTCCACGTCCGTGTGGTCGTAGCGCCACTTGGCGACGAGCGACGTGGCGAGGATCCGGTCGTCGGTCTCCTGCAGCGTCGTGTACTTGTCCTTGAGGAAGCCGTGGAACTCCGAGCCGGTGGACTTGAGCAGCGTCAGGTCGTGGATGCCGGACACCACGTGCGCGCGGCGGTCGGCGCCGCGGCCGTCGACGTTGACGACGGTGGACCGTACTCCGCCGCCGGAGCGGACGAAGGCGTGGTCGTGGCCGGCACCGTCGACCTGGATCCGGTCCCAGGGGTACTCGTGCACCTCGATGCGGGCGCCGTCGGCCTTGGGGGTTGAGTCGATGAAATGACCGCCCAGCGTGAGGGCGTAGTCCTCGATCGCGCCGATGCCCTTCTCCTTGGCGAAGGCGAACGAGGTGTTCTTCTGGGTGTCGGTCGGCAGCACCGCCGCCTGGTCGCCGCTGATGTGGGCGTCGGTGAAGTCGCCGCGCAGCGCCGAGGACACGTTGAGGTCACGGATCGTGTGCCGGGCGGTGTCGCGGTAGATCCGCACCACGCGGTTCTCCGCCTTGCCGTACTGGTTGGGGCCCAAGTGGATTGCCATGGTGGTCAGCTTCCTTTGTAGGTGGAGTAGTGGAACGGGCTGAGGAGGAGCGGGACGTGGTGGTGGGGAACGGCGCCGTCGACCGCGATCAGGCGGAAGGTGATGGCGACCTCGGGGAAGAAGTTCTCCTGCCCCGTGGCCGTGGAGTACGTCGCGGTGTCGAAGATCAGGCGGTAGACGCCGGCGGCCAGGTCGTCCGGGCCGAGGTCGCGGATCCGGCCGTCGTCGTCCGTGACGCCCTGTGCCACGGATTCGACGGTGCCGTCCGGCCCGACCCGGTCCATCCGGATCGGGACCCCGGCTGCGGGGACACCGCGCGCGGTGTCGAGGACGTGGGTGGTGACCGTGCTCATGACTGCCTCTCTGCGAGTTCGTCTTCCAGTTCGAGGACCCGGGCGAGGCGGCGCAGCGCGATCCCGCGGAGCTCGCGGGCGACTTCGGCTGCCTCGGCGTCCGGCGCGTTCTCGAGCCGCCGGTGCAGCTCGGCGAGCACCGTCGTCGCGTCCAGTCCCGCGGCGTTGATCAGGAAGACGCGGTCGAAGCGCTCCTCGTAGGCGCCGTTGCCGGCGAGGAGGGCGGCCTGCGTCTGCGTGTCGGTGGCGACGCCCGACTGCTCCTTGCGGGACCACGCGGCCTCGGTGGAGGCGCCCGCGGCGCGCTCGCCGATCCGCGGATGGGAGGCGAGTGCGCGATCCACGTCGGCGGGGGTGAACGCCAGGGCCGCGGTGCCGGCCGCCCGGAGGGCGTCGGAGGCATCGGCGTAGGGCCGTCCGTCGATGACCGCATCGCTCCAGGAGCGCACATCGCAACACGCGAGTAGAGTCGCCCGGATATCGGCCTCAGGCGCCGAGTTGAAGTCTTCGAGGTCCATCTGACCTGCCTTCTTTCGGTCTGCGGAAGAGGTTTTCCACTGATCGAAGAATGACATGTGATCTGAGTCACGTCAACAGTTTGTTGAAAAAATGTTGCCGAGCGTCGCTCGGTCCAGGTCAGGCGCGCAGGCGGTTGAGGTAGTTGTACACCGTGAACCGGGTGACTCCGAGCGCCTCGGCCACCGTCTCGGTGGACTTGCGGAAGGTGAACGCGCCGCGCTCCTCGAGCAGGCGAACGGCTCGCTGCTTGTCCTTGCGGTCCAACTCGTTCAGGGGTGCTCCCAGTTCCTCCGCGAGCCGCTCGAGGAGGGTGTCCAGGTCGCCGGCGAGGGGCTCCGCCGGGTCCGCGGCGGAGAGGCGCACGCCACCCACGGTGCGGCCCTCCCAGCGCAGCGGCACGTCCGACGGCCGCAACTCGGCCACTGTCACGACGGTGCCGTCGATCCGGTCCACGAGGTCCCGCACGGCCTCGAGCAGCGGATGTCCGGGTTCAGTCATCGGTCCGCTCGATCTGCACGGTGACGCGGGTCGCGCCGCCTGTGAACGCCGCATCGAGGGCGTCCCGCAGTGCGTCGAGCACGGAATCGCGGTCACCCTCCACGGAGGTGCCGAGCGGACCGAAGTCGTGTTCCAGGCCGGCGGCCCGCAGTGCTCCGACGGCGCGGTCGGCGTGCGTCGGCACCGTTCCCTCGCCCTCGAAGGGTTCGCTGGTGAATTCGGCGGTCAGGCGCATGTCTGCACTGTAGCCCCGCCCCGATCGGAACTTAACAGCGTTAGCCCGCACTGCTTCCTGGGGAAACGTGTGCATCCGGCGCTCACTACCCGCGGGTCGGGTCCGGCGCGCGTCAGGTCCGGCGCGGGGCCGGGCCGGCGAGGTCGCGGACGGCGGCTTCGGCTTCGTCGGCGGTGACGACGCCGATCAGCGCGCGGTAGGCGAAGCCGTCCGCCGCGGCGAGGAGGGCCCGCGCGCGGTCGCGGTCACCGTCGAGCAGGTCCGTCGCGAGGTCCTCGGCGCCCCGCAGCGTCTCGTCGACGATCGCGCGGAGGCCGGGATCGGTGACCGCCTCGGCGAGGTAGGCGTACCAGACCTTCGCGCCGAGACGTCGCGCGCCGTCGCGCGGGATCGCGTGGGTGAGCAGCATCGTCAGGGCCTCGCCCGGATCGTCCGGGACGGGGTGGGCCCGCTCCGCCAGCGCCAGGTACGACGTGAGTGCGTGCCGGACGATGGCGTCGCGGGTGGGGAAGTAGTGCTGGATGCGGCCCATCGAGATGTCGCCGCGCGCGGCGATGGCGCGGAGGGTGACGGCGGCGATGCCCTCCTCGGCGATGATCGTCCATACGACGCGGTCGATCTCGGCGCGACGTTCCTCGTGGTCCACCTGCTTCGGCACCCGTCGATCGTAGCAATGCGAGTGCATCGCGAACTTGTTACAATGCGAATGCATTGTCAAGGAGGTGCGACATGGGACGACGGATCCGGCGAGCGGTGATGGTCGGAGCGGTGGCGGCGGTGGTCCTCGGTGCGGTGGGCGCCTACCTCGTGCGCGATCCGAGCCCCGTCGGGTACTGGCGGTCGGCGGACGCCCGCGCGACGTACCTCGAGCGGTACGACCGCGCCCTCCGCGACCTGCCGGCACCGTCGGAGACGCGGGACGTGCGCACCGGGTACGGCATCGTCCGCGCCTACCGGTTCGGGACGCCCCGGCCCGGGGAGGCGCCGATCCTGCTGGTGCCGGGGCGATCCTCGGGTGTCCCCATGTGGGCGGACGTAGTGGCGCGCCTGCGCGACCGGGAGGTCTACGCCGTCGACGCGCTGGGCGATGCGGGCATGAGCGTGCAGGACCGGCCGCTGGCCGGCGCCGACGACCAGGCGGCCTGGCTCGCGGAGACGATGACGGCCCTCGGGATCGGCCGCGCGCACCTCGTCGGGCACTCCTTCGGCGCGTGGAGCGCCGCGAACCTCTCGGTGCGCCATCCCGATCGGGTCGCCACCCTGACGCTGTGGGAGCCGATCCTCGTCTTCGCCGGGCTGCGCTGGCAGATGTACGTCGCGACGCTGCCCTCGGCGTTGCCCTTCCTGCCCGAGTCGTGGCGGCGGAAGGGACTCGCGTCCATCGGCGGGGCCGACGAGGCCGACACCACCGGCAGCCCGATCGGCGCCATGATCGACGCCGGCGCGGCGGGGTACCGCGCCGCGCTCCCGACGCCCGTCCAGCCCGACGACGCCGCGCTCGCGCGACTGACGATGCCCGTCTTCGTCGGACTCGGCGGCCGGAGCACGGTCACCGACACCGCTGCCGCCGAGCAGCGGGCCCGCACCCTGCCGAACGCGACGGTCCGCGTCTGGCCGGACGGGACGCACTCGCTGCCGATGGAGTACCCCGACGAGCTCCTTGCCGAACTGTCGGCCGTCCAGGCCCGGCAACCGTCGTGACCTGTCGTACGTACATGTACACAGCCGTACAAACCGTCCATGACCACCGTCAGTGCGCGCGGGTCTTGCGTCGGATGAGACGAAGCGATTGCTCGAGCTGGTCGGCCGGCTCGACCTGTATCCGTTGGATGACCCCACTGCGCACCTGGCGTTGTCGCTCGCGGTGTCCTACGGGCTCCGAGCCGCGGACTCCGTGCACCTCGCGACGGCGATCGCCGCGGGTGCCGATCGCTTCCTGACCAACAACCGCACGGACTTCCCGAAGTCGATCCGCGAGATCGACGTCATCTACCCGGACGACCTCCCGGATCCCGGCGACGACCCCGCGGGCCCCGGCGACGAATCCGGCGAATGACTCTCAGGCCACCGTGATCCCGGCGGCCGCGAACTCCGCCAGCGCGGCCCGCGTCGACTCCTCGGCGACGCCCGCGGTGTAGTCGGCGAGCACGCGCACCGTCAGGCCGGCGGCCACGGCGTCGAGGGCGGTGGCGCGCACGCAGTGGTCGGTGGCGATGCCGACCACGTCGACCGACGAGACGTCGTGCGCCGCCAGCCATTCCGCGAGCGAAGCGCCGTCCGGATCGTGCGCCTCGAAACCCGAGTACGCCGCCGAGTAGGCGCCCTTGCTGAACACCGGCACCCGCACCGGCAGCCGCAGGTTCGGGTGGAACTGCGCGCCCTCGGTGCGCGCCCGGCAGTGCACCGGCCACGAGTCCACGAAGTCCGGGGTCGCGGAGAAGTGCGCGCCGGGGTCGATGTGCCAGTCGCGGGTCGCGGCGATCACCGGATAGGACTCCAGCAGGTCGTCGTGGATGCGCCGCGCCACCTGCGCGCCGCCCGCGACGGCCAGCGAGCCGCCCTCGCAGAAGTCGTTCTGCACGTCCACGACGATCAGCGCCGTCGTCATCGCTTCTCCTCCAGGCGGGTCGGAATCGCGGGCTCGCCGTTCGACAGGCCCAGGCCCTCCCACGGCAGCGTCACCAGGGCGTTGCGCAGGTGCGCGCGCGCGTCCTCGAGGGTCGGCAGCCCGTCGACCTGGTCGCCGCCGCGCACCAGCGGGATCTGCAGCGGCGTCGCCGTGAGGTGCGCCGGCACCGTCGGGGTGGCCCCGGGCCGGTGCAGCAGCTCCTCGACGATGGTGCCGGTGCCGCGCGCGAGCCGCACGGCGCGCTTCTCGCCGCCCTGGGTCTCCTTGTGCGAGCTGCGTTTCGCGACGGGCAGGCCGTCGACCTCGACGAGCTTGTAGACCATCCCCGCGGTGGGGGCGCCCGAGCCGGTGACGAGCGAGGTGCCGACGCCGTAGACGTCGATCGGCTCCGCGCGCAGCGCGCCGATCGCGTACTCGTCCAGATCGCCCGACACCACGATCTTGGTCCGCGTCGCGCCCAGGCCGTCGAGCTGCGCCCGCACCTGCCGGGTGATGATGCCGAGGTCGCCCGAATCGATCCGGACGCCGCCGAGCTCCGGTCCCGCGGCCCGGACCGCACGGTTGACGCCCTCGGTGATGTCGTAGGTGTCCACCAGCAGCGTGGTACCGGGCCCCTGCGCCGCGACCTGGGCCGCGAAGGCGGCCTCCTCGTCGGGGCCGTCCGGGCCGGTGTGCAGCAGGGTGAAGGCGTGCGCGGCCGTGCCGCCCGACGGGACGCCGTACGTCCGGGCCGCTTCCATGTTGGAGGTCGTGGCGAACCCGGCGAGGTAGGCCGCGCGGGCGGAGGCCACCGCGGCCCGCTCGTGCGTGCGCCGCGAGCCCATCTCGATCAGCGGGCGCCCCGCGGCCGCGGACACCATACGGGCGGCGGCGGAGGCGATCGCGCTGTCGTGGTTGAGGATCGACAGGATCAGCGTCTCCAGGATCACGCCCTCCGCGAAGGTGGCGCGCACGGTCAGGAGCGGGGAACCGGGGAAGTAGAGCTCGCCCTCGCGGTAGCCGTCGATCTCGCCCGTGAACCGGTAGTCCTTGAGCCAGGCCAGCGTATCGGGGTCCAGGAAGCGCTCGACGACGGCGAGCTCGGCGGGACCGAAGCGGAACCGGCGGAGCTCGTCGAGCACCCGCGTGGTGCCGGCCACCACGCCGTATCGCCGGCCGGCGGGCAGCCGTCGCGCGAAGACCTCGAAGACACAGGGCCGGTGCGCCGTGCCGTCCTTGAGGGCCGCCGCGAGCATGGTGAGCTCGTACTGATCCGTGAGCAGGGCGGAGCTGCGCCAGGAGGAGTCGGCCCCGTTTTCATCTACCGTCACACTGGGTACCCTAGAACCATGACCGACAGCAGCGCAGCGGCCCCGGGAAGTGACGGTGGTCCGGGCGGAGGTTCCACTGCTGCCCAGCCCGGTACGTCCGCGGTGCTCGAACGCAAGACCGACGAGGCGCTCGACAAGCCCTGGGTCACCGTGGTCTGGGACGACCCGGTGAACCTCATGTCGTACGTGACCTTCGTGCTCCGGAAGCTGTTCGGCTTCAGCACGGCCAAAGCCAAGGAACTGATGATGCAGGTGCACACCGAGGGGAAGGCCGTGGTCTCCACGGGCGACCGCGACAAGGTGGAGGCCGATGTCCGCAAGCTGCATGCGGCCGGCCTGTGGGCGACGATGCAGCGAGACGACTGAGTGCGTAACTGGCAGGTCAAGCGGGGCGTGCGCGGCGATGTCCGCTTCGTCTCGAAGATGGATCCGGAGGAGGTCGGCCTCGTCCGGTCCCTCGTCGGATCCCTGGTCGAGTTGTTCGACGAGCGGGAGGACTCGGCACCGCACGACGACCTCGCCGAGCTGACCGGGCTGCGGACCGGCCACGCCGAGCCGCCCCAGGAGACCGTGCTGCAGCGCTTGCTGCCCGACTTCTACCGGCCCGACGCCAACGCGCCGGGCGCGACCGAGGCACCGTCGGGCGAGCTGGCCCGCGACCTCAACGGCGCGCTCCGCTCCCTCAACGAGCCCGAGGTGATCGACGCCAAGCGCGATGCCGCACAGACGGTGCTCGCCACCCTGCCCGAGCGGGCCGGCACCGTCTCCCTCACCGAGTCCGAGGCGCAGGACTGGCTGACCTGCATCAACGACCTGCGGCTCGCGCTCGGCACGCTGCTGGGCATCACCGCGGACCTGCCCGACGGGCCGTCCTCCGAGGACCCGGCCCGGGCCGGGCACGTCGACGTCTACCACTGGCTCTCGGCGATGCTCGACGTGCTGGTCTCGGTGATGCTCGACCGCGAGCCGGAATAGCGCGCGCCCGGCGGCGGTTGCACGGCACATGACGGAGCCGGGCCCGCCGCGCGGGTTGACGATCAGGCGCGACCTGGTGGAGCGGATGATCGCGCACGCGCGCCGCGACCACCCCGACGAGGCGTGCGGCGTCATCGCCGGGCCCGAGGGCTCCGACCGCCCCGAGCGGTTCATCGAGATGCTCAACGCGGAGCGCTCGCCCACGTTCTACCGCTTCGACTCGGGCGAGCAACTGCGCGTGTGGCGCGGGATGGACGACGCCGACGAGGAGCCGGTGGTGATCTACCACTCGCACACGGCCACCGAGGCCTATCCCTCCCGCACCGACGTGAAGTTCGCCTCCGAGCCGAACGCCCACTACGTCCTGATCTCCACCCGCGACGAGCTCGGCCCCGACGCCGAGGTCCGCAGTTACCGCATCGTCGATTCCGTGATCACCGAAGAGCCCGTCCACATCCTGGAGGATTGATGTCCGTCACCGTGTCCATCCCGACCATCCTGCGCCCGCTCACCGGCGACCAGAAGCGCGTGCCCGCCGACGGCGCGACGCTCGCCGCCGTCATCGACGACCTCGAGACCCGCCACGCCGGGATCAAGGACCGGCTCATCGCCGACGGCGCGCTGCACCGGTTCGTCAACGTCTACGTCGACGACGAGGACGTGCGGTTCACCGGCGGCCTCGACACCCCCGTCGCCGACGGGGGCACCGTCACGGTGCTTCCCGCGGTGGCGGGCGGATGAGGTTCGACTCGCTGCTCGACTCGCTGGGCGGGACGCCGCTGGTCGGGCTGCCGCGCCTGTCGCCCCGCTGGGACGGGTCCGACGGTGCGCCCTCCGTCCGGCTGTGGGCCAAGCTCGAGGACCGCAACCCGACGGGGTCGATCAAGGACCGCCCGGCGCTGCGGATGATCACGGAGGCGGAGGCCGACGGTCGGCTCCGTCCCGGCGACACCATCCTCGAGCCCACCTCCGGCAACACCGGGATCAGCCTCGCGATGGCCGCGAAGCTCAAGGGCTACCGGCTGGTGTGCGTGATGCCCGAGAACACCTCCGCGGAGCGGCGCCAGCTGCTCACCATGTACGGCGCCGAGATCATCTCCAGCCCTGCCGCGGGCGGCTCCAACCGCGCCGTGGCGGAGGCGAAGAAGCTCGCCGCGGAGCACCCGGACTGGGTGATGCTCTACCAGTACGGCAACCCCGCGAACGCCCGCGCGCACTACACGGGGACGGGGCCGGAGCTGCTCGCCGACCTGCCCGAGATCACGCATTTCGTCGCGGGTCTCGGCACGACGGGCACGCTCATGGGCACCGGCCGCTACCTGCGCGAACACGTGCCCGGCGTGCAGATCGTCGCCGCCGAGCCGCGGTACGGCGAGCTCGTCTACGGGCTCCGTAACCTCGATGAGGGCTTCGTCCCCGAGCTCTACGACGAGACGGTCCTGACGCGGCGGTTCTCCGTGGGCGCCTACGACGCGGTGCGCCGCATGCGGCAGCTCATCGACGACGAGGGGATCTTCGCCGGCGTCTCCACCGGCGGGGTGCTGCACGCCGCGCTGGGCGTCGCGAACAAGGCCCTGGCCGCGGGCGAGCGCGCCGATGTGGCCTTCGTCGTCGCGGATGCGGGATGGAAGTATCTGTCGACCGGCGCGTACGACGGTACGTTGGAAGATGCGGAGGAGGCCCTCGACGGCCAGCTCTGGGCGTGAGTGAAGCACCGCCTCCGCTCGCGCGAGGAGGTCGCCATGACGGTTCCCATCAAGGACGAGCGGTCGCCCGTGCGGCGGGTGGCCGGGAGCACGGCCGGACGGTCCGCGATCGTGATCGCGGTCTTCGTCGCCGCGCTATGGGCCATCGAGGTCGTCGACACCGTCGCCGGCAACTCCCTGGACCAGTGGGGCATCCACCCGCGTGAGGGTGGCGACGCGATCCGCGGGATCGCCGCCGCTCCGCTCCTGCACGGCGGTTGGGAGCACCTGGCCGCCAACAGCGTTCCGGCGCTGATCCTCGGTTTCCTGGGCCTGATCGCTGGTGCCGGCCGGTTCCTGCTCGCCACCGCGATCATCTGGCTGGTGTCGGGCGTCGGCGTGTGGGTGACGGGCGGCACGAACACCGTGGTGATCGGGCTGTCGGGGGTGCTGTTCGGCTGGATGACCTACCTGGCGGTGCGGGGGCTGTTCACCCGCAAGCCGCTCGACATCATCGTCGGCGTGACGCTCATGGTGCTCTACGGAGGCATGCTGTGGGGCGTTCTGCCCGGTCAGCCCGGTGTCTCGTGGCAGGCGCACCTGTGGGGCGCCGTCGGCGGCGTGCTCGCGGCGGTGCTGCTCGGGCGCCGCGCCCGCACCGAGTCCGGACCTGGCAATTCCCGTGAGGTCGGCGCGATTGCCTCGTGACGATCGCGGATCTGGCAGCATGTGCTTCATGCGTCTCACCATCCTCGGGTGTTCCGGCAGCGTCGGCGGTCCTCGGGCGGCCTGCTCGGGATACCTCTTGGAGGTGGACGGGCAGGATCCGGTCGTCATGGATTTCGGACCCGGGGTGTTGGGGGAGTTGCAACAGCGAGTCGACCCGAACACGGTCACCGTCATGCTCTCGCACCTGCACGCCGACCACTGCCTCGACGTGCCGTCGCTGCTCGTGTGGCGGCGCTACCACCCGGAGCCCGCGGTGGGCCGCGCCCGCCTGATCGGCCCCGCGGACACCCCGGAGCGCCTGGGGCGCGCCTCCGCCGAGTCGGCGGCGATGCTCGACGACATCTCCGACACGTTCGACTTCTCCGCGTGGGCCGAGGGTGAGGACCACGTCGTGGGCGGCCTCACCGTGCGTCCCTTCCGCATGTTCCATCCGCCCGAGTCGCACGGCTTGCGGATCACGTCGCCGAGCGGCAAGGTCCTCGCGTACACGGGCGACACCGGCGTCTGCGACAACCTCGTCGAGGTCGCCCGCGGCGCGGACGTGATGCTGGCCGAGGCCAGCTGGACGCACGACCCCGCGAACCGCCCGCTGGGCGTGCACCTCTCGGGCGTCGAGGCCGGCCAGGCCGCCGCGGACGCGGGCGTCGGGCGGCTGCTGCTCACCCACATCCCGCCGTGGACCTCGCGCGAAGCGGTGCTCGCCGAGGCGCGCTCCGTCTACGACGGGCCGGTCCACGCCGTGACGGGCGGCGACGTCTTCGAGCTCTAGCGCCCCCGCCGACGGGAGGCGATAGGCTGGGGCCGTGAGCAGACGCGCAGACGGCAGGGCCGACGACGAACTCCGCCCCGTGACCATCACCCGGGGATTCACGCAGAACCCCGCCGGTTCGGTGCTGGTGGAGTTCGGCAACACCAAGGTGCTGTGCACCGCCAGCGTCGAGCTGGGCGTGCCCGGCTGGCGCCGCGGATCGGGCCAGGGTTGGCTGACCGCCGAGTACTCGATGCTCCCCGGCGCCACCCACGAGCGCAGCCGCCGCGAGTCCACCAAGGGCAAGGTCGGCGGCCGCACCCACGAGATCTCCCGCCTCATCGGCCGGTCGCTGCGCGCCTGCATCGACCTCGCGGCGCTGGGCGAGAACACGATCGCCATCGACTGCGACGTGTTGCAGGCCGACGGCGGCACCCGCACCGCGTCGATCACCGGCGCCTACGTCGCGCTGTGCGACGCCGTGACCTACCTCGGCGCCGCCGGCAAGCTGACCGACCCGCAGCCCATCTCGTGCGCGATCGCCGCCGTCTCGGTGGGCGTCGTCGACGGCCGCGTCCGGCTCGACCTGCCGTACGAGGAGGATTCGCGCGCCGAGGTCGACATGAACGTCGTCGCCACCGACACCGGCACCCTCGTCGAGGTGCAGGGCACGGGCGAGGGAGCCACCTTCGCCCGCACCACCCTCGACTGGATGCTCGACTCCGCGGTCGCCGGCACCGAGAAGCTCTTCGCCGTGCAGAAGGAGGCGCTCGCGGCGCCGTACCCGGGCGTGCTGCCGGAGTTCGAGGGCGAACAGAAGAAGAAGTTCGGGCAGTGACCGGCACCCGGCTGCTGCTCGCCTCGCGCAACGCGAAGAAGCTCCGCGAGCTGCGGCAGGTCGTCGCCGACGCGGGCATCGTCGGTCTCGAGGTCATCGGGCTCGACGAGGTCCCGGCCTTCGAGGAGCTGCCCGAGGACGCGCCGTCGTTCGAGGGCAACGCGCTCATCAAGGCCCGGCAGGGCTACGAGCGGACCGGACTGCCCTGCCTCGCCGACGATTCCGGCATCTGCGTCGACGCCTTGAACGGCATGCCCGGCGTGCTCTCGGCGCGCTGGTCCGGCCGCCACGGGGACGACCCGGCGAACACCGCCCTGCTGCTCGCGCAGATCTCCGACACCCCGGACGAGCGGCGCGGCGGCGAGTTCGTCTCGGCGTGCGCCCTCGTGGACGGCACGGGGGAGCGGACGGTGCGCGGCACCTGGCGCGGCACCGTCCTGCGGGAGCCCCGCGGCGACGGCGGGTTCGGCTACGACCCGGTCTTCCTCCCCGACGGCTCGGACCGCACCGCCGCGGAGCTGACCGCGGAGGAGAAGAACGCGATCAGCCACCGCGCGCGGGCGCTCGCCCAGCTGGTGGAGCCGCTCCGGGCACTCGCGGCGCGCGTCCCCGAGTAGCGCCGCTCCGCGCGGTAATGTCGCCGCGTGAAGCGCAGACCGTCGGGAGCGCGGGGTGGCCGCGTGGCCATCGCGCTGCTGTCGGCCGTCGTGCTCGCCGTCACCGGAACCGTCTGGTGGAGCACCAATCTGGTGATCGGCGGCTTCAACGTCTCGCGCGCGCTCGCCGAGGCCAAGGTGGCGAAGTCCACGGGCGGTGCGAAGAACATCCTGCTGATGGGGCTGGACACCCGGCGTGATCAGAACGGCGACCCGCTGCCCGCCGACGTCCTCGAGCAGCTGCACGCCGGTACCAGTGACAACGGCGGCTACAACACCAACACGCTGATCCTCCTGCACGTGCCCGCGGACGGGAAGAAGGTGACCGCCTTCTCGATCCCGCGCGACGACTACGTGACCTTCATGGGCGTCGAGTCGAAGAAGAAGGGGAAGATCAAGGAGGCGTACGGCACCCGCAAGGCCGAGGTCGAGGACAAGCTGGCCGCGACGGGCGTCTCCGACCGCAAGGAGCTCGAGAGCAAGGCCCGGGAGTCGGCGCGCGCCGCGACCATCGCCACCGTCGGCCGGCTCGTGGGTGTGCCGATCGATCACTTCGCGGAGGTCAGTCTCGTCGGCTTCTACGACCTCGCGCAGACCCTGGGCGGCGTCGAGGTGTGTCTCAACAACCCGGTGCGCGACAGCTACTCCGGCGCCGCCTTCCCCGCCGGTCGGCAGAAGCTGAACGCCGCGCAGTCGCTGGCCTTCGTCCGGCAGCGGCACGGGCTCGCCGACGGCGACCTCGACCGCACGCACCGGCAGCAGGCGTTCATCGCCGGCGTCATGGTGCAGCTGCAGAAGCAGGGCGTCTTCGGCGACGTCCGGAAGCTGCAGTCCCTGATCGCCGTGGCGCAGAAGGACGTCGTCGTCTCCGACGGCTGGGACCTGCAGGAGTTCGCGCAGCAGGCCGGCCAGATCGCGGGGACGAACCTCACGTTCACGACGCTGCCAGTGCTCGGCTACGACATGATCGACCAGCAGGCCGTGAACCTGGTGGATCCGAAGGCCATCCGTGCGCAGGTGCAGAAGGCCTTCGGGCAGTCCGTGCCCGAACCCGATGACGCCGAGGAGACCTCCGACGCCACCGAGGTCGCCGGCGCGACGCCGGCTCCGAAGCCCGTGGGCTTCACCGCGCCCCGCGCGCCGGGTACGACGACGATGCCCACGTCCGCCGCGGCGGGCCCGGTGCCCGACTCCGGGACGACCCTGCGCGGCGGCGAGATCCCCTGCGTCGACTGATGCGACCGGCGTCTCGGTAGGGTCGACCCGTCCCGTCATCCAGCCGGAAGGTGCCCCATGTCGAAGCCCACGAACGGAATCCGCCTCGGTGCGGCGGTGCTCGCCGTCGCCGCGCTCACCCTCACCGGCTGCACGAAGCAGGGCGGTGACACCACCTGCGAGAACTACCAGAAGATGTCCGACGCGGACCAGCGTGACCAGGTGACGAAGCTGTACAAGGACAAGCACGGCGACGAGCCCTCGGCGCTCGTGATCACAGGACTGCAGCAGCAGGCGATCGTCTACTGCAAGACGGCGGGCAAGCCGGATTCGAAGATCAAGGAGATCCCGATCTCCTGACGGATCGTGCTCGTACGGCGAAGGCGCCGACTCCCGGTGGAGTCGGCGCCTTCGTGGTGCGTGGGGCGATCAGTACTGCGAGCAGGTCGACGCGACGACGCCGATCGTCTGATTGATCTTCCCCTGGTTCTGGCCGTAGTACGCCGCGAGCTGCGGGTTCTGCCGGCCCAGCTCGTGGATCCGAGCGGTGCGCTCGGCGGGCGGCAGCGTCAGGATCCGTTCGGCCTCGGCGCGGCCGCCGGGCACCTGATTCACCATCGTCGCCGCCTCGGGCGCGACGGCGACCAGCGCGCGTTCGACCTGGGCCACCGTGCAGTTCGTGCCGGGTACCGGGTCGGACGGTGCCGCCTGAGCCATCGCGGCGGGGGCCAGGGCGAGGGCGCCGGCAGCGCCGGCGGTGGCGGCGATCTTCCATCGTGTGAGCATGTCGTTCTCCCTTCGTCGTCGCTCGGATCCACCGGTGGGCGGTCCGAGCCACTCCTCCGAACGTAGCGGGGTGAAACTGAGTTCCTCCGAAGAGAATTCACAGGCATTCACAGGAGGCGGACGGGTTCGGCCGGGAAAACCCACTATCGCCTGGAGCTTCTTTCATGAGAAGCGACGAGGAGATCTCCGCAAACGGCATCCTCTGTTGTCCTATGTCCGCCGGTGATTGGCCGGCGGTGTGGTAGCGGCGAGTGGCGGTGCGTTGCGTGCGGGCGTGCCCGACTGTTCGGAGGCCTGCCATCTGCACTGTTGTCGATTCGGTGCGCTATGTTAAGCATCATGAACTCAGGTCATCGGTCGGAGGTCGCGGCGATCTCGGCATTCGCGCTGCCTCTCGTCGCGCTGGTGCTGCTGTCCGGCTTCAACGGCTTGAGCCCAGATCTGGTGTCGAAGGTCCGGGTGGATCTTGTGCTGATCGGCTTGGCGGTCTGCGCACTGGGCGGGTTGGGCCTGCTGTCGCTCGGTCGAGGCGCGGGGATTCTCGGCTTCGTCGCCGCCGTCGTGGTCGGGCTCTGCGACGTCGGAGCGATGATCGCCGGCGCATCTGCCGTGTCGGCGATCTCGAGCGGCGACGTACCCGGGTTCGCCGTCGGGCTCGGGCAGGTGGTGGCGGTGGCATTGGCGGCTGCAGGCGTGGCGTTCGTGGTCCACCTCGCAACCTTCACGCGGCCCGGGCGGGGCGACGGCGCACCGTCGCGCGAGGTCTGACGGCCACGCCGCACGCCGAGCGCCGCGGGGCAATCGGCAGCGCGCACCTGCGCCGGTCTCGTTGCCTTGCTGCTGATGTGGAGGATGAGTTGATCGGCGGCGGGCGCGTTCCTCGTTCCGGCCCGGAGTGCCCGAGGCGTAGGAGCTCCGGCCGGTGGCTCGACGCTAGAGCAGCGCGCGGGCGGCCGTCGCGGCCGCCGCGACGACGAGGGGGAGGCCGAACATCGCGGCCAGGCCCGTCGGGCTCAGCTGCTCGCGGACGTGGAACATGTAGTCGCCCCATCCCTCGGCCGATTCGGTTCCGCGGACGACGACCCACGACGGACGCCACCAGCACAGCACGATCCAGTCGAAGATCAGGTCGATCACGCAGAACGCGAACAGGGTCGCGAAGGCGATCCCGTAGGCCTGCAGGAACCCGGAGGCGGGGGCACCGTCGATCCAGGTGACGGTGGCGGTGAAGACCGCCCCGACGAGCGTCACCAGAAAGAGCGTTGCGAGCGCGGTGCCACGGCGCCGCTCCGCTGCGGAGAACTCGGGCATCAGGGCGCGGACGTCGGCGGGGTAGTCACCCGCGAGAGCCGCCTGGCCCCACGTGGCGCAGGCGAACAGCGCGACGGTGGGGAGGAGGAGCAGCGGCAGTGCAACGCCGAGGAAGTGCGAGAGCCACATAGGTAAACCTTACCTTAGTGACGAAGTGTTTCGGAGAGTGCGCCCGGGGGGACTTGAACCCCCACCCGTCTCCAGACAGGAACCTAAATCCTGCGCGTCTGCCAATTCCGCCACGGGCGCGTGCGGCAGTGGATGGTTCTCCGCTGCGGCGCAGGTCACGATACCGGCATTCGGACACCGCCGGGTTGACGGGTACCGTCGAGGTCGTGAAACGTCGTCGTCATCGCCCCGCGCTGATCGCGTTCGTCGTGATCGCCGCCGTGGCGTTCCTGGCGCTCGGCTGGTGGCAGTGGGGGCGCTTCGAGTCCACCGCGGGCTCCGCGCGGAACCTCGGCTACGCCCTGCAGTGGCCGCTCTTCGCCGTCGCGGCGGTCTGGGGCTACCGCCGGTTCGTGCAGCTCGAGGACGAGGCGGAGCTGCAGGACCGGCTCGTCGCCGAGGCCGAGGGAGGCGCGGATGCCGCGCCCGAGGATTCCCCCGTCGAGCGACCGGCCCTCGCGCCGCGGTCGACGGTCGCGCCCGCGGGCACGCTGACCGCGATCCCGGACGGCTTCCTGCCCACCCGGGTGGCGGCACCGTCGGCCCCCGACACCGCGCCGGACGACCCGGCGCACGACGAGTACAACAAGCTCCTCGCCGAACTGGCGGGGAGCGAGCAGACCGAGGAGAAGAAGTGACCGACGCACCCGCGCCGACGGCGGAGAAGCTGGCGGCCAAGCGCCGTGACCAGGTGGCCGCCGCGCTCAAGCGCTACCGCTTCATGGCAACCCTGACAGGTGTCATCCTCCTGGTCTTCTGTGCGGAGATGGTCTACAAGTACGCTTTGGCCCCGGCGTTCGGCTGGGAGAGCCCGGAGTGGCTGTTCTACTTCGGGGCCGTCCACGGCTGGTGCTACTTCATCTACCTGATCATCACCGTGGATCTGGGGTCGAAGGTCCGATGGCCCGCGAAGCGGTTCTTCCTCACGCTCCTCGCCGGCACGATCCCGTTCGCTTCGTTCTACTTCGAGAAGAAGAACTCGGACGAGATCCGCGCGCAGTTCGACCTCTGACGCGCCGCGAACGCGAACGCCGCCCACTCCCGCAGGGGAGGGGCGGCGTTCGTCGTCCGGGGGCGATCAGGCGTAGATCGCGTCGACCTCGTCGCCGTACTTGTCCATGACGACGTTGCGCTTGACCTTCAGCGTCGGGGTGAGCTCGCCGCCCTCGATGGTGAAGTCGGTGCTGAGCACGCTCCACTTCTTCACCTGCTCGGCCTTGGAGACCAGCGCGTTCGCGGTCCCCACGGCGGACGCGATCTCGGCGAGCAGGACGTCGTTGGCGGCGGCCTCCTCGAGCGTCATCTCGGCCGGCAGCCCGTGCGCCGCGAGCCAGCCCGGCAGCGCCTCCTGATCGAGGGTGATGAGCGCGCCGACGAAGGGCTGCTTGTCGCCCACGAGCATCGCCTGCGAGACCAGCGGGTGCTGGCGCAGCGCGTCCTCGGTCTGCGCGGGCGCGACGTTCTTGCCTGCCGCGGTCACCAGGATCTCCTTCTTGCGGCCCGTGATCGACAGGTAGCCGTCGGCGTCGAGGGAGCCCAGGTCGCCGGTGTGGAACCAGCCGTCCTGCAGCGCCTCGGCGTTCGCCTCGGGCAGGCCCCAGTAGCCGCCGAAGACGACGGGACCGCGGAGCAGGACCTCGCCGTCGTCCGCGATGGCGACCTCGTTGCCGGGCACGGGCCGGCCGACGGTGCCGATCCGCTGCTCGGTGGGCGTGTTGCAGGTGATGGCCGCGCTCGTCTCGGACAGGCCGTAGCCCTCGTAGACGGTGACGCCGGCGCCGCGGAAGAAGTGGCCCAGGCGCGCGCCGAGCGGCGCGCCACCGGAGACGGCGCAATCGCACTGGCCGCCGAGCGCCTCGCGCAACTTGGAGTAGACCAGCTTGTCGAACAGAGCGTGCTTGAGCTTGAGCACGAGCCCGGCGCCGCCCGTGTCCCGGGCCTTGCTGAACTCGATGGAGGTGTCCACCGCAGCGTTGAAGATCTTGCCCTTGCCGGCCTCCTCGGCCTTCGCGCTCATGGTGTTGTACACCTTCTCGAAGACGCGCGGCACGCTGAGGATGTAGGTGGGCTTGAGCTCGCCGAAAAGGCCCGTCAGGTTCGACAGGTCGGCCGTGTGCGCGACCCGGATCGAGTGCTGGACCGCGGCGACGGAGATGGCGCGCGCGAAGATGTGGGCGAGCGGCAGGAACATCACCGTGCTGGCGTTCTGCCCGGCCATCTTGTCCAGGCCCGCGTGGATCGCGTCGTACTCGCTGAGCAGGTTGTCGTGGGTGAGGACGACACCCTTGGGCTTGCCGGTCGTGCCCGACGTGTAGACGAGCGTCGCCTCCGCGGCGGCGTCGACGGCGGTCGCGCGCGCGAGGTAGTCCTCGTCCGAGACGCCGGCGCCGTCGGCCACCAGGGCGTCGACCAGGCCGTCCTCGATGACCCACACCTGCGTGTCGGCGGGCACGCCCGCGGCGATCCGGTCGGCCGTGGCCCGGGTGTCGGTGATGAGCGCGACGGACCCGGAGTCCGCGAGGATGTGCTCGACCTGCGCGGCCGAGTTCGACTCGTACACCGCCACCGTCGAACCGCCGACGGACCAGTTCGCGTAGTCGAGGAGCGCCCACTCGTACCGCGTGGGGCTCATGATCGCGATCCGGGTGCCCGGCGCGATCCCGCGGGCGATGAGGCCCTTACCGACCGCGGTGATCTGCTCGTTGAACTGGGCGGCGGTCACGGGCGACCAGCCGGAACCGGAGGGGCGCAGGAACAGTTCCGTCGACGGTGCCGACGACGCGAGATCGCGGACCCGCGTGGTCAGATTGTCGGACGGTGCGTGGGTCCGGGTCGGTTCCGTGGACTCGATGCGCAACTTCATCTCCTCATGCAGATAGTGGAATGAGCACAACCTATCGGAGGATGTCCGATTCCGATAGTGTTTCGCGTGCGCGGCGGATACCGCTTATGCTGGGGAAACAATGTCTGATGAATTCGGTGCTGAGCGCACCGCCCCCGCCGCCGTCGTCAACGACGCGCAGGCTCCGGAGAACGAAGCCGAACCGGTGACCTTCCTCGACCTCGGAATCGATGAGCGCGTGCTGCGCGCTCTCGCCGAGGTCGGCTACGAGAACCCCTCGCCGATCCAGGCCGCCACCATCCCGCCGCTGCTCTCCGGCAGCGACGTCGTCGGCCTCGCGCAGACCGGCACCGGTAAGACCGCCGCGTTCGCCGTGCCCGTGCTCTCCAAGATCGACGGAGACAGCCGCAAGCCGCAGGCGCTCGTGCTGGCCCCCACCCGCGAGCTCGCGCTGCAGGTGTCGGAGGCCTTCGGCAAGTACGCAGTGCACATGCCCAACATCACCGTCCTGCCGATCTACGGTGGCCAGAGCTACGGCGTGCAGCTCTCGGGCCTGCGCCGCGGCGCGCAGATCATCGTCGGTACCCCGGGCCGCGTGATCGACCACCTCTCCAAGGGCACCCTCGACCTGTCGAACCTCGAGTTCCTGGTGCTCGACGAGGCCGACGAGATGCTCACCATGGGCTTCCAGGAGGACGTCGAGCGGATCCTCGCCGACACCCCGGAGTTCAAGCAGGTCGCGCTGTTCTCGGCGACCATGCCGCCGGCGATCCGCAAGATCTCC
This sequence comes from Tsukamurella sp. USMM236, assembly GCF_037148755.1. NCBI lineage: Bacteria > Bacillati > Actinomycetota > Actinomycetes > Mycobacteriales > Tsukamurellaceae > Tsukamurella > Tsukamurella sp. USMM236. The sequence continues at coordinate 56,146 of NZ_JBBCSS010000006.1, forward strand.
AAAAAGTACCTGCACGACCCGGTCGAGGTCACCGTCAAGTCGAAGACGGCGACGGCGTCGAACATCACGCAGCGCTACCTGCAGGTCGCGCACCAGCGCAAGCTCGACGCGCTCACCCGCCTCCTCGAGGTGGAGGAGTTCGACGGGATGATCATCTTCGTCCGCACCAAGTCGGCCACCGAGGAGCTCGCCGAGAAGCTGCGTGCCCGCGGGCACGCGGCCGCCGCGATCAACGGCGACATCGTGCAGGCGCAGCGCGAGCGCACGATCGGCCAGCTCAAAGAGGGCAAGATCGACATCCTCGTCGCCACCGACGTCGCCGCCCGCGGCCTCGACGTCGAGCGGATCAGCCACGTCGTGAACTACGACATCCCGCACGACACCGAGTCCTACGTGCACCGGATCGGCCGTACCGGCCGTGCCGGCCGCAAGGGCGACGCCCTGCTCTTCGTGACCCCGCGCGAGCGGCACCTGTTGCGCGCCATCGAGAAGGCCACCCGGCAGCCGCTCACCGAGATGGGGCTGCCGTCGGTCGAGGACGTCAACGCGCACCGCGTGGAGAAGTTCGGCGAGTCCATCACCGAGAATCTCACCAACGACCACCTGCAGATGTTCCGCAGGCTGATCGAGGACTACGTGGGCGCCAACGACGTGCCCCTGGTCGACGTGGCCGCGGCGCTGGCGCTGCAGTCGCGCGACGGTGCCTCGTTCCTGCTCAAGCCCGATCCGCCGGAGCGCGAGCGCAACGCCCGCGACCGCAAGGACCGCGACTTCGGTGACCGCGACGCCCGGCCCGCCCGGGGCCGGGACCGGGATCACGACCGGGAGCCGTCGACCCATCGCAAGACGGGCCGCCCGATGGTGCCGTACCGGATCGCGGTGGGGAAGCGGCAGCACGCCACCCCGTCGCAGATCGTCGGCGCGATCGCCAACGAGGGCGGGCTGCGGCGCAGCGACTTCGGGCACATCAGCATCCGCCCGGATCACAGCATCGTGGAGCTGCCGGACGATCTGGACCGGGACGTCTTCGACGCGTTGGAGCGGACCCGCATCTCGGGTCAGCTGATCAACCTCGAGCGCGACCCGGGCGCACCGTCGGGCCGGCCGAGCGCGGGCAAGCAGCGTTTCCGCGCGGGCCGCAAGCGGTGACGAGCGTGTCGGCGTTTGCTCACAGATGTATTAACCTTTAGTCAAGGTGTAGCTCGACCCGGGCGCGCCGACTGTCGGCTGCGGCCGACCCGAGAGACTCGAGGAGCGCATGACCGCCGCCGGTGACCAGGGCGACGGCCCCGGTGGCCGTCGGGATCGCGTCGTCCGTCTGCTGCAGTACCTGGACGAGCTGATCCGGTCCCGGTCCGTCGTGACGCGGGACCTCGACGATCACCTCGCGGTGCTGCCGCTCACCGGCGACGGTGCCCTCACCGACAGCTGGGACGCCGACGCCAAGCCCGGCGCCACCATCTTCACGGTGCCGCGTGACGACGCCCCGGACTCGCCGCACTCCCGGCTGCTGCGCGTCTTCGACGAGCTGACCGACCACCCGGAGTCGGTGGAGCTGGTGCTCGCCTCCGGCCTGCTCACCGCCCGCGACGGTGACACCGCCATCCGCGCGCACCTCCTCACGCAGCCCGTGCTGCTCGAGCGCGACCGGCGCGGCAAGCGGCTGACGGTCGTGCTCCCGCGCGACTCCGTGCCGCGCGTCGAGGACTCGCTGCTGCTGGCCGGGCTCCCGTCCTTCGACCTCTCCGGCTCCGCCGAACTGCAGACGGAGCTGCGCGAGAACGCCCGCACCGTGCTCGATCCCGCGTGCCAGGAGTTCACGTCGACGTGGCTCGGCGCCGCGGCGAAGGACGGGGGAGCGCACGTCGAGTTCGCGCCGGCGCTCGTCCTCCGCACCCGCGGCTCGGCGCCCCTGCTCGGCTTCTACGACGCGATGAAGGCCGACGTCGCCGACCCCGAGCGCGACGTGCCGATCGGGCTCGCGCAGCTCGTCGAGGGCGTGAGCTCGGAGGAGCGGATCCGGCAGCTCGCGGTGGACGGCGCGATGAGCCCGCTCGAGCTCCTGGACGAGGCCTACTACGTGCTGCCGTCCAACGTCGAGCAGCGGGACATCCTGGCGCACATGGGCGCCGACTCCGGCGTCGTGGTCGAGGGACCGCCCGGGACCGGCAAGACCCACACCATCGCGAACCTGCTGGCCGCGCTGCTCGCCAAGGGGCAGCGCGTGCTGGTCGTCTCCGAGAAGGCGCAGGCCCTCGCCGTGCTCGAGGAGAAGCTGCCGCCGGAGGTGCGCCAGCTGGTCGTGTCCGTCACCGACGTGACCAAGGACGGCTCGGCCTCGCTCGCCGCGTCGGTCACGGAGATCGCCACCCGCAAGTCCACGTACTCCGAGGCCCTCGCCGACGCCGAGATCCGCGACCTGCGGGCCAAGCGGGACCGCGCGATCGAGCGCCGCGAGGAGCTGGTCCGCGAGGTCTGGTCGCTGCGCACCGCCGAGAGCGAGGACTCCGACTGGCTGGCGTCGGCCTACTCCGGCAAGCCGGCGGAGATCGTCGCCCAGGTCCGCCGGGACGCCGACAAGTACTCCTGGCTGCCCGGCCCCGTCGACGGCGCGGTGCCCCCGCTCGACACCCGCGATTTCGACCGCCTCGTCGCCCTGCTGCGGCGCAACGACGAGAACTTCTCGCGCCGCCTCGCGCACAACCTTCCGAACCTCTCCGAGGTCCCCGACGCCGACGAGCTCGAGGCGCTGTGCGCCACCCTCGCCGATTCCCCGTTGGCGGGCGCCGACAGCGGCGCGCTGACGCACGTCCTCGGCGGCGTCGACGCCGATCGCCTCGCCGTGATCCGGGCCCGCGCCGACCTGATCCACGAACTCGTGGGGCGGGTGCGCCGCTACCCGCCGTCCGCGCAGCTGCTGGCCGAGGACATGCTCATCGGGGACCGCGCGCACCTCGCCGCGAGGTTGGGCGGCCTGGAGGAGCAGATCGCCACGGCCCGCAACGCCGACGGCGAGCTCGAGGGCGTCGTCGTCCAGCTCAGCGACACCCCGGACGCCAACGATCGCGCCGCGATCGAGGACTACGCGCGCCACCTCTCCCTGGGCAACGAGCCGCGCAAGCGGTTCCGCAAGCCCGAGCAGAAGCAGTTCGAGGCGACCGGTCTCGGCATCGTCGTCGACGGTGTCGACGGGGCCGACAAGGCGCACCTGCGCGCCGCCGCACAGCATCTCAAGGTCGAGGACGTGATCGGCCGCGTCGGCGACGTGCTGCGCGCGCTGGGGCTCGAGGCGCCCGCGACCGACCCGTCCGGGCGCACCGCGACCCGGGGCCGCAGCGAGCGGCTCAGCCAGGCCGCCGACCAGCTGCTGCGCGCACGCACCGTCGTGCGCCTCGTCGCCGAACGGGATCGCCTGGTGGAGGCCATGCAGGCCCTCTCCGAGCACGCGCCGCGACCCAAGGACCTCGCCGAGACGGATCAGACCGCCCGCCAGGTGATCGCGATCTCCGCCGCCGCCGGTGCGCGCGACGCGCACAGCCGGCTCGACGCCATCCGGGTGCAGGTGCAGGAGATGGTCGAGCGCGGACCGTCGCCCGAGGGCGACGCGATGGTCGCCGCCCTGCGCGGCTACAAGTACCCCGCGATCCGCGACGCCCGCCGCGCCTGGGACGCCGCCCGCGCCGAGCGCGACGACCGCGGCGCGCTGGACCTCCTCGCGCTGCGCCTGCGGACCAAGGCGCCCGCCCTGTTCGACCTCGTCGCCCGCACCGCCGACGACCCCGTGTGGGACGTCCGGGTGCCCGAACTGGCCGCGGCCTGGTCGTGGCGCCGCGCGGTCACCTGGGCCGCGTCCCGCGTGCACCCCGGCGACGACGCCCAGCTCGAGGCCGACCTGCAGGCCGCGGAGCAGGACGTGGCGCACTACACCACCCGGATCGCGACGGCGAGCGCGTGGCGGCAGTGCCTGCGCCGCATGACCTTCGACGAGATCCAGGCGCTGCACGCCTACCGCGACCATGTCTCCTCGATCGGGCGCGGCTCCGGCCGGCACGCCGAGCGCTTCCGCGTCGCGGCGCGCGAGGCGATGCGGCAGGCGCAGTCCGCCGTCCCCGCGTGGATCATGCCGATCTCGCAGGTCGTCGCGTCGATCTCCCCGGAGCGCAACGCCTTCGACGTGGTCATCGTCGACGAGGCCAGCCAGGCCGACATCACCAGCTCCTTCCTGCTGTGGCTCGCTCCGCGCGTGATCGTCGTGGGCGACGAGAACCAGTGCGCGCCCTCGGCGTTCACCGGCGTCAGCCTCGACGACGTCTTCGCCCGGCTGGACGCCCAGCTGCCCGACATCCCGCCCTACCTGCGCGACTCGCTGACCCCGCGGTCCAGCCTGTTCACCCTGCTGCGCACCCGCTTCGGGCACACCGTGCGGCTCCGCGAGCACTTCCGGTGCATGCCGGAGATCATCGACTTCAGCTCGCGGCAGTTCTACAGCGATGCGCCGCTGATCCCGGTGCGGCACTACGGCGCCGACCGCCCCGTCCCCCTGCGCGTCACGCACGTGCCGAAGGCGAAGGTCGTGGGCGAGGGCGCGCGGATCAGCAACCCGACGGAGGCGCAGGCCATCGTCGACCAGTTGGTGCGCTGCTTCGCCGACCCGCTCTACGCCGGACGCACCTTCGGCGTGATCGCGCTGCAGGGCCAGGGGCAGGTCGACGAGCTGTACCGGCGGCTGCGCGAGAGCATCGACCCCGACGAGTGGGACGCCCGTCGCCTGCGCGTGGGTACGCCCCCCGACTTCCAGGGCGACGAGCGTGACGTCGTGCTCCTGTCGATGGTCGTCGCGCCGGACTACCGCTTCCGCGCGCTGACCGGCCGCGACTTCCAGCGCCGGTTCAACGTCGCCGCGTCCCGCGCCCGCGATCAGCTGTGGCTGTTCACGTCCGTCGACGAGCAGGACCTCAAGGCGAACGACCTGCGCGCCTCGCTGCTGCGCTACGTCACCCGTGCGGACGTCGAAGTGGCGCAGCCGATGCCGCCCGACGTGCCGACGGATCGTCGCGTCGAGCCCTTCGACAACCTCTTCGAGCAGCAGGTCTTCGTGCGGCTGCGCGACATGGGCTACCACGTCAACCCGAAGGTCGTGGTGAACAACCGCTCCATCGACCTCGTGGTCACCGGCGAGCAGGGCCGGCTCGCCGTCGAGTGCGACAGCGCCGACTTCGCCTCGACGCCCGAGCAGGCCCGGTCCGACATCGAGCGCGAGCGCGAGCTCCGACGGTGCGGCTGGGAGTTCGTCCGCGTCCGCGAGTCCGTCTTCGCGACCGACGCCGACGCCGCGATGTCCGTCGTGGTGCAGGCGCTGGACCGCCGGGGCGTCCGCCCGCTGACCCTGCAGCGCGCCCTCACCGTCGGCGAGCGCGCCGACGACGGCTCCGTCGAGCTGTGGGAGCCCGTCGGGCTCGACATCGATACGGAGTAGGCCGCCCGACACCCGGGCGACCCCGGATCAGGCGCGCGAGTACTCCGACGCCACCCGGACCAGCTCGGGGTCGGGGCGGACGCCCGTGTAGAGCACGAACTGCTCCGCGGCCTGCAGCGCGATGACCTCCGCACCGGTGATCACCGTCGTGCCCGCGGCGCGCCCGGCCCGCACCAGCGGCGTCTCGGGCGGCATCGCCACCACGTCGAAGACGGTGTCCGCCGCCGCGATGAGCGCCGCCGGGAAGGAGAGGTCCTCGGCCGCCGGACCGCCCGCCATGCCGACGGGTGTCGCGTTGACGAGGACCCGCGCACCGTCGGGCGCCTCGGTCGCGTGTCGGAAGCCGTACAGGTCCGCGAGCGCGGAACCGGCGCCCGCGTTGCGGGCCACCACGGTCACGTCGGCGCAGCCGTGGTCGCGCAGGGCGGCGACCACGGCCTTCGCCATGCCGCCCGAGCCGCGGACCGCGACGGGGAGCGTCGGATCGACGCCGTGCGAGGCCAGCAGGGAGGCGACCGCGGCGTAATCGGTGTTGTACGCGTGCAGCACGCCGTCCTCGTTGACGATCGTGTTGACCGAGTCGATCGCACTCGCCGACGGCTCCATCACGTCGACCAGCTCGATCACGGCCTCCTTGAACGGCATCGAGATCGCGCAACCCCGCACGCCGAGCGCCCGCACGCCGCCGATGGCCGCGGGCAGGTCCGAGGTGGTGAAGGCCTTGTAGAGGTAGTTCAGGCCGAGCTCGCGGTACAGGTAGTTGTGGAACCGGGTGCCGATGCTGCTGGGTCGGCCGGACAGCGACATGCACAGCACGGTGTCGCGGTCGGGCATGGCGATCGAGTCGTTCACCCCGCTCACCCTAATCCGGCGGATCGGGAACCGCGGGCGCACCTGGTGCGTCCAATTGATGTGACGGATTTCCAGGGCATCGGTCAGACCGCGTGGGAGCAGATGTCGGTCTCCGAGATACGGCACTTCGCGCGCGGGCTCTCCGGTTCGGGGGTCGCGGCGGACGCGCGTGCGATCGGCAGCGCGGGGAACTCGCACGCCGACAGCCTGGCGGAGCTGCAGCGCGACGCGGGTCTCCTGAGCGCCCGCTGGCGCGGCGAGGCCAAGGACCAGTCGTACGTCGAGATCGGCCAGTACACCGACCGCGCGTACACGAACGCCGTCGCGCTGCGCCGGCTGGTGGGCGACGTCGAGGATCTGTCCGACACCGCGACGACCACGAACGGGAAGTTCAGCGACCTGCCCGATCCGCCCTCCCGCGACGAGGCGTGGTCGAACTCCGGCTATCGGAACCAGGTCGCGGAGAGCGTGCGCAGCACCTACTCCGCGCCGGTCCAGACATCCGCGTCCACCCTGCCGCTGGGCGAGAGCCGCGGCCGCACCGACTTCCGCCACGTCGGGCCCGCGGCGACCAAGAACAACGCCGCGGGCACCGGGGCGCCGACGGAGCCCGGGACGGTGTCCCCGACCGACGGCGCCGGCGCGGGCGACGGCGGGACGACGGACACGGGCACCGGTGCCGGGACCGACACGGCGGTGACCGGGACGGACCCCGTCGACACTGCGACGACGGGCACGGACACCGCCGCGGACGAGACCGGCACCGGCACGGGAACGGGGACGGGGACGGGTGGCGGCGCGGGAACGGGGAGCGGCACCGGCGGCGGCGACACCGGCGCGGGCGCGGGCGAGGGGCTCGGGGGTGGCAGCGACCCGACGACGGACGACGCGACCTACGATCCGCTCGCCGACACCGCGACGCCGTCGTCGCTGCTCTCGCCGTCCACGGGCGTCCCCGTCACGTCTGCGGCCCGCACCGGCGCCGGGCTGTCGGGGATCGGCGGCCGCGGCGACGTCGGGCGCACCGCCTCGCCGCTCGGCCTGCGGCAGGACGCCGCGGTCGCGCGATCCGCGGCGCCGCAGGTCGGAACGGGAGCGACCACCACGGGCGCGCGGCCCTCGACGGGGCCCTACGGCATGCCGGCGGCCGGCGCGGGCGCGCAGCGCGGTCAGGGCGACGGCCGGCACCGGCTGCCCGCGTACCTCATCGATCGGAAGAACGGCGAGGAGATCGTGGGCGGCATGCCGCTGGTCGGCCCCGGCGTCATCGGCCAGTGGAAGTCCGACGGTCCGCCGGACTCCCCGCGCCCGCAGGCGCCTTCGGCGCCGCCCGCTACTGGCGAGCCGCGCCCGCGTTGATCGCCGCGACCAGGGCGGGCAGCGTCGTCGCGGCGGTGCCCCGCCAGTGGTACGAGGCGGCCTCGCTGAGCGGCGTGGCCTCCGGATTGATCTCGATCACCGGGATCCCCGCCGCGAGCGCCGTCTCGGGCAGGCGCGCCGCGGGATAGACGATGTTCGACGTGCCGATCACGAGCACCACGTCGGCCATGACCACCGCGGCCTCGGCGCGGCTCCACGCGTCCATGGGCAGCGGCTCGCCGAACCAGACGATGCCGGGCCGCACCAGCGACAGACAGTGCATGCAGGTGGGCGGCGTGGCGCGCAGCGTCGGCTCCACGTCGGCGTCGTCGGGGAGGAACGCGTCCGCCCCGAGGTAGGGCGTCCCGCAGTGCTCGCAGCGCGGCGCGAACAGGCTGCCGTGCAGGTGCGAGATGACCCGCGAGCCGGCCCGCTCGTGCAGGTCGTCGACGTTCTGCGTGACGATCGAGACGGTGCGGTGCGAGGCCAGCTCGGCGAGGGCGATATGACCGTCGTTGGGATCGGCCTGCCGCGCGACGTGCGCGCGCCACTGGTACCAGCCCCAGACCAGGGCGTTGTCGCGGCTCCAGCCGTCGACGGAGGCGATCGCCTCCGGGTCGTACTGCTCCCAGAGACCCGTCTGCGCCTCGCGGAAGGTGGCGATGCCGGATTCGCGGCTCATGCCCGCGCCGGTGAGCACCGCGATGGACTCGGCGGAACGCACCAACTCCGCCACGGCGGCGGGGACGGGGATTGCGGCGGGGCGGTCGGAAGGGTGCATTCCGGGCTGCATCGGCACAGACTACCGACCGTCGACGGGGCGATGGGGTAGGTAACGATTCGATAACAACTGCTACTCGCGGGAAACATCGGTGATCGTGGTCACGTGGTGGTGGACCTGCGTGGATTCATGGGTGTATCGGCAGTCGGATACACCCGTGAATCGATATCTCCAAGCTACTCGCCGGTATACCGACTGGTTACATATCTGCACGTCAGAGGTAGTGCGAATCCTGTGGTCTCATGGAATACGGGTTTTCCGCGGGCCTGCCGCGGACGTGCCGTCATAGCGGCGCGCAGCGAGCTGATCCGAGGAGATTCATGACTGTCGACGACTTCGTCACCGCCAATGCACGCACCGCCAAGGGACCGCGGAGCAACGACGCGCTGGTGGACAGGTTGGCAGCGGGGGAGCAGTACGCGCTCACCTTCGGCGGCCAGGGCGGCCCCTGGCTGCCCGGTCTGGTCTCGCTCCTGGAGCAGACCGGCCTGGCCGACGATCCCGAGTACCGCGACCTCTTCGACGGCTTCGTCGCGCGCGCCGACAGCGTGCTCGAGCCCGTCCGCGCCGAGCTGCTCCGGGCGCAGGCCCTGACCTTCGACCCGATGCGCTGGCGCGACGCCTCGATCGCCGCCTCCGAGGCCGAGACCACCGACGAGGACGAGGACCAGGCGCAGGCCGCCGCGGGTCCGGCGGCGCGCCGGCTGCTCGCCCCGCAGGTCGACGGTGCCGTCTTCTCCGTGCCCGGCGTGCTGTTCGCGCAGCTCGTCGCCCTGTACGGCCTCGAGGCCCAGGGCCTCGACCCGTGGGACGTGCCGCCCGTCGCCGCCATCGGCCACTCGCAGGGCCTGCTCGCCGTCTCCGCCTTCGCCTCGCGCGGCAACGAAGGCGACCTCCTTGCCATCGCGCGTCTCATCGGCGCCGCGGGCCGCGTCGTCGCCCGCCGCAAGGGCCTCGTCGCCCTCGGCGGCGCCACCCCGATGATGGCCGTCACCGGCGTCCGCCGGGACAAGCTCGAGAAGCTGCTCGCCGACTTCACCGCCACCGTCGCCTTCGACGCCTGCGGCCCCGTGCTCGCCGTGCGCAACAACCGCAACTCCTTCGTGCTCACCGGCACCCCGAAGCTGCTCGCCGGCTTCCGCGAGTTCTGCGAGTCCGTCGCCGAGGCCGAGGAGGAACAGCGCAAGGAGAAGCTCACCGGCGGCGCCGCCTTCGCGCCGAAGTTCGAGGACGTCGCGGTCGACATCGGCTTCCACCACCCCGCCCTCGCCGACGGCGTCGGCCTGGTCACGGAGTGGGCCGAGCGCTGCGGCCTCGACGCCGCCACCGCCGCCCGCCTCGCCGCGGCCGTCCTCGTGGAGCCCGTGGACTGGGTCGACGAGGTCGACGGCGCGATCGGCAAGGGCGCCCGCTGGCTCATCGACCTCGGCCCCGAGGACATCGCCACCAAGCTCTCCGCAGCCCCCGCGCGCGGCCGCGGCGTCGGCCTCGTGCCCGCCACCACGCTGCGCGGCGCCCGCAACCTCTTCTCGCCCGGCGGCGTGCCGGAGCTCCCGCTCGCCTGGTCGGAGTTCTCGCCGCGCCTGGTGACCCTGCCCGACGGCCGCACCGTGCTGTCCACCCGCTTCACCGAGCTCACCGGCCGCAGCCCCATCCTGCTCGCCGGCATGACCCCGACCACCGTCGATCCCGGCATCGTCGCCGCGGCCGCCAACGCCGGCCACTGGGCCGAGCTGGCGGGCGGTGGCCAGGTGACCGAGCCGATCTTCGCCGACAACGTCGAGAAGCTGACCGCGCTCCTCGAGCCGGGCCGCGCCGCGCAGTTCAACTCGCTCTTCCTCGACCCGTACCTGTGGAAGCTGCAGCTCGGCGGCAAGCGCATCGTGCAGAAGGCCCGCGCTACGGGCGCCCCGCTCGACGGCGTGATCATCACGGCCGGCATCCCCGAGCTGGAGGAGGCCACGGCCCTCGTCGAGGAGCTCACCGAGGCCGGCATGCGGCACGTCGCCTTCAAGCCGGGCACCGTCGAGCAGATCCGCCAGGTGGCGCGCATCGCCGCCGAGGTCCCGCAGTTCCCCGTGATCGTGCACGTCGAGGGCGGTAAGGCCGGCGGCCACCACTCCTGGGAGGACCTCGACGAGCTGCTGCTCGTGACCTACGCCGAGCTCCGCGACCGCAACAACGTCGTCCTCGCGGTCGGCGGCGGCATCGGCACGCCCGAGCTGGCGGCCCAGTACCTCTCCGGCGAGTGGTCGCGCAAGTACGGCGCCCCCGCGATGCCCGTCGACGGCATCCTCGTCGGCACCGCCGCGATGGCGACGCTCGAGGCCACGACGTCGGACGACGTCAAGCGCCTGCTCGCCGAGATCCCCGGCACCCCCGCCTGGATCGGCGCCGGCCACGCCGGCGGCGGCATGGCGTCGGGCCGCAGCCAGCTGGGCGCCGACATCCACGAGATCGACAACACCGCCTCCGCGTGCGGCCGCCTGCTCGACGAGGTCGCCGGTGACGGCGACGCCGTGGCCGAGCGCCGCGACGAGATCGTCGCCGCGATGGCCGGCACCGCCAAGCCCTACTTCGGCGACGCCGACGCGATGACCTACGCGCAGTGGCTCGAGCGCTACCTCGAGCTCTCGGTCGGCACCCGCGAGCAGCTCGCCGCCGCCGACGCGAGCCGCTTCGGCGACTACGGCTGGCTGGACATCACCCACCAGGACCGCTTCCTGTCGATGCTGCACCGCGCCGAGGCCCGCCTCGCGCCCGAGGACCGCGGCCCCATCGAGACCGGCTTCGCGGACGTCACCGCGACCGACGACGCCTACGCGGCGCTCGATCGGCTGCTGCAGCGCTACCCGGAGGCGGCCGACACCCGGCTGCACCCGGCCGACGTGCCCTTCTTCGTCTCGCTGTGCCGCACCCCCGGCAAGCCGGTGAACTTCGTGCCCGTCGTCGACAAGGACGTCCGCCGCTGGTGGCGCTCCGACTCGCTGTGGCAGGCGCACTCGCCGCGCTACTCGGCCGACGAGGTGTGCATCATCCCCGGCCCGGAGGCCGTCGCCGGCATCACCCGCGTCGACGAGCCCGTCGGCGACCTGCTCAACCGCTTCGAGGCCGAGCTGGTCCGTCGCCGCCTCGGCGAAGGCGTCGTCGCGGAGGCCGTCGCCGGCCGCCGCGTCGTGCCGGGCGTCCAGTCTGTGCCGCTCGCGCGGGCCCTGGCCGCCACGAACATCCTGTGGGCCGGCCGCCTCGTGCACAGCCCGATCGCCCGCCTGGGCGCCGGCAGCACCTGGACCGTCGAGGCCGACGGTGACTCCGCCCTGCACTCCGCCACCGGCGCCCGCCTGCGGGTGACCGGCCCGAACGCGGTCGTCCTGGAGATCCCGGTCTCGGGCACCGACCTCGTGATCCCGATCCAGGTCCCGGACAGCTGCGCCGACGGCGGCGTGCCCGTCATCGAGCTCGGCGCTGCCAGCGAGTCCATGTCGAAGCTGGTGGCCCTGGCCGCCGCGGGCGACCTGCCCGCCGTCGCCGACGGCGCCGCGACCATCGACTTCGAGTTCCGCGCCGAGGACGCCGCCGACCACGCGGCGATCACGGCGGACAGCCTCCCCGTGGGCCTGTCGGCCCTGTACGGCGACGAGCAGCTGGCCGTGCCGGACGCCTTCGTCGGCCTGTGCTGGCCCGCGTCCTTCGCCGTGGTCGGCGCCGCCACCACGGCCGAGGGCCGCCCCGTCGTCGAGGGCATGCTCGACCTGGTGCACCTCGACCACGCGATCGAGCTGGCCGCGAACCCGACGCCAGGCGTGTACCGCGCGACCGCGCGCCTCGAGGACGTGACCGCCACCGACATCGGCACCGTGGTCACCGTCGGCATCGACGTCCGCGCCCCGGGCGCCGACGCCCCGGCGGTCGTCATGACCGAGCGCTTCGCGATCCGCGGCCGCACCGGCGCCGCCGAGCTGGCCGACCCGCAGCCCGCGGGCGGCGCGCGCGGCGAGACCGCCACCGAGACCCCGCGCAAGCGACTCCGCCAGGCCGTCGTCAACGCCCCGCAGGACATGAGCGGCTTCGCCGCCGTCTCCGGCGACCACAACCCGATCCACACCTCGCAGGTCGCCGCCAGCCTGGCCGGCCTGCCCGGCCCGATCGTCCACGGCATGTGGCTCTCGGCCGCCGCGCAGCAGGTGGCCTCCGCCTCCAACGGCGACGTCATGCACCGCAAGATCCGCGGCTGGACCACGCGCTTCCTCGGCATGGTCCTCCCGGGCGACGAGGTGCAGTTCACCGTCGAGCGCGTCGGCATCGACCGCGGCGGCGAGCTGCTCGAGGTCACCGCGCGGGTCGGCGACGATCTCGTGATGGCCGCGTCGGCCGTGGCCTTCCCGGCCGTCACCGCGTACGTCTTCCCGGGACAGGGCATCCAGGGCAAGGGCATGGGGCTGAACCAGCGCTCGCGCAGCAAGGCCGCGCGCGAGGTCTGGGACGCAGCGGACGCGCACACCCGCGAGAACCTGGGCTTCTCCATCCTCGCCGTGGTCCGCGACAACCCGCTGTCGATCCGCGCGAACGGCACCGTCTACACCCATCCCGACGGTGTGCTGTACCTGACCGAGTTCACCCAGGTTGCGATGGCGACCGTGGCCTGCGCGCAGCTCGCCGAGCTCACCGAGATCGGCGCCCGCGTCGACGATCCGATCATCGCCGGCCACTCCGTGGGCGAGTACAACGCGCTGGCCTCCGCCGGCGTGCTGCCGCTCGGCACGATCCTCGAGACCGTCTTCCACCGCGGCCGCATCATGCAGCAGCTGGTGCCCCGCGATGAGCAGGGCCGCAGCCCCTACGCGATGGCCGCGCTCCGCCCCGAGCTCTTCGACGTCGACGACGCCGAGATCTCCGACTGGGTCGAGGGCAACCTCGAGGGCGCCGACGAGTTCGCCGAGATCGTCAACCTCAACCTGCGCGGCGCGCAGTACGTCGTGGTCGGCAACCAGGCCGGGCTCGACGCGCTGGAGAAGGCGATCGCCGAGCGCACGGGCAGCCCGAAGGCCTTCCAGCTGGTGCCGGGCATCGACATCCCGTTCCACTCCTCGGTCCTGCGCGACGGCGTGCCGGAGTTCGCCGCGCGCCTGCAGGAGCTGGTGCCCGCCGAGTTCGACTACACCAAGCTCGTCGGCAAGTACCTGCCGAACCTGGTGGCCCGCCCGTTCGAGCTGACCGCCGACTTCGCGGTCTCGATCCTCGACGTGGTGCCCAGCGAGCCGGTGCGTGAGCTCGTCGCCGACTGGGACGCGGCCGCCGCGAACCCGATGGCCACGGCCCGCACGCTGCTCATCGAGCTGCTGGCGTGGCAGTTCGCCAGCCCGGTCCGGTGGATCGAGACGCAGGATCAGCTGCTCATCGACACCGACCACGGCGGCCTGGGCGTCGAGCGGTTCATCGAGGTGGGCCTCGCGTCCGCCCCGACGCTCGCGAACCTCGCCAGCCGCACCCTGGCCCTGGCCTCGTACCAGCGCGCCGCCGCGACGGTGCTCAACGCTGAGCGCGACGCCGCGAAGGTCTTCGCGACCGACGAGGACGTGGAGGAGGACGAGGGCACCGACGCGCCCGCCGAGGCCGCGGCGCCCGCCGCTGCCGCCCCGGCCGCAGCACCCGCTGCCGCACCGGTGGCGAGCGCACCGTCGGGCGGCCCCCGCCCGGCCGACCTCGGCTTCGACGCCGCGGACGCCACCCGCGCCATGATCGCGATCTGGACCAAGATGCGTCCGGACCAGCTGGAGAAGACCGACACCATCGAGACGTTGTGCGACGGCGTGAGTTCGCGCCGCAACCAGCTGCTCCTCGACCTGGGCAGCGAGCTCAACCTCGGCGCCATCGACGGTGCCGCGGAGGCCGACCTGCCCACGCTGGCCGGCACGGTCACCAAGCTGGCGCGCACCTACAAGCCGCTCGGCCCGGTGCTCTCGGAGACCGTCGGCAACCAGCTGCGCAAGCTGCTGGGCTCCACCGGCAAGCGTCCGAACTACATCACCGAGTACGTCACCGGCACGTGGGAGCTCGGCCCGGGCTGGGCCCAGCACACCGTGCTCGCGCTGGCCACCGGCACCCGCGAGGGCGCCTCGGTCCGCGGCGGCGACCTCGCGACGCTGCTCGACGGTGCCGTCTCCAACGCGGCAGCGCTCGACGCGCTGATCGACCGCGCGGTCGCCGAGGTCGGCGCCGCGCAGGGCGTGCCGGTCGGCAAGCCCTCCGCCGGCGGCGGGGGCGGCGGCGCGACCGTCGACGCCGCGGCGCTCGCCGAGTTCACCTCCGCGATCACGGGGGAGGACGGCGCGCTCGCCGCGTCGGCCCGCGTGCTGCTGCAGAAGCTGGGCCTGGGGACCGTCGAGGGCGGACTGCCCTCGCTCGACGACGAGTCGGAGCGGCTCGCCGCGCTGATCGCCACCGAGCTGGGCGACGACTGGGCGAACGCGGTCGCGCCGGCCTTCGACGCCAACAAGGCCGTCCTCATCGACGACCGCTGGGCCAGCGCCCGCGAGGACCTGCTCCGCGTGTGGAACATGGACCCGGCGACCTTCCCGACCTACAGCAAGCACATCCTGGAGACCGCCAAGGGCGCCGGCAAGGCGCTGCAGGACCAGGCGCAGTGGTGGGAGAAGAAGGCCACCGAGGCCGGCCGCACCGAGCACGCCCGGGCGTACGCCTTCCTCTCCGGCCTGGCCAAGAGCAGCCCGGAGCCGGGCGTCTACGCGGGTGAGGTCGCCGTCGTCACGGGCGCCTCCGCCGGGTCGATCGCCGCGGCGGTGGCCGCGCGCCTGCTCGCGGGCGGCGCGACGGTGATCGCGACGACCAGCCGGCTCGACGACAAGCGCCTCGACTTCTTCAAGGAGCTCTACCGCACCAGCGCCCGGACCGACGCCGCCCTGTGGATCGTCCCGGCGAACATGGCGAGCTACGCCGACGTCGACGGGCTCGTCGAGTGGATCGGTGAGCGCCAGGCCGAGACCGTGGGCCCGTACACCACGGTCCACAAGGAGGCCCTGGTCCCGACGATGCTGTTCCCGTTCGCGGCGCCCCGCGTCTCGGGCGACATGTCGGACGCCGGGCCGCGCGCCGAGCTCGAGATGAAGATCCTGCTGTGGTCGGTCGAGCGGCTCATCGCCGGCCTCGCCGCCATCGGCAAGGACACCGACCTGGCCTCGCGGCTGCACGTCGTGCTCCCGGGCTCCCCGAACCGCGGCATGTTCGGCGGCGACGGCGCCTACGGCGAGTCGAAGGCCTCCCTGGACGCCCTCGTCACCCGCTGGAACGCCGAGAAGTCCTGGTCGGAGCGGGTCACCCTGGCCCACGCGATCATCGGCTGGGTCCGTGGCACGGGCCTCATGGGCGGCAACGACCCGCTGGTCGAGGCCGTCGAGGCGGCTGGCGTGCGCACCTGGTCGACCTTCGAGATGGCCGACAAGCTGCTCGCGAACGCCAGCGCCGAGGCGCGGGAGCGGGCCGGGACGGCCCCGCTGTTCGACGACCTCACCGGCGGCCTGGGCGGTGTGAACCTGGACATGAAGGCGCTCGCCGAGCAGGCCATGGAGGCCCGCCTCGCCGAGGCCGCCGAGGCCGAGGACGAGGGCACCATCGCGGCCCTCCCCGGTGCCCCGGTCGCCACGCTGCGCGAGCCGGACTGGGACGCCATCGAGGCCCGGCCCGAGGACATGGTCGTCATCGTCGGCGCCGGCGAGGTCGGCCCGTACGGCAGCTCGCGCACCCGCTTCGAGATGGAGGTCGACGAGCGGCTCTCCGCCGCGGGCGTCGCCGAGCTCGCCTGGGTGACCGGCATGATCACCTGGGAGAACGACCCGGAGCCGGGCTGGTACGACGCCGAGTCGGGCGACCTGGTGCCCGAGGCCGAGCTGGCCGACAAGTACCACGACGCGGTCGTGGAGCGCTGCGGCATCCGCGAGTTCAGCGACGACGGCGACATCATCGACCAGACGGCTCCGCTGCTGGTGTCCGTCTTCCTGCCCGAGGACATGTCCTTCGTGGTGGCGAACGAGGCGGAGGCCCGCGCCTTCGTCGACGCCGATCCGGAGAACACCGTCGCCGTGCCGATGGAGACGGGGGAGTGGCGGATCACCCGCAAGGCCGGCACCGAGATCCGCGTGCCGCGCCGCACCAAGCTGCTGCGCAGCGTCGGCGGGCAGATCCCGGACGGCTTCGACCCCACGCACTGGGGCATCACGCCCGAGATGATCGAGTCGGTCGACCGCCTGGCCCTGTGGAACCTGGTCGCCACCGTCGACGCCTTCATCTCCGCGGGCTTCGAGCCGGCCGAGCTGATGGAGTACGTGCACCCCTCGCACGTCGCCAACACGCAGGGCACGGGCATGGGCGGCATGAGCTCGATGCGCGACCTGTTCATCAACACCCTGCTGGGCGAGCCGAACCAGAACGACATCCTGCAGGAGGCCCTGCCGAACGTCGTCGCCGCGCACGTCGTGCAGAGCTACATCGGCAGCTACGGCGCGATGATCCACCCCGTGGCGGCCTGCGCCACGGCGGCGGTCTCGGTCGAGGAGGGCGTCGACAAGATCAAGGTCGGCAAGGCCCTGTTCGCGGTGACCGGCGGCTTCGACGACCTGTCGATCGAGGGCATCACCGGCTTCGGCATGATGCAGGCCACCGCGGACAGCGAGAAGATGCTGGCCAAGGGCATCAGCCCGCGCCGCTTCTCCCGCGCCAACGACCGCCGTCGCGGCGGCTTCGTCGAGTCCAACGGTGGCGGCACCGTCCTCCTGGCCCGCGGCGACGTCGCGGCGAAGATGGGCCTGCCGGTGCTCGGCGTGGTGGCCTGGGCGCAGAGCTTCGGCGACGGCGTGCACACCTCCATCCCGGCGCCGGGCATGGGCGCGCTGTCTGTGGCCGCCGGCGGCCCGGAGGCCCCGATGGCCCGCAGCCTGCGGCAGCTGGGTGTCGCGGCGGACGACGTCTCGATCATCAGCAAGCACGACACGTCGACCAACGCGAACGACCCGAACGAGGCGAACCTGCACGAGCGGATCGCCGCGTCGATCGGTCGCTCCGAGGGCGCCCCGATGTTCGTGGTCTCGCAGAAGTCGCTGACGGGTCACGCCAAGGGCGGCGCCGCCGCCTTCCAACTGATCGGCATGTGCCAGATGCTCAACGAGCAGGTGCTCCCGCCGAACCGCAGCCTCGACTGCGTCGACGACGAGATGCGGAAGTTCCCGCACCTCGTCTGGCTGCGGGAGACGCACCGGTTCGACGAGGGCTTCCGTCCCAAGGCGGGCCTGCTGACCTCGCTCGGCTTCGGCCACGTCTCGGGCCTCATCGCGGTCGTGCACCGCGACGCCTTCCTGGCCTCGCTCGACCCGGCGGCGCGCGCCGAGTACCTGGCGGCGGCGCGGGAGCGCGAGGTCGCGGGTCGGCGCGCGGTGCTCTCGGCGATGTGCGGCCGGTCGGGCCTGTACCGCAAGCCCCCGGCGGGCCGGCGCTTCGGCGCCGACGCGACCTCGGAGGCGACGGACCGGACCGAGGCGGCCCTGCTGCTCGACGAGGCCGTGCGGCTGGGACCCGACGGCACGTACTGCGCCGACGGATGCCGGTAGCCCGATAGGCTTCCGCCATGGCCGTGGTGGGAGTCGGGATCGACGTGGTGCACGTGCCCGGGTTCGCGGAGCAACTCGCGCAACCCGGGACCACGATGCTCTCGTCGTTCAGTCCCGCCGAACGACGGGACGCCGCGGGCGACGTGCGCTCTCTGGCCGCCCGGTGGGCGGCCAAAGAGGCCGTCTTCAAGGCGTTCTCGTCGGGCTTCTACGCCCAGCGGCCGGCCGAGAAGGAGGTCGGCGCGCGGGAGGTGGAGGTGGTCTCCGATGCTTGGGGACGCCCGGCGGTACGGGTGTACGGCCGCATAGCGGCCGATCTCGGGCCGGGTGCGACGATCCATGTGTCACTCACCCACGACGGTGACACCGCGGCGGCGTTCGCGGTGATCGAGAGAACTGAAGAGCGCGACGGTCCGGTAGGGACCGAGTCGCGCACCGGATAGAGCCGAAAGGGAACAAGCGAGTGTTCAGCCGAATCGCCATCGTGAACCGAGGTGAGGCCGCGATGCGCCTCATCCATGCGGTCCGCGACCTGGCCGCCGAGACCGGGCAGCAGATCGAGACCGTCGCCCTCTACACCGACGTCGACCGCACTGCGACCTTCGTCCGCGAGGCCGACATCGCGTACGACCTGGGGCCTGCCGCTGCGCGGCCGTACCTCAACTACGAGCTGCTCGGCACCGCCCTGCAGGAGACCGGCGCCGACGCGGCGTGGGTCGGCTGGGGCTTCGTCGCCGAGGATCCCGTCTTCGCGGAGAAGTGCGCCGAGGTCGGCGTGACCTTCGTCGGCCCGAGCCCCGAGGCGATGCGGCAGCTCGGCGACAAGATCGGCGCCAAGCTGATCGCCGAGGAGGTCGGCGTCCCCGTCGCGCCGTGGAGCCGCGGCCCCGTCGAGACGCTCGAGGACGCCAAGGCCAAGGCCAAGGACATCGGCTACCCCCTCATGCTCAAGGCCACCGCCGGCGGCGGCGGGCGCGGCATCCGCATGGTCGCCTCGGACGCCGATCTCGAGGACGCCTACCTGCGCACCCGCGACGAGGCCGAGCGCGCCTTCGGCAGCGGCGTCGTCTTCCTGGAGCGCCTGGTCACCGGCGCCCGCCACGTCGAGGTGCAGGTCATCTCCGACGGCGAGACCGCGTGGGCCCTCGGCGTGCGCGACTGCTCCGTGCAGCGCCGCAACCAGAAGGTCATCGAGGAGTCCGCCTCCCCGGTGCTCGGCCCCGAGCAGGTGCAGCGGCTCAAGGAGTCCGCGGAGCGCCTCGCCATCAAGGTCGGCTACCGCGGCGCCGCCACCGTCGAGTTCCTCTACCACCCGGGCGACGACCTGCTCGCCTTCCTCGAGGTGAACACCCGCCTCCAGGTCGAACACCCGATCACCGAGGTCACCAACGACTTCGACCTCGTCCGCGCGCAGCTGCACGTCGCCTCCGGCGGCAAGCTCGACGGCGAGCGCCCCGTCGAGCGCGGCCACGCCATCGAGGCCCGCCTCAACGCCGAGGATCCGGACCGCGACTTCGCTCCCGCCCCTGGCCGCATCGCGCTGCTGGACCTGCCCGCGGGCCCCGGCATCCGCATCGACACGGGCGTCTCGCAGGGCGACACCATCCCCGCCGACTTCGACTCGATGATCGCCAAGGTCATCGCGTACGGCAGCGACCGCGACCAGGCGCTGGGCCGCCTGCGCCGCGCCATGAACGAGACCCGCGTCATCATCGAGGGCGGCGCCACCAACAAGAGCTTCGTGCTCGACCTGCTGAACCAGCCCGAGGTGATCGACGGCAGCGCCGACACCGGCTGGATCGACCGGGTCCGCGGCGAGGGCCGCCTGGTCGCCGACCGCCACACGTCGGTGGCGCTGGCCTCCGCGGCGATCGACGCCTACGAGGACGAGGAGCGCGCCGAGCTCACCCGCCTGCTCACGACCGCGTCGGGCGGCCGCCCGCAGGTGCAGCACGAGAGCGGCACCCCGCTGGACTTCAAGCTCCGCGGCGCGAGCTACCGCGTCCGCGTCGCCCGCACCGGCGCCCACAACTTCCGGCTCGTCATCGACACCGGCGCGGAGACCCGCACCGCCGACGTCGACCTGGAGCGCTTCGACAACCACACCGGCCAGGCCGTGGTCAACGGCGTCCGGTACCGGCTCACCACCGGCACGCACGGCCCCGTCCACGTGGTCGACGTGGACGGCGTCACCCACCGCGTCAGCCGCGACGAGGGCGGCGTGGTCCGCTCGCCCGCGCCGGCGCTCGTGGTCGCCGTCCCGGTCGCCGTCGGCGACGAGGTCGAGGCCGGTGCGCCGATCCTCGTCCTCGAGTCGATGAAGATGGAGACGGTGCTCCGCTCGCCCTTCTCGGCGCGCCTCAAGGAGTGCGCGGTCACCGTCGGCAGCCAGGTCGAGGCGGGCGCGCCGCTGCTGCGCCTCGAGCCCCTCGGCGACGGCGACGAGGAGGCCGCCGGCAGTGCCGCCGGTCCCATCGACCTGCCGGCGGAGCCCGCGCAGGTGGGCGCCGTCGAGCGCGCCGCCGCGGGCCGCGACGCCCTGCGCAGCCAGCTGCTGGGCTACGACGTCGACCCGGCCGACGAGAGCCGTCTGCTCGACGAGTACCTCGTGGACCGCGTCGCCGCGGAGCTCGAGGGCGCCGCTCCCGCCGGCGCGGAGCTCGCGCTGGCCGGCGTCTTCGCCGATCTCGCCGAGCTGGGCCTGCGCCGCTCGGTGGGCGGGGACGACGAGGTGCACAGCCCCCGCGAGCACTTCCACACCTACCTCCGCAGCCTCGACGCCGACCGCGCCGGACTGCCGGACTCCTACCGGGCCAAGCTCGCCGCGGCCCTCGGCCACTACGGCGTCGCCGAGCTCGACCGCACGACCGACCTCGAGTCGGCCGTCTTCCGCGTCTTCCTGGCGCAGCAGCGGCCCAAGGTCGGCGTCCGCGCCATCACCGCGCTGCTGCGCAAGTGGCTGCGCGAGCCGGCACCGTCGGTCGAGGAGGGCGGCGACGCGCGCGCCGTGCTCGAGCGGCTCATGGACGCGACGCAGTCGCGCTACCCGGTGATCGCCGACCTCGCCCGCGGCGTGGTCTTCGCCTGGTTCGGTCAGCCGCTGCTGCGCGGCAACCGCGAGGGCGTGTACTCGGCGGTCCGTGCGCACCTGACGCACCTCGACCAGAACCCCACGGCCGCAGACCGTTCCGACCGGGTCGCGGAGATGGTGCGCAGCACCGAGCCGCTGGTCCTGCTCCTGGGCGAGCGCCTGGCGGGGGATCACCCCACCGACAACGCGGTCATGCTCGAGGTCCTCACCCGCCGCTACTACGGCAACAAGGGCCTCGCCGAGGTCCGCACGCAGGACGTCGCGGGCACGGAGTGGGTCGTCGCCGAGCGCGACGGTGCCCTGCTCGCCTCTGCCGCCGTGGCCTACGACGGGCTCAGCGACGCGGTCGCCGGGCTGGCGCAGGTCGCGGAGGGCGCGGCGTCGGTCGACGCCGATATCTACCTCAGCTGGGAGCAGCAGCCCGAGGACCAGGACGAGATGGTGGCGGCCTTCGACAGCGTGCTGTCGGCGCACCCGCTGCCGGCGCAGGTCCGGCGCGTGACGATCACCGTCGCGGGCAGCGGCGGCGCGGTCATGCACCACCACTTCACGTTCCGCGCCGCGACCAACGGGGTCGTCGAGGACCGCCTGATCCGCGGCCTGCACCCGTACATCGCGCAGCGCATGCAGCTGGAGCGGCTTCGCCGCTTCGACCTGACGCGCCTCACCTCGTCGGACGACGAGGAGGTGTACCTCTACCGCGCGGTCGCCAAGGAGAACCCGGCCGATGACCGCCTGGTCGCCTTCGCCCAGGTCCGTGACCTGGCCGCCGTCCGCGACGGCGAGGGCCGCCTGCTGGCGCTGCCGACCGCGGAGATCGCGCTCGCCACGTGCGTGGACTCGATCCGCCGGGCACAGGCCGCCCGCCCCAGCGCGAAGCGGCTGCCCACCAACCGGATCGTCATGTACATCTGGCCGCCGGTGGACCTCAGCGACGCGGAGCTCGAGGCGCTCGCCGGCCACATCGGGTCGACCACGGTCGGCGCGGGCCTCGAGGAGGTGCTGCTCATCGGCCGTCGCCGCGACGCGGCGTCCGGCGAGCTCGTCAAGACCGAGGTGCGGGTGTCCTTCAGCCCCACCGGTCGTGCCGACCTGCACATCGGCGAGCCGGTCGAGGACACCGTCGAGCCGATCGACGGCTACCGCCAGAAGGTGCTGCGCGCCGCGAGCCGCAACACCGTCTACCCGTACGAGCTGACCGCCGCGCTGGGCGATTTCGTCGAGTACGAGCTGGCCGAGGGCGACATCGCCGACGTGCTGGTGCCCACCGACCGGCCGAAGGGCCGCAACACCGCGGGCATCGTGGTCGGCGTCATCTCGACCGCGACCGAGCTGTACCCGGAGGGCGTCAAGCGCGTTCTGCTGCTGGGCGATCCGACCAAGTCGCTGGGCGCGCTCGCCGAGGCGGAGTGCCGCCGGATCAGCGCGGCGATCGACCTCGCGCACCGGATGGAGCTGCCCGTCGAGTGGTACGCGCTCTCCGCGGGTGCCCGCATCTCGATGGACTCGGGCACCGAGAACATGGACTGGGTCGCGGCGGCGCTGAAGAAGATCGTCGAGTTCACGCAGCAGGGCGGCGAGATCAACATCGTCTCCGCGGGCATCAACGTGGGCGCGCAGCCGTACTGGAACGCCGAGGCGACGATGCTCATGCACACCAAGGGCGTGCTGATCATGACGCCGGAGTCGGCGATGGTGCTCACCGGCAAGCAGTCGCTGGACTTCTCCGGCGGCGTCTCGGCGGAGGACAACTTCGGCATCGGCGGCTACGACCGCATCATGGGCCCGAACGGCCAGGCGCAGTACTGGGCGGCGGATCTCATGGGCGCGCACCAGATCCTGATGGGGCACTACGCGCACACCTACATCGCCCCCGGCGAGCAGGCGCCGCGTCGTGCCGCGACCACGGACCCGTCCGATCGCGACATCACGACGTTCCCGCACGTGCTCGCCGACAGCGACTTCACGACCGTCGGCGACATCTTCTCCGCGGAGAAGAACCCGGACCGCAAGAAGCCCTTCGACATCCGCACCGTGATGCGCGCGCTGTCCGACCAGGACCACGAGGTGCTCGAGCGCTGGGCCGGCATGGCCGACGCCGAGACCGCGGTCGTGCAGGACGTGCACATCGGCGGCATCCCGGTCTGCCTGCTCGGCATCGAGTCGAAGTCGGTGCCGCGCCTGGGCTTCCCGGCGACGGACGGCCCGGACACCTACACCGCCGGCACGTTGTTCCCGCAGTCGTCGAAGAAGGCGGCGCGCGCGATCAACGCGGCGAGCGACAACCGGCCGCTGGTCGTGCTCGCCAACCTCTCGGGCTTCGACGGTTCGCCGGAGTCGCTGCGCAAGCTCCAGCTGGAGTACGGCGCCGAGATCGGCCGCGCGATCGTCAACTTCTCGGGCCCGATCGTGTTCTGCGTGATCTCGCGGTACCACGGCGGCGCGTTCGTGGTGTTCAGCAAGCAGCTGAACCCGAACATGACGGTGCTGGCCATCGAGGGCTCCTTCGCCTCGGTGCTCGGCGGCGCCCCCGCGGCCGCGGTGGTGTTCTCGGGCGAGGTCAACTCCCGCACCGGCAACGACGCGCGGGTCAAGGACCTCGAGGCGCAGGTCGCCGAGGCCACTGGCACCGAGCGCGCGGCGCTGCTCGCCGAGCTCGACGAGGTGCGGGGCTCCGTCCGCGCCGAGAAGCTGGGCGAGGTCGCCTCCGAGTTCGACGGGGTGCACAGCATCCGTCGCGCCGTGGAGGTCGGCTCGGTCGACGAGATCATCGCCGCCGCCGACCTGCGCCCGAAGATCATCTCGGTGATCGAGGCCGCGCAGTAGGACTCACGTACGAAGGGCACCGTCGGGACATCCCGACGGTGCCCTTCGTCGTTCCAGCGGA
This sequence comes from Tsukamurella sp. USMM236, assembly GCF_037148755.1. Classification (NCBI taxonomy): domain Bacteria; kingdom Bacillati; phylum Actinomycetota; class Actinomycetes; order Mycobacteriales; family Tsukamurellaceae; genus Tsukamurella; species Tsukamurella sp. USMM236. The sequence continues at coordinate 80,209 of NZ_JBBCSS010000006.1, forward strand.
CGTGGGGCTTCCCGCGGGGACTTCGTCCTCGACAGTGGGTTGCAACCCGATGCTCGGTGAAGACTCCCCGCGGGAGCCCGAGGTGCCTCGCACGGCGCTCTCGGATTCTGTCCGCTGTGGACACGCTGTCCGATCCGGACAGAATTCGAGAGTCGTGCGGCCGGAAACCCTGTGGCACCCGTCGTACCCGCCGAGAAACGACGAAAGGCCGGGGCGCGCCCTCGCACCCCGGCCGTCGTCGTCGAAAACTACAGCGCCAGGTCGCGCCCGATGATCTCCTTCATGATCTCGGACGAGCCGGCCCAGATGCGGGTGACGCGGGCGTCTATCCACGCGCGGGCGGCGCGGTACTCGCGCATGTAGCCGTAGCCGCCGTGCAGCTGCACGCAGGAGTCCAGCACCTTGTTCTGGATCTCGGCGGAGATGTACTTGACCTTCGCGGCGTCGACGGCGGTCAGCGTGCCCTCGGCGTGCGCGAGCACGGCCTGGTCCACGTAGGCCTGGGCCATCTCGATCTGGGTCACCAGGTCGGCCAGCAGGAACTTGTTGTGCTGGAACGAGCCGATCGAGGCGCCGAAGGCCTTGCGCTCGCGGGCGTACTCGATGGTCTCGGCCAGGATCTGCTTGGCGTGCGCCACGTTGCCCACCGCGGAGCCGATGCGCTCCTGGGGCAGCTTCTCCATCATGTGGTAGAAACCGCGGTCCACCTCGCCGATGAGGGCGCTGGCGGGGACCCGCAGGTCCGAGTAGAAGAGCTCCGCGGTGTCGGCCTCGGGCTGGCCCACCTTGTCGAGCTTGCGGCCGCGCTCGAAACCGGGCAGCGAGCAGTCCACGGCGAACAGCGAGATGCCGCGGGCCTTGGCGTCGGGGTTGGTCTTCGCGGCGATCACCGCGACGTCGCAGGTGTAGCCGTTGGTGATGAAGGTCTTGGAGCCGTTGAGGATCCAGTCGTCGCCGCTGCGCACCGCCGTGGACTTGATGCCGGCCAGATCGGAACCCGCGGACGGCTCGGTCATGCCGATCGCGGCCACGGCCTCGCCGGCGGCGATGGCGGGCAGCCACTGCTGCTTCGCCTCGTCGGTGCCCAGGCGCACGATGTACGGCGTGGTGATGTCGAAGTCGATGCCCACCGAGCTCGCGAAGGCCATCGAGACCTTGGCCAGCTCCTCCTGCGCGATGGCGTTGAAGCGGTAGTCGTCCGCCTCGCCGCCGCCGTACGACTCCGGGATCTCCAGTCCGAGGACGCCCTGCTCGCCGAGACCGCGCCACACGTCGCGGGCGATCAGCTTGTCGTCGATGTACTGCTCGGCGTGCGGCAGCACCTGCTTCTGCAGGTAGTCCCGGACCGCCGAGCCGAACTGCAGGTGGTCCTCGGAGTAGATGGTGCGTTCCACGTCGGTGGGTTCCTCTCTAGAGCTTCAGGTCGCGGCGCAACTTGGCGACATGGCCGGTCGCGCGCACGTTGTACTGCGCCACCTCGATGGTGCCGTCCGCGCCGATGACGAACGTCGACCTGATGACGCCCGTCACGGTCTTGCCGTACATCATCTTCTCACCGAAGGCCCCGTATTCGGTAAGCACCTGCTTATCCGGATCGGAGAGGAGCGGAAATGTGATCGAGTCGCGCTCCTGGAACTTCTTGAGCTTCTCCGGCTTGTCGGGGGAGATGCCCAGCACGGTGAGCCCGGCGTCGGCGAAATCGGAGAGGTTGTCGCGGAAATCGCAGGCCTGCTTGGTGCAGCCCGGCGTCATCGCAGCGGGGTAGAAGTAGAGGACAACCCGCTGGCCACGGTAGTCGGCGAGCGAAACAGGCTTGCCGTCCTGGTCCGGCAAAGTGAAAGAAGGTGCATTAACTCCCGGCTCCAGCCGCGCAGATGTAGTCATGCAGTTACCGTATCTGGCATGGCCACACAGGACGACACCTCCGGAGCTACCGGCGCAGCCGGCGGCCGGGGTCGCACGAGGATCCGCAACCTGGCGAGCGCTGCGCTCAACGCCGACGTCACCATCGATCAGGCGACGGCGATGCTCGACGGTCTGGGCACGACCATGGAGAACATGGACCGGACGATGACCGACTTCGATTCGACGTTGGTCCGCATGAACCGCGACCTCGAGGAGTTCGAGCGCCTGATGTCGGCGATCGCCGCGACGGTCGCGCGCACCGACGCGGCCATCACGAAGGTCAATGCACTGCTCAGTGCTCCCAACGCGGTGCTCTCGGTCGCGGAGAAGGCGATCGCGGGACCGGTCGACACCGTCGGGGCGCTGAGCCGGAGGTTCCTGCACCGCGACTGACCGCGACCGGCGCGCGGCTACCGGCGGTATCCGTTCGACAGCCCCACCAGCAGCTCCGCCACCAGTGGGTTCGGTGTGGCGTCGGTGCGCAGCACCGCGGACACGGGCAGCGTGAAGCCGGGCGCCGGCCGGCTCGCGATGCCGGGCTGGCGCGGGTCCTCGTACAGCAGCGTCCACCCCTCGGGGTTGTTGATCAACTCGAAGGCGACGGGGTGGTCGTCGCGGATCTCGGGGCCGAGCCGCACCTCCAGCCCGTCGGCGGTGAAGACCTTGTCGACGAGCCGGTGCAGCAGCACCTGCTGGTGCGGGGGCGGCAGGAGCAGCGGGTACTGCGCCAGCTCCGTGGTCGACGGTGCCCGGCCGAGGGCCGCGAGGGGATGCCGCGTGGAGAAGGCGATGAGCGGGTTGTCCACCCACAGCGGCTCCAGGTAGAGGCCGGGCTCGTCCAGGCGGCCGCGGATGAGCGCGAGGTCGGCCTCGCCCGACTTCACCGCGGCGATGCGCTGTGCGAAGGGCTTGATGAGGAAGTCGATCTCCGCGCCCGGGTGCCGCTCGCGCACGTCGGAGGCGGCGGCCAGCGCGGATCGGGCGAACGACATGTTCGCCGCGAGCCGGATCCGGTCCGGCCGCGGGCGCACCGCGTCGATCGCCTCGTCCCGCTGCCGGAGCAGTTCGCGGGCGCGGGGGAGCAGGGACTCGCCGGCGTCGGTGAGGCGGACGCGCCGCCCGGCCCGCTCGAAGAGCTCGGCGCCCAGCTCCTTCTCGAGGGTCGCGATCTGGTGGCTCACCGCCGACTGCGAGACGAAGCACTGCTTGGCCGCGCGCGAGAAGCCGCCGTGATCGGCCACCGCGACGAGGTACTCGAGTTGCCGGAATTCCATACCGCCATTGTATGAACAGATGCGATGGATCGCATCATCAGGACGGTGATCTACCAGGTTGAAGCGTGATCATCCATGCACCAATCTGGTAGTAGACAACGACGTCTTGAAGGAGGAGAAGATCATGCGCAGCACCCACGTCGTGGTGATCGGCTCGGGATTCGGCGGCCTCGCCGTCGCGAAGCAGCTGGCCAAGTCGGACATCGAGACCACCCTCATCTCGGCGAACGGCACCCACCTCTTCCAGCCCCTGCTCTACCAGGTGGCCACCGGCGTCACCGTCGGCGAGCGCATCGCGCCGCCCATCGCCGAGGTGCTGCGCCGGCGCCGCACCGTCGACGTCGTGACCGGCTACGTCACCGAGGTCGACGCCGAGCGCAAGGTGGTCACCTACGCGACCGCCGACGGCATCGAGCAGATCGGCTACACCTACCTCATCGTCGCCGCGGGCGCCGCGCAGGCGTACTTCGGCCACGACGAGTGGGCCGACCGCACCTTCGCCCTGAAGACCCTCGAGGACGCAGAGAACCTCCGGACTCGGCTGCGCGCCGCCTTCGACGCACCCGCCGAGAGCGCCGCGCGCACCGTCGTCGTGGTCGGCGCCGGCGCCACGGGCGTCGAGGTCGCGGGCCAGGTCGCCGAGCTCGCGCGCCGCTTCCACGACGACGCGGAGATCCGCATCCACCTGGTCGAGGGCGCCGACGACGTGCTGCCCTTCTACGGCGGCACCCTCTCGGGCTACACCCTCGCCGCGCTGGAGAAGGCGGGCGTCACGGTGCACACCGGCACGTTCGTCACCGCGATCGAGGACGACGTCGTCACCGTCAAGGACAAGGCGGGCGCCGAGCGCGAGATCGCCGCGGGCACCGTGGTCTGGTCGGCGGGCGTCCAGGCCACCCCGCTCGCGGGCGTGATCGCCGAGGCCACCGGCTGCGAGACCGACCGCAACGGCCGCCTCCTCATCAACCGCGATCTCACGGTCGGCGGCCGGGCCGACGTCTTCGCCCTCGGCGACATGACCAACCTGAACGGCCTTCCCGGGCAGAGCCCCGTCGCCATGCAGCAGGGTCGCCACGCCGCGGACATCATCCGTGGGAAGACGGGCCCCGGCACGCACTTCCGCTACCTCGACAAGGGCAGCATGGCGATGATCGACACCCCGCACGCCGTCATCCAGCCGCCGCTCGGGCTGCCCGGCCTCACCGGCATCGTCGCGTGGGCCGGCTGGCTGGCCGTGCACCTGTACTACCTCGCCGGCATGGGCAACCGCGTGGCGGTGCTCCGGGACTGGCTGCGCGCCTTCGTCGGCACCGCCCGGCCCGGCTTCACCGCCACCGCCGCGCTGCCCGACGGTGCGCCGACGGTCACCGTCGGAGCCCCGGAGGCGGGGGAGGAGCTACCCGGCGGACTTGGCGTTGCCGGCACGCCAGACGGACCACGGCAGGTTCCAGTCGCCTAGCCCGTCCGTGCCCTCGAGCACGGGCCCGGAGGTGTCCGTGACCTTGACGATGTCGCCGCGCTTAGTGTTCTGCAGGAACCACAGGGCGTTCTCGGTGCTCACGTTGAGGCAGCCGTGGCTCACGTTGGTGGAGCCCTGCTGGTTCACCGACCACGGGGCGCTGTGCAGGTAGATGCCGCTGTAGGACATCTGCACGGCGTAGTCGACCAGCGTGCGGTAGCCGTTGGGGGAGTTCACCGGAACGCCGTAGGTCGACGAGTCCATGATCATGTTCTCGCGGTGATCGCCGATGAGGTAGACGCCGTTCGGGGTCTCGTTGCCGGGGCCGCCCATCGAGGTGGGCATCGTCTTGATGAGCTTGCCGTTCTTCGTGACGCGAACGATCTTGTCCTTGTCGGAGACGGTGGTGATCACCTCGTCGCCCACGGTGAACCGGGTGGAGGCGTCCTTCTGGCCGAAGGTGCCGCCGCCGAGGTCCACGCCGTAGATCTTCACGTCCACGCTGACCTTGGTGCCCGGCTTGAAGTAGCTCTCCGGACGCCAGCGCACCTCGGACGGGCTGATCCAGTAGAAGGCGCCCTCGACCGGCGGGTCGGTGACGATCTTGATCGCGCGCTGCGCGGCCATCCGGTCGGCGATGCGCTCGTCGAACTTCACGCCCACGGTCTGGCCGACGCCCACCGTCGAGTTGTCGGCGGTGGTGAAGTACGCCTGCGCCAGGTTGTTCGGCGACTGCGTGCTGAAGGTCTCGTTCGCGACGTTGACGCCGCCGATGCCGTTGGCCTCGGCCCGCAGCTTGTAGGTCTTGTTGTAGCCCAGCGGCTCGGCGTTGATCCAGGAGCGGCCGTCCTCGGCGAGCTTGCCGGCCACCTCCTTGCCGTCCGCGTTCGTCATCACGACCCTGGTCAGCGTGCCGCCGCTCGCGCTCACCTTCACGGGGACGCCGGGCTGCACGTCGAGCGCGCCGTTGCGCACGCTCGAGGTGATCTGCGGGCGCAGCAGGTCGAAGAAGGGCGTCGAGTCGGTGATCTTCTGGCTCTCGTCCGGCAGTGCCGCGTCGCCGGTCGACGACGTGCACCCGGCGACCAGGGCGGCGGAGACGAGCAGTGCCGTCACCGCCGTCGGGATACGTCGATACACGGCGGGACGGTTGCGCATGGCTCAGCTCCAGAAAGGCTCAGTCGGATTCGGCCCACGGGACCGATTGATCCCGATTCTACCGGTCCCGCGGAGGGCGCTGCCGGTACGGTGCGGGGTGTGAGCGACGACGGTGACCGGCCCGATTCCGGAGCGCAGAACGACGGTGACCGCCCGTCGGGGCCGTGGGGCGACAAGGGCTACAACAAGCTGGCGCTGGGGCTCGCGATCGGCGTGGTCTTCGGCGCGAGCATCGGGACGGCGCTGGGGAATCCCGCGCTGGGCGTCGGGATCGGCCTCGCCCTGGGCATCGCCTTCGCCTACGGGGCCGGTAAGGATGACGAGGCCGACTGACTCGCCGGCCCCGTCGTCCCGACTTGGGTGAGAGCCTGGGGAGAACGCTGCGGGCGGCAGGTGAGGTGGTTGCTCCCCACGCTCGTTTGCCAGACTAACTTAGCGTAGGTAAATTTAGAAGATTCAATTCTGCGACCGTGGTCACGGTGGCCTCCAGCGGTGCCGTCGAAGCGTCAGGCGGGCGATCCGGATTACGTCCGTCTGGACGTCTTGGGCTCGAAGCTTCCGAATAGACTCACCTTCATGGGCTGGGATGCATTCCTCGTCGCGTACCGCGGCGGCGCTGAGGCGGAATTGGACCTCGAGGTGGTCGAGCAGCTGCTCGCGCGCCACGGTGTCGGCGGTGCGGGAGACCGGCAGCGGCTGCACCGCGATGCGTCGGATCCGGACGACCTGTGGACCGAGATCACCGTGGACCCTGGGTACGTCGGCTTCGAGAGGCCCACAACGGGAACGGTCTGGAACCTCATGTACGACCTGATGGTCGCCTGCGGAGCTGGGCTCGGCGACGCCTCTGAGAACGTGGTGGTGCCGTCGGACGAGGTCCGGAGCCAGCTTCCTCCGGAAGACCGATTCAATTCGGTGTTCGTCGCGCGATCAGTTGACGATCTGATCGCCGCGCCGTGGCCGGAACAGTTGTAGCTACCAAGCTGGTGCCACGTGCCGCGCGCGAACCCCGCACAAACCTCGCAGTCATCGATGATCGGGTATGCGCAGAGCAGGGTGTGCTCGAGGAATTTGGCGGCTCGGTCGATTCGGTTCCTTTGCTCGCGGAGCTGTACGAGGTTGGGTTCGACGATCCGCCGCCGGGAGCGTCCACGGCTCGGTCCGACCAGTCACTGGCCGGACGCGCCAGCGCGTGCAGTGTCGTCGCTCTCCAGCTCGGGCTAGTACGAGTGCAGCTGTACGCCTCGCGCGTCGTTGCTGCAGCTGTACCGCCAGCCGTTGCGGGCCTGGGCGCCTGCGGTCGGGGTCGAGCAGGTCCACCCGTTGCCGAACTGCCGGACATTGGCGTTGCCGTGCGCTCCGTCGACCGGGATCGCCAGGTACTGCTCGACCGTCAGTCTCGCCTCGAGACAAGAGATGGAGCCTTGCGCGATGGTGATCAGGCGCGTTCCGGTCGCTGCCCCGCAGGTGGTTCCAGGAGCTTCGGGCGTGGTGCCCTCGGTGTAGTGCTCGGATGGGCTTCCGCCGACCGGGATGGATGTTGTGGTGGTCGCCGCTGCGGGGCGCACAGTGGTGGTCGCCACGGTTGATGACGATGGCGCGACCTCATTCGGTGATGCGCTCGGCGGCGTGGAGGACGTCGTTGACGTGGCCGGCGCGCTCGCGGTCTCGGTCGATCCGCAGCTGGCGACCAGCGAGACTGCGGTGATTCCGGCAGCTATGAGTAGCGTCTTCTTCACGGGACGGGACCGTAGCAGTGTTCGATGACCTCGGCCCGGAGGACGAGACCATCCAGGACAATGTCAGAGTGAGTCTGGAGTACCGACGAGACCAAAAAGCCCCCTCCGAGGTGGAGGGGGCTTCTCGATTGTGCGCCATCAGGGACTCGAACCCCGAACCCGCTGATTAAGAGTCAGCTGCTCTGCCAATTGAGCTAATGGCGCATGCTCGCTCGCTGCGTGCTGGAATACATTAGCAAGGAGTGCCACGAAAGGTGAAATCGGCTGGTCAGGGTGGGTTTCTGGGCTAACGGCGGGTCACTGGAAGGCGCTCTGCCCGGTGAGCTTCTGGCCCAGGATCAGGGTGTGCATCTCGACGGTGCCCTCGTACGTGAGCACGCTCTCCAGGTTGTTCGCGTGCCGGATCACCGGGTACTCGAGCGAGATGCCGTTCGCGCCCAGGATCGTGCGGGCGGTGCGGCAGATGTCGATCGCCTCGCGCACGTTGTTCAGCTTGCCCAGGGACACCTGCTCGGGCCGCAGTGTCCCGGCGTCCTTGAGGCGGCCCAGGTGCACCGCGAGCAGCACGCCCTTCGTGTACTCCAGGGTCATGTCGGCGAGCTTCTGCTGGGTCAGCTGGAAGCCGCCGATCGGCCTGCCGAACTGCTCGCGCTCCACCGCGTACCGCTGCGCGCATTCCAGTGCGGTCCGAGCGGCACCCATTGCGCCCCAGACGATGCCGTACCGCGCCTCGCTCAGGCATGACAGCGGGCCGCGCAGGCCGCGGACCTCGGGGAAGGCGGCGGAGTCGGGGACGCGCACACCGTCGAGCACCAGCTCGGCGGTCACCGACGCGCGCAGCGACATCTTGTGCTCGATGGTGTTCGCGGCGAAGCCCGCGGTGTCGGTGGGGACGGCGAAGCCGCGGACGCCCTCGTCGGTCTGCGCCCAGATCACGGCGACGTCGGCGAGGGAGCCGTTGGTGATCCACATCTTCCGGCCGTCGAGGATCCAGTCGCCGCCGTCGCGGCGCGCCCGGGTGCGCATGTTCGCAGGGTCGGATCCGTGGTCCGGCTCGGTCAGCCCGAAGCAGCCGATGAGCTCGCCGGCGGCCATGCCGGGCAGCCAGCGCTGCTTCTCCTCCTCGCTCGCCCACTTCCAGATCGCATACATCGCCAGCGATCCCTGCACGGAGACCATGGAACGCAGGCCCGAGTCGCAGGCCTCCAGCTCGAGGCAGGCCACGCCGTACTCGGTGGCGGTCGTTCCGGCGCAGCCGTATCCGTCGAGGTGCATGCCCAGCAGGCCGAGCGCGCCGAGCTTCCGCATGAGGCCGCGCGGGTCGTCGAGTTCGCCGCGCTCGAACCAGTCGGCGACGTACGGCTCCACCTCGCGGGCGGTCAACGCGCGGACGGAATCGGCGATCGCGCGCTCCTGGTCGGTGAACAGGCCGGTCAGGCCCGCCAGCTCATCGGGATGTGTGGTCATGGTGCCTCCTCGGCGCCACCCTAGCCGGGCGTGGTGGCAGCGGAGCGGAATGTCGTGCTTAGCTGGGCGCATGACCCTTCCCGGAACCCCCGCCCCCGCGGGCGCCGCAGAGGTGCTCAGGCAGCCCGCGCACCAGGTCTCGCCGCGCGCGAAGACCTGGTGGACGGTCCGCGCCGCGATCCGCTGGGTGATCGTGATCCCGCTGGTCACGGTGGTGCTCGCGGTGATCCCGGACGTGCCCTGGTATGTGGCCGCCGCGGCCTTCCTCGTGCTGGCCGCAGTCGCAGCGGCGCACCTGATCGTGATGCCGCGCTTCCGCTACGCGTTCCACCGCTGGGAGATCAACGCGGTGGCGGTGTACTCGCAGGCGGGCTGGCTCACCCGGACCCGCGTCCTCATCCCGATCTCGCGCGTGCAGGTGATCGACACCGTCGCCGGGCCGCTGGAGCGCTCCTTCGGGCTGTCGACGGTCACCGTCACCACCGCCTCGTCGGCGGGCACGGTGCGCATCTCTGGCCTACCCACGGAGACCGCGCAGGCCATCGCCGCCGGGCTGACCGTGAGCGCCGCGGAGGACACCGATGACGCGACCTGACCAGGTGATCGCACCGGCCGTCGACGACGGCTGGAACCGGCTCTCGCCGTGGGGCATCGGCACCCGCGTCATCAAGGCGGTCCCGTCCCTCATCCCCGCCCTCATCGGCGTCTTCTTCCTCGGCCGCGCCGCCGGCCCGGTGTTCTTCGTGATCGCCGGCGTCGCCATCAGCGTGCTGGTCGGCCTGCTGCCCTGGCTCACCACTCGCTGGCGGGTTACCGACGATCAGTTGGAACTGCGGCACGGCCTGGTGCGCAAGGTCTCCGCGACCGCCCGCCGCGACCGGATCCGCAGCGTCGACGTCACCGCCGGACCCATCGAGCGCGCGCTGAAGCTGCGCAAGGTGGTGGTCGGTACCGGCGTCGGCGGCAAGGAGTCCGCGCTCGTCCTGGATCCGATCCCCGCCGAGGTGGCCGAGCAACTCGGGCGGGACCTCCTGCGCCGCACCGCGACACCGTCGGCCACGGAGACGCCCGGCGAGGACGGGGCCGAGGTGGCGCCCCAGCCGAACGCTCCCGAGGAGGAGCTCGCCCGCCTGCGGCCGGAGTGGATCCGGTTCGCCCCGTTCTCGCTGACGGGCTTCGCCGTCGTCGCGGCGGGCGCCGGCATCGGCTTCCGCATCGTCGACGAGGCGGGCCTGCGCGAGCGCGGCTCCGAGCTCGCCGAGTCTTGGCTGGCGAGGATCCTCGACCTCGGTGCGGCCGTGGTGATCCCGGCCGCCGTGGTGCTCGTGATCATGGTGTCGATCCTGGTCTCGGTGCTGGCCTACGTGCTCGCCTTCTGGGGCTTCCGCCTGGTCCGCCGGGCCGACGGTGCGCTGCACACCAGCCGCGGCCTGATCTCGACGGTGGCGGCGACGATCGAGCGCAAGCGGGTGCGCGGCGTGCAGCTGCACGAGCCCGTCCTCATGCGTCTGCCGGGCGGCGCGAAGTTGCGCGCGATCGCCACGGGCACGGATCGCAATCCCACGCTGCTACCGCCCGCGCCGCGCGCCGAGGCCGTGCAGGTGGCCGACGAGATCCTGGGGCGCCCCGGTGTCATCGAGACGCGTCTGGAGGCGCACGGGCCGGTGGCCCTGCGTCGCCGCTACACCCGCGCGGTGCTGGGCGCGTTCGTGCCGATCGTCGTGCTGGTGGCGCTCGGCGTCGTCGCGCCCGGCGCGTGGAAGGCGCTGCCCCTCGCCGGGGCGGTCCTCGTGGCGATCCTGTCGGTGGCGCTCGCGCGCCTGCGCTACGCCAACCTCGGCACCGTCATCACCGGCGACGCCGTGGTCCTCGGTGCGGGCACCGTCGCACGCACGCGCACCGCGCTCGAGTTCGACGGGGTGACCGGGTTCGTCACCCGGGAGACGTTCTTCCAGCGGCGCGCGGGCGTCGCGACCCTGACCGTCGCCACCGCGGCCGGTGCGTTCGGCGCCGTCGACGTGACGCCCGAGCGCGCGGCGCAGGTCGCGCGCACCGTCCACCCCGAGATCGTGACCGGCTTCCTCGTCAGCGAGGCGTGAGCCGGAACAGCTTGATCGTCCGGCCGCCGGCCCACTCGATGTAGTCGTCGTAGGCGGGCCAGACGGCGACGATGCTGGGCCACAGGCGCTTCCGGTCCGACTCGGAGACACGGCGCGCCCGCACCGGGATGCGGCGCGTGCCCAGGAGCACCTCGGCGTCCGGCGTCGCCTCCAGGTTGAACGACCACGCGGGGTGGTGCTTCTGCCCGAAGTTGGAGGCGATCACCACGAAGTCCTCGCCGTCGCGCACGTACAGCAGCGGGACCGCGCGCGCGACGCCGCTGCGCCGCCCCACCGTGGTCAACGTGAGCTGGGGGAGCAGCGCCTCGGGGATGAGGTGCACCGAGCCGCGACTGATCCGGGTCACCGCCTTGTCGAGCGGGACGGTGGCCCGGACCATGCGGGACACCGCACGGTGTCGCCCGAGCTGCAGGAAACGCGACTTGAGGTCGTCCACGACGGTCATGGCGGCAGTGTAGTGAACGCGGCCCGCCACCGGGCCCCGATCAGTTGGTCGCGAGTCGCGCGCCGCCCGCCGCGCGGAGCGCCGCGTTCAGCGAGTAGTACTGCGTGAGTCGCTGCGTGACCTTGCCGGAGTCGCGGTCGGTCAGCGTGACGGCGTCGGTGATGATGCCGATCGCGGCGTTGTCCGACGTCCGGATGAGCGGCCCGCCGCTGTCGCCCTGCGTGGTCACGATGTCGGCGACGACCCAGTCACCCAGGACCTTCGTCACCTTGCCGCAACGGCGACCGTTCACCGAGCCCAGCTGGCACACCGGGTCCCCGACGCGCGCCGTGCCCACCGACCGCGGTGCCATTCCGGGCGCCGACGCGAGGAGCTTCACCTGCGGATCGGTCAGCCGGAACGTCGCCCAGTCGGGCCCGAACGGGTCGACGGGGGAGTAGTGCCCGGGACGGTTCGGGTCCTCCTTGACCTCGGGGGACTTCGACTGCACGACCTCGCCGACGATCCACTTCTTCACGCCGACCGGCTGCTGCGGCGCGCCGCAGTGCCCCGCGGTCACGCCGAGCCGCTCGCCGTCCGGCGCGGTCACCGCGAACCCCATGGTGCACTGCAGCGACTCGAACCGGCCGCCGCCCAGGGAGCGCTGCAGGATGTCGATGCGATCACCCGGTGCGACCGACTTCGGGGCGGGGGTCTGCGTGGGGGCGGGCGTCGGCGCGCTCGGCTTGGCGGGCGTCGACGGTGCGCCCGGCGCGGGCTTCGGGGTCGCGCTCGGCTTCGTCGGCGTGCTCGGCGAAGCGGGCTTCGGCGACGGTGCCGGGGTGGTCGGCGCGCCCGACGCGAACGCGGGCGTCAGAAGGGCTCCCGACACCAGCAAGGTGACCACCCCGATCGATCCGCGTCGCAGTACCGCACCGATGCGCGTCCCGTCGGTCAAGGTCGAACCCTCCTAGGGTGTGGGTCGTGGTGATCGAGGGGCGCCTGAAGAAAGCGCCGCAGAAAATCGTGGCCGAGCTTACCATTCCGCATGACTGACTTCGTGCGAGATCAGTTCACCGTACTGGGATTTCGCTGGTTGTATAGACCATGTACGAACGGCGAGTTTCGGTTCCTGGACCTGAGGAGACCCCCTAGTGTCTGACCAGACCTATCAGACGATCGCAGTAACCCTGTACTTCGCAGCCATGTTGTACATCGGTTGGAGTGCGTACCGGAAGACGCGCGACAACCTCGACGACTACATGCTGGCGGGGCGCGGCCTCAAACCGTGGGTCGCCGCGCTCAGCGCGGGCGCGTCGGACATGTCCGGCTGGCTGCTGATGGGTCTGCCCGGCGCGATCTACGCCAAGGGCCTCGTGGAGTCCTGGATCGCGATCGGCCTGACGATCGGCGCGTGGCTCAACTGGAAGTTCGTCGCGCCGCGGCTGCGCTCGTACACCGAGGTCGCGGGCAACTCGATCACGATCCCGAGCTTCCTCGAGCACCGGCTGCGCGACGGCTCGCGGTCGCTCCGCATCGTCTGCGGCCTCATCATCCTGGTCTTCTTCACGTTCTACGTCTCCAGCGGCATGGTCGCCGCCGGCAAGTTCTTCGACAGCACCTTCGGCGTGCAGTACATCCACGGCATGCTCATCGTCGCCGTGGTGACGATGGTCTACACGCTCTTCGGCGGCTTCCTCGGCGCCACCCTCACCGACGTCGCGCAGGGCCTGCTGATGCTCGCCGCCCTCGTCGCCGTGCCGATCGTCGCCCTCATCGAGGTGGGCGGACCGACGGTCACCGTCGACACCGTGAACTCCGTGAACCCGACCTTCTTCAGCCTGTTCGCGGGCGGCACCGCCCTCGGCATCATCTCGGCGGCCGCGTGGGGCCTCGGCTACTTCGGTCAGCCCCACATCATCGTGCGGTTCATGGCGCTGCGCTCGCCGCAGGAGGCCTCCACCGCCCGCCGGTTCGGCATCAGCTGGATGGTCGCCACCGCGCTCGGTGCCATCTCCACCGCATTCATCGGCATCGCCTACTTCGCGCTCCATCCCGAGAAGGCGCCCAAGGACCCCGAGACCGTCTTCCTCGTGCTCGCGCAGATCCTGTTCCACCCGTTCGTCGCGGGCCTGGTGCTCGCCGCCGTCCTCGCCGCGATCATGTCGACGGTGTCCTCGCAGCTGGTCGTGTGCTCGTCGGCGCTGGTGGAGGACCTGTTCAAGATCTTCGCGGAGAAGTCGGGCCGCGACACGGAGATCAGCGACAAGACGTACGTGCGCCTCGGGCGGCTCGGAGTGCTCATCGTCGCGGTGATCGCGGTGCTGCTCGCGATCGATCCGTCGGACAGCATCCTCGAGCTCGTCGGCTTCGCGTGGGCCGGCTTCGGCTCCTCGTTCGGTCCGGTCGTGCTGCTCGCGCTGTTCTGGCGCAAGCTCACCGCCCCGGGTGCGTTGGCGGGCCTCATCGTCGGCGCGGCCGTCGCCTTCGTCTGGGGCCAGTGGCCGCCCTTCGAGCTCTACGAGATCGTGCCCGGCTTCCTCGCCAACCTGGTGGTCGCGGTCGGCGTCAGCCTCGCCACCTACAAGCCCGACGCTGCCGTCGACGCCGAGTTCGACGAGGCAGCGCGGCTCGCGGAGAAGCAGCCGGCCTGAGCGGAACCCGCGCCCCGCTAGGCTCGGCGGATGCCCACTGTCGCGCGGATCCGACGTCTGCCGGCCACGGTGCACCTGCTGCTCGCCTCCTTCTTCCTGTTCAACGTCGGCTTCTACCTCGTCGTCCCGTTCCTGGCCGGGCATCTCGGCGCACTCGGGATGACGGGCGCGATGATCGGCCTGGTTCTCGGGCTGCGCACCTTCTCCCAGCAAGGCATGTTCTTCGTGGGCGGTGCGCTGTCGGACAGATTCGGCGCGCGCCGGATGATCCTGTCCGGCATCGCCATGCGGGTGGTGGGTTTCGTCGTCCTCGCGTTCGCCGGCGGGGTCGTCTCGGTGGTCGTGGGGACAGTGCTCACCGGTTTCGCTGCCGCGCTGTTCGCGCCCGCGGTCGAGTCCACCGACGCGGCCTGGGGCCGTCGGCTCGAGGACGACGGGGTGCTCCCGCGGGCGGAGCTGTTCGGTCTGGAGCAGATGTGCAGCCGCGCCGGGAACGTCGTCGGTCCCGCGCTCGGAGCGGCGTTGATCTGGGCGCCGTTCGCCGCCGTCACCCTCGTCTCGGCCCTGCTCTTCGTGGGCATGTGGGTGGGATTCTGGCGGTTCCTGCCGCACGATGCCGCCCCGGGCGATGCGGGCGCGAAGCTCGCCGTCGCCTGGCGGACGGTGACCGGCAACGGCCGCTTCATGCTGTTCGCCGCGTTCGGCTCGGTACAGCTCGGCGCCTACGGCCTGATCTACATCGTTCTGCCGGTGGAGCTGCTGCGGGCGGGGAAGCAGGCCTGGCTCGGGTGGGTCTTCGCCGGAGCGGCGGTGATCGTCATCGTCGGTCAGCCGGCGGCTGTCGCCGTCGGCCGAAGGGTGGGCCGCCGGCGCGCGGTCGGGTTGGGGCTCGGTGTCATGGGGGCGTCGTTCGTCATCCCCGCCGCGACGGCCGCACACCCGGACGGCCGCCATCTGGCGGCGGTGATGGCATGGATCGCGGTGTTGCACCTCGGGCAGATGCTGCTCGTGCCGCCGCTGCGCGACGCCGTTGGAATCCTCGCCGGGGAACGGAATCTCGGCGCCCACTACGGGATGCTGGCCACCCTCGGCGGCGCTGCTTCGTTGGTCGCGTCGCTCGCGGTCGGGTGGGGCTACGACCGGGTCGCCGACGGTGCTCCCGCCTGGCTGGGCTGGGCGGCGGTCGCCGCGATCGTGATGGTCGCCGCGGTCGGCCTGCGGGCGGTGACCCCGCAGGCCGGCCCGGTCAGCGCGTGAGGACGGCGGCCAGCCGGCCGACGATGTCGTTCGTGACGTAGGGGATGGTCACCGGGTTCGGCATCGAGAGCGCGTCGCTGACCACCGGATCCAGCCCGACGAGTCGCTTCTGCGCGACGACAGGGAGGGAGGCGAACGCCGGTTCGCCCTCCACCTGCGCGCGGTCGCGCTCCCAGTTGTCGAACACGAGGACGTCAGCGTCGAGGAGGTGGAAGTTCTCGGCGGAGAGCTCGGTGTTGAGCGCGCCGCCCGCGAACCTGTCGGCGAGGGCCGCCGGTGGGGTGAAGCCCAAGCCGCGCAGGATCTGGAACCGCGCGGCGTCGGGGCCGAAGGCGCGCAGTTTGCCGTCCTTCCACCGGATCACGAGAACCGCGGTCTTCCCCGCGAAGGCCGGGTTCGCCGCCTTGGCCCGCGCGACGGTGGCCTCTGCGCCGGCGATCAGCTCGTCGGCCTGCTTCGGCCTGCCCACCGCCCGTCCCACCCGGCGCGTCACGTCCTGCCAGGGGAGTGCCCAGTCCGTCTGGCCGGCCGCATGCAGCACCGTCGGGGCGATAGCGCTGAGCTGCTGATAGCGCTCCGCGGTGATGGCGTTGTTCACCGCCAGGATCAGATCGGGACGTGCTGCCGCGACCTGCTCGAGCGAGAACGCGCTCGTCGCGTTCGGGAGCGAGGTCGGTGAGCCGTGCACCAGTTCCTGGGACCATCGCCCGACGCCGGTAACCGTCGAGCCGGTCCAGACGGGTACGAGGACGGGCGTGATCCCCAGCGCCAGGAGCGAATCCTGGTCGCCGATGCCCACGACCGCGACCCGCTGCGGGGGTGCGGTCAGCGTGGTCGTGCCGTGCTGGTGCTCGATCGTGACCGGGAAGGCGCCCGGCTCGGCGGCCGCGCCGGCGCTACTGGGCGCCGCGCCCTCGTCGCCCCCGGTGCCGCACGCGGTGGCGAGCGCGGCGGCGGTGACGGAGGCGAGCGAGGTGAAGCCCAGCCGGAGTGCGGTGCGTCGATCCATTGATGTGGCCATGCGATGTCCCTGTCTCGAACCGGTGAAGAAGGCGAGCCTAAGCTATGTGGCTTCGCGCAGGGACGCCGCGGCCGCATCCCACTCGAGCCGGGCGGTCCGGTCCGCGCCGGCGAACTGGGTCAGGAGCGCGCAACACGCCCCGCTCGCGTCGTAGAGCTCGATCGCCGCGGCGTGCTCGTCGCCGGCGGTGCGCACCACGGCGCAGTTGTCCACGCGGGCGAGATCGATGTCGACGGCCGCGTCGTGGAAGCCGGTGAGCAGTCGCGGTCCCTCGGGGAGGACCGCCTCGATCCGTCCGCTGCAGGCTTGTGCGATGCCGCTCGCGAACACGGCGATTCCGACGGGGATGCCGGTCTCGCAGAGGAATTCGAGGACCTGCGCGATACGGGACGGTGGGATCTGACAGTACCGCTGATCGCCGAGCGCACACAGTCCACGCACGCGCCGCGCGCCCTCGTCCGCGAGGATCGCATCGACGGGATCAGCATGTGGGGCAGGTGCCGCCCGCTCGGGCCCGACGTCGCCGCTCGACGGGAACAGGATCTCGCGGTGCGGATCCGCGGGGGAGAGGTGGCCGAGCGCGCGGACCACCATCCGATCCGGCTCGGCCGTCACGAACGTGCGATGGAGGGCTCCACCGCGACGGTCCACTAGTCCGACCATGCTGGCGTCGGCCGGACCTCCGGGAGCGTCGTCGTCCGTGATCGCGCCGACTACCCGGTCGGGTGCGATCCGGAGCGCGATCCGCCCCGGGGGCACCGCGAACGGATCACCGGGCAGGGTCGGCGGAGAGTACCGGCCCTCGTGGGCCAGCGTGGCGACCATCGAGTCCGTCACCGCCACCGCATGATCGAGCAGGGGCAGCGCCCCGGCCACGTCGATCGCGGTCGCGTCCTCGACGCTCGTGCACCCCCGGGCCCGCTGCAGCGGGCAGCGCCCGCGACCGCAGCCGGGGCAGGACGCGGGCCGCATCAGTAGA
Source organism: Tsukamurella sp. USMM236 (assembly GCF_037148755.1). Taxonomy (NCBI): domain Bacteria; kingdom Bacillati; phylum Actinomycetota; class Actinomycetes; order Mycobacteriales; family Tsukamurellaceae; genus Tsukamurella; species Tsukamurella sp. USMM236. The sequence goes on from NZ_JBBCSS010000006.1 coordinate 97,666, forward strand.
CGTCCCGCACGTAGCGCTTCTCCCGCTTGAGGGTCGCGACGTACTCGTCGGCGTCGTCCGCGCCGCGGCCGCGCTGCCCGGCGATCACCTCGCGCAGCGCCCGGTCCACGTCCTTGGCCATGCGCGAGGCGTCGCCGCACACGTAGAAGTGTCCGCCGTCCTCCAGCCACCCGTAGAGTTCCCGCGCCGCCTCGAGCATGCGGGTCTGCACGTAGATCTTCTCCGCCTGGTCCCGGGAGAAGGCCAGGTCGAGGCGGTGCAGCACGCCCTGCTCGGTGAATCCGGCCAGCTCGTCGGCGTAGATGTAGTCGCTCGCCCGGTGCTGGTCGCCGAACAACAGCCAGTTCCGGCCCGCCGCGGACGATGCCGCGCGTTCGTGCAGGAACGCCCGGAACGGGGCGATGCCCGTGCCGGGGCCGACCATGATCATCGGCCGGTCGGGGTCCGCGGGCACCCGGAAGGCGGCGTTGGGCTGCAACGAGATCCCGACCTCGTCCGTCTCGGAACAGCGGTCGGCGAGGAAGGTCGAGCACACCCCCTGGTGTTCGCGTCCCGCCTCCGCGCCGTGCCGCACCGCCGCCACCGTCAGGTGGATGCGGTCGGGGCTGGCCAGCGGGCTCGACGAGATCGAGTACGCCCGCGGCTGCAGGGGCCGCAGCAGGTCCGGGAGCTCCGTGGGATCGATGCGCGCGCCCTCGCACGCGTGCAGGAGGTCGAGGACGTCGCGCCCCCAGAGCCACGCGTCCAGCGTCTCACGCTCGCCGCGCGCCAGGACCGCGGCCAGCTCGGACTCGGGTGCGCGCTCGGCGAGCGTCTTGAGCAGGTCCTTCGACGGCGTGGAGATCTCCCAGTCGGTGGTCAGCCGCGCCGCGAGCGGGGCACCGTCGATGTCGGTGTCCGGGGTGGCGCCGAGTGCCCCGAGGACGGCGTCGACGAGGGCGGGCGCGTTGCGGGGCATCACGTTCAGGGCGTCGCCGGCCGCGTACTCGATCCTGCTGTCGGCGAGGTCGAACTCGACGTGCCGGATCTCCTTGGCGCTTCCGCTTCCGGAGAGCAGTCGGTTCTCCACGAGCCTGGAGGGGAACGGGTTCTTCTTGTTCCACCGTGATTTCGGCTTCGACGGTGTCGCGGGCGCGGCCGCGACGGGTACTGCGGCGGCGTCGGCGGGATCCAGGTGATCGGCGACCGCCCGCAGCCGGGAGACCACCTCGGCGAGCCACGCCGACGCGGGCTCCTCGAAGTCGACGTCGCAGTCCACCCGCGATGCGAGGCGCGCGGCGCCGAGCTGTTCCAGCCGGGTGTCGATGATCTGCCCGGCCCGGCAGAAGCCCTCGTAGCCGCTGTCGCCCAGCGCCAGTACCGAGAACTGGAGGTGCTCCAGGCGCGGGGCGGTGTCGGCGGACAGCCCCTCCCAGAAGAGCTCCGCGTTGTCGGGCATCTCGCCCTCGCCGTAGGTGGACGTGACCACCAGTAGATGCGAGGCGGCCGCCAGCCGGTCGGGGTCGGCGTCGTCGAGTGCGGCGAGGTCGGCCCCGAGGCCGTTCTCCCGCAGCAGCCCGACCAGCCGCTCCGCGAGCTCCTCGCTGTTGCCGGTCTGCGTCCCGTAGAGCACGGTCGCATGGAGCGTGGCGGTGGTCGCGGTGACCGTCTGCTCGGCCTGCACCGCGGCCAGGCCCGCCAGGAATCCCGACAGCCACGCCCGCTGGTCACCGGTGAAGACGTCGATGAGGGCGGACGAATCCGCCTCGGGGAGGACATAGGTGGGGGCGCTCATGCCAGCGTCTCCTTCGCGAATCGCACCAGGTCCGGCATCGCACCCTCGACCAGCATGGCGTTGACGGCGGCGCCGTCGAGGGCCGCGGCGTTGCGGGCGCGGTGGTACAGGATCCAGCCGTAGGTGCCGGGGGCGTCCATGCTCAACACGTTCCGCTCCTCGAGCGAGGTGGTGTAATCGCCGAGGCGTTTCGTCGCGATGAGCGCCGCGAGCTCCGCGTCCTCGAAGGTGTCGAGCCGGGCGCGCAGGTACTTCGTGATCCGTTGCCGGACCGCGAAATCCTCGGTGAGCACCAGGTTCCGGGCGCGGGCGGACACCCGCGGGTCGTCGTGCCCCGTCGCGCCCGGCACGCGTTCGGCGGCCACCTCCTGTGCGAGCGACAGGACCGTGAACGACGAGAGCAGGGAGAAGGCGTGCCGGGAACGGGTGTCGCCGAACTTCGGCGCCGTGCCGCCGCCGACGGGTGTACCCGCGCGCAGCGAGCGCTTGAACTCGCGCAGGCGGTCCGCGGCGACGGAGCCCGCCAGCTCATCGAGCAGTTCCTTGCGGCCGTGTGCGGCCCAGATGTGGTCGGCGTCCTGGTAGTGCATCAGCGCGAGGGGAGTGCCGACGACGATGTTGTCGCGGGTGCCCGCCCAGTCCGCGAGGAGGCGTGCGGCGAGCGGCGATCCGGTCGCCTCCGCGTGCCAGGCGAGCATGGTCCGCACCGCGACCTCGTGGAAGGGCGGGGTGTGCGGGCCGACGAGGGTCTCGACGTGCAGCGACGAGCTCGCCGCGCCGGCGGCCCGGCCCTCGGGATCGTATTGGTAGACGAAGCCGCCGCTCATGCCGTTGCCCAGGCCCTTGCCGAAGCCGCCGAGGTTGAGTACGGCGCCGCCGGTCATGTACTCGCAGCAGTACTCGCCGACCCCCTCGACGACGGCGGTGGCGCCCGAGTTCCGCACGGCGAAGCGGTCGCCCGCCTCGCCCTGCACGAAAGTGCGGCCGCCCGTCGCGCCGAAGAGCGCGAAATTGCCGATCAGGACGTTGGCCCCGGCGTCGGCGCCGCCGCCACCGGGGGAGCGGACCACGACGCGGCCGCCGCACTGGCTCTTCGCGACGCCGTCGTTGGCGGTTCCGGTGTGCTGCAGGTCCATCCCGTCCGTGCAGAAGACGCCGAAGGACTGCCCCGCGCTGCCGTGCGAGCGGACGACGACGGCACCGTCGGCGAGGAAGCGGCGGCCGCGCTCGTCGGTGAGCACCGCGGGGTGACAGTCGGGCACCGGCACGCCGGTGAAGGCCCCGCGCTGGTCGGCCGCGGGGTGGTTGAGCAGGCGTTCCAGGTCGACGGCGAGCTGGCCGCCCACCGACTTGTTCGGGTTCGCGAGTGCCACGTCGTCGACGGTGATCGACTCCGCGCCACCGTCGAGCAGGCGGTTCCGGACCTCCGCGAGGAGGCGGTCGTCCACCGCGTAGTCCTTCTCGAGGTACACGGGATCGATGACGGTCCGCGGCGCGGGCGCGTGCAGCATCGCACGCACGTCGAGGTGGCCGACCGCCGCGGGATGTTCCAGCAGCTGTAGGAGATCGGTGCGCCCGCGCGCCTCGCGCAGCGACCGCAGTCCGAGTCGGGCGAGAAGCGTGCGGACGTCGTGCGCGATGTTGAGCAGGTACTGCGCGAGCGCCCGCGGGTCCCCGTCGAAGACCTCGGGATTCGTGGTGAGTCCGGCCGGGCACTTGAGGTTGCAGTTCTTGGCCATGACGCACTTGAGCATCATCAGGGCGGTCGTCCCGAACTCGAACGAGTCGCCGCCGAGGAGCGCGGAGACCACGACGTCGCCGCCGGTCTGGTGCGCGCCGGAGCACCGGAGGGTCACCTTGTCGCGCAGGCCGTTCGCGACCAGCGCCTGGTGCACCTCGGCCACGCCGATCTCCGCGGAGCGTCCGGCGTACTTGAGGCTGGTCACCGCCGCCGCACCGGTCCCGCCGGTGTTGCCGGCCACGTTGATCACGTCGGCGCCGGCCTTCGCGACGCCGACGGCGATCGTGCCGATGCCCTCAGAGGAGACGAGTTTGACGATCACCCGCACGCGGGCCGCTTTGCAGTCGTGGATGAGCTGCGCCAGGTCCTCGATCGAGTAGGTGTCGTGATGCGGTGGGGGAGAGATCAGCTCGATGCCCGGGGTGCCGCCGCGGGCCGCCGCGATGTCGACGGTGACCTTCGGCCCCGGCAGCTGCCCGCCCTCTCCGGGCTTGGCGCCCTGGCCGATCTTGATCTCGAGCTCCTCGAGCATCGGGTCCGCGAGGTATCCGGACCAGATGCCGAATCGGCCGGAGGCGAACTGCTTGATCCGCGAACCGCGGATGGTGCCGTAGCGGGTGCGGTGCTCGCCGCCCTCGCCGCAGTTCGACATGCCGCCGACCATGTTGGTGCCGTGCGCGACCGCCTCGTGGGCGGTGGCGACGAGGGCGCCGTGGCTCATCGCGCCGGAGGCCAGCGTGCGGGTGATCTCGTGCGCGGGCTGCACCTCGTCGAGCCGCAGGGAGCGGGGCGCGGTGCACAGCAGCGTCAGATAGGTGTGCGCCCGTCCGGTGGCGGCGATCACGGCGCCGGCATCGGGGCTCGTCTCGACCTCGACCTCGTCCGCGAACAGCTCGCGGAGGAACTGCGCGAACCCGGCGTAGGCGGTGTCCGCCTGGTGCTCCGGGGTGTCGGTCAAACGCACGACGAACCGGCCGTCCGGCGCGGTGTCGACGGTCAGGCCACGGGTCGGCAGGCTCGCGTTGCCCTCCAGGGAGAACCGGGCCAGCTGGCGATGGAACTCCTGGGCCGTCGTGAGCATCGTGACGTCCGCGGGCAATGCGAGCACGTCGCGCAGCGCGGAGGGGCGGCGCTCGCGCTCGACCAGGGTGGCGGCGAGGAATTCGCGGTAGCCGTCGGTGATCTCGAAGCCGTCGATCTGGCGCGGCAGCAGCGCTTTGAAGCCACTGTTGCGGTACGCGGCGTCGTCGAGCCCGAAGGCGTCGTCGAGGCGCGAGAGCGTGAGTAGCCGCAGCGACGTGGAGCCGATGCCGTCGGGACCGGTGAGGGCCAGGGGCTCCTCGGCCATCCGGGTGAAGCCGCGGACGGCGTTGATGCCGTACGAGTGCCCGGCACCGTCGGAGCGCTCCTTGAACAGGCCGAGCAGCGGCACGTCGCGCTCCTCCGCCACGGAGGCCGCCCGTTCGTGCCAGTCGGAGTTCGCCTCCGCGATCCGCGCGAAGCCGACCCCGCCGACGGGGGCGTCCAGGTGCGGGAAGTAGCGGGACAGCACCGGATCCCGCGTGTCCAGGTAATTGGGCTCGAAGAACTGGCCGCCGATGTACGACTCCGCCGTGCACAGGCCCACCCGGCCCATCGTCTTGGCGAGCGACTTCTCCGCCGCCTTGCGGAACCGGTCGAAGGCGCGGTCCGTATCGGTGAGCTCACCGGCGGGCGCCGCGTCGGCGGGGAACCGCTCCTCCGCCCGCAGCCGCGCCGAGAGGGAGTACACCGCGGACGCGCCGAATCCCAGCGCCGAGGCGATGTGATGCGAGGACGGCAACTGGCCGCTCTCGGCGAGGAGCGAGAGCCGCAGGCGCAGGCCGGTCTCGGTGAGCCGGACGTCCACGGCGGCGAGAGCGAGCAGGAGGGGGAGGGGCGCCTGCGCAGTGGAGACGCCGCGGTCGGTGAGGACGGCGATGCCGCCGCCGTCGCGGGCGAAGGCCTCGACGTCGTCGCACAGCCGCTCGACGGCCGCGAGCACCGCGCCGGCGTTCGCTTCCGCATCGTCGACCTCGGGGCGGTACAGCAGGTCGAAGTGCTGGACCGGGGTCACCTGCTGGTCGCGTAGTTTCACCATCTCGAGGTGGCTGAGAATCGGCGAGTCGATCACGATCTGCGGGGCGCGGTGGCCGTGTTCCGCGTTGCCCAGCGCCACTCGCATGCTCATCGCGTCGGCCTCGCGGATCGAGTCCAGCGGCGGGTTCGTCACCTGCGCGAAGCGCTGGGAGAAGTACTTCGCCATGCCGCCCTCGTGGTCCGACAGGGCGTTGATCGCGTTGCCGTAGCCCATCGCCGAGATCCGCTCCGCGCCGTCGGCCAGCATCGGGTCGAGCAGGAACCGGAAGCTCTCCTGGTTGAGCGAGTAGGCGACGTACCGGCCGTGCAGGCTGAGATCGCCGGGGTAGCCGAGGGTCCCGGCGTCGCGCTGGATGGGCGGTGGCGCGATATCGGCGAGGTTCACGCGCGCGGCGCCGAGGAGTTCGGCGTAGTCGCGGCGCGCGGCCAGCAGGTCGAGTGCCTCGCGCGTACGGCGGACCCGACCGTCGCCGGCCCGGTGATCCACGTAGAGCATGCCGCCGGCCTCGATGCGGCCGCGGTGGACCACCGAGTCCGCGGGGAACGGGACCTGCCCGGCCTCCGAGGCGACGACGACGTACTCCGCCGTTTCGACGGTGCGCAGCGGACGCAGGCCGAGCCGGTCCAGGCGCGCGCCGACCACGTCACCGTCGGAGAAGATGAGCGCGGCCGGGCCGTCGTTCTTCTCCTCGCCGAGGGAGAAGTACTCGAGCATGTCCCGGACCGGTTGCGGCACCGTGCCGTCGTTCTCCCACGCCGGCGGCATGAGCGAGACGACCGCCTCGACCAGGCCCAGCCCGTCGTCGAAGACCCGGCTCTGCAGCGACTGATCGAGCCGGCTCGAATCCGACTGGCCGGGCGGACGGACGATGGTGCGCGCTTTGGCGCGGGCGACGGCATCGTCGGCCAGGCGGTTCTTGCGGTCCGTGTTGAGCTCACCGTTGTGCGCCATCAGTCGGAACGGCTGAGCCATCGAGGGATGCGGCTCGGTGTTCGTGGAGAACCGCGTGTGGAAGTACAAGGTGCACACCGAGTGCCGCGGGTCCGCGAGGTCGGTGAAGTAGCGGATCACCTCGTCGGCGTTGAGTCGCCCCTTGAGCGTCTGGGTGCGGGTGCTCAGCGACAGCGGGTACAGCCCGGCGAGATCCGGGGTGCCGTAAGCGATCTGCTCGATCGCGAGGAGGGCCGCGTTCGCGGCGCGGTCCACGTCGATCCGCGGGACGCCCGACGGTGCCGTGAACACCCACTGCGTGACGGGGAGCTGATAGCGGAGTGCCGCCGCGCGGATCGCGGAGGGGTCGACGGGGACGTCGCGCTCGGTGATCACCTCGAAGCCATGGTCCGCGAGCGTCGCGCGGACGAGTTCCCGCGCGGCCGGTCCCCGCTCCGGGTCGGAGGGCAGGAACAGGTTGGCGACGCCGAACCGGCCGCGCTGCAGCTCGCGGCCGGTGATCGCGCGGAAGAACTCCACGGACAGGTCGACGTTGACCCCGGCCCCGTCGCCCACGCCCTCCGCGGACATGCCGCCGCGGTGGGGGATGGCGCACAGCGCGTGCTCGCCGTAGGCGATCACGTCGTGATGCTGGGTGCCGTCCTTGCGGGTGATGAAGCCGACGCCGCAGGCGCTCGACTCCCGGGTGGGGTCGTACAGACCGGTGCGTGGTTCGTTCAACGGATCACTCTCACTCGGGGCGCGGTACCTGAAGTCAGAATGGTAAGGCTAACCTTATGATTGTGCCATGTGGGGTCGGTCACTCCGGAATCTCGATTGCCGCGGAGCAGCGCGCGCCGCAGACTGCGGGGATGGACCCCGTCGAGCTGCTCACCGATCGCCTCACGCTCCGTCGCCCCTTGGTCGCCGATGTACCGGCGATCGCGGCGGCGTGCGCGGATCCGTGGGTCCAGCGGTACGTGCCCGTCCCGTCGCCGTACACGGAGGCTGATGCGTGCGAGTTCGTGGCGACGGCGGTTCGGGAATGGGAGGCGGACGAGTCGTACGCCTTCGCCGTGCATGTGGGCGACGCTCTCGCCGGCATGGCGCAGCTCACCCGCAAGGGGGCCGGGTTCGTCGAGCTGGGGTACTGGGCGGCACCCGGGCAGCGTCGCCGCGGCTACACCGCGGAAGCGTCACATCGGCTGTGCCAGTGGGGTTTCGACACGCTCGGCATTCATCGCATCGATTGGTGGGCGGTGGTGGGCAACGATGGGTCCCGGTCGGTCGCGGAGTCGATCGGGTTCGTCGTCGAGGGAACGTTGAGGCAGCGGGCGATGCTCCACGGCGAGCCGCAGGACTGGTGGGTCGGCGGGCTGCTCTCGCGGCCGGCCTGACGAACGACGAAGGCCGGCCGACCAGCATTTCTGCTGATCAACCGGCCTTCACCGATTGGGGTGGATGACGGGACTCGAACCCGCGACAGCCAGAATCACAATCTGGTGCTCTACCAACTGAACTACACCCACCAGGTGCCTGGGATCGCCAGGCTCGAAGAACTTTACCCGACGGTTCCGGCGGAATCCAATCGGTATGGCCTCCACCCCGTCGAGCGCGGTGACCAGCAGATTCAGGCCGGGCCGAGCTCCTCGACGGCCGCTGCGATCTGCTCGGTCGACGGCCCGGGAGCCGGCACGAAGGCGGTGCTCCGGTAGTACTTGAGCTCCCGGATCGACTCGCGGATGTCCGCGAGCGCGCGGTGCGCCAGTCCCTTGTCGGGCTGGCCGAAGTAGATCCGCGGGTACCAGCGGCGGGACAGCTCCTTGATCGAGCTGACGTCCACCATCCGGTAGTGCAGGAAGCCGTCCAGCTCCGGCATCTCCTTGGCGATGAACCGACGGTCGGTGGCGATCGAATTGCCCGCGAGCGGCACGGCGCCCGCCTCGATGTGCTCGCGGAGGTAGGCGAGCACGGCCTCCTCGGCTTCGCGCACGGTCACCGTCGACGCCCGGACCTCCTCCGTCAGGCCCGAGCGGGCGTGCATCTCCTGTACCACCGGTGGCATGGCCGCGAGCGCGGCGTCGTCCGCGTGGATCACCAGGTCCACGCCCTCGCCGAGGACGTTCAGGTCGCCGTCGGTCACCAGGGCGGCGATCTCGATGAGTCGGTCGGAGGTCAGGTCGAGGCCGGTCATTTCACAATCGACCCACACGAGTTTGTCGTCCACGCCGATCAGCGTAGTCAACGCCGTCAGGTGCCGGGCTGGAGCGAAGTGCGAGGGTAGCCTGGCCTCATGAATCCAGTCGGATCGGTGCCGGAGCTCGAGAAGGCCGTCGGGAAGCCCGTCGCGGCGATGATGCTCAAGACGATCGACCACCTCGACGAGCACTGCCGGACGATCCTCGCGGTGTCCACAGCGGCCGTCCTCGGCTACGTCGACCACGACGGTGTGCAGCGCACGAGGCTCCTCGGCGGCGCGCCGGGCTTCCTGTCGGAGGCCTCGCCCACAGGCCTGGAGATCGCACTCCCGGACGACGCCGCGCCGGGCGGGGCCTCGCTGTTGATCCTCGTTCCCGGCTGGCGCGAGACGCTGCGCGTGAACGGCACCGTCGGCGCCGGCGGCTTCGCGGTCCTCGAGGCCTACCTGCACTGCGGAAAGGCGGTGATCCGCTCCGGGCTCTGGCAGCCGGCGCCGCCCAGCGCGGCCACCGCGGAGGCCGACGCCGCCACCATCGGACCCGACGCGGCCGCGTTCCTCGCCGCCGCCCCGTTCGCGGTGATCAGCTCCCGCGACGAGGACGGTCGCGCCGACAGCAGCCCCCGCGGCGACCCCGCCGGCGACCTGCGCGTGCTCGGGCCCACCACCGTCGCGATCGCCGACCGCCCCGGCAACAAGCGCACCGACACCCTGCACAACATCGTCAGCAATCCCGAGGTCGCTCTGCTCGCCCTGGTCCCCGGCGACGGCCGGGCGGTGGAGCTGACCGGGACGGCCACCATCAGCACCGATCCCGCACTGCGCGAGCAACTCGCCGAGCGCGGGAAGGCGCCGAAGGCGGTGATCGTCGTCGAGGTCTCCCGCGCGCGCCTCGCCCGGAGCGAGGGGATCGCCGCCGCGGCGCTGTGGGACCTCGGTCGGCATGCGGACACCGCGGAACTGCCGCGCCCGTCCGCCGTCTGGACCGACCACGTCAAACGCAACACGACCGGCGGTGTCGGCGCGCGAGTGCTGCGGGCCGTGGCGAACGAAAGGGTCATGCGGGCCGGAGTCGACCTCGACTACCGCCAGAACCTCTATTGACCCAGGTCTCACGCTAGGGTTTGCACCGTGACTGACAACGCGAACTCCCCGGCGCAGACCATCGCCGCCGGCTACGAATTCTCGGGGCCCGCCCTGGAGCTCGGGACCGTCCTCGTGGACGGCACCGTCGACCCGTCGGCCAAGGTGCGGATCCCGCTGGCCATGATGAACCGCCACGGCCTCGTCGCCGGCGCCACCGGCACCGGCAAGACGAAGACGCTGCAGCTCATCGTCGAGCAGCTGTCCGCCAACGGCGTGCCCGTCGTGCTCGCCGATATCAAGGGCGACCTCGCGGGCCTGTCCAAGCCCGGCGAGGCCAACGACAAGACCGCGTCGCGCGCCACCGACACCGGCGATGACTGGAAGCCCGCCAATGTGCCCACGGAGTTCGTCTCCCTCGGCACCAAGGGCGTCGGCGTCCCGATCCGCGCCACCATCTCCTCGTTCGGCCCGATCCTGCTGTCGAAGGTGCTCGGCCTCAACGCGACGCAGGAGTCGACGCTCGGCCTGATCTTCCACTGGGCCGACCAGAATCAGCTCGAGCTGCTGGATCTCAAGGACCTGCGCTCGGTGATCCAGTACCTCACCTCCGCCGAGGGCAAGGCCGACCTGGAGGGCATCGGCGGCGTCAGCAAGCAGACCGCCGGCGTGATCCTGCGGGCCCTGGTCAACCTCGAGGCCGAGGGCGGCGACACCTTCTTCGGCGAGCCCGAGATCGACATGGGCGACCTGCTGCGCACCGCGGGCGGCCAGGGTGTGGTCACCCTGTTCGAGCTGGGCGACCAGGCCGCGCGGCCCACGCTGTTCTCCACCTTCCTGATGTGGGTCCTCGCCGACCTGTTCCAGTATCTGCCCGAGGCGGGCGACCTGGACAAGCCGAAGCTCGTCTTCATCTTCGACGAGGCGCACCTGCTGTTCGCGGACGCGTCGAAGGCCTTCAAGGACCAGGTCGAGCAGACCGTCAAGCTGATCCGCTCGAAGGGCGTGGGCGTCTTCTTCTGCTCGCAGCTGCCCACCGACATCCCGAATCCGGTGCTCAGCCAGCTCGGCGCGCGCATCCAGCACGCGCTGCGCGCCTTCACGCCGGAGGATCAGGCCGCGCTGAGCAAGACGGTCAAGACCTACCCGACCTCGCCCGCCTACAAGCTCGACGAGGCCCTGACCAGCCTCGGCATCGGCGAGGCGATCGTCACCGTGCTCTCCGACAAGGGCGCCCCGACGCCGGTGGCGTGGACCCGTCTGCGGGCCCCGCGCTCGCTGATGTCCGCGATCGGCGACGATGCGATCCGCTCGGCCGCGCAGGCATCGCCGCTGTGGGGCAAGTACGCGCAGACCGTCGACAACCTCTCGGCCTTCGAGAAGCTGTCGCAGAACGCGCAGCAGGCGCAGCAGGAGAACGCGCCCGCCGAGCAGGCGCCGCCGCCCCCGCCCGCGCCCAAGAAGGAGGAGGAAGAGTCCGGCTGGGTCTCCGACGTGATGAGCAACCCCGCCGTGAAGTCCTTCCTCCGGTCCGCGGCCTCCAGCGCTGGTCGCGAGCTGTCCCGCAGCATCTTCGGCACCAAGCGTCGCCGCTGAGCGAGCACGACGGACGAAAGTCCGGTCATCGGTCCCCACGATCGTGGGATCCGATGACCGGACTTTCTTCATACCGGAGGAGCTACGTCGCCTTCGCCGCCCGACGGAGCATCTCGAATTCGCGGTCGGGGACCAGCTGGGACGGGATCCCGTCGTAGAGAACGCCGCCGCGATACCGGATCACAACGACCGGACCCACGCGGCGCGCTCCGGTGATCGCCGCGTAGTCGATCACGCTCGTCGAGATCGGGCTGATCAGTGAGAGTTCTGCCGGGCCGAAGCCCGTTGCCCACACTGCGCCCGGAGACAGCAGCGCTCTCGTCGCCGACAGGTAGTACCCGAAGTAGACGAGGAAGAGCAGGCCCAGAACGAGGGAGAAGAGGACGACGCTGAACACTCCCAGCCAGCCCATGCGGGTGAAGTCCCACACCGTCACGGCGGCGATGAACGCGTAGAGCCCCCACATCGGCTTGTTCCACATCATCGCCCGAGCGACGGCCCAAGCGACGCGCGACGCGTCGCCCGGCCCGGCGATCCACTGGTGCTGGATCGGCGGGAACGGGCGTTCCCGGAGTGTCGGCCCAGCGGGGTGCATCAGTTGCCCGCGAGCTTCTTGTACATCTCGCCGACGACGGGCGCCATGATGGCGCGCGGGGTGTAGTGGCCCGCCATGGACATGCCCTTCGAGAGCAGGCCCGGCACGACGCGCATCTTGTTCTTCTCCAGCGCGTCCAGGGTCACGCGGGCGGTGTACTCCGTGTTGACCCAGAGGAACTCGGGCACGACCTTCTCGACCGTGGAGCGGTCCTCGGGGTCGGGGAGCTCGGTGCGCACGGGGCCGGGCGCGAGCAGGGTGACGTGCACGCCGGTCTTCTTGAGCTCGCCGCGCAGCGACTCGGAGAAGGTGTTGGCGAAGGCCTTCGAGGCCGCGTAGGTGGCGTTGTTCGGGATCGGCATGTTACCGGCCGCCGAGCCGGTGATCATGATGCCGCCGTTGCCCCGCTTCACCATCTGCGGCAGCACCGCCAGGGTCAGGTCGTGGACGGCGTTGGCGTTGAGCTCGAGCTGCGCGCGCTCGTAGTCGAAGTCCAGGTCGATGACGCGGCCGAAGGTCGCGGTGCCGGCGTTGTTGCACAGGATGGAGATCTCGCGCGAGGCGAGCTCCTCGCAGAGCACGGCGCGCGCGGCATGATCGGAGAGGTCGACGCCGCGGACCTCGGCCTCGACGCCGAACTCGGCGCGCAGCTTCGCGGCCAGCTCCTCCATGGGGCCGGTGCTGCGGGCGACGAGGATGACCGAGTGGCCGCGGCGGGCGAGCTCCGTGGCGAGGGCGACACCGATGCCGGAGGAGCCGCCGGTGACGACGGCGCGGGCGGACTGATGGGGTGCGGGTACTGGCATGGGTCAGATCGTACGGGAGGGCACGCACGGGTCGACATCGCGAAGATCGCACTGTGACCGCTCTGGTCGCGGAGGGCCGTCGGGCGATTTCGCGCACGCTGGACCTGCGGCGATGCGTTTCAAGTGGCGCCCGCGCTGCGCTGCTATTAGGTTAGCCTCGCCATTGTCACGAGCTGAAGGTGGAAGACATGAACCGCTGGGCCCCGTACTACCTGTCCGCTCTCCGGATCGTGACGGGCGTGCTGTTCGCGCTCCACGGTGCCGCGACCTTCTGGGGCTTCCTCGACGGTCGCCGGTCGAGCCCGGACGTCTTCGCCTGGCCGAGCTGGTGGGGTGCCGCGATCCAGCTCGTGGGCGGCCTCCTCATCGCCGCCGGCGCCCTGACCCGGCCGGCCGCGATCATCGCCTCCGGCTCCATGGCGTACGCCTACTTCGCCTTCCACGCCGGCGACGGGCTCTCGCCGCTCGCCAACGACGGCGAGCTCTCGGTCCTCTACTGCTGGGTGCTCCTGCTCTTCGCGTTCACCGGCGCCGGGCCGATCAGCGTCGACGCAGTGATCGGCCGCCTGCGGGCAGGGGGTCAGGCTGAGGGAAAGGCCCCGTCGGACCGCGCCGACGAGAAGGATGCGGCAGAGTCGGCGGTATGACCACTGACATCCCCGAAGCCGCGCGCGCTCTCCTCGATCAGGCCCTCGTCGTCGACCTGGCGACGGTCCGCCCCGACGGCGGTCCGCAGGTCAACCCGATGTGGTTCCTCTTCGAGGACGAGCTGATCTGGTTCACGCACACCGACTTCCGGCAGAAGTTCCGGAACCTCCAGCATGAGCCGCGGGTGGCGATCTCGATCCTGCCCGAGGGGAATCCGTACGCCTACTTGGAGATCCGGGGCGAGCTCGACCGGATCGAGCCCGACCCGACGGGGTCTCTGTACACGCGCCTCGCGGAGCGGTACGGCCAGGGCTCGGTCGTGCCGCCGGATGCGGCGGATCGCGTCAAGATCGCGATCCGCCCCACCCGGTTCAGCGGCAACGCTCTTCGGGGCTAGAGCGAGGCCGCGAGCTCGGTGCCCTGACGGATCGCCCGCTTCGCATCGAGCTCGGCGGCCAGCGCGGCGCCGCCGATCACGTGCGCCTTGACGCCGCGGTCCGCGAGCGCCGCGTCGAGGTCGCGCACCGATTCCTGGCCGGTGCACAGGATCACGGTCTCCACGTCGAGCACCCGCGCGTCCTTGCGCTCCTCGCCGAAGGTGATGTGCAGGCCCGCGTCGTCGACCTTCTCGTAGTTCACGCCGCGAAGCTGCTCGACGCCCTTCATCTTCACCGTCGCGCGATGCACCCAGCCCGTGGTCTTGCCGAGGCCGATGCCCTGCGGGGTGCTCTTGCGCTGCAGCATGTACACCTTGGACCGGGTCGACGGTGCGGGGGCCGGCTTGGTGATGAAGCCGGGCACGTCGCCCTGGCGGGTGACGCCCCACTCGGCGTTCCACTCGTCGAGGTGCAGGGTGGGGGACTTGTCGGTCGTGACGAACTCGGCCACGTCGAAGCCGATGCCGCCGGCGCCCATGATCGCGACGGTGTCGCCGATCTCCTTGGCGCCGCTGATCGCCTCGGCGTAGGTGATGACCTTCGGGTGGTCGACGCCCGGGAACGACGGGACGCGCGGCACGACGCCGGTCGCGATGATGACCTCGTCGAACTTGCCGGCCAGGTCGTCGACGGTCGCCTCGGTGTTCAGGTGCACGGTCACCTGGTTCCGGTCCAGCATCGTGGTGAAATACCGGATGGTCTCGTTGAACTCCTCCTTGCCGGGGATCTTCGCGGCGTAGCCGAACTGGCCGCCCACGTGATCGCCGGCCTCGAAGAGGTCCACCTTGTGGCCGCACTCGGCCGCGCTGACGGCGGCGGCGAGCCCGGCGGGCCCGGCACCGACCACGGCGACGCGCTTGGCGGCGCGGGTCGGCGCGAGCACGAGGTCCGTCTCGCGGCCGGCGCGCGGGTTCACCAGGCACGAGACCTTCTTGTGCACGAAGGCGTGGTCCAGGCAGGCCTGGTTGCAGCCGATGCAGGTGTTGATCTCGTCGGCGCGCTCGTCGCGCGCCTTGTTCGCCCACTCGGGGTCGGCGAGCAGCGGCCGGGCGATCTGGACGAGCTGGGCGTCGCCGCGCTCAAGGAGCTCCTCGGCGGTGGCGGGCATGTTGATCCGGTTCGCCGCGCACACGGGGATGTTCACGGCACGGGTCACGTCGGCGGTGAACGCCGCGAAGGCCGCGCGGGGGACCGAGGTCACGATCGTCGGGACGCGCGCCTCGTGCCAGCCGATGTCGGTGTTGAGGATGTCGACGCCGGCGTCCTCGAGCTTGTGCGCCAGGGAGAGGATCTCGTCGCGGGTTTGGCCGTCGGGGACGAAGTCCGCCATCGACAGCCGGAAGACGACGATGAAGTCCTTGCCGCACCGCTTGCGGATCTCCCGCACGATCTCGACGGGGAACCGCTGCCGGTTCTCGGCGGAGCCGCCCCACTCGTCGGTGCGCTTGTTGGTGTGTGCCGCGAGGAACTGGTTGATCAGGTAGCCCTCGCCACCCATCACCTCGACGCCGTCGTAGCCGGCCTTCTGCGCGGTCCGAGCCGCGTTGCCGAAGTCGCGGATGGTCTTGCGCACCTCGAAGCCCGACATCGCGCGGGGCTTGAACGGGTTGATCGGCGCCTTGATCGCGCTGGCGGAGGCGCTGAGCGGGTTGTAGGAGTAGCGGCCCGCATGCAGCAGCTGCATCGCGATCTTGCCGCCCTCCTTGTGCACCGCGTCGGTCACCCGCTTGTGCAGGAGGGAATCGATCGGCGACGACATCTTCGCGCCGGCGGGCAGCAGCCAGCCGGTGATGTTGGGGGAGTAGCCGCCGGTGATGATGAGGCCGACGCCGCCCTTGGCGCGCGCGGCGAAGTAGGCGGCGAGCTTGCCAATGTCCCACGGCATGTCCTCGAGTCCGGTGTGCATCGAGCCCATCACGACGCGGTTCTTCAGCGTGGTGTGGCCGAGGTCGAGGGGCTCGAAGAGGTGGGGGTACTTCGCTGACATGGGCTGATCCTTAATTCGGCTGATCGATCCGGGCTGATGGGAGGGCTGGTTCAGGGGGTGAGGGCGGCGAGCACTTCGTCGAGCCAGTCGACGGTGCCCTGTTCGGAGTACACGCCCCCGCGCAGCACGAGGTGCTGCTGCAGGTCCGTGCCGGTGAGCGTGGTGGGCTCGGGGTAGTCGCGGGCCTCGAGGCTGCGGAAGAGCTCTGCCCGCTCGGCGTGCAGGTCGCGCACGCGCCGGACCTCGGCCATCAGGTCGGCCAGGTCGGACGGTGCCGCCCCGCGGATCTTGGTGGCCAACTCGCGCCGGTCGGTGACGTCCTTGCCGGGGGTACGGATCCATTCCGAGAGGGTCTTCCGCCCGGTGTCGGTGATCGAGTAGACCTTCTTGTCGGGCTTGCCGTCCTGCGCCTGTTCGACGTAGGTGACGAGGCCGTTCTCGGTCATCCGCGCCAGCGTCTTGTAGATCTGCTGGTGCGAGGCGCGCCACCAGTGCCCGATCGAGCGGTCGAAGCGCCGGGTGAGCTGGTACCCGGTGCCCGAGCGCTCGCTCAGGGAGACGAGCAGTGCGTGTTCGAGGGCCACGCCCGCGACGCTACCGGGGCGATCGCAACTATGCAACTAGTTGCACTGCGCTTGTATGCACAACTCGGAGCCTCGCGAGGGTGCCGATAAGATGTCGACCGCACCACTGCCTCCGTAGCTCAGTTGGATAGAGCATCGGCCTTCTAATCCGAATGTCGCAGGTTCGATTCCTGCCGGGGGCGCTCTCAGATGGGAAGTGCGATCGTGGTGTGGAGTCCGCCCGGAAGCTTCGCCACAGCCCCGGCCGCGTGGATGAGGCGGGCGGCGGTGCCGGGGTAGGGGTCGGCGGGGCGCTCTGTGTCGATCCGGATGACGGTGCCGTCCGCTCCGGTGGCGGCGATCGTCAGGCTGGATCTGAACTGCTGGTAGCCAGCGGGTAGGCCGGTCCACGAGACGCGGACGCGCTCGCCGCCCGAGTCCGACACCGTTGCGCTCCGTTCGAAGCCGATGCACGCGCCGCGGGGCACGTCGATGCCCGCGACCTCGAAGGGTTCTGTCGCCGTGATCGGCCCTCCCGATGCCGTGGCCTCGGTCGATCCGAGCCTGAGGACCTCCGCGATCATGGTCGCGGACTGGCGGAGCATGCCGCTGATCGCGTCGGGCTGCGCATCCGGGGAACGACCGATGCCCAGTTCGTCGGTGAGGACCTGCGGTCCCCAGGACGTGATGTCCGCGCGCGAAATCCCCTCCACCGAGACGGGACCGGGCAGGGCGCTCGTCAGCAGCGCCGGTAGTACGTCGAGCCAGAACCCGGGCAGCATCCCGGTGCCGACGATCCGTGCCCCGGTTCGACGGGCTCGATCGTTCAGCTCGTCGAACCGGTGGGCGGGCATAACGACACGTGGGTGCACGAAGTTGGCGTGGACGAGATCGACGCCGCGGGCGGTGCACGCGTCGATCGCGCGGTCGAGGACCGGTCCGGATAGGCCGCAATACACCAGGACGTCGAACGCCTCCGATCCGATCGCGGCCTCGAGGTCGGTCGTGGTGCGCACGCCCGCCGGCGATCCGCCCACGAGCGTTCCGATGTCCTGTCCGGCCTCGGCGTCTAGGTACGCGACGGCGGCGGTCAGCCGGTGACGGCTCGCGCAGATTTCGTCGAGGACTCGCGCCGCCGCGCGGCCTGTGCCGTAGAGGCCGATTCGTCTCGAATGCATCGGTAGGGGTTCCCTCTCAGTGGGCCGGGTCGGCATGGCGTTCCTCACGTCGGTGACGGATTTCTCGGTTCGCGACTTCTTCGAGCGAGCGGCCCGCGGTCTTCGGTCCGAACGCGGCCACGACGATCGCGGCAACGAGGTAGGAGCCGGCGGCGAAGAGCATGACCCCGGCGCGGTCGAATCCGAAGGTGCCCTTCGGGGCCGGGTAATACAGGGCGGTGAACAGCACGCCTGTGACCATGGCTCCGGTCCGACCGATTCCGAAGATGACGCCGGACGCTATGCCGCGGGCCTCCGTGGGCACGACCTCGGGTATGTAGGCGTAGTACGCGGAGAACACGACACCCGTGAGGATGGTGGCGATCGCCGCCGCGGCGTTGTAGGCCGGGATGCCACCGAATCCCATGACCGCGATCGACGCGGCGGAGGCGATCGACGCGAGGAGGATCAGTGTCTTGCGTTCGAGCACGCTGATCAGGAAGAACGTGAGGACGGGCGTGATGACGTAGATCGACGACCAGATCAGGTACGACCGGTACGAGCTCGTGAGTGCCGCGCCCTCGGCGCTCCCGGCGTGCAGGTGCATCGCGTATAGCACGTCCACCATGAAATTCTGATAGAGGTACAGCCCCAGGGTGGCGCCGAACCATCCGAATCCGACGACCGCCACCACGCGGAACAGGGCGGGGTTCATGATCAGGGCCCGGACCGAGAGCCGCGAACCGGCGCTCTCGGGAACGGATTGGACGGGAGCGAGTTCGTGGCCCCGCCGCCGTGCCTCGCGCTCGAGTCGATCGACGAGGCGCTCGGCGTCGTCGATCCGCCCATTCGTCACCAGCCACCGCGGCGATTCGGGCAGCAGAACGCGGACGAACGGGACCATGAACAGCCCGACCGCGCCCACCAGGGGAAGGATCCGCCACGCACCCGGCGGGTTGGCGGGAAGGATGAATGCCGCGAGTGCTGCGAGGATGGGCGCCGTCACCGTGAACGAGATCGTTGAGACTGCCACGAACCGGCCGCGCTTCGCCGACGGGAAGAGCTCGGCGATGTACATCACCAGCGCCGAGGTCACGGCTTGGACGCCGATGCCTGTGATGAATCTCGACACAAGAAGCATCTCGTAATGCGGGAATGCGGCGGTGGCCAGTGAGGCGCACGAATACAGCACCGTGCCCCAGATCAGGACCGGACGTCTGCCGAACCGGTCGGCCAGTCGGCCGCCGACGATCGCACCCGCGATCATGCCGGCGTAGAAGATCGAGATCACGTTGCCGACGGCCTCGGGCGCGACGCCGGTCCGGGGATCGCGGGGGAGTTCGGTGGCCAGCGGGATGTTCAGGCCGTTGTCGTAGTACTCGATCATCATGTTGACCGCCAGCAGGACGATCCACAGCAGATGTGATCGCAGAACGGGGAGGCGGTCCATCCGGGCCAGGATTTCGCGACCTCGTACGACGTCGGAGTGGTGGGGGACGAGGATTTCGGACATGGGTCACTCGCTTGGGAAATGGCGACCGCGGTCGCTGGGGAGGGTGGAGCCTGCGCGGCTCAGGCGGCGTCGGTGAACGCGACGACGCGGATCTCGACAAGGAGTTCCGGCCGGGCGAGCTCGGTGACGCCGACGCCGGTCCAACACGGGTACGGCTCGGCCAGAAACTCGTCCTTGACCGCCATGAACGCCGCAGAGTCCCGAGAGAGGTGCGTGTGGAACGTGGAGAGCTCGATGACGTTGGCGAGCGATGAGCCGGCGGCTTCGAGCGCCGTCCGCACTCCCTCGAAGGCGTGGCGGGCCTGCGCTTCGATGCCTTCCGCGGGCAGCCCGGTGGCGGGGTCGATCCCCACCTGGCCGGAGACCCACACGAGGTCCCCGTACCGGGTCGCCGTGGCGAAGTGGAGTGTGTCGTAGTACTTCCGGGCTCGGTCGCCGGGGTTGAAGAACTCGCGAGCCGGCTTCGCGACGGGCGTCTTCACGGCGGCGCTCATGCGACCTGCTGGAAGATCGGCGAGCGGAAGAGGTCGCCCTCGTTGAGCTTGGACATCTCGTCGGCGAAGAGGACTCCGTTCCGCGCGTACCTGGGATTCGAGGTAGGAAGTTCCCGGAACCGAGACTCGTCGCCGAAGAACCGGAGCACCAGGGTGTGGCGATCGGGGGTCGCAGCGTCCACTTGGGCGCCGCCGTGGACCGATCGAGGGTGGAGGAAGACGACGTCGCCGGGATTGACCTCGTACGAAACCAGGTCCCACGAGTCCGGGTTGGCGGCGAGATCCCTGTCGATGTGCGGAAGCCGGGGGAGCACGCCGTCGTTGTGAAGCGGCTCCGTCGGATCGTCGGCATTGGCGAATGTGGAACCGTCGTACTCGATCCCTGCCCAGCTTCCGCGGACGACCTCCAGTGAATTGGCTTTCGGGATGTGCTGGAACGAGATCCACGCGTTGCCCCAGTGCGGGCCCGCCCACGGAAGGTTGGCGGTGTCCTGGTGGAACGGCCCGCGGCCGCTGTTGCCGCCCTCCTTGACGAAAACCTCCTCGGCGAAGTACCAGACGTGTTCGGATCCCCAGAGCTGCTGGAAGATTCCGGCGAACGGAAGCGTCTGGACCAGCGCGTCGAGCTTCGCCTTCGAGTGTGGGTTCGCGTTGTCGATGTGCGTCGCGAGCGAGGTCCCCTCGAGCGCCCGGAAGTGGTAGGGGCCGGGGTTCGCGACGTTCCACGTGAACGTCTCGTAACACGCTGCGAGCTGTGCTTCGTTCAGGCAGTTCCGGACGACGGTGATCCCGTCCTCGCGGAACTGACGGGTCTGCTCGTCGGTCACCTTCATGGCTGCTCCTTCTATGTTTTCACGATGTGATGCGAGCCACAGTAGCGCCGTTCGCAGATTTACACAACGGCTGTTATGAAAATCGGGAAGGCTTCTTGCCCTTTTGCATTCGCGTGGTCGGACGGTGTGCTGAACGTGGTCGCAGGGGCATGCCGAACCGCGTCGAGCCACGCCGCGCGCAGTGAGCGCGCGACGTACGTGGCAGGGAAGTCAGCCCGCGGCGGGCCGCAGCAGGGTCTCGACCGCGTCGAGTAGTTCGTCGACCCGAGCGGGGGTGAACCGGTCCGGTTCGACAGGGGCGAGCATCGCCCATCCGTCGCCCATCCCGGTGATGTTCTCGGCGAGGATGTCTGCGCGGATGTCCGTACGGATCGTGCCGCGACGTTGCCCCTCGCTGATGGTGTCGGCGAGCTTCGCCCGGAACCGTGCGTAGCGCCGTTGGAAGATGTGCGCGAGGGCGGGCTCCTGTCGCGCGGAGGAGACCAGTTGGCTCATGACCGGCCACTGCTCGCGGTCGCCGACAGTCATGGCGAGCCAGCGCTCGAGCATCGACCGGACACCCGCGCGTTCCTCGTCCGGGTGCACCAGGCTCTCGTACGTGTCGAAACGCTGCTCGGCGAGCGCTGCGATCAGTTCGGACTTGTTCGTGAAGTAGTAGGTGACAGCGCCCGTGGTGCATCCCGCGGCATCGGCGACCTTCCTCAGCGAACACGCCCCGTAGCCGTCGGCGGCGATGATCGAGGTCGCGGCGCGCAGCAGTTCGGCACGCCGTTCGGCGTGATCTCCCGGCGGGCGGCCGCGCCGCGCAGCGGAACCGCGGCCCCGATCCGGCTTCGAATCTTCTGCCATTACCGGAAGCCTATACGTCGGACCGGACCAGCGGCGCGGCCCGGCGTCGCACTCGCGGTGCTCGTCGGAGCGGGACCGATCGGCTGTCCGCAGCGCTAGAGTGCGACGGTGGAAACATCGTGGCCGCGTCCGAGCGTGCGCATCTCGGCGCTCATCCGGCTGGTTGCGGAGCACATGCTCGCCGCGGCCGACACCGCTGCGGAAGAGGTGACGGCGGCGGCCCACGAGTCGGCGGAATACCGCGCCCTCCTCGACGACCCGCAACTGCTCGATGCGGACCGACGAATGAACCGGACCAACATGCTCCACTGGCTGTCCGCGAACATCCAGGAGCCGGGAATGCGGGTTCCGCCCAGCATGGATCCGGAGATCCTGCAATTCGCGCGGGACGTTGTGCGCCGCGGCCTGGATCTGCACGACCTGGGTTCCTGGCGCGGCGCGCAGCACGGGGCGTGGTCGATGTGGGTCGACGGCTGCTTCGCAGCCACCACCGACCTCGACGAGCTTCGGGACCTGATGAAGGTGTCCGAGCGCTCGATGGCGACGTTCATCGACGATTCGATCGCCGCGCTCGACGAGTTCGTGGACGAGGAGCGCGCCGTTCTCGCCAAGGGGGCGAACGCCGAACGGCACGCCACCGTCCAACTGCTGCTCGAAGGCGCGCCGATCGGTCGCGCGAGGGCGGAATCGCGCCTCGGCTACGCACTGACGGGGGACCACGTGGCCGCGATCATCTGGAGCGATTCGGCAGAGCAGGCGGCGGGCCTCGACACTGCGGCGGAGGCCGTGATGCGGATGTGCGGTGCCGGGCGCCGGCTCACCCTCAACGCGAGTACCACGGCCCTGTGGGTCTGGGTGCCGGCGCACGGGGTCCCCCCGACCGAGGCCGCCGAACAGATCGTGGCCGAAACACCGGGGATCCACCTCGCCTTCGGCCGCCCGGGCCAGGACCTCGAAGGCTTCCGCCGCAGCCACCTCGACGCGGCGTCCGCGCAGCGCATGCTGGCCCGACTCGGCTCGACCCGGACTGTCGTGCGCTACGAGGACGTCGCTCTGGTCTCGGTGCTCACCGCCGACATGGCGCAGGCCGATCAGTTCGTCGCCGACACGCTGGGCGACCTGGCCACGGCCGACCCCGCGTTGCGCGAGACCGTGCTCACCTACGTCCAGGAGCGGTTCAACGGCTCCGCGGCCGCCGAGCGCCTGTTCACGCACAGGAACACCGTCGAGCGGAGGCTGGCGCGAGCCGACCAACTCCTGCCCGTGCCGCTCGCCGAGAACGCCGCGAGTGTCGTCGCAGCGCTCATGCTCGTGCAGCTGCGCGACTGACATCCGCGGCGTCCCGATGGGGTTGTCTCGCCCAGGCTCACCCCGCGGCGACGATCCTCGCCTGGGCCGCGAACCCGAGATCGCCGAGGCCGGCGTCCACAGCGGCATTGAGGTTCTCGACGGCGGCGGTGAACACTCGGGCCCGGATGCCCGCCTCCGCCATGATGGCGGCGGCACCGTCGAGGCCCTGCGCGTACGTCGCGATCGTGGCCTGGTCCGTCGCGAAGTCGCCGCCGTCGATCGCGGCTGCGGCCCTGGCGGTCTCTGCCTGAATGGATGCGAACACCGCCGGCGTCAGGTTCTCGAGCAGGGACAGATCGACGCCCTGACCCAGCATGTAGGTCGCCGCCTCGACGTACGCACTGACCGCGGGCACGAGGAACATGCCGACGAGTCCCGCGTTGAGGACGCTGGCCGTCCTGTCCTCCGGCGACACCCACACCGACATCGGTGTCAGGGCCGTGAGGGCCTGGCCGTGTGCGGCCCATTCGGATTCGGATCCGGAATAGAGGATCGCCGCCGCCTCGGTGCCGATGTCGGCGGGGTAGCCGAGGATCGAGCCGTCCAGGTAGGCGGCGCCGCGTCCGCGAGCCCACTCGCCGAACGCCTCGACCTCCATGGGAGTGCCACTGCCCACGTTGACGAGCGTGACGCCCGTCCAGTCCGGCACGTCCCGCAGGACGGCGAGGGCATCGTCGTAGGTGGACAGGCAGACCAGCACGAGCGGTGCGGTGCCGACCGCGTCGGCGGCCTCCCGCACGGGGGTGATCGCCTCGCTCGCCAGCGCCTCGGCCTTGGCGTGCGTCCGGTTCCACACGGCGACATCGTGGCCGGCGCCGGCCAGTGTGCGTGCGAGTGCGGCACCCATCAGCCCGCAGCCGAGCACTGTGACGTCGTGAGCTGTGTTCTTCTCCATCGGTGTTCCTCCTCTTCGTTCGGGTCCGGCTCGGCCTACATCGGAAGGTCCGGCGAGTCCACGCCGACCACCCGGTCGCCGCAGAACACCCGGATCGACTCGGCGGGGCCGTGCCCGCCGATGCCGGACGGTCCCCAGAAGCTCTGCGCGGAGTCGTCGCCGAGGTCGGCGACCTTCGCGCCGTTGACGCGCACCTCGCCGGACTTGATCCGTGCGCCGACGGCGATCGCCCGGTCGGTGTCGGTGCCGAAGACGTACGCGTCCAGGCCGGACGGGTGCGCGTTCGCCGCCCGCAGCGCCTCCTCCTCGGACTCCACGCCGTGCAGGGAGACGACCGGGCCGAACAGCTCCGCGGTCGTGCGGTCGGGATCCGATCCGGTGGCCACTGTGGGGGACAGGAAGAAGCCCGCGAGGTCAGGCAGCACGCCGGGCGCGTCGATCTCGGCGCCCAGCCCGCGCAGGCCGTCGATCCGCTGCCGGAGGGTACGGTAGTGCGGCTCGTTGGAGATGGGGCCGATGTCGGTGGCCTCGTCCAACGAGTGCCCGATCCGCAGCTGCGCGATGCGTTCGCCCAGCGCCTCGCGGAGCGGCTGCACGAGGTGCTGCGGCGCGAGCACCTTGCCGGGGCCCTCGCACCACTGGCCGTTGAGATTCGTCATGCCCGTGAGGATCCCGTCGGCGGTCACGTCGACGTCGGCGTCGTCGAGCACGATCACGGGGTTGTTGCCGCCCAGCTCCAGCTGCAGGACCTTGAAGTCCTCCGCGGCCGCCCGGGCGATCGCCCGTCCCGCGCCGGGGCCGCCCGTGAAGGAGACCACCTGGACACGGCGGTCGCCCGTCAGTGCGGCGCCGATGTCGCCGGTGCCGTGCACCAACTGGAGGGCCCCGTCGGGCAAGCCGGCATCGACGAAACACTCGGCGATCACCTGCGCGCTGGCGGGCGCGTGCTCGGACGGCTTGAGGATGACGGGGCAGCCCGCGGCGATCGCACTGGCCGTCTTCGCAGCCGGGATGAAGCTCGGCCCGTTCCACGGGGTGAGGATCGCCGCGGGGCCCCACGGGATCCGGTGCAACCGAACGTCGCGGCCGCCCGCGGAGAGCGCGGTGACGCGGGCGATGTTCCGCGCCTCGGCGGCCGCGCCGCGCAGGCGGTGGGGGAGGAACGCCGCGAGCTTGCGGGTGGCGCCGATCGCCGTGCCGCTGGTGAGCGCGTCGACCCGCGCGATCTCCTCGAGCCGCTGCTCGACGAATCCCGCGGCCCGTTCCAGCGCCTCGGCGCGTTCGATCCGGACGTCGTCGGTGGTGAAGTCCGTCGCGTCGTAGACGCGCTGCGCGAGGTCCAGCGCCCGGTCCAGATCGGCGTGGGTGGTGGTCACCGTGCGGTGCACGGGCTCGCCGGTGTTCGGGTCGACGTTCCAGGTGTCGAGCGTCTCGCACTCGACCCACTCCCCGGCGATGTAGCTGCGGGGCTGGGCGAGGGTGGTGGTGGTTTCGGTGGTCACTGGGTCACCTCGGTCTCGGAACTGGTGGGCATGGCGACGACGATCCGCGTGACGTCACCCGACTTCATGGCCTCGAAGCCCTCGTTGATCTCCTCGAACGGAATGACGTCCGTGACCATCTCGTCGAGCAGCAGTCGGCCCTGCTGGTACAGGCGGGCGAACTGCCCGATGTCCTCGCGCGCCTGGCCGGAGCCCATGTACGAGCCGATCAGGCGCTTCTCGCTGAAGAAGAAGTCGGAGGCGGGGACGGGCACGTCGGTCCCGTCGGGTGCGATGCCCACCAGGCACGCGGTGCCGGTGGCCCGCACGATCGCGAGCGCCGTCGCGGCGGTGCGCGCCGAGCCGACGGCCTCGAAGGCGTAGTCCACCCCGTCGCCGAGCAGCTCGGTGATCTCGCCCCGCACATCGCCCGCACCGTTGATGGTGTGTGTGGCGCCGTACCCGTGCGCGGCCTTGAGCCGGGCGTCGTCGAGGTCGATGCCGACGATCGCCGATGCGCCGGCCAGCCGCGCGCCCTGGATGATGGCCGAACCGACTCCGCCGCAGCCGATCACCGCGACGGTGGATCCTGGGCGTACCTGCGCCCCGCGGAACACCGCGCCGACGCCGGTCACGATGCAGCAGGACAGCAGGCAGCCGACGCGGGTGGGCACGTCGTCGGGCAGCTTCACCGCGGCGTTCGCGCGGAGCAGGATGTGCTCGGAGAACGCACCCACGTCGCCGAGGCGCGCGACGGGCTTCCCGTCGGGCAACGCGTACGAGGGCCGGGGGCGGCGCCGGATCTCCGCCTGCCGCTGGCACTGGGTGGAGCGGCCGGCGTTGCAGTTCGCGCACTGCCCGCACGACGGGGTGAGCGCGCCGGTCACTCGGTCCCCGGGCTTGAGGTCGGTGACGGCGGAGCCGACCGACTCGACGACGCCTGCGACCTCGTGCCCTACGACGACCGGGATCTCGGATTCGACGGTGCCGGTCATGTAGTGCAGGTCGCTGTGGCACAGCCCCACGTGGGTGACGGCGACCCGCACCTCGTTCGGCTCGGGATCGTCGACGTGGATGTCGGTCAGGTGCAGGGGCCGGCCCACCTCGGTGAGCACGGCGGCGCGGGTGGTGATCATCGGTTCGCTCCGTTCGCGGTGGCGGGTGTGCGTGCGTCCCAGAAGCCCTGCACGCCGGCGGTGAGTGCGCCGCTGTTCCAGGACTCGTCGGCCGCGGCGTCCTCGCGCTCGAAGGCGCGCTCGATCTCCGAGATAGACGGCCGCAGCAGCTCCAGGTGCAGGGCGGTGTTGTTGACGCCCTCGGGGTTCCACGCGTGCACGGTGTCGATGGCGCGGTCCAGCAGCGCTTCCGGTTCGACGATCTCGTCGAGCAGGCCGATCTCCAGTGCCTCGTCGGCGCCGACGCGTTCGGAGGCCAGGACCATCCGCATCGCGTGGCCGCGGACGATGCGGGGCAGCAGGATGCTGGAGGCGTTGGAGATGGTCAGACCTCGTCCGTTCTCGGGCTGGTAGTACTCCGTCCGGGGCGTGCCGAGGCGGGCGTCGCAGCACAGCGTGATCTCCGACGCGCCGCCCACGGCGATGCCGTTGATCGCCGCGATCACGGGCACGCGGGTCTCGATCACGGCGCGGGTCACGTCGTGGAAGCTCTCGAAACTCTCCCGCATCTCCTCGAAGGTCGTGGGCGCGGCGGCGAGGTCCTCGCCCGCGCTGAACGCGCGTCCGGTGCCGGTCAGCACGATGCCCCTGGCCTTGTCGCCGGCGCCGTACTCGCGGATCAGCGCGGACAGGCGCCGGCGCATCGGCGCGGTCAGCGCGTTCAGCTTCTCGGGGCGGCGCAGCGTGATGACGGCGACCTCGCGGGTCACCTCGACGAGCACGTGCTCGGTCCCCTGGTCGGTGCTTTCCACTTGGTTCTCCTTGTTCGACGGTGCCGGCGCGCGCAGGTCGTGGACGGTGCCGGGGGCCTGCGCGGCGCGGGCTTTGAGTGCGGGTTTGGACACCCGCTCGGACGGGGTGCGCGGGAAGTCCGCGACGAATTCGACGTAGCGTGGAACCTTGAATCGGGCGAGTCGCTCCGCGACGCGGGCGACGATCGCCTCGGCCGTCGGACGGTCCGCGGGGACATCCACCGCGAGCTGCACGAAGGCCTTGACCTCCTCGCCGAGCACGTCGTCGGGTTCGGCGACCACGGCGGTCGCGACCACGGCGTCGTCGCGCTCGAGCGCGGCCTCCACCTCGGCGGCGGCCACGTTCTCCCCGCCGCGCCGCACCATGTCCTTGAGGCGGCCGACGAGTCGGATCCCGCCGTGCTCGTCCATGACGGCCAGGTCGCCCGTGTGCAGGCGGCCGCAGCGGAGGGTCCGGGCGGTCTCCTCGGGGCGGTTCCAGTAGCCGAGCATCATAGGCGCACCTGCCACGGTCAGCTCGCCCGGCGTCCCGGCCGGGACCTCGGCACCGTCGGCGTCGACGATCCGGACCTGCTTGTTGGGCACGGGATGCCCGAGGGTTCCGCTGCCGACGGCGGCGGCGTCGTCGAACGGGCTGAACAGGTCGATTCCGCTCTCCGTCATGCCGTAGACCTCGCGCCAGGGCGCGCCCCAGCGCTCCTCCAGCGCGGAGTGCAGCGCCACGGGGATCGCGGAGCAGAACACGCCACGGAGCCGGTTCGCGCGATCGTCGGGGCCGGGCGGCTGCTTGAACAGCAGCGTGGGCATCGATCCGAGCACGTAGCAGAACGTCGCGCCGTGGCGGCGCACGTCGCGCATGAATCCGGACGCCGAGAACTTCGGCAGCACCACCAGCGGAGCGCCGGTCGTCAACGCCAGCACGGCGTTCCACTGCGGGTCCATGTACGAGAAGGGCTGGGCCGTCAGCAGTACGTCGTCGGGACCGAGGCCGGCCGCTCCGGCGCACGTCCAGCCGATCCGGGTCCAGTAGTCGTGCGTGAGCATGCACGCCTTCGGGAAACCGGTGGTGCCCGACGTGTACTGCAGGTTCGCCAGGGTCTCCGGGCGGATGTCCACGCCAGGCGCGGTGGGCGGGTGCTCGGTTCCGGTGGTCTCCGCGATGTCGACCACGCCGACGCCGGCCACCGCCTCATCACTCGCGATCACGTCGCGCACCAGCGGCAGGTGGTCCGCGTCGGTCACGATCACGCGGGTGCCGGAATCCTCCAGCACGAACCGCAGATCGGCCGCGCGATAGGCGGAGTTGACGGGCACTGCGACCGCACCGGCCTTGAGCACGGCGAACCAGGTGAGCGGCCACCCGGCGACGTTCGGCAGCATGATCGCGACGCGGTCGCCCGGGGCGATGCCGTGGTCCGAGATCAGCAGGTGCGCGAGCCGCGACGACGCCGCGTCGACCTGCTCGTACGTCCAGGACTCGTCGCCGAATCGCAGCAGCTCCGTGCCCGGCGTGCGGGCGGCGCCGTCGGCTAGAAGTCCTGTGACGGTGCCGATCCGGGGGGCGTCGCCGAGCTCGCTCGGGTTGACGGCGACCCGCCGCGCGGTGTCTTCGGTGTGCGAGGTGGTGGTCACTGCCATGCCTCCAGTCGGTTCTTCGATTCGTCGACGATCCAGCTCATCGCCGGGTCGTCGCTGTCCATCCACTCGGGGTGCCACTGCACCCCGAGGATCGGCGCGCCGGGCGCCTCCACCGCTTCGACGACCCCGTCGGACGTGCGGCCCGTGACGATCAGGCCGTCGCCGCACCGGTCCACGGCCTGGTGATGCCACGAGTTCGTCGTCATGCTGGGGCCGAAGACCCGAGCGGCGATGGAGCCGGCCTCGAATCGCACCACGTGAACGGCGTCGCCGTCGGTGGGCGCGGACTGCGGGGACAGGTGCGGGATCGGCCCGGGTGGAAGGTCCGCGACAAGCGTCCCGCCGAGCGCGGTGTTGAGCACCTGCAGACCGCGGCACACTCCGAGCAGCGGGGTGCCGCGGTCGACGGCCGCGCGGGTGAGGGCGAACTCGTACTCGTCGCGTTCCGGGTCGTGCGCGTTCGTGTCGGTGCGCGGGTCCACGTCGCGGACGACGGAGGTGTCTCCGCCCCAGCGGGAGGGGTGCACGTCCTGCCCGCCGGTGATCACCACGCCCGACAGCCACTCGCAGGCGTCGACGGGGTCGGCGTCGTAGGGCAGGTGCACTGGCACGCCGCCGGCCTGCGCGATGCGGGTCGCGAACGCGGACATGAACGAGTCCATGCACGCCTTGCCGTAGCGGGGGTCGGATCCGGCGATCAGGCTCAGTTCGAAACGGCGGCCGGTGATCCCGATCAGTGGCCGGCGGCTCATGAGAACTCGAAGTAGCGTCGGGACTCCCACTCGGAGAGTTCGGCGTACGGGTCGCCGCCTTTGGTGTGGAACTCCATCCACTCCCAGCGGCGCGACGCCGTCCAGAATTCCACGAACTCGTCGCCGAGATATTCGCGGAGGATCTCGTCTGCGTCGAGCGCGGCGATCGCCTTGGTGATGGAGTCGGGGATGCGCGCGACGCCGCAGTCGTCGGGCAGGCACCACGCCATGTCGTCGACCTGGGGTGGGGCCTGCATCTTCCGCTCGATGCCTGCGACGACACCCGCCAGGACGCCGGCCAGCGCGTAGTACGGATTCACGTCCGATCCGGGCACGCGGTACTCGAGGCGCGAGTACTTCGGGTGACCGGCAATGGCACGCAGCGCCGCGGTCTTGTTGTTCACGCCCCACGAGATGGTGGTCGGCGGCCCCGACACGTCCACCAGGCGCCGGTACGAGGTGATCTGCGGCAGCGCGAGCAGCGTGTTGCCGGCCATCGTCGCCATGAGTCCGCCCACCGCCTGCAGCATCACCTCGGACGGACCGTCGGGCGAGTAGAACTGATTCACGCCGTCGCGCTGCAGCGACAGGTTGATGTGTGCGCCCTGCCCGAAACCGGCCGTCGGTTTGGCCATGAAAGTGACCGAACGGCCTTTCTCGCAGGCGATCTCGCGCATGACCTGCTTGGTCCGCACCCACGCGTCGGCGAGTGCCAGCGGCTCCGCGGGAGCGATGTTCAGTTCGGTCTGGCCGGGCGCGGCCTCGTCGGTCCACGCCTCCCAGACGATGCCGAGCTCGTCCAGGCGGTCGGTGACGGCCTCCATGTAGTCGATCCAGTCGGCGGACCGTGCGAGGCAGTAGGTCGATCCGGTATCGCCGCCCAGCGGCATCAGGTCGCGGTAGCCGCGGGTACGAGCCTCCTGGATCGACTCCTCGAACAGCGTCGTCTCGATCTCCACAGCCACGGTGGCGGTGTAGCCCAGCGCCGCGAGCCGGTCGATCAGCCGGCGGACCATGTTCCGAGGGCAGATCGGCACGGGGCGGCCGTCCTTGAGCCAGAAGTCGCCGATCACGGAATCGACGCCGGGCTTCCACCGCACCAGCGTGCTCATGTCGGGGATCATCGAGATGTCGTAGAGGTTGCCGCGCCAGTCGGGGTAGGCGTCGCCGAAGACGATGTCGGTACCCATGTCGATGGCGAACAGGACGTCGGCGAACGCGAAGCCGGATTCCCGGCCCGACGCGAACTTCGCCGGTGTCACGTTCTTGCCCATGAAGCTGCCGTCGTGGTTGGTGGCCTCGAGGCGGAAGGCCTTGGCGGGGGCGTCCACGTCCGGCGTAGAGAGATCAGACATCGAATCGAACCTTCCAGGAGGCGGCGGTCATGACGGACAGTTGGGAGAGCGTCCCCTGCACGCGCACGCCGTGGTCCAGGGCGGAGAGCAGGTAGTCGGCGCCGGTGAACACACCGGCGAGCTGATCCGGGCTGCCGACGATGCGGTAGGTGTCCGGGCCCGCGCCGAAGCGGGCCTCCTCGGGGCCGTCCGGACCCAGCGCCACCGCGACCAGGACGTCCGGTATTCCGCGGATTCCGCGGGTGAGGTCCCAGAACCGCGCGGCCGCGTCGCGCCACGCCGGCAGCTGCGGACACAACGCCTGCCGCACGGCTTCGGCCAGCAGGGGATCGCCGTCGGAAGCGACGACGGCGACGCGGGAGTCGAGGTCGACGACGAGCGCGGCGTCCGTGCCGCCGGTCACGCCACCGGTGACGGTCGCGGCACCGTCGCGCAGGACGACGGTGGCGGCTTGGGGGGTGTTGTGCGACCGTACGGCGACGGAGCCCGAGAGGCGCTCGAGCGCATCGACGGCGTGTCCGATCCGAAACGAGTCCCGCAGGGTGCGGCCGAGCAGCCGGACGATCGGCGTCGCATCGTCGTCGATGACGACCCGGGCACCGCCCGTGACCGGGACCGGAGGGCTGGTAGTGGTTTGCATGGCGTGTCCTAATCGGTAGTGAGGGAAGATGTTTCCGGCGATGCGGCCGATGTTGTGCGCGGGTGTCATTCGAGGGTCGCGTACACGTCCGGCCGGGTGCGGCGCAGCGCGAGCGCCCACAGGAGGCCGGCGACGAACGCGGCGGCCAGCACGGCGAGGAAGACGTCGGCGAGGGTGGCCGAGCCGATGAGTACGTCGAAGTTGCTCACGACCAGCACGAGGATCGCGCTGAGCGCGACGAGTGCGAGAACAGGGGCGACGGTGCCGCGCCACAGGCTCGTCGTCCGCTCCCGGAGGAAGTGCACGACGATCGCGGCCGAAGTGAGGGCCAGCAGGGTGATCAGTCCGAGCGTCCCCGCGCCGCCGAACCACGCGTACACCTGTGTGACGGGGTCGAGCCCGGCGATCGCGGTGACCGCGACAAGCACGCTGATCACCGCGGAGGTGAGGAGCGACGCCACGTGCGGCGACCGGTGCTCGGGGTGCACCTCACCGAGACGCGGCGGCAGCGCGTCCTGCCGGCCGAGGGCGAACAGGTACCGCGAGACCACGTTGTGCGCGGTGAGGATGCACGCGAAGAAGCTGGTGACCAGGAGCACCTGCACCCCGTCGTGCGCGACCTGCGAGATGTAGCGCGTCGCAAGCCCGGGCGCGAGGCCCTCGGGATCCTGCGCGGCGAGCTCGGCGGCGCGGGACACCCCGAGACCGTTGATCATCGCCCAAGAAGAGAGGGCGTAGATCACGGCGATGAGGATCACCGCGATGTAGGTCGCGCGCGGGACGGTGCGGTCGGGGTCCTTCGCCTCGGACCGGAACACCGCGGTCGCCTCGAATCCGACGAATCCGAAGACCGCGAACATGATCCCGGTTCCGGTGGCGCCACTGGTGAACGCGCCCCAGGACAGCGGCTGGGCCGACAGTCCTTCGGCGCCGCCGCGGAGCACGATCGCGAGGTCGACCAGCGCGACGATCCCGATCTCCGCGACCAGCAGCACACCGAGGACGCGCGCGCTCACCTCGACGTTGCGGTAGCCCAGGTAGCCGATCGCTGCGAGCCCGGCAGCGGAGAGGATCCACCAGGGCACCGACACCCCGGTGAACGTGGTGATCACGTTGCGGGCCGCGGCACCGAGGTAGCCCGTCACGGACACCATCAGGACGGCGTAGGTGACCAGGGCGAGCGCCGCGGCACCGATACCGACGGCGGTGCCCAGGCCGCGCTGCACGTACGAGTAGAAGGCCCCGGCGTTCCGGACCTCGGGGGTCATCGCGGAATACCCGACCGTGAACAGCACCAGCACGATCCCGACGATCACGAAGTCGACGGGCGTCCCGATGCCGTTGCCCGTGCCCAGCATGAGCG
Organism: Tsukamurella sp. USMM236; assembly: GCF_037148755.1. Classification (NCBI taxonomy): domain Bacteria; kingdom Bacillati; phylum Actinomycetota; class Actinomycetes; order Mycobacteriales; family Tsukamurellaceae; genus Tsukamurella; species Tsukamurella sp. USMM236. Next base: position 130,389 of record NZ_JBBCSS010000006.1, read on the forward strand.
GGATCAGCCCGGCGAACACCGTCAACGGCGCAGCGAACGCCACGACCATGAGGACGATCTGCGGCACGCCGAGCGTCCGCTCGAGGCCGGTGCCGACGGGTGCCTGCACTTCGCGCTGCTGCGTCACGAGAGCACGCTCCCGCCGACCCGGGCGCCCGCGGCGGTAAGAACCTCCGATGCGGCGCGCTCCGCTGCGCTGACGGCACCGTCGATGTAGCCCTGGTTCAGGATCGCCGTCTCCGTTCCGGCCCAATGGATCCGCCCGATGGGCCGGCGGTCCGCGTCGGTGTACTGGGTCAGAGATCCGGGCGCGCGGGAGCCGACGCAGCCGCTGATCCACTGCTCGTGGGTCCAGTCCTTCTCCAGGTACGCCACCGGATTGGCGGCCTCGGGCCCGAATAGGGTGGTCAGGTCGGCGAGGAAGGCGTCGCGGCGCGCCGCGGGATCGTCGAGGATCGCGTCGGACCAGTGCTGGCCGCAGCCCGCGCCGGCGGTGCCGTGGAAGGTCAGCAGGATGCCGACGCTCGCGTCGGGCGGCGAGTTGTCGACCACGTAGTTCGCGACCGGGAGGTCGGTGACGGCCTGGCCGTTCAGGCCCTGCTCGCGCCAGAAGGGCTGATCGTAGACCGCGAACAGCTTGTTCTCGGAGCCGGTGCTCCACCGTCGCTGCAGCATGCTGCGCCGGGTCGGTAGGTCGGGCGTGAATCGGATGCGGGTCGCGTCCGCGGGCGACATCGCGACGATGACGCGGTCGGCGCGCACGTCGAGCCGCAGGGACCGGACCAGCACCCCGTCGGCATCCTGGTGGACGTCGGACACGGGAGAGTCGAGCACCACGGCCGGCCCGAGGTCGGCCGCCATCCGGTCGGCGATCGCCACCGTCCCGCCCACCACGCGCGATTCCTGCGCGCCGTCGGTGATGTTGACGGCGTGGTCGATCCCGCCGCCGCTTTTGATCCGCGCGAGCTGGACCAGCAACGAGGTGCTGTGCAGGTCCTCGGCGTTGGTCACGGTGAAGGCCATCGTGAACATCTCCCTGGCCTCCGCGGTGAACGCGTGTGCGTCCAGCCACCGGCCGAAGGTGGTCGCGTCCCACTCCTGTGCCCGGCGGGCCGTCCACGGCGCTTCGAGGGGAATCGATTTCGCCATCCGCTCCAGCCGCAGCTGCAGCTGGGCGAAGTCCGCGATCGCGAGGGGACTCATCGGCGGGATGGTTCCGTCGTAGCGCTTGGAACGGCCGCGCCGGTGGTAGATCGACTTGCCGTTGAGGTAGGTCTTGAAGGTCGTGAGGCCCAGCTCGTCGATGAGTGCGAGGACGCGGTCCTGGCCGGGGCCGACCCACTGGCCGCCACCCTCGGTGATCACGCCGTCGGTCACCTGCAGATTCATCGTGCGGCCGCCGACGCGGTCGCCGGCCTCGATCACCGCCACGGAACGTCCGGCCTGGGTGAGCCGGCGTGCGGCCGTCAGCCCGGAGACCCCGGCGCCGATCACCACGACGTCTACGGTGCGCTGCTCGGTCATACCGCCACCTTCTCGATGTGCGAGACGACGTGGTCCGCGATGCGCAGGGCGAGCGCGTCGGGAAGGTGATGCCCCATGCCCGGGATGACGATGTGGCGGGCGTGCGGGATCGCGGCGGCCGTCGCGTCGCCTCCCGACGGCGCCACGATGAGGTCGCGGTCGCCGTTGATCACCAAGGTGGGCGCGGTGATCCGGGCCAGCTCGGCGGTGCGGTCGCCCGACGCCGCGATCGCCTGGATCTGCCGTGCGGTGCCGGCGACACCGTCGCCCGCCGTGCGGTTCCAGGTGGTGACGGCGTGCGCCGCCTCCTCGACCTCGTCGATCGGGTACGCCGTGCCGGCGAGGTGCGCCGTCATCCGCAGGTGCGCCCGGACGGCGCCCACCCGGTCGCGCGGGGGTGGGCTCGCGATGAGCGCCATCGTCGAAGCCGCGGGTTGCCCCACCTTCGGGTTGCCGGTGGTGGAGTACAGCGACGTCAGCGACGCGGTCAGTTCGGGGTACCGCGCGGCCACGGTCTGCGCGATCATGCCGCCCATCGACCGCCCCACGACGTGCGTGGGTCCGAGCCCGAGGTGCTCGACCAGCTGGGCCGCGTCGTCGGCCATGTCCGCCAACGTGTAGGCGTCGCGGCGCGCTTTGCCGAGCAGCTGTTGCAGCGTGTTCGGCGGAGGGGTCGTGGCGTAGGTCGACCGGCCGCAGTCGCGGTTGTCCATGCGGATCACCAGGAATCCTGTAGCGGTCAGAGCGGAGACGAACCGGTCTGACCAGGTCGTGAGGTCCTCCGCGAGGCCGGCGATGAGCAGCACGGGCGGGGCGCCGACGTGGCCGTCCATCCGGTAGCAGATCCGGGTTCCGCCCGGGAGCTGGGCGAACCTGTCCTCGGTGTGCTCAGGCACGGACGGCCTCCTTCGCCGTCGACGGTGCTGGGTCGTCCGTCGTGGAGCCGAACTGCAGAGCGTCGTCGAGCAGGGGGCCGCGGAGGATCTTCGCGTCCTGCTGGTAGGACATGGACTGCTGGAACAGGCCCGTGCCCTGCTTGGGGATGATGTCCTTGGCGCGCTGGGCGTAGCCGGAGCTCAGGTCCAGGATCGGCCGGCGCTCCATCGCGGGATCGGCTTCGACGCGGACGCTGTCGTAGCCGAAGGCGTCCATGTGCGTGACCAGGTCGCAGAAGTAGCGGGCGAGGATCCCGACCTTGAGCGTCCAGGCGGACGTGGTGTAGCCGATCGAGATGGCCAGGTTGGGGAGCCCGGAGAGCAGCGCGCCGCGGTAGGCGACCGTGTCCGGCAGGTTGACCGGGGTGCCGTCGACCTCGAGGTCGATCCCGCCGAGCATGCGCATGTTCAGGCCGGTCGCGGTGACGATCAGGTCGGCGTCGAGGTGCTCGCCGGATTCGAGCGCGATCCCGGTCTCGGTGAACCGGACGATCTTGTCGGTGGCGATGGAGGCGCTGCCGTCGCTCAGGGCTTCGAAGAAGTCGCCGTCGGGGCACAGGCACAGGCGCTGATCCCACGGGTTGTACGGCGGGTTGAAGTGGGTGTCCACGTCGTACCCCTCCGGCAGGGACTTGGCGTTGACGCGGCGGATGATCTTGCGGGTGAGCTTCGGGAAGGCGCGCATGAACTTGACCTGGGCGAGGTCGGTCGTGATGTTGGTGAACCGGGTCAACGCGTAGCCGCGCTTCTCGCCGAACGTCCGGCTCAGCCGCTGTGCGAAGCTGTCGACCTTGGGCCACGGCACCACGTAGGTCGGCGTGCGCTGCAGCATCGTCACGTGCGCGGCGGCACCGTCGTGGTTGAGCATCGACGGGATCAGCGTGACCGCCGTCGCGCCACTACCGATGACCACGACCTTCTTGCCCGAGTAGTCGTAGTCCTCAGGCCAGTGCTGCGGGTGCAGGATGTCGCCCTGGAAGTCCTCGCGGCCCTCGAAGTGCGGGGTGTAACCCTCGTCGTAGCGGTAGTAGCCGGTGCCGGCGAAGATCCAGTTCGCGGTGATGCTCCGGTCACCGTCCGGAGTGCTCACCTCGAGGGTCCACCGGGCGTCGGTGCTCGACCACGAGGCGCGCTGCACGGCGTGCTCCAACCGCAGAAGCGGCGCGAGGTCGAACTCGTCGAGCGTCTCCTGCAGGTAGTTCACGATCTTCGGGGCCTCCGCGATGGCATCCGGGTCCGTCCAGGGCTTGAACTCGTAACCGAAGGTGTGCAGGCCGTTGTCGGAACGGATGCCGGGGTACTTGAACAGATCCCAGGTGCCGCCGATGTTCGCGCGGCCCTCGAGGATCACCACCCGCTTGCCGGGGAATGCCTCGGTGATGTACTTCGCGGCACCGATGCCGGAGATCCCGGCGCCGATGATGACGATGTCGAATTCTTCGGTCTGCGGAAGTGTCTTCATCGTGGGCCCTCTCGGTGGTGACGTTGTGTCGGTGGTCACTTCGTTGTGCCTACGACGGTGCCGGGTCAGACATCGTGTGAGCCACAACACACTGCTCCTAGTTCTTCGAAGGGGTAGTGCAATGTGCACACGCTCCCTGGGGACGGCCATCGGAGATCGCATCGTCTGGTGCAAGGTGTTGCGCCACTCGGGCCTGGGTGTTGCACCTCGTTGTAGCGCGCGCGGGGTTCGCCGCGAGAGCGTGAGAAACGTCACGAGACACGGATCACATCTCACGGAGGAACGAACCATGCGCGACTTGCTCTTCGCCGCAGCGGACATCTGGATGATCGCCATCGGATTCATCTGCGGCCTGAAGTTCATCAGGAACTACTCGAACTGGCTGATCGGCCTTGAGTGGATCATCATGGCCACCTCGGGCACGAACTTCCTGATCTACGGCGTCACCAAGGCCGGCACCGACTCGCCGATGTACCACTTCGCGTTCTTCCTGGACGCGTTCTCCCGGTCGATCGGGTTCACGGTGATCCTGGTGCTCGGCCTGCTCATGGTCACGCACCGGTACAAGCCCACGACGGCCATCGAGGTGGGCGCGTTCGCCCTCGCGGCGGTGCTCGGGTTCTTCCTCTCCGAGTTCGCCATCGAGATCGGCACCCCTGGCAAGGTCTTCTTCCTCGTGATGGCGCTCGGCGTCAGCGCCTTCCTCGTGTACTACGGGCAGCGACTATGGGCGCTCGGCGAGCACGCTCACGCCGTCTGGGTGTGGATCGCCACGGCCCTCAACGTTGTAGTCGCGTCCATCTACGACTTCTGGCACATCCCGGGCGACGACGCCAACCACACGTTGTTCTACATCCTCGCGCTGTTCACCTGGGGCCTGGCCATGCTTGTGATCTACCGCTCGTACGTGGCCTTCGACGCGGACAACCGCGCCGCGGACGCTGCGGGCAGCGCCGGCACGGCCGTCGTTCAGGGGGTTGAGCAGGCATGAGCGCGACGACGAACACGGTCTACACCGACTTCTCTGGATGGATCGATCCGCCCGCCGACGTACGTCCTCCGCTGGGGGAGAACGTGACCTGCTCCGTCGCGGTGATCGGCGGTGGGCTCGCCGGGATGGCGACAGCGCTGCGGCTCGCGGAGTACGGCGTGGACACGATCTTGCTCGAAGCCGCGTTCTGTGGTCGGGGTGCAGGTTCACGCAACGCTGGGCAGCTGGCCAGCGCGCCGGGCGGTGACATTCAGCTCCTGGATCTGTTGTACCGCAAGCGGATGCCGGCGATCATCCGCCTCACCGAGAACGCGGCCGCGCACGTGGAAGAGCTCATTGCGGCGCGGGGGATCGACTGCGACTACGAGGCCACCGGCAACGTCTTCGCCGCGGTCTCCCGCGGTCAGCTGGGGCGGACGCGGCGGATCGCGAACATCTTGCGCAGGGCCGGCGCCGAGGTCGAGGAGGGCAATGCCCGCGAGCTGGGGATCCCCCACGGATTCCTCGGCGGTATGCGGGAGGTCCACGGCGGCATCATGAACCCGGGGAAGTTTCTCCGCGGGCTGCGCACGGCGGTGCTCGGCTCGTCGGCCCGGGTCTTCGAGCAGTCCAAGGTCACCGACATCATCCGGGATGGGGCCGACGTGGTCGTCGAGACACCCGGCGGAATCGTCCGGGCCGGCACCGTCGTCCTCGCCACGAACGCCTACGCGGGCGAGTGGGACATCACCCCGAAGTGGTTGTCCTCCCCGATGTGGGTGACCGAGGTCGAGACCGAGCCGATCGATCCGGAGCGGCTCGCCGCGCTCGGCTGGACGAGCCGGTCCGGGCTCGTGACGCAGCACAACCTCATGGAGAACTACCGCCTCACCGCACGCAACACCATCGTGTTCGGGGTGCGCAGGATCCAGCGCGCCGTCGAATACCCTCTCCCCGAGCGCAATCCGGATCCGTCCGTGGTCGCCGAGCTGACGGAGGCCTTTCACCGCCGGTTCCCGCCGCTGGCCGACGTGGCCGTCGCGCGGGCGTGGGGCGGCTGGATCGGCATCACGGCGAGCTGGCTGCCCGTGGCCGGAACGACCGGAGGCAACGTCTATTACTCCCTCGCGTGCAACGGTCACGGCCTGGCGCAGGCGCCGTACATCGGTGCCCTCATCGCCGACCGGATCGCGACCGGCGCGATGCCGGAGGACCTGCGCACCGTGTGGGCCGATGTGCCGCGGTTCGGCCGCGCCGTGGGGCTGCTCATGGGTCGCCTCGGGGTCCGCGCCGCCTGGGCGCTCGACCGGTTCAACGACGCGGTCAATGGCAGTCGACGCATCGCCCGACGTGGTTTCGCGGCCGGCCGATCGGAGGGACCGCCCCCGCCGCCTCCCGGCGCGCTACCCCGCTCTGACCGCATACCCGCCTGCGACCTGCGGAAATGAACACTCGGCCTCTGGTGTGCGACGCCGTCCGGCGTTAAGATCAGCGGTGGACGTGGGGGCCTCACAGGAGGTGCTCGATGAAGCGGACGGTACGGACATTCGCGGTGGCGGCGTGCGCGGTCGCGCTGTTCGGAGGAGGCGGTGCGGGCGCTGCCTCCGCCGATCCCACCCCGGCGCCGCCCCCGGTCGGGTCGACGTGCGGCAAACCCGGCGAGAACAAGGTGATCACCACGATCCGCACCTGCGCGAAGGTCAACTCCTCGTGCACGGGCTACGACATGATGATCATCGGCCGCGTCGACAAGTGGGGTCACTGCGTGATCCCCGGCATGAACGGGACCACCTGGTGACGTGAGCGAGCTCGCGCTCCCGCTCGTCGGCCTCGTCGGTGGCGTCCTCGCGGGAGTCTCCCCGTGCGTGCTCCCGGTCCTGCCCGTCGTCCTGCTCGGCAGCGCCGGGACCGGGTCCGACGGTGCCCGCACCTCGCGCGCCCGGCCGGTCGCGATCGTCGCCGGCCTGGTGCTCAGCTTCTCGCTGTTCACGCTGTTCGGCACCGTCGTCCTCTCGCTGCTGCACCTGCCCGCGGGGCTGATCCGCTGGATCGGGATCGGGGGGCTGCTCCTGCTAGGCGTCGCGATGCTGGTACCGCCGCTGGAGCAGCTGCGCGAACGGCCCTTCGCCCGCCTGCCGCAGCGCGTTCCGGGCCTCAAGGGCGACGGCGCAGCGGGCGGCTTCGCGCTCGGCGTCGCCCTCGGCGCGGTCTACGTGCCCTGCGCCGGGCCGGTGCTCGCCGCGATCGCGCTGGCGGGCGCCACCGACACCATCGGCCCACGCACCCTGATCCTCACCGCGGCGTTCGCCGTCGGCACCGCGATCCCGTTGCTCGCGATCGCCCTCACCGGCCACCGCCTGGCCGATGGGTGCGCGCGCTGCAGCGGCGTCAGCGCACGATCCGCGCGGTCGGCGGCGTCCTCGTCATCGCCCTCGCGGTCGCTCTCGCGCTCGGCGTCACCGACCTCATCCAGCGCCGGGTGCCCGACTACACCCAGGCCGTCGGCGACCGGCTCGGCGCCGCGGCGATCGCCCCGCAGGTGGCGGGCACGGGCTCCCGTCAGCAGTGCCAGCAGGCCGCGTTCACCGGGACCGCGCAGCTCGCGGACTGCGGGCCGGCTCCCGAGTTCGCCGGCATCGACCCGTGGCTCGGCGGCGCGGCGCGCACGATGGCGGGCCTGCGCGGCAAGGTCGTCCTCATCGACTTCTGGGCCTACTCGTGCATCAACTGCCAGCGCGAGCTCCCGCACGCCGAGGCGTGGTGGAAGAACTACCGCGACCTCGGCTTCGAGGTGATCGGCGTGCACACGCCGGAGTACGCCTTCGAGCACGACGTCGGCAACGTCACCGCGGGCGCGCGCAAGCTGGGGCTGACCTTCCCGATCGCCGTCGACAACCGCACCGCCACGTGGAGCGCCTACCGCAACGTGGCCTGGCCCGCCGGCTACCTCGTCGACGCCACCGGGACCATCCGCCTCGTCACCCTCGGCGAGGGGCACTACGACAAGGCCGAGACCGCGATCCGCTCCCTCCTGCTCGCCGCGCGCCCCGGCGCGACCCTCCCACCCGCCACCGACGTCCCCGACGCGACGCCCCGCAACAAGGACCGGACGCCCGAGCTCTACCTCGGCGCCGAGAAGCAGCAGGGCTACGGCGGCCCCGGCGACTACGAGGTCGGCACCCGCGTGTTCACCCTCCCGGCGACCGTGCAGCCCAACACCTTCGCCCTCGACGGGGCCTGGACCGTCGGCTCCGAGGACATCCGCGCGGGGGAGCGCGCCGCCCTCACGCTCGCCTACACGGCGCAGCGCGTCTACCTCGACGTCGGCGGCACCGGCACGCTCACCGTCACCGAGGGCGGAGCGACCCGCACGATCCCCGTCGACGGTCCGCCCGACATCCGCACCGTCGTCGACCGCCCGGCCTCCGGGGTGGGCACCGTCACCGTCGCCCTCAGTCCCGGCCTGACCGCCTACTCGTTCACGTTCGGCTGAGCGCCCGAGGCTCGCCCGCGCGTGAGCACCCCGAGGGCGACGTCGACGATCTCCGCGCGGGGCTGCAGCTCCCGGGCCCGTTCGAGCGGGACCCATTCCGCGAAATCCGTGGTGCCGCCGACCTCGATGGTGCCGAGCGCGCCGGAGTCGATGGCGACCTCGACGAGGAACCGCTGCGAGCGCACCGGCGCGCGGGTCGCGGTGGCGGGCACCGTGATGTGGTTCTCCGCCAGGAACCGGCCCGGGGTCACCCGGTAGCCGGTCTCCTCCTCGAACTCGCGGACCAGCGCGTCGTGGAGGGTCTCGTCGAACTCCACGCCCCCGCCCGGCATGGTCCAGCAGGGCGGCGCGCCCGTGCTGCCGTTGAACCAGGTCAAGAGGAGCTCGTCGGCCTCGTTCACGACGAGGCCGTACACCGCGAGGCGTGTGTGGAACTCGGTGAAGTGCATCGACTCAGCGTAGGACCGGCCCGCGCGAAACGCGCAAAAGGGCGACTAACACGCACAAGCGCGCGCTGTGAACGTCGTCACCCCCATGCTCCTCGTGTTACCCCGATCACTCATCCACGAGGAGAAACCCCATGCTGACAGTCCTGGGACTGACCATGGTCGCGGCGTTCATGGTCGTCATCATGACCCGCCGCGCGACGCCCATCGTCGCGCTGATCGCCGTCCCGGTGATCTTCGGCCTGCTGGCCGGTGCCGGCACGGGCATCGGCAAGATGATCACCGGCGGCATCGAGGACCTCGCGCCGACCGCCGCGATGCTCTTCTTCGCCATCATCTTCTTCGGCGTGATGATCGACGTCGGGCTCTTCGACCCGGTCGTGCGGGCGGTGGTCCGCGTCGTCGGCGAGGACCCGGCCAAGCTCGTGCTCGGCACCGCTGTCCTGGCGGGGGTGGTCTCGCTCGACGGTGACGGCTCGACCACGTTCATCGTCACCACCTCCGCGCTGCTGCCGCTGTACCTCAAGCTCGGCGTCAGCCCGGTCGTGCTCACCGTGGTCGCGGGCCTCGCCAACGGCACCATGAACATCCTCCCGTGGGGCGGGCCCACCGCCCGCGCCGCGGCGGCGCTGAAGATCTCGCCGTCCGAGGTCTTCGTGCCGATGATCCCCTCGCTCATCGCGGGCATGCTGGTGGTCCTCGCCTTCGCCTGGCACCTCGGGCTCATGGAGCGCAAGCGCCTCGGCAGCATCGTGATCCGCGAGCGCGTCCTCGCCGGCGCGGGCGCCACCGGCGGCACCGTCGGCGGCGACGGCGGCACCGACGCACCCGTCCCGCCCGCCGGCGGCACCGGCGACAGCGCCCTGACCGCGGTCACCGGCGCGCACGGCAACCCGAAGCTGATGTGGTTCAACGCCGGACTCACCGTCGCCCTGCTGTCGGTGCTCACGCTCGACCTGCTGGCGATCCCCGTGCTCTTCATGATCGCCGCCGCGATCGCGCTGGCCGTCAACTTCCCGCAGGTCGCCGATCAGCAGGAGGCCATCACCCGGCACTCGAAGTCGATCGTCTCCGTGGTCGGAATGGTCTTCGCCGCAGCGGTTCTCACCGGCGTCTTCAAGGGCACCGGCATGGTGGACGCCGTCGCCGCCTGGGTCACCGGCATCATCCCGTCGTCGATGGGCCCGCACCTGGCCGTCATCACCGGCATCCTGTCGATCCCGTTCACCTTCCTGATGTCCAACGACGCCTTCTACTTCGGCATCCTGCCCGTGCTCTCCGAGACGGCGAGCCACTACGGGATCAGCGCCGCCGAGATGGCACGCGCCTCGATCACCGGCCAGCCCTTCCACATGCAGAGCCCGCTGGTGCCGGCCATCCTGCTGCTCATCGCGCTCGCGGGCGTCGGCCTGGCGGATCATCACAAGAAGGTGCTGTGGCGCGCCTTCGTCGTCTCGATCGTGATGCTCGTGGTCGGTGTCCTCCTCGGCCAGATCCCCTTCTGAGCGCGGATCGGATGGCTAGGCTGAGCCGATGCCCAGGATCCGGCTGCGCACGCAGATCCTCCTGCTCCAGGTGGTGATCATCATCGTCAGCCTCGCCGCCGGCTTCGGCATCGTCCTGCACCGCGTGGACGCGGACACCCGCACCGAGTACGGCCATCGGGCCGAGGCGATCGCCGAGACGGTCGCCTCGGACACCGACGTCCGCGCCGGAGCCGCCGCCCAGTCGGCGGCGCGGCGCGCGGGCCACCCGGCCAGCCAGCAGGAACTCGCCGCCGCGCCGCTTCAGCGCCAGGCGGTCGCCATCACCGAGCGCACGGGCGTCCTCTTCGTCGTGATAGCCGACGACGCGGGCTACCGCATCGCCCACCCGGACTCCGCCCAGCTCGGGGCGCCGTTGAGCACGGACCCGTCCACCGCCCTGGGCGGCGAGATCGAGGTGACCCAGCAGCGGGGCACCCTCGGCGACTCCGTCCGCGCGAAGGCTCCGGTGCTCGGTAACGACGGTGCCGTCGTCGGGCTGGTCAGCGTCGGCATCTCCACCGAGACCGTGGCCGAGGCGGCCCGGCGCACGCTGCTCCTGCTGGCGGCATTGGCCGCCCTCGCACTCGCCGTCGGGATCCTCGGTTCCGGCCTGCTCGCCCGACGGTGGCGCCGCCTCACTCTGGGCCTCGAGCCGGAGGAGATGGCGGAGCTCATCCGCGAGCAGAACGCGGTGCTGTACTCGGGCTCGGAGGGCGTGATCGCCATCGACGCGCAGGGCGTCGCCCGGGTCATCAACGACCGCGCCCGCGAGCTGCTCGGGGTCACCGCGGAGGCGGGCACCCCGCTCGCCGGCCTCGGGCTCACGGACCGGGTCGCGAGCGTCGTCGCGACGCCCACCGAGGTGCCCGTCGCCGCCGCCGTGAACGAGCGGGTCGTCCTCGTCGCCTCGCGCCGGGTCCACCGCGGCGACACCGACCTGGGCACCGTCCTCACCGCGGTCGACCGCACCGACGTCGAGGCGCTCACCCGCGAGCTCGATTCGGTGCAGGCGATGAGCGCGGCACTGCGGGCGCAGCGGCACGAGTCCGCGAACCGGGTGCACGTCGTCGCCGGGCTGCTCCGCGACGGACGCACCGACGAGGCCCTGGCCTACCTGGACGAGATCGCCGGCCGCGCGGGCGTCCTCCCGGTCTCCGGCCTCGATCGACTCGACGAGCCGCACCTGCGGGCCTTCGTCTCCGCCAAGGCGGCGCGCGCCCGCGAGCGGGGCGTCGTCCTGCGCGTCGGCGCCGACACCGCGCTCGTCGGCGTGCTCACACACCCCGTCGACACCACCACCCTCGTCGGCAACCTCCTCGACAACGCCATCGACGCCGCGGGCGACGGCCCCGAACCACGGGAGGTCGAACTCGACGTGCTCCGCGACGGCGACGATCTCGCCGTCATCGTCGTCGACAGCGGCCCGGGCTTCGCCGTCGACGACCCGTTCGTCGAGGGGGTCAGCACCCGCACCGACCCGACGGTGCCCGGCGGCCGCGGGCTGGGACTGGTCATCGCCCGACAGGTCGCCCGCGGGCACGGGGGAGACGTGACAGTGGTGGCCCGGGGCGGCGACGGCGAGCCCACCACGGTGATGGCAACGCTGCCGGAAGGGGTGCGCGACGATGCCTGACGAGCTGCGGATCCTCGTCGTCGACGACGACTTCCGGGTGGCCGCGATGCACGCGAAGATCGTGGACGCCATGGTCGGCCTGACGACGGCGGGCTCCGCGCGCACGCTGTCGGAGGCGCGGGCCATTCTCGAGCGGGACCGGGTCGACCTCGCCCTGGTCGACGTCTATCTGCCGGACGGCTCCGGCATCGACCTGGTGCGTGAGATGCGCTGCGACGCCTTCATCCTCGGCGCCGCGGACGATGCCGCCAGCGTCCGGGCGGGCCTTGCTGCGGGCGCGCTGCAGTACCTCATCAAGCCCTTCGCGACCACGGAGCTCGCGCGCCGGCTCGGCGCCTACACGGCGTACCGCCGGATCCTCGGCACGGCGGAGGTCACCCAGGAGCAGGTCGATGCCGCCGCCTCCGTACTGCGCAGCGAACGGCCCGCCCCGCGCCGCGACGAGGGCGGTTCGGTCACCGAACGACGGATCGTCGAAGCGCTGCGCGCCGCCGACGGCCCGATGCTCGCCGACGACATCGCCGCCGAGGTCGGCGTCTCGCCGGCGACCGCCCGCCGGTACCTCGCGGAACTGGTTCGGGAGGGCACGCTGACGATGGCCTTGCAGTACGGCGCGACGGGCCGGCCGCGCCAGCGGTACACGCTGAGCTGAGCCGTCTTCCGCACCGCGCGATGTCCGCGAGCGGATCGACCGACTCGCCGGGTACCGCGCCCCCGGTGGCGCTAGAGTCCGAAGCCATGAGAATCACTCGGTTCGCGCTCGCCGGCATCACCGCACTCGTCGGATCCGGGCTGTTCCTCGCCCCGGCCGGCGCCGCGCCGAACTGGTCCGGCCTCGACGTCGCGAACTACGCCGGGCCGATCCCCGCGAAGGGCGGCCAGCAGATCCGGTCCGTGGACCTCGATCCCGCGCTCTCGATCCCCGGCGCGGGGACGGCCAAGCGGGTGCTCTACTCGACGACCGATCAGCACGGCAAGCCCGCGACCAGCACCGGTGCGATCTTCGTGCCGAAGGGGCCCGCGCCCGCGGGCGGCTGGCCGGTCATCGCGTGGGCGCACGGCACCGTCGGCCTCGGTGACACCTGCGCCCCGTCGGCGAATCCCCGGTCCGCCCGCGACCGCGAGTACCTCGGGCACTGGTTGTCGCAGCGGTACGCCGTCGTCGCCTCCGACTACGCCGGGCTCGGGACGCCGGGCCTCATGAGCTACCTCAACAGCGTCTCGACTGCGCACAACGTGGTCGACTCCGTCGTCGCGGCGCACCAGGACCCGTCGCTGCAGCTGTCGAAGAAGTGGGCGATCGTCGGCCAGTCGCAGGGTGGCGGCGCCGCCGTCAACAGCGCCCGGTGGGCGACCGAGTTCAGCGCCGGGAGCGGCCTGGACTTCCGCGGCGTCGTGGCCACGGGCACACCGTTCAAGATAGAGGAGGTCGTGAAGAACGTCGGGCCCGCGAGTGGTCTGCCCGGCGGACTCAGCTCCGCCGCGACGTCGTACACCGCCTACATCCTGGCGGGGGTCCGCGAGGCGAACCCCGGCGTGGACTTCGACTCGGTCCTCACCCCGCGCGGCAGGGCGGCCGCCGCGAAGGCCGAGGTGCAGTGCTACGCGCAGCTCAGCACGACCCTCGCCGGGCAGAAGCCGACGGACTTCCTCACCGCGAAGGTCAGCACGGTCCCCGGCGCGAGCGCCGCCCTCGACCGGTACATGGGTACCCCCACGTCGGGCTACGACCGGCCGGTGTTCCTCGGCGTCGGCCTCAAGGACACCGACGTGCCCGTCCAGTCCTCGATCGCCCTCGCCGCCGCGCTGAAGAAGAGCGGCACGACGGTCGAGCTGCACCAGTACCCGAACGCCGACCACAGCGGCGCCGTCCTCGAATCCATGAAGGACTCGACCCCCTTCCTCGCCCGCGTCTTCGCCTGATCGCACGGCTGCGCGGAGGCGGCGCTTGACCGTGCCCCGACGGCATGGTTTCTCCTGGAGTCACCCGCCGAAAGGAGTACCACCATGCCACTGCCGACCCTCATCACCGTCGAGGAGTTCTTCTCGGCGCCGGTCCGCGCCGCAGCGAAGATCTCGCCCGACGGCACCCGGATCGCCTTCCTCGCACCGTCGAACGACCGCCTGAACGTCTGGGTCGAGGATCTCGACGGCGACGCGCCCGCCCGGCGCGTGACCGCGGACGCGACCCGCAGCGTCCAGATGTTCTCCTGGACCACCGACCCGCGCTGGCTGATCTACCTGCAGGACGATGGCGGCGACGAGCGCTGGCACCTGATGCGAGCCGACCTCGACGACCCGGACGCGCCCGCCGTGGACCTGACCCCGTTCGACGGCTCCACGACCTTCCTCATGGATCTGCCGATCACGCGCCCGGGGATCGCGATCATCTCGACCAACGCCCGCAAGGTCGACGAGTTCGACGTCTTCGAGCTCGACATCGCCACCGGCGCGCTCACCGAGATCGAGCGCAACCCGGGCAACGTCGCCGGGTGGGTCTACGGCGCCGACGGCACCCTGTTCGCCTCCACCCAGGACCCGGAGGGCGCGATCGCGATCTGCCGCTGGGACACCGAGGCGCGCGAGCTGCGCCCGATCGCGGAGTTCGACGGTATCGACTACCCGCTGGGCGTCTTCCCCATCGTGCCCTCGCCCGACGGTGGCTTGTGGCTCGGATCGAACCGCGGCACCGACCGCACCCGCGTCGTCCACCTGGATGGCGCGACGGGGGAGGAGACGGAGGTCGCGGCGCACCCGACGCTGAATCTGGACACCACCGGCCTCGTCGCACCCACGATGCCGCAGCCGCTCATCGTCGACCCGAGGACCGGCGCGCTGCTCGGCGTGCGCTACCTCGGTGAGCGCCAGGAGATCCGGGCGCTGGACCCGCGCTTCGGGGAGGTGCTCGACGCCCTGCGCGCCCTGTCGGACCGCGACATCGGCGCCCTGACCTCCGATCTCGACGGGAACCGCTGGGTGGTCTCGTTCGTGCACGACCGCGACCCCGGCGCGACCTACCTCTACGACCACCGCACGGGGGAGTCGCGGCTGCTCTTCCGTCCGTTCCCGCACCTCGACCCGGCCGCGCTCGCGCCGATGGAGCCGGTCACCATCACGGCGCGCGACGGGCGTGCGCTGCCCTCGTACCTCACCCTGCCGCAGGGCGTCGACCCCGTCGGCCTGCCCCTCGTGCTGCTCGTGCACGGCGGCCCGTGGTTCCGCGACACCTGGGGCTACCACGGCGAGGTGCAACTCCTGGCGAACCGCGGCTACGCGGTGCTGCAGGTCAACTTCCGCGGCTCCACGGGCTACGGGAAGGCGCACATGCAGGCGGGCATAGGCGAACTCGCCGGCGCGATGCACGACGACCTCATCGACGCCATCGACTGGGCCGTCGCGGAGGGCATCGCGGACCCTGAGCGGCTCGCGATCTTCGGCGGCTCCTACGGCGGCTACGCGACGCTGGTCGGCGTCACGTTCACCCCCGACGTCTTCGCCGCCGCCATCGACTACGTCGGGATCTCGAGTCTGCCGAACTTCATGGCGACGCTGCCCGAGATCGCGCGGCCGTACCTGGCCAACAACTGGTTCCGGTACGTGGGCGACCCGTCGGATCCGGATCGGTTGGCCGACATGCTCGCCCGCTCGCCGATCACGAAGGTCGACGAGATCCGCACCCCGCTCCTCGTCGTCCAGGGCGCGAACGATCCCCGCGTGGTGCAGGCCGAGTCCGACAACCTGGTGGAGGCGCTCCGGGCCCGTGGCGTCGAGGTGGAGTACATGATCAAGGCCGACGAGGGACACGGCTTCGTCAACCCGGAGAACACGATCGACATGTTCCGGGCGACCGAGCGCTTCCTCGCGCAGCACCTCGGCGGGCGCGCCGCACTGGCCTGACGCGCACGCCCCTCAGTCCTTCGGTCGGTTGTCGACCAGCCGCCGGGCCTTCCCGACGGTCCGCTCGATCCCGCCGGGCGCGAGGACGTCCACGTCGACCGTGATGCCGATCTTGTCCTTGATGAGCTTGCCGAGCGTGCCGCCGGCGTGCTCGTCGTGGGGCCGGTCGTGCCGATGTTCGACCTTCACCGTCAGCCGATCCATACGACCGGGACGGTCGAGGACGCACTGGAACTGCGGTGCCAGGGCGTCGATCCCGAGGATCAGTTCCTCGATCTGCGTGGGGAAGACGTTGACGCCGCGCAGGATCATCATGTCGTCGGTGCGGCCCGTGACCTTCTCCATCCGCCGCATCGTGCGGGCGGTCCCGGCGAGCAGCCGGGTGAGGTCACGCGTGCGGTACCGGATGATCGGCGTGGCCTGCTTGGTCAGCGAGGTGAACACCAGCTCGCCGTGCTCGCCGTCCGGAAGCACCTCTCCGGTCATCGGATCGATGACCTCGGGGTAGAAGTGGTCCTCCCAGATGTGCAGGCCGTCCTTGGTCTCGACGCACTCCATCGCTACGCCGGGGCCGATCACCTCGGACAGGCCGTAGATGTCGACGGCGTCGATACCGACCTCCTGCTCGAGCTCGGTGCGCATCCGGTCCGTCCAGGGCTCGGCGCCGAAGACGCCCGTCCGCAGGGAGGTCGCCCGCGGATCGATCCCCATGGCACGCATGGTGTCCACGATGGTGAGCATGTAGCTCGGGGTCACCATGATGGCGTCGGGCTCGAAGTCCTGGATCAGCTGGATCTGCTTCTCGGTCTGCCCTCCGGACATGGGGATCACGGTGGCGCCCAGGCGCTCCGCGCCGTAGTGCGCGCCGAGCCCGCCGGTGAACAGGCCGTAGCCGTACGAGACGTGCACGCGGTCGCCCGCGCGGACGCCCGCGGCGCGCAGCGACCGGGCGACCACGTCGGCCCACATGCCGATGTCGTCGGCGGTGTAGCCCACCACCGTCGGCCGGCCGGTGGTGCCGGACGAGGCGTGGATCCGGGAGACGCGCTCGCGCGGCACGGCGAACATCCCGAACGGGTAGTTCTCGCGCAGGTCCGCCTTCGTCGTGAAGGGGAACTTGGCGAGGTCGGCGAGCTCCTTGAGGTCGGACGGGTGCACGCCGGCCTCGTCGAACGCGCGGCGGTAGTGCGGCACGTTCTCGTAGGCGTGCGTGACCGACCACTGCATGCGCTCGAGCTGCAGGGCGGAGATCCGGTCGCGGGTCGCGAACTCGATGTCGTCGGTGGGGACGGTCGATGTCATGGCTGGCTTCCTCGGGCTGGGGCGGCTGGTCGCGGCGGGGTCAGGCGTCGAAATCGACGGTGACGGTGTCGCTGGTCGGGTACGTCTGGCAGGTCAGGACGAAGCCGGCGGCCACCTCGTCGTCCTCGAGGGCGTAGTTGCGGCGCATGTCGACGGTGCCGCACAGCACCTTCGCGCGGCACGTGCCGCACACGCCGCCCTTGCACGCGAAGGGCAGGTCGGGCCGGAAGTTCTCGGCGCCGTCGAGCAGGGTGTCGTCCTGCGCGATGGTGCCGGTCGCGCTCCGTCCGTCGAGGACGACGGTGACCGCGCTGCTCGGCCCGGTGACGCCGGGCTCGCGATGCCGCTCCTGCGGCGGCGGGGTGCCGTCGTCGACGTAGAAGAGCTCGCGGTGGATCGCACTACGGGCGACCCCGAGCTCGGCGAGGACCGCCTCCGAGTCGGTGACCATGCCGTGCGGGCCGCAGAGCCAGAAGTGGTCGACGTCGGCGGTGGGGACGACGGTGCGCAGCAGCTCCCGCAGGCGTTCGGCGTCGACGCGACCGGTGAACAGCTCGACGTCGCGGGGCTCGCGGGAGAGGACGTGGATCACGTCGAGCCGGTCGTGGTAGCGGTCCTTGAGGTCGGCGATCTCGTCGGCGAACATCACCGAGCGGGTGCGCCGGTTGCCGTAGATGAGGATCACGCGGGCAGCGGGATTGGCGAGCACGGTCCCGGCGATGGACAGCATCGGGGTGATGCCGGAACCGGCCGCGATGAGCACGTGCACGCCGCCCGCGTCGGGGTCCGCGGCGAAGGTCCCCGTCGGGCCCTGGACCTCGATGGTGTCGCCCGGGCGGACCCGGTGGACCAGCCAGGAGGAGAACAGGCCGTCGGTGACCTCGCGGACGCCGACCCGGGGGCGCTCGCCGACCGGCGCGCAGATCGAGTAGGACCGGCGGTGCTCGACGCCGTCGACGGTGCGCCGCAGGGTGAGCGACTGCCCGGCGACGAAGGCGAACTCGTCGGCGAGGCCGGCCGGGACGTCGAAGGTGACGGCGACCGCGTCGTCGCAGAGCGACTCGACGTCGGCGACGGTGAGCGCGTGGAAGGCGCGGCCACGGGTGGCGGTGACGGTCATCAGATCTCCTTGACGTGGTCGAAGGGCTCGCGGCAGTCCAGGCAGCGGTAGAGCGCCTTGCAGGGCGTCGCGCTGAACTCGGAGTCGAGCCGAGTGGCGGTGGAGCCGCACGCGGGGCACGCGATCCGGCGGGGCGCGGGCTGCAGGGTCAGCGGGACGGGACCGTCGCCGCGGCGCGGCGCGGGGCCCGGCGTCGAGTACCCGGCGGCGCGGAGCTTCGCGCGGCCGGCGTCGGTGATCCAGTCGGTGGTCCACGCGGGGGAGAGCGCGGTCTCGATGGTGATCTCGCCGAAACCGGCGCCGCGGAGAGCGCTCTCGATGTCGGCGCGGATCGTGCCCATCGCCGGGCAGCCCGAGTAGGTGGGGGTGATGGTCACGGTCACTACGCCGCCTGCGGCCTCGGCGACGTCGCGGACGATGCCGAGGTCCGCGAGGGTGACCTGCGGCATCTCGGGGTCGAGCACGGCGCCGACGACGGCGAGGGCGGAACGGGTCGCGGTGGCGTGCACGTCACCACGTCCCTTCGGGATGGGCGCGCGCGACGGACTGCATCTCGGCGAGGATGCGGCTGAGCTCCTCGGTGTGCAGCCCCTGGCGCCCGGCCCGCCCGCCGACGCGGGCCACCCCCGGCGCGTCCGGGATCGGGAGGCCGGCAGCGCCGAAGGTGAGTGCCATGACCGCGTCGAACTCCGGGCGCAGACCGCTCGGATCCACGCCGATGCCGGACGCGGTGAGCGCGAGTTCCTCGGTCGACGGCTCGAACAGCTCGGGGACGTACGGCCATACGCGGGCGATCGCCGCCTCGGTCCGTCGCCGCGACTCGTCGGTGCCCTGGGCGAGGGTGACCACCCAGCGCGCGGCGTAGTCGCGGTGGTAGGTGATCTCCTTGACGCCCTTGGCCGCCACCGCGGCGAGCACCGGGTCGCGGGACTCCCTCAGGCGGTCGAACAGCGCCAGGCGGGCGGTCGCGAACACCAGCAGCCGCACCATCGAGACGGCGAAGTCGCCGTTGTCGAGCTCGACGAGCCGGACGTTGCGGAAGGCCGCGTCGTCGCGGAAGAAGGCCAGGGCGTCCTCGGCGGGCACGGGCGAGGTGTCCGAGACGTGCGGCACCACGGCGGGGTCGGCGGCCGCCGCGCGGGCGAGCAGCAGCCGGGCCTGCCCGATGAGGTCGAGGCCGACGTTGGCGAGCGCGACCTCCTCCTCGAGTTCGGGGGCGCGGGTGCTCCATTCGGCGAGGCGCTGTGCGGAGATCAGCGCGTCGTCGCCGAGCATCAGGCAGTAGACGGCGAGGGCGTGCGGGTCGGCGTCGTCCGGCACCGTCGTGTCCACCCCGGCGAGGGGCTCGTCGAAGCTGGTGCCGAAGGCCCACTGGCCGTGGGAGTCCGAGTCGACGAGGCCCTCGTAGGCGTTGTCGTGATCGATCATGGCTGTCATTCCTGTTCGCGGGCTGAGCGAGGGGTGGTCACATGTGCGGGACGGACTCGGGGATCTCGTAGAAGGTCGGGTGGCGGTAGACCTTGTCGCCGCTCGGCGCGAAGAACGGGTCCTTCTCGGACGGGCTGGAGGCGACGACGTCCGTCGACCGGACCACCCAGATGCTCACGCCCTCGTTGCGGCGCGTGTACACGTCGCGGGCGTTGCGCAGCGCCATCTCGGCGTCCGCGGCGTGCAGGGATCCGACGTGCACGTGGTTCAGTCCGCGCTTGCCGCGCAGGAACACCTCGTACAGCGGCCACTCGATACGGGTCTGCTCGGTCATGTCTACTCCTTCTCCGATGCTGCGGTGCGGGCGGCGAAGGCGCCGGCGGCGGCCCGCACCCAGGCGCCGTTCTCGTGCGCGGCGCGACGGTTCGCGATCCGCTCGACGCTGGTCGCGCCGTTGCCCTTGACCACCTGCATGAACTCGTCCCAGTCGGGCTCGCCGAAGTCGTACGCGCCGCGATCTGCGTTCCACGCCAGGTCGGGGTCCGGGAAGGTCACCCCGAGGACCTCGGCCTGCGGCACCGACATGTCGACGAAGCGCTGGCGCAGCTCGTCGTTGGTGTGCCGCTTGATCCGCCACGCCATCGACTGCGCCGAGTTCGGCGAGCGGTCGTCCGGCGGCCCGAACATCATGAGGGCCGGCCACCACCACCGGTTCACGGACTCCTGCACCATGTCCCGCTGCGCCTGCGTGCCGGACATCATCGTCATCAGCATCTCGAAACCCTGGCGCTGGTGGAAGGACTCCTCCTTGCACACCCGGATCATCGCCCGCCCGTACGGGCCGTACGAGCTGCGGCACAGCGGCACCTGGTTGCAGATGGCGGCACCGTCGACCAGCCACCCGATCACGCCGACGTCCGCGTAGGAGAGCGTGGGGTAGTTGAAGATCGACGAGTACTTCTGGCGGCCCTCGATGAGGTTCTCCGTGAGCTCCGCGCGGTCGACGCCGAGCGTCTCCGTAGCGGAGTACAGGTAGAGGCCGTGGCCGGCCTCGTCCTGCACCTTGGCCATGAGGATGGCTTTGCGGCGCAGCGACGGCGCGCGGGTGAGCCAGTTGCCCTCCGGCTGCATGCCGATGATCTCGGAGTGCGCGTGCTGGGCGATCTGCCGGATCAGGGTCTTGCGGTACCCGTCCGGCATCCAGTCGCGCGGCTCGATGCGCTGGTCGGACTGGACGATGCGGTCGAACTCGGTCTCGAGATCGGCGGTGGTCTCTGTCATGGGCTGTGCCTTCCGTGCGGCTGGTGTTCAGCGACCGGTGAACGCGGGCCGGCGCTTGGCGAGGAACGCCTCGACGGCGCCCGAGTGATCGGCGGTGGCGGCGAGGGGGACCGCTCCGGCGCGCTCGCGCTCGAGCGCTTCGTCGAGCGGCGGGAGGGAGGCGGCGACGAGCGATTTCACGGCGGCGAACGCCGCGGTGGGTCCGGCGGCGAGCCGGCGCGCGACGGCCTCGGCGGTGGCGGCGGCCTCGTCGTCGGCGGCGACCTGTGCGATGAGGCCCCAGTCGAGGGCCTGCGCGGCGGAGATCTTGGTGCCGAGCAGGATGAACGCCCGCGTGCGGACCGCGCCGATGGCGTCGACGAGCGTCCGGGTCAGGCCCGAGTCGGACGCCAGGCCGATAGCGGTGAAGGCCGTCGCGAAGCTCGCGCTCTCGGCGGCCACGACCACGTCGGCCGCGAGCGCGAGGCCGAGTCCTGCACCGACGCAGGCGCCCTGGACCGCGGCGACCACCGGGACCTCGAGCGCGGCGATGCCGGAGATCAGGGGGTTGTAGTGCTCGGCGACGGTATCCATGGCGCGCTCGGGCGAGCGGCTCAGCGCGTCCGCGTGCTCGCCGAGGTCCTGGCCCACGCAGAAGTTGCGGCCCTCGGCGCGGATCAGGACGGCGCGCACGGCGTCGTCCGCGGCGATGGACCGGACGGCGTCGAGAAGGGCGGTCTTGAGCGCGACGTCGAGCGCGTTGGCGGCCTGCGGGCGGTTCAGAGTGAGGACGGCGAGGCCGTCGGCGACGGTGAGGGTGGCGGAATCCATGGGGTCTCCTCGGATCGATGTCGGCGGGTCAGGACCAGGTGTGGAAGCCGCGGCCGCTCTTGCGGCCGAGCTCGCCGCTCGCGACCTTGTCGCGCAACAGCTGCGGTGGCGTGAACCGATCGCCCAGCGTCGACGCCAGGTGCTCGGCGATCGCGAGCCGGACGTCGAGGCCCACGAGGTCGGTGGACCGCAGCGGCCCCATGGGGTGGCGGTAGCCGAGCTCCATCGCCCGGTCGATCGACTCCGCGTCGGCGACGCCCTCCTCGAGCATGCGGATCGCCTCGAGACCCAGGCACACGCCGAGTCGGCTGGTGGCGAAGCCGGGGGAGTCGTTGACCAGCACCTCCTGCTTGCCCAACAGCTCCACCCAGCCGCGCACGCGGTCGACGACGGCCTCGTCGGTGTCCGGGGTGCGGATGATCTCGACGAGCGTCGACGCCGGCACGGGGTTGAAGAAGTGCATGCCCACCAGCCGCCTCGGGTCGTCGAGCGCGGCGGCGAGGGAGGCGATCGAGAGCGAGCTGGTGTTGCTCGCGACGACGCAGGTGTCGCCCACGGCGCGCTCCACGCGGTGCAGCACGTCGAGCTTGAGGTCGATGCGCTCCGGCACGGCCTCGATGACCACGTCGGCGTCGGCGGGCAGGTCCTCGATGTCGGCGACCACGGTGAGCCGAGCGGCCACGTCCTCGGGCGTGCGTCCGCCGAGCTTGTCGCGCTCGGCGGCGCGCCGCAGGCCGGTGACGACGCGGTCCCGCGCCGCCTCCCGGTCACCGCTCTCGGCGAGGACGACGGTGGCGCCGAGCGTCGCGAAGACCTGCGCGATGCCCGCGCCCATCCGGCCTCCGCCGACGACGCCCACCTTCGACGGTGCTGTGCTCATCTGCGGTTCCTCTTCTCCAGGAAGGCGGTCATGCGCTCCTGCTTGTCGGTGGTGTCGAACAGGACGGCCTGGGCGATGTCCTCCACCCGGCCCGTGCCGTCGATGATCGATTTGGTCAGGCGCAGCGCCAGCGCGGACGAGGCCGTGATGCGGTCGATGGCCCGATGGGCCGCGGCGATGTGCTCGCCGGCGGGGACGACGTCCATGACGAGGCCGCACCGGAGCGCGGCCGCGGCGTCGAGCGTGCGGCCCGCGAGCAGCACCTGCTTGGCGACAGACTGGCCGACCAGGGCGGGCAGCCGGTAGGTGGCACCCGCGGCGGCGAGGATGCCGAGGCCGGGCTCCGGGTTGCCGAAGACGGCGGTGTCGGTGGCGATCCGGAGGTCGCAGGCGTAGCTGAGTTCCGCGCCGCCGCCGAGCGCGTAGCCACTCACCGCGGCGACGGTGGGCAGGGGGAGTGCGGCGAACCGGTCGAACAGCGTGCGGTTGATCCCGGCGAGCGCCTGGTCGCGGCCCCGGTCGCGGAGCTCCCCGATGTCGGCGCCGCCCGCGAAGTGGTCGCCGGCGCCGGTGAGCAGGACGGGCGTGGGATCGGACTCGATCGCGCCGCAGACGGTGTGCAGCTCGGCGATCATCGCGGCGTCGATGGCGTTGCGCGCCGCGGGGCGGTCGAGCGTCACGACGTACCGGTCCTCCGTCCGCACGACGGAGACGGTGCGGAGGCCGGGGAGTACGGCCGTCAGGGCTTCGGTCATAGCGCTGTCCTCTTCGGTCGGTGCCCCGAAATAATAACCGATCATTCGGTAGGTAACAAGGTCTTGATCGGAAGTCGGGTCCGGATGGGAGAATCTGTTCATGAGCACCACACCCGTCCGGCGGCGTACCGGCTCGCCGGGGCGTCCCGGCTACGACCTCGACTCCCTGCTGGCGGTCGCGGTCCGCGTCTTCAACGAGCGCGGCTACGACGCCACCAGCATGGACGTGCTGGCGAAGAATCTGGGGCTGACGAAGTCCTCGATCTACCACCACGTCGCCGGCAAGGAGGAGCTCCTCGAGCTGGCGCTCAACCGCGCGCTGAGCGGGTTGTTCGCGGTCACCACGGAGACGGGCGCGACCACCGGCAGGTCGGTGGACCGGCTCGAGTACGTGCTGCGCCGGAGCGTCGAGGTGCTGGTGGCGGAGCTGCCCTACGTGACGCTGTTGCTGCGGGTGCGGGGCAATTCGGAGGTGGAGCGGCGGGCGCTGGCGCGCCGCCGCGAGTTCGACACCGTCATCGCCGACCTGGTGGCGGGCGCCGTGGAGGAGGGCGACGTGCGCGCGGACGCCGACCCCGCCGTCACCAGCCGTCTCCTGTTCGGCATGGTCAACTCGCTCATCGAGTGGTACCGGCCACGGCCGGATCACCCCGTCGGCGAGGTCGCCGACGCCCTCGTGGCGATCGCCTTCGCCGGCCTCCGCCGGACCTGATCGAAGATCGACCGACCCCCTTGACAGGGGAGGGCGTCTCGGGCCACCCTGATTACCGACCGAACATACGGTAATAGGAGCGTGCTTGATGGACAGCAGGATGGTGGAGAGCTACGCGTGCGGCCGGTGGCACCGGGCGACGGACGAGGGGCGGGCGGTGATCAGCCCCGTCGACGGGGCCGAGGTCGCGCGGGTCTCGTCGACCGGGCTGGACGTCGCCGCGATGGCGGCCTACGGCAGGGAGACGGGCGGACCCGCGCTCGCCGCGCTGACCTTCCACGAGCGTGCCGCGGCACTCAAGGCGCTCGGCCTGACCCTCATGGCGGGGAAGGCCGAGTTCTACGCCGAGTCCGCCCGGACCGGTGCCACCGAGCGGGACTCGGCCGTCGACATCGACGGCGGCTTCGGGACCCTGCTCAGTTACGCGAGCAAGGCCAAGCGCGAGCTGCCCAACGACGTGATCCACCTCGACGGCCCCGTCGAGCAGCTCGGTAAGAAGGGCACCTTCGTGGCCCGGCACGTCCACACCGCGCGCCGCGGCGTCGCAGTGCAGATCAACGCCTACAACTTCCCCGTCTGGGGCTTCCTCGAGAAGCTCGCGCCCGCCTTCATCGCGGGCGTGCCGACCATCGTCAAGCCGGCCACCCAGACCTCGTACCTCACCGAGCTCGTCTTCCGCCGGATCATCGAATCGGGCCTGCTCCCCGAGGGTTCCGTGCAGCTCCTGTGCGGCGATCCGGCCCCGCTCCTCGACGCCCTCGGCGGGCAGGACTCCGTCGCCTTCACCGGGTCCGCGCACACCGCGGCGACGCTGCGCGCGCATCCCGTTCTCGTGGCGAACAGCGTGCACTTCACCGCGGAGGCCGATTCGCTCAACGCCTCCGTCCTCGGCGCGGACGTCACGACCGACGCCCCCGAGTTCGAGCTGTACGTCAAGCAACTCACCACCGAGATGACCGTCAAGGCCGGGCAGAAGTGCACCGCCATCCGCCGCGCGCTCGTCCCCGAGCCGATGGTCGACGCGGTGATCGACGCGGCCCGGGCCCGGCTGGACCGGGTGGTCGTCGGTGCTCCGGGCGCCGAGGGCGTCACGATGGGCCCCGTCGTCTCCCTCTCGCAGCGCACCGACGTGCTCGCGGCGGTCGGCAAGCTCCGCGCCGCCGCCGATCTGGTGGTCGGCGACCCGGACCGCGTCGCGGTCGTCGGCGGGGACGCGGAGACCGGCGCCTACCTGCCGCCGATGCTGTTGCGCAGCACCGATCCCGAGGCGCCCGAGGTGCACGAGATCGAGGCCTTCGGGCCGGTGGCGACGGTCATCGGCTACCGCGACACCGCGCACGCGGTGGAGTTGATCGCCCGCGGCGGGGGCAGCCTCGTCGCCTCGCTCGTCACCGCCGACCCGCAACTCGCGCGGGAGGTCCTGCTCGGGATCGCGCCGTACCACGGCCGCCTGCTGGTACTCAACGCCGAGGACGCCCGCGAGTCCACCGGCCACGGCTCCCCGCTGCCCGTGCTCGTGCACGGCGGACCCGGCCGCGCCGGCGGCGGCGAGGAGCTCGGCGGCATCCGCGGCGTCCTGCATCACATGCAGCGCACCGCGATCCAGGGCACCCCGGAGGTGCTGGCCGCGGCGACCGGACAGTGGGTCGCCGGCGCCCCGCGCACCGAGGGCGCCGAGCACCCGTTCCGCAAGTCCCTCGCCGAGCTCCGCCTGGGAGACACCATCGTGGGCGGCCCGCGCACCGTCACCCTCGCGGACATCGGCCACTTCGCGGACTTCACCGGCGACACCTTCTACGCCCACACCGATCCCGAGGCAGCGGCGGCGAACCCGCTGTTCGGCGGCATCGTCGCGCACGGCTACCTCGTGGTCTCCCTGGCGGCCGGCCTGTTCGTCGACCCCGCGCCGGGCCCGGTCCTGGCGAACTTCGGCGTCGATTCGCTCCGCTTCCTGACCCCGGTGCGCGCGGACGACGCGCTCACCGTCACGCTCACGGCCAAGCAGATCACCCCGCGCAGCGGCGCCGACTACGGCGAGGTCCGCTGGGACGCGGTGGTCACCAACCAGGACGGCGCGCCGGTCGCCACCTACGACGTGCTGACCCTCGTCGCCAAGACACGGGACGGGGGCGAGGCGTGATGACCGCGTCCGCACGCATCGAGGAGTGCGAGCCGGCGCGGTCGATGTTCGCCGCCGACAGCGCCTCCCGGGCGCTCGGCATCGAGATCGTCGACCTGCGTCCCGGCACCGCGACCACGACGGTGACGGTAGGGGAGACGATGGTCAACGGCCACGGGATCACCCACGGCGGCTACGTCTTCCTGCTCGCGGACACCACGTTCGCCCTCGCCTGCAATTCGCGGGGCGACGCCGCGGTCGCCGCCCGGGCGGACGTCCGGTTCCTCCGCGCCACCAGGCTCGGCGACGTGCTCACCGCGACCGCGGTCGAGCGGGAGCGGTTCGGCCGCAACGGCCTCTACGACGTGACGGTGCGCCGCGGCGAGGACGTGATCGCCGAGTTCCGCGGCGACAGCCGCACCATCCCGTCCGGCGTCTGACGGCGATCAGCCGGCGGCGGGGCCGAGGTGCCGGGCGCGGTACTCGCCCGGGCTCGTCCCCGTCGCCGCTTTGAAGGCCCGCGCGAAGCCCGAGGCGTCGGAGAAGCCCCACTGCGCGCCGATCGCCGCGACGGGCCGCACCGCTTGTGCGGGATCGGCCAGCGCCGCGCTCACCTCGTCCATCCGGCGTCGCCGGATCCAACTGCTCGGCGTCGAGCCGCGCTCCGCGAACAGTTGCTGCAGGTACCGCACCGACACGTGCTGCGCGGCGGCCACCGACTCCACGCTCAAGCCCGGAAGACCCAGGTGCGCGTCGATGTACGCCGTCGCGCCGGCGAAGACCACGTCGGCCGTCGGCACCGCCTCCACGGGTTCGAGGCGACGCATCAGGGTGGCGTCCACCAGTTCCAGGACCGCGTGCACCGCCCGTGGGTCGGGATCCACCCCGCCCGTCCGCAGCTGCCGCCCGAGCCCGGTGAGCAGCGACGAGGCGAGCGCGCCGAGGCCGTGCCGGCCCGAGATCCGCTGCGCCGTCAGCCCGGCGACCTGACGCGGCGTCAGCCCCAGCCGGTCCCGCGGGATCAGGAGCACGAACATGCTGAACTCGTCCGCGAAGTCGAGCGAATACGGCCGGGTGGTGTCGTAGATGGCGAGGTCGCCGGGTGTCAGCGCCGCCTCGCGGCCGTCCTGAGTGAGCACGCTGTAGCCGTGCAGCTGCACGCCCAGCTTGTACCCGCCGGGGTCCGCATCGGCGATGGTGGCGCGGTCGCGCCAGACGGTCACCGGGCCGCCCGCGACCTCGGTGGCCGCCGCCGCGCCCAGGTCCTGGCTGCGGACCACTCCGCGGAAGGCGGACGATCCGTCGTCCCCCGACCGCGCGGGCAGGGCGGGCGTCGCCAGGTCACCGCCGTGCAGGGTGGCCCGCAGCGGCACGAACGCCGTGTTCACCGCCTCCCGCCAGGCGTCGAACCGGTCCGGCGCCGCAAGGGTCGCGGCGTCGAAGACCTCGACCGCGCCTGAACTCATCGTCGTCTCTCCTTCGTGTCCCTCCATGTCACCACAGATCGGGGCCCCGGCGTGACGCGCATCACGTTTCCGCGTGTGGGGCACACCGGCGTGCGGGTCACGCCAATGCCCGTCGGCGTCGCGACGGCCAGGCTCGATCCCATGCGGCGGAACGCGCCGGACGGACGGCAAGGAGCAGGAATGAGCCCACGGGACAGCGACTACGTCATCATCGGAGCCGGATCCGCCGGGAGCGCCCTCACCCGGCGCCTCGTCGACGCCGGGCACACCGTGCACGTCATCGAGGCGGGTGCCGCGGACGAGGACCCGAACATCCACAGCCCGCAGGGGTGGCCGGCACTGCTGACCGGCCCCAACGACTGGGCCGTCATGACCACCGGCCAGGAGCACGCCGCGGGGCGATCGCTGTTCTGGCCCCGCGGCAAGGTGCTCGGCGGTTCCAGCTCGCTCAACGGCATGATCTACATCCGCGGGCACCGCGACGACTACGACGCCTGGGAGGCCGCCGGCAACCAGGGGTGGGGCTGGGACACCGTCCTCGAGCTGTTCAAGCGCAGCGAGGATCACGAGGACGGCGCCTCCGCATGGCATGGTGCGGGCGGCCCGCTGCACGTCTCGGTGCTTCGCGACCGTCACCCCGCCGCGCAGGCCTTCGTCGACGCCGCGGTTGCCGTGGGCCACAAGCCGACCGAGGACTTCAACGGAGACCTCATGGAGGGCGTCGGCTTCAACCACGCGACGATCAAGGGCGGCCGCCGGCACAGCGCGTGGCAGGCCTTCGTGGCGCCGGTGCTGGACTCGCCGCGCCTGACGGTGACCACCGGGGCGCTCGTCACCCGGATCGTGCTCGACGACGGCCGCGCCACGGCGGTCGAGTACCTCGTCGCCGGCGAGCTCCGCACCGCCCGGGCGGCCGCCGAGATCGTCCTCTCCGCCGGTGCCATCGGGTCGCCGAAGATCCTGCAGCTCTCAGGCATCGGCGACCGCGCCGACCTGGCGGCCGTCGGTGTCGAGACCCTCGTCGACCTGCCCGGTGTCGGGAAGAACCTGCACGACCACCTCCTCGTCGGCAATCTCTACGCGACGGCGGGCGCGCTCGCGCCCGGGCGGAACAACCTGCTCGAGGCCCAGCTCTTCGCGCACTCGCAGCAGACGGACGACGCGGCGCCCGACCTGCAGCCGCTGTTCCTGCATCTGCCGTACCCGACGGACGGCGGCGACGCGCCCGCCGACGGCTACACGATCGCCCCCGGCCTGGTGGCTCCGCGCTCGCGCGGCACGCTGCGCCTCGCGTCCGCCGATCCGGCCGCGGCCCCGCTGGTGGATCCCAACATCCTCGCCGACGACTACGACGTGGAAGCGCTGGTCGACGCGGTGATCCTGTGCCGCGAGATCGGCGCCCAGGACGCCTTCGCCCCGTTCCGGCCCACCGAGTACGTCCCGTCGTCCGAACCGGCCGACCGGGATGCACTGCGCGCGCTCGTTCGGCGCCTCGCCGGCACGTACCACCACCAGGTCGGTACCTGCGCGATGGGCGTCACGGACGACTCGGTCGTCGATCCCGCTCTGCGGGTGCGCGGCGTCGACGGGCTGCGGGTCGCTGACGCCTCGATCATGCCCGTCGTGCCCCGCGGCAACACCAACGCACCCGCGATCATGGTCGGCGAGAAGGCCGCCGACCTCCTCCTCGGCGTCTGAACGCCGCTCCGACGAAGGAACGAGACATGCCCATCGACTTCAGCCTCAGCGAGGCTCAGCAGGAACTGCAGCAGAACGCCCGCCGGCTGGCGAGCGACGTGCTGAGCGCCGCCGCGAACGAGACGCACCATCAGGGCACGCCGGACGAGCGATTCCGCGCGTCCCGACCGCACTACCGCGCATTGGTGCAGGCGGGGGTGCTCCGGCGCCTCATCCCGCCACCCGCCGGCGGCGAGATGACGAGCCTGCTCGACCTCGCTCTCGAGGCGGAGGAGTACATGGCGGTGGAGACGAGCGTCCCGCTGTCCGTGTTCTCCACCGGCCTCGGCCTGATGCCGCTGCTGTTCTTCGGCGACGCGGATCAGCTCGGGCGGTTCCTGCCGCCGTTCCTCTCCGGCGAGGGCGAGCCGCTCGCGGGGCTCGCGTTCTCCGAGGTCGGCGGGTCCGCGAACTACCGGGACTCGGACCCGGAGGTGGGCTTCGCCGCCACCGCCCGGCTCGATGGCGACGAGTGGGTCATCAACGGGCACAAGCAGTTCGTTCCGCACGCATCGGGCTGGGACGGATCCGGCGCCGACCTGCTCGCCGTGGCCGTGCGCGTCGATCCGACCCGCCCGCCGGAGGAGTCGATGGCCGTGATCCTGGTACCGGGGACCGCCGCGGGCGTCACCGTCGAATCCGCGCTCCCGACGGTCGGGCACCGGGCGGCCCTCGTCACCCGCATCCGCTTCGACGACGTTCGGGTGCCGGCTGGGAACCTGCTGGGGAACGTCGGCGACGGCATCGCGATCCTCGAGACCGCGTTCACCGCGACCGCGGCCCTCGTGGGCGCGTTCTCCGTCGGCGTCATGCGCCACGCCTTCGACGTGGCGCTGAACTTCGCCCGCGACGAGAAGCGGGGCGGGCGGGTCGCCATCGTCGAGCACCAGAACGTCGGCACCATCCTCGCGGACATGAAGGCGAAGATCGAGGCCGCGCGGTACCTCACCTGGAAGGCGTGCGACTACTTCGACAAGACCGGTGGCGCCGGTTCGGAACTCGCGATCGCCACGAAGATCTACGCGTCCGAGACCGCGGTGCAGGTGGTCTGGGACGCGATGCGGCTCGTCGGCGTCGAGTCCTACACCGAGCATCAGCCGTTGTTCGAGATCCTGCGCGACACCCTGGCCTACCCGCTCTTCGACGGCGGCAATGTCGGCGTCCGACGGCTCCAACTGCAGCGCATGTTCGCCTCGCCCGACTACGACCCGCTCGCCGCGATGGCCGGCCGACCTCAGTCCTGAACGACTCCACCCAGACCTCGAAACGGAGAGCACCATGACCATTCTCGAATCCGTCCAGCCCGCGACCGGCGGACGCACGATCACCGACCCCGCCACGGACGAGATCGTGGGCCGGGTGGCCGAACCGGGCGTCGCGGACCTCGACGCCGCCGTCGCCGCGGCCCGTGCCGCCCAACCGGACTGGGCCGCGCGCGGCGACGCCGGCCGCTCGGCGCTGCTGAGCGCCGCCGCCGACGCCGTCGAGGCGCACGCGGAGGAGCTCGCCGTCCTGCTGTCGCGCGAACAGGGAAAGCCGCTCAACGGCCCCAACGCGCGGTTCGAGCTGGAGGCGTGCGTCACATGGCTGCGCGCGACCCTCGCCGTGCCGCTCGACCCCGAGGTGGCGGTGGACGACGGCGAGACCTACGCGGAGATCCACCATCGTCCGCTCGGCGTCGTCGGCGCCATCGGGCCGTGGAACTGGCCGATGATGATCTCCGTCTGGCAGCTCGCCCCCGCACTGCGCATGGGGAACACCGTCGTGATCAAGCCGAGCGAGTACACCCCGCTGTCCGTGCTCGCCCTGGCGCACGTACTGAACACCGCACTGCCCGAGGACGTCCTGATCGCGGTACCGGGTGGCCGGGACGTCGGCGAGGCGCTGTCCTCGCACCCGGGCGTCGACAAGCTCATGTTCACCGGCTCCACCGTGACGGGCAAGGCGATCATCCGCGCCTCCGCCGACTCGGTGAAGCGCGTCACCGTGGAACTCGGCGGCAACGACGCCGGCATCGTCCTGGACGACGCCGATCCCGCCGCGATCGCCGAGGGGCTGTTCTGGGGCGCCTTCATCAACACGGGGCAGACCTGCGCCGCGCTCAAGCGCCTGTACGTGCCGGATTCGCTGTACGACGCCGTCTGCGAGGAGCTGACGAAGGTGGCCGCCGCCATGCCGATGGGCGTCGGGCTCGACGAGCAGAACGTGCTCGGACCCCTGCAGAACCGCAAGCAGTACGACATCGTCGCGAGCCTGGTCGACGAGGCGCGGGCGGGCGGCGGCCGGGTGCTGATCGGCGGTGATCCGGCCGACGGACCCGGCAACTTCTACCCGACGACGCTGGTCGCGGACCTGCCGAACGACAACCCGCTGGTCGCGCGCGAGCAGTTCGGGCCGGCGCTCCCGATCGTCCGGTACTCCAGCCTCGGCGAGGCGATCGCCTGGGCGAACGGGCTCGACGTGGGACTGGGTGCCTCGGTGTGGACCCCGTCGCCCGAGCGCGCCCGCGACGTGGCCCACCGTCTGGACGCGGGGACCGTGTGGATCAACGAGCACGGCGCGATCGACCCCCGTGTGCCCTTCGGCGGCGCCAAGCAGTCGGGCTACGGCGTCGAATTCGCCCGGGCGGGCCTCCTGGAGTGCGCACAGGCCGTCGCGATCAAGGGGGCTGCAGGCTCGTTCGCCGCGTCAGTCAGCTGACGACGTCCTTCGTCCGGAAGCCGCGCACGGCGAGGGCGAAGAGGACGATGGCGATGCTCACCGACAACGACGCACCCTGGGCCATCGCCGCCCACTCGATGCTCGGCTGGAGCAGGTCGGTCCACGCGTACTGCCAGTGCGCGGGCAGCGCGGCGCGGAGGCCGCCGAGAGCGGTGACCTGGTCGAGGACGCTGCCGATCACCGTCAGGCCCACGGCCCCGCCGACCGCCGCGAGCGGCGCGTCGGTGCGGGTCGAGAGCCACAGGGCGAGGCCGGCGGTGGCCAGCTCGGAGACGATGATGAAGCCCGCCGCGAGCAACAGCCGCCAGAGGCCGTCGGCCGCCGGAATCGCGGTGTTCGCCGGCGTCTGCAGCGGCCCCCAGCCGTAGGCGAGGGTGCCCGCGATCAGCGCGACCGCGGTGAGCAGGGCAACAGAGGCGACAGACAGGATCAGCGCGACGATCGCCTTGGTCACCAGCAGCCGCGTCCGCGGGACGGGCGCGGCCAGCAGGTACCGCAGCGACGACCAGTCCGCCTCCGAGGCCACTGCGTCGCCGAAGTACAGGGCGACGGGGATCACCAGCAGGAAGCCGGTGCCCGCGATGAGGACGGTGGCCGTGAGGTTCAGCCCGGAGGCGGTGGCGACGTCGAACATCGACGGCCGTCCGTTGCCGTTGCCCCCGTCGTCGGTGCCCACGGCGAGCGCGATGATGAGCACGATCGGCAGAGCCGCGAGCAGGGCCGCCATCACCAGGGTGCGGCGGCGTTTCAGCTGGCGGGCGAGTTCCACGCGCACCGTCAGGGTGTGCCCCGGCGCGTAGCCCGGTGCAGCGCCGTGCGTCGCGTCGCGTCCGGCCGCGGAGTCCTTCGTGGTGGTCATGCCCCGTCTCCCGTCAGCTGGAGGAACGCGTCTTCGAGGGTGCGGGACCCGCCGCCCTCGCCCGCCTGCACGATCTCGTCGACGGTGCCGGCGGCGATGAGCTCGCCGCGGCGCAGCACCACGACGTGCGTGCAGGTCTGCTCGACCTCGGCCAGCAAGTGGCTGGAGACGATCACGGTGCGGCCGGTGGCGCCGTATCGGACGATCGCGTCCCGCATCTCGCGGATCTGCGAGGGGTCGAGGCCGTTGGTCGGCTCGTCGAGGACCAGCACGTCCGGCAGGCCGAGCATGGCCTGCGCGATCGCGAGCCGCTGCCGCATGCCCTGCGAGTACGTGCGCACCGGGCGCTCGAGCGCGCTACCGAGGTCCGCGATCTCGAGGGCCTCCTCGAGGTGCGCCTGGTCGGCGGGGCGGCCGGTAGCCCGCCAGTACAGGTCCAGGTTCGCGCGGCCCGACAGGTGCGGCAGGAAGCCCGCGCCCTCGACGAAGGCGCCCACGCGGGAGAGCACCGGCGCACCGGGCCGGATCTCGTGCCCGAAGACCCGGATCCCGCCCTCGTCCGGCGTGATGAGGCCCATCAGCATCCGCAGCGTGGTGGTCTTGCCGGCGCCGTTCGGGCCCAGCAGGCCGAGGACCTGGCCGCGCTCCACCCGGAAGGTCACGTCGCGCACGCTGTAGCCGTCGCCGCCCGCGTACTTCTTGGACAGCCCGGTCACCTGGAGCGCCACATCGGCGAGCTCCGGGTCGGCGGGCGGCGCGGGGCGCGGACGGCGGACGAGGAGCAACGCCGCGGCGATCGCCAGCGCGACCAGCGGCAGTACCCACACCCAGGTGGGCAGGGGCGCCGGCGCGGTCTTCAGCGCCGGTACTTCCGGAACCGTGAGGGGGCTCGTCACCGTGATCGTGTGCGTCGCGGGCGCGGACGGGGAGAGGTAGGCCAGGTCGGTGGTGGCGAGGGCGAGCCGCATGCGGTGCCCGGCCGCGAACTCGTGGTCGATGACGGGCAACCGGATGGTCGCCGTCGCCGTGCCCGCGGTGATCGGGATGCGGATCGGCGCGGCGAGCTGCTGCGGGAGGATCTGCGTGCCCTCGGGGCCCACGTCGTAGAGCTTCGCGAAGAGCACCGCGTCGGACGCGGGGGAGTCGACCTTGATCGTCACCGTCGGGGCGCCGGTCACGGTGACCGGTCCGCTCAGCGGTTCCGAGTCGACGATCGCGGCCTGCGCCGGAAGGTCGCGCGAGAGCCCGAAGGAACCGAGCGCCGCCGCGGACGAGGCCAGGCCGCCGAGGCCGGGCACTCCCGAGATCGACGGTGGCGCACCGCCCGCGGGATTCTCCGCCCGCTGCGGCTCGCCGGGCAGGGCGACGGTGCGCGTGATGGTCCCGGCGAGCCCGGGGTAGGCGTCGGTGCTCGACGCGCGGACGGTGCGCTCGCCGGTTTCGCGGTCGACGCCGCCGGACCGGGAGACCTGGAAGGCGGGCACCGCCGGAGCGTCTTCGCCCTTGAGGTAGCGATCGAACCACTCCGCCGTGCGGGCGTTCACCCGGGCGTCCTCGGCGCTGCCCGCGTCGTGCCCGCCGGCGATCCAGTCGACCGCGACGGGCGCGCCGTTCGCCGCGATGCGCTGCGCCGCCGCATCGGCGTGATCGAGCGGGAACAGCGAGTCGAGCTCGCCCTGCGCGAGGTACGTGGGGACGCGGATCTCCGCACCCACCGAGGCGGGGCTCCGCGCCGCGAGCAGCGCTCGATCGGCGTCGGTGAGCGTGCCGCCCTGCGCGATCCGGGTGTACATCTCGCAGACGGCCGGCTCGAACCGGGCGCAGCCGCCGCCCATCGTGAACAGGATGCCCGCCCACTGCTTCTTGTAGACGCCGCCGGGGAACAGGGCCTGCTCCAAGTCCCAGTACGTGATTCGCGGGGCGATGGCGTCGACGCGCTTGTCGTGCCCGGCGAGCAGGAGCGCCAGGGCGCCGCCGTAGCTGCCGCCGGCGACGCCGACCCGGGGATCGCCGGGCCGGTCCTGCTGCACGTCGGAGCGCGTCGCGAGCCAGTCGAGGAGCTTGCGCGCGTCCGCGACCTCGGCGTCGGGGG
Organism: Tsukamurella sp. USMM236; assembly: GCF_037148755.1. Lineage (NCBI taxonomy): Bacteria > Bacillati > Actinomycetota > Actinomycetes > Mycobacteriales > Tsukamurellaceae > Tsukamurella > Tsukamurella sp. USMM236. The sequence goes on from NZ_JBBCSS010000006.1 coordinate 165,557, forward strand.
AGTCGAGGCCGACGAGGCCCGTCGACTTCCCGAAACCGCGCGCGGTGTAGGTCAGCACCGCATATCCCCGGCCCGCCAGCTGTTCGGCCTCGGCGCGAACGTCGTCCTTGGAGCCGCCGAAGCCGTGTGCGAGGAGCACCGCGGGGGCGGGGCCGGCACCGTCGGGCCGGAAGAAGGAGGTGTCCAGGCGCACCCCGGCCCCGTCGATCGCCTGGTCGGTGCGCTGGAACGACGGTGCGCTCCTCCCGCCCAGGCCGCACGCCGCGAACGCGGCGAGGATGATCACGACGGCGACCAGCGCCGCACCGGTGACGAGGGGGCGCGCGGCGGCGCCGCGCAGAGCGCGAGGTGGGGGCACCCGACCAGGATATGTGCGCTCGTCCGTGCTCGCCGCTGCCTGGATTCCGCCCACGGCGAAAAAGGCTTTGCGATAGGTCATCGGCGGCTGTCAGAGTGGTTCCGGCACTGTCCGGGGAGCGGCCGGAGCGGGGTACCGCGACCGGTTCCGCGCGTTCGATCCGGCAGAACCGACCAGTGGCACGGCCCCATCGGGGCCCAGAGGGTTCGAGTCCCTCGAACGCCGTTCCGCCGGAAGCGCGGGCGGCGGCGGCCCTGCGATGCCCCGGCCATTACCCGGGGCATCCCGCCGCCGCTGCCCGCCCGGCGGGGCGGTGCCGCAACCACCGAGGCCCCCGGGCCACCACGAGAGGAGAGCCACCGTGTCGATCATCACCGCGATCCGCGGCCGACGCATCGTCGTGCCGGTGGGCCGCCGCGCCGTCGAGTACCGGGACGGCGCCGTCGCCCGCGTCCTCGGGCCCGGCCCTCATCGGGTCCGCCGGGCGCACACCGTCGTCCCGGTCGTCGTCGCCGAACGGCTGCTCGCCGTCGCCCCGCAGGAGGTCGTCACCGCCGAGTCCGTCCCGGTCCGGGTGTCGATGGCGCTGCGCATCCGTGTCGCCGACCCGGTCGCGTACCTCGAGCGCGCCGCCGATCCGGACGCCGTGGTCTACCTGGCCGCGCAGGTCGCGCTGCGGGAGGCGCTGGGCGGCATCGGTATCGACGACCTGGCCCGTCGCACGGCGGCCGTCGACGGCGAGGCGATCCGCTCGCGCGTCGGCGCGACCGCCGAGACCGTGGGCGTCGAGGTGCTCGCCGTCGTGGTCAAGGACGTGGTGCTGCCGACCGAGATCCGGAGCGCCGCGGTAGGCCTGATCACCGCCAAGGCACGGGGCGCCGCCCGGCTGGAGGAGGCGCGGGCCGAGACGGCCGCGCTGCGTGCGCTCGCCAACGCTGGCCGCATGCTCGACGGCTCGCCCGCGCTGGCCCGGATCCGGATGATCGAGGCGGCGCCGCCCGGCGCGACGATCGTCCTCAGCGATACGGGTCGGTGACCTCGCGCAGCTTCAGCAGCGCGCCGCGCAGGTCCCGATAGGCGGCGGCGCCGAGGTGGTCCTCCCACTCCCGTTCCACGAGGGCCACCTCGGCGTTCGCGACGTCGGCGACCCCGGCGCCGCGGGCGGACAGGCGGATGAGGCGCGCGCGGCCGTCGGCGGGATCGGGGACGCGCTCGACATATCCGGCGCGCTCGAGCTGATCGACCAGGAAGCCCGCGGTCTGCTTGGTGACCTGCGCCTGTTCGGCGAGGTCGGTGAGGCGGGTGCCCTCGGGGCCGATGCGCTGACCGATGCGTGCCTGCGCGAGCGTGATGTCAGTGTAGCCGGCCTCCCTGGCCGCGGTCATGGCGCGCGTCTCCATGGCCCGATAGGCGACGAACAGCATCACGCCGGTTCCGATCTCCACCCTTGCAATGGTACAAGAGACTGACTAATATTGGTCAGATAATTTGACCAATGGAGGTCGTCATGGACGAGCAGCAGGCGTGGCGGGTGATCGCGGAACAGCGCGTGGCGGTCGCGGAACTCCTCGACGGGCTGACCGCGGAGCAGTGGGCCGCGCCGTCGCTGTGCGCGGGGTGGACGGTGACCGACGTCGCCGGCCACCTCGCGGCGGTGCTCCGCCCGGCGCCCGCGGGGGCGATGATCTCGGCGGCCGTTCGTGCCCGCGGCCGGCTGCACGGCATGATCGACCTGCTCTCCCGGGAGGCCGCTGCCGAGTACGGCACCCGCTCGGCCGTCATGCTGCGGGAGGAGGCGGGCGTCACCGCGCTGCCGCGCCTGACCAACTGGCGGAACATCCTGTTCGACACGCAGATCCACGCCCAGGACATCGCCCGCCCGCTCGGGCTGCACCTGCCGATGGACACCGCCGCCGCGGCCCAGGGGGCGGAGCGGATCTGGCGGGTCGGCTACCTGTTCGGCGCGCGGAAGCGGTTCGCGGGCGTGCGTTTCGAGGCCGTCGACGCGGACTGGTCCGCGGGCGACGGCCCCGTCGCGCGCGGTCCGATCGCCGACCTGCTGCTCGTGCTGTCGGGTCGACCCGCCGGCCTGTCCGGGCTCGACGGTGCCGGCGCGCCCCTCGCCGCGGCCGGGCTCGGCGTCCTGCCGTGATTCGCGCCAGCTGTGGACGGGCTCAGTCGCTGAGCATGTCCTTGACCAGGGGGACGATCTTCTCGCCGTAGAGGGTGATCGACCGCATCAGATCGGCGTGGGTCACGGGCTGGTCGTACTTGAGGTCGAACCGGTCGACGCCGAGCGTGCGGACCGTCGCCGCGATCCGGCGCGCGACCGTCTCCGGCGACCCCACGTACAGCGAACCGGTCTCGACCTCGCGCTCGAAATCGCCCAGCGCGGGCGGCGGCCAGCCCCGCTCGGCGACCATGCGCTGCCGCATCCGCAGCCAGCCGTCGTGGACGAGCGCGCGGGCCTGCTCGTCGGTCTCCGCGATCAGGCCGGGCGAGTGGACGGCGATCGGCTGCGGCGACCCGCCGAACTCGTTCTCGGCCCGCCGGAACAGGTCGGTGTACGCCGCGAAGCGATCCGCCGGGCCGCCGATGATCGCCAGGAAGAGGCCGAAGCCGTACCGCGCGGTGCGGACGACGGACTCGGGGCTGCCGCCGACGCCCACCCAGGCGCGGATGCCGTCCGCGGTGGTGGGGAAGACGCGTTGCTCGGACAGGGCCGCGCGCGTGGTGCCCGACCAGGTGACCGGATCCTCGGTGAGCAGCGCCGCAAGGAGTTCCAGCTTCTCCTCGAACAGCACCTCGTAGTCCTGCAGGTCGTAGCCGAACAGGGGGAAGGACTCGGTGAACGAGCCCCGCCCGGCGACGATCTCGGCCCGGCCGTTCGAGACGGCGTCCAGGGTCGCGAAGCGCTCGAAGACGCGCACCGGATCGTCGGAACTCAGCACGGTCACCGTGGAACCGAGGCGGATGGACTCGGTGCGCGCCGCGATCGCCGCGAGCACCATCTCCGGGCTCGAGACGGCGAAGTCCGCGCGGTGGTGCTCGCCGACGCCGAAGAAGTCGAGGCCCGCGCCGTCCGCGGCGACGGCCTCCTCGACGAGGTCGCGGATCACCTGGGGATGGGGCAGCGGCTCACCCTTCGCGTCCTTCGTGACGCCGCCGAACGTGTCCACGCCGAACTCGGGAATCTTCATGTCAGTCATAGTACCGGTATAAACGGACTAGGGTCCGAATTTGTTTCCGGTGGGTCAGACGACGCCGTGCAGCGGCGGCCGCTCCTCGTTCAGGGTGAATCGGCCGAGGTGGAGGACCTTGTATCGCACCGGGTCGTGCAGGGTGTGTGTGCGCGCGTCCCGCCAGTACCGATCGAGCCCCGTGTCGCCGCCGGCGCTCCGGGTGCCGGACACCTCGAACAGGGCCGACGGCACCTCGGTCGCCGCGCGGTCCGCGAGCACCTTCGCGGTGGCGACGGCCAGGGAGGCCTCGGCCGCGGTGTCGGAACCGGGGGTGGCGAACGCGGCGTCCACCGCCTGCCCGGCGACGGCGAGCGCCGCCTCCGCGGCGCGGACCGTCACCGTCAGCTCGCCGAAGCGCTGGATCACGAGCGGATCGTCCTGCGCCCGGTCGACGCCGGCCTCGAACCAGGGACGGGACTTGGTGCGGACGAAGTCGGCCGCGGCGTCGAGCGCTCCCCGCGCGATCCCGGCGTCGATGGCGACGTGCAACAGCTGCGCGAACGCGCCGTAGCCGGTGGGCTCGGACACCGCGGGGGAGCGGGTGACGACGGCGTCGAGCGGCACGGCCACGTCGTCGAAGCGGACGGTGCCGCTGCCGGTGGTCCGCTGGCCGAGGCCGTTCCAATCGTCGGCGATGGCGACGCCGGGGGTGTCCGCCGGGACGAAGGCGATGATCTGCTCGCCCGATTCCGCGTCCCGGGCGAGCACCGCGAGGAGGTGTGCGTAGGGCGAACCCGTGCAGTAGAACTTCTCACCGTCGAGGTGTGCGCCGTCGGGGGTGCGGGTGAGCGTGGTGGCCACGTCGGCGACGGTCCTCCCGCCGCGTTCCGATTGCGCGTTGGCGATCCGGGCCCCGTCGAGCACCTGGTCGAAGATCCTGCGCTGCAGCTCCTCCGGCCCCGCCAGGCGTAGGGCGGTGAGGTACACGTAGTGGCTGTGCGGGATCTGCGCCAGCGAGCCGTCGGCGGTCGCGAGGATGCGGAAGACCTCGGCGACTGCGGACGGCGGCAGGTCGGGCCCGCCGAAGCGGGCGGGCACCGTCAGCGCGAACAGCCCGGCGTCGGAGAGGTATTCGACCTCGGCGTGCGGCAGGCGTCGCTCCCGGTCGCGTTCGGCGGCACCGTCGGCGAACCGCGCCGCGAGTTCCCGCGCCGCGTCGACGGCGGCCTCGGCGGAGTCGATCGCGGACGCGAGGGTCACACCAGTGCCCCGGCGCGGCTCGCCTCGATCTCGCGGACCAGGGGGAGCACCTTCTCGCCGAAGTACTCGATCTCCTCCTGGAAGTGCAGGAAGCCGCCCAGGATGAGGTCGACGCCGAGCTCCTTGTAGGCGACGATGCGTTCGGCGACCTGCTCGGGCGTGCCGATCAGCTGCGTGCGGAAGCCGTCGTTGTACTGGACCAGGTCCTCGAAGCTGGAGTCCGCCCACATGCCGCGGCCGTCCGAGGTGGACTTGCCGGCCTGCTGCACGGCGTCGCGGAAACCCTCGACGGCGGGCTTGTTGGCCTTCTCCACGATCTCGCGCAGGGTGTCCCGCGCCTCCTTCTCGGTGTCGCGGGCGATGATGAAGCCGTTGAGGCCGAACTTGACCTCGCGCTGCGCCTCTCGAGCGACGCGGCGCAGGTCGTCGAGCTGATCGGTGACGCCGTCGAAGTCCTTGCCGTTGGAGAAGTACCAGTCGGCGTACTTGCCACCGTTGACGCGCGCGGCGGAGGAGTTGCCGCCCTGGAACAGCTCCGGGTTGGGGCGCTCCGCCGTGTTGAGCGGCTTCGGCTTCAGCGTGAAGTCGCGGATCCGGTAGAAGTCGCCGCCGAAGTCGACGTTGTCCTCGGTCCAGATCTTGCGGATCACCTCGAGGAACTCCGCGCTGCGGCGGTAGCGCTCGTCGTGCTCGAGCCAGGGCTCGCCGAGCGCCTTGAACTCACCCGCGAACCAGCCGGAGACCACGTTGATCGCGAAGCGCCCGTTCGACAGGTGGTCGGCGGTGGCACCGAACTTCGCGAGGACCGCGGGGTGCCACAGGCCGGGGTGCACGGCCGCGATCACCTTGAGCTTCTCGGTCGCGCCGAGCAGGGCCAGGCTGAACGACGTCGACTCGTGCTGGTACTCGGCGCCGTAACTGGCCATGTACCGCACCTGCGAGAGGGCGTACTCGAAGCCCACGCGCTCGGCCGTCTGCGCCAGCTTCTTGTTGTACTCGAAGTCCCAGCTGGTGCGCTGCTCGATGTCGCTGGTCACCAGGCCGCCCGAGACGTTCGGAACCCAGTAGGCGAACTTGATCTCGTCGGCGATCTTCTCGGTCGTCATCCGTGTGGTCCTTCGCGGCTAGGAGGTGGGGGAGAGGTCGGGCAGGAAGGCGCCGCGCACGGGTTCCGACGGTGCGTCGGAGGCGCCGAGCAGGCCGCGCGCCGCGAGGCGGGGGCGCACGCCCTCGCCGAAGTGGTAGGCCTCCTCCAGGTGCGGGTACCCGGAGAGGATGAAGTGGTCGAGCCCCAGCGCCGCGTACTCGGCGATGAGGTCGGCCACTTCGTCGTGGGAGCCGACGAGCGCCGTGCCGGCGCCGCCGCGCACCAGGCCGACGCCGGTCCACAGGCCCGGGTAGACCTGGAGCGAGCGGGCGTCGGCGGCCTCGTCGAAGGCCGCGCCGCCGCCGTGCAGTTCGCGCATGAGGCGCTGCCCCTCGGACTCGCTCCGGGCCAGGTTGGCCTGCGCGGCGCGCACCGCCGCGGGGTCGAGGTTGCCCAGCAGCCGGTTGGCCTCGGCCCACGCCTCTTCGCTGGTGTCGCGCGAGATCACGTGCAGGCGGATGCCGTAGGTCAGTTCGCGGCCCTGCTCCGCGGCGAGGCCGCGGATCCAGTCCAGCTTCTTCTTCACCTGCGCGGGCGGCTCGCCCCAGGTGAGGTAGGTGTCGGCGTGCTTCGCGGCCACGTCGCCCGCGGCGGGCGAGCTGCCGCCGAAGAAGATCGGCGGGGCCGGATCGGGCCGGCGGGCGAGGAGCGCGTTCTCCGCGGAGACGTACTTCCCGGCGACGTTCACCGGCTCGGACGAGGTCCACAGCTGCTTGGTGATGTCGAGGAATTCGCCGCACCGGGCGTAGCGCTCGTCCTTGCTGAGCGTGTCGCCGAAGGCGCGCTGCTCGGACGACTCGCCGCCGGTCACCACGTTGAGCAGGACCCGGCCGCCGGACTGCCACTGCAGGGTGCTCGCCATCTGCGCCGAGAGGAGAGGGCTGACCAGGCCCGGGCGCAGTGCGACCAGGAACTTGAGCTTCTCCGTGGACTCGGTGAGGAGCGCGGCGGTCAGCCAGGAGTCCTCGCACCACAGGCCGGTGGGGATGAGCACGGCCTCGAACTCGTTCGCCTCGGCGGCGAGGGCCAGTTGCTTGAGGTAGTGCAGGTTCGCGGGGCGATCTCCGCTCATGCCACTGCCGTGCCCACCCGCCATGAGGTTCCGCGAGTCGCCGTACGTGGGCAGGAACCAGTGCAGGTGGAGAGGGGTGCGCGAGCTCACGTCGGCCTTCCGTCGGGGGAGCGGGGATACGAAGCGCCAGTCCATCACCGCGCGGACGCGGCGGCCAGGTTTCGACTCGTGATGCGTCGAACATGCACACCTACCGGTCAGTAGCTAAGCTAGGGAAAGAGTTAGTTAGAGTTCCGTAGTGAAATGAGGTGTGTTGGATGTCGATCGAGACGATGCACGGCGGTGACCCCGCCACCAGCGGCGCTGCGGCGGCCGCCCCGGCCGGCGCGCAGGCCGAGCGGCTTCCCCAGGTGATCGCCCGGATCTTCGCCCGGTACGCGGACCGTCCGGCCTTCGCGACCCGCGCGGGCGGCCCCAGCGCCCCCTACGCGAGCGTGACCTACGGCGCGATCTGGCGCCGGGTCACGGCGCTGGCGGCGGCCTGGCAGGGCGAGCTGGCAGCGGGGGACTTCGTCGCGATCCTGGGCTTCACCAGTGCGGACTTCGTGACCGTCGACCTGGCGACCACACTGCTCGGCGCACCGAACGTGCCGCTGCAGGCCGGCGCCCCGGCCGCCCGGATCGCCGCCATCCTGGACGAGACCCGGCCGACGATCTTCGCCGTCAGCGCCGATCAGGTGGGCCTCGCGGAGCAGGCCCTCGCCGAGTCCTCCGCGACGCCTCGCGTCGTCGTCTTCGACGGTGAGCACGCCGGCTACGAGGGCATCGAGGCCGACGTCCTCGCGGGCGAGGCCCTGCCCGCGCCCGAGTTCTTCGCGCCCGAGCCGGGCACGGACCCCCTCGTGACCCTGATCTACACCTCGGGTAGCACGGGCACCCCGAAGGGCGCGATGTACACCGAGCAGCTGGTCTCCGACGCCTGGCTCAAGGTGGACAGCATCGTCGACATCGACCTGCCGTCCGAATCGCTGCTGCACTTCCTGCCCATGAGTCACATGTACGGCCGGAACTGGCTGATCGCCGGCCTGGCCTCCGGCGGCACCGGCTACTTCGCCGGCGCGTCCGACATGTCGACCCTGTTCGACGACCTCGCCGCCGCGCGCCCCACCGCGATCGGCCTCGTCCCCCGCGTGTGCGAGCTGATCCACCAGAGGTTCCTCGCCGTCGAGGCGGAGACCGACACGGAGACCGCGCGCGTCGAGCTGCGGGACCGGGTCCTCGGCGGACGCCTGCAGGCCGCCATGTGCGGCAGCGCCGCGCTGTCCGCGGAGCTGCAGGCCTTCATGGAATGGCTGCTGGGCATCGACATCCAGATCGGCTACGGCTCCACCGAGGCCGGCGGCGTCATCCGCGACCGCGTGGTCGTCCGCCCGCCGGTCACCGAGTACAAGCTCATCGACGTGCCCGAACTCGGCTACTTCGTCACCGACTCCCCGCACCCGCGCGGCGAGCTCCTGGTGAAGTCGACCCAGCTGATTCCGGGGTACTACAACTCCGACAAGCGGATCCGCGACGACGAGGGCTTCTACCGCACTGGCGACGTCATGGCCGAGCTCGCGCCCGACCACCTCGAGTACGTCGACCGCCGCAGCAACGTCATCAAGCTGGCGCAGGGCGAGTTCGTGCCGATCGCGCAGCTCGAGGCCACCTACGCCGCCGGCCCCGACGTCCACCAGATCTTCCTGTACGGCACCAGTGAGCGCTCCTACCTCCTCGCCGTCGTGGTCCCCGCGCCCGGCCCTGACGGCGAGACCGATGCGGACGCCCGCAGTCGCGTGCTCGACGGACTCGGGGCGATCGCCCGCGAGAAGGACCTGGCCGCGTACGAGCTTCCCCGCGACGTGATCGTCGAGCGCGAGCCCTTCTCCCAGGAGAACGGACTGCGCTCGGGCATCGGCAAGCTCGTCCGTCCCGCGCTGACCGCCCGGTACGGCGACGAGCTGGAGGCGCTGTACGCCGCTGCCGAGGAGCGCCGCCGCGACGGCCTGCGGGCCCTCGACGCCGACGGCTCCGTGACGGAGACCGTCGTGCGGGCGGCGGCCCTGACCCTCGGCGTGCTGCCCGAGGAGCTCGACGAGGACACCCGGTTCCTCGACCTGGGCGGCGACTCGCTGTCCGCTCTGTCGCTCGCGACGACGCTCGAAGGGGTCTACGACCTGCCCGTTCCGGTGCAGGCGATCGTCGGCCCCACCGCGACGCTGCGCGGCGTGATCGCCCACATCGAGGAGGTCCGGGCGGGCGGCGTGCAGGCGCCCACCGCCGCGTCGATCCACGGTCCCGACGCCGAGGTCGCCCACGCGTCCGACCTCCGGCTCGACCGCTTCATCGACCCCGCGCTGCTGGCGGCGGCCCCGTCTCTCCCCGCGCCGCACGGCGAGCCCGCGACGGTGCTGCTCACCGGCGGGACCGGATACCTCGGCCGATTCCTCCTGCTCGAATGGTTGCGCCGGGTCGCCCCGCACGACGGGACGGTCGTCGCGCTGGTCCGCGCCGCGGACGGCGACGACGCGCGCCGACGCCTCGCCGACGCGATCGGGACGTCGGATCCCGCGCTGATCGCGGAGTTCGAGGCGCTCGCCGAGCGTCACCTGGAGGTCTTCGTCGGCGACTTCGGTGCGCCGTCGCTGGGGCTCGGCGCCGCGACCTGGGACGCGCTCAGCGACCGCGTGGACCACGTGGTGCACTGCGGCGCGATGGTCAACCACGTGCTGCCCTACGACCAGCTGTTCGGCCCGAACGTCGTCGGGACCGCGGAGATCGCCCGGCTCGCGCTCACCGTGCGCCGCAAATCGATCGACTACGTCTCGACGGTGGCGGTGGTCCCGCAGGACGACGGCCGCCTGCTCGTGGAGGACGACGACGTCCGCGTCGCGGGTACGGAGCGGCGGATCGGTGCCGAGGCCTACGCGAACGGGTACGCGGTGAGCAAGTGGGCGGGCGAGGTGCTGCTCCGCGAGGCCGCGGAAATCGCGGGCCTGCCGGTGCGGGTCTTCCGCTCGAACATGATCCTGGCGCACAGCCGATTCCGCGGCCAGTACAACCCCGTGGACCAGTTCACACGGCTGCTGCTGAGCATCGCCGAGACCGGCCTCGCACCCGCCTCGTTCTCCGCCGACCCGAGCGGGCCGCGCGCGCACTACGACGGCCTGCCGGTGGACTTCACCGCGGAGGCGATCACCCGCCTCGGCGCCGCGGGGCGTACCGGATTCCGTACGTTCCACGTGCTCAACGTCGCCGAGGGCGGCGCGGGGCTCGACGACTTCGTCGACTGGATCGGCGAGGACCGGCCGATCGAGCGGATCGCGGACTACGACGAGTGGCTCGCGCGGTTCGAGGCGGCGCTGCGCGCCCTGCCCGCGGAGGACCGCCACCGGTCGGTGCTCCCGCTGCTGCACTCCTTCGCCCGGCCGGCCGACGCCGGCGCGGGGACCGCGCTGACCGCCGACCGGTTCCGGGAGGCCGTGCGTTCCGAGAACGTCGGTGGGGGTGACCTTCCGCGCCTCGATCACGCACTGATCGAGCGGTACCTCGACGGCTTCGTCGCGGCGGGCTGGCTGGCCCGGTGACCTGCCACGGCGGTGCGACGTGGACGCCGCGAAAACGCCCTTCATCCACAACTAAGCGTACGTAACGTTTTTCCTCCACAGGGCCCGCCTCGGACGCCGTCCGGGGCGGGCCCTGCGCGCGACACTCGTCGACGACGGCCGGGATCCGCCGGCCGCGGAATCGACGAGGAGGCGACCATGCCCGGGGTGCTTGTTTTCGCAGCGGGGAACGTCACGAACGACCTGACCTACCGGGAGTCGGCCCGCGATCAGCGGCACGACTTCCTGAGCTTCACGATGGCGGCCAACAACGGTTACCTGGACGACAACGGCGAGTGGAAGCAGACCAGCACGGTCTGGCTCAACGTCAAGGCCTTCGGCGCGCTGGCCCGCAACGCGCGCGCCGTGATCGCGAAGGGGCGACCGGTCATCGTGCACGGTGAGCTCAAGCACGAGACCTTCGACGGCGCGGACGGCCAGCGGCACAGCTCGCTGGACCTCAAGGCCGACGCGATCGGGCTCAACCTGCGGATGTGCGCGAGCCAGTACGTGGGCACGGGGGAGCGGTACCGCGAGGTCGCCCCGCCGCCGCTCGAGACGGTCGGCGCGGATCCGGCGGCCGCGCCGGCGTCGGGAGCGCCGGGCGCGGACGGCGCTCCCGGCGGTGCGCCGGCCGGCCCGGGGCGTGACGGACTGGTCGTCGTGCAGGGCTTCGCGGAGGACGGCGAGGCGGCGGGGCGCGAGCCGGCCGCGGTGGGCGGGGCGCCGGACTTCTAGCGTCCGGCGGCGCGGGATCACGCCCCGCCGCGGGCGGTCACGCCCGGCCGCGGACCCGTCGGTCGTGACCGGCGATCGCCACCGGGACGCCGACCGTGTGCAGCACGACGCTGCCCAGCACGACGAGAACGGCGAGGGTGAGCGTGAGGTCGGCGACCGGGCCGTCGGGCAGCGTGTTGAAGGCGATGAGCGCGAAGACGATCGTGGACGTACCGCGAGGGCGGAGCCACCCCAGCTGGAGCACCTGCTTCCGCGGCAGCCCGCTACCGGTCATCGCGACCGCGATCGGGAGGACGCGGAGCACGGTCAGCGCCGCCGCGACGAAGACGATCGTCCGCCAGTCGACGCCGTCGAACAGCCCGACCACGGCGACGGACCCGAAGACGAACCACATCGCGGCGGCGAGGAGGAAGCCGACGTCGTCGGTGAGCCCGACGTCGTCGGACGTCTCGGCGCCGCGGCGCAGTCGGTAGACGATGCCGCAGACGAACGCGGCGACGAAGCCGTTGCCGCCGAGGCCCACCGCGGCTGCGTACGTCAGGAGCGGGGTGGCGGCGATCGCGAGCCGCCGCCCGCTCTCGGAGGCGAGCCCGGCGCGCTCGGTGTACTGCACGCCCGCCGCGATCGCCGCGCCCAGCGCCGCGCCGACCGCCAGCGCGATCGCGGCCTGCGGGGCGGCGGCCAGCAGCGCGGGGGCCGGGTCGTCGTCGCCGTGGCCCGGGCCGGCCCAGTACAGCGCGAACAGGAACACGGGGGTCACCAGGCCGTCCGTGTATCCCGATTCGACGGTCAGTACGTCGCGGACCCGCGCGGGCACGTGTCGATCGCGCAGCAGCGAGGGCGCCGAGGCGAAATCGATCGGGGCGATGACGCACGCGACCAGCAGCAGCACCGACCAACCGAGATGGGGGAGCAGCAGCCAGCCGACGACAACGGACAGCGCCAGTCCGACGGGGATGCCGATCAGCAGCGATCGCAGGACGAGGCGCGGGTGGCGGCCGAGGAGCGATCCGCGCACGTGCGTGGCGTCCACGAACAGCAGCACCGCGAGGATGATCTCGGCGGCCCGCTGCGCCGCCCCGGTGTTCAGCGCTTCGGCGATCGCGCCGTGCGCGCCGATGCCCACGGCGCCCCCGGCGATGGCCATGACCAGCGGCGCGGAGACGCCCCACCGATCCATGCGCCCGGAGAGCAGGCACCAGAGCAGGAACGTCGCGGCTGCGATCAGGGTCGCCGGAATCACGCCGCGATTATTCCGTACGCGGTTCCTCACATCGCGTGGTGCGGTGGCGTGAGGTCGAGTTCACGGGGCGGACACCGCGGGAACCGGCGCCGCAACATCGCCTGCCTACCTTCGACGCCAGAGAGATCGTCGACGCACCGGGAGGTCTGGACATGAGCCGATCACACACGATCACGGACTGGGATCCGGAGAACCGGCAGCAGTGGGAGTCGGGCGGGGAGAAGGTCGCGAAGCGCAACCTCCTCTGGTCCGTCATCGCGGAGCACGTGGGCTTCTCCGTCTGGTCCCTGTGGTCCGTCATGGTCCTGTTCATGCCGCAGGACGTCTACGGCCTGAGCACGGCCGACAAGTTCCTCATCGGCGCCACCGCCACCCTGGTCGGCTCCTGCCTGCGGATCCCGTACACCCTGGCCACGGCTCGTTTCGGCGGGCGCAACTGGACGATCTTCAGCGCCTTCGTCCTCGCGGTCCCGGTGATCGCCACGATGGTGATCCTCGCCAACCCGGGGCAGCCGCTGTGGGTGTACCTCGCGTGCGCCGCGCTCACCGGATTCGGCGGCGGCAACTTCGCCTCGTCGATGACCAACATCAACGCCTTCTTCCCGCAGCGGCTCAAGGGCTGGGCCCTCGGGCTCAACGCGGGCGGCGGCAACATCGGCGTCCCGGCGGTGCAGCTCGTGGGGCTCCTCGTCATCGCGACCTTCGGCAACCGCGAGCCCTACTGGGTGTGCGCCGTCTACCTGGTGCTGCTGGCCGTGGCAGGCATCGGTGCCGCGTTGTTCATGGACAACCTGCAGGTCCCGACGGTCGACACCGCGGCGATGCGGGCCGCCACGAAGGATCGCGACACCTGGATCGTCTCCCTGCTGTACATCGGCACCTTCGGCTCCTTCATCGGCTTCTCCTTCGCCTTCGGACAGGTGCTGCAGGCGACGTTCCGGGCCGGCGGCGAGACGGCCGCGCAGGCCTCGCTGCACGCCGCACAGATCGCCTTCCTCGGTCCGCTGCTGGGCTCGATCTCGCGGGTGTACGGCGGCAAGCTCGCCGACCGGCTCGGCGGCGGCCGGGTGACCCTGTACGTCTTCGCCGGGATGATCGCCGCCGGCGGTGTGCTCATCGCGGCGGCCACGACCGCGGGTTCCGGCGCCCCGTCCGGCGCGGTGCTGGGCGCGTACGTCCTCGGTTTCATCGCCCTGTTCCTGCTCAGCGGCCTGGGCAACGGCTCCGTGTACAAGATGATCCCGTCGATCTTCGAGGCCAAGGCCCGCTCGCTCGACGCCGACGAGGCGACGCGGACGCACTACTCCCGCGCGATGTCCGGCGCCGTGATCGGCATCGCCGGCGCGATCGGCGGCCTCGGCGGCGTCGGGATCAACCTGGTCCTGCGCGCCTCGTACCAGTCCTCGGGCACCGCGACCATCGCGTTCTGGGTGTTCGGCGCCTTCTACGTCCTCGCCGCGGTGGTCACCTGGAAGGTGTACGTGCGTACGCCCGCGCCGCGCGGGCATGGGACGCTGGAGCACACGTCGCGCGACGATGCCCTCACCGTCGCCGACACCCGATGACCGTCCCACTGAAGGAGCCCGATCCGATGACCGAGGCGCCGGCCCGCCCCCTTCTCGGATTCACCGTGGCCATCACGGCCGCGCGCCGCGCCGACGAGCTGGCCACCCTGCTCGAGCGGCGCGGCGCCGCCGTGCTCGCGGCGCCCGCGATCGCGATGGTCCCGCTGTCCGACGACGACCGGCTGCGCGCCGCGACCGAGGAACTCCTCGCCACCCCACCCGACCTGCTGGTCGCGACCACCGGCATCGGCTTCCGCGGCTGGCTCGAGGCGGCCGAGGGGTGGGGGCTCGCGGAGCGGCTGATCGCGGCGCTCGGCGCCGGCCGGGTCATCTCCCGGGGGCCGAAGGCGACGGGCGCGCTGCGGGCCGCGGGGCTGCGCGAGGAGTGGTCGCCGGAGTCGGAGTCCTCCGCCGAGGTGCTCAGCCACCTCTCCGGCACCGACCTCACCGGTCAGCGCGTCGCGGTCCAGCTGCACGGCGCCACGGACAAGTGGGACCCGAACCCCGGCCTGCTCGACGGGCTGCGCGCGCTCGGCGCGGAGATCGTCGAGGTGCCCGTCTACCGCTGGGAGCGGCCCGCCGACCTGACCGGCCTCGACCGGATCGTCGAGGCGATCGCCACGTCGGCCGTCGACGCCGTCACGTTCACGTCCGCGCCGGCCGTGGCGTCGGTCCTCGAGCGCGCCGCCGAACTGGGGCTCGACGGCGCCGTCCGCGGTGCGCTCACCGGCCCGGTCGTGCCGTACTGCGTGGGCCCGGTGACCGCGACGCCGCTCGACCGACTCGGGATCGCCTCCGTCACCCCCGAACGCATGCGCCTCGGTGCCCTGGCCCGGCTGGTCGAACAGGACCTGCCCGCGCGCCGCCCCGACCTCCCGGTCGCGGGCCACCGCCTCGGCCTGCGCGCCCGGGGCGCGGTCGTCGACGGCGAGGAGCGCGAGCTGACGCCCACCTCGATCGTCCTGCTGCGCATGCTCTCCCGCGAGCCCGGCGCCGTCGTCTCCCGCGAGGACCTCCTCGCCGCGCTCGGTGGCGACGATCCGCACGCCGTCGAGGCCGCCGTCGGGCGGCTGCGATCGGGCCTGGGCCACAAGGAGATCGTGGCGACCGTGGTCAAGCGGGGCTACCGCCTCGCGATCGATGAGGAGCACTGACATGGGAACCCTCCTGGTGGCGCACGGCACCCGCAGCGAGCACGGCGTCGCGATGGTCGGCGACCTCGCCGCGGCGATGTCCGCGCGACTGGCGGAGACGGTCCGCGTGGCGTTCGTCGACGTCCTCGGACCGACGCCCTCGGAGGTCCTGACCGCGCTCGACCACGAGCCCACCGTGGTCGTGCCCGCCTTCCTGTCCAGCGGCTTCCACGTGCGCCACGACCTGCCCCGTGAGGTCGCCGAGTCCGGCCACCGCGCCGCCACGGTGACGCCCGCACTCGGCCCGTCTCCGGAGCTCGCCCGCGCGATGCTCGGGCGGCTGCTGGAGTCGGGGTGGCAGCGCGGCGACGCGGTCGTCATGGCCGCCGCCGGCACGCGGGACGTGCACGCGCAGGGAGAGTTGCGGCGGACGGCCGCCGCCCTGTCGGCGTTGGTGGGGAGCCGGGTGTCCATCGCCTTCGCCGCGCCCAGCCAGCAGAGCGAGGGCTACCCCTCGGTCCCCGAGGTCGTCGCCCGCGTCCGGTCCGACGGTGCCCCGTCGGTGGCGGTCGCGTCGTATCTGTTGGCGGAGGGGCTGTTCCAGCAGCGCCTGCGCGACTCCGGCGCCGACGTGGTCGCCGAACCGCTGGGCCTGCACCCGTCGGTGGTGCGCCTCGCCTGCCTGCGTCGCAGCCACGCCGGACTTGCCGCGTCGAAGGGCGTGGACGCCGTCGTCGGGCGCTGACCTCGCGGCCCGTCCGGCCCGTCCGGCCCGTCCCGGTCCGAGCCGGGCCGGTACGGGGTCAGAACAGGTTCTGCACGACGAAGATCGCGCCCCACAGCAGCGCGCTGAGCACCGCGAGCGCGCCGGCGACCAGGGCGAGCAGCGTCGATGCGGAGACCCGCCGCGGCCGTCCGGCGGCGCGGGACACCTCCGCGGTGGAGTCCTGCGGGGCGGCATCGGGTGCCGGCGCGAGGGCCTCCGCGAGCGCCCGGGCGAAATCGCCTGCGGACTGGAATCGGAACGCCGGGTCGCGCGAGGTCGCCCGCGTGAGCGCGGCCTCGAGACCCGGGCCCAGATCGGGCCGCGCCCGGCGAGCGTTGGCGATGCCGAAGGAGTTCGGCGCGGTCCCGGTGAGGAGCGTGTACGCGGTGCTGGCCAGCGAGAACACCTCGGACCGCGCATCGGGCGGGGAGCCCGCGAAGATCTCCGGTGCGGCATGCGCGCCGGTGTCGGGGGAGCCGCCGAGGGAGGCCGGGTCGGCGAGGGCGATGCGGCCGTCCGCAGGCGCGATGATCGCCGCGGGGCTGATCCGGCCGTGCGGATGTCCCTCGGCCAGCAGGCGGTCCACCTCGGCCGCCGCCTCCGCGACGGCGCGGGCGACCCGGTCGGCGGGCAGCGGTCCGGTCGCGCGGACCAGGGACGCGAAGTCGTCGCCGTCGGTCATCCGATGCCCGGTTCAGGATCCGCTGAGGAACAGGGCCATGAAACCCGCCGCGGCCAGGACGACCAGCAGGAGGAAGACGATCGGCAGCGCGGCCTCGGGGATCTCGAACGGGCGGCTCGGGGCCGGCGGCTCCGGGGGTGCGGGGACGTCGACGACCAACTGGGGCTCCGGCAGGGGTGCCGGGGACCGCACCGGTATCGCTGACGCGTGCACGGGCTGCTCGAGAGCCTCCGCCAGCGCCTCGGCGAACGCGGTCGCCGTCGCGAACCTCAGCTCCGGCGTCCGAGCGGTCGCCTGGAGCAGGACGCCGTCGACACCGGGTCCGAGATCGGGCCGATCCCGGCGCACCGTCGCGAACCCGTACGGATTCGGCGGGTGGCCCGTCAGCAGCGTGTACGTGGTGCTCCCGAGGGAGTACACCTCGGACTGGCCGGTGATGAGTCCCGTGTCGTGGATCTCCGGCGCCGCGTACAACAGCGCCTCGTCGCTGTCCGGGACGTCGATCAGTCGCGGGGCGCCCGCGGAATCGACGGACAGGGCGGTCGGGCTGATCCGCCCGTGCGGTGCACCGGCGCGGCCGCGGTCGTCGATGACGGGCGCGATCGAGCCGATGAGGTACCCGACGTCGGCGGCCGCCATGGGACGCCGGTCGTGCAGTCGAACGGAAGGGTCGCCGGGACCTGTCATCGCCTACTCCTTCAGCTGTCAGGAGCAGAGTAGCGGTGGTGCGATCACACAGCGCGGGGACGGGGACGGAAGCCGAAGCGCACCTCGGGCGAGTTCGCGACGAAGACGACGCCGTCGAGCGAGATCCGCGTGTCGTACACCGGGATCGAGACGCCCGGAGCGTCGAGGCAGCGGCCGTCGAGCAAGCTGAAGGCCTGCTTCTTCAGAGGCGACTGGACCACGGGGAATCCGCCCCGGTCGCCGACGATCCCGCGGGACATCACCGCCGCCCGGCCGATGGGGTCGATGTTGCCGATCGCGCGGATGCTGTCGTCCGCCAGTCGGAACAGGGCCACCTGGGCCCCGTCGGGCAACAGGACGGCGACGCCGCGCAGCGGCTCGAGGCGGGTGGCGGGGCACGCCGCCGTCCAGTCGCGGGTCCAGCGGTGCAGGTCGAAGGGTGCGGTGGTCATGCGCGGTCCTCCCTCGAGGGCATGGACGGGGTGGGGGTGCCCAGCAGGATCGGCACCTTGCGGCCGTTCTTCTCGCCGAAGTCGACGGTCGGATCGGGGGCGCCGGGGGCGTTGACGAAGGAGACGAACCGGGCGAGCTTGTCGGGGTCGTCCAGGACGCCCTTCCACTCGCAGCCGTAGCCGTCGACGTGCCGCTCGACGGTGGCCTCGAAGTCCGCGCCCAGGCCGAGCGCGTCGTCGATGACGACCTCGCGGAGGCGGTCCATGCCGAGGTCCTCGACCCACGGCGCCGTCCGCTGCAACCGGTCGGCGGTGCGGATGTAGTACATGAGGAACCGGTCGACGTACCGGATCAGCGTCTCCCGGTCCAGGTCGCCCGCGAGGAGCTGCGCGTGCTTCGGCGTCATGCCGCCGTTGCCGCCCACGTAGAGGTTCCAGCCGGACTCGGTGGCGATCACGCCGACGTCCTTGCCGCGGGCCTCCGCGCACTCGCGGGCGCAGCCGGAGACGCCCATCTTGATCTTGTGCGGCGACCGCAGCCCGCGGTAGCGGAGCTCGAGGTCGATGGCCATCTGCACCGAGTCCTGCTGGCCGTACCGGCACCAGTCGCTGCCGACGCAGCTCTTCACGGTGCGGAGCGACTTGCCGTAGGCCTGACCGGATTCCATGCCGGCGTCCACGAGGCGCCGCCAGATCAGCGGCAGCTGGTCGACGGTGGCGCCGAACAGGTCGATCCGCTGGCCGCCGGTGATCTTGGTGTACAGCCCGAAGTCGCGGGCGATCTCGCCGATCACGATGAGCTGCTCGGCGGTGACGTCGCCGCCCGGCATGCGCGGCACCACCGAGTAGGTGCCGTTGCGCTGGATGTTCGCGAGGAAGTGGTCGTTGCTGTCCTGCAGGGACGCCTGCTCGCCGGAGTGGATGTGGTCCGAGCTGGTGGACGCGAGGATCGATGCCACCGTCGGCTTGCAGAGGTCGCAGCCCGTGCCCGACCCGAAGCGCTCGATCAGGCCCGAGAAGGTGCGGATCCCGCTCGCCTGGACCAGCTCGAAGAGTTCCGCGCGGGACTGGGTGAAGTGCTCGCACAGCGACTTCGACACTGTGACGCCCTCGGCCTCCAGCAGCTGCGAGAGCAGCGGCACGCACGAACCGCAGGACGTGCCCGCGTTCGTGCAGCCCTTGAGCTCGGCGACGGTGCACGCCCCGTCGGCGATCGCCGAACACAGCGTGCCCTTGGAGACGTCGTTGCACGAGCAGACCTGCGCCGCATCGGGGAGTGCGCCGATGCCGATGCCCGGGGAGTCGCCGCCGGCGGGCGCGATGAGCGAGACCGGGTCGCCCGGCAGCGACGACCCGACGAGCGGCCGCAGCACGCCGTACTGCGAGGCGTCGCCGACCAGGACGCCGCCGAGCAGGGTCGAGGCGTCGTCGGAGAGCACCAGCTTGGCGTAGGTGCCGCCGATCGGGTCGCTGACCACGACGTCGAGTGCGCCCGGGGTGGCGCCGTGGGCGTCGCCGAACGAGGCCACGTCGACGCCGAGGAGCTTGAGCTTGGTGGACAGATCCGCGCCGGGGAACCGGGCGTCGCCGCCGAGCAGGCGGTCGGCGACCACCTCGGCCGTCGCGTAGCCGGGGCCGACGAGGCCGTAGCAGCGGCCCTCGATCGCGGCGACCTCGCCGATCGCGAACACCGCGGGATCCGAGGTGACGCAGGACAGGTCGGTGAGGACGCCGCCGCGCTCGGCGAGGTCGAGCCCGGCCTCGCGGGCCAGCTCGTCGCGCGGGCGGACGCCCGCGGCGAAGACCACGACCGCCGCGTCCACGACGCTCTCGTCCTTGAGCGTCACCGCCAGCCCGTGCTGGCCGGGGGCGATGTCGGTGGTGCCGGACGAGAGGGTGATGTCGATGCCGAGGTCGCCGATCATCCGCGCCAGGTGCTCGCCGCCGCCGGTGTCGACCTGCTGCGGCATCAGCCGCGGGTTGACCTCCACCACGTGCGGCCGCAGGCCCAGCGTGCGGAGGGCGTTCGCGGCCTCCAGGCCGAGCAGGCCGCCGCCGACCACCATGCCGACGGGCTCCGCCGAGCGGGCGAGCGCCGCGTCGGCGTCGGCGCGGATCGCGTCCAGGTCGTCGAGGGTGCGGTAGACGTGGCATCCCGGCAGGTCGTGGCCGGGTACCGGCGGCACGAAGGCGTACGAGCCGGTCGCGAGGACCAGGGCGTCGTAGGAGACGGGGCCGTCGGCCGTCGTCACCGTTCGCGCGGCCCGGTCGATGCCGGTCACCCGCGCCCCGAGCCGCAGCTCGACCAGCGGATCGCCGGCGTAGTCGTTGCCCGCGAGCGCCAGTTCGGAGCGGTCCCACGTGCCGACGTAGGACGACAGCCCCACCCGGTCGTAGGCGCCGTCGGCCTCCTCGCCCAGGACGACGATCCGCCAGGCCCCCGCCTCGTCGCGGGCGCGCAGCGCCTCCACGAACCTGTGCCCGACCATGCCGTGACCCACCACGACGACGGTGCGCTGGGTGACCATGGACCTCTCCTCTCGTCGGAAACCGTTGGCACCGAATGTAAGGAGGTGGTGTTGCGGGGTTGTGCCGCCGTGTTGCCCGTCGATCACGCCTTCCTCACGGAGAGCGTCGCGCGGTCGTGAGGAGGGTCAGGCCAGGCGTTCGACGAGGTCGCCGGGCTGCGCCAGCGGGGGCACCAGCGCGATGCCGCGGCGCCCGGCGGCGTCGCGGAGGTGCGGCGTCGCCACCGTGGCGGGCAGGCGCCACCGTCCGGCCCCGTCGGGCTCGACGGGCAGCATGCGCCACCGGTCGTCGGGGTTGGGATCGGCGAGGGCGAGCAGTTCCGCGGCCGGCGGGGTCTCGCGCAGCAGCGCCGCACGCAGCGGCCGCGCGAGGAGCGCGGCCCCGAGCAGAGCCGCCATCGGGTTTCCGCCCAGGCCGAGCACGATCGGGCCGTCCGGCACCGTCGCCACGAGGAGGGAGCCGCCGGGGCGCACGTCCACCCCGTTGACCAGCAGCGTCGCGCCGGCCTCGGCGAGGGCGCCCCGCAGCCGGTCCGCGGCGCCGCGGCCGGTGGCGCCGATGACGGCGACGACGTCGGCACCGTCGGGGAGGAGGGCGGCGCGGAAGGAGGCGGGCGCGTCCGGCAGGTGGGGTCCCCGGAGCACGCGCGCGCCCGAGGCCTCGAAGACCGCGGCGACGGGGCCCCAGGCCGTCTCGGGGAGGCCCGCGCGGCCCGCGGCCCCGACCTCGTCGCCGGAGGTGTGCAGGCGGATCCGCAGGGGTCCGCGGGCGGCGATCGCGGTCACGCCGGCGGCGGTGGCCAGCGAGACCAGCGCCGGGTCGATCGCGGCGCCGGCCGGAGCCAGCGTCGCGCCGTCCGGCCACGCGGATCCGGCCGGGCGGACGTCGTTGCGGGCGGCATCGGTGCAGTTCAGGGCCAGCCCGTCGGTGACGATCTCCTCGTCGCGGATCACCCGGTCGGCGCCCACAGGCAGGCGCGCGCCGGTGGCGATTCGTACCGCGGTGCCGGGTTCCAGCGGCGGGGCGGCGTGCCCCGCGAGCGCGGCGCCGTCGACGGGGCGCCAGGGCGGAGGGCCCGCCACGGCCCAGCCGTCCATCGCGGACTGGTCGAACGGCGGGAACGGTGCGGCCGCCACGAGCGCCTCCGCGAGCGCGGCACCCGGCACCGGCGGGCCGCCGGCCGCCGGGAGCGCAGGGAGGGCGGCCCGCAGGAGGCGGCGGATCGCGAGGGGAGACTTCTCGGCGCGCGCCAGGTCCGCGGGGGTGTCGGCGTCCTCGAGCGGGAGGCGCAGCCGGGGCGCGTCGGGCGGGAGGATCGCGCGGACGGGGGCGTTCTCGGCGCTGCCGATCCCGGCGAGCGCGGCGCGGAGGGCGGCGGCGTCCCACACCGCCAGCAGGTACTGGGGGTGCCCGTGCGGGTCCTCGGCGAGCGCCACCGGCGCCGCGGTCTCGGCGCGGAGCGCGGCGAGGCGGGCCAGGGTCGACGGTTCCACCTCGGGCAGGTCCGCAGCGAGCACCGCGACCGTCCGCGCCGTCGCGGGAACGGCGGCGAGCCCCGCGGCGATGGCGGCGAGGGGACCACCGCCGGGCGGGTCCTCGCGGACCACGACGACGTGCTCCGGCACGGCGCGCGGCGGTCCCACCACGACCACGGCCGCCTCGCCGGCAGCAGCGATCGCGGCGTCGAGCAACCGGCGGCCGCCGACCACGAGCTCGGGCTTGTCGAGCCCGAGGCGACGGGCTGCGCCACCGGCCACGACGACGGCCGCGTCACAGGACGCGGCCGGGTCGTGGTCAGTAGACGTCACGCACGTATCTCCGTTCGGCGGACAGCGCCGCCAGGTAGGCGTCCGCGCTGCGCGGGGCCATGTGGCCGTGTTCGGCGACGATACCGCGCAGGGCCTCGTCCACGTCGCGGGCCATGTGCGCCGCATCGCCGCACACGTAGAGGTGCGCGCCGGCGCGGATCCATTCCCACAGTTCGGCGGCGTGCTCGCGCATCCGGTCCTGTACGTACACCTTCCGGTCGGAGTCCCGGGAGAAGGCGGTGTCGAGCCGGGTGAGCACCCCGTCCGCGGCGAGGCCGTCGAGCTCCGCGCGGTAGTAGAAGTCGGTGGCCTCGTGCTGCTCGCCGAAGAACAGCCAGTTCGGCCCCGTCGCGCCGCTGCGCGCCCGGTCGTGCAGGAAGCCGCGGAAGGGCGCGATGCCCGTGCCCGGGCCGATCATGATCGCCGGCGCGTCGGCGTCCTCCGGCGGCAGGAAGCCACGGGTCGGCTGGACGAAGACGTCCACCTCTCCGTCGGCCTCGAGGCCGGCGAGGTGCGTCGAGCAGGCGCCGCCGCGGCGCCTGCCGTCGTGGTCGAAGCCGACGACGGAGACGGTGACCGAGACCCGGTCGGCGTCCTCGCGGGGACTCGAGGAGATCGAGTAGAGCCGCGGCGTGAGCGGCCGTAGCAGCGCCTCCCACTCCTCCGGTTCCGCCTGCACCGGGTGCTCGGCGAGCAGGTCGAGCAGCTGGCGGCCCCAGGTCCACGAGGCGAATGTCGTGGGCTCGTCGAGGACCCCGCGCAGCTCGTCGCCCACCTCGCAACGGTCCGCGACGAAGCGCAGCAGCTCGGGGGTGATCCGGGTGAGGTCCTTGCGGTCCAGGCCGGGGCAGTCGCGGTGGACGCCGGTGCGGGCGCAGAACTCCTCGATGACGGCGCCCGAGTTCACCGGCCAGATTCCCAGGGCGTCGCCGGCGCGGTAGGTGAGTGCGTCGGACGGGAGCGCGAAGGTGAAGCGGCGCACGTCCTTCGCCGAACCGTCGCCGGAGAGCCGCTCGGATTCCAGCAGGCGGGTGCGCAACGGATGGGTGCGGGAGTGGCCGGTCGGCTCCGGTGCCGCAGGCTGCGGCGGCGCGGCCTCCGGATCCAGCGCGGACACCACCGCGCCGAGCCAGGCGGCGGCGGTCTCGGCGTAGTCGGGCTCGCAGGAGGCGCGCGGGGCGAGCCGGGCGCCCCCGAGGTGCTCGAGCCGGGCGTCCAGCTTGCGGGCGAAGCCGCAGAAGTCGGCGTACGAGGGGTCGCCGAAGCCGAGGACGGAGAACCGCAGGCCGCCCAGGTCGCCGGGCTCCGCCCCGGCCAGCGCGTCCCACAGCGCGACGCCGTTGTCGGGGGCCTCGCCGTCGCCGGTCGTGGCGACCAGGAACAACACGGTTCCCGTCAGCTGTGCGGGCGAGACCTGTTCGGCGCCGAGGACCCTCGCCGTCATGCCCGCGCCGTCCAGCGCTGCGGCGCAGTCCGTCGCGTAGGCCTCGGCCGTGCCCGTCTGCGACGCCCAGACGACGGTCACCGTCGCCGCCGGGGCCTGCGGGGCGCCGCCGAACACGCCCGCCAGGACACCCTCGAGCCAGGCCCGCGCGATCGGGGCAAGCGGGGCGTCGCCGGGCACCGTCGGCACCCCGGACGGGGGCGCGGCGCTCAGGCCCGTGAGCAGGCCGCCGAGGTAGCCCGACGCCTCCGCGGTCAGTTCGCCGGGGCCCGAGGCGTACGGCGCGAGCGCCGCGGCGAGCGGGGACGCCGGCGCCTCGACGGGGGCGGGCGGGTCCGCCGGGACGGGCGTGAGCGCGACGGCGCTCACCTTGAACTCGGGCTGCAGCGATTCGGGGTCGACGGCGTCGTTGGTCACCGCGTTCACGGCCACATCCTCTCCGAAGGTGTCGGCGAAGTGCATGGGGGCGAAGCAGACTCCCGGCCGGACGGCGTCGTCGACGGCCACCGGCAGGGTCGCCCCGCCGCGCCGGGTGGAGACCCGCACCCGCGCGCCGTCGGCGAGACCGAGCCGGTGGGCGTCCTCCGGGTTGAGCTGGAGGAAGGGCGCGGGGTTGAGTCGATTGAGCTTGGCGACACGGCCGGTCTTGGTCATGGTGTGCCACTGGTGCGCGAGGCGACCGGTGGTGAGGATCAGCGGGTACTCGTCGTCCGGCAGCTCCGCGGGCGGCAGGTACGGGCGGGGGAGGAAGCGCGCGCGGCCCGTCGGCGTCGCGAACCGTAGGCCCCGGTCCTCGTCGAGGTAGCGGATCGGGTTCCGGTCGGGCCCGCCCGGCGCGGCGGGCCACTGCACGGGGCCCTGCGCGAGGCGTGCGTGGTCGACGCCGCGGACGTCCCAGCCGGTGCGGGGATTGTGGAAGGCCTTGAGCTCCTCGAAGACCGCCGCGGCGTCGGGATAGTCGAAGTCGGCGCCGTGACCGAGCTCGGCGGCGATCAGGCAGATCAGCTTCCAATCGGGGAGCGCGTCGCCGGGCGGCGCAGTCGCGGCGGCGGTGCGGGTGAGGGAGCGCTCCGAGTTGACCATCACGCCGTCGGTCTCGGCCCAGAGCGCGGCGGGCAGCACGATGTCGGCGTAGGCGGAGGTCTCGGTGGCGGTGTAGGCGTCCTGCACGACCACCAGCTCCGCCGAGCGAAGGGCGTCGATCACGGTGGACCGGTTGGCCATCGACGCCGCCGGGTTGCTGCAGATGATCCACGCGGCCTTGAGGTTCCCGGCCGCCAGCTCCCGGTACATCTCGACGGTGCCCTGGCCGGCTTCGGCCCGGATCGTGCCCTCCGGCAGGCCCCACAGGGCCTCGGTGCGGGCGCGGTCGCCGTCGTCGAGCACGGAGCGCTGGCCGGGGAGGCCCGGCCCCATGTAGCCCATCTCGCGGCCGCCCATCGCGTTCGGCTGGCCGGTCAGGCTGAACGGGCCCGAGCCGGTGCGGCAGATCGCGCCGGTGGCCAGGTGCAGGTTGCAGAGCGCGATGGTGTTCCAGGTGCCGTGGGTGGACTGGTTCAGGCCCATGGTCCACAGACTGGTCCAGTTCGCGGCGCCGCCGATGAGCTCGGCCGCGCGCTCGATGTCGGCCGCGTCGAGTCCGGTGATCTCGGCGACGCGATCCACCGGATAGTCCTCGAGGAAGGCGGGCATGGCGTCCCAGCCCTCGGTGTGCGCGTCGACGAACTCCCGGTCCACGGCGCCGCGGTCGACGAGCAATGCGAGCAGGCCGTTGAGCAGCGCGAGGTCGGTGCCCGGGCGGATCGGCAGGTGCAGGTCGGCCTTCGCCGCGGTCGCGGTGCGCCGCGGGTCGACCACGATCAGCTTCGCGCCCGCCTTGACCCGGTCCATCATGCGCAGGAACAGGATCGGGTGGCAGTCGGCCATGTTGGCGCCGGTGACGAGGAAGACGTCGGCGTGGTCGAGATCGTCGTAGCTGCCGGGCGGCCCGTCGGAGCCGAGGGACTGCTTGTAGCCCGTTCCCGCGCTCGCCATGCACAGCCGGGAGTTGGACTCGATCCACTTCGTGCGCAGGAAGCCCTTCGCCAGCTTGGTCGCGAGGTACTGCGCCTCCAGCGTCATCTGCCCGCTCACGTACAGGGCGATCGCGTCGGGCCCGTGCGCGTCCCGGATCTCCCGCAGGCGCCGTCCGGTCGCCGCGATCGCCTCCGCGAGCTCGACGGTGCCGCGGTCGGCGTCGCGGTCCGCACGCACCTCCGCGCGGGTCTGCCGGCCACCGGCGGCGAGCAGGTCGACGGTGGTGGTGCCCTTGGTGCACAGCCGCCCGCGGTTCGCGGGGTGGTGCTTCGTCCCCACCGAACCCGTGACGGCACCGTCGCGCACATGCAGGGTGAGGCCGCAGCCCACCCCGCAGTACCCGCACACCGTCTCCACATCCATGCCGCCCACGGTGCCCGCGCGGTGTTTCCGGGTTCGGGCCGCATTGTTACGGCGACGTGACCTGGTGCGCGCCGCACCGCGGTGAGCGGCGTGAGGCGGGGCGGCGGGACGGCGCGCGGCGTTCGTGCGCTACTCGGTCCGCCCGTCCGCCGCCGGGCGGATCGAGTAGCGCGGCCCCGGAATCGAGTAGTCCGGCACGCTATCCACGCGGCCGTGGCGGCGGTTGACTCGGCGGATCAGCAGCCCGGCCGAAGGAGACATCATGAGCACTCGGACAAACAGGAGCGATCGTCCCCGCGGTACGCGGTATCTCGGGGCGGCGGTGGCCTGGGGCGCCGTCGTGTGCGGCGTCCTCGCCGTTCCCGCCCCCGCCACGGCCGTGCCGGTCGGCGGCGATCAGGTGCTGTGCGCGGTGGGTCAGCCGTGCATCGACAACCTGTACCAGACGGGGACCACGATCGTGGTCGAGTGGAAGGGCGATCAGGAGTGGGACGCGTACAACGTCCGGTGGAGCCGCCCGGGCCGGGCGGAGACGCAGCACGCGGTCGCCGGTGGCCGCCGCGGAAGCTTCCGGATCACCACCGTGAACCCGGGCGTCACGTACACCGTGAAGGTCCAGGGCTGCGAGACCCACGTCCTGAGCAGCTCGACGTGCTCGCCCTGGGAGGAGGCGTCGATCACGGCCCGACCGAACCTGCCGTACGGCCCGGACACCTGCAAGCAGGGCTTCGTCTGGCGCGAGGCCCGCACCTCCGATCACGTCTGCGTGACGCCGTCCACCCGGACCGCGACGGCGGAGGAGAACCGGCTCGCGGCATCCCGTCGGCAGCCGGGCGGCGGGGCGTACGGGCCCAACACCTGCCGGCAGGGCTTCGTCTGGCGGGAGGCGTACGCCGGCGACGTGGTGTGCGTGACGCCCGCCTCGCGCAGCCGGGCCCACGCGGACAACGCCGCGGCATCGAGCCGCCGGGTACTGGGATGACCCGCGGGGACCGCGCGACCGGTCCCTGCTGCGGAGGGCCTGTCAACCGAGCAGGGGGAGGACCTCGGCGTGCAGCCGCTCGAGTTGCTCGCGGTCCGCGGCGACGTCGAAGCCCATCGGATTGAGCAGGACTGTCTGCGCGCCCGCGTCGACGACCTCGGCGATGCCGGAGGCGACCTGTTCCGGCGTCCCCGTCACCGCGACGTCGCCGAACCGTGTCGCCAGCGCGCCGTAGATCCGGGACAGGCCCTCCTCCGCCGCGCGGCGCGCGCGGGCGGGATCGTCGTCGATCGCGAGGTAGACCCGCTTGCCGATCCGGAACCCGTCGGCGTCCCGTCCGTGCCGCGCCAGTTCCTCGCGGACGGTGGCGGCGGCCCCGCGGAAGTGCGCGGTGGTCGACGACCCCGCGCCCAGGAAGCCGTCACCGAGTCGGACGGCGCGGGCGAGCGCCTTCGGGGCGCCGCCGCCGAACCACAGCGGCGGGTGCGGGCGCTGCACCGGCTTGAGCGGTATCGACACCCCGTCGGCCTGACGGAAGCGCCCGTGGAAGGTGACCGTCGGACCGTCCGCCCACGCGGCCTTCATGAGCTCGACGCCCTCGGTGTACGAGGAGATGAAGCTCTCGCGGGCGACGCCGAACGCGGCGAACGGGCGGAAGTCGCCGCCCGAGCCGAGCCCCAGGTCGAGGCGCCCGTGGCTGAGCCTGTCGACGGACGTGGCCGCGGCCGCCAGTTGCAGCGGATCGTGCAGCGAGGACACGATCACCCCCACCCCGAGGCGCAGCCGGCTGGTGCACGCAGCCGCCCAGGACAGCAGCTCCAGGGGCGCGAGCATCGCCGCGCCGCCGACCGTCTGCTCCGACGTCCACGCGCCCTCGAAGCCGAGCTCCTCCGCCCGGATCAGGTAGTCGCGGACGCCGGCGGCGTCGAAGGCGCCGTCGAGGATCTGCGGGATCGAGACGGAGAAACTCGCGGGGCTCATGAGGCCAGGCTACGACCGCTCACCCGATCCTGCGCCCGATGCGCCAGGCGCCGAGGAGGACGAAGACGACGAACAGCGCCGCGAAGAGCAACCAGATCGCCCAGGCCGGGACCTGCGCGGACGCGATGTACGGGAGGAGGCCGTACTCCGCTTCGACCGTCGCGCGGGCAGGCTCGGAGGATCCGACGAGCGCGTCGAGCGGACCGCGGGTGAACGGCCCGCGCATCAGGGTCGCGGCCTGGTTCAGCGGGAGGACGTTCATGAAGGTCACCACGCCGCTCGGCAGGGCGCCGACGGTGATGTAGGCGCCCGCCAGGAAGCCGCCCGCCGTGCCGACGATCGTCGCGACCGAGGTGAACACGCCGGCGGAACCGATGAACGTGACGACGAAGCTCCAGATCGCGGAGAACAGCAGGCAGAAGCCGACCAGTTGCGCCAGGGCCTGCGCGAACGCGCCCGCCGACAGCGCCGCCGAATGGACGACACCGAGGTAGACGTCCGCGAGCACGAACACCGTGGTGCTCAGGGCCGTCGACACCACGAAGGCGCCGAGCAGGTAGCTCAGGATCAGCTGGAACCGGCTGATCGGCGAGACCAGGAAGTCGCGGAAGACGTTGCCCACCCGGTCGTTCACGAACACCACCAGCGCCGACAGGCTGGTCGTGGCCGTGGTGATCATCACCAGGTTGGCGATCACCCAGGAGTAGACGAAGGCGTCGACGTCGTCGGCGTTCGCGGTGGGCAGGGACTTCTGCAGCGCATCGGTCTGCACACCGCCGAGGAAGGCGGAGAACAGCACGAACAGGATGATCGGCGAGAGCAGGGAGAAGAACACCGCCGCAGGGTCGCGGAAGAAGACGACGACGTTGCGCCGGGTCAGGTTCGCGAGTGTCATCGCGCACCTCCCCGGGTGATGGCCAGGAAGACGTCGTCCATCGTGCCGTGCCGGAACTCGAAATCGGCGATCTCGGCGTCGAAGTCGCGCAGCAGGGCCCTGGCCTCGTCGCTGGACTCGACGGCGATCCTCCGCTCGCTGCCGTTGCTCCGCGCGCGCGGCCCGAACCGCTGGTCGAAGCGCCGCGGGTCCCGCAGCGTGACCCGCAACTCGTCCTTCGCGTGAGCGCTCCGCAGCTCCGTCGGCGTTCCCGCCGTGACGATCCGGCCGTGATCGATGATCGCGATGCGGTCGGCGCGCTCGGCCTCCTCCATGTAGTGCGTGGTGAGGAAGACGGTCAGCCGCAGCCGCTTCTGCAGGTCGAGGATCGTCGACCACACGCGGTCGCGCGAGTCCGGGTCCAGGCCCGTCGTCGGCTCGTCGAGGAACAGGATGCGGGGCTGGTGGATCAGGGCGCGCGCGATGTCGGCGCGCCGCTTCTGCCCGCCCGACAGCGCCTTGTACCTGCGGGTGAGGAACTCCTCCAGCCCGAGTAGCGACGACAGCCCGGCGATCCGCTCCTTGGTCGTCTTCGCGTCGATGCCGTAGAAGGTCGCCCGCAGTGCCAGGTTCTCCCGGACGGACAACACCGGATCCAGCAGGGATTCCTGGAAGACGACGCCGATGGCCCGGCGGATGTCGAGGTCCTGCTTGCCCACCTCCAGGCCCGCGACGTGGATCGAGCCGGACGACACGGACTTCAGCGTGGTGATGCAGCTGATCGTCGTCGACTTGCCCGCGCCGTTGGTGCCGAGGAAGGCGAACGTGCTGCCGCCCGCCACGTCGAAGGAGACGCCGTCGACCGCGCGTACGTCGCCGTAGCTCTTGGCCAGGTTCCGGACGCTGATGACCGGCGGAGCACCGGGTCCGGCGCCGGGCGCCGCGCGGCCGGCCGGCGCGGGCCGCCCCGGCCCGGGCGGGTACGCGGGTGTGGACGGTCGCGCGGGCGGAGCCGTCGGGCGGACGGGCGGCTGCGGGATCGACGTCCGGTCGGCCGGAGCGGCCGGAGCGGACTGGCCAGGCGGGGCCGACGGAGCCGGCGTGGCGGACGGTGCGGCAGCGGGCGCCGGGGCCGCCGACACGGGCGGGGCGGACGAGCCGACGGCCGTCGGCCACGCAGTGGTGGCCACCGCCGGGCGCGCCTGTTGCGGCGGGTCGGCGGGCGGTGACACGCGCGCCGCCGGGCGCGCGGGCCCGGAGGGGAGCGGTCGTGCCACGGTCGGTATGGGCCGGGACGCGGACACCGCCGGGCGGGACGCTCTCATCCGCCCGGTGGGCAGCGTCGGCGGGTTGGCGGGCGGCACCGGTGTGCGGCGGCGCCGCTCGCGGAGCGTCGTGGTCGTCCGCTCCACGGAGGCGCGGGAGGTGGAATCGGTCATGACGCCGCGCTCTCCGGGAGATCCAGGGACGACGGCGCCGGGAGGTACCCGCAGTCGATGAACCACTCGAAGTAGCGTCGCAGCAGCGCGCCGTCGATCGGCGGGCAGGCGATGCCGGTGCCGGCCAGGCCCTCCCGCACGTTCGCGTCGTCGAAGGTCGCATCGGGCATGTTGTCCAGCGGCGTCGCCGAGAGGAACGGCGCCAGCGCGGCGGCCGTCTCGTCGCCCTCGCGCTCGGCGAGGTCCGCGGCGCGCTCGCACCACTGGCCGAACGGCAGTTCCTCGCCGGCGTAACCGAAGTCGGACATCCACCGCACCAGGTCCGGCACCGCGACCGTCTCCGACGAGACGACGTGGAACGTGCGCCCGGCGAGGTGCTGCTGCCGCGCCAGGTGCGCGATCGCGCCGACCACGTAGTCGACGGGGGTGATGTCGGTCGACATGTCCATCGTCGGCGCCGCGCCCAGGGCGACGCCGAGCCGGATCGTCTGCCACAGGAAGTCCGACAGCTGGCACGCCCCGGTGCGGCTGTGGCCCGCGACGCGGCCCGTGCGGTAGACGAACGTCGGCACGCCCCGTGAACGGGCCTCGAAGACGAGCTGTTCGCCCACCCACTTGGACTGGGTGTAGCCGAAGGTGAAGCGCGGATCCTGGACCGGGCTGCGGTCGTCCTCGGCGAAGACGGTGTCCTGCGGGTACGAGAACCGCGAGAAGACGTAGGTCGTCGACACGAAGTGCACGGGCTTGACGGGGCCGTCGCACGCGAGCGCGAGCACCTGCACCGTGCCGTCGACGTTCGCGGGCTTCAGCGTCGGATAGGGCCGAAGGAAGTTCACGTCGGCGCCGCAGTGCATGATGCCGTCCGCGGTGGCGGCCAGTTCCGTCCAGGCGGCGTCGTCGAGGCCGAGCCGGGGGCGCGTCAGATCGCCCGGCACCGCGACGATCCGGGCGGCGTAGGCGTCGCGCCAGATCCCGTAGTCGCGCATCGTCCTCCGGATCCGGTCGAACCCCTCGTCGGGCGAGCCGGCGCGGACCAGGCAGTGCATGGTGGCCGACGAGGTGTCCAGCAGCTCCGCGAGGAGGAATGCGCCGACGAAGCCCGTCGCGCCCGTGACGAACAGGTTCCGGGGGTCGGTGACGTCGCGCACGGGCGCGCCCGGCGCGGGCCGGATGTGCTCCGGCAGAACGACCTCGTCGGCGAGGACCAACGAGCTCTCGAAGCCCGCGCCGCCCTGTTCGAGGATCGCCGCCAGCCGCTCGATCGTCAGCTCGCCTGCGAACAGGGCGGGCAGGGGCACCACCCGGCCGAGCTTCTCCCGCACCCGGAAGACCAGCTTCGTCGCGAGGAGTGAGTGGCCGCCGAGGAGGAAGAAGTCGTCGCGGACGCCGGGCGCCGTCTGCAACGACAGCAGGTCGGTCCAGATCGCGGTGAGGTCGCGCTCCAGGTCGGTGCGGGCGGCGAGGTACTCGGTGCCGCTCGCGGCGGCCAGGGCCACGGGCGCACCGCCGGCGGCGGCGAGGGCCTTGCGGTCGATCTTGCGGTTCGGCGTCAGCGGGAACGCGTCGACGACGGCGAACGCGCTCGGCACCATGTACGGCGGCAGCGTCTCCCGCAGGCTCGCGAGCAGGGCGCCGGTGTCGCCCAGCCGTTCCGCCGGGCATTCGAGGTAGGCGGTGATCGCAGCACCGGCCGCGTCCACGGCGGCGATCGCGCGGACGCCGGGCAGCACGGTCTCGAGGGCGCTCTCGATCTCGCCCAGCTCGACGCGGAAGCCGCGCACCTTCACCTGGGTGTCGATCCGGCCGCCGAACTCGATCCGCCCGTCCCGGAATCGGCGCACCAGGTCGCCCGTCCGGTAGGCGCGGGCGCGCGCCGACCCGGCCAGCGTCACGAAGCGGTCGGCGGTGAGCTCGGGGCGCGCGTGGTAGCCCAGGGTGACGCCGTCGCCGATGATGCACAGCTCGCCGAACACCCCGTCGGGGACGGGGGCGGCGGTGGCGTCCGCGACCACGATGCCGGTGCCGCGGATCGGGTGGCCGATCGGGATCGCACCCGCGGCGACGTCGGCCTCGGTGACCCGGTGCACCGTCGACCAGATGGTGGTCTCGGTGGGGCCGTACATGTTCCACAGCTCGTCGGTGCCGGCGAGGAGCCGGCCCGCGAGCACGGCGGGCATCGCCTCCCCGCCGCACAGCGCCCGCAGCCCGCGGGTGCCGGACCAGCCGGCGTCGAGCAGCAGGTGCCACGTGGTGGGGGTGGCCTGCATGACCGTGACCGCGTGCTCGTCGAGCAGCGCCGCGAGCCGGTCGCCGTCGCGGGCGTCGTCACCGTCGGCGATGACGACCCGCGCCCCGGTGGCGAGCGGGAGCAGCAGCTCGAGGATCGCGATGTCGAAGGACGGGCTGGTGACGGCCAGCAGCGTGTCCGACGGTGCCATGCCCGGCTCGGTGCGCATCGCCTCGAGGAAGGTGACGACGTTGCGGTGCGAGACCCGCACGCCCTTCGGGCGCCCCGTGGAGCCGGAGGTGTACAGCATGTACGCGGTCCGGGTCGCGGGGTCCTCCGTCGACGGGGCCGGGACCGGCCCGGCGGGCGCGTCGGCGACGTCGGTCGCGTCGATCCACGGCAGGTTCAGGCCCGGCACCTCGGCCAGGTTCCCGGCCGTGGTGATCAGCGCGGGGATGCCCGCGTCGGCGCAGATGAATTCGAGGCGCTCGGCCGGATAGGCGGGGTCGAGCGGCACGAACGAGTAGCCGGCCCGGAGCGTCGCGAGCATGGCGACGATGACCTCCGCCGACCGCGGGAGGAGCAGGCCCACCGGCGTCTGCGGCGGTGCATCGAGCCGCTCGGCGATCCGGGCGGCGAGCCGCTCGACCCGGGCGTCCAACTCGGCGTACGTGATCCGCTCCGCGCCGGCGACGATCGCGGTGCGGTCGGCGGAACCGCGTGCCGCGGCGAGCACGTACGCGTCGAGCGCGGGGGTGGCGGGCTGCGGGGCCGGCGAGTCGGCCGGGGCCGGGACGGTCGAGAGCGGCAACGTCGAGATCTCGGTTCCCGTAGGGGATCCGGGCGCGGTCACCGCCTCGAGCACCGCGACGACGGAGTCGATCAGCGCGTCGGCGGTCTCCTGATCGAACAGGTCCGCCGCGACGTCGAGCGTGCCGGTCATCGTGGTGGGCGTGGTGGTGACGTTCAGCAGCACGTCGAACTTGGCGCAGCCGTTGTACAGGTCGCGCAGCTGCATCTCGGGCGCGCTGCGGTCCTCCTGCATGTTGAGGATCGCCTGGAACAGCGGCGGGCGCGCCGGGTCACGGCCGAGATCGAGCGCCGAGAGCACGCGGTCGAAGCGCGCGTCCTGATGCGTGAAGCCCTCGCGCACGGTGGCGTTCACCTGCGCGAGAAGGCCCTTGACCGTCTCGCCCGGCTCGAGCGCGACGGGCAGCGCGAGCGTGTTGAGGAACGGGCCGATCACCTGTTCCGACCCCGGCTGGGAGCGCTGTGCGACGGGAACGCCGACGACGACGCCGTCCTGTGCGGACCAGCGGCCCAGGACCACCGCGTACGCGCCGAGCACCGTCACGAAGGGGGTGACGCCGTGCTCGGCGCTGAACGTGCGGATCGCCGCGGTCTGCTCGGCGGTGAGCGCGAACTCGGTCCGGCGGCCGCGGTAGGCCTGACGGGCCGGGCGGGGGTGGTCCGTCGGGAGGGTCAGCGCGGTCGGCGCACCGTCGAGCCGCCCGGTCCAGTAGGCGATGTCCGCGGCGTCGGCGTCGGCCTCCGCGCGCTCCCGCTCCCAGAGCGCCACGTCGGCGTACTGGAACGGGACCTCGGGGAGTTGCTGCAGCCGGCCGACGAGCCGGCCCGTGGCGAGCCGGCCCAGCTCGGCGAAGAGGATGCCGGTGGAGTAGCCGTCGGCCACCATATGGTGCAGCGTGATCTGCACCCACGTGCCGCCGGAGGCGCTGCGCGCGAGGGTCGCCCGCAGCAGCGGCTCGCGGGCGATGTCGAACGGGGTCCGTGCGTCCTCGCGGAACCGGTCCCACATCCGCTCGTCGTCGACACCGTCGAGGAACCCGACCTCGGGCCGCTCGGCGGGTGCGATCCGGGCGACCGGCTCACCGTCCTCCATGCCGAACCGCGTGCGCAGCACCGGGTGCCGCGCGATCACCTCGGCCAGGCAGTCGGTGAAGACGTCGAGGGGGACGTCGATCGGCAGCCGAGCGACGCCGGACATGACGTGCATGGTCGTGCCGGGGTGGAACTGCTCCAGGAACCACATGTTCTCCTGTGTGGCCGAGAGCCGCACGGCGTCGCCCTCGCGCACGCGGCGCGTGATCGGCGCCGCGGCGGGCGCGGCCGACGGTGCCTTCCCGAGCCGGGCCAGGAGGGCGCGGCGCTGGGCGGGACTGAGCGCCGCCAGGCGGTCTTCGATCTCGGTCATCGGGGGCCTCCGGCGTTGGGTTCGGTGGTCTCGGACTGGGCGAGCAGGGCGGCGACGGCCTCGTCGTCCAGGTCCGCGAGCAGGGACGCGAGGTCGTCGACCTCGGCGTCGGGTTCGACGTCGCCCGCGGAGAAGTCGAGGGTCGCGAGCAGCTCGGCGGCGATCGTCGCCACCGTCGCGCCGTCGAGGAGGAAGGCGATCGACGGGGCGGCGCGGAACTGCTGCTCCACGCGGATCCGCAGCTCGGTGGCGAGCATCGAGTCCACGCCCAGGCGGCCGAGCGGCTCGTCGTCGGGGATGTGCTCCTCCGCCATCCGCAGCACGCGGGACACGGTGAGCCGCACCCCGTCCGCGGCAATCGGCGCGCGGTCGTCCGCCGCGGCGGAGCCGAGCCGGTCGAGGATCGACTCGCCGTCTCCCTCCGCGTCTCCCTCCGTCCGGCCCAGGTGGGCGACGAGGGTCGGGGTGAGCGCGTAGCTCTCGACCACGGTGGGCCAGTGCGCGGACACCACGCCCTGCTGCACCTCGCCGGAGCCGAGCAGCTCCGCGAGGAGGTCCATGCCCGTCGCGGGGTCGATGAGGTCGATCCCGCGCTGCCCGTACAGGTCGCGGAGGCCGAGACTGGCGATCATCCCGGCGTCCCACGGGCCCCAGTTGATCGACAGCGCCGGCAGGCCCTGCGCCCGGCGGTAGTGGGCCAGCGCGTCCAGGAAGGCGTTGCCGGCGGCGTAGTTGCCCTGGCCCGGCGATGGAATGACCGCCGAGATCGACGAGAAGAGGGCGAAGAAGTCGAGCGGCTCGCCGGCCGTCGCCTCGTGCAGGGCCCAGGCGCCCAGCACCTTGGGCCGCACGACGTGCTCGACCTGCTCCTGCGTCATCCGGACCAGGATCTGGTCGTCCACCGCGCCGGCGGAGTGGATCACGCCCCGCAGCGCGGGCGCGCCGCTCGACCGGAGCCGCGCCAGGCACGTGGTGAGGGCGCCGGCGTCCGTCACGTCCACGGCCACGACGTGCACGGTCGCGCCCGCCGCCTCCGCCGCGCGGACCGCGACGACGGCATCGAGCTGCGCGGGATCGGTGAGGTCGTCCCAGGTCTCCCGCGCCGGGAGGCCCGAACGACTGGTCACGATCAGGTGGCCCGCGCCGCGCTCCGCGAGGGCGACGAGCACCAGCCTGCCGAGCGCGCCGAGGCCGCCCGTGACGAGGTACGAACCGTCGGGGCGCATCCGTGCGGGGATCCGGCCGCCGGAGCGGGCCGACGGGTACAGGCGCGCGACCAACCGCGCCCCGCCGCGGAAGGACACCTGGTCCTCGTCGCTGCCGGTGACGGTGAGCTCGTCGAACAGCAGGGCGGCACTGGCGTCCCGGTCCTGCGGATCGAGGTCCACCAGGCGGGCCTGCAGCCCGCTCAGCTCGTGGTGCAGGACCCGGCCGACGCCGAGCAGCGTGGACTGCAGCAGCCCCGCCGCGGACACGCCGCCGGCGACGGGCTGGGCGCCGTCCGTGACCAGGAAGGTCGGCGCCGCCAGGCCGCGCTGCTCGAGCTCGGCCGCGAGGTGCACCACCGAGAGGACCGCCTCGTGCGCGGTCCAGCGCAGCGGGTCGGGTGCGTCGGGCCGGGCGTCGAGCGACCAGAGGTGGACGATGCCCCGCAGGCCCGCGTCGGGGACGGTGCGGTCCAGCGCGGCGGCCAGGGCCGCGCGGTCGGCGGGCGGCAGGGCACCGTCGGCGACGGCGCCCGTGCGGAGCAGCACCGGGGTGCCGCCCGCGGCGGACAGTCGCTCGGCGAGGCCGTCGGCGGCGCCGGTGCGGTCCGCGAGGAGCAGCCACACGCCCTCGGCGGAGGCGCGCTCGGCGTCGTCCGCGGGCTGCGGCTCCCAGGCCTGCTCGTACACCCAGTCGGTGCCCACGCGCTGCGGCGCCGCGGCGGCGTCGTCGAGGATCCGAACGGTGAAGCCCTCCACCTCGGTGAGGACCCGGCCGTCGTCGCCGGCGAGGATCACGTCGCCGCTGATCGTGGCGGGGTCGGGCGAGGTCCGGGCGGTGGCCCGGGCGACGACGGGGCCCTCGGGCCGCCCGTGGATCACCACGCGGTCGACGCCGACGGGAATGAGCTTGGCGCCCTCCGCGCGCTGGAAGGCCAGCGGGAGCAGCAGCTGGAAGGCCGCGTCGAGGACGCTCGGCTCGAGGATCGGCGCCCGGTCCGCGACGGGCTCCGCGGAGACGGCCCGGATCCGGGCCGAAGCGGCGCCATCGCCGACGGTCACGTCGTGCAGCAGGCGGTACGCGGGCCCGTAGACGAAGCCGGCGTCGCGGAACAGCCCGTACAGTTCGTCCTCCGGGACCGGCGCGCCCGCGATCGGGGCGAGGTCGACGCGGGGTGCGACCGACGGCGCGGGCCGCAGCGTCGCGGTCGCGTGCCGCGACCACCGGCCGGCGCCGGGCACCTTGCCGTGGATCGCGATCCGGCCGGAATCGGCGTCGAGGCTGGTGTCGATCAGGTACGTCCCGCCGCCGCCGTGCACCAGCGCGGTCTCGAACTCGACGCCCTGCAGGGTGCACGCGGCGGCGCCGTACTCGTCGCGCGCGACCTCGGCCGCGATCTCGAGGTAGCCCGCACCGGGGAACAGCGTCGCGCCGTGCACCACGTGGTCGGCGAGCGACCGCGGCGCGGTGCCGTCCAGCAGGCGCCGCCAGGCGGGCAGGGCACCGTCGGAACGGTTGCCGAGATAGGGCTCGACGGTGTCCGCCAGCCGCTCCCGGCGCCCGGCGTCGCCCTCGGACCAGTACCGGCCCGTCTGCCACGGGTAGGCGGGCAGCGGCAGCATCGGGGCGCGGGGTGCGAGCGGGGAGAAGTCCACGTCGATGCCGTGGACCCACAGGTCCGCCAGCGCCGCGGCGAAGGATTCGGCGTCCTCGCCGTCGCGGCGCAGCGACGCGCCCGTCGTCACCGGGCGCCCGCGGGCGCCGGCGGTCTCGGCGATCGCCCGGCCCACCACTGCCGTGGGGCCGATCTCCAGGAAGGTCACGGCGTCGTCGGCGAGCATGGCGTCGGCGGCCGCGCCGAACAGCACCGGCCGGCGGATGTTGCCCCACCAGTACGCGGCGTCGTGCTGCGCGGAGCCGTCGGCCGGAACCCGGGCGCCGGTCACCGTCGAGTAGAGGGGGATCGACGGTGCGCCGGGGGCGAGCCCGGCGAGGACCGTGCGGAGCTCCGCCTCGAGCGGGTCCATCGCGCGGCTGTGGTACGGGACGTCGCCGGGAACGAGGCGCGCGAAGACGCCCTCGGAGCCGAGCCGTTCCGCGAGCGACTCCAGGACGGGGAGCGCCCCGACGAGGGCCACCGATCCGGGGCTGTTGACGGCGGCGAACTCGACCTCGCCGCGCGCGACCTCGGGCAGCTCGGAGGCCGCGGCCTCGCCGAGTGCGACGGCCAGCAGCCGGCCGGTCCCGCTCGCCGTGTGCTGGAGGCGGGCGCGATGCACGATCACGGTGATCGCGTCGTCGAAGGTCAGGGCCCCGGCCTCGAGTGCGGCGGCGACCTCGCCGGCGCTGTGTCCGACGATGAGATCGGGCCGGACGCCGAAC
Source organism: Tsukamurella sp. USMM236 (assembly GCF_037148755.1). Lineage (NCBI taxonomy): Bacteria > Bacillati > Actinomycetota > Actinomycetes > Mycobacteriales > Tsukamurellaceae > Tsukamurella > Tsukamurella sp. USMM236. The sequence goes on from NZ_JBBCSS010000006.1 coordinate 203,952, forward strand.
GACTCCCACAGCCGGGTCAGCGCGTACTGCACGCCGAAGTTCGCGATCTGGGCGACCACGGACTCCTGCATGCGGGACGTCGCCTCCGGAGCCAGCAGCTCGGCCGTGAGCGACCAGCCGGCGAGCGGCGCGATCGCGGCGTCGCAGCGGTCGACCGCGGCGCGGAAGACGGCGTTGTGCTGCAGCAGGCCGCGCGCCATGCCCCACCACTGCGGGCCCATGCCGGTGTAGACGAAGGCGAGGGGCCGGGCGTCGGCGAGCGCGGATCCCGTCCGGACCGCCTGGTGCGGGACGCCCTCCGCGGCGGCGTGCAGCGCGTCCGCGGTCGCGGCGGCGTCCGCGGCGATCACCGCGAGGCGCGCGGCGCGGTGGGCGCTGCGCCGGTGGCTGAGCGCTCCGGCCAGCGGCGCTGCGCCCTCGGTCGCCGCGAGTCCGGCGTAGGCGCCCGCGAGCTGCGCGAGGGCGTCCTCGCCGCGCGCCGCGAGGGGCAGCACGACCGCGATCCCGTCGCGCACGACGTCCTCGGCAGGCGCGGCGGGCGCGTCGGCGGTGGGGGCGGACTCGAGGATCGCGTGCGCGTTGGTGCCGCCGAAGCCGAAGGAGTTCACGCCCGCGCGCAGGGGCCCGTCGGGGCGGAGCGGGGTCGGCTCGGTGGCGATCCGGATCCGCAGCCGGTCGAGGTCGATGGCGGGGTTGAGCGCGTCGAGGTGCAGGTGCCGCGGCACGCGCCGGTGACCGAGCGCGAGGGCGGACTTGATGAAGCCCACGACGCCCGCCGCGGCCTCGAGGTGCCCCAGGTTCGTCTTGACCGAGCCGATCACCAGCGGGCGGTCCGCCGGCCGGTCGGCGCCGTAGATCTCGCCGATCGCGGTGGCCTCGATCGGATCGCCGACCGGGGTGCCCGTGCCGTGCGCCTCGACGTAGTCCACGGAGTCCGCGGCGACGCCCGCGCGGGCGAGCGCGGCCTCGATGGCGCGCTTCTGGCTGTCGCCGTTGGGCACGGTGATGCCGTTCGTGCGCCCGTCCTGGCTGACGGCGGTGCCGAGCACCGTCGCGTAGATCCGGTCGCCGTCGGCGCGGGCCCGCGCGAGCGGCTTGAGCACGACGAGGGCGGCGCCCTCGCCGCGGACGTAACCGTTGGCCGCCGCGTCGAACGCCCGCGACGTGCTGGTGGGGGAGAGGAAGCCGCCCGTGGACGCGGCGATGGTGAAGTTCGGGCTGAGCATCAGGTTGACGCCGCCGGCGAGGGCGAGCTCGCTCTCGCCGTTCCAGATCGACTGGCACGCGAGGTGGATCGCGACCAGCGACGACGAGCACGCCGTATCGACGGACATGCTGGGTCCGAGCAGGTCGAAGGCGTGCGAGATGCGGTTGGACAGCATCGTCATCACGACGCCGGTCGCGGTGTGCGCGGCGACCGTCGGCGGTTCCGCGGCGGACGTGGAGAAGTGCATCTGGCTGTAGTCGAGGGTGAAGCCCCCGGTGAAGACCGAGGTCTGCGAGCGCTCGAGGTCCTCGGCGCGCAGCCCGGCGTCCTCGATCGATTCCCACGCGACCTCGAGCAGGAGCCGCTGCTGCGGGTCCATCGAGCTCGCCTCGACCGGGGAGATCCCGAAGAACGCCGGATCGAACTCGTCCACCGGGTCGGTCAGGAAGCCGCCGCGTCGCACCCGGCTCTTGCCCGGCGTGCGCTCGGACTCGTAGTACCGGTCCGTGCTCCACCGGTCGGCGGGGATGTCGACGATCGCGTCGCGCCCCTCGTCGAGCAGCTTCCAGAAGTCGTCGGCGGAGCGCACACCGCCCGGCAGGCGGCATCCGATGCCGACGACGGCGATCGGCTCGCGGTGCGCCGGTTCTCCGCACACCCGGGTTGCACTTACCTCATCCCTCACGACGAATCCCCTATCCCCTGTGGACGATTGCGGTCCGACGGTCGCTCCCCAGCGACCGTGCTCCTACTGTCTCGTTCGGTCCTTAAGGCCCGCTTGTTACGGGCCAGTCGCCGCGGGGGAGCCGCTGGAGCGGGCGCGGATCGCGGCGCGGAGCCGAGACCTGCGCCGTCCGTTCGCCTCGTCATCGCACGAGTCAAACGCGGGGCGGGGTGCGGCGCGCGAGTGGCCGACTACTCGATTCCGGGGCGGCGCGCTACCCGGTCCGCCGCGCGTGCACCGCGTGGGTCGCGTGCGCTCGCCCCGGTCTGGTACCCGCCCGCGGGTGCCGGTCGGTAGGCTGGAGTCGTTTGCCCCCGGCACACCGGTGGGTCGTTTTCGCGTGAGACAGGGCAGGGACTGTGGCTGAGTTCATCTACACCATGAAGAAGGTGCGCAAGGCGCACGGCGACAAGGTCATTCTCGATGACGTGACGATGTCGTTCTACCCGGGCGCGAAGATCGGCGTGGTCGGCCCGAACGGCGCGGGCAAGTCGTCGATCCTCAAGATCATGGCCGGCCTCGACCAGCCGTCCAACGGCGAGGCCTTCCTGGACCCGGACGCCACCGTCGGCATCCTGATGCAGGAGCCGAAGCTCGACGAGACCAAGACGGTCAAGGAGAACGTCGAGGACGGCCTCGGCCAGACGATGGTCAACCTGCGCCGCTACAACGAGGTGGCCGAGCTGATGGCCACCGACTACACGGACGAACTGATGGAGGAGATGGGGCAGTTGCAGGAGCAGCTCGACGCCGTCGACGCCTGGGAGGTCGACTCGCAGATCGAGCAGGCCATGGACGCGCTGCGCTGCCCGCCGGGCGACTCGTCGGTGGAGAACCTCTCCGGTGGTGAGAAGCGTCGCGTCGCGCTGTGCAAGCTGCTGCTGAGCAAGCCCGACCTGCTGCTCCTCGACGAGCCCACCAACCACCTGGACGCCGAGTCGGTGCTCTGGCTCGAGCAGCACCTCGCGGGCTACGCCGGCGCCGTCCTGGCCGTGACCCACGACCGGTACTTCCTGGACCACGTCGCGCAGTGGATCTGCGAGGTCGACCGCGGCAAGCTGCACGGCTACGAGGGCAACTACTCGGCGTACCTCGAGAAGAAGGCCGAGCGCCTCGAGGTGCAGGGCAAGAAGGACCAGAAGCTGCAGAAGCGGCTCAAGGAGGAACTCGCCTGGGTGCGCTCCGGCGCCAAGGCCCGGCAGACCAAGAACAAGGCCCGCCTCGAGCGCTACGACGAGATGGCGGCCGAAGCCGAGAAGCACCGCAAGCTCGACTTCGAGGAGATCCAGATCCCCACGCCGCCGCGCCTGGGCAACGTGGTGGTCGAGGTCAAGAACCTCGACAAGGGCTTCGACGGCCGCGTGCTGATCAAGGATCTGTCGTTCACCCTGCCGCGCAACGGCATCGTCGGCGTGATCGGCCCGAACGGCGTCGGCAAGACCACGCTGTTCAAGACCATCGTCGGCCTCGAGAGCCCGGACTCGGGCGAGGTCAAGGTGGGCGAGACGGTCAAGCTCAGCTACGTCGACCAGAACCGCGCCAACATCGACCCGAAGAAGTCCGTCTTCCAGGTGGTCTCGGACGGGCTCGACTACATCACCGTCGGCCAGAACGAGATGCCGGCCCGCGCCTACGTCAGCGCGTTCGGCTTCAAGGGGCCGGACCAGCAGAAGCCGTCCGAGGTGCTCTCCGGTGGTGAGCGCAACCGCCTGAACCTGGCGCTCACGCTCAAGGAGGGCGGCAACCTGATCCTCCTCGATGAGCCGACCAACGACCTGGACGTCGAGACGCTGTCCAGCCTGGAGAACGCGCTGGAGCAGTTCCCCGGCTGCGCCGTGGTGATCTCCCACGATCGGTGGTTCCTGGACCGGACCTGCACGCACATCCTGGCGTGGGAGGGCAACGTCTCCGAGGGGCAGTGGTTCTGGTTCGAGGGCAACTTCGAGGCGTACGAGGCGAACAAGATCGAGCGCCTCGGCGCGGAGGCGGCGCGCCCGCACGCCGTGACGCACCGCAAGCTCACGCGCGACTGAGATCGAGCGCAGCGACGAAGCCCGCGACCGCACCGGTCGCGGGCTTCGTCGTCATTACTGGCGCGTAGCCCCCCTCCCGGTCGTAGTGTGGTGCCCGGAGCCGACAGGCTCCGTCACACCATGGCAACGGCGCCGCGTGCTGACCCCGCATTTGGCGTGCCGCTGTCACGACCCCGCAGGAGGAGCACGCCCGTGGCGCAGTCCGCGATCGATCCGTCCGTCTTCACTCGCGTCGCGTCCGTCGTGGCCACGCAGCCGCCCGGAAGGTCACCGTCCGACTTCCTGACGTGGCTGTCGGAGGACAACGCCCGCGTCCTCGGGAGCCGGGTCGACGGTGTCGGTACCGGCGTCCTCGCCGACCCCGATGCGAAGCTCCAGGCCGTGATCGACGCGATGCCCGCGCCCGAGCCGGGCGCCATCGCCGTGGTGGAGCTGGCGCAGCCGCTCGGCGACGCGGCGGGCTCGCCCTTCCTTCTGGCCGCGGCGCCCTCGGACGGCGGCGCGGTGGACCTGTTCGCGATGGCCCTCACTGTGCTCGGCCTGCACCACAACGTCTTCGGCATCCCCATGGTGGGCGCGAAGATCGAGCGCGTGCTCGCCCGGATCGGCGTGGACCGGACGGACCCGGCCAATCAGCGCCTCATGGAGTACATCCAGACCTACCCCCGCCTGCGGCTCGTCGTCGCCGACGAGGACGAGCTGGCCCGCGTCTTCGGCGCCCTGCGCGACCTGGGTGACGACGACCTGGCCCTGTTCCTGCGCACCGACAAGCTGGCCCGGTTCGCGCGCGCCCTCGTCTACCTGCCCCGCGACCGCTACACCTCGCGGGCCCGCGGCGTCCTGATCGACGTGCTCGAGGACGAGACCGGCATGCACGTCGACCGGTTCACCGCCCGCGTCACCGAATCGGCGATCGCCCGGATCCAGTTCGTGCTGCTGCCGCGCGGCGAGGACACCGTCCCCGTCTTCCAGGCCGCCGACGAGGCGCGGATCCGCGCCCGGCTCGGCGACGTGAGCCGCACCTGGGACGAGGACGTCCTCTCCGCCGCCGCAGCCGCCGGCGCGGACGCCGCCACCGTCTCCGCGTACCTCCCGGGCATCTCGCCCAACTACAAGGAGGACCAGACCCCCGAGGTCGCGCTGCTCGACATCAACCGCATCGCGGCGCTCCCCGCGCAGGGCAGCGACCTCGTCTTCTACGACCCGCCGGAGGGCCGGGGCGCCAACCTCGGGTTCACCATGTACATGACCGGCGGGCAGGTCACGCTCTCGCAGGTGCTGCCGGTCCTGCAGTCCCTGGGCGTCGACGTGCTCGACGAGCGGCCCTACACGGTCCGCCGGCCCGACGGTGCGCTGTGCTCGGTCTACGACTTCGGGCTGCGGGTCTCGCCCGTGCTGCGGGCGACCGCGGCCGAGGGCGTCGCCGAGGCGGATCTTCCGGCGCACCTGGCGCGCCTGCGCGGGCTGGCGAGCGAGGGCGCCGCCGCCGTCTGGCGCGGCGAGGCCGAGGTGGACAAGTTCAACGAGCTGATCTTCGCGTTCGGCCTGGACTGGCGCAGCGTCGCGCTGCTCCGTGCCATCGGCCAGTACCTGCGGCAGTGCGGCTTCCCGTACAGCCCGGGCCACATGGCGCAGGTGCTGCTCGAGCACCGCGACGCGGTCCTCGCGCTGGGCCGGCTGTGGACCGCGACGTTCGACCCGATCGCGGCGGACTCCGACGCGGCGGAGGCGGCGGAGGCCGACCTCAAGGCCGCCTTCGCGGCCGTGACCAGCCTCGACGCCGACCGGATCCTGCGCGCCTACCTGCACGTCGTGCAGGCGGCCGTGCGCACCAACTTCTACGCCGACAAGCCGGTGATCTCCATCAAGCTGGAGCCCGGCCGTATCCCCGAGGCGCCCAAGCCGCGCCCGCGGTTCGAGATCTTCGTGTACTCGCCGCGCGTCGAGGGCGTCCACCTGCGGTTCGGGATGGTCGCCCGCGGCGGGCTGCGCTGGTCCGACCGCCGGGAGGACTTCCGCACCGAGATCCTGGGCCTGGTGAAGGCCCAGGCGGTCAAGAACGCGGTCATCGTGCCCGTGGGCGCCAAGGGCGGCTTCGTCGTGAAGCAGCCGCCGGAGGTCACGGGGGACGCCGCCGTCGACCGGGACGCGCAGCGCGCCGAGGGCGTCGCCTGCTACCGCATGTTCATCTCCGGCCTGCTCGACGTGACCGACAACCTCGGCCCCGACGGGGACGTGCTCCCGCCCGAGCGCGTGGTGCGCCGGGACCCCGACGACACCTACCTGGTGGTCGCCGCGGACAAGGGCACCGCCTCCTTCTCCGACATCGCCAACGACGTCGCGGCCGGCTACGGCTTCTGGCTCGGCGACGCCTTCGCCTCCGGCGGCTCCGAGGGCTATGACCACAAGGGCATGGGCATCACCGCCCGCGGCGCCTGGGAGTCGGTCAAGATGCACTTCCGCGAAATGGGCGTCGACACGCAGTCCGAGGACTTCACGACGGTCGGCGTGGGCGACATGAGCGGCGACGTCTTCGGCAACGGCATGCTGCTCTCCGAGAACATCCGGCTGGTCGCCGCGTTCGACCACCGCGACATCTTCCTCGACCCGAACCCCGACGCGGCCACCGGTTTCGCCGAGCGCGAGCGGCTGTTCGCGCTGCCGCGGTCGTCGTGGAAGGACTACGACACCAGCAAGATCAGCGAGGGCGGCGGCGTCTTCAGCCGCGACCAGAAGTCGGTGCCGATCAGCCCGCAGGTGCGCGCGGCTCTCGGCCTCGCCGACGACGTCACCGAGATGACCCCGCCGGAGCTCATGCGCGCGGTGCTGCTGGCCCCCGTCGACCTGCTGTGGAACGGCGGCATCGGCACGTACATCAAGGCGTCCACCGAGACCAACCTGGACGTGGGCGACCGCGCCAACGACGCGATCCGCGTCGACGGGCAGGAGGTTCGCGCGAAGGTGGTCGGCGAGGGCGGCAACCTGGGGGTGACCCCGCTCGGCCGCATCGAGTTCGACCGCGCCGGCGGCCGGATCAACACCGACGCCATGGACAACTCCGCGGGCGTGGACTGCTCCGACCACGAGGTCAACATCAAGATCCTGCTCGACCGGCAGATCGCCGCGGGCGCGATCCCCGCGGGCGAGCGGCACGACCTGCTGGTCTCGATGACGGACGACGTCTCGCGCCTGGTGCTCGCCGACAACGTCTCGCAGAACACGGCGCTGTCGGTCGAGCGCTCGCTCGCCCCGAAGATGGTCGACGTGCACGCCCGGATCCTCGCGGACCTGTCCCGCAACCGCGGCGTCGACCTGCGCCTGGAGGCGCTGCCGACCCGCAAGGAGACCGACAAGCTGCAGGCCGCGGGCCTGGGGCTGAGCTCGCCGGAGCTGTCCAACCTCATGGCCCACGTCAAGCTCGCCGTCAAGGACGACGTGCTGTCCGGGGACCTGCCGGACAACGACGTGCTCGTCGCGAAGCTGCCGGAGTACTTCCCGGACCGGCTGCGCGAGCGCGCCGGCGAGGCCGTCTTCGCGCACCCGCTGCGCCGCGAGATCGTCGCCACCCAGACGGTGAACGAGATGGTTGACAACGCGGGCGTCAGCTTCGTCTACCGCCTCGCCGAGGAGACCGGGGCCGGCGCGGCCGACGCCGTGCGTGCCTTCGTCGCGGTGAGCCGCGTCTTCGGCCTGCCGCGCACCTGGGCGGAGCTCAAGGAGGTGCCCGTCTCGGCGGGCGAGACCGCGGCGCTGCTCGCCGAGAGCCGCCGCGTGCTCGACCGCGGCGCCCGGTGGATGCTCACCAACCGGCCGCAGCCGATCGCGATCGGCGCGGAGGTCAACCGCTACGCCGACCGGATCGCCGCGCTGTCGGCCGCCATGGGCTCGTGGGACCTGCGCTACGACCGGCACGCGTGCGCCTCGTCGGACCGCGCGATCGCCGCGGGCGTGCCGGACGAGCTGGCGTACACCGTGGGCCGTGCGCTGTACCGGTTCAGCCTCCTGGACGTGGTGGACATCGCGGACATCGCCGAGCGCGAGGACGACGAGGTCGGGCAGCTGTACTTCGCCCTCATGCAGCGCCTGCGGGTGGACGAGATGCTGGCGGCCGTCGCCGAACTGCCGCGCGGCGACCGGTGGAGCGAGATGGCGCGGCTCGCGCTGCGCGACGACCTGTACGGCGCGCTGCGGGGGCTGACGATCGAGGTGCTCAACTTCACCGATCCCACCGAGCCGGCGACGCAGAAGATCGGCGACTGGGCCTCGCACAACGCGCGTCGCCTCGAGCGGGTCGGCGCGCTGCTCGGCGAGATCCTCGACCCCGCCGACGGCACCAGCCCCATCGCCAACGACGAGTCGCGGCTCTCCGTCGCGACCCGCGCGTTGCGGTCGCTGCTGCGGCACGTGGGGTAGCCCCGGGGCGGTCCGCTAGCGTGGAGCCGTGACCGAATACAGCTTCACCGCGGCGGGCGTCACGGGCGTGCGCACCGTCGCCGACGACGGTGCCGCGAGCCTGACGGTGCCCGTGGACGTGCGCTGGTCCGACATGGACGTCTACCAGCACATCAACAACGCGCGGATGGTGACGCTGCTGGAGGAGGCGCGGATCCCGCTCCTCTTCGCGCCGGACGCGCCCACGCGCGACCTGCTCGACGGGCTGCTGCTGGCGAAGCTGGAGGTCGAGTACCGCGGGCAGCTGCGGCATCAGGACTCGCCGCTGCAGATCACGCTGTGGACCTCCGCCGTGCGCGCGGCGGACTTCGTGGTGCACCACGAAGTCCGGCCCGCCGGCGCCGCGCTCGCCACCGCGCCGGCGGTGGTCGCGCAGGTGCGGCTCGCCGCCTTCGACGTGGCGGAACAGCGCGTGCGGCGGCTGTCGGGGGAGCAGCGCGACTACCTGAAGTCGTTCTCCCGGTGAGCGATCGACGCCTGACGGTGTCGGGCGCGGGTCCGCGCTCGAACCTCGCGGCCTTCGTCACCCGCCTACTGCGCACCGATGACTCGGCCGTGATCCGCGTGCGGCGCCGCGACGAGCAGCACGTGGAGGTCTGGGGGAGGACGGGCTTCGGGGTGCTCGCGGTGCGGGTGCTGACGGGGGCCGTCGCGCCGGAGTCGCTGGTGTGCAGCGCCGCGACCGTGCTCGACTCCCTGCGCGCGGCGCCGTCGGACGAGGGCGGCTACGTGGACGTGGGCTTCGCCCTGGACTCCGCGTGGCGCGGGGCGCTGCCGCCCGCGACGGGCTTCCAGCCGGTGGACGACGTTCCGGCGCAGGCGCTCCGCGCGGTCGCGGCGCGCGGCGTCGAGGTGGGCCGCGAGACCGGTGGACCGGCGGGCCCGCCCGCGTCCCTACTCGACTCTGCGGTGGTCAGCGTGAGCACCGACGGGACCACCGTGCCGATCAGCCTGCGCACCGCGTTCGCGTTGGAGGCCATGGGATTCGCCGCCGACGGTGCCGATGAGCCGGTCCGGGTGTCCGCGTCGGCGACCTGGGTGCGGGTGGACGCCCGGTTCGGCTCGCTGTACCAGCGGCGTGAGGCGGGGCCGGGCCTACTCGTCTGATCCGCCGTCCGCGCGCGTCGAGGCCTCGTAGAGCTGCGCGGTCCGGTTCTGCTGTGCCAGCCGGCGCAGCGTCTGCAGGACCTTGTCGGAGAGTACGGTGCCGACGATCGCCGTCCGCAGCGCCTCGGCGTCGTCCCCGGTGAGGGTGTCGAGGTCGGACGCGGCCACCGTCTCCGCGGCGTCGGCCCAGCGTTCCAGGGTCTCCCGGCCGCCCACCTCGCACGTCTCGGCGAGCGCCTTGAGCTGCGCGCCGAGCTGGGGCAGCAGCACGTCGCCGTCCTGGATCCGCCAGCCGCGCTGGTCCACGAACTCGGTCGCCAGGGCGGTCCACTCGGCGTCCTCGTCGAACTGCGCGGCGTCCATGAGCGCCTCCTGCGCGACCCCGAGCAGCTCGTGCCGCGGCACCGTCGGGCTGTCCAGGGCGTCGATCACGCGCCGGACCTGGGCCAGGGAGAGGCCGCCGGAGTCGACCAGCGCGCGGATCAGCCGCACCCGCTCGACGTGGGCGGGCCCGTACTCGGACTGCGTCTTGGTGACCGGCTCGCCGGGCGCGAGCAGCGACTCGCGCAGGTAGTACTTGAGCGAGGCGGTGCTCACGCCGGTCTCCGTGGAGAGTTCCGACAATTTCATCCCTTGATCTTGACACGGGATAGCTTCACTCTCCAATATGGGTAGTGGCACTATCCAAGCTGGCTCCGGCAGGGAGAGACTCATGAACCACGATCTGCAGACCGATACCCACGACGGTGACCTGGTGGTGTTCCTGCTCGGCATGCGCCCGCGGCGCACGTGGCGCCTGGGACAGGCGGCGTTCGTCGGGCGCTCCCTGCGCAGGATGCAGGCCGAGATCGAGCGCGACCGGAAGCGCGGCGGTGCGCTGGGCTACCTGGGCGGATTCAAGGCGATCGCGCCGGGCGGCCCGCTCCTCGTGCAGTACTGGCGCAGCTTCGAGGAGCTCGAGACGTACTCGCACTCCACCGATTTCGCGCACCGGCCGGCCTGGCTGCAGTTCTACAAGATGGCCCACGCCGAGGGCCGCTCGACCGTCGGCATCTGGCACGAGACCTACCGGGTTCCGGCCGGCGCGCACGAGTCGATCTACGCGGACCTGTCGGCCCCGGTCGGGCTCGCCGCCGCCGTCGGCGCGCAGCCGCTGGCCCGACGGGGCCGGACCTCGCGGGAGCGGATCGGCGCCTGAGGCGTCGATCCGGTCAGGCGAGCCAGCAGGCGGCGTTCGGCGGCAGCAGACCGTCGACCAGCGGTGCGCTGGAGAGGATGACTTCGCCACCCGGCAGCTCGACGGGGCCGTCCGACGCGTTGAGCACGCAGGTCAGGCGGCCGTCGGTGCGCCGGAAGGCCAGCGCGCCGGGGCGCGGCGCGCCGTACCACTCGATGGCGTCGCCGCGGAACTCCGGCCGCATCCGGCGCAGCTCGATGGCGGTGCGGTAGAGCGTCAGCGTCGAATCGAGGTCCTCGAGCTCGGCCTCGGCCGTGAGGTCCTTCCAGTCGTCCGGCATCGGGAGCCAGGTGTCCGGGCTCGTCGAGAAGCCGTACGGCGGCAGCGTCCCCTGCCAGGGGAGCGGCACCCGGCAGCCGTCGCGGCCGCGCTCGGTGTGCCCGGACCGCTCCCAGGTCGGGTCCTGGAGGGCCTCGTCGGGCAGGTCGACGTTCGGCAGGCCCAGCTCGGAGCCGTTGTAGAGGAAGGCCGTTCCCGGGAGCGCCAGCTCCACCAGGATCATCGCCCGCGCGCGGGCCGTCCCCAGCTCGCCGCCGCCGAACCGGGTCACCTCGCGCGGCACGTCGTGATTGGAGAGCGTCCACGTCGGGATGCCGTTCACCGACTCGACCGCGATCAGCGAGTTGTCGATCGCCTCGCGGATCCCGCGCGCGTCCCACTCCGCCTCCGCGAGCCGGAAGTTGAATCCCAGGTGCAGCTCGTCGGGCCGGATGTACTCGGCGAACCGGTCGTTGTCCTTGACCCAGATCTCGCCGACGGTCACCCGGCCGGGGAACTCGTCCATCACCCGGCGGATGCGCCGATGGATCGCGTGCACGCCGGGATCGTTGAACCGCAGGTCGTTCTCGTCGTTGTCCATGATCTGGTTGTTGACCAGGTCCATGTCCGGCAGGCCCGCGGGCTTCGCCATGCCGTGCGCCACGTCGATCCGGAAGCCGTCGACGCCGCGGTTCAGCCAGAACCGCAGGGTCTCGGCCAGGTCCTGGAAGACGTCCTCGTTCTGCCAGTTCAGGTCGGGCTGCTCGGGCGCGAAGATGTGCAGGTACCACTGGCCGGGGGTGCCGTCGGCCTCGGTGACGCGGTGCCATGCCGGGCCGCCGAAGATGCTGGGCCAGTTGTTGGGGGGCTCGTCGCCGTGCGGCCCGCGGCCGTCGCGGAAGACGTACCGGTCGCGCTCCGGGCTGCCGGGCCCCGCGGCCAACGCCGCCTGGAACCACGGGTGCCGATCGGACGTGTGGTTCGGCACCAGGTCCATGGTCACGCGGATCCGGTGGGCGTGCGCCGCCGCGATCAGCTCGTCCATGTCCTGCAGGGTGCCGAAGAGGGGGTCGATGTCCCGGGGATCGGAGACGTCGTAGCCGTGATCGGCCATGGGGGAGCGCATCACGGGCGAGAGCCACAGCGCGTCGACCCCGAGCAGCTCCAGGTAGCCCAGCCGGTCGATCACGCCGCGCAGATCGCCGACTCCGTCGCCGTTCGCGTCCGAGAACGACCGGGGGTACACCTGGTAGAAGATCGCGTCCTTCCACCACGGGGCCTCGATGTAGTGGGGCGTGCGGACGGGTGGCGTCATCTCACTCCTGTTCAAGCGCCCATGGGGGTGTTCACGAGCATCTGTGCGGCCATCTCACAGTAGTTCCTGAGCTGCTGCTTGCGATCCGGGCTCATCCGCGCGTCGTCGATCGAGGCGATCGCCACGTCCATGCACCGCAGCCAGGCGTCGCGCTCGATCTCGGTGATGCGGAAGGGCACGTGCCGCATGCGGAGTCGCGGGTGTCCGCGCTGCTCGGAGTAGGTACGCGGCCCGCCCCAGTACTGCTCGAAGAACATCCGCAACCGCACTTCCGCGGGGCCGAGGTCCTCTTCCGGATACAGGGGGCGGAGCAGCTCGTCGCGCGCCACCTCCTGGTAGAAGCGGTGGATCAACTCCGCGAAGGTGTCCGCGCCGCCGACGGCGTCGTAGAAGCTCTGCTGGTCCGGCGTGCTCACGCCCTCCAGTCTCGCACGGGCCGTCTCGACGGCCGTTCGAGGTTCGTCGTCGCGCCGGACTCGCATACTGTCGGGACGATGAGCGAGGAATCGATCGACGCCGGCGACGGTGCCACGGTCCGGCGCCTGCGCGAGCGCGTCGCATCGCTGACCGCCGAGCTCGACGACACCCGGCGGTCCCTGCCCATGTTCCGGGCGATCGCCGAGGCGGCGACGGACCTCATCTACGTCAAGGACCTCGCGGGCCGGTACCTGTTCGTCAACGACGCCGTCGCCCGGCTCTACGGGGTCCGGGTGGCCGACTTCCTCGGCAACGACGACCGGCAGATGTTCGACGCGGCGGCGGCGGCGCAACTGCGGGAGACGGACCGCGAGATCATGCGCACCGGGGTCGGGCAGGAACTCGAGGAGTCGACGACCGTCGACGGCCTGGCGCGGACGTTCCTGTCCACGAAGTCCCCGTACCGCGACGCCGACGGCGAGATCGTCGGGCTGATCGGCGTGTCCCGCGACATCACCGACACCCGCAGCACCGCCGAGGAGGTCGCCAGGTTGCGGGCGCTCCAGGCCGCCGCGACCGCTGCGGCGAATCCCGGCCCGGTCTCGGGTGCCGATTTCGCCACCTTCCGCACCTTCCAGGCCATCGCCGACGCCGCGCCCGACTCCGTCTACGTCAAGGATCGCCAGGGGCGATTCATGTTCCTCAACCGTGCCGCGGTGCGCGTCCTGCAGGCCACCGAGTTGCCCATCGGCGAGGTGCTCGGGAGCACCGACGACGACTTCCTCGACGCCCGGGCCGCTGCGCGGGTCATGGGCACCGACCAGGAGGTGATGGAGACCGGGATCGCGCAGGAGGTCGACGAGTCGGCCCTGATCGACGGCCGATGGCGCACCGTCCGTTCGCTCAAGGCGCCGTACCGCGACGAGTCCGGCCGTGTGATCGGGCTCGTCGGGATCTCGCGCGACGTGACGGCGACCCGGCAGATGGAGGCCCGCCTCCTGCGCGCCGAGGCGCGCTGGCAGTTCGCGCTCGACACGGCCGGCGAGGGCATCTGGGACTGGGACCTCGCTTCGCGGGAGGTCTACTACTCGCCCCGCTGGAAGAGCATGCTGGGCTACGGCGCCGACGAGATCGGCGACACCACGAACGAGTGGGAGCGTCGGGTGCATCCCGACGACCTGGAGGCCGCCCTGCGCGCCATGAACCGGCACATGCGCGGCGAGACCGCGGAGTATCGCTGCGAGCACAGGATCCGGACGAAGTCGGGCGAGTACCTGTGGGTGCGCGGCCGGGGGCGCGTCATCGAGCGGTCCGAGACCGGCGCGATCGTGCGGATCATCGGCAGCCTGACCGACGTCACGGCCGAGATCGCCGAGCGGCGCGCGCTCCAGGACGCGGCGCAGGAACTCAGCCGGCTCGCGGAGATCGACGAGCTGACCGGGATCGCGAACCGCCGGGGCTTCGGTCGCGCGCTCGACGCCGCACTGCGCGAGGCGGCCGACGTCGGGGACCTCGTGCACCTCGCCCTCATCGACGTCGACGGCTTCAAGACCTACAACGACACCCACGGGCACGTCGTCGGGGATCACGTGCTGCGCGAGCTGGCCGCGGTGATCGCGCGGATCCCGTCCCGCCGGGGCGAGGTCGCGGCGCGGTACGGCGGCGACGAGTTGGCGCTGCTGCTGGTGGGCGACGTCGACCTGGCCGCGGTGCTCGAGTCGGTCCGGCGCGACATCCTCGCGCTCGGGCTCGCGCCGAACGGGCTGCCGGTCTCGGTCAGCATCGGCGGGGTGTCCGCGACGGCGTCGACCACGGCTCCGGGCCTGCTGCTGCACGAGGCGGACCGTCGGCTGTACCGGGCGAAGGCGGACGGCCGCAACCGGGTCGTCGCCGGTTAGGTCACCTGACGTTCACCCGGTATCCGCCGATTCGCCTCGGGAAATGCGCGGAAATCACCGTGCGGATCGCCGTCGGCCGTGGTGCACTACTAGAGGCGAAGGGCCTCGGCCGACCGGCGGGGCCCGCGCGACGGTGAGGAGTGTCGATGAAGCGAACGCACGCCGCGGGTGGCCCCGCGACCACGGCGCTCGCCGACGACTCCCGTTCCGGTGGTGCCGTGTGGGGCACGCGCAGGGTGCTGCTGCTCAACGCCACCTACGAGCCACTGACCGCGATCTCGATGCGGAGGGCGATAGTCCTCATGCTCAGGGATAGGGCCGACGTGGTCCACGACGATCCGAACGGTCCGCTGGTTCATTCAGCGGACCGTTCGCTGTCTGTGCCGTCGGTCATCCGCTTGCGGACGTACGTCCGCGTGCCGTACCGCGCCCAGGTGCCCATGACGCGCGCGGCGCTGATGCACCGCGACCGGTTCCGCTGCGGCTACTGCGGCGGCAAGGCGGACACCATCGACCACGTCCTGCCGCGCTCCCGCGGCGGCGGTCACGGTTGGGAGAACTGCGTCGCCTGCTGCGCGTCCTGCAACCACCGCAAGGCCGACCGGCTGCTGTCCGAAATCGGCTGGAAGCTGCGCACCGAGCCGCGGGCGCCGCAGGGGCGGCATTGGCGCCTCCTGTCGACGCTCAAGGAGGTCGACCCGATGTGGAGTCGGTATCTCGACCTCGATGCGGCATAGGCTAAGTTGTTCCACAGACCGACCAGCGCCGTCGGGCGTCCGACAGAGAAGGAAAGGGGCCCACAGTGAGCTTGCTCAACATCGTCGGCGGGATCACCGTCGTCGCGACGATCGTGATCGTCGTCCTGTGTGTCATCTCGATGGCCACCGGCCGCAACGAGAAGTACCAGCAGCCGGGCGAGTACAAGCTCGGTGAGCCGTGGACCCGCGAGCCCATGCTGTTCAGCGCGGTCGACGAGGCCCCCGTGGGCCCGCACGGTGCGCACCACGGCGACCATGACAACGAGAACCTGATCGGGGGTGCCGCTCGTGGCAAGTGGTGACCAGACGCAGACCGTCGCCGTTCCGCAGGGCGAGCTGCCCATCGGTACGGCCATCACGTCGAGCGGCCGCATCTCGGCGGCGCGCCAGGCGAGCGACAGCCCGGCCAACCCGCCGTTCTCCCGTGAGGAGCTGATCGGCCTCGACGAGGCGCTGATCCGCGCGACCCGCGACGCGAACGCCCGGTTCTCGGTGTACATCGGCGACCTGGGTGACGACGCGCACGCCGGCGCCGAGGCCGTGCTCCGCCAGGCTCCCGAGCCCGAGTACGCCGCCCTCATCGCCGTCTCCCCGAACACGCGCGACATCGTCGTGCTCACCGGTAGCGGCGTCGCCGACCGCCTGGGCGACAAGGTCGCGCAGCTCGGCGTCACCGCCGCGATCCCGCCCTTCCAGGCCGGCGATCTGATCGACGGCGTCATCGCCGCCCTGCGCGTCATGGCCTCGGCCGTGAAGCCGCCCACGGCGTAAGCGCTTCGACACGCGACAGGCCCACCGGATCCGTCCGGTGGGCCTGTCTCGTTCCCGGGGGCTACTCGGGGAAGTCCCCGTCGACGTAGAACCACCGCCCGTCCTCGCGGACGAAGCGGGAGCGTTCGTGGAGGACGCCGTGCGCGCCGTCCGCGACGTACGTCGCCCGGAACTCGACGATGCCCGTGTCGTCGGTCGCGGCGCCGGCGACGGTGTCCACGATCTGCAGGCCGCGCCACCGCACGTCCTCGTCGAGCTCGAGGTCCGCCGGGCGGGTGCTCGGGTGCCACGAGGCGAGCAGCCACGCCGCGTCGCCGTCGCGGAAGGCGGCGAACCGGGAGCGCATCAGCGCCTCGGCGGTCTCGGGTGTGTGGTGTGCGTCCATTCGTGCAGCGTACGGCGATGGTCATCACGTTGTGCTCGGCGCCCGATCGTGTTCTGATCGAATCAAAGTATTGAAGTTTCAATGATTGGACACGGTATGAACCTCAACCGGACGATCCGTAACGCCGTCGCCGCCGTGCTCACCGTCGGCGCACTGGTCCTCGGCGTCGCCGCCCAGGCGAGCGCGGCACCGTCGACCCCGCGGGAGGTCGTGACGGCCTTCTACACCGAGGGCTTCGTGCAGCGGGACATCGCGGGTGCGGCGCAGCGCTACATCGGCGACCACTACATCCAGCACAACCCCGAGGTCGCCGACGGCCGCGACGCCTTCGTCAAGGTCCTCGGGCCCGTCGTGAAGGACCCGAAGTACAGCACGTCCATCGTGCGCGTCGTCGCGGACGGCGACATCGTCGTGGTCTACGCGAAGTCGGTCTACGACGGCAAGGCGCAGGCGGTCGCCGACATCTTCCGCGTCGCGAACGGCAAGATCGTCGAGCACTGGGACGTCATCCAGGACGACCCGGGCAAGACGGTGAGCGGCCACCCGTTCATCAGCTGAGCCCCGCACACGACCGCGGCCCCGGGATCGAACGATCCCGGGGCCGCCGTCGTATGAGCGTCAGGCGCGGTCGAAGGCCCGCGCCGCCAGCGAGCGGACGATGCCCGCGCGGCCCTCGAGCACGAGGCGGCGCAGGGCCGGGGGCTTGTCGCCCGCGAGCCAGGCGTCCGCGGCGGCCACGGCCCCGTCGGAGATGTCCCACGACGGGTACAGGCCCACGACCACCGTCTGCGCGACCTCGGAGGACCGGCGCCCCCACACCTGGTCGATCGAGTCGAAGTAGCGCGCCGTGAAGGGCGCCAGCAGCTCGCCCTGCCCGGGCGCGACGATGCCCGCGGAGATCGCGCGGGTCAGCGTGTTCGACAGCGAGTCGTCGCCGAACACCTTCTCCCAGGCCTCCTCCTTGACCCGGACGTCCGGCCGGGCGGCCAGCGCGGCCGCGGCGGACCGCTCGCCCGCGGCGGTCGGGTCGCGCAGCACCTCGGCCTCGATCTCGTCGGTGCCCGCGGCCCCGGCGCGCGCCAGGGCGGTCAGGAGGCGCCACCGCAGGTCGGTGTCGACGGTCAGCCCGGCCAGCCCGACGGTGGCGGGCTCGGCACCGTCGTACAGCGCCTGCAGCGCCTCGACCTCGGCGCGCCCCAGCGCCGACGCCGCGAGGGCGTTGACGAAGGCGAGCTGGAAGTCCGAGCCCGCCTCGGCATCGCGGGCCAGTCCGAGCAGGCCGGAGGCGAGCCGCTCGCGGCCCTCCGCGGCGGCCCAGGCGGGGTCGGCGTAGGACTCGACGGCCGTCTGCGCCTGCAGCACGACGCGCTGCACCACGCCCACCTCGGTCTCGGCGCCGATACCGCCGAGCACCAGCTCGACGAAGTCGCGGGCCTTCATCTCGGCCTGCCGCGTCATCTCCCAGGCCGCGGACCAGCCGAGCGTGCGGGGGAGCGAGTCGGCGATGTCCGCGATGCGGCTCGTCACCGTCGCCAGCGAGACCGGGTCCAGCCGCACCGAGCAGTAGGTGAGGTCGTCGTCGTTGACCAGAACGAGCTCGCCGCGGTGCACGCCCACCAGCTCCGGGACGTCGGTGCGCGCACCGGCGACGTCGAGCTCGACGCGCTGCGTGCGCACCAGCTTCCCGTCCTGATCGGCGTACACGCCCACGGCGAGGCGGTGCGTGCGCAGCTCGCCGGCGCCCGGCTCCGCGCCCTCCTGGACGATGGCGAACCGGGTGAAGTTCCCGTCGCCGTCGACCTCGAAGTCGGGGCGCAGGATGTTGATGCCGGTGGTCTTGAGCCACTGGGCGCCCCAGTCCGACAGGTCGCGGCCCGACGAGGCCTCCAGCGCGCGCAGCAGGTCGTCGAAGGTGGCGTTGCCGAACTTGTGCTCCACGAAGTACGTGCGCAGGCCGGCGAGGAAGGGCTCGAGGCCCACGTAGGCGACGAGCTGCTTGAGCACCGACGCGCCCTTGGCGTAGGTGATGCCGTCGAAGTTGACCTCGACGGCCTGCAGGTCGGGGATGTCGGCCGCGACGGGGTGCGTCGACGGGAGCTGGTCCTGCCGGTACGCCCAGGACTTCTCGACGTTCGCGAAGGTGGTCCACGCCGAGGTGTACTCGGTGGCCTCCGCCTGGCTGAGCACCGACGCGAAGGTCGCGAAGGACTCGTTCAGCCACAGGTCGTCCCACCAGCGCATGGTGACCAGGTCGCCGAACCACATGTGCGCCATCTCGTGCAGCACGGTCTCGCAGCGGCGCTCGTAGAGGTAGCGCGTGACCTTCGACCGGAAGACGTAGTCCTCGAGGAAGGTGACCGCGCCGGCGTTCTCCATCGCGCCCGCGTTGAACTCCGGCACGAACAGCTGGTCGTACTTGCCGAAGGCGTAGGGGATGCCGAAGTTCTTGTGGTAGAAGCCGAAACCCTGCTTGGTCTCGGTGAACAGCCGCTCGGCGTCCATGTACTCGCCGAGGCTGGCACGGCAGAACAGGCGCAGGTCGATGGTGCCGTGCTCGTCCGTGTACGCGTCCGTCCACACCGCGTACGGGCCCGCGATGAGCGCCACCAGGTAGGTCGACATCGGCTCGGTCGTGACGAAGGTCCAGCGGTGCGCGCCGGTCGGCAGCGGCTCCCGGGTCGCCTCCGCGCCGCCCGTCACCACGGTCCAGTCCGACGGTGCCGTCGCGGCCACGTCGAAGACGGCCTTGAGGTCGGGCTGGTCGAAGCACGCGAACATGCGCTTGGCGTCGGCCGTCTCGAACTGCGAGTACAGGTAGACCGCGCCGTCCGCGGGATCGACGAAGCGGTGCAGGCCCTCGCCGGTGTTGGAGTAGAAGAACCGCCCCGAGATCACCAGCTCGTTCTCGGCCGCGAGGCCGTGCAGGGCGAGCCCGCCCTCCTCGGTGTAGCCGGACGTGTCGACGGGCCGCCCGTTGAGCGTGGCCGTGATGCCGCTGGCGATGAGGTCGATGAACGTCTCCGCACCCGGCGTCGCCGTGAACGTGATCGTCGTGGTCGACCCGAAGGTCTTGTCGCCGGGCGCATCCGCCCCGTCGGTGAGGTCGAGGTCGATCGCGTAGCGCGAGACGGCGACGGTCGCGGCGCGCTCGGCGGCCTGGACCCGGGTGAGGTTGGGCGCGGACAAAGGGGACGCTCCTTCTGGACTCGGCGGACGGCGGAACCGGACGCACCGGCTCGACCCGTCCCACAATGCCACCCGCCGCCCCCGCGTGCCCGCGCGGGAAGCAGATCGGCGTGCGCGACGTTGCACGGGGGAGCAGGATCTTCTTGAGAAGTGACCGTCCCACGAGCAGGAGCCGAAGTGACCGATACCGCCCCGTCCACCGCCAAGGATCGCGTCGAGTTCTGGTTCGACCCGCTGTGTCCGTGGTGCTGGATCACCTCGCGGTGGATCCTCGAGGTCGAGAAGGTGCGCGACATCGACGTGCAGTTCCACGTCATGAGCCTGGCCGTCCTCAACGAGGGCCGCGACGACCTGCCCGAGATCTACCGGGAACTCATGAAGACGGCGTGGGGCCCGGTGCGCGTGCTCATCGCCGCCGCGCAGCGCCACGGCGACGACGTGCTGCCGAAGCTGTACACCGCCATGGGCACCCGGATCCACAACGAGCAGAACAAGGATCTCGCCGTCGTGATCGCCGAGTCGCTGGCCGAGACCGGCCTCGAGTCGGACTTGGCCGCCGCCGCGGACAGCACCGACTTCGACGAGGCCCTGCGCGCGAGCCACCACGCGGGCATGGACAAGGTGGGCCCCGACGTCGGTACGCCGACCATCCACGTCAACGGCACCGCCTTCTTCGGACCCGTGCTCTCGCGCATCCCGCGTGGTGACGTCGCGGGCCGCGTGTGGGACGGCGCGGTGCTCCTCGCGAGCTACCCGCATTTCTTCGAGCTCAAGAGGAGCCGCCACGAGGAGCCCGCGTTCGACTGACACCGCGAACGCAGAACCCCGCCGCACCGGCAACGGTGCGGCGGGGTTCGTCGGTTCGAGGGCTAGGAGCCGGCCGGCGGGTTCTCGTTCTGCCCAGGCTGCTCGGGCGTCCCGTCGGGAGCCTTTCCGGCCTGCGCGCCGGAGTCGCCCTGCGGGGCGTGCCGCTGCGCGAAGTAGCCGCCCTCCGGGTAGGGCTGACTCTGCTGCGCGGGTGCCGGCTGCTCCGTCGGGACGTGGGTGGGGCCGTACGGTCCCGTCGGGACCTGGTGCACGGGACCCGGCCCGACGGGGGCCGCCTGCACCTGCCCGGGGGCGGGCGCCAGCACCTCCTGCTGGGTGTACGTCGGCACCGGGCCGGCCGGCACGACCGCGCCGCCGCCGACGCCGCGCATCGGGCCGCTGGGGGCGAACCACAGCGAGCCGGCCTTGGTGCGGTTGCGCAGCGCGGCCGCGCGCCAGGTGAGCACGGGATGCGATGCGGTGAGGTTCACCAGCCAGGTGAAGAAGCCCTTGTCGGTGGACGCGCGGTCGGCGAGCTGGTCGAAGTCGACCTCCTTGCCGAGGTACTTGCCGGCGCCGAGGACACCCATGCCGCCGGGCGTACCCGCGGGCTGATTGAAGTAACCGTAGTTGTCGGCCGTGTACTCCTGCGAGCGGGACAGGGCCGCGCCGATCACCGGCAGGTAGCTCATCGCGAACGACCCGAGCTGCCGCCAGTAGGACACATGGCCCGCCGCGATGTGGCCGACCTCGTGGCCGACGATGTACGCGAGCGCCTCGGGGTCGCGGGCCTCGCCGCCGATCTCGAACAGGTCGCTGTAGACCACCACGAAGCGGCGGAAGCCGTGGCCCGAGGCGAAGGCGTTGATCTGGCCGTTGCCGATCACCACGAAGGCGTCGGGGACCTCGCGCATGCCGTACCGGGCCGCCGCCTCACGCACCATCCGATAGCCCTCGGGGAACTGCGTCGGGGTCATCTGCACCCCCTGGACGCGGGGCGAGGCCCAGGTGATGCCTCGGATGAGGAACACGACGATCGGCGCGAGGAGTGCGAGCAGCAGGTACTCGTTGACCACTCCGACCGCGGCCAGGACCAGCGCGCCCCCGTAGATCAGCAGGGTCACGAGGATCACGATCACCAGCAGCGGGATCTCCCAGGGATGGCGCCGCGGCGGCCCGGCGTACGACGGGGCCTGCGGCACCGGCGGAACGGGGCCGCCGGGGCCACCCGGGAAGTGTCCGCCGGGGAAGTGTCCGCCGGGGACGTGCGCGCCCGGGAAGTGGCCCGAGCCGAACTGCGGGCCGCCGGGCTGCTGGGCGGGGGCGCCCAGGCCCGCGGTCACCGACGGGTCGTGTGCGCCGAGCTCGGGCAGCGCGTGGTGCCCGCCGGAGTGGTGCCGCTCGGTCGGGAAGTCCGCGGCGGGGATGGCGGAGGTCGCCGCGTCGGACGGCGACGGGTCCGCCGCCGGTTCGTCGGGCTGCACCACGGGGAAGAAGCCCGTGCTCGGCATCGTCGATTCGTCCGGTTCGGAGCTGAAGGCCCCGGTGCGGGCGGACGCGGTGGGGGAGGAGTCGCCCTGCGGCTCCCGGCCCGGTGTCTGCTCGGTGCTGTCATCCATGCCATCGAATGTAGGCTGTGCCGCTCATCGATGCGCGCGCGGCGCGTGTCAGACTTGTATTCATGCGCGTTTACCTCGGCGGCGACCACGCCGGATTCGAACTGAAGTCCCAGATCATCGAGCACCTGACGGCGAACGGTCACGAGGCCGTCGACTGCGGCGCCCACACCTACGACGCCGTCGACGATTACCCCGCGTTCTGCATCGACGCCGCAACCCGCGTCGTCGCCGACCCCGGCAGCCTCGGCATCGTCCTCGGCGGCAGCGGCAACGGCGAGCAGATCGCCGCGAACAAGGTGCCCGGCGCCCGCTGCGCCCTCGCCTGGAGCGTCGAGACCGCGAAGCTGGCGCGCGAGCACAACAATGCGCAGCTGATCGGCATCGGCGGCCGAATGCACAGCAAGGAGGAGGCGCTGGCCATTGTCGACGCCTTCCTCGGGCAGGCGTGGTCGGAGGAGCCCCGACACCAGCGCCGCATCGACATCCTCGCCGAGTACGAGCGCACCGGCGTCGCGCCCGCCGTTCCCGGCGCCCCCGAGGCCTGACCGGCACCGACGATGCCCGAAGGGCACACACTCCACCGGCTCGCCCTCGCCCACGACGCACTGTTCGCGGGCGAGGGCGTCCGCGTCTCCAGCCCCCAGGGCAGGTTCGCCCCGGAGGCGAAGCGCCTCGACGGCCGCGTCTTCGAGCGCGCCGACTCGTGGGGCAAGCATCTCTGGCACCGCTACGACGGCGGGCTGATCGTCCACGTCCATCTGGGCCTGTACGGCGCCTTCACCGATTTCGGGGTGTCCGACGGTGCGCCCGCTCCCATCGGACAGGTGCGGTACCGCATCGTCGGGCCGCGCGGCGGCACCGACCTGCGCGGACCCACCGCGTGCGAGCTCGTCACCGAGGAACAGGTCGACGGCGTCCTCGCCCGCCTCGGCCCCGACCCGCTGCGGCCCGATTCCGATCCCGACGACGCGTGGCGCCGCATCGAGCGGTCGCGACGGCCCGTCGGCGCGCTGCTGATGGACCAGAAGGTGATGGCCGGCGTCGGCAACGTCTACCGCGCCGAGGTGCTCTTCCGCGCCGGGATCGACCCGCACCGCGAGGGTCGCGACGTCTCCCGTGCGGAGTTCGACGAGATCTGGGCGGATCTGGTCGCCCTCATGCCGATCGGCGTCGAGCGCGGCCGGATGCACGTGGTCCGGCCCGAGCACGACCACGGCGCACCGTCGTACGCCGAGGACCGGCCGCGGACCTACGTGTACCGGCGCACCGGCGACCCCTGCCGCGTGTGCGGCACGCCCGTGCGGACCGAGGTCATGGAGGCGCGGAACCTGTACTGGTGCGCCACCTGTCAGAGTTGACGCCGCTGTTAGCTCGGACACATCAGCGGTTTCTTAACATGGATTTCAGCTCGTTCTCATCCGCGGGCGCAAGGGTTGTCCCATGAACACGCTGACCGTCCACAGCAGGGCGGCCCGGCGACCGGCGGACGCCGGCCGGGCCCGGATCACCGTGCTCGCCGTCGGGGGCACGGGCGAGTCCTGGATCGACGATCCCCGCACCGAGGTGACCGGCATGCTCAGCCACGTGGTGGCCGAGCTCGACGAGCGCTTCGGCGCCCGCTGGGTGGGCTATCCCGCCTCCTACGGGCCGGTGCCTGCGCGCGACGGGATCTCCTTCGCGGAGTCCGTGTCGATCGGCGTCGAGCGCCTTCTGACCGCGATCGCCGACGCCGACGGCCCCGTCGTCCTCATCGGCTACTCGCAGGGCTGCACCGTGGTCCGCCGGGTGCTCGGCGCGATGGCCGACGGGCCCGTGCTCGCGCCGAACGTGCTCGCCGCCGGCCTGATCTCCGACCCCGAACGGCCGCACGGCAGCGACCCGGCGCTGTGCGGCTCCGGCGTCGCGGGTGACGGCCCGTCGGTGCCCGACGGGCTGCCGCTGCAGTGGATCTCGCACCCGCAGGACGTGATCTGCAACGCCAGCGTCGACTCCTTCGTCCGCGACATCGCCGACGCCACCGCCTACCTGACGTTGCGCGACCTGGCGACGTGGGCGCCCCGCGCGGCGGGGGAGTACCTCGGCCACCGCTTCCAGAACGCCACCCGCACGGCGTTCGGCTCCCGGCAGTGGCGGCGCGACGTGGACCGGTTGCGCACGGCGGGCCGGGAGATCCTCGGCTACCTGCCGCGGGTGCAGTACCGCGGCCGCGACTACAACCTGCGCGGAAACCGGCACACCGCGTACGCCACCGAGCCGCTCGCGCGGCTGCGGCACGAGGACTACGAGCTCACGGGCTGCCAGATCCTGGCGCAATGGCTGCAGGTCCAGGCCACCTTCGCCCTCCCGGCGGAGCCGGATCGCGCCGCCGGGGCCCCGCAGAGCGGTGCGCCCGCGGCCGCTGGTCTAGAGTCGGTGAAGTATTTGCAGGCTGGCTGACCCGGAGGTAGAGCGAAGTGGCACGTGACACCGAGAGCATCGAGCGCGATATCGAGCGCGCCCGGGAGCAGCTGGCGGCAACGCTGGACCAGCTGGGCGAGCGGGCGGACCCTCGCAAGCTCGCCGAGCAGGCGCAGCAGTCGGTGATCGCCACCGTGACGAAGCCGCCGGTGCTCGCCGCCGCGGCCGGCGTCGCGGTGCTGGCCGCGCTCGTGATCGGGTCGCGCTTCAAGCGGGCACGTCGCGAGAAGCAGCTCATCCGCGCGATCGCCGAGGGCAAGATCTCGCTCTGACCCGCATGGATCGCACGAAACGAGGCGGCGCCGGCATCGGCGCCGCCTTCGTCGTCTCCGGGCTCCTCGTGGCCGGATGCAGCGGCCCCGCGGCGGGCCCAGTCGCGCTGCCCGCGGGCTTCCCGGCGCAGCAGGTCCCGGTGGTCGGCGAGATCCGCAAGGCCGAGACCATCGAGGTCGGGCACGCGATGTGGCGGGTCACCGTCGAGGGGCGTGACACCGTGGCAGCGGCTCGTGCGCTGCTCGCGGCGGGCCTGACCCCCGTCGCGCCGGGCGTCCCGCTCGACGCCGGCCGGATCGGGGCCGTGTACCGCGGCCACGGCTTCACCGTCGGGATCTCGTCGAACGACGGTGACGTGACCTACGTCGTGAGCCCCACGCCCGGCGCCTGACCTCAGGGAATCTCCTGATTCCGCCATCGCGGATCGGCGCTACGCTGGATCCATGGAGTTTCCGAAAGCACTGCTCGCCCCTGCCCGCGTCGGGCTGGCCGCGGCGGGCCTGGGCCTCGCCGCCGCCGAGACCTCGGTCGGTGTGGCGCGCGACGTCGTGTCGATGGCCGCGGACAAGATCGATCCCGGCTCGGGCGGAGGCACCCGCCACGAGAACCTGATCACCGCCGCGCAGCGCGTGCCCCACATCGTGCACCGCGTGTCCGACCTGCTGAGCGACGACGGCGCCATCCATCGCGTGGTGGGCCCCGGCGGCGCGGCCGACCGGGTGGCGGACCTGTTCGACGAGGGCGGCGCCGTCGACCGCGTGATCCGGCCCGACGGTCCGCTCGATCGCGCCACCCGGGAGGGCGGCATCGTCGACGCCTTCACCGCGGAGGACGGCGTGGTGCAGAAGCTCGCGGAGGTGACCGAGGCGATGAACAAGCTCACGCCGACGATCGCCGCGATGGGGCAGCGGTTGGGCGACATCGAGACGGTGGTCGGCGCGGCGAACACCGTCGCCGAGCCCGTGACCGACCTGCTCTCGAGCTTGCCGAAGTTCGCCCTGCGCACCGCGAGCGAGGTCGCCAAGGCGGCGCAGCCGCGCCAACCCAGGCCGGCCCGGGTCGTGGCGGCCCCGTCGGTCGCGGTCCCGCCAGCGGTCGTCGTCGCCTCGGTCGTCGAGGTGGAGGCCGTCGAGGTCCAGCCCGAGGCGCCCGGAGCTCCGGCCGCGCCCGAGCCCCCGACTGCGACCGCGACCGAGGCTCCCGCGGCGGACGGCGGCGATCCGCCCGCGCAGGGCTGAGCGCTACGCGCCGTCCGGGTCGAACGGCGTCTCCTGGTAGACGCAGTAGTTGAGCCAGTTGCTGTAGAGCAGGTTCCCGTGGCCGCGCCAGCGGTTGCGCGGGAGCTGCGCGGGATCGTCGTCCGGGAAGTAGTGGGCGGGCGGAGCGACCGGGAGGCCCTGCCCGCTGTCCCGCGCGTACTCGCGGGCCAGGGTGTCCGCGTCGTACTCCGGATGGCCCGTCACGTAGACCTGCCGACCGTCCCGGCTGGCCGCGAGGTACACGCCGGCCTCCGCGCTGACGGCCAGCACGTCCACGTGGCCGGTCGCCTCGACGTCGGTCGCCTCGACGTCCGTGTGCCGCGAGTGCGGGGCCAGGAATTCGTCGTCGAAGCCGGTGACGACGGGCGATCGCGCCGCGGTGAGACGGTGCGGGTAGACGCCCGAGAGCTTCTGGGGCAGTTCGTGTTTGCCGACGCCGTAGTGGTGGTACAGCGCCGCCTGGGCGCCCCAGCAGACGTGCAGGGTGGACTGCACGTTGGTCCGCGTCCAGTCGAGGATCCGGGTCATCTCCGGCCAGTAGTCGACGTCCTCGAAGTCGAGCCGCTCGACCGGGGCCCCGGTGATGATCAGGCCGTCGAAGTGCTGCTCGGCCACGTCGTCGAAGGTGGAG
Source organism: Tsukamurella sp. USMM236 (assembly GCF_037148755.1). Classification (NCBI taxonomy): domain Bacteria; kingdom Bacillati; phylum Actinomycetota; class Actinomycetes; order Mycobacteriales; family Tsukamurellaceae; genus Tsukamurella; species Tsukamurella sp. USMM236. Next base: position 230,746 of record NZ_JBBCSS010000006.1, read on the forward strand.
TAGAACGAGTCGAGGTGCTCCGACGCGGTGGTCCGCGAGACGTGGCTGGCCATGCGCAGCAGCGTGAGCTCGATCTGCAGCGGGCTGTTGCTGAGCAGGCGCAGCAGCTGGGTCTCGGTGGTGACCTTCATCGGCATCAGGTTCAGGATGGCGATCCGCATGGGGCGGATGTCCTGATGTCCCGCGCGGTCGTCGGACATGACGAAGACCTGCTCCGCGGCCAGGACGGCCCGAGCGGGGAGGTCGTGGGGCATGGTGACGGGCACCCGACCAGCTTAGTTCAGTGCCGCAGCCGCCCGATCCCACCCGGGGCGACGGCGGACGCCGCGACTACGTGTAGGACTTCGCGCAGATCGTGTAGACCGGATCGTCGAAGAAGTAGCTGCGGTCCCACTCGCCCGAGCAGCGCCCGGAGTCCTTGAGGCCGCCCACCACGGAGACCACGGTGATCGTGCCCGGCGCGCCGCACTGCCCGGCCGCCTTGATCCAGGTGCCCGGCACGGGGGCCGTGTAGCAGTAGTTCACGTTGAGATTGGGGGTGAGGCAGTACCAGAGGCCCCGCGCGATCGAGGTCTGCTCGGCGCGGCACTTCTCGCCAGCCGGCATCACCTGGGTGACCTTGTACGGCGAGCCGCCGTCGTCGCAGTTGCCGACCTTCGGCGCCTCGGGCACGTCGTAGAGGCAGTCGTTGATGCGGAAGACGGCGCCGGCGCCGGTCGTGGCCGACGCGGTGTCCTTGCCCGGCTCGGCGCCGTTGGAGTCGCTGAGCAGCGCGGCCACCACGATCGCGGCGACCAGGGCGACGACCGACGCGACGGCGACGAGCGCCAGGATCACGTTGCGGCTCGAGTTGGGCTTCTGCGGCGGGGTCGGGGGAGGGCCGCCGGGCACCGGGCCCGGCGCCGCGGGGCCGCGGGGAGGGTTCGGGAGCGGGATCGCCTGCGAGTAGGCCTGCCCCGGCTGATTCGGGTTCTGGCCGCCGTACGGACCGGGCCCGGTCATGCGCCCGCCTTCTTCGCCGCCGCCTTCATCTCCTTCTTGTGGGCCCGCACTTTCTGCAGGGACTCGCCGTCGACGACGTCCGCGACCGACCGGTATCCGGCCTTGCCGTAGTCGCCGACCGCCGTCGCCCAGCCGCGCGGCTTCACGCCGAGCTGCTTGCCGACGAGCGCCGCGAAGATCTTCGCCTTCTGCGCGCCGAAGCCGGGGAGGGCCTCGATCCGCTTCACCAGGTCGGCGCCGGACGCGGCCTCCGTCCAGATCCGCTCGGCCTGCCCGTCGTACTCGTCGACGACGATCTGCGCGAGGGTCTGCAGGCGCGCCGCCATGGCACGGCCGTACCGGTGGATCGCGGGCGGCGTGGTGCACAGTTCCTCGAACCGGACCGAGTCCGCGACCGCGATGTCGCGCGGGTCGATACTGCCGAACCTGTCGAGCACCTTCCACGGACCCGCGAACGCGCGTTCCATCGGGAACTGCTGGTCGAGAAGCATGCCTGCGAGCAGCGCGAACGGATGCTCCGAGAGCACCGCGTCCGACTCGGGTTCCCCCGTGATGTGCAACGTGACCGCCATGAGCGCCACTTTACTTCAGCCGTGCCTTCCCATACGGGGACCGACGCGGCGGCTAGGGTTGCAGATGACGGCCAAGGCGAGGCGAAACGAGGAGAAGCGGATGTCGAACATCGACTACGAGGTGCGCGACGAGGTCGCCCACGTGCGGATCAATCGGCCCGAGAAGCACAACGGCCTCACCCTGGACATGATCGACGACCTCGCGAAGGCCGCCGATCGCGCGAAGAACGATCGCTCGCTGCGTGCCGTGATCCTCTCCGGCGAGGGCAGCTCGTTCAGCTCCGGCCTCGACTTCGCCTCCGCGGGCAAGGAGCAGCGCCGCCTGCTCATGAACTTCGTGCCGAAGCGCATCTCGGCGGCCAACAACTTCCAGGCCGCGGGCTGGGCGTGGCGCAGCGTGCCCGCGCCGGTCATCGCGGTCGTGCACGGCCACTGCTACGGCGGCGGCCTGCAGATCGCGCTCGGCGCGGACTTCCGCTACGCCTCGAGCGAGGCGGACTTCTCCATCCTCGAGGCCAAGTGGGGCCTCATCCCCGACATGTCGATCTCGGCGTCCATCGCCCAGCTCACCACCATCGACGTCGCCAAGCGCCTCACGATGACCGGCGAGATGTTCTCGGCGAAGCAGGCGCTGGACTGGGGCCTCGTCACCGGCGTCTCCGCCGACCCGATGAAGGACGCGCTGGAGCTGGTGGAGAAGCTCAAGGAGCGCTCGCCCGACGCGGTGGCCGCGTCCAAGGCGCTGTTCGAGAACACCTGGTACAGCGGCTCGCGCCTGTCCTTCCCCGTCGAGCAGGCCCTGCAGCTGGGCCTGATCCGCGGCAAGAACCACGTGATCGCCCGCACCGCGGCCGCCAACAAGGAGAAGCCCTCCTTCATCGAGCGGCAGTAAGCACTCCCCACCCGATTGAACGCTGTTTTGGAGAGTCCGACCTGCGTCTTTCCTCTCCGAAACAGCGTTCAATCGCGTCAGGCGTCAGCCGCCCGGCCGGACGATGCCGTGATCGAACGCGAACACGATCGCTTCCGCGCGGTTGCGCACGTCCAGCTTGGTGAAGATCGAGCCGATGTGGCTCTTCACGGTGACGATCGAGATCACCAGCTCGGTGGCGATGTCGTCGTTGGAGAGCCCGCGGCCGACGAGCGCGAGCACGTCCGCTTCGCGGGAGGTCAGTCGCGTCGCCTCGCCCGACGGTGCCGCCACCGTCGGTGCGGCCGTGCGGTAGGTCTCGAGCACGCGGCCGGTGACCGCGGGGTCGAGGACCGCCTCCCCGGCGGCGACGAGGCGCACCGCGCGGATGAGATCCTCCGCGGGCGAGTCCTTGAGGACGAAGCCGGACGCGCCGGCCCGCAGCGCCTCGGAGAGCAGGTCGTCGTCGCGGAAGGTGGTGAGCACCAGCACCGGCGGCGCGCCCGCGGACGCGGTGAGGCGCCGCGTGGCCTCCATCCCGCTGACCCGTTTCATGCGCAGGTCCATCAGCACGACGTCGGGGTCCTCCGCCGCGACGACGGCTGCAACCTCGTCGCCGTCGGCGCACTCGCCGACCACCTCGAAGCCGTCGCGGCGGCGGAGGATGCGGCGCAGCCCCAGTCGCACCAGGTCCTGGTCGTCCACCAGGACGAGGCGGATCGGTCGGTCGGTCACGGTGATGCTCCTTCGATCGAACCGATTGCCCCGGCGCCGGTCTCGGCGGGGAAGACGGCGTCCACGAGCCACAGGCCGTCGGTGGGCCCCGCGGTCAGGGTTCCGCCCGCGCTCTCCACCCGGGCGCGCATCCCCGTCAGTCCCGTGCCGCCGGGGGCGCGCCGGGCACCGTCGGGGACGGGGCACGAGACCCGGATCCCGACGCGGCCCATGGGGCGTGGCCCGACGAGCACGGAGACCCGTGCGCCCGGCGCGTGTTTCACGGCGTTCGCGAGCGACTCCTGCACCAGCCGGAAGGCGGCGAGGCCGGCGGTGCCGGAGAGCGCCGTCGACGGGGCGTGCTGCTCCAGCTCGACGGCCAGGCCCGCGCGCGCGAACGAGGCGACGAGCTCGGGGACCTCGGGGAGTCCGGGCTGGGCGGCGTCGGCGCTGTCCGACCGTAGGAGTTCGATGGTGGTGCGGATGTCCTTCATCGCGGTCCGCCCCTGGGTCTCCGCGTCGCGGAGCGCGTCGACGGCCTCGGCCCGGTCGTCGCCGGACTCGAGCGCCCGGCGCGCGGCGGTGACGTTGAGCAGCACCACCGCCAGGGAGTGCGCGACCACGTCGTGCACCTCGCCGGCGATGGCGGCGCGGTCGAGCGCGGTCCGGGAGGCCTGCGCGCGCCGCTCGGCGCGGAGCAGCAGGAGTTGGTTCTGCAGCAGTTGGCCGACCGCCGCCCCGAAGCACACCGTGAGCGCGATGAGCCACGCCTGGTGGATCGCGCCGAGCAGGCCCGCGGTGATCACCACGGCCAGGTAGGCGATCACATGCACCACCGTCACCCGTAACGGGGTCACGGCCGCGACCTGGGTGATCCCGAGGATGACGATGAGCGGTACCACGTCGAACGCCGCGGGCACGCACCAGAACAGCGAGGCGCTGGTGAGGATCACGATGGAGTGCGCGGTGAGCGAGACGCCGCCCTTGCGGAGCAGGCTGCCCGCCGTGTGACACAGGGAGAGGAAGACGGCGGCCGCCAGCCAGATCCACTGCCGGCCTTCGGGGCCCTCCATGATCCGGGGCACTGCGGCCTCGATGACCAGCGCGAGCATGGCCACTTCGGTGATCGTCATGTAGTACGGCGGGTACTCGTAGCCGAGCAACTCGAAGTCCCGCCGGTATCGCGCCTCCAACCACCGCAGCCAGCGCATGGTGTGCATCGTAGCCGCGCGAGCGCGCCCGGTCGCCCACCCTGGGGCGGATCCGCGCGCCCACCTCAGGGCGGAACCGGACTTCCGTCCTGAGCACGCTGACCTGCGGCGATCGCGCTCGTAGCGTCGAAGGCGACCCGGAACACCGACCGGGCACCGGAGAAGGAGAAGGCCATGATCACCGTTCTCGCCCTGGCAGCGTTCGTCCTCGCGGTCCTGTGGCTCACCCACGACCGCGACGGTCTCGACTTCGGAGCGCGGGACATCCACCGCGCGATGGCGGCCCGGGACCGCCGGACCGGCCCCGGAGGCACCGTCGTTCCCTGACGATCGCGACGGCCCGCCCGCGCGCCGCGATCGGCGTGCACAATCGACGTAGGAGGACGACATGACCACGATCACACGAGCCTTCCGGACCGGCATCGGCAGCGGGCTCGGCGGCACCGTCGCGCGCACCCTGTCCATCCCCGAGCCCGCCTGGCATCTGCGCGATCCCGCCCGCCCGGGCCTCGACGGCCGGAACGCCGTCGAGGCGGGGCCCGTCGACGCCGCGGGGGCCGCGGCGCTGCGTGCGGCCCCGTCGCTCCCGATGGGGCCGCTGCGGGCGTCCCTGAGTTACACCCTCCGCGAAGGCGACGTGACGTTCCGCGCCGCGGAGCGGTACGGCGACGTCTTCCGTTCCGAGTTCGCGGGCGGCCCCGGACAGGTCGTGATCGTGTCGAACCCGGCCCACGTCGCCTCGCTGATGTCGCGGCCCGACGACGCGCCGTCGGCCACCCGCTTCTCGCCGCTGCGGCCCATCGTGGGGCCGGATTCGGTGCTCACCGCGGTGGGGCCGCGCCACAAGCAGCAGCGCGGCCTGCTGCTGCCGCAATTCCACGGCCGCGCGGTCACCGAGTACCAGCGGCGGATCGACGCGGCCACCGCGCACCGCATCGACGAATGGCGGACGGGGGAGCCGGTGGCCCTGGCGGACATCGGCCAGCAGATCACCCTCGACGTCATCATGTCGGCGGTGTTCGGGATCGAGGACGAGGCGGGCGCCACCGCCGCCGAGAGCGCGGTCCGCACGTCGATGATCCGGCTGCTGCAGCTCTCGACGCACCCGCTCGCGACCGCCGTGCAGTTGGTGAACGCGCGCAGCCCCGAGCCGCGGGGCGTGCTGAAGATGATCCTGCGTCCGCTCGACCGCGCCATCTACGCCGTGATCGCCGAGCGGCGGCGCGAGGGCGCCGACGGCCCCGACGGGGCCGGCCGGTCCGACATCCTCACGGTGCTCATGGCGGCCCGCGGCGACGACGGTGCGCCCCTGGCCGACAGCGAGATCCGCGACGAGCTGCTCACCCTGGTCCTCGCGGGGCACGAGACGACGTCGAACTCGGTGGCGTGGACCTTCGAGCGGCTCACCCGCAACCCCGACGTGTACCGCCGGTCCGTGGAGGCGGCCCGGGAGGGCGACGAGGCGTACATCGAGGCGCTCATCAACGAGTCGATGCGCAACCGTCCCGTGGTCCCGGTCGTTGCGCGGGAGCTGCTGTCGGACTGGCAGTTCGGGCCCTACGCTGTGGAAAGCGGTGTGATCGCGCTGATCTCGATCCTGCTGCTGCACCACCGCGAGGACCTGTACCCGCGGCCCTACGCCTTCGATCCCGACCGCTTCCTCGGGGTGAAGCCCTCGCCGCAGAAGCTGATGCCCTTCGGCGGCGGCACCCGGCGCTGCCTCGGCGCGAGGCTGGCGATGGCGGAGCTGCGGTCGGTGGTCACGCAGATCCTGCTGCGCGTGGACCTCGCGATGACCGATGCGCCGGCCGAGCAGCCGCGGCACCGCAACGTCACGATGATCCCCGCCGACGGGGGCATGGTGACCGCGCTGCGCCGCGACTGACCGACAGGCGCTACCTGGCTCAGGCGCGCGTGCCCCGCTCGTCGCCGAGCCGGACCGGGGCGATGTCCGCGAAGACGTCGCCCGGTCCGGGATTGGTCGCCGCGGTACCCCCGCCGAGGTGGTGCACGACGCCCCAGACCGCGTTGAGCGCGGTCTGCAGCGCGCCCTCGGCCCACCCGGCGGTCCACGAGATGTCGTCGCCCGCCAGGAAGAAGCCGCGGTGCCGCGGGTCGAGGGACTCCTGCATGAAATGCGTGTACAGCCGCTCCTGGTAGCGGTAGTGGCCGGGCAGGTTCGCCTTGAAGGCGCCCATGAAGTACCGCTCCGTCTCCCACGAGACCGTCTTCGGGGTGGCGATGATGTGGCTGCGGATATCGACGCCGGGGTAGATCTCGCCGAGCGACTTGAGCATCAGGTCGAGCCGCGCGTTGACGTCCAGCGGCAGCACTTTGAGCGAGTCGTCGGACCAGGTGTACGACAGGCAGATCACGCCGGGCCGGTCGGGCCCGTGGTCGAGCAAGTAGGTGCCGCGGCTCATCCGGTCGGTGAGCGTCATGGACATCGTGTCGCGCCCCGTGGCCGGGTCGACGTCGCGCCAGAAGGGCCGATCCACCAGTGCGAAGACCTTGGAGCTGCCCATGTAGTGGGTGCGCTCCACCGCGGTCCAGTGATCGATCGGCAGCAGGTCGTCGTCGCAGTCGATCGTGTTGAGCAGCATCCAGGCCTGGCCGGTGAAGACCGCCGCGGGGAAGGTGCGGGTCTCGCCCGCCGCGTCCGTCAGGGTGTACGCCGGTGCCCCGCCGGGGCCGGCGGTGCGCCTGATCGCGGTGACCGCCGGACGGTGCGCACCGCCGTTGAGGTCCCGGACGGACCGCGCACCGTCGAACGGGCTCTCCCACAGGTGCTTCGGCAGCCGGTCCGCACCCCCGACGATGCCGCGGTGGTGGTCGTCGGCGGCGGTGCAGGTGACGCGGAGTATCTCCAGCATCGAGTTGGGGTAGTCGGTGTCCCAGCCGCCCGTGCCGAATCCGACCTGTCCGAACAGTTCCCGATGTGCGAACGAGCGGAAGTGCTTCGACGCGGTGAGGAAGCCGTAGAAGGTCTGGTCGTCGAGCTCCTCCACCAGGCGCGACCACACGGCGCGGATCCGCGTGACGTCGCGCGCACGGATCGCGTCCTGCAGCTCGGCGGCGTCGGCGTAGTCGGCCAGCGTCGCGTCCCACGCGCGGGCGACCTCGGCGAACTCGGGCGGGAGGTCGGCGGTGGTGCGGGCGTAATGGCTGCGGCCCTTGAGGTCGATGACGGTGCTGGGCGTCGCCTCGGCGAGGGGATTGGGGAAGGCCTCGGTCTCCAGGCCGGCGCGGTCGAGGTAGTGCTGCAGCGTGGTCGACGACGGCGGGAAGCGCATCGCACCCATCTCCGCGACCAGGTCGTCGGCGTAGCCCTCGAAGCGCTCGCTGCGCATCCGGCCGCCGATCCGGTCGGCCTCGTACACCACGGGTTTCAGGCCGAGGCGGGCCAGCTCGTAGGCGGCGGTGAGGCCGGCGAGGCCGGCGCCGATGACGGCGACCTCGGTGCCGCGCACGGCCTCGGGCACGGAGCCCAGGCCGTCGGGGTGGGCGACCCAGTCGTCGTAGGCGAAGGGGAAGTCGGGCCCGAACATCGTCAGGGGAGCGTCCGAGGCGGACGGACCGTGGGCGGGCATGGCGGGCTGGGTCATGTGGGCTCCTGGGGTGGCGGGGCTCAGTACAGGTCGGTGCGCCGGTCGCGCAGGTAGGTGTTGGCGATCCGCGCCTCGCGCAGGGCCTCCGGGTCGGCGGTGAAGACGAGCAGTTCCTCGTCGCGCCCGGCCCGGGCAACGACCTCACCGTCGGGTCCCGCCGCGGTGCTCAGCCCGCAGTACTCGAGCGAGGTCTCCCGGCCGCAGTGGTTGGTGTAGGCGATGTACAGCTGGCTCTCGAAGGCGCGCACCGGGACGACTTGTTCGGCGATGCGGCCGAACGGCTCCATCAGACCCGTGGGGATCAGGAGCAGGTCGGTGCCCGCGTCCGCCTGGGCGCGTACGGCTTCGGGGAACTCCACGTCGTAGCAGATGAGGAGTCCGCATCGTAGGCCGCCGAGGTCGAACAGGACGGGCAGCTCGCCGCCCGGCGCGAACATCGTGCGGTCGAGGTCGCCGAACAGGTGCGTCTTGCGGTAGTGCGCAAGCTCGGCGCCGTCGGGCCCGACGACGGTGACGGCGTTGAAGACGGTGCCGTCGTCGAGCTCCGGGTAGCCCGCGACGACGGCGATGTCGTGCCGGCCGGCGATGCCCGCGAGCGCCGCGTGGTACTCGCCGCCGCGCGGTCGGGCGAGGTCCCGTGCGGCCGTGCCGATGTCGTAGCCGGACACGGACATCTCGGGCGTGACCAGGATCTGCGCTCCCGCGGCGGCGGCCCGGGTCGCGGCCGCGTCGATCGCCGCCAGGTTCCGCGCGACGTCCGGTTCCGGCCCGAGGCCCTCCGGCCCTTGGAACATTCCGACGGTGACCGTCATCGCGCGTCCTTCGCGAGGTCGACGTCCTGCCGCAGCCGCGAGTGCTGGTAGCCGTAGGCGAAGTAGACGACGAGGCCCACCGCGGACCAGACGGCGAAGGCGATCCACGTGCGGGCCTCGAGCTGGAGCATGAGGTATCCGCAGAAGCCGATGCCCAGCACGGGGATCAGCGGGAACAGGGGCGTCTTGAAGGCGCGGGGCAGGTCGGGGCGGTTGATCCGCAGCAGGATCACGCCGACGTTGACCAGCGCGAACGCGAACAGCGAGCCGATCGACGTGGCGTTCGCGAGCTCGCCGAGGGGGACGAGACCCGCGAGCACGGCGATGACCACGCTGACGATCACGATGTTGCGGACCGGCACGAAGGTGCGGGGGTTGACCTTGGCGAAGACGCGGGGGACCAGGCCGTCGCTGCCCATCGTGTAGAGGATGCGGGTCTGGCCGTACATGACAGCGAGCACCACGCTGGCGATCGCGATCACCGCGCCGATGGAGAGGATCACGGAGGGCCACGTCTGGCCGGTCACGTCCGTGAGGATCTTCGCGAGGGAGGCCTCGGTGCCGCCGAAGTCCTGCCAGGGCATCGCGCCGACCGCCGCGAGTGCGACCAGGCAGTAGAGCACGGTGATGATGCCGAGCGACAGGATGATCGCGCGCGGCAGATCGCGGGTGGGGTTCTTCGCCTCATTGCCCGCGGTCGAGGCCGCGTCGAATCCGATGTAGGAGAAGAAGACCATCGCCGCGGCGGCCGTCATCCCGTTGGTGCCGAAGGGCATGAACGGGCTGAGGTTGCCCGAGTCGAAGGCGGTGAAGGCGATGGCGCAGAAGAAGACCAGGACGCACACCTTGAGCACGACCATCGCCGTGTTGAGGCGCGCGCTCTCGGTCGCGCCGCCGACGAGGACGAGGCACGCCAGGGCCACGATCACCATGCTCGGGATGTTCACGATGCCGCCGTCGCCCGGGGGTGCGGCGATCGCGGTGGGGAGTTCGACGTCGAAGAGGGTGCGGAGGAGTTCGTTGATGTACTGGCCCCAGCCGACGGCGACGGCCGCCACGGAGACGCCGTACTCGAGGAGCAGACACCAGCCGCAGATCCAGGCGAAGAACTCGCCGATGGTGGCGTAGGCGTACGAGTACGAGCTGCCCGACACGGGGATGGTGCCCGCCATCTCGGCGTAGGACAGCGCGGAGAACAGGGCGGTGACCGCGGCCAGGATGAAGGCGACGATGACCGCGGGCCCCGCCTTGGGCGTAGCCTCACCGAGGATCACGAAGATGCCGGTGCCGAGCGAGGCGCCGATCGACAGGGCGGTGAGGTGTCCGAGTCCCATCGAGCGCTTGAGCTGGGGCCCGTCGTGCGCGGCGGCACTGTCGGCGAGGATTCGGTCGACGGACTTGCGGGCGAAGAGACTCTCGGTGATGGTGCTCATCGGGCGTTCACCGCGAGCACCGACAGCAGCTCGTAGGCCACGTGGGCCGCCGCGACGCCCGTCAGCTCGGCGTGGTCGTACGGCGGGGCGACCTCGACGACGTCCGCGCCCACCACGTCCGTGCCGACGAGGGCGCGGATCGTGTTCAGCAGCTCGCGGCTCGTCATCCCGCCGGCCTCGGGGGTGCCGGTGCCGGGCGCGTGCGCGGGATCGAGCACGTCGATGTCGACGGAGACGTAGACGGGGCCGCCGGCACCGTCGGGCCCGGCGAGGCGCCGGCGCATGCGCTCGATCACGCTGGCCAGGCCGTCGTTCTCGTAGTCGTCGGAGCGCACCACCTGGAAGCCGAGGACGCCGTCGGCGGTGAGGTCCTGCTCGCCGTAGAGGGGTCCGCGGATGCCGATGTGCATCGAGCGCTCGAGGTCGATCAGACCTTCCTCGCTGGCCCGCCGGAACGGGGTGCCGTGCGTGTACGGGGCGCCGAAGTAGGTGTCCCAGGTGTCGAGGTGCGCGTCGAAGTGCAGCACGGCGACGGGGCCGCGGTCGGCGGCGACGGCGCGCAGGATCGGCAGCGCGAGGGTGTGATCGCCGCCGAGGGTGAGCACCTTGGAGCCGGCTCCGCGCAGGCGCGTGATCTCGGCCTCGACGGTCCCCAGCGCCTCGACGATGTCGAACGGGTTCACCGCGAGATCGCCGGCGTCGGCCACCTGGTGCACCGCGAAGGGCGAGACGTCGAGCGCGGGGTTGTACGGGCGCAGCAGCTTCGACGACGCCCGGATGTGCCCGGGGCCGAACCGTGCGCCCGGGCGGTAGCTCACGCCCGAGTCGAAGGGGATCCCGAGGACGGCGATGGCGGCACCGTCGACCTCGTCGAGGCGGGGCAGGCGGGCGAAGGTCTCCGGCCCGCAGTAGCGGGGGACGAGGCTCGCATCCACCGGTCCGCGGGGCTGAGAAGGGCGCTGGGTTTCTTCAGGCACGGATGGATCCTCTCGCAGGGGCTGCTTTTGTGGGCCGGATCACATAGTGTGGGACATCGACCGACTTGTCAACTCGAGTTTCCTGAAAGGAAACATCTGTTGGATGCCACTGCTGTGCGGGCGGATGACGTTCTCGCCGTGCCGGATCAGGTGGGTGCCGCGCTCAAGGCGGCCCGCCGGGCCCGCCGCCTGACGCTCGCGGACGTCGCGGAGCGCATCGGCGTCACCAAGGGCTACCTGTCCAAGGTGGAGCGCGGCCTGGCGGCGCCGTCGATGGCGGTCCTGGTCCGGTGGTGCGAGGCGCTGGAGGTCCCCGTCGGATCGCTCTTCGACGGTGGCGCGGCCGGGTCGATCGTCCGCGCGGACGCCTACCCGCAGGTGCGCTTCGGCGGCGACGGACTCGCGGAGTTCCTGCTCACGCCGTCGGGGGAGCAGCGGGTCCAGGTGCTGCTCAGCGAGATCGAGCCCGGGGGCGGCAGCGGGGACGAGGCCTATGCGCTGCCCGCCGAGGTGTCCTTCGTCCTGGTGCAGCGCGGCGAGCTGCGACTCGCGTTCCCGCCGGAGCCGGGCGTGGACCTGGCCGCCGGGGACGCCATGACCTTCGACCCGGGGCGGCCGCACACCTTCGTCGCGGGCGCCGACGGTGCCCGCGTCCTCTGGGTGATGGCCCCGGCGCTGCCCGCCGGGGAGCGGCGCTAGGCCTCGTCGAGCGCGTCGGAGGACGCGACGGCGGCGGCGCCCGCGCGGCGGCCCGAGAAGATGCAGTCGGCCAGCGAGAGGCCGCTGACGTAGGAGTTCGAGCAGATCCCCACGGCGGTGCGGCCCGCTGCGAACAGGCCGGGGATCGCGGTCCCGGCATTGGTGCGGACCGCTCCGGAGTCCTCGTCGACGGCCAGCCCGCCCAGCGTGAGCATCGGCATGGGGTAGGTCATCCGGTCGGTGAAGGAGATGTCGAGCAGGGTGAACGGGGCCTTGGTGGCGGGCAGGCGGAGGTCGTCGGGTTTGCCGAACGGGTCGGGCAGGCCCTGCGCGATCGCCTCGTTGTGCGCGTCGACGGTGCGCCGCAGCCCGGCGGGGTCGACTCCGGCGCGCCGCGCGGCCTCCTCGACGGTAGGCGCGGAGACGCTGCCGATGCGGAGGAGACGCTCGAGTTGGAGTCGCTGGAACCACACGGTCTGCTCGCCGATCTGCGCGCGTACCCGGGCCGCGAGATCGGCGTCGACGAGCAGCCAGGCGCGGTGCCCCGGCGCGTCCGCGATGGCGGCGCCCAGGGCGGCGCCGTACCGGGACTCGTCGACCATCCGGTGCCCGTCCGCGTCGACGGCGAGCGCGCCGAGATAGCCGCTCGGCGGCGCGATGAACCGCCAGTTCGAGAGGGAGTCCATGCGGTCGGTCGCACCGCCCGCCGAGACGCCGAGCCGGATGCCGCTGCCGTCGTCGCCGGCGGTGCCCAGCGGCAGGCCCTGCGACCAGGGGTAGCCCGGCGCGTGCTCGCCCACCATCGCGCCGTTGGCGATGAACCCGCCGGTGCTCAGGACGACGCCGGAGCGGGCGCGGATGCGGATCGGCCGGCCGTGTCGGCGCTCGATCCGGTCCAGCAGCCGCTGCATCGTCGCGCGCAGGCCCTGGTGGTAGACGCCGGGTTTCGCCGAGATCCGGGTGAGGACGGCGAACCGTCGCCGGACCGCGGCGGGCGCGTTCTCGATCGTCCGGGCCTCGACGCCGACCACCCGCCCGTCCTCGACGATCAAGCCGGTGACGCGGGTGCCGGTGCACACGCGGACGCCGTGCGCCGCGGCCGAGGCGGCGAGCGGCCCGTAGAGCTTCTTGCCCGAGACGCCGGGGCCGTGCGCGCGGTGCCCGCGCTGCCGCGGCGCGGCCGCCTCGCGGAAGCCGCCGGAGTTCTCGCTGCCGGAGAAGTACAGGTAGTAGTCGTCGGTGGGGTAGGACGTCTTGAACGGGCACAGCGACGGGTCGAAGGGTACCCCGTGGTCCATCAGCCAGTCGATCATCGCGGGGGACTGCTCGCAGAACCGCCGCAGGGTCTCTTCGGACACCGCGTCGCCGACCTCGAGGCGCAGGTAGGCGAGCATGTTCTCGACGTCGTCGTCGACGCCCGCCGCCCGCTGGATCCGGGTGCCGCCGCCGGCGTAGACGATGCCGCCCGAGAGGTTCGTCGCGCCGCCGCCGAGATAACGATCCAGGGCCAACACGTCGGCCCCGGCCTCGCGGGCCGCCAGCGCCGCCGCCGCGCCCGCGCCGCCGAATCCGACCACCACCACGTCCGCCGTCGTGTCCCAGTCCTGCGCCATGCGCGGACTATAACGTGTTCTAGAAATGTGCGGGATCGGTTCCCGCGAAGGTCAGTTCCCGGTGAACCGGGGCGGCCGCTTGTCGAGCATCGCGGCGACGGCCTCGTGGTGATCCGCGGTGGAGTGCGCGATCGTCTGCATGGCCGCCGAGAGCTCGAGCAGCGCGTCGAGGCTCTGGTGCTGGCCCTCGCGGAGCAGCCGCTTCGTCATGCGCAGCGCCTGCGGCGGATTCGCGGCCACCCGGTCCGCGAGCGCCCGAGCGGCACCGAGCAGCTCGTCGGGCTCGACGACGCTCGAGACCATGCCCCAGTCCAGCGCGGTCGCCGCATCGACGGCGTCGCCGGTGAGCGCCATCTCCGTGGCCCGCGCCATGCCGACGATGCGCGGCAGCAGCCAGGCGCCGCCGTCGCCCGGAATGAGCCCCACCTTGACGAAGCTCTCGGCGAAGACCGCCTTCGTGGACGCCACCCGCAGGTCGCACATCATCGCGAGGTCGCAGCCCGCGCCGATCGCCGGGCCGTTCACGGCCGCCACCGTCGGGACCTCGCAGTGGTACAGCGCGCGGGGGATGCGCTGGATGCCGTGCCGATAGCCCTGCCGCTGCTGCGCCGCGGTGCCGCCGAACATGCCCTCCTTGTCGCGCATGTGCTTGACGTTGCCGCCGGAGCTGAACGCCGAACCGGCGCCGGTGAGGATCGCGACCCGCACCTCGTCGTCGCGGTTCACCGCATCCACGGCGCGCTCGATCGCCTCGATCATGGCCTCGTCGGAGACGGGGTTGCGGGCAGCGGGATCGTTCAGGGTCCAGGTGACGACGGGGCCGTCGCGCTCGATCAGGAGTGGTTCGGTCATGGGGGAGACCCTATGTGGTTCGGAACCGCGACGGGGGCGTCCCGAACTCGGCGGTGAAGGCCGCGGTGAACGCCGCGGGCGTCGCGTAGCCCAGCCTCCCTGCGGTCTCCGTCACGGTCGCGGTGCGCAGGAACGGCAGCGCGGCGAGCAGCCGGGCCCGTCGCCGCCACACCGCGGGGCTCGTACCCGTCGCGGCGCGGAACCGGGCGGTGAAGGCGCGCTCGCTCAGCCCGCAGCGGTCCGCCCACGCGGCGTTGTCGACCGCGACGTCCGGCGCGGCGAGGTAGTCCCGGCACAGGGCGCGCAGCTCCGGGTCCGCGGGGAGCGGAACGTGCAGCGGGAGCGGTGCGAGCGCGGCGATCTCGTGCAGCAGGAGCGACGCGATCGCCCCGTCGCGGCCGGCCTCGTCGTACTCGGCCTCGAGGTCGACGGCGGCGAGCAGGAGTTCGCGGAGGAGGGGCGTCACGTCGACCACCGTGCACCGCGCGGGCCACCACGGCGCCGCGGCCGGCTCGATGTACAGGCTGCGCGTGCTCACGCCGCAGTAGCGGACGCCGTGCGGCACACCGGGCGGGATGAGCACGCCGCGGTCGGTCGGCACGGTCCACGCCCCGTCGTCGGTGTCGACCTCCATGACGCCCGCGGCGGCGTACAGGAACTGCGCGCGCCGGTGGTGGTGCCGGGCCTGCGCGTAGCCGTCGGGGTAGTCCGTGCCGACGGCGAGCACGTCGCGCGGGACGTCCTCCAGCGTCGCGACGGGGATGTTCCGCATGGCGACCATGCTACCGAGATTCGAAGGTATCGCGCCCAACTTCGATTGCCGGAAGGGGCACCGTGCGGTGGACTCGGAGCAGTGAGTGCACTGATCCTGATTCTGGTGGGCGCCGCGTCGGGCGTCACGACGGCCCTCTTCGGCTTCGGCGGCGGCTTCGTCGCGGTGCCGGTCCTCGTCTGGGCCGACGCCGCCCTCGGCGGCGACGCGCCCCGCGTCGCCGTCGCCACCTCGTCCGTGCTGATGGTGGTCGCCGCCGCGGTCGCGACGGCCTCCACGTCGCGCGCCGTGCTCGCGGAGCTGCGGGGGAGCGCACGCCTGCTGCTCCTGCTGGCCCTGGGCGGCGCGGTCGGTGCCGTCGGGGCGCGGCACGTGCCCGGCGACGTCATCGCCGTCGGCTTCGTCGCGTACCTCCTGCTGACGATCGTCTCGGTCACCGTCCGGCCCGGATTCCTGCAGGCGGGGGACGACGGTGCGCGACCGATCCGGCCCGGCGCCGGCCTCCCGATCGGCGCGGTGGCGGCCTTCCTCGGCGTTGGAGGCAGCGTGGTGACGGTGCCCCTGATGCGCCGCAACGGCCACCGGATGGCGGTCGCGACGGCCCTGGCGAACCCGCTGACCCTGGCGGTGGCACTGCCCGCGACGGCCGTCTTCCTCCTGCTCTCGGGCGGACGGCCCGCGGGCGCCGGGACCGGCTTCGTGGGCGCCGTGGACGTCCGCGCCGCCGTCGCGCTGCTCGTCGGCTCGCTGCCCGTGATCGTGCTGCTGCGCCGCCGCGGCCCGCGCTTGTCCGACCGCGCGCACGCCCGCTGGTACGTCGGGCTGCTGGTGGCGGTCACCGCTGCCATGGCGGCGACGCTGTTCCGGTGACGGTCAGCCGGGCCGGCCGACGGCGAAGCCGGGGGCGCTTCGCGTCCGGGAGGACGATGAAAGCCCCGGCCGGGGCCGGGGCTTTCGTGCTGGAGCGGGCGACGGGAATCGAACCCGCGTAGCTAGTTTGGAAGCCTTCGCTAGCGGATCCACTCAAGTTCGCCAGAGTTCGTAACCGACTGCACAACAGGCGATGTCGGTCGATCTGCACGACCATGCACCTTTGCGGACGGTCCCGGACTCGCTGAAAAATGCGGTGGTTTGGGTACGGGTTTGGGTACAGCAGCCGGCGTGGACGTTGGAGCACGAGGTGGGCTGTGAATGATCTGCGGACGGCTGGCTGCGGACTGGCCTATCGTGACTGCCATGGCGACTCACAGGAACATCCGAGTGCACCTCAAGGACGGCCGCCTTCATGAGGTGCAATCCGGAGAGGTTCGAATCGACGGAGGAGCGATCTCGGTGAGGGAAGAGAACCTCGTCACCGTGTTCCCCCACGGCGGGTGGACGGAGGCAAACTACGAGAAGGCCTCCGGCGCAGCATTCTAATCGCCATCCCCGCTGGTAGGTGCGCCGGTCGCTACAGGTGAAGGGTGAGGATCAGCCAGAAGACGACGTTGCCGGCGCCGACCATCACCGCGCCGAGGAACAGCATCACGGCGATGAACGGATCTTGGGAGGCTGGGGCGTGGTCCTCGGGCATCCCACGATGGTAGGCCGGGTGCGAAGGCGAGCGGCGGCACTAGAGGTCGCCCTCCGAGCGTCCTGCAAGAAAGCTTCGAGGTGCTTGTACGAGTAGCCGGAGAACACGATGACCACGTACAGAGTGAACGTCCATCGCGATGATCGTTGGTGGATGATCGACGTCCCTGAGCTTGAGGGTTACCGAACTGCCGGCGGCGCGATCAACGTCGGCACGGTCACTCAAGCCCGCCGGTACGCCGACATCGAGCAGGAGGCACGCGACTTCATCTGCGCCGTCGTCGGTGTTGAGCCCGCTGCAGTCGAACTCGCGATCTGCCGCTGACCGAGTTCCCACCCTGGGTGCCCACGGTTTCGCCCTCGTGCCGAGGCCGCCTTGAGTACCGTCAGTGCGATGAACAAGCCCACAATTCAGGTCGACCAGGATCCCGTAATCACGCCCACCAGAGATGGTGGATTCGCACTCGTCTACACCGTCGGGCAACTGCCACTCGGAGCAGAGGTCTGGGCCGATCACTTGACGAACGCCCTCACCTCGGAACGTGATGATCTGAATCAGGCGTGGGTGCGAGAGTTCAGCGTCTCTGAACCTCACGACGGCGTCATCGAGATCGTTCTTAGCGCGGAACGAGCCCTCAACATCGAGGACGCGATATGGATCGATCGGGCAGTAGACAGAGCCCTCACAATTGCAACTGAGAAGGCGGCCAAGGGTGAAGCCCATGCACGGCAGATCACCGAGGAACTTGTCCGAAGGCGTAGCTCGTGACTGCCGATGGTGTGGCCGCGACCGCCGCTGTGATCGCTCTGCTGCTGTCGGCCCTTGCCCTAGTCGTTTCGATTCGCGGGACCAATGCGGCTGAGGTCAGCGCAGGCGCCGCGACTGAAAGCGCGACCGCAGCTACGACGAGCGCTGCAGCCGCACAAGAAAGTGCTACCGCCGCCAACCGATCAGCAGACGCTGGTGAACGGGCTGCCGATGCCACCGAGCTGCAGGTTCACACGAGTCGGGCGCAGCTGGACGAGGCGCGGCGGACACGAGAACAGCAGGTGCGCCCGTACGTCGCGGTCCTCGTCGAACAGGATCCCAACAACAGGCAGCACATCTATTTCGTCGTCCGGAATTTCGGGCAGAGCCCCGCCCGCGACGTGAAGTTCGACCTGGACCCGCCGGCGTGGCACAGCGAGGACGCGGCCGGGCGCCCGGCCGGGCCACTCGAACTACCGACGGAGCTGTGGTTTCTACCCCCAGGCGGTGAGTTCCGAACCTTCTGGGACTCTGGCCTGCATCGAGCCGATTCCGATTTGCCCGACAGGCATACCGTGAACCTGACCTACAGGAGCGACGAGTTCGGAACGCACACCGAACAGCACGTTCTGGACCTGAGCTTTCTGCCGTTCACCACGTGGGCACGCAACTAGCGCCAGCTCATCCATGAGCCGCGATTATACATCGCGCGGCGGCTTGATTCTGGCCTGCAACCGCTTGTATTCCTCAGGGCTCAGGCGTTCGCCGTCGAAGTCCTCCGACTCGAAATGCGCCGCCAGCTCGTCAGCGCGGGCAAGGATGTCCGCCGCCGTATCCCGCGGCTGATCCGACACACGACGCTCGCTCATGCAGCGACGGTACGCCGGGCCGTGCTCATTCTTCCGCCGAGTCGGGCCACTCCTCAGGTGTCACTTTCCGGCCGAGCCACAGAGCGAGCCGCATCCGGTCGTTCGCACCAGGCCGCACTCGCTCGAACGCATCCGCCAACTGATCGTCTGACATGTCGTTAGTGTCCACATAGAGTTAGACGCACGAGACCGCCAAACGGTTCCGCACACCAGGCTGGAAAGGACACATCGTGGGGATTCTGAGCAGTATCCGAGTTGACCTGGAAGAACTCGCCAGCAAGACTGCGCAGATTGGCAAGGAACTCGATGAGCAGAGCATGGACCTTTATCGAACATCGGCGCAGCTGGGAGCCGACGGAGACGACGAACGAGCGCACGCTTACCGCGTGCTCGCCGAAAGCGCCGCCGCCCACGTCAGCAAGCTCAGGGAACTCGGGATTCGAGTCCAACAGCTTGGTGATTCGATCTAGCGCCCACCCCTGAGTCCCCAAACTATGACCACCATCTGAGCGTCCCGAACCCGTACAGCTGGGATTCCGCAGCACCCATCGGTGTCTCGCGGCCCTGGGGGAGGGGGTGGAGGGGGGTGGTGGTCAGGCTCGCTCGCGGCGGGTCTTGACGGCGTGGCAGGGGCGGCAGATGGCTTGGAGGTTGTGCGGGGTGATCTGTCCGCCTTGGGAGGCTGGGCGGATCATGTCGCACTGTTCGGGTTGGCCTGTGCATCTGTGTGTGAGTTGGGCTTCGCAGCGTGTGGCGCCGGCCATGTAGGTGCGGCGGGCTTGTCGCCACTCGGTGCTGTCGTGGAGTTGTGAGCTTGCGGTGCGTCCTGTGCTGGTCCACTTGTTCCTGTGGCTTGGGCAGTAGCTGGTGCCTCGGACTGGTGTGGTGCAGTCCGGATGGCCGCAGTGCTTGGGTGCCCGTGGCATTAGAGGACCGCCGGGTCGACGAACTTGGGCTGCCGCCATTGGGTCGAGCCGCTGCTGATGTGACGCTTGACTGCATCCACGTTGTGGCGGGTGACTGCTACCGCCTGTGTGGCTCGCTTCGCCGCGTCGCGGGCCTTCTTGTACTCGGGCACGACCTCGGCGACCATCGGGTCGATCCAGTCGGGCGACACATGCCGCGACTGGAGGTACGGACCCAGCTCCTGGAGGAGGGTGCCGAGTTCGGTGCGGTTGGCCTTCGCGACGAGATCCCGAGCAGCGGTCGAGGCCTTCCCGGTGTCGGGGAGGCCGTCGAGGAGACGCCGCGTGCGGTCCCAGTACCGGGATGCGCGGAGCTCAGCGGCGGTGTCTCCGTCCGGGGAGAGGTCGGCGAGCACCTTCGCCACGTTGGCATCTGCTCGGGCCTGGGTGGCTTCGACCTCGGCGAAGGCGTGGTCGAGGGCAGCGTACGCGGAGGTCTGCGTGAATTGGGCGACCTTCTCGCTGAGTCCCTTCTGGGAGTATCGGTCGACATCGATGCTCGTGAGGTACTTCTCTGCTGCGGCGGCGGTGCCCTGGACGGTCTGGTAGGCGCGGACGATGGGGTCGGGGTCGGTGCCGATGCGTGCTCGGACCTGCTCGACGTGGTCGGCGGGGTTGAGGTCGTCTGCGCGGTCGGGTCGGGTGTATCCGGGCTGGTGGGGAAACGCGGTGTTCGGTGTGGGACCCGTCTGCCAGGCTTCGTTGAGCGCGGTCATGTTTGCTCTCCTTGGTGTGTGGTTGATTAACGGACGAGGGTTCCGCTGTTGCGGCGCCACGCGGCGTTCTGCATTGCGGCGATTCGGTCGGTGACTCGCTTGGGGTCCATGCCGATCACGGTCGTGTTGTAGGTGTCGCGGCCTTCGATGTTGATGGGCATCCCGGGCCCTACTGGCGCGACGGGTGTCTTGCCGACCGGCTTCATGAGGTCGGTGACGTTGGGCACGTTGATGCCCAACCCGGCGCCGGCACCGCCGACGAGGCCGCCCATGTTCTCCGAGCCAGAGTTCCCGCTGACGGTCTTGATGAGGCCGCCAAAGTAGTTCATGGCGGCGGTGGCGCTCTTGACGTTCGGCCACTCGAACGGGTTGCTGAATACGCTGCCGTCGAGGCCAACGCCCTGCAGCAGACCCGAGATCAGCCCCTGTCCCAGCGACTGCGTCTCCGACGACGGAGAGGTGGTGGCGCCCTCGGTCGACTTCGAGTCGGCTCCCTTGCTCTTCAGCTCGGCAAGGTCTGTCTTCGCCTGCGCAGCTTCCCGCTCGGTCTTTTCGGCACGGTCCTTCGCGGCCTGCAGCGCGGACGCCTTGGTCTTCGGGTTCGCCTCCAGCTCGGCGACTTTCTGTTTCGCGACCGCGGCAGCCTTCTCTGCGTCGGTGGCCTTGTCCTGCGCGTCGCGGAGCTGTTTCGCGGTGGCGGCCGTCGTCTTCGACGAGGTGCCGGATCCGCCGGTTCCACCGCCCGAGCGGCTACCGAACAGGGCCTGCCCGATGCTGGTCCCGAGGGAACCGAACCCGCTACCCGAGCTGGATCCGCTCGACGACGAATCATCGCTGGCGCCAGAGCCGCCGGACGAGTTCATGTCCTGACCCTGCAGCGGCAAGTACGCGCGGCTCGGGAACGACGCCGCAGCCGCAGCCTGACCGCCGTACTGACCGTTACCGCCGGCACCACCCATCTCCACATTGATCCGGGAGCCGTCGGTGTCGATGATCGTGCCCGCGGTGTGTCCGCCACCGGGGCCGCCGTTGACCCAGCCGATCGCGTACGCCGCAGTGCCCTCGGGAGGATCACCCTGCAGGAACCCGCGGGCGGCCAACGCTTCCCCCTGGTTCGCCGTCGAGAACCGGCCGGTCGCGCCAGTCAGGTAGTTCGCGATTGTCGACTGTGCGCCGGAGCAGTCAGCGTCGAAGGTGCTGCCACCGCCGCCCCATGTGTACTTCTTGCCCTGGATCCCCGACGCGAATGTCTTCAGCTGCTCGACCGAGATGCCGCCGTTCTCGTAGCGGCGGAACACGTCGGCGGGACTGATGACCTGCAGGCCAAACAGGCGCGCCGTCTCGCCGAGGATCGCCGTCGACCGCTTCCGCTTACCCGGAGCGAGAGGAATGTAGCTCTCACCCCCGGTTTCACGCTCGGCGAAGATGGTGCCCATTCCGCGGCCGGCGTAGATTCCGGCGGTGGTGGGCTTCTGGATGTGTCGGAGTCCGCCGTTCGCCATGGGGACGATGGCGCCGTGTGCTCGGTCGGGTACTGCTCCGCGGTTGCCCTGCGAGTCGGTGCTGACGCTCAGTCCGGTGCCGACGACCGTCACGGTCTTGACCGCCGGGGCGGCCAGGAATTTCCGTACCTGCTCCTGGACGGTCTCCAGGCCGGATTGGGAGACGATGATGTTCTTGCCGTTGTCGCTACGTACTGTGAGGTTCAAGGCTTCGAGGAGCGTCTTGACTGCCGGTGCGTTCGGGGACGTGACCTCAATATCTTTGCCATTGTGGGAGGTGACTTCGATGTTCGCGGCCCGGAGAAGGCTTACGACTGCCTGACCGCCGGGGGCGGACATGTCGACAGCCTTGCCGGGCGGCAGCGACGTTAGTGCCTGGGTCACGTTGGCGAGCTGGGCGCGCGCGGTCTCGGTCTTGGCGACGACCTCGATGCCCTTGCCGTCCGGGAGGCGGGTCACCTCGATGTCGATGGTCTTGAGCGCCGCGATCGCCTTGTCGTCGACGGTGATCGGGATGACCTTCTTCTCGCCGATCTTCGCAGCCTGCATTGCCCTGGCGATCTGCCCGATCTGCTGCACCGTCTCAGGCGCGCCCGAGAGGCGGGCGGTCAGTTCGATGTCGCGGCCGCCGAGCGTGTTGAACGCTCCAGTGATCTCGTCGACCGTGATCCCGGATTGAGCGGCCAGCTCCTTGAGGCGGGCGGCGTTGATCGCGTGGATCTCCGCGAGGGGCCGGCCAGCAGCGGCGGCGGAGATCGACGCGGACGACAGGTCGAGCAGCTTCTGACGAAGGGCTTCACCATTGGCCGTCGCGCTGCTGACGCCGAACTCGGCCGACAGCAGTTCCTTGCCGAAGCCCTTGGTCTTGTCGAGAGCCTCCTGGGTGGAGTCCGCGATCTGGCGCAGCACTCGATCGTGCTCGGCGATCGCATCACCCTTCGCTCGGGCCGGATTCAACGCGTCGATCGCGGTCTTCAACGCCGCGGTGCGGTTCGCCGTCGTCGAGGTCTTGTCGCCGAGAACCTGCATCGCCAAAGACATTTGCGAAATGCCGGGCGTCGTACGCTCTGCCGCCTGCTGCGTCAGGTGGTACGCGGCGCGCACACCCTGCAACTCGGATGCAGCCTTCTTACCGCCGTCACCCGTGGACTCGAGCTGGCGCACCATGGCGTTGAACGCGGTCGAAGATCCGTACGTACGGTTGGCGAGTTCCTGTTGCGTGAGACCGAGACCCTGTAGGGCTTCCTGAGCGGCCTTGGCCTCGTCCGCCTGGGCCTTGATCGCCTCGGCCTGTGTGCGCTCGTAGCCGCCAAACATCGACTTGAAACTGAAGACGCCCTCACCCTCGGCGCGGATGTTGTCCAGCGGTGAACCTTCGCGACTCGCGCGATCCTGCAGCTCGCTTCGGAGCTTCGCAATCCGACTAGACGCGCTCGATGCGACGTCGTCGTCGTACGCGCCGCGGGACTGCATGAGAGCTGCGTTCAGCTCGGTCTGGGCGTCTGCGGAGGCCTTGATCGCAGCCTGCACCGCATCGAAGGAAGCCGCGGACTTCTGGTTCTTGGAGACGATCGCCATCGCGGCGATGCCGGCACCTGCGAGCGCTGCACCCCAGGGGCCGCCCAGTGCGCCGACGACGCCTCCTGCGGCTTTGCCGATGCCGCCCATCGTCGAGGTGACCGCGGCGCCAGCGGCACTGACGGTGCCCGCAGTTCGGCCGAACCGTTCTGCCGCAGTGGCGCTCCGTACGAATGCCTGCTGCATGTTCGCGAGGACCGGAATCTTCGTGCCGAGGGTGCCGACCGCGGACCCGAATCGGCCGAACTGCACGGCGCTCTGCCCCGCGCTGCGGGCCATCGCGGCGGCGCCGTTGTTCCAGTTGTTGATGTGCCCGGTGAGCTGACGCCCCTGCCCCAGGATGGCGCCGTTCGACGACACCAGGGTCTGGTTCGCGGATGCTGCGGCGCGCATCGTCGCACCCATGCCGGACAGCGCCGACCCGAGCGTTCGCGTCTGTCCGGTTACTTGGTTGGTACCGAGTGCTAGCCCACCCAGGCGGGACTGGATCCCGCCGATGATGCCTGGGACGGTGCGGAAGAGCAGCCACGCCGCGGCAGCCACCTTCACCAGTCCGGCGTGATCGGCCAGGTACTTCGCCACGGACGAGATCGGCGTGAGCACGGCGGTCGTGAAGGTCGAGGAGACATCCACGATGGAGCCGAACACCGGTGGGATCGACTGGAGAATCGGAACCCACTGCTGCAGCTGCTCGCGGCCGCCAGTGAAGAACTCCTGCAGCTTCGACTGTCCCTCAGCGGAGTTCATGAACGCCGCGAGCCCCGTCGCTCCTCGGTCGAGCGCGGTGAGGAGCCCATCGCCACCGCCGGCAGCCTTCGTCAGCGCGGTGAACATCTGCCCGACACCCAGGGTGGTGCGGCCCAGCGCCGACACACCGTCGATGCCCTCGTCGATCCACTGGTGCAGCCGGCCATCCGATGCCGCGCCGGTGACGAAGGCGTTGAACCGCTCGGACACGGTCGTGAGGCCGTCGGCGATCCGGGGCAGCGAACCCGTACCTGTTGCGGCCAGCTCACCCAGCGCGGAGACCATGGGCGCAATCGCGCGGTTCGCCCGGGTCTGCGCGTCGGCGGTGTTGCCGAAGATCCGGTCGACGATGCTCACGGTCGACGAGTCGGCACCAACACGGAGGACTTCGCGGAACGTGGCGCCCCATGCCTTCGACGTCTGATCGAGACCGCGGCTCACCGTCGGCAGGGTGCGTTCGGCGAGGGTCCGCAGGCCCTGATCGGTGCCCTCGAACATGTTGTCCTGCGCCAGCGACTTCAGCTTCGACAGCGAGCCGTGCAGCCTGCCGACCTCAGTCACAGCGGCCTTGGCGTTCGGAGATACGCCCTCGAGCGCTTCGGCGGCCTTTTTCAGATCCTTTGCGTCACCGGAAGCCGCAGCCGCCCACATCGTCTTCATCGCGTCGCCGACACCGGCGGTGCCGAGCTTCAGCGTCGCGAGCGAGGTGCCGGCACCCGCGAGGACACCCGGCAGCACTAGGCCCGCCTGGGTGACCTGCTGTAGGGAACCCGCCACTGTCGTCAGCGCGGTGGCGACGGCTGGCAGGCTGCCCACGCTGACGGCGCCGAGCGCGACCTTCAGCTCTCGCGAAAGGGCGGAACCAGCCTCGCGGCCCAGGTTCTGCCCCATTGCGCGGCCTGCAGTTCGGCTCTGTACCTGGGCGCGCGCGAAGGCCTGATCGATGCTGCGGCGCAGCGGATCGGTGTCGCCGTCAACGTTGACCCGTGCGCCGCGCTCCGCCTGGAGGACAGCACTGCGGATGTCCCGCTGCATCCCTCGCGTATTCGCACTGATCGTGATCCACGCCTGGGCCAACTCCGCCATTGGGGTGCCTCTCGGTTGAAGTCGCTTTCCTCGGCGCTTCTCCCATTAGTGTGAATATCGTTGCTGGAGAGGGGGTCCGACTTCGGACCCTATGCGGCGTCTCGGGTTGGCAGCGCGTCCCGGCTGACGACCCACTGGTTCCCGATCTTCATCCCGATCCGCGCGACCCGACGCCTCGCGCACCGCGTCGAGATCCCCAACTCCGACGCGACCTCCGTCACCGACAAGTACTCGGGGGCAGCGAGGCCCGCCGGCTCCTCCACCGACTGGACGCCGCTCTGCAGCCTGCCTTGCAGGGCGGACATCCACTTGGGGACCGGGAAGCCACGCTGATGATGGTCATCGACGAACAGGTCCACCAAGAACCGCAGGAACGAGACCTCGTCATCGTCGAAGATCACGGCACCCCACCGCCATCCGTTTCGCCGATCAGCAGGTCGTTGACGCGCTCACGAATGATGTTGGCGCATGATGCTCTGACTTCGTCGAGTGGCGGCGCATTGTCGACGCTGGCGAGGACGCCGACGATGAATTCCGCGACGAGGCAGCCGGCGGCGAGCAGCGTGCGTCGCGCCTCGTCGGCATCGAGAGTGTCAATGAGGAGTCCGGCTTCTCCCGGGTGGTCTTCGACGACAGCGCCGAGGATGGCTCCGGCGTTGATCATTGCGGCGTTGTGTTGCTGGGGGTTCACGGGTGGTGCCTTTCGGTCGTGTGGTGGCTTCGGTTGGTTATGCAGTGATCGCCTTCTTTGGTCGTCCGGGTGGTGCCTCGCCGGGGACGAGCCCTGCGATCACCCCGCGGGGTCGTTCCGCCGACTTGAGGGAGTCGACCCAGCGCCGGCACTCAGGCTGGACTGGGCAGGTCCATTCGCAGATACGCCGAGCCGCTTCCTGCCGTCGCTGCGTGGCGTCCCAAGGCTCGTTGTCGCTGCGGGGATCGAACAGTTCTGACTGGCCCGCGCACGCTGCACCGGGGAGAGATGGAGT
Organism: Tsukamurella sp. USMM236; assembly: GCF_037148755.1. Lineage (NCBI taxonomy): Bacteria > Bacillati > Actinomycetota > Actinomycetes > Mycobacteriales > Tsukamurellaceae > Tsukamurella > Tsukamurella sp. USMM236. The sequence continues at coordinate 256,690 of NZ_JBBCSS010000006.1, forward strand.
GCCGGCGACGATCGCGGCGACCAGGCCCACCCACCCCTCGGGTTCAGGACGGCGGTTCATCCCGCGAGCCCCTGAAGTCGACGCCGCTCGAGCTGGCCCATGGTCACCGGGCGCAGCTCGCGGGCGGGGGCCGGATCCGGCCGGTGGATCTGCTCGCCGTCGCCGCAGTCGTCGCACACGCCGGTGAGGTTCGCCGCGGGCAGGTCGAGAAAGCAGACAGTGCACCGTCGGGCAGCAACAGAAGATCGGGACATTTCCGCCTCACTCGCTGGATTCGAGTCAACTCCAGGTCCAACGTTGGACCCGGGTCCAACGCACTTGACCTGCTCTTTCATGGGTTGGACCTGGTCCAACGTTGGACTTTTGGAAATGCTGTAGCGGGTACCCCGCTCGGTCGGGATCTCAAGCACCGCCCCCTCGGAGACAAGCTCAGCGATCGCACTGCCGAAGTGCTCGCGGAGGTTCGCCTTGAGCTGTCCGCGCAACTTCCCTGCGGATTCTTCGTCCACCTTGTCGAGCCGGCGAAGCAGCGCTGCCTTTGCGCGGTCGTGCATGCGGTCGGTGAAGTACTCCTCGCGAGTCGCCTGCGTGATCGCACGCGCACGGTTCTTCTCGCGGTCCATCCGCGTCGCCTCTGTGAGCAACCACTCGCGGGTCTCGTCAGACTTCGTCATGGCTGCCTCGGACAGTCGCCATTCGCGCTCACCGACGACGGACTGCCTGTGCATGATCGCGATGAGCGCAGCGACCTTGAGCCGAGTGAGCATGGCGTGGCCGTCGAGTGCATCAGCTTCTCCGCGTTGCCGGGCGAGGTGGGCGCCGATCACGGTCGTGGCGATCTCGGCCAGCCCGTACTGGATCTCCACGACCATGTCGTCGCCGGCAGTCCACGCCGGGATTGTCGTGTCGAGTGGCGCGGGTGCGGGCGTCGGTGTCTCGGGCATGGTTGGGTCGATCGTGAGCGCCCAGATGATGCGCTGCGGGGTGCCGCCGGTCGTGTCGTCGAAGACCACTCCGGTGTGTCCGGGCTGCGCGCCAACGGACAGGCACGCTCGGTAGCTGTGTTCGGGCACGATCCGGCTGGTGGCCTTGCTCGCGTTGCTCTGACCGATCTGCTCGCCCATCGCCATCGACTTCAGCTGTGCGAGCAAAACTGAGCCTTGTCGTGATGCGAGGCCAGTGAGGGTGTCGATCTCGGGGCACATGAAGATCGCTGCGGTGCGGTGGGGCTCGTCGTCGTTGTCGGGCTTCTTGAATGCGGCGGCGATGCCTTCGCCGGATCCAAGGGGCAGTTCTTCGATCTCGCCGGGCCAGGCTTGTCGGGCGACCTTGTCGCTGATGCCCTTGCCGCCGCCGGATGGTGACGCGAACGCGACGATGAGGTTGAGCGAGGCGCGTCCGCCGATGAGCCCCGGCAGTTGGACGTTGGGCCCGACGGATGCGGCGACGCGGAGGAGCACGGCCCAGAACACGGACCATGGTGCCGCGTACTTGGCGCGTGCCCACTGGTGGATCGTCTTTAGTTCATCGGTCGCGCTGAAGAACTCGTCGTCCGTCATGCTGCTCCCTTCATTTGCCGTTTGATGTGGCTCGCGCTGTTGCGGTAGCCGAGATGCTGGGCTTCGGTCGCCCAGTCGAGAGCGTCGGAAATTTCGTGGCTGGCGTTCTGCAAGGCGTCTTGGCGGGCCTCTGCTTGCATCGCCCACTGCAGGGCACTGACGAGCACGCTGACGAAGCGGACTTGCTCGTCGGGCTCGTCCTGCCACTGCGGGCTGAACGCTGGCGGTGGTGCGGAGGGACAGTGCTCGAGGAACGGTGTGATCCACTGCAGAGCGAGTGAGAAGGACACCTCACTTGAGCCGGTGCGGGCCGGTCCCGGGGTGGGCAGCAACCTCTGACCTGCTGCCCACTCCCGAACCCGATCCATGGATGACTTCATGAGCTGGTATCGCGCCGCGCGCACTTCGGTCCGACACCCAGACTCACTGACTTCGCGGTGGTGAGCGGTCGGCCGCAGCGATCGCAGAGGCGGACGCGGATCCACTGCTGCCCTTCGGTCTTCCAACCTTCCGCGAGGCCGCTCACGCGGTGCCCACCAGGTGGAGGCGGGGACGTCCGTCGCCCCGTCGGGTTGTCGTCGTCGGTTGGTACCGCAGGAGGGACACGATCAGGGCCGCGTCGCGACCGGTCATCTCGTAGTCTGAATGGCGCACTGCGTCAGCGATCGCGGTCAGCGCTTCGCTGCAGTCGCGGAGTGGGCATCCAACGCATCCCGCGATCGAGAACCCCCGCCCGCACGGCCCGCTCATCGCACGGCCTCCTTGCTGGGGATGGCGTCGAGGATGTCGGCGACCGCTCGAAGCTGATCGTCGGTTGCGTCGGCGAACGTGATCTGGGGCGCGCGATCTGCGATCCGCGTGAGCAAATCAATTCGGCTGTGGGCGGCGTACAGTTCGTGCGATACGCTCATGGTGGACATGGCTTCTCCTACTGGGTGTGAGGGTTTGTGTTCTCAGGGCGATTCGGGCGGCAACCCGGATCGCCCTTCTTGTGCGCGCGGGGCGCATCCGTGGGTGGACGTAGGTCTTCTGTTCGGTCGGCGTCGGGGTCGAGGCCGAGGTCTTCGATCTGCTGGAACCGTTCGGCGCGCGTCACGCGCCACCGCCGTAGGCAGGAAGCTCCAGCAGCCACGAGGCGAGTGTCTGTGCGTTCGGGTGGGCGTGCAGCTCCTCGAAGTCCTTCTTGTTCGGACTGTCGATTAGGCGCAGCACGAGAGCGCGGGTCTGCTGGTTAAGCTTCAGAAATGTCTCCAGGTCGGCATCCTTGTGCGGCCACTTCAGCCAGTCGGTCACCTCATCAAGGGA
>NZ_JBBCSS010000007.1:0-231877 GCF_037148755.1 Tsukamurella sp. USMM236
CCACAACACAAACAACCAAATAATTTGATTGTCCATGCGTGCCAAAAAATTTTGGCACTGACAATTTCATCGACACACTGTTGAGTTCTCAAAGAACACGCCAAACGCGGCTCACTTCACCACAACCCCGCACAACGAGGTCTTAACGGTGGAGTGGAAACCTTCGCAGGCAACCGTTCCAGGTTACGTTCTTGCGTCCCGCCTGTCAAGGCGACCCGCTCGAAGCAACCGTTCAAGCTTAGCAGAGCGGATTTCCGTGTGCAACTCGCTCTCGCGAGTCACTCTCGGAACTGCTTCGAACCGCTCAACCGCACGTTTCGACGCCCTCGACCGTGTAACACGTTCGAGAGTCAGTCTCTCCGTTGTGGTTGGCTGCTCGGAGCAACCGTTCCAGCTTATGTCGGAGTCGATCTCGGTGTCAAACCGGGCTCGGCTCCATGTTTTCAAGGTGTCAGCGTTTCTACCGCTTGACCTGGGCTTTTCGGCCCCGTCCTTGTCGGTGTCGCTCTGACTTCGAATAAGTTACGCACCGTGGAACGGAAGCACAAATCCCCAGGTCAACGCGTAACGCGTTGTTCATCTGACCTGGTCAGAGACTTGCGGCTCGCGGCGGACCGTCGAATCACACGTTTGTGACCTGCAGCACAAAGGCCGCCCCGCGCTCGATGGCGGGACGGCCTCAGTGGTCATGACCAGCAGTTTCAGGCGAAACGAGCGCCCGCGAAGGTCTTCTTGCCGCGGCGGAGGACCAGCCACCGCCCATGGAGCAGGTCGCCGGCGGCCGGCTCCCACTCCTCGGTCTCGACCTTCACGTTGTTGGCGTAGGCACCGCCCTCCTTCACCGCCCGACGTGCGGCGCCCTTCGACTCGCACAGACCCGACGCGGTGAGCAGGTCGACGATCGTCCGCGGCTCCCCCGCCGCCACCTCGACGACGGACGCCTCCTCGAGCGCCGCCGCGAGGGTGCCCTCGGGAAGATCCGCCAGCTCGCCGCGACCGAACAGCGCCTGCGCGGCCAGCTCCGCGGCGCGGGTGTGCTCCTCGCCGTGGACCAGCGTGGTCATCTCGGCGGCCAGCCTCTTCTGGGCGGTGCGCTTCTGCGGGGCCTCGGCCGTCTCGCGCTCCAGCTCGGCGATCTCCTCCTGTGTGAGGAAGGTGAACCAGCGCAGGTAGCGGACCACGTCGGCGTCGGCCGTGTTCACGAAGTACTGGTACCAGGCGTAGGGGCTGGTCTGCTCCGGGTCGAGCCACAGGGAGCCGCCGCCCGTGGACTTGCCGAACTTCTTGCCGTCCGACGACGTCACCAGCTGCGTGGTCAGGGCGTGCACGTGCCGCCCGTCGATCTTCCGGTTCAGGTCCACGCCGGCCACGATGTTGCCCCACTGATCGGACCCGCCGATCTGCAGCGCGGCGTCGTAGCGGCGCGCGAGTTCCACGTAGTCGTACGCCTGGAGCAGCATGTAGCTGAACTCGGTGTAGCTGATCCCGTCCGACTCGAGCCGGCGCTTGACCGTCTCGCGTGCGAGCATCACGTTGATGGAGAAGTGCTTGCCCACGTCGCGCAGGAAGGTGGGCACGTTCATCTGCCCGTGCCAGTCCAGGTTGTTGACCAGGATCGCCGCGTTCTCGCCGTCGAAGGCGACGAAGCGCTGGAGCTGGGTGTCGATCTTCGCGGCCCACTCGGCGACGGTGTCGACGGAGTTCATGACGCGCTCGCCGACGTCCCGGGGGTCGCCGACCTGGCCCGTCGCGCCGCCGCCCAGGACGATCGGGCGGTGCCCCGCCTCCTGGAAGCGACGCAGGGTGAGCAGCTGGACGAGGTGACCCGCGTGCAGCGACGAGGCGGTGGGGTCGAACCCGGCGTAGAGGGTGATCTGCCCCGCGGCGAGGCGCTCGCGCAGCGCGTCGAGATCGGTGGACTGCGCGATCAGGCCGCGCCAGGACAGTTCCTCGAGGATGTCAGTGCTCACCCGTCCATTGTGAACGAACGGCCCCATCGCCGAGGTCCCCGCCCTGGGGTGGGACGGATGCTGGTCGTGCCGGCCGGCTCAGCGGCTCACCGACGGATGCCCCTCCAGCCACAGGCGCCAGCGCTTCTCGACCGCCTTGCTGATCCCGATCCGCGGACCGGCGGCGACCGGGCCCCGTCGGGCGGCGATCTCGAGCCGGACCGCCGATGACGGATCGAGCACGTCGATCCCCTTGTCGGCCACGGTGATCCCCAGCGCCTGGCCGAGACGTCCCGGGCCGGCGGCGAGCCGCGTGTCGGGGTCGCGCACGGCGCGGCGCTCGCGCACTCGGTCCAGACCACTCTCGATGGCGGCCGCGCGGAGCAGCACCCCGGAGCCGACACCGTCCGGGCCGGCGGTGATGTTCACGCACTGATGGATGCCGTACGACAGGTAGACGTACAGGTGGCCCGCCGGCCCGAACATCACGTCGTTGCGCGGCGTCGGACCGGGATAAGTGTGCGCGGCGGGGTCGGGCCAGGGGCCGTTCTCGGGTGAGCCGTAGGCCTCCACCTCGACGATCCGGGCCCGGACCCCGTCGACGACGAGGACGGAGCCGAGGACGACACGGGCCGCCGAGAGCGGATGGACCGCGAGCCGGTCCCGCAGGGACCCGGTCACCCGAACCGGGTCACTGGGCGGCGCGGGCCAGGATCGACTCGTGCTCGGCGTCGTCGACGTCGCGGGCCTCGCCGATCAGCAGCACGGGCAGCCCGTCCTCGATCGGGTAGGCGCGGCGCAGGCGCGGGTTGTAGAACAGCTCGTCCGGCACGTACAGCAGCGGCCCCTTGTCCTGCGGGCAGGCGAGGATCTTCAGCAGCGTCGCGTCGATGGCCATGCCGCCATGCTACCCAGCGGGGAGCCACACCGGCTTGACCGCGGTGCCCTCGCGGGCCGCGGCCCAGGCCTCGTCGAAGTCGGCGAACGTGGTCACCAGCCGCTCCACGGGCAGTCGCCCCTCGGCCGCGGCCACGGCGAGCTCGGGCAGGAATTCGGACGGCTCCGAATCGCCCTCGATCACGCCGATCATGCGCAGGCCGCGGGCCATGATGAGCATGACGGGCAGGTCTGCCGACGGGGCGCCGAGCCCGACCACCGCGAGGGTGCCGCGCGGTCGGAGCGCCAGGATCGCCTGGCTCAGGACGTCCGCGCGGGCCGTGGTGTCGACGGCGGCGTGCGCGCCGCCGCCCGTCGCCTCGATGACCTGCTGCGCGGCCTGCGCCCCGGCCTCGACGGCGTGCGTCGCGCCCAGGTCGAGGGCGAGCGCGCGGCGGTCCTCGCGCGGGTCGACCGCGACGATCGTGGTGGCGCCGGCGAGCTTCGCCCCCATGATCGCGGCGAGACCCACCGCGCCGGTCCCGAAGACCACCACGGACTGCCCCGGTTCCACCTTCAGCGCGCGGGTCACGGTGCCGACGCCGGTCTGGACGCTGCAGCCGAGCGGCGCCGCGAGCTCGAAGGGCAGATCGCCGATGGGGACCGTGTTCCGATCGGTCGCGAGCGCGAAGCCGGCGAAGCTCGACTGACCGAAGAAGCCGCCGGTCACGGCCGTCTCCCCCGAGCGGATCCCCGGGAGTCCCAGATAGTTGCGCGTGATCGCCTGCTCGCAGTAGCCGGGCGTGCCCGCCGCGCAGAACTCGCAGGTGCCGCAGCTGTCGAAGGTGAGCGAGACCCGGTCCCCCACGGCCAGGCCGCGCGCATCGGGGCCGAGCGCCTCCACGACGCCCGCGCCCTCGTGGCCCAGGATCACCGGCAGGCCCTGTTCCGGCCACTGTGCGGCCAGGGTCAGGTCGGTGTGGCACACCCCGACCGCGTGGATCCGCACCAGGACCTGGTTGCCGGTGGGCGCGGGGATCTGGATCTCGAGGGGCGACGGTGCCTCGCCCGGCGCGGCGACGACCCGCGCGACGGTGCCCGTCACCGGTCCGCCAGGCAGCCGCCGGACGCCGCAGGGCGTGAGTCGCGCTCGAGGTAGAAATAGAAGTACGGGGCGACCAGCTTCTTCCCGGTCATGACGCCCATGACGGTGTCGTCGTCGACCTTGGCGAAGTGATCGATCACCGGCTGCCCGTCGTAGACCATCGACGCGGTCACGGTCCCGTCGAAGTCGACGAGGCGCAGCGTCGCCTCCCCCTTGCCGAGGGCGACGTTGGAGAACTTCTCGCCCTGCTCGTCCAGGCAGACCAACGGCTGCACGTCGTTCGCCGAGACGAAGGTCTTGCCGTACCAGCGCGCCTTGCCGAGAGCGCCGTCCATCGGGTGGCCCGACGGCAGCTCGCCGCCGTGCCAGTCCCCGAGCAGGAACTCGATCGAGACGGGCTCGAGCTGCGCGAACAGCCCCGCGAGTTCGGCGGGTTCGGAGTGGCGCGGCTCATCGATGAGCCCGCGGACGGTGCGCTCTGCGGTCATGCCGTGATGTTATCCGATGTTCTCCGCAGGTCGACCGGAAACGGGAACACGTTTCAGTAACTGAACGCCGTCGCCCCGTCGCCGATCCACTCCCACATGGGCACGGTCCCGCCCAGGGAGGCGCCGCCGATGAGCGGTTGCTCCCGCAGCCCCTTCGCGTCGACGCAGATCGGGCACACGAGGAACGTTCCTCCGGCCGCCGTGTACCGCGCGATCAGGTCGGGGATCGGCGGGCACCCCGTGCACGCGACGCCGGTGGCGACGCCGGCCGTCGCGAGGCGCACCGCCTCCTTGGTGAGGAACATCAGCGTGGGCCGGCCCGACTCCGCCGCGCCGACGGCGACGAGAAGCGCCACCGTCACCTTCTCCGTGTCCTCGAGTCCCGTGGTCAGCGAGACCACCGCCTTGCCGCTCATGTCGACCTCCTTCGCGTCGTCGTGCAGATGCACCTTCGATGCTGCTCCGGCGCAAGCGAACCCGGAAGACGTCAGCGCGAAGTTGGGTGCCCGCGCGTAGCCGCACAGCCCCACCCGGGAACGGGTGCGTGTGCGCACCCAGCACCGGGCGAGCGGGCGGATGGCCGCGGAGCGCAGGATCGCCGAGAGATCCCGTCGCCCGAGGACGACGCCCCGTCCCACCCCAGGGCATAGGTTCGTCGACATGACATCCATCGCAGTAGTCACCGGAGCCGGCCGCGGTATCGGCCTCCGGTTCGCCCACCGGCTCGCGGATCGGGGCCATCGCGTGATCCTCACGGACGTCGACGGCCCGGCCGCGGCGCGTGCCGCCGCGGAGGTCGGGCGGGACGCCGTCGGTCTCGCCCAGGACGTGCGGGACCTCGCCTCCCACCGCGACGTCGCTGAGCGTGCGCAGGAGCTCGGCCGACTCGCCGTGTGGGTGAACAACGCAGGCATCCTCATCGCGGGCGACAGCTGGGACCACGACGACGATCAGGTGCGGGCGATCCTCGACGTGAATCTGCGCGGCCCGATCGGCGGCTCCGCGGCGGCCGTCAACGCCATGGGCGCCCGCGGCGGCGCGATCCTCAACGTCGCCTCGATCTCCGCACTCTCCCCCGTCCCCGGGCTCGCGCTCTACGCCGCGACCAAGGCCGCCGTCCTTTCCTACACGACTTCGCTCCAGGGCGACCTCGACCACGCCGGCCTCCCGATCCGCGCCCGCGCCCTGTGCCCGGACGTGGTCCGCACGACGATGGTCACCGACCGCGAGAAGGACGCCGGCGCCGCCCTGCTCTTCGCCGGACCGAAACCCCTCGACGCGGACGACGTCGCGGCCGCCGGGCTGCGGCTCCTGCAGTCGCGCCAGATCTTCCGCGTCGTGCCGCGGTGGCGCGGCGCCCTCGCGCGGTCCTCCGATCTGGCGCCGTCCATAGGGCTGCCCGTGCTGAGCGCGATGCGGCGCCTCGGTGACCGGCGGCAGCGCGACTGACCGCCTCTTGACGACCCGGTTCCGCCGGGTGCACAATTCACTCGACGATGAATTCATCGTCGAGTGAATTCTTTGGAGGCGCCATGACCAGCGCGATCGTCCTATCCGAGCTCACCGTCGTCCGCTCGAACACCACCGTGCTCGATCACCTCGACGCCGCGATCCCCGCGGGCGCCATCACCGGACTGCTCGGCCCGTCGGGCTCCGGCAAGACGACCCTGATGCGGGTGATCGTCGGCGCGCAGCGGATCACCGATGGCAGCGCGACGGTGTTGGGCCGCCCCGCGGGCAGCCCCGACCTGCGGGCCCGGGTCGGGTACACCACGCAGTCCCCCGCCGTGTACGGCGACCTCACCGTGGCGCAGAACGTCGAGTACTTCGGCGCGCTGTACCCGGCGCGCCGCTCGACCGCGAAGGCCGACGTCGCGGAGGCGATCGACGCCGTCGGACTGGGCGCCTTCGCCGACCGCCGCGCCGACGCGCTCTCCGGCGGCCAGCGCTCGCGCGTCAGTATCGCGTGCGCGCTCGTGGCCCACCCCGAGCTGCTCATCCTCGACGAGCCCACGGTCGGCCTCGACCCGCTACTGCGCGCCGAACTGTGGGACCGGTTCGCCGCGATGGCGGCCGCCGGGACCACGCTGCTCGTCTCGAGCCACGTCATGGACGAGGCGGCGCACTGCGCCCGCCTCCTGCTGCTGCGCGAGGGCCGCCTCGTCGCCGCCCTCGCACCATCGGAACTGCTGACCCGCACCGGAGCGGCCGGCCTGGACGACGCCTTCCTCGCGCTCGTCCGCGAACAGGAGGCGACGGCATGAGCACCGTCCTGAACCCGAGCATCACCCGCGCGACCACGCTCCGCGTGCTGCGTCAGCTCCGCGCCGACCCGCGGACCATCGCCATGATCGTGGTGGTGCCGACGGCGCTGCTGACGCTGATGTACTTCCTCTACCGCGACTCCCCCGGCGGCACCACACTCTTCAGCCGGATCGCGCTCGTCCTGCTGGGCGTGCTGCCGTTCGCGCTGATGTTCATCGTGACCTCGATCGCGATGCAGCGCGAACGGGTCTCGGGCACGCTCGAGCGACTGCTCACCACGCCGCTGGCCAAGGCCGACCTGCTGCTCGGCTACGCAGTGGCGTTCTCCGTCGCGGCCACGGCCCAGGCGGCGGTCGCGACCACGGTGGCGGCGTACCTGCTCGGTATGGAGACAGCCGGCAGCGTCTGGCTCGTGGTGCTCATCGCCGTCGTCGACGCCTGGCTGGGTGTGGCGCTGGGCCTGCTGTTCAGCGCCTTCGCCCGCACGGAGTTCCAGGCGGTGCAGTTCATGCCGGTCGTCGTGGTGCCGCAGATCTTCCTGTGCGGCCTACTCGTTCCGCACGACGCGATGCCGGGCTGGCTGCAGGGCATCGCCGACGTGCTGCCGATGACCTACGCGGTGAAGGCGCTGCAGGAGGTGGGGGCCCACGGTTCCGCGACGACGACGATGTGGACCTCGCTCGCGGTGGTCGCGGGCTTCGCGATCGCGGCGCTCGCGCTCGCGGCCGCCACCCTTCCGCGGAAGGTCGCGTGAGCGGTCCGGGCCGCAGGTCGGGCCGGCGCAGCGGCAGCCCCGATACCCGGGCCGAAATCCTCGGCGCGGCGCGGGCCGCGTTCGCCCGCGGCGGCCTGGCCGGCACGACGGTGCGCTCGATCGCGGAGGCAGCGGGCGTCGATTCGGCGCTGGTGCACCACTACTTCGGCACCAAGCAGCAGCTCTACCTCGCCGCGCTGGCGATCCCCGTCGACCCGGAGTTCGTGCGGGCGCCGCTCCGGGACGCCCCTCTCGACGACGCCGCGCGCGCCCTGCTCCGCGCGCTCCTGACGATGTGGGACGGGCCGCTGCGCGATGTGGGCGTCGCGGTGATCCGCACCAACCTCGGCAACGACGGCGACCCCGCGATCGTCCGCGGCTTCCTGCTGGAGATCGCGCTGGGCGAGCTGATCGACCGCATGGACGCGGGCCCGGGCGACGGGGTGCTCCGCGCGAATCTCATGGTGGGCCAGGTCTTCGGGCTGCTCGTCGCGCGCTACGTCGTCGGCTTCGAGCCCCTGGCCTCGCTCACCGTCGACGAGCTCGTCGTCCTCGCCGCTCCCCCGCTCCAGCAGGTCATCACGGGCCCCCTACCCCGCAATTGAACGACGTTCTGGAGAGTAAGACCGCAGTTCAGACTCTCCAGAACGTCGTTCAATCGGGTCAGGCTGTGGTGGTGGCCCAGGTGCGGAGGGCGGGCAGGGGTGCGGTCACTGCCTCGAGTTGCCTCGCCACGGCCGACGGGGCCGTGCCGCCGCGGGCGTCGCGGGAGGAGACGGAGCCACGCACCGTCAGCACCTCGCGGACCTGCGGGGTGAGCGCCGGGTGGATCGCGGCGAACTCCTCATCGGTGAGGCCGTCGAGGCCGACGCCGCGGGTCTCCGCGGCGCGGACGCACTCGCCGGCCGCCTCGTGCGCGACGCGGAAGGGCACGCCCTGCCGCACCATCCACTCGGCCACGTCGGTCGCGAGAGTGAAGCCGGCCGGGGCCAGCGCGCCCATGCGCTCCGGGTGGAAGGTCAGGGTGGCGGTGAGCCCGGCAACGGCCGGCAGCAGCAGCCGCAGCTGCTCGACCGAGTCGAAGACCGGCTCCTTGTCCTCCTGCAGGTCGCGGTTGTACGCGAGCGGCTGCGCCTTGAGCGTCGCCAGCAGGCCCGACAGGTTGCCGATGAGCCGGCCGGCCTTGCCGCGGGAGAGCTCCGCGACGTCGGGGTTCTTCTTCTGCGGCATGATCGAGCTGCCCGTGGACCACGCGTCGGCGAGGGTCACGTAGCCGAACTCGGCCGTGCTCCACAGGATCACGTCCTCCGACCAGCGCGAGAGGTCGACGGCGATCTGCGCGAAGACGTACGCGGCCTCGGCCGCGAAGTCGCGCGACGCCGTGGCGTCGAGGCTGTTGTCCGCCGCGGAGTCGAAACCGAGATCGGCCGCGATCGCGTCGGGGTCGAGCCCCAGCGACGATCCCGCCAGCGCGCCGGAACCGTACGGCGAGATCGCGATCCGCTTGTCCAGGTCCTGCAGCCGCTGCACGTCCCGCAGCAGCGGGTGCGTGTACGCCAGCAGGTGGTGCGAGAGCAGGATCGGCTGCGCCGCCTGCAGATGCGTCTTTCCCGGCAGGATCACGTCGGGGTTCGCCTGCGCCTGCGCGACGAAGGCGTCCACCACGTCGAGCACGCCGACAGCGACGAGGCGCACCGCGTCGCGCAGCCACATCCGGAACAGCGTGGCCACCTGGTCGTTCCGCGACCGGCCCGCCCGCAGGCGGCCGCCGACCTCGGGGCCCGCCCGCTCGATGAGCCCGCGTTCCAGCGCGCCGTGCACGTCCTCGTCGGACTCGGCCGGCTGGAAGGCGCCCGAGGCCACGTCGTCGCCGAGGCGGGTGAGCGCCGCGAGCATCGCCTCGAGGTCCGCGTCGGACAGCAGGCCGGCGCGGTTGAGAACGCGGGCGTGCGCCTTCGACGCGCGCACGTCGTACGGGGCCAGCGCCCAGTCGAAGTGCGTGGACTTGCTCAGCGCGGCCATCGCCTCGGCCGGGCCGGACGCGAACCGACCGCCCCAGAGGCTGCCCTCGTTGGTGCCGTGCTTCTCGGCGTTCTCGCTCAACGGATCTCCTAGTCGGTGCCGAGGTCGAACGCGGCGTGGTTGCCGACCTCGTCGAGGGCGGACGGGGTCTTCTCGCCGCCCGCGACGATGGCGTCGGCGCCGCCCTGCTCGAGCTCGCCGACCAGCGCGGCGGTCTCGCCCGCGACGATGCCCTGGACCGCGTACTGCTCGAGCCGCGACCGCGAGTCCGCGATGTCGAGGTTGCGCATGGTGAGCTGGCCGATGCGCTCGTCGGGCCCGAAGGCGGCGTCGCCGACGCGCTCCATCGAGAGCTTCTCGGGGTGGTACGAGAGGTTGGGGCCGGTGGTGTCGATGATCGAGTAGTCGTCGCCGCGGCGCAGGCGCAGCGTGACGGAGCCGGTGACGGCGGACGCGACCCAGCGGATGATGGCCTCGCGCTGCATGAGCGACTGCGGGTCCAGCCAGCGGCCCTCGTACATCAGGCGGCCCAGGCGGCGACCCTCGTTGTGGTACGTGGCGATGGTGTCCTCGTTGTGGATCGCGTTCACCAGGCGCTCGTAGGTGGCGTGCAGCAGCGCCATGCCGGGCGCCTCGTAGATGCCGCGCGACTTGGCCTCGATGATGCGGTTCTCGATCTGGTCGGAGATGCCCAGGCCGTGGCGGCCGCCGATGCGGTTGGCCTCGCGGACCAGCTCGACCGGGTCGGAGTACTCGACGCCGTTGATCGCGACCGGGACGCCGGCCTCGAAGGTGACGGTGACGTCCTCGGTCGTGATCTCGACGGACTCGTCCCACGGGGCGACGCCCATGATCGGGTCGACGATGACGACGCCGGTGTTGAGGTACTCCAGGTCCTTGGCCTCGTGCGTGGCGCCCCAGATGTTGGCGTCGGTGGAGTAGGCCTTCTCGGTGGAGTCGCGGTACGGGAAGCCGTGCGCGACGAGCCACTCGCTCATCTCCTTGCGGCCGCCGAGCTCGGTGACGAACTGCGAGTCCAGCCACGGCTTGTAGATGCGCAGCGCCGGGTTGGCCATGAGGCCGTAGCGGTAGAACCGCTCGATGTCGTTGCCCTTGTAGGTGGAGCCGTCGCCCCAGATGTCGACGCCGTCCTCCTTCATGGCCCGCACCAGCATGGTGCCGGTCACGACGCGGCCGATCGGGGTGGTGTTGAAGTAGGTCTTGCCGCCCGAGCGGATGTGGAAGGCGCCGGTCTGCAGGGCGGCGATGCCCTCCTGCACCAGCAGCGGCTGCACGTCGACGAGGCGCGCGATCTCGGCGCCGTACTCCTTGGCGCGGTCCGGCACCGCGTCGATGTCGGGCTCATCGGGCTGGCCGATGTTGGCGGTGTAGGTGCAGGGCACGGCGCCCTTGTCGCGCATCCAGGCGACGGCCACGGAGGTGTCGAGGCCGCCGGAGAAGGCGATGCCGACGCGCTCGCCGATGGGCAGGGTGGAGAGGACCTTGGACATGGTCGATAAGCCTATCTGGTGGTGAGTGTGCGGATTCAGGCGAGCGCCACGAGGCGCTCGGCGAGGTCCTTGCCGGTCAGGGGCTCGCGCGCGACGACGAGGACGGTGTCGTCACCGGCGACGGTGCCGACCACCTCGGGCAGCGACGAGCGGTCGAGGGCGCTGGCGAGGAAGTTCGCCGCGCCCGGCGGGGTGCGCAGGACGCAGATGTTGCCGCTGTGGTCGGTGGAGACGAGCAACTCGCCCAGCAGGCGGGAGAGCCGCTCGGTGCCGCCGGAGACGCCGCGCACGGGCGAGCCGTCCTCCGGCACCACGTACACGCCGGTGCCGCCGTCGGCGCCGCGCAGCTTCACCGCCCCCAGCTCGTCGAGGTCGCGCGAGATGGTGGCCTGCGTGGCCTCGTAGCCGCCGCGCACGAGCAGCGCCTGCAGCTCGGCCTGGCTGCGCACCTGATGGTTCGCCAGGATCTCGACGATGGCCGCCTGCCGCCCGGCGCGGGTGGCGAGCGGCTGGTCGGTCATCGCGTGCCCCCGGTCACGAGCGCTCCAGCAGCCAGGTGAGCAGCGCCTTCTGGGCGTGCAGGCGGTTCTCGGCCTCGTCGAACACGGCGGACTGCGGCCCGTCGATCACCTCGTCGGTGATCTCGTCGCCGCGGTGCGCTGGCAGGCAGTGCAGCACGATCGCGTCGGGGTCGGCGTGGGCGAGCAGCTCCGCGTTGATCTGGTACGGGCGGAACGGCGCGTTGCGGTCCACGCCGTCGTCCTCCTGGCCCATCGACACCCAGGTGTCGGTGACCACCACGTCGACGCCCGCCACCGCGAGGACGGGATCGGAGATGACGCTGACCTCGGCGCCGGTCTCCTTGCCCCGGGCCCGGGCCGCCTCCACGAACTTCTCGTCCGGCTGGAAGCCCGACGGTGCGCTGATGGTCACATCGATCCCGGCGGTCACGCAGCCGAGCATGTAGCTGTGCGCCATGTTGTTCGCGCCGTCGCCGAGGTAGGTGAGCTTGAGGCCGGCGACGGAGCCGGTGCCCTCGGCGCCCTTGCGCTCGGCGATGGTCTGCAGGTCCGCGAGGATCTGGCAGGGGTGGAAGTCGTCGGAGAGGGCGTTGACGACGGGCACCGTCGAGTAGCGCGCCAGCTCCTCGAGGCCCTCCTGCGAATACGTCCGCCAGACGATGGCGTCCACGAACCGCGACAGCACACGGGCCGTGTCGGCGAGCGACTCGTCGCGGCCCATCTGGGTCGACTTGGTGTCCACGACGACGGCGTGCCCGCCGAGCTGCGCGATGCCGACGTCGAAGCTGAACCGGGTGCGCGTGGAGTTCTTGTCGAACAGCACCGCCACGCCCTTCGGCCCCTCGAGCGGGCGCCGCGAGAACGGCGCCGCCTTCAGCTCCGCGGCGAGCGCGAGGACTTCGCGCTGCTCGGCCGGGCTGAGGTCGTCGTCGCGGAGGAAGTGGCGGGTCATGGGGTCTCCTGGGCTGAATCGAGCAGGGCGGGAAGCGCGGTGAGGAAGCGGTCGGCCTGCTCGTCGGTGAGGACGAGGGGCGGGGCCAGGCGGACCACGTCGGGCTGGGCGGCGTTGAGCAGGAATCCGGCGTCGCGGGCGCCGGTCTCGATCGCCTTGGCGACCGGCTGCGCGAGAGTGATCCCGAGGAGCAGGCCGGAGCCGCGGACGCCGGTGACGAGCGGGTGGCCGTACCCCTCGACGGTGGCCGCGATGTGCTTGCCGAGCGCGTCGGCGCGCTCGGCGAGGCCCTCGGCCTCGATCACGTCGAGGACGGCGTTCGCGGCGGCCGCGGCGACGGGGTTGCCGCCGAAGGTGGTGCCGTGCTGGCCCGGGGTCAGCAGCTCTCCGGCGGCGCCGACGGCCACCGTCGCGCCGATGGGCAGGCCGCCGCCGAGCCCCTTGGCGAGGGTGAAGACGTCCGGGGTCACGCCGGCCCGCTGGTAGGCGAAGAGCGTTCCGGTGCGGGCGATCCCGGTCTGCACCTCGTCGAAGACGAGGAGAGCGCCGGCCTCGGTCGCGGCGGCGCGGGCCTCCGCGAGGTAGCCCGCGGGCGCGACGACGACGCCGCCCTCCCCCATGATCGGCTCGAGGAAGATCGCTGCCGCACCCTCGGCGGCGGCGCGCAGGGAGGCCGCGTCGCCGTACGGCACGTGGGTGACCGACTCGATGAGCGGCGCGAAGGGCTCCCGCTTGGCGGGCTGGCCGGTCAGCGCCAGCGAGCCCATGGTGCGGCCGTGGAAGGCGCCCTCGGCGGCGACCATCGCGGTGCGGCCGGTGCGCCGGCCGATCTTGATGGCGGCCTCGTTGGCCTCGGCGCCCGAGTTGCTGAAGAAGACCCGGGTGCCGGGCACGCCGACGGCCTCGGTGAGCCGCTCGGCGAGGCGCACGACGGGCTCGCTGATGTACAGGTTGGAGACGTGCCCCAGCGTCGAGACCTGCTGCGTCACGGCCTCGACGATCTTCGGGTGGGCGTGGCCGAGGGCGTTGACGGCGATGCCGCCGAGCAGGTCGACGTACTCCTTGCCGTCGGCGTCGGTCACGGTCGCGCCGCGGCCGGACACCAGCGCGATGGGCGGGGTTCCGTAGGTGTCCATCACCGCGGCGTTCCACCGCGACTGCATTGCTTCGTTGCTCATGTGTGTCAAATCCAGGTCTCTGAAGGAGGTTTCGGCGGGGTCACCATCGTTCCGATGCCCTTGCTCGTGAACAGCTCGAGAAGCACGGAGTGCGGCACCCGCCCGTCGATGACGTGCGCGGTGGGGACGCCCCCGTGCACGGCTCGCAGGCACGCCTCCATCTTGGGGACCATGCCGGAGTCGAGGCTGGGCAATAGCGCGGTCAGCGCGTCGGTGTCGATCTCCGAGGTCAGGGACGAGCGGTCGGGCCAATTCGTGTACAGGCCCTCGACATCCGTGAGCACCACCAGCTTCTCGGCGCCGAGGGCCTCGGCCAGCGCCGCGGCCGCGGTGTCGGCGTTGATGTTGTGCACCACCCCGTCCGCGTCCGGCGCGATCGTCGAGATCACGGGAATGCGGCCGGCGGCGATGAGATCGTTGACCGCCTCCGGGTTCACCGCGGTCACGTCGCCGACGAGCCCGATGTCGGTCGGCGCACCGTCGACCACGACCTGCCGCCGCGTCGCGGTGAACAGGTGCGCGTCCTCGCCGGACATGCCGACGGCGAAGGGCCCGTACGAGTTGATCAGGCCGACCAACTCGCGCCCGACCTGACCGAAGAGCACCATCCGCACGACGTCCATCACCTCGGGCGTGGTCACCCGGAAGCCGCCGCGGAACTCGCCCTCCATGCCGAGCCGCTTGAGCATGGCGTTGATCTGCGGGCCGCCGCCGTGCACCACGACGGGGTGCAGGCCACACGTCCGCAGGAAGACCATGTCCTGCGCGAAGGAGCGCTTGAGCTCGTCGTCGATCATGGCGTTGCCGCCGTACTTCACCACCACGGTCTTGCCGTGGAAGTCCAGCAGCCAGGGCAGCGCCTCGGCGAGCACGCCCGCCTTGTCGAGCGGCGTGAGATCGGGTGCGCTCATGAGGAGTACGCCGAGTTCTCTTCGACGTAGGCGTGCGAGAGGTCCGTGGTGCGGATCGTCGCGGTGCCCCGCCCGAGGCCCAGGTCGACGGTGACGTCGATCTCCGGCCCGGAGAGGTCCACGTCGCGCGCACCCGGTACGCCGCAGCCGTTCTCGGCGATGGGCTGCCCGTTGAACGAGACCGTCAGTTTGTCGTGCACCAGCTCGATGGGCGCGATGCCGATCGCGGCCATGACGCGGCCCCAGTTGGGGTCGCTGCCGAACAGCGCGGTCTTGACCAGGCTGTCGCGGGCGATGGCGCGGGCGCCGATGAGCGCCTCCTCCTCCGAGGCGGCGCCGGTCACGGTGATGAGGATCCGCTTGGTGACGCCCTCGGCGTCGCCCTGCAGCTGGGCGGCGAGGTCGTCGCAGACCTCGCGCACGGCGGCGTTGAGTTCCTCCTGCGTGCAGGTCTTCTCGCTCGCGCCGCTGCTGAGCAGGAGCACGGTGTCGTTGGTCGAGGTGGAGCCGTCGACGTCGAGCCGGTCGAAGGTGTAGCTCGTGGCGTACCGCAGGGCCTCGTCGAGCTGCTCCGGGGTGGCGTGCACGTCCGTGGTGAGCACGACGAGCATCGTCGCGAGCGAGGGTGCCATCATGCCGGCGCCCTTGGCCATGCCGCCCACGTTCCAGCCGCCGGAGTGGTGCAGGGCGGTCTCCTTGGGCACGGTGTCGGTGGTCATGATGGCGTGCGCGGCGTCGGTGCCGCCGGTGAGGCCGCCGCCCATCTCGTGCACGATCTCGGTGACGCCGGCGAGCAGCTTGTCCATCGGCAGGCGGTCGCCGATGAGGCCGGTCGAGCACACGGCGACCTCACCGGCACCGGTCTCGGTCCCCCAGTGGCTCAGCGTCTCCGCGACCTTCTCGGCCGTGGCGTGGGTGTCCCGGAAGCCGCCGGGGCCGGTGCAGGCGTTGGCGCCGCCCGAGTTGAGGATCACCGCGCGCAGGTGTCCGTCCTTGATCACCTGCTCGCTCCAGAGCACCGGCGCGGCCCTAACCTTGTTGCGGGTGAACACGGCCGCCGCCGCGTAGTGCGGTCCCTCGTTGAAGACCAGGGCCAGATCCGGCTTGCCGGAGGCCTTGATCCCCGCCGCGATACCCGCGGCCTTGAAGCCCAGCGGCGCCGTGACGCCCTGGTTCCGAACGAGTTTGAAGCTCGCTGTGTTGGACGTGTTCGCTTCGCTCACGGTGCGACTCCTACGGTGGACAGGCCGGCGGTCTCGGGGAAGCCGAGCGCGAGGTTCATGGACTGGACGGCGGCGCCGCCGGTCCCCTTGGTCAGGTTGTCGATCGCCGCGGTGGCGATGAGGCGCCCGGCGCGCTCGTCGACGGCCACCTGCACCTGCACGGCGTTGCTGCCGACCACCGACTTGGTCTGCGGCTGCAGGCCTTCGGGGAGCAGGTGCACGAAGGGCTCGTCGGCGTACGCCTGCGCATAGACCTCCCGGGCCTGCGCAGCGGTCACCGTCGTCGGGGCGGAGACGGTGGCGAGGATGCCCCGGGCCATGGGCACGAGGATCGGCGTGAACGACACCGTCACCGGCGAATTCGCGGCCGCCGAGAGGTTCTGGGTGATCTCCGGGGTGTGCCGGTGGGTGGTCACGCCGTAGGCCCGCGCGGAGCCGATGGCCTCGGAGGCGAGCAGGTCGGTCCGAAGGGACTTCCCGGCGCCGGACGTACCGCTCACGGCGACGACGGTGACCTCGGGCGCGACGATGCCGGCCGCGACGGCGGGCAGGAAGGCGAGGGTCGACACCGTCGGGTAGCAGCCCGGGACGGCGATCCGGGACGCGCCGGCGAGCACGTCGCGGTTGCCCGGGAGCTCCGGCAGGCCGTAGGGCCAGGTGCCGGCGTGGGCGCTGCCGTAGTAGTGCTCCCACTCGGCGGCGTCCTTGAGCCGGTAGTCGGCGCCGCAGTCGATGATGAGGGTCGACGGGGGCAGCGCTTCGGCGATCTCGGCGGACTTGCCGTGCGGCAGGCCGAGGAAGACGACATCGTGGCCGCGCAGCGTGTCCGGGGTGGTCTCCTGCAGGACCCGGTCCGCCAGCGGCAGCAGGTGGGGGTGGTGCTCGAAGAGCGTGCTGCCGGCGTTGCCGCCGGCGGTGAGCGCGCCGATCGTCAGCTCGCCGGAGAGGTACTGCGGGTGGCCGAGCAGCAGCCGGAGGATCTCGCCCCCGGCGTAGCCACTGGCGCCCGCGATCGCCACGGAAACAGTCATGCGATGATTATGCACCATCATGCAAGCCTATTCACACGGTGCCCGGGAAATCCGCGCCACGAACACCCACAGGTTCCGCCCAGCCGCTCATCAGGAGCCGTGGGCACCCTGGGTAGCAGTAACGAACCGATCCCGGCACCCGAAAGACCTCATATGCGCAACGAACTTCCGACCTCGAACCCCGACGCCCTGACGCAGCCGCTGTCGCTGCCTCGCCGCGACCGCGGCGTGCGGGGCACCGTCAACCGCGTCCTCGACGGCTTCGCGCCGCGGGTGGAGAACCGCGCCATGCTGGTGAAGATGGGCCGCGGCCGCCCCAGCCTGGTGGGCGATCACCGGCGCGGCAACCACATCACGCAGGCCTTCCACCTGGGCTGACACGCCCCACCAGGTCAGGCGAAGCGCGCGAGCCGCGCCGCGGCGGCGTCGGTCCCGCCCATGCGCGCGATGGTCCGCCGCTCGTCGTCGAGCTGCTCGCCGTAGGTGCGGGCGTACGACGCGCGCACGAGCCGCCGCGCCTCGCCGAGCGCGGGGTGCGGGCCCGCGAGCAGTCGTTCGACGGCGTCGGCGACCTCGGCCTCCAGCTCCTCGCCGGGGACGGCCCGATCGATCAGGTCCCACGCGGCGGCGGTCGGCGCATCGATCCGCTCGCCGTGCAGGAGCATCCGCAGCGCGCGCCGCATCCCGACGGCCTTCGGCAGGAGTGCCGAGACGCCGCAGTCCGGGCTCAGGCCGACGCCCGCGTATGCGGTGGAGAAGTGCGCGGACTCGGTCGCGATCGCGACGTCGGCCGCGAGCACGAGGCCGAGGCCGCCGCCGGCGACGGGGCCCTGGATCGCCGCGACCACCGGCACCGCGAGACCGTTCAGGCCATCGAGCGCGTGATGGATCGTGCCCGCGAGTCGGTCGAGCATCGCGCCGCGATCGTCGGCCACGACCATCGCCTTGACGTCGCCGCCAGCGCAGAAGAACCGCCCCTCGGCGCGCAGCACGACGACACGCACGTCGTCGCTCGCGGCGATGGACTCCACGATCCCGACGAGCGCGTCGGCCAGGGGCTGGTGCAGCGCGTTCGCGGCGTTCGGCCGCTGCAGAGTGATCGTGGCGACGCCCCGCTCGTCGACGCCGAAGCCCAGTCCCGCGTCGTCCGCCGCCGCGCCGCTGCCGATGTCATCCGCCACTGGATCCTTCTTCCGCCGTGAGAACCGTTCGCGCCCAGATTCTCACAGCGCCGATGGGGCCGGCCGCTCGCGTGCGAGAGTTCGTGCATGACCCACGAAGACTCCGGTGTCCGCGTCACCGTCGACGGCGCCGTCGCCACTCTCACCCTCGACCGGCCCGAGATCCGAAACGCGCAGGACCCCGTCCTGTGGGCGGCGATGGCGGAGGCGATCCGTTCCTTCGGCGACGACGTCCGCGTGGTCGTCGTGCGCGGCGCGGGCGGGACCTTCTCCGCCGGCCTGAACCTGCGCCTGCTCGACCCGGCGCGCACCGGCGAGCCCGGCAACCTGGTGGACGTCGTCGCCCTGTCCGACGAGGGCGCCCGGCACGCGATCGGCGTCTTCCAGGAGCCCTTCGCGCTCCTCGCCGACGGCCCTTTCCTCACGGTCGCCGTCGTGGAGGGCCACGCGATCGGCGCGGGCTTCCAGCTGGCACTCGCCTGCGACCTGCGCCTCGCCGCCGACACCGCGCGGTTCTGCATGAAGGAGCCCGCGCTCGGCCTGGTGCCCGACCTGGCCGGGACGAAGCCGCTGGTCGAGGCCGTGGGGTACGCGCGGGCCCTGGAGATCTGCGCGACCGCGCGCACCGTCGAGGCCGACGAGGCCCTGGCCCTCGGCCTCGTCCAGCAGTGCGTGCCCGCGGCGGAGGTCGACGACGCCCTCGCCGCGCTCGTCGGAGCGCTCACGGCGCACGACGCCGTCGCCGTCCGGGAGACTCGGGAGCTGCTGCGGGCGGCGCCCGGGCGGAACGCGCGCGAGCAGCGGCTGGCGGAGCGGACCGCACAGGTCCCGCTCCTGCGGCGCGCGGTGCAGCGGCTGGGTTAAGCCAGGTCGCGGAAGCCCACGGTGTGCCGGAACTCGCCCCGCGGTAGGCACGCGGAGCCGACCTGCACGCGGGCCTGTTCGATGACGGGCGTGACCGGGTCGAGCACCGAGAGGTACTGGCGGTGCTCGGCGAGCGATTCGACGGCCCGCTCGGTGTAGCCGGTGACGTCGACGATGTACTGCGGCTCCGGGGCGGTCTGGTAGGCGGTGACGCCCGCGGCCGCGGCCGCCTCGGCGACCGCGCGGGTGAACTCCATGTGATCGCTCTGGTTCGGTGCGCCGGGCGCCCACTCGGGCCCGCCCCACAGCGTGAGCACGATGTCGGGCTCGTACCGGGCGATGGACTTGCGGATCGACTCCCGCAGTTCGGGCGTGTTGGTGACCTGCGAGTCCGGGTAGCCCCAGAACCTGACCTCGTCGACACCGACGACGGCGGCGGACCGCCGTTGCTCCTCCTCGCGCACGGGCCCCGCGGTGCCGGGCGACATGCCCTCGATCCCGGCCTCACCGGACGTCGCGAGACCGTAGGCCACCGTCCTGCCCTGGGAGGTCCAGCGGGCGACGGCCGCCGCCATCCCGTACTCGGGGTCGTCCGGGTGCGCCACCAGGACGAGCGCCGTGGTCCAGTCCTCGGGGAAGATCTGCGGCTCGCTCACGGAGTCCACGCTAGAGGCCGGGACGGGTCAGCGCAGCAACTCGACCGACACGCCGTCGGCGAACCGGTAGGGCTGCGCTGCGATCACCCCCGACAGCACCCGGCGCAGGCGCGAGATCTCCGCCCGCACGGTGACCACCCGGCCGGGATCGCCGAACAGCGCCTCGGCCAGCTGCGCGGCGGAACGCCCGGCGCCGTCGGCGAGGAGCGCGAGGATCTGCGCGTGGCGGGGAGAGGGCTGGTAGCGCCACGATCCCCCGCCGCCCGCGACCGCGACCTCCGGCGCGCGGCCGGGCCGCAGGTCCAGGGTCACGCGGGTGACGACGTCCGGACCGTCGCCCGGGTCGGGCTGCAGCAGCCAGCCGCCGGGCAAAGGATCGACGGTGCACACCCCGAGCTCGGGGAGCCGGACCGACGGGCCGGTCAGGTCGGCGGGCAGCGCGATGCGCGAGCGCGGCGGCAGGTCGCCGACGGCGGCCACCCAGCCGTTGACGTCGACCGCGAGGCCCGGACGGCCGAGGCCTGCGAGCATCGGTGCGGCCACGGACCGCAGCCGCTCGAGCCCGGCCAAGTGCACCTCGCGCAGCCGGGCCTCGGCGAGCTTGGCGACGGTGGAGACCAGCGCCAGGGTCGTCGGGTGCACCGTCGCGGCCGGACCGGAGACGTCGACCACGCCCAGGATGTGGCCGGTGTGGACGTCGCGGATCGGCGCGCCGGCGCAGGTCCAGGAGTGGTGACTGCGGGCGAAGTGCTCGGCGGAGAAGATCTGCACCGGCGTGCGGGAGGCGATCGCCGTGCCGATGGCGTTGGTCCCCACCTGATCCTCGGCCCAACCCGCGCCCTCGACGAAGCCGAGCCGATCCGCGTGCGAGAGGACCCGCGTCGATCCGGAGCGCCACAGCACGCGGCCGAACCGGTCGGCGACCACGAGGATGTTGTCGCCGTCGGCGGTGAGCGGCGCGAGGCCCGCGGTGAGCTCCTCGAGGACGGGGCCGAGCCCGGACTCCTGACGGCTCAGCTCGACGTCCATCCAGCCGAGCGCCGGCCCCGCGTCGGCGTCGGGCGCGAGCCCCGCGGCGCGCACCCGCTCCCAGGAGTCGCCGATCACGCCGCGCGGCCGGGCCGGTGGGCGCGAGCCGCTCATGGTCGCGTCGTAGACCTCGGACAGCAGGCGCGCGTAGCGCCGCGGGTCCTCGCCCGCCGACATCGCCGGTTCGCTCACGCCCGTCCCCTTCCGCACCCGGATCAGCGGTAGACCAGGCCGCCGTCGATGAGCACGGCCTGCCCCGTCATGTAGTCGGAATCGGGCGAGGCCAGGTGGGAGACGAACGCGGCGACGTCCTCCGGCGTCTGCGCCCGGCCCAGCGCGATGCCGCCGACGAACTGGTCGTACGTCGCGCCCACCGCGGCGCCGGTCAGGTCGGCGAAGCGGCGGTCGATCTCGACCCACATGTCGGTGCCCACCACCCCGGGGCAGTAGGCGTTGACCGTGATGCCGTGCGTCGCGTACTCCTTCGCGGCGGCCTGCGTGAAGCCGCGGACCGCGAACTTGGTGGCGCTGTAGGCGCCCAGCATGGCGAAGCCCTCGTGGCCGGCGATCGACGCGGCGTTGACGATCTTGCCGCGCACGCCGCGCTCGATGAACGACGCCGCGGCTGCCTGGATGCCCCAGAGCACGCCGTCGACGTTCACCGAGAACAGCCGCCGCAGCTCCTCGGGGGTGACGTCCGCGACCGGCCCGACGAGCGCCACACCGGCGTTGTTCACCATCACGTCGAGCCCGCCCAGCTCCTCGACGGCCGCGGCGACGACGCCGAAGACCGCATCGCGGTCGGAGACGTCCGCGGTGAGCGCGACGGCGCGGCGGCCCGTCGCCCGGATCTCCTCCGCGACCGCCTCGACGCCGTCGGCGGTGAGGTCGACCAGGGCCAGGTCGAAGCCGTCCGCGGCGAGGCGTCGCGCGATGACCGCGCCGATCCCTCGTCCCGCTCCCGTCACCAGTGCGATGCGCGCCATCGTGTGTCCCTTCGTCGACGTGGTCGGACTCCGGTCTATGTGACCCGGGACACACGCGGCAAAGGTTGCGCGGGGTTGCGGCCTTGCGGCCGGCTCAGCGCAGCGTCTCGACCAGCACCGCGTCGGCGAAGCGGTAGGGCTGGGCGGCGATCAGCCCGGACAGCACCCGGCGCAGCCGCGAGATCTCGGCGCGCACGGTGACCACGCGGGCGGGGTCACCGAACAGCGACGCGGCGACCTGCGCGGCGGTGTGCCCGCGACCGTCGGCGAGCAGCTCGAGGATCTGGGCGTGCCGCGGCGTCAGCTGGTGCCGCCACTCCCCCGTCGCCCCGGCGACCGTGACCGACGGGGCCTTCCCGGCCCGCAGGTCCAGCGTCACCCGCGTGGCGCCGTCGCGCGGCTCGTCGGCGACGGGCCGCAGCAGCCACCCGCCGGGCAGCGGCTCGACGGTGCACTGCCCCAGCTCCGGCAGCCACAGGTGCGCCGAGTCCACGGCGTTCGGCAGGGTGACCCGGGTGCAGGGCGCGAGCTGCCCGACGGCGGCGACCCAGCCGTGGGAGTCGACGACCAGGCCGGGGCCGGCGAGGCCCGCGAGCAGTGGGGCGGCGACGGTGCGCAGTTGGTCGAGTCCGGCCAGATGGGACTCGCGCAGCGTCGCCTCGGCGAGGCCGGCGACGGCCGCGACCAGCGCCAGCGTCGTGGGATGCACCGTCGAGGCCGGCCCGCTGACGTCGACGACGCCGAGCACGCGACCCGTGCGGCGGTCGCGGATCGGTGCGGCCGAGCAGGTCCAGGGGTGCTGGTTGCGCGCGAAGTGCTCCGCGGAGAAGGTCTGCACTGCGGCCCGCGAGGCCAGCGCGGTGCCGATGGCGTTGGTGCCCACGTCGCTCTCCGACCACGCGGCGCCCTCGACGAAACCGAGCCGGTCGGCCTCGCGGAGCACGCGCGTCGAGCCGCTGCGCCAGAGCAGCCGGCCGTCGGCGTCGGAGACGACCATGATGCTCGACCCGGCGTCGGTGATCGGGGCGAGGCCGGTGGTGAAGTCGTCAATGAGGCCCGCGAGCCCGGACTCACGGCGGAGCCGGGAGAGGTCGGCGGAGTGGATCGCGGGGCCCGCGCCGGAATCGGGGCGCAGGCCTGCGGCGATGACGCGTTCCCAGGAGTCGCCGATCACCTCGCGCGGACGCGCGGGCGGCCGCTCCCCGGCCATCGTCGCGTCGTACACCTCGGCCAGCAGGCGCGCGTAGGTCCGGGGGTCCTCTCCGTGCGCCACCGCCGGCTCCACTGCGTGTGCCACCCCTCGATTCTGCATCGCCGCCCGTCGCGGCAGGGGCGATCGCCCAGAACGGTGCAACGGGACGCAACCCTTGTAACCCCTGTCACACCAGGAGTGTGATTCACACCACAGCACCACACCGAACGTGAAGGAGCACCACATGACCGCGATCGCGGAATCGGCACCGGACGTCGCCACCGGCCCCCAGGAGCGGGTCGACGCCTGGCTCGCGAAGTTCGAGGCGGCGCTCGCCGCCCGTGACGTCGCCGCGGCGGCGGACCTGTTCGAGCCCGGCGGCTTCTGGCGCGACCTGGTGTCGTTCACCTGGAACCTGAACACCAGCGAGGGCCGCGACCAGATCGCGGCGATGCTCACCGAACGCCTGGACGGGACGGCGCCCAGCGCCTTCGCGACCACCGACCCCGCGTCGGGCGACGACGTGGCCGAGGCGTTCATCGGCTTCGAGACCGGCGTCGGCCGCGGCAAGGGCCACGTCCGCATCCGGCAGGACGAGGACGGCGTCGACCGCGCCTGGACGCTGCTCACCACGCTGCGCGAACTGAAGGGCCACGAGGAGTCCTTCGGCACCCGCCGCCCGATGGGCGCGGTGCACGGCGCTCACGTCGAGGCCCCGACCTGGGCCGAGCGGCGCGAGCAGGAGGAGGCCGAGCTGGGCCGCTCGGTCCAGCCCGACACCCTCGTCATCGGCGGCGGCCAGGGCGGCATCGCCCTCGGCGCCCGCCTGCGGCAGCTCGGCGTGCCGGCGCTCGTCGTCGACAAGTACGACCGCCCCGGCGATCAGTGGCGCGGCCGGTACAAGTCGCTGTGCCTGCACGACCCCGTCTGGTACGACCACCTGCCCTACCTGCCCTTCCCCGCCAACTGGCCGGTGTTCGCGCCGAAGGACAAGATCGGCGACTGGCTGGAGATGTACACCCGCGTCATGGAGGTGCCGTACTGGTCGCGCACCGAGGCGCTGTCCGCGTCGTACGACGAGGCGAAGGGCGAGTGGACCGTCGAGGTGAACAAGGACGGCGAGCGCCTGACCCTGCACCCGAAGCAGCTGGTGCTCGCGACGGGCATGTCCGGCAAGCCGAACATCCCGGCCTTCGAGGGGATGGACGTCTTCCAGGGCGAGCAGCACCACTCGTCGAAGCACCCGGGCCCGGACGCCTACGCGGGCAAGAAGGTCGTGGTGATCGGCGCCAACAACTCGGCGCTCGACATCAGCAAGGCCCTCATCGAGGCCGGCGCCGAGGTGACCATGGTGCAGCGCAGCTCCACCCACATCATCAAGTCCGAGTCGCTCATGGAGCACGGCCTCGGCGACCTGTACAGCGAGCGCGCCCTGGCCAACGGCGTGACCACCGACAAGGCCGACATGATCTTCGCCTCGCTGCCCTACAGGATCATGAACGAGTTCCAGAAGCCGATCTACGACAAGGTCCGCGAGATCGACGCCGACTTCTACCGGGGCCTCGAGGACGCGGGCTACGAGCTCGACTTCGGGGACGACGACTCGGGCCTGTTCATGAAGTACCTGCGCCGCGGCTCGGGCTACTACATCGACGTCGGCGCCGCGGGGCTCATCATCGACGGTTCGATCAAGCTGGCCAAGGGCGGCGTGGACCACCTGACGGAGGACGCCGTCGTGCTCGAGGACGGCACGGTGCTGCCCGCCGACCTGGTGGTGTACGCCACGGGCTACGGCTCGATGAACGGCTGGGCCGCCGACCTGATGGGCCAGGAGACCGCCGACACGCTGGGCAAGTGCTGGGGCCTCGGCTCCGCGACCACCAAGGACCCCGGCCCCTGGGAGGGCGAGCAGCGCAACATGTGGAAGCCGACGCAGGTGCCCGGCCTCTGGATGATGGGCGGCAACCTGCACCAGTCGCGGCACTACTCGCTGTACCTGGCGCTGCAGCTCAAGGCCCGCTACGAGGGCATCGACACCCCCGTCTACCAGCTGGCCGAGGTGCATCACACCAGCTAGACGCGCCCACCGACTCCGGCCCCGGCGGCAGCACGCGATGCGCCGCCGGGGCCGGCTCCATGCCCGGAGTCGACGGTGCGGTCAGCGCGCGTAGGCCGCGAGGAAGACGTCGACGCCGGCGGCGACGATGCGCTCCTCCTCGGCGGGCTCGACGATGCGCCCCGTGCCGCTCACGCCGCCGACCGCGCCGGCCGTGAGATTGATGAGGTGCACCGCCGCGAGCTCGCCGTCGTCGATGCGCAGATGTCCGTCCCGGTCGAGCGCGACGAGCATCTCGCCGATCGCGGCGCGGACCCGGTCCGGGCCGGCGGCGCGCCACCCGGCGAGGACGTCGGGCGCGATGTGGTCGACGTCGGCGTTGATCTGGGCGACCATCCGGAAGTGGTCGCGACTGTCGGGGTCGCGCACCGACCAGGCGCGGCCGAAGGCGATGAGGTCCGCGCGCAGGTCCACGATCCGGCCGAGGTACTTCTCGGCGACGGCGATCTGCCGCTCGGCGACGCGGGTCGCGCTGTCGAGCACAACGGCGCGGAACAGGTCCTCCTTGTTGCCGTACTGGTTGTAGATGGTCCGCGTCGAGACGCCGCCCTCGGCCGCGAGGCTCTGGATGCTCGCGCGGCTGAAGCCGTCGGCGGCGAAGACGCGCACCGCGCCGCGCAGCAGATCCTGTCGCTTGTCCTCACGCATGACCCCACCCTTCCATAGGTACAATCATCATTGTATCTAGTGCAATGCTCGTTGTACATTGGGGCCATGGACACCACAGCGCACACCGAGCTTCCCCGCATCGCCGTCATCATCGGGTCCACCCGCCCCGGGCGCCGCACTGATCAGGTCGCCGCGTGGGTGCACCGCGCCGCGACCGAGCACCTGCGGGGCCGGGCCGTCGTCGCCACCGTCGACCTGGCCGACCAGGACCTGCCGCTGCTCGACGAGCCCCTCCCCGCCGCGTTCGGCGAGTACCGGCACCCGCACACCCGCCGCTGGGCTGAGGTCATCGAATCGTTCGACGGTTTCGTCTTCGTGGTCCCCGAGTACAACCACTCGATGCCGGCGGCCGTGAAGAACGCGATCGACTACCTCTACGCCGAGTGGAACGACCGTGCGGCAGGCTTCGTCACCTTCGGGATCCACGGCGGGGTGCGCGCCGCGGAGCACCTCCGCCTCGTCCTCGCGGAGACGAAGACCGCCTGCGTGCGGACCACGGTGGCCCTCAACCTGTTCACCGACTTCGACCTGCCCGACGTCCGGGAGCGGGGCGCGTTCGCCCCGGCGGAGCATCACCAGCCGGCCCTCCTCCGGATGTTCGACGAGGTCGTCGAGTGGTCCGCGGCGCTGCGGTCCGTCCGCGCGGGGCGGGCGTCATGACCGTGACCGCCGCGCGCACCGGCGACCGGATCGACGGCCGCACCTGGCGGCTGTGCAGCGTGATCGCCGCGGGCGCCTTCGCCAGCGGGCTCGACGCGACCATCGTCAACGTGGGCCTCGCCTCCATCGGCGACGCACTGGGCGCGCCACTGTCGCTCACCCAATGGGTCGCCAGCGCCTACCTGCTCGCCCTCGCCGTGTCGCTGCCGCTGGCGGCGCGGCTCGGGAACCGCTATGGCGTGCGGCGCCTATGGCTGGCCGCCCTAGCCGGGTTCACCCTCGCCTCCGTCCTGTGCGCGGCGGCGCCGACCGTGGAGACGCTCATCGCGGCGCGCGTAGTCCAGGGCCTCGCCGGCGGTGTCCTCATCCCGACGGGCCAGACGATCCTCGGCCTTGCCGTGGGGCCGGAGCGGCTGGGCCGGGTCATGGGCACCCTGGGACTCGCCGTCGCGGCGGCGCCCGCGGCCGGCGGTCTGATCGGCGGCCACGTCCTCGCCGCCGCGCCGTGGCCATGGCTCTTCCTCATCAACGTGCCGATCGGCGTGGCCGCCGGTCTCCTCGGCCACCGGCTGATCCCCCGGTTCCCCACGAAGCCGCCGGTGCCGCTGCACCGGACCGGGCTCGTGCTGATCACGATCGGGCTGCCGACGCTGGTCTTCGCCGCGACCCGCTGGGGCGAGACGGGCCGCCTTACGGCCGACGTGCTGGCGATCGGCGCCGCCGCGATCCTCGCGCTGGGGTGGTTCGGCGCCGCCAGCCTGCGCACGGACCATCCCCTGCTCGACCTGCGCCTGTTCACGGACCCGGGCTTCCGCGCGAGCGCCGTCGGGGCCTTCTTCGCCGGCACGCTGATCTTCGGCAGCGGAATCCTGTTCGCGCTCTACTTCCAGCTCGGGCGCGGGCAGAGCCCGCTCGACGCGGGCACGAGCCTGCTCGGTCTCGCCGGGGCGACGTGCGTGATCTCGCCGTTCACGGGGCGGTGGGTCGACCGGTTCGGCCCCGCGCCGGTGGTCCTCGTGGGCTCGGTCCTCGCGACGGCCGCCGTCGCACCGTTCTCGACACTGCCGGCGGACGCGCCGACCTGGCTGGTCCAGGCGCTACTCGTCGCGTTCGGCGCCTCGATCAGCCTCGTCGCGACGCCCGTGACGGTGGCCGCCTACCGCGCGGTGACCGCGGAGCAGCTCCCCGGCGCGATCACGCAGGTCAACATCCTGCAGCGCATCGGCGGCTCGCTGGGCGGCGCCCTGTGCGCCGTCCTTATCGCCTCCGCGCCTGGCGGCCCGTCGTCCGGATTCCACCTCGCCGCGATCCCGCTGGTGGTCAGCGCGATCGGGTGCGGCGTCGCCGGGCTGCTCCTGTACCGCCGGCGCGGGTCAGCGCAGGACGGCGCCCACGACCTCTGACGCCCTCGCCACCGCGGCGTCGCGCGCCGCGGAGGCCTCGTCCTCGGTGAGCGTGCGGTCGCCCGCGCGGAAACGCAGGGAGAAGGCCATCGACTTGCGCCCCTCGCCCACCTGCGCTCCGGCGAAGACGTCGAACAGCGAGATGGCCTCCAGGAGCTCCCCGGCACCGTCGGCCAGCGCGGCCCGCACGGTCTCCGCGGGGACGGCGGCGTCGACGACCACGGCGACGTCCTGCAACACCGCCGGGAACGGCGAGATCACCGGCGCGGGCAGGTTCTCCACGAGCGGGATCGCGTCGAGGTCGAGCTCGACGGCGGTAGTCCGCTCCGGCAGGCCCGCGCGCTCCAGCACCGCGGGATGCAGCTCGCCCGCGTGCCCGACGACCGTCTCGCCGACCAGAACCTCGGCGCAGCGCCCGGGATGGAACGGCGCGAACTGCGCGGACCGCAGGGTCAGCTCCACGTTGCTCGCGCGGCCGATCTCGCGGACCGCCTCGAAGGCGTCCGCGGCGTCGGCGGCCCGGCCCGGCCCGGACGGCCCGGCGAGGACCCGCTGGCCGGTGAAGACGAGCGCGATGTGCTCGGGTTGGCTCGGCAGCGAGGCGTCGAGCTCGGCGACCTGCTCGGCGGTGGGACGGCGGTCGACGGGGATCGGATCGACGGCGACCGTCTTCTCCGACGGCAGCACCACCTGGGCGATCGTGTACAGCGCGAGGTCGCGCTGCCCGCGGGAGACGTTGCGCGCCAGGATCTCCAGCAGACCCGGCAGCAGCGTGGTGGCGAGCGACGGCCGGTCCGACTCGAGCGGGTTGAGAACCTTCGTGGTGTTCCGGCGCGGGTCGTCCGCCTCCAGCCCCCAGGTGTCGAAGACCCCGGCGGGCAAGAACGGGCTGGTGAGGACCTCGACGTGGCCGGTGTGTGCGAGCGAGCGGCTCACGGTGCGGCGGCGACGCTGCCGGGCGCTGAGCCCCCGGCCACCGGGCGCGGCGGGCAGCACGGGCGGGATCTGCTCCAGCCCCTCGAGCCGCAGCACCTCCTCGACCAGGTCGGCGACCATGTTCAGGTCCGGCCGCCACGTCGGCGGGGTCACCGTCAGGCTGCTCTCGCCCTCGACCTCGCAGCCGATCTGGGTGAGGCGGCGCACCGTCGTGCCCGGGGCGTAGGTGATGCCCGCCACACGGTCCGGACGGTCCGCGGCGATGGTCACCTGCGGGCGCTCGGCGTAGCCGCCGAGGTCGGTGAGCTCGCCCACGACGGTGCCGCCGGCGATCTCGGTGAGCAGGCGGGCCGCCTCGCGGACCGTCCACACGGAGATCGCGGGGTCGACGGTGCGCTCGTAGCGCTTGGCGGCGTCCGAGCTGAGCTTGTGCCGCTTGCCGGTGCGGAACACCTTGACGGGATTCCAGATGGCGCCTTCGAGGATCACGTTGACGGTGTCGTCGCCCACCTCGGTGGTGGCGCCGCCCATGACGCCCGCGAGCGAGACGGGACCGGAGTCGTCGACGATGACCGCGTCCTCGGGATCGAGCTTCCGCTCGACGTGGTCGAGGGTCTCCAGGGTCTCGCCGGGGCGCGACGCGCGCACGACGAGGCCGCCGCGCACCTTGTCGGCGTCGAAGGCGTGCAGCGGCTGGCCGCTGAGCAGCATGAGGTAGTTGGTCACGTCCACCGCGGCGCTGATCGGGCGCACGCCGGAGGTCAGCAGGCGGCGCTGCAGCCACCACGGGCTGACGGCCTTCGGGTCGATGCCCTCGACGCGCAGCGCGGTGAAGCGGGTGCAGCCCGACTCGGGCTCGACGGTGACGTCCACGCCGCCGGCGCCGCGCCCGGCCCTCTCCGACGGGGTGGTGATGTCGGTGAAGGGCAGGTCGTAGCCGCAGGCCAGCTCGCGGGCCAGGCCGCGCACCGAGAA
This sequence comes from Tsukamurella sp. USMM236, assembly GCF_037148755.1. Lineage (NCBI taxonomy): Bacteria > Bacillati > Actinomycetota > Actinomycetes > Mycobacteriales > Tsukamurellaceae > Tsukamurella > Tsukamurella sp. USMM236. The sequence goes on from NZ_JBBCSS010000007.1 coordinate 29,454, forward strand.
GGCGTAGCCGCGGTCGGGCGTCACGTTGAGCTCGATGACGGTGTCGTCCATGCCGAGCACCTGCTTGGCGTCGTCGCCGGGCTCCGCGGTCCCCGCGGGCAGCACGAGGATGCCCGAGTGGTCGGTGCCGAGACCGAGCTCGGAGACCGAGCAGATCATGCCGTCGGAGGTGTGGTCGTACGTCTGGCGCGTGGCGATCGCGAAGCCGCCGGGCAGCACGGCGCCGGGCAGCGCCGCGACGATGAGATCACCCTCGGCGAAGTTGCGGGCGCCGCAGACGATGTCGCGCGGCTCGGCCTCGCCGACGTCGACCTGGCAGAACCGGATCGGCTTGCGGAAGTTCGTGAGCTCCTCGATCGCCACGACGCGGCCGATCTTCAGCGGGCCGGTCACGGTGTCGAGCGAGTCGAGCTCCTCGACCTCGAAGCCGACGCGGACGAACCCCGCGTCCAGCTCGTCGGCGGTGACGCCCCAGTCCGGGGTGTCGCGCCGGAGGATCTCGGTGAGCCATGACTGTGCAACGCGCACGGTGGAAGTCCTTCTCCTGGTGTGGCTGTGGAAGCGGTGGGCGGCGCTAGCCGCGGACGCCGAAGGGCAGGGTGAAGCGGACGTCGCCCTCGACGATGTCCCGCATGTCCGAGAGGCCGGTGCGGAACTGGAGGGTGCGCTCGAGGCCCATGCCGAAGGCGAAGCCCGAGTACTCCTCCGGGTCGATGCCGCAGGCGCGCAGCACGTTCGGGTTGACCATGCCGCAGCCGCCCCACTCGATCCAGCCGGCGCCGCCCTTCTTGTTCGGGAACCACACGTCGACCTCGGCCGACGGCTCCGTGAAGGGGAAGTAGTTCGGCCGCATGCGGGTGGTGGTCTCGGGGCCGAACATCGCCTTGGCGAAGGCCTCGAGGGTGCCGCGCAGGTGCGCCATCGTCAGGCCCTTGTCGACCGCGAGGCCCTCGACCTGGCTGAACACCGGGGTGTGGGTGGCGTCCAGCTCGTCGGTGCGGAAGGTGCGGCCGGGGCAGGCCACGTAGATCGGCACGTCGCGCGTGAGCATCGAGCGCACCTGCACCGGGGAGGTGTGGGTGCGCAGCACCTGCCGCGAGCCCTCGGGCGCGACGTAGAAAGTGTCCTGCATGGAGCGGGCCGGGTGGTCCGGGAGGAAATTGAGCGCGTCGAAGTTGAAGTGCTCGGTCTCCACCTCGGGGCCCTCGGCGATCTCCCAGCCGATGCCCACGAAGAAGTCCGCGACCTCGTCGGCGATGATGCTGACGGGGTGGCGGGCGCCCTGCGGCGCACGCGCCGACGGCAGCGTCACGTCGATCGACTCGGAGACGAGCACCGCGGCGTCGCGCTCGGCGTCGAGGACGGCCTTGCGCTGCTCGTAGGCGGCGCGCGCCCGGCCCTGCGCGACGTTGACCCGCTTGCCGGCGTCCTTGCGGTCCTCCTTCGGGATGGACCCGAGGGCGCGCTTGCTCAGCGCGAGCGGCGACTTCTCCCCCAGGTGCGCCAGGCGGGCGGTGTTCAGAGCCTCCAGGTCGGCCGCGGCGTCGAACGCCTGCGCGGCCTCCGCGGCGAACGCGTCGAGCGCGGCTTCGCTGAGGTCGTCGACGGGGGCGATCTGGTCTTCCGACACTGCTCTGGGCTCCTCGGTGAGGGTGGGACGGTACCCGACCAGACTAGTCGACGGGATTCCGCGGACGGAATCGCATTACCGCTGGTACGCGCCCACCAGGTCGGCCAGTGCTCGACGGTGCGCGGCGCGGCGGCCCGCGGCGACGGCGCGGTCGACGACCATCCCCCAGGCCGTCGCGACCGCCGCGACGGCGCGGCCCGGGTCGCCGGCGGCGCGCGCCACACAGAAGCACCCGATCGTCGTCGCGACGATGGCCTCGCCCTCGGCTGCGACGTCGACGCCGTCGCCGAGGTCGCCCGCGTCCCGCGCGGCGGCGAACAGCGCCGCGAAGACCTCGCTCCACTCGTTGACGGGTCGCGACCACGGCGCCAGTTCGGGATGGGGGCGGTCGACGACGACGCCGAAGGCGGCTCGGAACCGCACGTCGTCGACGGTGGCCGTCAGCGCCTGCAGCGTGATCTCGGCCGCGTGCAGGACAGGCATCCCCGGGATCGTCGGCGACACGAGGGTCGGCGCGAACTGTTCCTCGACCAGGGCGCCCACGAGCGCCGCCTTGGATGGGAAGTGGTGGTACATCGCCCCCTTGGTGACGCCGGCGCGAGCGAGCACGTCGGCGAGCGAGGCGCCGTCGTATCCGCGGGCGTCCACGATGTCCGCCACCGCGTCGAGGAGCGCCTCCCGCGTCCGTGCGGCCCGTTCCTGCATGACTCCCCCTCTTGACAGTGCGCACTCACTCCGTGAAACATACCAACCGGTTTGAATTTTTGGAGGTGGAATGTCCCGCACCGCGGTTCTCCTTCTCGCGGCGGCCATCGCCTGCGAGGTGGCCAGCACCCTCGCGCTCCGTGCGACGGACGGCTACAAGAATCTCTGGCCGCTCGCCATCGTGGTTCCCGGCTACCTCGGCGCTTTCGCCTTCCTCGGACTGTCGCTACGCGAGATCTCGGTCGGCGTCGCGTACGCGGTCTGGTCCGCGGCGGGCACCGTTCTCGTCACCGCAGCCGCTGCACTCCTGTTCGGCGATCGGGTCTCCGCGACCACGATCGTCGGAATGGCCGTGACGGTGGTCGGCGTCGCGATCATCAACTTGTCGACGGCGGCCGAATGAGAGGCGCGAAAGTGCTCCTGCTCCTCGTCGACGTCGCCCTTACCGCTTACTGGGCGGCGATCATCGCCGGCGCGATCCCTGAGCAATGGCGATTCCGCGACTACACGAACCCCGTGGTCCAGGCATGGAACTGGTCGTTCCTTCCGCTCGACGTGCTCGCCGTCGGATTCGGCGCAGCGGGCCTGCGGCTCGTCCGCACCCGACCCGCGACCGGCCGGATCGTGCTCACCATCGGTTGCACTCTGACCTTCTGCGCGGGCCTCATGGCGATCTCGTTCTGGGCGTTCGCAGGTGACGTCGACTTCGCGTGGTGGGGACCGAACATCGGCCTGATGGTCGTCGCCATGATCGTCACCGCTGACCTCGTCCGGGCGCCTTCCGACGTCAGTGGGCGCGCCCCGCGAGCCACGCCTTGACCACGGTCTTCGGGGCGCAGGCGCACCAGGCGTCCTCGATGACCTCGGCCAGCTCGGCCCGGGTGATCTCCCCGAGGCGCGACGCCCGGATCAGGACGGCGTTGTAGCCGTCGAAGTGGGGCGTGGTGAAGAACGGCCCGTCGGCCTGGACCAGCGCGAGCTTGTCGGATTCGTCGGGCGTGCGGATCAGGATCACGTCATCGAGCCGGACGCCGTCCGCATCGACCGCGTCGGGCCGCGGAGACCGGTTCCCGCAGAACACCTTCTTGCTGACCTGCCAGGCCGGGCGGCCACCCCACGCCGCAACCTCCACGACGCGGGGCAGGGCGAGCGCGATCGCGGCCACGTCCTCGATCCGCGCCGCCCTCGTCACGGATCGACGGTACGCCCGCTCAGCGACAGTTCGCGACGTACGGCATCGAGCCGTACGGACCCCAGATCTTCGTCTCGGCATTGGCACGCGCCGCCGCACGATTCGGTCCGGTGCCGTGCACCGTGCCCGCGAACGACGAGAACTGGTTGCCGAACTGCTGCGCGTAGACGTCACAGGTGACGGTGACGGGCGCGCCGGGCGCGGCCTGTACCGCCGCGGCGGGTGCCGCGACCACGCCCAGTCCGACGATTCCCGCGATGACGATTCGCTTCATCTCGATCTCCCTCCACATTATTCGACACCTTGTATTTATCACATCACACGTCGCTGTTCGTCGCCGCGCATCCGCAGCACGCATGCGGTGTGATGAACGCATGACTGACGTGACCCGCATGCTGGCCGTGATCGCCGACGAGATTGTGCCGCTGACCCGCTCCGGCGTCGCGGCCGGGAACAAGCTGTTCGGTGCGGCGATCCTCCGCAGGAGCGACCTGAGCACCGTGATCGCGGCGACCAACGACGAAACGTCGAACCCGCTCTGGCACGGAGAGATCCACGCGATCAAGAAGTTCTACGAGCTCGACGACCGCCCTGCGCCCGCCGACTGCGTCTTCCTCGCCACGCACGAACCGTGCTCCCTGTGCCTGTCGGGCATCGCGTGGTCGGGTTTCGACAACTTCTCGTACCTGTTCAGCCACAGCGACTCCGAGAAGTCCTTCGCGATTCCGCACGACATCCGGATCCTGACCGAGGTCTACGCGGTCCCCGACCCGGACCGTGCGGCGCCGGCGCCCGGGCGTGATCTGTACAACCGGAGCAACGCGTTCTTCCGCGCGACCGACCTCATGCCGCTCGCGCAGGAGGAGTGCCCCGGTCTCCTGGAACGCCTGATCGCTGCCTACGACGAGCTGTCCCGGACCTACCAGGCGAGCAAGAACGCGGACGGCACCGCATCGGGCAACATCGCCCTGGCGTGATGCAACACCGCCGTCACATCGAGGCAATCGATCAGCGGATCGGGCTGCCTACCGTCGGGCCATGGCGATCACGACGACGGACGGCGGCACGCCGCACCAACGACCGGAGGACGAGTACCTGGGCGTCGGAAAGACCCTCGGCTACGGAATCCAGCACATCCTCGCGATGTTCGGCGGTGTCATCGCCGTCCCGCTGATCGTGGGCGGCGCGGCCGGGCTGGACACGGCGCAGAAGGCACTGCTCGTCGCGAGCGGCCTGTTCGTCAGCGGCCTGGCGACCATGCTCCAGACGCTCGCCGTGCCGTTTTTCGGCAGCCGGTTGCCGTTGGTGCAGGGCACCAGCTTCGCGACCGTCTCGACCATCCTCACGATCCTCGCCGGCGACCCCGAAAACGGGCTCCGAGTCGTGTTCGGTTCGCTTCTCGTCGCCGCGGCGATCGGTCTGGCGATCACCCCGTTCTTCGCCCGCGTGATCCGCTTCTTCCCGCCCGTCGTGACCGGCTCGATCATCACGGTGATCGGGCTCTCGCTCATGCCGGTCGCGGCGGGGTGGATCACCGGGCAGCCGACGATCACGGTCGACGGGCAGAAGGTCGCCAATCCGGACTTCGCCGCGCTCCCCGGTATCGGGCTCGCGATGTTCACGTTCCTCGCGGTCGTCCTGCTCAGCAAGGTCCGTATGCTCTCCCGGCTGTCCGTGCTGCTGGGGCTGGTGGTCGGCACCGTCGTCGCGCTGATCTTCGGCCGCGCCGACGTCGGCGCCGTGGGGTCCGCCCCGGTGTTCTCCGTCCCCCACCCCTTCGCCTTCGGCGGGCCGATGTTCGAGATCGGCGCGATCGTCTCGCTCACCGTGGTCATCCTGGTGACGATGGTCGAGACCACCGCGGACATCCTGGCGGTCGGTGAGGTCGTCGGCACGAAGGTCGACTCGCGGCGGGTCGCAGACGGACTGCGGGCCGATATGGCGTCCTCTCTGCTGGCTCCCGTGTTCAATTCGTTCCCCGCCACGGCATTCGCGCAGAACGTCGGGCTGGTCGCGCTCACCGGGATCAAGAGCCGGTTCGCCGTGGCGGCGGGCGGCGCGATCCTCCTGGTGTTGGGGCTGTCGCCGATGGCGGCGGCCGTGTTCAGCGTGATCCCCGGGCCGGTTCTCGGGGGCGCCGGGATCGTCCTGTTCGGCACCGTCGCGGCCAGTGGGATCCGCACCCTCGCCAAGGTCGACTACCAGGGCAACAACAACCTGCTCATCGTCGCGGCGGCGATCGCCTTCGGGCTCATCCCCGTGGTCTCCACCGACTTCTGGCACGCGTTCCCCGCCTGGTTCGTGGTGATCTTCCATTCGGGCATCAGCGCGGCGGCGATCGTCGCGGTGCTCCTCAACCTGCTGTTCAACGTCCTCTTCCCGGGTGCGCCCGCGCAACCGTCGATCGTGGCAGCCGGGCCCGCGATCGGGGTCCCCGACGAGGTCGAGCGCAGCGGTCAGGCGTCCGACGGTGCCGTCGCGGCACCGTCGGCCACGGAGGCGCGGGGCACGCGCACGTCCGCCTGAGCCCGCGCCGCGAGGAGCGCGACCAGGAAGACTGCGAGGGCCTGCCACCCCGTCGACGAGCCGAGCCCCTCCTTGGCCATGAGCAGCACTGCCACCCCGGCGACGCACACGAGGCAGCCGGCGAGAGCGCCGCGCGCCCCGCGGGTCGTCACGCGGGCGTCCCACCAGGGCAGTCGCCGGTGCTCGAGCGGCGAGAGGAGGACGAACAGCGTGAACATCACGACCGCGAAGACCGCGGCCCGCAGCGCCATGAGCCCCCAGAAGCCCGCCTGCGCCGGATCGACGGCGTCGACGCCCACCGCGTGCAGCGCGAAGGCCGCGACGGCGATCGCAGGGATGTGCCAGAGGTAGAGCGTCATCGCTCCGCCGTTGCCCACCGCCACCGGGTACCAGACCCGCGGGTTCCGGGCCCAGCGCCCGATCGCGGGCGCCGCCACGACGAACAGCAGGCTCACCCACACGCAGTGCAGGCCCAGCAGGAACGTGGGCGGCGTGGTGTTGGAGAAGGTCTCGGCGCCGGTCACGACGAGCGGCACGTCGTACGGGCCGAGGACGACCGCGGCGACGGCCGCGACGAACGCCGCCGCGGCGACGACCAGCGCGAACCGGACCGGAATCATCCGGCGGGCGTACGCGACGCCGATGACCACGGGGATCAGCCACACCACCAGGAAGTTCGGGAAGCCCCACCCGATCGATCCCGTGGCGAGGCGCGCACCGTCGAACAGTGCGGACGCGAGCAGCAGCGCCACGACGATCCCGGCGAGCGCGGCGCCGCCGCACCGCATCAGCGCGGGCACGAACGCCAGCACCAGCAGATACACGCCGATGAACCAGAGCAACGCCACGGACTCGCCGCCGAGCCGCTCGGCGCTCGCCTCCCCGAGGATCACTCGCGTCGCGCCCAGGGCGAGCGACCAGAACGCCAGGTACCAGAACACGGGGCGGGCGAGCCGCTGCGCCCGACCGACGAGCCACGCGCCCCACGCGGTCCCCGGCTTCAGCCCGTAGGCGGACGAGGCCGCGCCAGCGAGGAAGAAGAGCGGCATCACCTGCAGCACCCAGGTGATCGGCTGCAGGGACGGCTGCGCGCCGAGGGTGTTGCCGACCCACACGCCCGACGGGGTGACGGTGGCGAGGAGGAGCACGCAGTGCCCGACCATGACGACCAGCAGGCTCGCCAGGCGGGCGACGTCGATCGCGCGGTCGCGGGTGTCCGGGGTGCCGTCGAGGACGGCGGAGCGGGCGGGCAGGAGTCTCATGGTCACCATGCTTCCGGCGCGGGCACCGTCAGGGATGAGTAGTCCTACCCGGAACCGGTGAGGACCTATCCCCGATTCTGCACGCGCGAGCTCGCGTACAGGCAGATCGACGCGGCGGTGGCGAGGTTGAGCGACTCGGCGCGGCCGCGGATCGGGATGGCCACGCGATGGTCCGCGAGATCCTGCAGGGCGCGCGGCAGGCCGTGGGCCTCGTTGCCGAACAGCCAGGCGGTGGGCCCGGCGAGCAGCTCGTCGGCGTCGTCGAGCGAGACCTCGCCGTGGGCGGCGGTGGCCAGCACCGTGAGCCCGGAGTCCTTGAGCCGCGCGATCGCCGCGGCGGCGTCGCGCTCCTGCACGACGGGCAGGTGGAAGACGGATCCGGCGGAGGCGCGCACGACCTTACCGTTCATCGGGTCGACGGCGTCGCCGGCGAGGAGCACGGCGTCGGCGCCGACCGCATCGGCAACGCGGATGACGGTGCCGGCGTTGCCGGGCTCCGCGACGTCGACGGGCACGGCGACCAGCCGCGCACCGTCGGGCACGGACGCCTCGGGCAGGGCCCGGCAGACGGCGACGATGCCGGGCGGGGTGACGGTGTCCGAGAGGCCCCGCATGGCCCGCTCCGTCACGTACGCCTCGCGGCCCGTGAGCAGCTCGGGGTAGCGCGCGGCGCCCTCCTCGGTGACGAAGAGTTCGTCGACGAGCCCGGCCTCGAGCGCGGAGGTGACGGCGTTCGACCCCTCCGCGAGGAACAGGCCCGCCTTCCGGCGACCGGCGGCGCGGAGGAGCTTGGAAGCAGCAACGACCCGCGGGGTCCGCTCCGTGAAGAGCTGGTCCGCGGGTCGTTGCGAGTGCTGCGTCAAATTACGCGACGGGCGCGTTCACGTCGGCGGGGAGCGCCTTGCGGGCGACCTCGACGAGCGCGGTGAAGGCGGCCGGATCGGAGACGGCGATCTCGGCGAGGTTCTTGCGGTCCACCTCGACGCCGGCCAGGCTCAGGCCCTGGATCAGGCGGTTGTAGGTGAGGTCGTTGGCCCGCGCCGCAGCGTTGATGCGGGTGATCCACAGCTTGCGGAAGTCGCCCTTGCGCGCACGGCGGTCGCGGTACGCGTAGGTGAGCGAGTGAAGCTGCTGCTCCTTGGCCTTGCGGTACAGGCGCGACCGCTGGCCGCGGTAGCCCTTCGACGCCTCGAGGATGGAACGACGCTTCTTCTGAGCGTTTACTGCGCGCTTGACGCGTGCCATAAGTCTTCGTCCTTACGTGTGAAAAGTTCTAGCGGGTACCGGGAGCGGCTTACTTGCCGAGCAGCTTCTTGATGCGACGCACGTCGGCGGGCGCGACCTCGGCCACACCGTCGAGGCGACGGGTCACGCGCGAGCTCTTGTGCTCCAGGAGGTGGCGACGGCCGGCCTTCTGGCGCAGCACCTTGCCGCTGCCCGAGATCTTGAAGCGCTTCGAGGTACCGCTGTGGGTCTTGTTCTTCGGCATGTTCGTCTCTCTATCGTTGTGTTCAGGCCGGGCGCGAGGAACTCGCTACTCGGCCGGAGCCTCGGGCGCGGCGGGGCGCGCGACCGGGGCTTCCTTGTCCTGCTGCGCCTTGGCGCGGGTCTTCGCGCCCTTGTGCGGGGCGAGGACCATGGTCATGTTGCGGCCGTCCTGCTTCGCGGACGTCTCGACGAAGCCGTACTCGGCGACGTCGGCGCCCAGGCGCTGCAGAAGACGGAAACCCAGCTCCGGACGCGACTGCTCGCGACCGCGGAACATGATCGTGACCTTGACCTTGGAGCCCTGCTCCAGGAACCGGACGACGTGACCCTTCTTGGTCTCGTAGTCGTGGTCGTCGATCTTCGGGCGGAGCTTCTGCTCCTTGATCACGGTCAGTTGCTGGTTCTTCCGGGACTCGCGCAGCTTCTGTGCGGCCTCGTACTTGAACTTGCCGTAGTCCATGATCTTGCACACGGGCGGGCGGGCGTTCGGCGCGACCTCGACCAGGTCGAGATCCGCCTCGTACGCCAGCTTGAGCGCATCCTCAACTCGCACGATCCCGACCTGCTCGCCGCCGGGGCCGACGAGTCGGACCTCGGGAACGCGGATCTGACCGTTGGTGCGTGTCTCAGTGCTGATGGGGCCTCCTTGAATAGGTGCTCGTGTCTCGTTGCGAGCGGTCTTCACTCGTTGACCGCCGCGCAGCCGACGAGGCCCACCCAGTTCCCACAGCGAAAAGGCCCCGACCAGGCTTTTCGCCTGACGGGGCCCACACCGACCGATTCGGGCCCCGACGGCGTACGCCGACGATCGACCCCTCCTCCAACGAGGAGACCGCAGCGGAAATTCCTCACGGAATCCGCGGCGGCGACCGGACCAGCCGACCATGAGTCGGCGTGGTGGGAGTGGACTCCACTTGCTGCCCCGGACATAGCCGGAGCGGTCGCACATGACAGTGTAGCAGTCGTGAGTGAGAATCCGAATTCGTCCCCCGAGCCCGACACACTGGAACGCCTGGTCGCGGACTCGCCGTCGATCGAGGTCATCTCCAGCGCCTGGATGCTGCTGATGAGCGCCGCGGCCGAGAAGCTGGGCCTGACGGGCGCGGACGGCGACGCGACGACGGCCTTCGACCCGCGCGAGAGCCCGCACTTCGACCTCGACGAGGCCCGGCGACTGATCACCGCGCTCGCCGGCCTGACCACGGCGTCCGTCGAATATCTCGGTCCGCACGCGGGCCCCTACCGCGACGGACTGAAGTCGCTGCAGCTCGCCTTCCGCGAATACAGTAGTTACCCTGACGAACCGGGCCACGGTCCGGGCGAGAAGTACACGGGACCGGTGTACAGCTAACCCTCAGGGTTATCCCCCAAAAACACCCTGACCTGTGTAAATAGGTCTAGTGTTCCAGGTCACACGAGGCGTACCGTCACGGCATGACAAGGATGAGAGCGCTTGCGGCCGGCGTACTGGTCGCTGCAGGAGTAATGGCACCCCTGGGAACGGTGGCCGCCACGACGGCGGCCGCCGCTCCGACCCCCGCGGTATCGCACCCCGGGCACGGATGGTGCGAACCGGGCCGCTGGGTGGGCGGCTACTGGACCCAGGGCCGCTGGCACCCGGGCTGGTGGGAGCGCGGCTACTGGCGGCCGGGCTGGGTGGATCGGTGGGGCTGGCACCCGGGCTACTGGGTCCAGCCGCGCTGGCACAACGGCTGGTACGAGCAGGGCCGGTGGGTTCCCGGCCGGTGGGAGCCCGGCCGCTGCTACCCGCACCGCTGAGTCGATAATCGAACAACCCTCCACGGCCGAACGAACGGGCCCGCAGCCGCTTCCCCGCGGCTGGGGGTCCGTTCGGCTTTCACCACGTCACCCGAAGACGCGGACGGGCCCTCAGTCGCATCCCCGCGACTGAGGGCCCGTTCGGCCGTGTCCGTGCTTCGCGCTACGCGCTGGCGACGGCCGCCGACGCCAGCGACTTGATCCGGTCGGGACGGAAGCCGGACCAGTGGTCGGCGCCGTCGACCACGACGACAGGCGCCTGGAGGTAGCCGAGCGCCAGGACGTACTCCCGCGCCTCCTCGTCGAGGCTGATGTCGACCGAGGTGTACTCGACGCCCGCCTTGTCGAGCGCACGGTAGGTCGCCGTGCACTGCACGCACGCGGGCTTGGTGTAGACGATCACGTTGCTGCTCATGCTCTCAATACTACATCTAGTGTCACAAGCGTGCAATTTACACAAGATACTGTGGATTGCGCTCCACAGCCGTCCCCAGGCGATCCACCGTCCGTCCACAGCCGCATCCCCAGGGCGGCGGCCCTCCTACGTGGCCAGAACCTCCTTGAGGAAGGTTCCTGTGTAGGAATCCGGCACCGCGGCCACGTCCTCGGGGGTGCCCTGGGCGACGACGGTGCCGCCCCCGTGACCGCCCTCCGGCCCCATGTCGATGACCCAGTCGGCGGTCTTGATGACGTCCAGGTTGTGCTCGATCACGAGCACCGAGTTGCCCTTGTCGACCAACCCATCGATCACCTGCAGCAGCTTCGCGATGTCCTCGAAGTGCAGGCCGGTGGTCGGCTCGTCGAGGATGTAGACGGTGCGGCCGTTGGACCGCTTCTGCAGCTCGGCCGCGAGCTTCACGCGCTGCGCCTCGCCGCCCGACAGCGTGGTGGCCGGCTGGCCCAACCGGACGTAACCGAGGCCGACCTCGACGAGCGTCTTGAGGTAGCGGTGGATCGACGTGACCGCCTCGAAGAACTCCGCGGCCTCCTCGATCGGCATGTCCAGCACCTCGGCGATGTTCTTGCCCTTGTAGTGCACTTCCAGGGTCTCGCGGTTGTAGCGCGCGCCGTGGCACACCTCGCACGGGACGTAGACGTCCGGCAGGAAGTTCATCTCGATCTTGATGGTGCCGTCGCCCGAGCACGCCTCGCACCGGCCGCCCTTGACGTTGAACGAGAAGCGTCCGGGCTGGTAGCCACGCACCTTCGCCTCGGTGGTGGCGGCGAACAGCGTGCGGATCTTGTCGAAGACGCCCGTGTACGTGGCGGGGTTGGACCGCGGCGTGCGGCCGATCGGCGACTGGTCGACCTGCACCAGCTTGTCGAGGTCGTCGAGCCCGGTGACGCGGCTGTGGCGCCCCGGCACCTGGCGCGCGCCGTTGAGCTTGTTCGCGAGCACCGTCGCGAGGATGTCGTTGACGAGGGTCGACTTGCCCGAACCCGAGACGCCGGTGACCGCCGTCAGCACGCCCAGAGGGAAGGCGACGTCGATGTTCTTGAGGTTGTGTTCGCGCGCCCCGACGACCTTGAGCTGGCGCTTCTTGTCGATCGGACGGCGCACCGCCGGCACGGGCAGCGCGCGCCGGCCCGAGAGGTAGGCGCCGGTCAGCGAGTCCTTGTTCTTGAGCAGCGCCTTGTAGGTGCCGCTGTGCACGACCTTGCCGCCGTGCTCGCCCGCGTACGGGCCGATGTCGACGACCCAGTCGGCGGTGCGGATCGTGTCCTCGTCGTGCTCGACGACGATGAGCGTGTTGCCCAGGTCGCGCAGCCGCACGAGGGTGTCGATCAGCCGGCGGTTGTCGCGCTGGTGCAGGCCGATCGACGGCTCGTCGAGCACGTACAGCACGCCGGCGAGGCCGGAGCCGATCTGCGTGGCGAGCCGGATGCGCTGCGCCTCGCCGCCCGACAGCGAGCCCGCGGCGCGCGACAAGGAGAGGTACTCCAGGCCCACGTCCAGCAGGAACGCGATGCGGGCCTGCACCTCCTTGAGCACGCGGCCGGCGATCGCGGCCTCGCGCGCGCCGAGCTTGAGGTCGGAGAGGTAGTCGGAGCACTCCCCCACGGACATCGCCGCGACGTCCGCGATCGACTTCTCGCCGAACCGCGGATGGTCGAGCGTCACGGCGAGGATCTCGGGCCGCAGCCGCGCCCCGGAGCACGCCGGGCACGGCACGTCGCGCATGTAGCCCTCGTACCGCTCCTTCATCTGCTCCGACTCGGTCGACTCGAGGCGGCGGTGCAGGAAGGGCATGACGCCCTCGAACTCGGCGTAGTACGAGCGGGTGCGGCCGTACCGGTTGCGGTACTTCACGTGCACCTGGTGCTCGGAGCCCTCCATCACCGCCTTACGGGCCTTCGCCTGCAGGTCCTTCCACGGGGTGTCCAGGTCGAAGCCCATCGCATCGCCCAGTCCGGACAGCAGGCGGAGGAAGTACTCGGCGCTCTGCCCCACCGACCACGGTGCGATCGCGCCCTCGTTGAGCGTCATCGTGGGGTCCTGGATCACGAGCTCCGGGTCGACCTCCTTGCGAACGCCGAGGCCGTCGCACTCCGGGCACGCACCGTAGGGCGAGTTGAAGGAGAAGGAGCGCGGCTCCAGATCGTCGACCGCGATGGGGTGGCCGTTCGGGCACGCCATCTTCTCGGAGAAGCGCCGCTCCCGCTCGGGGTCGTTCTCCTCCCGGTCCACGAAATCGAGCACGACGATGCCGTCGGCCAGCCGCAGGGCCGTCTCGATGGAATCGGTGAGGCGCTGCTTGGCGGTCGCCTTCACCGCCAGGCGGTCGATCACCACCTCGATGTCGTGCTTCTCCTGCTTCTTCAGCTTCGGCGGCTCCGCGAGCTGGTAGACCACGCCATCGATCCGGGCGCGGGAGTAGCCCTGCGTCTGCAGCTGGTTGAACAGGTCGACGAACTCGCCCTTGCGGGTGCGGACGACGGGCGCGAGCACCTGGAAGCGGGTGCCCTGCTCCATGTCGAGCACCTGGTCGACGATCTGTTGCGGGGTCTGCCGCGCGATCACCGAGCCGCACTCGGGACAGTGCGGCGTGCCGGCCCGCGCGTAGAGCAGGCGCAGGTAGTCGTAGACCTCGGTGATGGTGCCGACGGTCGACCGCGGGTTGCGGTTGGTCGACTTCTGGTCGATCGACACCGCGGGCGAGAGGCCCTCGATGAAGTCGACGTCGGGCTTGTCCATCTGCCCGAGGAACTGGCGCGCGTACGCCGAGAGCGACTCGACGTAGCGCCGCTGCCCCTCGGCGAAGATCGTGTCGAACGCGAGGCTGGACTTGCCGGAGCCCGAGAGCCCCGTGAACACGATCAGGCTGTCGCGCGGGAGATCCACATCGATACCCCGCAGGTTGTGCTCGCGCGCGCCGCGCACGATCAAACGATCGACCACCGTGATCCCCTCATCTGACTCATTGCAGGCCCACAGCGCGGGCCCTCGTCAATGCTAGGCAACCGCACCGACAAGTTTTCGCCGCGCGGTAGCGTCGAGGCCGTGACCACCACGATCAAGCAGATTTCCGTCGGCGGTATGGACAACACCGTCTACCTGGTGAGTGATTCCTCCGGGCGCACGCTCCTCATCGACGCCGCCAATGAGGCCGAGAAGATCCTCGAGGTCGCGCGGGAGACCGGCGGCGTCGAGCTGATCGTCACCACCCACCGCCACCTGGACCATTGGTACGCGCTGACCGAGGTCCGCGAGGGTCTCGGCGTGCCCGCGGCGGCCGGCGTCAACGACGCCGTGGGCATCGACGCTCCCACCGACCGCACTCTGTCGGACGGCGAGGTGCTCACCGTGGGCGATCTCACGTTCGACGTCATCGAGCTCGTCGGCCACACGCCCGGCTCGATCGCGCTCGCCCTGCGTCCGGAGTTCGACGGCGCGCCCGTCCACCTGTTCACCGGCGACAGCCTGTTCCCGGGCGGCGTCGGCAAGACCGGCTCGCCCGAGGACTTCGACCGCCTCTACGCCGACGTGACCACCAAGCTCTTCGACCGCTTCGACGACGACACCGTCGTGCACCCCGGCCACGGTAAGGGCACGACGATCGGCGCCGAGCGTCCGCATCTCGCGGAATGGCGCGAGCGCGGCTGGTAGCCGATCAGGGGTAGCCGCCCTCCGGCGGCACCATTTCGCCGCGCACGCCCAGCAGCCGCACCGGGCGATCGTCGTCGAGGGCTCGGTACAGCGCCTCGGCGGTGTCGGCGATGGTCGCCGGATCGAAGGTCGGCTCGGGCAGCTTGCGCACGCGATTGACGGTGAAGAAGGGCGCGAACCTCACCTTCACGTGCACCCGCATGCACGGGCGGGCCTCCGCCCGCAGGTCCGCCACGACTGCGCCCGCCAGCTCGTCCAGCGCGCCGCGGACCTGCTCGGGTGTCACGAGATCCTCCTGAAAGGTCCGCTCGTGCCCGTGGGCGCGGGCGACCCACGGCGTCTCGTCCACCCGGTCGGGCCCCGCACCGCGCCCCAACCCCCGCAGGTAGGGGCCGGTGCGCGGTCCGAACTCCGCGGCCAGGGCGGCCTCGTCGGCGGCGGCCAGGTCCGCGACCGTGCCGATGCCCAAGCCCGCCAGCCGCTGGGACAACCGCGATCCGATCCCCCACAGCTCGCGCGTGGGCCGCTCACCCATGACCGTGAGCCAGTTCTCCTTGGTGAGCCGGAAGACGCCGCGCGGCTTGCCGAGGTCGGTGGCGTTCTTCGCACGCACGGTGGTGGCGCCGATCCCGATCGAGCAGTGCAGACCGGTCGCGCCGAGCACCGCGCGCTGGATGGCGGCGGCCGCCGCGGCCGGGTCCTCCGTGTCCAGCCCGACGAAGGCCTCGTCCCACCCCAGGACCTGCACGGACGCGTCGGGGAGGGCCCGTAGCGTGCGCATCACCTCGGCGGACACCTGTTCGTAGACCGGGAAATCCACGGGGAGGAAGACGGCGTCGGGACATCGCTTGGCCGCGGTGCGCAGCGGCATGCCGGACCGGATGCCGAACGCGCGGGCCTCGTACGACGCCGTGGACACGACGGCCCGCTCGGTCGGGTCGCCGCGTCCGCCGACGACCACGGGGAGACCCATGAGCTCGGGGCGGCGCTGCATCTCGATCGCGGCCAGGAACTGGTCCATGTCGACGTGCAGCACCCACCGAGTCATGCGTCCAGTGTGCAGCGCGGAGGGTTTGATCCGCCCCGAGATCCGCCGACGTCACGCCACGCGATCACCATGCGCCGCGAGCACTGCGGCGAGCCCCTCCCGCAGGTCCTGAACGTACAGATCGGGCACCTCGAGGGAAGGGAAGTGCCCTCCGTGTTCCGGTGACCACCACCGAACGATGCGCCGGTAGCGCTGCTCCGACCACGGGCGCGGGTATTTCTCGATGTCGCGCGGGTAGATGGTGATCGCCGCCGGTACGTCGACGCGGAGCGCCGGATCGAGCGCCGCGTGGCTCTCGGCGTAGATGCGCGCGGCGGAGGCGCCGGATCGCGTCAGCCAGTACAGCGTGACGTCGTCCAGCACCCGGTCGCGCGAGATCGTCTCGAACGGGCTGTCCTCGGTGTCCGACCATTCGGCGAACTTGTCGAGGATCCACGCGAGGAGCCCCACCGGGGAGTCGACGAGCGAGTACCCGATGGTCTGCGGGCGCGTTGCCTGCTGCTTCGCGTAGCCGGCGCGGTTCGCCCAGAAGTCCGCGGTCTCCGCGGCCCATGCGCGCTCCACCGGCGTGAGGCCCTCGGTGGTCAGGCCGGGCGGCCCCTCCGCGAAGGTGGTGTGGATGCCGAGGACGTGGTCCGGGAAGCGGCCCGCGAGCACCGTCGTGATGTTCCCGCCCCAGTCCCCGCCGTGCGCCAGGAAGCGCGGGTACCCGAGCCTGCCCATGAGCTCGACCCATGCGGCCGCGATCCGCTCGGTCCCCCACCCGGGCGCCGAGGGCTTGTCGCTGAAGCCGAACCCCGGGAGCGACGGGATCACGACGTGGAACGCGGGCGCCCCGTCGTCGACGGGGTCGGTCAGTGCGGCCACGACGTCGACGAACTCCGCGACGCTGCCCGGCCAACCGTGGGTCAGGATCAGCGGTGTCGCGTCCGGCCGAGCGGAACGCCGGTGCAGGAAGTGGATCCCGAGGCCGTCGACGATCGTGCGGAATTGACCGATGCGGCGCAGGCGGTCCTCGAACAGCCGCCAGTCGTACTCGGTGCGCCAGTAGTCGACGAGGTCCACGAGGTCGGCGAGCGGGACGCCCTGGGCCCACCGACCGCGCCCCGGCGGTGCGCCGCAGACGGTCTCCGGCTCGGGGAGCCGCGCCGCGGCGAGCCGTGCGCGGAGGTCGCCGAGCTCGGCCTCGTCGGCGCGCGTGTCGAAGGATTCGATTCCGTCGGAGCGGGGCATGACAGACCTCCTGACCGTTGCCCGACCCGGCTTCCTTTTGAACCGGCTATGACGGTTCTAACACGACCGGTCCCCGAGTGACAACCGGCTATGCTGGTTCCATGGGACCGTTCCCCGACTTCCGCCTCGGCAGCGAGCTCGCCACCGGCTTCACCGCGACGCTCACGGAACGCTGCGGCGATCCGGTCGAGCGGATCCCCACGCCGCAGCGCCTCGCTGACTGGTTCGCCGCCGTCGGGCTCGCCGTCTTCGCGTGCACGGACGACGACCTCGTCCGCGCCGTCGAGCTGCGCGAGGCGATCCACCGCGCCGCGACCGCCGCCGCCCGCGACGAGCCCCTCCCGCCGCGCGCGGTCCGAGTCCTCAACGACTGCAGCGCGCGGGGCCGGGCGGCGCTGGTCCTGACCCCGCAGCGGCAGGGACGATGGGACCTCACCGCGGGCGACGAGACCACGGACGCCCTCGGGGTGATCGCCCGCGACGCGATCACGCTCCTCGCCGGCGAGCGGCCCGGTCGCTGGGCGCTGTGCGCCTCGCCGACCTGCCGGGCGGCGTTCTTCGACACCAGCCGCAGTCGTAGCCGCCGCTGGTGCGAGATGAACACCTGCGGCAACAAGGAGAAGAAGGCGCGCTTCAGCGCCGCGCACGAATCGCCCGCTCAGGGGGCCGGACACGCGAGCCCCGGCCGGTAGACGGCGTACCGCCGACCCTCGGGATCGAGGGCGAAGCCGAGGTAGTTCTTGTAGAAGGTGAAGTGCGCGGTGAAACCGCTGTGGACGTTCATCAGCTTGTCCCCGCCGACGTCGTACTCCGAGTACGTCCCCAGCGGCGCGGCGTGCACCGCCGCCCGGGACGCGTCCGCGAGCGCCGCGGCGTAGGACGCCTGGTTGGCGCGGCAGAAGGCGTGCCTGAGGAACTTGAAGGCGACCGACACCGTCGAGCTGCGGGGCCGGAACGGGGTGAACCCGGCGACCCCGGTCAGGAGTTGGTTGAGCAGGTCCACGTCCTCGTCCACCACCGCGTCGAGTTTGAGCACCACGTCACCGCCGAGCCCGGATCCGGTGTACCCCTTCGCCTGCTCGACCGCCCACAGCGTGTGGTGCACCACCTTCGGGAAAGCACAGCCCCACAGCCACGACACCCCGTCCGCGGCGAAGGCCTTGCGGAACAGGTCGAGCTGCGTCGCCTCCATCGTCGGGGGCTGGAAGTCCAGCCGGGGCCGGGCGTCCCTGTCGTCCGGGTCCCGCATCGTGCCCGTCAGCGGCACCGTCATCGTCGACGGTGCGCCGAACAGGTTGGGGATGGTCAGCTCGATGGTGCGGTCGTCGTCGCTGTTGACCAGGATCGGGCCGCCCATCCAGCCGTGGCTGAAGACGCTCAGCTCGGTCAACGTGCCGGGAGCGGCGGCGCCGATGTCCTGCACCCGTCGGTACACCTCGGGCATGCCCATCACGGTCCACTGCCCGGGCTTGAACCGCGTGTGCCCGCCGACCGTCGTGTAGCTCGCGCGGCCCACCGGACTGAAGGGCTTCGAGCTGGTGACGGCCTCCGTGCGCTTGCCGCCGGGGAAGGTGATGTCGCGGACCTCGACCTCCCCCGCGCGGACGTCCATCGTCACGAAGCGCAGGTCGGCCCGCGCGGTGTTGCGGCGCTCGAGGAGGCGGCGACGGTTGTCCGCCAGCTGGCGGAAGTCGACGCCCTTGAACTCGTAGTCGACCCCCGCGACCAACACGCCCTGTTTCATCTCGGCGCTCCCGCCCGCTCAGTCGACCGGCTGCCAGTCCTCGCCGACCTTCGTCCACGACGGCAGGTCGTCGTTCGGACGGAGCTCGGCGAGGGTCGTCGGGAGGTGCACGAGCCACGGCTCGCCCTGGGGCACCTCGTTGCCGGGCGCGCCGGTGGCCTCCTGGATCTCCTTGATGATCGGGACGTACAGCGGATCGGTGACGTCGGGCGCCGGTCCGCCGCTCCAGATCTCGCCGGTCTCCAGGTAGTGGAGCACCGCCGCCTCGAAACCGGGGCGGACGGGGAAGACCACGCGCGCGGCGCCGGCCCGCAGGAAGTCCGCGAAGAGCGGATCGACGTCGTCGAGCAGCATGCGGTGCGACCAGCCGGGCTTCCAGCCCCAGAAGTACGGGTAGAAGAAGTACACGAGGTGCTCCCACTCGAAGGCCTGCTCGAAGAACCGCACGTACGGCATCTGCGCGGCGGCCCGCGCGAGGTGCGGCTGGGGATAGCCCTCGGCGGAGAGGCTCAGCGCGCCGAACGCGTCGAAGTGCTGCGCGGTGATCATGGTCAGGCACTGCTTGCGCAGTTCCGTGGTCGTGATGCGCTGGTTCCACCCCGGGTTGCGGCCGGAGATGACCACGCCGGCCTTGGCCGCCGCCTCCGCGAGCGCGGACTCGTACGCCTGCACCTTCGCGAGATAGCCCTGGGTGATGGCCGCGTGGGCCTTGAGCTGCCACGCCTTGTAGGCGCGCGGCGTCCGCTCGCAGAAGATCTCGACGGTGGCGGCCAGGTTCCGCATGCCGTGGCCGAAGTAGGCGACCGAGACCGAGCCGACCTCGCCCGCCATGTCGACGTAGCCGACGCCGTTGATCGCGTCGACCCAGTTGCTGCCGATCATGACGTGCCACGCCGCCGAGTTCGGGTAGTACCAGAAGCCGCACTGGAACAGCGCGTACTTGGCGACGTAGCCGTCGTCGATGGCCAGGTCCTGGGACTTGGAGCTCTCGTACGGCGACTGGTTGACCACGGCGTCGAAGGCCTTGGCCACGGTGCGGATCGGCGGGGGCGGCGCCTCCAGGCCGGTCACGTCGTACCGGTGCGCCCATGTCGTGTAGTTGGCCTCGGTGATCTGGTCCGCGGTGAGGGTGAACGGGACGGGCTTGCTGAGCTGCTCCCCCTCCGCGGGGTTCGCGTTCTGCGCGGTGATGAAAGCGGTCCCCGGCTCCGGCACCGTCACGTCGAACAACAAGCGCTTGCCGTAGTTGTAGACCTGGGCCTGCATCACCTTGTCGACCCACTGGTAGACGCCGCTGACGTTGCCCCCGCCGGTCGTGTTGTCGAAGCCGTGACTGTACTTCTCCTCGAACTCGTTGATCGTCGTGGTGGAGCGGCGCTCGAGGACCCGCTCGATCACCTTGCTCACCGACCGGGCGACGACGTCCTTGCTGAACTCGGACGCCTGCTTGGCGGACTCCTCGCTGGAGCTCTTGGTGCTGTAGTCGGCGTTGGCCTTGACCTCGACGAACGGGCCGTACTTCGCGTCGACGGAGACGCCGGCCTTGAACTCGGTGTCCTGCTTGAGCGTCTGGCTGGTCTCGCGTTTGAGGGAGAACCGGTCCGTCGACTGCACGTCGCGCTCGTCCTCCCGGGTGGTCTCCGATTCGGTGAGGATCGTCGTCTCGGTGCGGTCCAGGCGGCGGGTCTCACGGTTGAGGCGCTCCGTCTTGAGGACGTTCTCGATGTGGCCGACCTCGCCGCCCTCGTACCGCAGGACGTGCTGGCGGACTAGGAGCAGGTCGCCGATGCCGACGGGCCGGATGGAGCCGTGCCCGGTGGGCATCGCGGTGGCGGGCGCCCCGACGTAGTCGGAGGACGCCGCGGTCCCGAGGAGCGACGATCCGATCGCGACGATCGTCTTCGACGCCGTGGTCATTCGGCCGTCCGCGGCGGTCAGCAGCTCGGTGCGGGCGTCGTGCAGCCTGCTCATCACCGACGGCAGCGCATCCGTGGCGAGGTCCAGGTCCAGGCTCGCGATCGTCGCGCGGGCGGCGGACGAGATCCGTCCGACGGTGGTCTCCGACAGCTGCCACGGGGACCGCAGCTCCGCGGACCGCGGAGACGGCCGATTGACCTGCTCCCGTGTGGGTTCCCTGCCCTCGCGGGTCTCGGGCCGCGCGGCACGCGCCTCGCGGACGTCACCCGTCGCGGGGGCATCGCGGGGCACCTCGCGCTCGACGAGGAAGTCGCCCGCGCGCAGGCGGCCCAACTCGGCCAGCGCCGCGTCCAGGCGCTGGACCTCCGCCACGGTCGCCGGGTCGGGTTCGGTCACCGACGGCGCGGTGGGCGCAGCAGGTGCGGTGGGCGCAGCGGAGGCGGCGGGTGCGGTGGGCCCCGCCGTCGCGGCGTGCGGTCGATCGACCGGGGCCGTCGGTTCGCGCTCGCCGGCGTCAGCGTGATTCCGTTCGCCCCAGGCCGGCATCGCCAAGGGCCGCAGCGCCACCGGGTCCGCGCCGTCGGCCAGCGCGCGGAGGGCGTCGTAGCCGCGGGCGGCGGTGGCAAGGGCCCGCGCATCGGTCCCCGAGGAGTCCGAGACCAGTTTCGTCGCGACCAGGACGTCGGCGAGACGGCCCTCGTCGCGGGCGAAGGCGTCGTCGGCGACGATCTCGGACACCGGGGTTCCGGTGATCGCCTCGACGACGGCGCGGACGGCTTCCGCCGGCCGCGGGCCGCGGGCCAGCTCGGCGGCGACGGCGAGGGCGGCGCCCGCGTGGGCGAGGTCGTCGGTGCGACGCAGCGCATCGTCCCGACGCAGGAGTTGGACGGCCCGGCGGCGCGCGACGCCGGCGCCGCGCGCGGTGTCGAGGGACGGCGGGGCCAGGATCTTGACCTCCGTGGCATCCGGAGCGTCGGCGGGACGCAGCAGTACGAAGCGGAACAGATCGTCCACGATCGGCCCCTTTCTCAGAGGATGGGATGGTCCGAGTCACGCTACGATCGGCGCCGACGAACCACACGAGTAGCGGAGTACCCGAATCCCCCACCGGCGTACTCGGTTCGGTGTCCGCCGATCGCGGTTCCGCGTCGACTCCGGCCGCGCGCCACTACGATCAACACCGTTGTTTCCGCGAACGACCGAGGAGCCCCTATGGCCGCACCCAGGGTGTTGATCGCCGGCGCGAGCATCGCCGGACCCGCTCTCGCGCACTGGCTCGCGCACTACGGCGCGGAGGTCACCGTCGTCGAACGGGCTCCGGGTCTCCGGCCGGGCGGGCAGGCGGTCGACGCGCGCGGGGTGGCGCGGGAGGTGATCCGCCGGATGGGGCTCGACGGGGCCGTCCGCGCGGCGCGCACGGAAACCGCTGGGGCGCACCTCGTGGACGAGGACGGCACCGTCCTCCAGACCTTCGGCGCGGAGGACGACGGCGGCGACGGCTTCATCGCCGACATCGAGATCCTCCGCGGCGACCTGTCCGAGGTACTGCACGACGCCACCCGCGACCGGGTGGAGTACCTGTTCGGCGACCGGATCGCGACGCTCACCCAGGATCCGGACGGGGTCGACGTCACCTTCGCGGGCGGCTCCGAGCGCCGATTCGACCTGGTCATCGGTGCCGACGGCCTGCACTCCTCGCTCCGCGCGCTCGCCTTCGGGCCGCACGAGCGCTACCTGCGCCACCTCGGGCACGCGATGGCCTTCTACACCGTGCCCAACGAGTTCGGGCTGGACCGCTGGCTGCTCGACTGCGTGGTCCCGGGGCGGTCGGCGGGCCTGCGCCCGATCCGCGACGCCGCGCTCGGGATGGCCCTGTTCTCGTTCGCCGCCACCGAGGCCGAGCTCGCGGTCCGCGACGCCGACGCCCAGAAGGCGTTGCTCCGCGACAAGATGGCCGGCCTCAGGTGGCTTACCCCGCGGATCCTCGCCCATGCCGACGCCGCCGACGACTTCTACCTCGACGCCGTCGCGCAGGTCGTGATGGACGCCTGGTCGACGGGGCGCGTGGCGCTCCTGGGCGATGCGGCGTTCTGCTCGTCACCGATGTCCGGGCAGGGCACCAGCCTCGCACTGGTGGGCGCCTACGTGCTCGCCGGCGAGCTCGCCGCCGCGGACTGGCGGCCGGAGCCGGCGTTCGCCTCGTACGAGCGCCTGCTGCGGCCGATGGTCGAGGCCAACCAACAGGTCGGACAGTGGAACGCTGCCAGCCGCACCGTCCCCGCCCCCGGCGAGCCACCCGCCACCTCGCCCGAGGACTGGGACATGGCCGTCATCGAGCGCGCGATCAACGGCATCGACCTGCCCGACTACTGACCGTGGCCGGGTGGCGGCGGCGCCGAGCCCGCGGATCGTGGACAATGGACGGTCTGATTCATCGCCGCCGCACACGAGGAGTCCCGTGACCACCGACGCCGTCGATCCCCTGCTCGCCGAGGAGCAGGCCCACCTCGATCGCGTGTACGCCCGGATCGACGCCATGCGCACCACCGCGAACCGGCGCCGGGCCGACAACCTGCAGGAGGTGGGAGAGAACCCGCAGGAGATCTCCGAGCGGGACTCGTACCACCAGCTCTACACCGACGACATCGCGAAGTACGACGCCGCCGAGCAGAACCTCTACTTCGGCCGCCTCGACATGACCGACGGAGACGCGGGCTCGCCCGACGCGGTGCGCCGCATCGGCCGGATCGGCGTCCTCGACGACGACGAGGACCTGAGCACCCTCCTGCTGGACTGGCGCGCGCCGCTCGCCCGCCCGTTCTACCTCGCCACGCCCGCGCAGCCGGAGGGCGTCGCGGTGCGCCGGCACGTCCGCACCCGCGGCCGCGACCTCACGGGCGTGGTCGCCGAGCGCCTCACCCTCACCGGTGAGGGGTTCGACGGTGCCGAGGCCGGGCAGGGCCTGGGCTCCAACGTCGCCGGGGAGTCCGCGCTGGTGGATGCCCTGAACCGGGCCCGCACCGGGCACATGGCCGACATCGTGGAGACGATCCAGCGCGAGCAGGACGCGATCATCCGGTCGGAGCACCGCGGCGTCCTCGTGGTGCAGGGCGGCCCCGGCACCGGCAAGACCGCCGTGGCCCTGCACCGCGCCGCGTACCTCCTGTACACGTACCGGCAGAACCTCTCCCGCACGGGCGTGCTCATCGTGGGCCCCAACGAGACCTTCCTCAACTACATCAGCCAGGTGCTCCCCAGCCTCGGCGAGACCGGCGTCCTCCTGAGCACGATCGGCGACCTGTTCCCCGGCGTCATCGCCACGCTGGAGGACACCGCGGCGGCCGCGCGGCTCAAGGGCTCGACCGCCATGGTCGAGGTCGTCAAGCAGGCGGTCCGGGGCTGGCAGACGGTGCCGGACGAGCCGATCGTGCTGAAGTTCGACGGCTACCCCCTGACGATCGACAAGAAGCTCGCCACCCGCGCCCGGGGCCGCGCCCGCTCCTCGCGGCGAGCGCACAACACGGCCCGCGCGATCTTCCGGCAGTCCGCGCTCGACGCCCTGGCCGCGCAGCACGCGGCGACGATCGGCTCGTCGGTGGTGGACAACACGATGCTGCTCTCCCGCACCGACATCTCCGACATCCGCGATGAGCTGGCGCAGGACCGGGAGGTACTCGGCGCGCTCGATCAGCTGTGGCCGGCGCTGACGCCGCAGCGGGTGCTGACCGAGCTCCTGCGCGACGAGGACCGGCTGGCCGAGGCCGCACCCGACCTCACGGACGCGGATCGCGCCGAGCTGCGCCGCGACGCGGTCACCGGCGCCGACGGCAAGCCCGCCTTCTCCCCCGCCGACGCGCCGCTGCTCGACGAGATCGCCGAGCTTCTGGGCGACGACGACCCGGACGCCGACGAGGCGGAGCGCCAGTGGCGGCAGCGACTCGAGGAGGCGCAGGAGGCGCTCGACATCCTGACCGGTTCCGCGCCACAGGATCTGGACGACGAGTTCGACGCCGAGATCCTCATGGCGTACGACCTGATCGACGCGGAGCAGCTCGCGCAGCGGCAGACGGTGCGCGAGTTCAACTCCACCGCCGACCGCGCCCGCGACGACCGCACGTGGACGTTCGGTCACATCATCGTCGATGAGGCGCAGGAGCTCTCGGCGATGGCCTGGCGAATGCTGATGCGGCGCAGCCCGAACCGGTGGATGACGCTCGTGGGCGATACCGCGCAGACCGGCGACGCCGCCGGGATGACCAGCTGGGGCGAGGCCCTGGACCCGTACGTTCCCGGACGGTTCACGGTGGCCGAGCTGACGGTGAACTACCGCACGCCCGAGGAGATCATGGATCTCGCGGCCGACGTCCTGGCCGAGATCGATCCCGCGCTGTCGCCGCCCGCGTCGGTGCGAGCGGGCGCGGAGCCGCCTCGGCTGGTGCGGGTCGACGGCGGCCGGCCGCTCGTCGAGGCCGTGCGCGCGGAGCTGCCGCGCGACGAGGACCGCCTGACGGCGGTGCTGGCACCGTCGGGCCTGGTGGCCCCGCTGCGGCGCCTGACGGCCCCGAACGTGCGCGTGATGAGCGTCCGCGATGCGAAGGGGCTGGAGTTCGACCACGTGATCGTGGTGGAGCCGGGCCTGATCGTGGGCGAGCCCGCCGAGGTCGAGTTCGACCGGGGGCTTCGGGATCTGTACGTGGCCCTGACGCGAGCGACCCAGACGTTGACCGTGGTCACGTCCGGGTCGCTGCCGCGCGCGCTGCGCGCTCTGGAGGCCTGACGGCCTCCGGTACTACGTGGTGTGGACGATCAGGATGTCCACGGAGGTCTTGCGGGCCGCGTCGGAGGGCACCGAGCCCAGCAGCCGGCCGGTGAGGGAGTTCATGCCCTTGTTGCCCACGACCAGCAGGGCCGGCTCGGGCAGCGACTTGACCAGGTCCAGCAGCGCGTCGACCGGCTGGCCCTTGATGGCCCGCTTCTCGACGTTCTTCGCGCCGGCGGCGACCGCGCGGCCCTCGGCGGTGCGGAGCATGTCGTTGACGGGGTTCGCACCCTGCAGCTGGTACGCGTCGGCGCCCAGGATGTCGGAGGCGGCCGGATCGGCGCCCTCGCTCGGCAGGAAGGCGCAGGCGATCACCAGCTTGCCGTCGCCGGTCAGCGCAGCGGCGCGCTCCACGGCGCGCAGCGACGACTCCGAGCCGTCGGTGCCGACGACGATCGTGCTGTAGCCACTCATCGAGTCTCCTCTTTCTCTACGTTTCTCCAGCGGAGGTCTGCCATGGGAACGCCCTAGCATTACTTCTCCGACACAATAGCCTCATCGTCCCCGGGAACAGGCCGTTTGCGGCGGGGAACACACCGGATCAACCGATGTCACCCGATTCGCAGGCCTTCGCAGGTCATTGCAAACCGGCGGCGTCCATGCCGCGAAGCTCCTTCTTCAGGTCGGCGATCTCGTCCCGAATCCGGCCCGCGAGCTCGAATTGCAGCTCCCGTGCCGCATTCATCATCTGGTCCGTGAGTTCGGAGATCAGGTCCGCGAGCTCGGCGCGCGGCATCGATTTCACGTCCTCGCCCTCGTACATCCCGGCGCTCACCGCCGACGCCGACCGCAGCTCCCCCTGGGCCCGGCGGCCCCGGGAGGCGTTGCGGCCGGAGCCGCCGATGGCCTGCTCCGTGTCGTCCGCCTCCGTGTACACCTGGTCGAGGATGTCGGCGATCTTCTTGCGCAAGGGCTTCGGATCGACGCCCATCTTCGTGTTGTAGGCGATCTGCTTCTCGCGGCGACGGTCCGTCTCCTCGATCGCCACGCGCATCGACTCGGTCACCTTGTCGGCGTACATGTGCACCTCGCCGGAGACGTTGCGGGCCGCGCGGCCGATCGTCTGGATGAGGGAGGTGGTCGACCGGAGGAAGCCCTCCTTGTCGGCGTCCAGGATGGCCACGAGTGAGACCTCCGGCAGGTCGAGACCCTCGCGGAGCAGGTTGATGCCGACCAGCACGTCGTACTCGCCGAGCCGCAGCTGCCGGAGCAGCTCCACGCGGCGCAGGGTGTCGATGTCGCTGTGCAGGTACCGGACCCGGATGCCCGCCTCGAGCAGGTAGTCGGTGAGGTCCTCCGCCATCTTCTTGGTGAGGGTGGTGACGAGGACGCGCTCGTCGCGCTCCGTGCGGTCGCGGATCTCGTGGATCAGGTCGTCGATCTGCCCCTTGGTCGGCTTGATCACGACCTGCGGGTCCACCAGCCCGGTGGGGCGGATCACCTGCTCGACGAACTCGCCGCCGGTCTGCCCCAGCTCGTACTGGCCGGGGGTGGCCGAGAGGTACACCGTCTGCCCGATGCGCCCCGCGAACTCCTCCCAGGTGAGCGGGCGGTTGTCGACCGCCGACGGGAGCCGGAAGCCGAAGTCCACGAGGTTGCGCTTGCGCGAAGCGTCGCCCTCGAACATCGCGCCGATCTGCGGGACGGTCACGTGCGACTCGTCGATCACCAGGAGGAAGTCCTCCGGGAAGTAGTCGATGAGGGTGGCGGGCGCCGAGCCCGCGGCGCGCCCGTCGATGTGGCGGCTGTAGTTCTCGATGCCGGAGCAGAAGCCGACCTGCCGCATCATCTCCAGGTCGTACTGCGTGCGCATCCGCAGCCGCTGGGCCTCGAGCAGCTTCCCCTGCCGCTCGAACTCCGCCAGCCGCTCCTCCAGCTCGGCCTCGATCCCCTCGATGGCGCGGGCCATCCGCTCGGGCCCCGCGACGTAGTGCGTGGCGGGGAAGATCCGCAGATCCTCGACCTGGCGCACGATGTCGCCGGTGAGCGGGTGCAGGTAGTACAGGGCCTCGATCTCGTCGCCGAAGAACTCGATCCGGATGGCGAGCTCCTCGTAGGACGGGATGATCTCGACGGTGTCGCCGCGGACCCGGAACGAGCCGCGGGTGAAGGCCATGTCGTTGCGGGTGTACTGCACGTCGACGAGCAGCCGCAGCAGGGCGTCCCGGTCGACCTCCATACCCACCTCGAGCTGCACCGAACGGTCGAGGTAGCTCTGCGGGGTGCCGAGGCCGTAGATGCACGAGACGGACGCGACCACCACGACGTCCCGCCGCGACAGCAGCGACGAGGTCGCCGAATGCCGCAGCCGCTCCACGTCGTCGTTGATCGACGAGTCCTTCTCGATGTACGTATCGGACTGCGCGATGTACGCCTCGGGCTGGTAGTAGTCGTAGTACGAGACGAAGTACTCGACCGCGTTGTGCGGCAGCATCGCCCGCAGCTCGTTGGCGAGCTGCGCGGCCAGCGTCTTGTTCGGGGCCATGATGAGCGTGGGCCGCTGCACCTTCTCGATCAGCCAGGCCGTGGTGGCCGACTTGCCGGTACCGGTGGCGCCGAGGAGCACCACGTCCCGCTCGCCGGAGCGCAGCCTGCGCTCGAGGTCGGCGATGGCGGTGGGCTGATCGCCCGCCGGCTCGTACTCGCTGACCACCGTGAACTCCGCCGGGGCCCGCTCGATCTCCCCGATGGGCCGGTGCTCGGAGTGCGCCACCACCGGTTGTTCTGCCGCGAATGCCATGGGACCAGCCTAGGCCGACCCACCGACAAGTTTTCCGCGAGCAGCGGCGAGGGCTCAGTCCCTGCGCGCCACGATCACGTCCCGCGTGATCGCCCGGTCCACCCGGTGCCGCAGGTCGTCGTACCCCGGCCCGTCGAGCACCGTCAGGCCGGCGGACTCCAGGACCTCCGCGACCCGCGCCCGGGGCGCGACCCGGGTGTTCCACGCGAGCCCCATCGCGCCGCCTGTGCGGAGCCGCGTGGCCCAGCCGGGGAGGGCGGCGTTCAGCAGGTCGAGGGGGTCGCGCACCAGGCCCCGCGGGCCGCGGCTGCCGTGCTGCACCCCGTAGGGCAGGTCGCCGACCACCACGTCGACGGTGCCGGGCTTGATCAGCTGGGAGGTGAGCAGGGTGTCGGCGGCGTAGCAGGTGAGGGTCTGCTTCTCCCCTGCCAGGTAGTCGGCCTTCTCGGCGGCGAAGGCGGCCTCGTACTTCTTGGCGATCACCGACTTCTCGCGGCGCACCGGGGTGGTCGCGGCGGCGTGCTTGAACCGGTGGTCCTTGAGCCAGGTGGTGAAGAAGGAGCTGTAGAGCTCGAAGTCCTTGGTGTCCACGTCGATGCCCACCGCGTCGAGGCCGTACATGACGGCCTGGCTCAGCGTGGTGCCGCGCCCGCACACCGGGTCGAGCACGCGCAGCGTCCGGTCGAGCACACCGTCGGGGCGCGCGGTCGACGCCGCGGTGATGTTGAGCACGAGCCGCGTGAACTGCTCGTTCGTCTTGCCCTGGTACTTGAGGATCGTCAGCAGGTCGGACGGGTAGCGGTCGGGCGAGGGCACCGTCACGGGCCGCAGCAGGTCGCCGTCGGCCTCGAAGAGCGCGTAGAACGCGGAGGTGAGGCCGAGGAAGGCCAGGTCGCGCTCGGTCAGCGGATCGGCCTCGAAGGCGAGGTACTCGACGCCCGCGACCGTCGCGGTCTCGACGGGGCCGACCCGCCCCGCGAGGGCGGCGCGGCTGAGCACCGTCAGCTCGGCGCGCACCATCGACGCGGCGGCCTCCGCGTAGACGCGGTTGGCGGCGGGGGCGGGGAGGAGCAGGTACTGGGGCACGGCAGAGATCGTACGTGGGGTGTCCGGACCGAACGCCCCACGTGGTCCAGGTGACGCTGCCACCCGGGAATCCTGACGAAGCGTCGTATCGTGGACGAATGGACGCGGACGTGACTTTCGAGCTCACCGTCGACGGGGCGGCGGCGATCGGCGCGGTGGGCGGCGGCTGGCTGGACCTGACGGTGCTCGACGCGGCGGAGGACGCCGTGCCCGCCCTGCTCGGAGCGGCCCGCGAGCGGGCGTCAGGGCTCGACGGGATCCTCGTCCGCACCCACGACGACGCGCTCGGCGCGCTGCTGCGGCGCCACGGCTTCCGCCCCTCCGGCGCGGTTGCCGGCCGCCCCGGGGGGCACACCGAGGTCACGCTGGTGCTGCGCCTCGCCGCCGATGCCGCGGTCGACGACGGCGCCGTGCACCCGCCCAAGCGCGAGGTCTTCGATCCGCCGGCGATGACCAACACCGATCCCAAGGGCTTCGTCCGCGAGGTCGAGGAGTTCCGGGAGACGCCCTTCGGGCTGTACGTCTTCCGGGGCGCGGACCACCCGAAGTTCGACGCGGTCGAGTCGTGGCTGCTCCCCGCGTTCGACCTGCGCGCGACGATCTTCCACTTCACGCCGGGCCACGAGCGCGATCAGCGCGTGTACCTCGACGTCGCCCGGATCCACCGGGACGGGAACGTCTGGCACACCGAGGACTGGTACCTCGACCTCGTCGAGCACCCGGGCAGGCCGATCGAGCTGATCGACGTCGACGAGCTGCTCGCCGCCTCCGCGGCGGACCTGCTCAGCGCTGCGGACGCCGAGCGGGCACTGCACGCGGCCGTCCGCGCCGTCACCGGCACGGCGACGCACGGACACAGCGTGGACGCCTGGCTGGCCGCGGAGGGCGCGCCGATCACCTGGCGCTGACCGCTACCCGTCCCGCAGACCGGGGATCCGCGATTCCAGGCCGTCGAGCAGCACCTGCAGGCCCAGCTCGAAGCCGGCGCCGGGATCGCCGGGCGCGCTGTAGTACTCGCCGACGACGGTGCCGACGCGGCCCGCGATCGGGTACTTCCCGGGCGGCATGAGCGCGGCGAGCTCCGGCCCGACGACCTCCCACCACTGCGCGTCGGTCATCGGCCGCGACGCGGCGCCGCGCGCCCCGGAACTGCGGGCGGCGCCCGCGGCGAAGCTCTCCAACAGCACGATCAGCCAGTCCCGCTCGAGGTCGCCGATCGGGAGGTCCTCGAGGAGCGCGAGCTGCGCCTCGTACTGCCCGATCTTCCCCGGCCCGAGCACGTCCCGCCACGAGGGCGCGTCGAGCAGCCACGTGTGCGCGAGGTACTCGTCGCGGCGCGCGCGGACGGCCGCGACCAGGGAGGCGCGCAGCGTGGCGAGCCGCTCGGCCGGCGGCTGCGCGAGCGCGACCGCGTCGACCATGAGCGCGACCAGCACGTCGCGGGTCGGCACGTAGGTGTACACGCTCATCGGCCCGACGCCGAGGCGCGCGGCGAGCGCCCGCATGGTCACCGCCGCGAGGCCCTCCGCATCGGCGAGTTCGATCGCGGACGCGACCACCTCGTCGACGGTGAGCCGCTGCTTGGGCCCCTTGCGACCCGGCGCCGGCTCCCCGGCCTCCGCCCGCCACAGCAGCCGGACCAGCGCGCGGCCCTCGTCCTCGGGATTCATCGACATCTTTCTCCGTACTGTGTACACTGTTCGAGTACTCCGTACAACGTACTCTATTCGAATCCCGCGAAGGACGCGCCCTGAGCCTCGAAGCCACGTACCTCCCCGACCTCCACCAGTTCGCCCTCTGGTCCTCGCACGACCTCGACGACCCCGCCCGCGCCACGGTTCTCCCGCTCGTCGTTCCGGTCGACGGTGCGCTCGCCGTCGCGGACGTGCGCTGCGACGTCGTCGCCGTCACGGCCCTGCCCGGCGCCGCGCGGCCGTCCGCCTCGCTCACCGCCTGGTCCGATCGGACCCGGGGCGAGGAGGCGCCGCTGCCGATCGCGGCCCATGCCGAGCCGGACCCGACGGGGACCGCCGTCACCTCCGCCGCCTACGCGACCACCGCCTTCGCCGACACCGTCGCGACGGCCGCGTCCCTCGACGGCGTCCTCGACGCGAAGCCGCGGCCCTACCAGGCGGCCGGCGTGGCCTGGCTGCTCCGCACCCTGCACGATCACGGCGGGGCGCTGCTCGCCGACGAGATGGGTCTCGGCAAGACGCTGCAGGCGATCGGCGCCCTCACTCGACTGGGCCCGGGCCCGCACCTGGTCGTGTGCCCCACCAGCCTCGCCACCAACTGGCGGCGCGAGATCGCCCGGTTCGCGCCGGCCCTCCAGGACGAGGTCACCGTCGTCTCCTACGCCCGGCTCCGCCTCTCGGCGGCGGAGCTCGGCCGGACCCGGTGGACCGCCGTCGTCTTCGACGAGGCGCACGCGCTGAAGAACCCGCGGACCCAGGTCTCCCGCGCCGCGCGCGAGCTCGACGCGGACTTCCGCATCGCTCTCACCGGCACGCCGATCGAGAACTCGCTCGACGACCTCTGGGCGATCCTGCGCGTGGTCGCGCCGCGGATGTTCCCGGTGAAGGCGGTCTTCCGCCGCCGGTTCACCAGGGCCGTCGAGTCCGGGGACGACGGTGCGCTGCGCCGCCTGCGCGCGGCCGTCGCGCCGGTGATGCTGGCCCGCACCAAGGACCGGGCGGCCGGGGCGCTGCCGCCGAAGATCGACAACCCGGTGCTGTGCGACCTCACCGACGAGCAGGCCCGCCGCTACGACGCCTGCCTTGCCCGGGCCGCGGACGACGGCTTCGGCAGCGGGCTGGAGCGGCACGGCCGGCTGCTCGCGGTGCTCACCGCACTCAAGCAGATCTGCAACCACCCGGGCCTGGCCGACGGTGCCGCGCCCTCCTGGGAGCCGGGCAGGTCCGGCAAGCTCGACGTGGCGATGGAGATCCTCGAGGCGAACGTCGCCGCGCACCGGCCGACCCTCGTGTTCACCCAGTACCGGGACACGGGCGAGTTGCTCGCCGCGGCGGCCTCGTCGCTCCTCGGCCGCGCGGTCCCGTTCTTCCACGGCGGGATGCCGGTCGCCGAGCGGTCCGCGATCGCCGACGCCTTCCAAGCGGGCACCGGCCCGGAGGTCCTGGTCATGAGCCTCAGGGCGGGCGGCACCGGCCTCACCCTCACCCGCGCGAGTGAGGTGCTGCACTACGACCGCTGGTGGAACCCCGCGGTCGAGGCGCAGGCCACCGACCGCGCCCACCGCATCGGGCAGAGCCGCCCGGTCACGGTGACCACCCTGACGACGGCGACCACGATCGAGGAGCACATCGACGAGATGCACCGCCGCAAGGCACTTCTCGGCGTGCACGCCGACGACGGATCGATCGTGACCGAACTCGCTTCGCTCGACGACGAGCGCCTGATGGACGTCCTGCGCCGGAACCGGGAGAACTGACATGGCCACCAACCCCTTCGGATTCACCACCTGGGGCGCCGACCTCGTCCGCATCGCCGAGCCGACCACCGCGAGCACCCCGAACACGCACGCCCCGCGGGCCCGGATGCTCGCCCGCAACGGCGGCGTCACACTGCAGTTCGACGGTGGGCGGGTCGCCGCGCTCGTGCACAGCGGCGCGAGCGCATCCGCGGCGCACCTCGAGTTCGCCGCGATGGCGCCGGCGACCGCGACGGCCCTGCGGGAGGAGCTGGGCTCCCGCACCGAGCCCGACGACGCGATCCACGCGGCGCTGATCGCCCGGGGGCTGCGGCCCGGGCCGGTCCTCGACGCCGCCGACTGCTCCTGCAAGGCGCGCAGCACGATGTGCGTGCACGTGCTCGCCGCGGTGTACGCGCTCGCGACGCTCGTCGACCACGAGCCCGTGACCGCGCTGACGATCCAGGCTTACGGTTTGTCCGCGCCCGCGGCGGACGCCGACGACGACCGGCCGGCGCCGCGCTGGACGCCGCTCGCCGCGCTGCACGTGCGGGACTACTACGCGGTGCCCTGAGTCGTGACCCGCACCGTCACCGCGCGGCCCGGGTCGGAACCCTCGAACTCCCCCGGCCCGGTGGGCGCGAAGCCCGCCGTCGCGAGCTTCTCCGCGACCGCGTCGACGGTCACGCCGTCGGCGAGCACGACGAGCGCCTCGGCACCGTCGGCCGTGACGGCGGAGGCGTCGGCACCGAGGGTGACCCAGAGCCGCCCGACGAGCCGCTCGTCATAGGCGGGGTCGTCCACCCGCGGGGCGCCGGTGGCCGGACGGTGCGCGGCGACGTTCGCGGCGAACGGGGCGATGCGGTCCGCCCACAGCGCCCGGACGGCGGCGCGCGTCGCGTCCTCGGTGCCGGTGTTCTCCAGCCAGACGTCGGCGACGGCGCGACGCTGCTCGTCGGTGGCCTGGGCGGCGATGCGGGCGCGGGCGTCGTCCTCGGCCATGCCGCGCGAGCCCACGAGCCGGCGGACCCGCTCCTCGGCGTCGACCCAGACGATGATCACGAGGTGGAACATCGGCGCCACCTTGTTCTCCACGAGGAGCGGGATGTCCTGCACGATCACGGCGTCGGGGCCGGCCGCCTCGATCAGCTCCGCGGACCGCGCGCCCACCAACGGGTGGGTGATCGCGTTGAGCTTCGCGCGGGACTCGTCGTCGGAGAAGGCGATCGCGGCGAGGGCGGGCCGGTCGAGGCTGCCGTCGTCGGCGAGGATGCCCTCGCCGAACGCCTCGACGAGCGCGGCGAGCCCGGGTGTCCCGGGCTCGACGACCTCGCGGGCGATCTTGTCGCCGTCCACGATCACCGCACCGAGGGCGGCGAGTTCCTTCGCCACCGTCGACTTGCCCGCGCCGATGCCGCCCGTCAGTCCGATCCGCAACATGCCCCTCAGACTAGTGAGTGGTGCCGACCCCGGTGACGCCCGACACCTCGTCGGGCGTGTGCTCGAGGGTGCCGCGGCGCAGCTCCTTGCCGGTGGGGACGTCGATCGCGACGATCGACTTGGCCGACGGGTCGGTGACGTAGGCGGTGGATCCCATCGTGAAGACGGCCGGGCGCGGCTCCTGCCAGTTCGGGTCCTCGGTCCACGGCGCCGCGGCCTTGACCTCGCGGACGGTGGCGCCGGTGTTCGGGTCGAGGACGCGGAGCACGCCGTCGGTGCCGAGCACGAGCGCCTCGCCGAACTGGCCCCGCGCCAGTGAGCGGAAGCTGTAGGAGGCGGGCAGGTCGACGAGCTTCACCGCGCCGGTACGGGTGTCGATGAGGCTGACCCGAGTGGGCCGCTCGGGCTTGGCGGCCTTGTCCACCTTGTAGTCGCCCAGGACGACGGCGTGCGCCTCGGTCGCGGCGACGTTGCCGGTGCGCGCGTAGCCGGGCGTGGGGGCGGCGGTCTTCACGATCTCGTTGCCGCGCACCACCAGCACGCCGTCCTCGCAGCCGAAGAGCACGACGCCGCCCTCGGCGGCGCCCTCGCCGTGCACGCCCGGGCACTGCTCGTTGCGCGCGATCTCCTTCCGGTCCTTGTCGAGGATCGCGACGCCGGTGCGGGTCTTCTCGTCGCCGAGCGTGATGAGCATCGAGCCGTCCGCCCGCTCGACCGCGACGCCGTGGTGCGGCTTCGGGGCGGTGTAGGTCGCGCGGGGCGCGTCGGGGTCGCCCACCTTGTCCGAGGCGATCGACGTGACGGCGCCGGTGCCGTCGGAGAAGAACACGGTGCGGCCGTCGTGGCGGACCACGTGGCCGGGCTCGGGTGCCTGGATCGTGATGTCGGTGCGCCGCGGCGCGGCGGTGTAGAAGTGCTGGTGGTCGCCGTGCGGAACGGACCAGGCGCCGAGGTCCAGCAGGCGGAAGCCGTCGCCCTCGGAGAGCACGGCGTGGCGGCCGTCGCCGGCGGGGTTCACCCGGAGGTAGCCCGCGCCGGGGAAGTCCGCGACACGCTCGAACGTGGCGGCGTCGAGGACCTGCACCCCGCCCTCGTAGGTGATGGCGAGCCGCGGCGCCGCGCGGCGCTGTTCGGTCGCGCCGCCGGGCGCGTCGGCATCCGATCCGGAGGCCTTCGCCGACGACGGTGCCGGATCCGGCTGGGCGGAGCCGCATCCGGCGGCCAGGAGGGCGGCGGCGAGGAGGGGCGCGGCGAGGTGCAGGTGCTTGGGCATGAGGACAGGTGTAATCGTTGATGAAAATCATTGTCAAAGATCACCATGGCGATACGTGCATGGACGACGGGGCGGTCTGGGAGGATCGCCACCGTGCCCCTCGTCGCCGGAATCGATTCGTCCACCCAGTCCTGCAAGGTCGTCGTGTGCGATGCGGATTCGGGCGAGGTCGTCCGATCCGGTTCCGCTCCGCACCCGCCGGGCACCGAAGTCGCGCCCGCCGCGTGGCTCGATGCGTTCTCCGCCGCGGCCCGCGCGGCGGGCGGGCTCGACGACGTCGCCGCCGCCTCGGTCGGGGCGCAGCAGCACGGCATGGTGTGCCTGGACCGGGACGGCGCCGTGGTGCGGGACGCCCTGCTGTGGAACGACACCCGATCGGCCGCCGCGGCGGAGCAGCTCGTCGCGGACCTCGACGGCCCGGACCGGTGGGCCGACGCGGTGGGCGTGGTCCCCGTCGCCGCCGTCACCGCCGCGAAGCTCCGCTGGCTCGCCGACGCGGAACCGGCGCACGCGGACGCGACGGCCGCGGTCTGCCTCCCGCACGACTGGCTCACGTGGAGGCTCGGCGGGGGCGGGCTCGACACCCTCGCGACGGACCGCTCGGACGCCTCCGGCACCGGCTACTTCAGCGCGGCGACGGGCGAGTACCGCTCGGACCTCCTCGAACTCGCGCTGCGCGGGCGGCGGCCCGCACTCCCCCGCGTACTCGGCCCCGCGGAGTCGACACCCGTCGTCGCCGACGACGGCCCGCTCCGCCGGGGCACCCCGCTCGGCGCGGGCGCGGGCGACAACGCCGGCGCCGCCCTCGGCCTCGACGCCCGGCCCGGGGACTGCATCGTCTCCCTCGGGACGTCGGGCGTGGTCAGCGCCGTGACGGCGACAGCGCCGCGCGACCCGTCGGGCATCGTCGCCGGGTTCGCCGACGCCACCGGGCACCAGCTGCCGCTGGTCTGCACCCTCAACGGCGCCCCCGTTCTGGCGGCGACCGCGCGGATGCTCGGAGCGGACCTCGAGGAGTTCGCGCGACTCGCGCTGACAGCGCCTCCCGGCGCGGAGGGCCTGGTCCTGGTCCCGTTCTTCGCGGGTGAGCGCTCCCCCAACCTGCCGAACGCCACCGGATCGCTGCATGGGGTGACCGGCGCCAACCTCACCCGCGAGAACATCGCGCGCGCCGCCGTCGAGGGCCTGCTCTGCTCGCTCCAGTTCTGCCTCGACGCGATCGCCGAGCAGGGCACGGCGGTCGAGCGGATTCTGGTGGTCGGCGGCGGCGGCCGATCGGGCGCGGTGCGCGACATCGCGCCCGCGATCTTCGGTCGCGCCGTCGACTTCCCCGCCGACGGCGAGTACGTCGCCCGCGGGGCCGCCCGGCAAGCGGCGTGGGCGCTCCGGGGCGACGGTTCGGCGCCCACGTGGCAGCGTCCGGTCGCCGAATCGCGCACGGCCGCAGCCACGCCGGAGGTCTACGCGCGCTACCGCGAGGCGGCCGCGCTGGTGCTCGACCGCCGCTAAGTCCGTGGCGCTTAGCGCGCGAGCAGCTCCCGCAGCAGGGCCCGCGCTCCCCCGTCGCGCAATACGGTGAGTGCCGCCAGGTAGGGCTCCATGAATCCGGGGCGGTCGGCGAGATCGCCGAAGAGGTCCGGCGCGGTCACGAAGGCGAGCGGCTCGGTCCTGGACCGGAGGGCCCGCTCCGTGAGGGCGTCCGCCTCGCGGTCGCCCTGCACGATCGGCGCCCCGGCGTCGTCGACACCCTCGCAGCCGCGAGTCCACGCGGCGACGACGGCGGCAGCGAGGGGCGCCGCGCCGCCGGCGTCGAGGCGCGAGACGATCACGGGCACGAGCCATTTCGGGATGCGATCGGAGGCGTCCTGGCACAGCCGCGCGACGGTGTCGGCGATCGCGGGGTTGGAGAACCGCTCGAGCAGGGTCTCGATGTAGTCGTCGAGGTCGATGCCGGGCACGGGACGCAGCGTGGGCCGCCCCTCGCCCTGCATGTACCGCCGGAGCAGCTCCCGCACGTCCGGGTCGGCCGCGGCGTCGTGGACGTACGCGTAGCCCAGCAGGCGGGCGAAGTGCCCGAGGGCCTGGTGCCCCGCGTTGAGCAGGCGCAGCTTCATGAGCTCGTAGGGCGCGACGTCGTCGACCACCTGCACGCCGACGTCCTCGAACCGCGGGCGGCCCGCGCCGAAGGCGTCCTCGAGCACCCACTGGGTGTAGGGCTCGGCGACCACGGGCCACCGGTCGTCGACGCCCGCCCGCTCCGCGACCTCGGCGCGCAGCCCGTCGGGGGTCGCGGGCGTGATCCGGTCCACCATCGAATTGGGGAAGCGCACGTGCTCGGCGATCCAGTCCGCGAGGTCCGGATCGGCCAGGCGGGCGAAGGCGGTGAAGGTGCGCTGCGCGACGTGCCCGTTGCCCTCGATGTTGTCGCAGGACATGACCGTGAAGGCCGGGACGCCGCGGTCGCGCCGACGCCGCAGTGCCTCAACGACGTATCCGAAGACGGTGCGGGGCGCCGCGCCGGGCTCCAGGTCGTGCCGGACGTCCGGGTTCCCGGCGTCGAATTCGCCGGTGGTCGCGGAGAAGTTGTAGCCGCCCTCGGTGATGGTGAGGGAGACGATGCGCGTCTCCGGCGCTGCGAGCCGCTCGATCACCGACTCGGGATCGTCTGGGGCGTACAGGTAGTCGACGATCGACCCGACGACCGAGGTCTCGACGGCACCGTCGGGATGTTTGAGGGTGAGCGTGTAGAGCCCACCCTGCGGCACGAGGGCGTCGCGCATCGCGGCGTCGGCGGGCCGGAGCCCGACGCCGCAGATGCCCCAGTCCGCCGCGGCGGGGCCGGCCGCGAGCAGCCGGTCGACGTAGACGGCCTGGTGGGCGCGATGGAAGCCGCCGACGCCGAAGTGGACGATGCCGGTCCGCACCGCGGGGCGGTCGTAGGCCGGCACGGAGGCGCCCGTGATCGCGGGCAGGGCGGCCGGGTTCAGGTCGATCGGTGCGGTCATCACAGCTCCTCGGTGTGCGGTTCGGTCCCGGCGCGGCCGGGATGGACGACGGCCTTGATGCTGCCCGGCTCCCGGTCGGCGTTGAGGGCGTCCTCGGCGCGCTCGAGCGGGAAGCGCCCAGTGACCATGCCGTCGAGGTCGACGCGCCCCTCGGCCGCCAGCGCGATGGCCGTGGGCCACGTGTTCGCGTAGCGGAAGACGCCGGTGAGCACGAGCTCCCTGGACTGGATCAGCGAGACGGGCAGCTCGAGATCGTCGGCCCCCATGCCCACCAGCACGATCCGGCCGCCGGGGCGGACGGCGGGGATGCCCGCGCGGATCGCGGGCGGCGCGCCGGACGCGTCGACGAAGGCATCGAAGCCGTCGCCCACCGCGGCCCCGTCCACGCCGGGGTCGACGACGCGCGTGGCGCCGAAGCGCTCCGCGGCCGCGCGCCGCACCGGATCGGGGTCGGTCACCACGATCCGGGTGAGACCGGACGCGCGCGCGACCTGCGCGCAGAGGAGGCCGATCGGACCCGCGCCGGCGATGAGGACAGATCCTCCGAGGCCGACCGCCGCCTTGCGCAGCGCGGCGATCCCCACGGAGAGCGGCTCGAACAGCGCCGCCGCCTCGTCGGACACCGAATCCGGTACGGCGTGCGCGAACGCCGATCCGATGGTCACGTACTCGGCGAGGGCGCCGTCGACCGGCGGCGTGGCGTAGAACCGCATGGCCGGGCAGAGGTTGTACTCGCCGCGGAGGGACTCCGGACTGAGCGGGTCGGGCCGCTGCGGCTCGATGGAGACGCGCTCGCCGACCCTTTCCACGGGCACACCCGCGCCGACCGCCACGATCCGCCCGGACGCCTCGTGCCCGAGCACGATCGGGGCGGTCACCACGAACTCGCCGATGCGGCCGTGGCGCAGGTAGTGGGTGTCGGAGCCGCACACGCCGACGGCCGCGACCTCGACCAGCACGCCGCCGGGGTCGGGCGTCGGGACGGGCCTCGACTCGAGGGTCATCCGACCCCCGGGGTGCAGCACGCTGGCGCGCATTTCCTTCGAAACTGTTGCCTGGGTCACATCACCGATGTTAGCGTAGTGAGCAGAATCACCGCTAGTGAGCATTTGCTCACGCTATCGACGGAGCATCGCGTGACAACACCGCAGCGCACTCCCGGGGAACCCGGCCACGATCTGCGCCTGCTGGTGCGCGCGGCCACCATGTACCACCTCGAGGGCCTCACCCAGGCGCAGATCGCGGAGCGGCTGGGGGTCTCCCGCCCCACGGCCGGCCGCCTGGTCGCCCGGGCCCGGGCACAGGGATTGGTCACCGTCACCGTCGCGGCCCCCGCGCACCTCGCGGATTCCATCCACCCCGACCTCGAGCGCGACCTGGAGGCCGCCTTCGGGCTCACCGAGGCGCTGATCATCGCGGAGGACGCCGACGGGACACCGTCGGGCGACGCCGCGCTGGGTCGGGCGGGCGCCTCCCTGCTCGCCCGCCGCCTGCAGCCCACGGACACCTTCGGCTTCACCTGGGGCCCCGAGCAGGTGGCGGTGGCGGACGCGCTCGGCGGCGCGGCGGCCTGCGCCCGCGTGGTGCAGATGGACGGCTCGATGACCTCCGTCGAGTACCACACCGGCGTCGACCACGCCCTCGCCCGCTTCTCCGAACGCCTCAGCGCGCGGCCGGTCCGGCTCGTTGCACCGCTGTTCGCCGACCCCGACACGGTGCGCGCGCTCGAGCGCGATTCCATCGTCTCCC
The DNA here is from genome assembly GCF_037148755.1 of Tsukamurella sp. USMM236. Classification (NCBI taxonomy): domain Bacteria; kingdom Bacillati; phylum Actinomycetota; class Actinomycetes; order Mycobacteriales; family Tsukamurellaceae; genus Tsukamurella; species Tsukamurella sp. USMM236. The sequence continues at coordinate 69,628 of NZ_JBBCSS010000007.1, forward strand.
AGGCGCTCGCGGCCGCCCGCTCCGCCGAGGTGATGCTCTTCGGCGTCGGTTCCGTCTCCACCTCGACCACCCTCTTCGAAGGCGCGTACATCGACACCGAGGTCCTCGGCGAGCTGCACGCGCTCGGTGCCGTCGGCGAGATCGGCGGCCGCTTCTACGGGCTCGACGGTGCGCCCGTCGCGTCCTCGCTCGTCGACCGCACCGTCTCGGTACCGCTGGAGGACATCCGGCGCTGCCCCACAGCGATTCTCACCTCCGGCGGCGAGCACCGCCGGGAATCGATCCTGGGCGCCCTGCGCGGCGGCTTCGCGACCACCCTGGTCACGGACCGTCCCACCGCGCAGTGGCTGCTCGCAGAACAGAAGGGATGACCGTGATCCGCAGATCCGCACGACGCCGCGCCGCGGCCGCCGGTGGCCTCGCCGCCGCGACGGCACTGCTCGCCGGCTGCTCCGGCGCGGGTGTCTTCACCGACGGGGGCGGCTCCGCCGTCACCGTGGCCATGGTGTCGAACTCGCAGATGACGGACGCGGTGGGCCTGGCCCCCGAGTTCGAACGCGCCAACCCCGGCGTGAAGCTCAAGTTCGTCACGCTCTCGGAGAACGAGGCGCGGGCCAAGATCACCGCCTCCGTCTCGACCGGCGGGGGCGAGTTCGACGTGGTGATGATCAGCAACTACGAGACCCGGATGTGGGCCCAGAACGGCTGGCTCACGGACCTCTCCTCGCTGATGGACCGCGACCCGTCGTACGACCCGGGCGACTTCATCCCGACGCTGCGCGACGCGCTCTCGTACCAGGGCCGGATGTACTCAGTGCCGTTCTACGGCGAGTCCTCGTTCCTCATGTACAACAAGCAGATGTTCGCGAAGGCGGGCATCACCTTGCCCGCCGAGCCGACCTGGCCCGAGGTCGCCGACGCGGCCCGCAAGCTGCACTCGCGCGACGTGGCCGGGATCTGCCTGCGCGGCAAGCCCGGCTGGGGCGAGGTGCTCGCGCCGCTGAACACCGTGATCAACGCCTTCGGCGGCCGCTGGTTCGACGAGCAGTGGAACCCGCAGTTCGACTCGCAGCAGATGCGCGACGCGGTGCGGTTCTACGTCGACACCGTGCGGAACTACGGCGAGGCCGGCGCCGCGTCCACCGGCTTCCAGGAATGCGGAAACCTGTTGGCGCAGGGGCAGGCCGCCATGTGGTACGACTCCACGGCCGCCGTCTCCTCGCTGGAGAGCCCCGAGACCTCGAAGATCGCCGGGCAGGTCGGGTACCTCCCCGCGCCGAAGATGGCCAAGTCCGGCAACGGCTGGCTCTACACCTGGTCGCTCGGCATTCCGGCGAAGAGCACGCGCGCCGGCGACGCGTGGAAGTTCGTCTCCTGGATGACGAGCAAGCAGTACATCGCCGGGGTCGCCGACAAGCTCGGGCCGAGCCGCGTCCCGCCGGGCAGCCGGCTGTCGACCTACGAGCTGCCCGCCTACAAGGAGCTCTCGTCGACCTTCGCGAAGCAGACCCTCGACTCCATGCTCGCCGCCGACCAGTCCCGCCCGACCCTGGAGCCGGTGCCCTACACCGGGATCCAGTTCCTCGCGATCCCTGAGTTCCAGGACCTGGGCACCCGCGTGAGCCAGCAGATCAGCGCCGCCATCGCCGGCCAGATCTCCGTCGACGACGCGCTGGCCCAGTCGCAGAAGTACGCCGAGGTCGTCGGGAAGAGCTACCGCGACAGCCAGGACCGGACGGGAGCAGCACGATGACCACGACCGAGGTACGTCCCGCGGCGCCGTTGCGGTCCAAGCGCGACCGGATCACCCGCGCCGAGGCGTGGCGCCGCCGCGGGCCGCTGCTGCCCGCGCTGATCTTCATGGTGATCGTCACGCAGATCCCGTTCCTGGTGACGCTGTACTACTCCACCCAGTCGTGGAACCTGGTGCGGCCCGGGTCGCGGAAGTTCAACTGGCTGGGCAACTACGTCGAGGTGTTCCGAGACACCCAGTTCTGGACGGTCACGCTCAACACCGTGCTGCTCATCGTCGGCACCGTCGTGCTGTCGGTGATCCTCGGCCTGATCCTGGCCCTGCTGCTGGACCGGAAGTTCCTGGGGCGCGGCGTCGTCCGCACCCTGCTCATCACGCCGTTCCTGGTCACGCCGGTCGCCGCGGCGCTGCTGTGGAAGACGAGCCTGCTCTCCCCCACCAACGGCCTACTCGCCTGGGCGCTCGGTCCGCTCGGCATCCACGTCGACTGGCTCAGCGAGTACCCGCTCGCCTCCGTCGTCGCCGAACTCGTCTGGCAGTGGACGCCGTTCATGATGCTGCTCATCCTCGCGGGCCTGCAGTCCATGCCCCGGGACGTGCAGGAGGCCGCGCGGGTCGACGGCGCCACCAGCGTGCGGCTGTTCCGCGAGCTGACGCTGCCGCACCTGCGGCGGTTCATCGAGCTGGGCGCGGTGCTGGGCGCCATCTACCTGGTGAACACCTTCGACGCGGTCTACATGATGACCTCGGGCGGCCCGGGCGTCGCCAGCTCCAACCTGCCCTTCTACATCTATCAGCGTGCCTTCCTCGGCTTCGACATCGGCCAGGCCGCGGCCATGGGCGTCGTCACCGTGATCGGCACGATCGTCGTCTCGACGCTCGCGATCCGACTGATCTTCAAGAGCTTCGGCGCCGGAGAGGAAGCAGCCTGATGTCCACGACCATCGTTCCCCGCCGGCGGCGCGATCCCAAGGGCGGCGCGCTCACCGCGATCACCTGGATCATCGCCATCGGCTTCTTCTTCCCCGTGCTGTGGATGGTGCTCACCGCGTTCAAGCAGGAGAGCGACGCGGCCACGCGGCCGCCGACCCTGTTCTTCGTGCCGACCCTGGACCAGTTCAGGGCGGTGTTCGACTCCGGCATCGGCGTCCCACTGCTCAACTCCGTCTTCGCGACGGTCATCTCGACGACCCTCGTGCTGGTGCTCGGCGTGCCCGCAGCGTTCGCCCTCTCGCTGCGGCCCGTCCGCAAGACGCAGGACGCGCTGTTCTTCTTCATCAGCACGAAGATGCTGCCGATCGTGGCTGCGATCATCCCGCTGTACGTCATCGTCGGCCGGATCGGGATGCTCGACAACATCTGGACGCTGGTCATCCTCTACACCGCGATGAACCTGCCGATCGCCGTGTGGATGATGCGGTCCTTCTTCCTCGAGGTCCCGAGCGAACTGCTCGAGGCCGCCGGGATGGACGGCGCGGGCCTCTGGACCTCGGTGCGCGAGGTGATCCTCCCGATCATCTCGCCCGGCATCGCGGCCACCGCCCTGATCTGCGTGATCTTCTCGTGGAACGAATTCTTCTTCGCGGTGAACCTCACCGCGGTCAACGCCCAGACCATGCCAGTGGCCCTCACCGGATTCATGTCCGGGCAGGGCCTGTTCTGGGCCAAGCTGTCCGCCGCCTCCGTGCTGGCCGCCCTCCCCGTGGTCATCTGCGGGTGGATCGCCCAGAACAAACTGGTCCGCGGCCTGTCCTTCGGCGCCATCAAGTAGCCGCCCCCACCTCTCGCCCCCTCGGATCCCCAGGAGGAACCATGGCTTCCATCACCTACGACAAGGCCTGCTGCGTCTACCCCGGCGCCGAGACCCTCGCCGTCGACTCCCTCGACCTCGACATCGCCGACGGCGAGTTCGTCGTCCTGGTCGGGCCGTCCGGCTCCGGCAAGTCGACCGCGCTGCGCATGCTCGCCGGCCTGGAGGAGATCGACTCCGGCGCGATCTCCATCGGCGGCCGCAGCATGGTGGGCGTCGCGCCCAAGGACCGCGACATCGCGATGGTCTTCCAGAACTACGCGCTGTACCCGAACAAGACTGTCGGCGAGAACATGGGTTTCGCGCTGAAGATGCGCGGCGTCCCGCTCGACGAGCGCAAGCAGAAGGTCGCCGAGGCCGCGAAGCTGCTCGACCTGACCGACTACCTCGACCGCAAGCCGGCTCGCCTCTCCGGCGGCCAGCGCCAGCGCGTCGCGATGGGCCGCGCGATCGTCCGTGAGCCGCAGGTCTTCTGCATGGACGAGCCGCTGTCGAACCTCGACGCCAAGCTCCGGGTGCAGACCCGCACGCAGATCGCCGCGCTCCAGCGCCGCCTGGGCACGACCACCGTCTACGTCACGCACGACCAGGTCGAGGCGATGACGATGGGCGACCGCGTCGCCGTGCTCAAGTTCGGGGTGCTCCAGCAGTTCGCGACGCCCGCCGAGCTCTACGACCGCCCCAAGAACGCCTTCGTGGCCGGCTTCATCGGCTCGCCGGCGATGAACCTCTTCACGGCGCCCGTGCGGGACGGGGCGATCACCGTTGCGGGCGGCACCGTCGACCTGGATGCGGAGGCGCGGGCCGCGCTCCGCACCTCCGGCCTGGACCGCGTGACCGTCGGCATCCGCCCCGAGAGCCTCGGTCTCGCGGGACCGGACGCGGGCGTGGCCGGAACCGTCGCGATCATGGAGGACCTCGGGAGCGACACCTTCGTCTACGCGAGTGTGGAGGATCCCGGCGTGGCCGGCGTCGACGGCGCGCCCGTCACGCTGGTGGCGCGGTGCCCGCGGCGCACGGCGGCCCGGATCGGCGACGGCGTGCGGCTCGCCCAGATCGAGCCCGCGGTGCACCTGTTCCATCCGGACACCGGCGACCGCCTCAATTAGGAGCCCGGAAACGGGGAACGCCCCGCATCCTGCGAAGGATGCGGGGCGTTCAGCGTCGATGCGGTGAAGCGGATCAGGCGTTGCCCGACAGCTTCTCGCGGAGAGCAGCGAGCTGCGCATCGCTGGCCAGCGAACCGCCGGTGCTCTGCGGGGCCTCGTTGCCACCACGGTCGTTCGAGGACGACTCGCTCGAGTAGTTCGCGCCACCCGCGGCCGGACCACCGGCAGCGGCCTCGGCGGCCTCGTCGGCCGCGAACTTCTCCATCTGCGCGGTGTGCATCTTGTGGCGACGCTCCGCCTCGGCGTAGCGACCCTCCCACTCCTCGCGCTGCTTGTCGAAGCCCTCGAGCCACTCGTTGGTCTCGGGGTCGAAGCCCTCGGGGAAGATGTACTCGCCGTTCTCGTCGTAGCTGTCGGCCATGCCGTACTTCGACGGGTCGAACTCCTCCGCGTAGTCCTCGTTGGCCTGCTTGAGGCTCAGCGAGATACGACGACGCTCGAGGTCGATGTCGATGACGCGCACCATGGCGTCGTCGCCGACCGAGACGACCTGGTCCGGGACCTCGACGTGGCGCTCGGCCAGCTCCGAGATGTGGACGAGGCCCTCGATGCCCTCCTCGACGCGGACGAAGGCGCCGAACGGGACGAGCTTGGTGACCTTGCCGGGCACGATCTGGCCGATGGCGTGGGTCCGGGCGAACTGACGCCACGGATCCTCCTGGGTCGCCTTGAGCGACAGCGAGACGCGCTCGCGGTCCAGGTCGACGTCGAGGACCTCGACGGTGACCTCGTCGCCCACGGTGACCACCTCGGACGGGTGATCGATGTGCTTCCAGGAGAGCTCGGAGACGTGGACGAGGCCGTCGACGCCGCCCAGGTCCACGAAGGCACCGAAGTTGACGATGGAGGACACGACGCCCTTGCGGACCTGGCCCTTCTGGAGCTGGTGCAGGAACTCGCTGCGGACCTCGGACTGGGTCTGCTCGAGCCACGCACGACGCGACAGGACCACGTTGTTGCGGTTCTTGTCGAGCTCGATGATCTTCGCCTCGATCTCCTTGCCGATGTACGGCTGGAGGTCGCGCACACGACGCATCTCGACCAGCGAGGCCGGGAGGAAGCCGCGGAGGCCGATGTCCAGGATGAGACCACCCTTGACCACCTCGATGACGGTGCCCTTGACGGCCTCGTCCTTCTCCTTGAGCTCCTCGATCGTGCCCCAGGCGCGCTCGTACTGCGCACGCTTCTTGGACAGGATCAGGCGGCCTTCCTTGTCCTCCTTGGTGAGGACGAGAGCCTCGACGGCATCGCCGACGTTGACGACCTCGGACGGGTCGACGTCGTGCTTGATGCTCAGCTCGCGGGAGGGGATGACGCCCTCGGTCTTGTAACCGATGTCGAGCAGGACCTCGTCACGGTCGACCTTGACGATGGTGCCCTCGACGATGTCGCCATCGTTGAAGTACTTGATCGTGGCGTCGATCGCGGCGAGGAAATCCTCCGCGGTGCCGATGTCGTTGACGGCGACCTGCGGGGACGTAACGGTGGTGGTGGGCATTGGGTAAGTTGCTCCGGACAGGGTGCTAGTAGTTTGGTCGAGATCGCGCACGCATGGGCACACGCGTGGACTAGGCTACTCCACCGCGCGCAACCTGGGCAAACCGCCCTCGCCGCACCCGCCGCCGAGAGGTTCACTCCCGTGTCTCACCGCCCCAAACCGGACATGCGCCGCGACAGTGCCGGTTCCGAGGCCACGAACCGTTCCTGGTGGGACTCGGACGCCGAGGCCTACCACGCTGAGCACGCCGCCTTCCTGGGCGTGGACGCCGCCGACGGCGAGTTCGTCTGGTGCCCCGAGGGCGTGCGCGAGTCCGACGCCGGGCTGCTCGGCACCGTCGGGCCCGGGACCGTGGCGGTGGAGATCGGCTGCGGCAGCGCCCCGTGCGCCCGATGGCTCGCCGCGCAGGGCGCGACGGTGGTCGGGATCGACATCTCGGCCGGCATGCTCCGGCGCGGGATGCCGCACGTGCGCGGCGGCAATCCCCTCCTGGTCCAAGCCGGGGCCGAGAATCTCCCCGTCGCCGACGGTGCCGCCGACGTCGTCTGCTCGGCCTTCGGCGCGATCCCCTTCGTCGCCGACTCCGCACGGGTGATGACGGAGGCGCACCGCGTGCTGCGCCCCGGCGGCCGCTTCGTCTTCTCCGTGAACCACCCGATGCGCTGGATGTTCCTCGACGATCCGGGGCCGGACGGCCTCGTCGCGACCCTGTCCTACTTCGACCGGTCGCCGTACGTCGAGACGGACGACGCCGGCCTCCCCACGTACGTCGAACACCACCGGACGATGGGCGACCGGATCCGGGAGATCGTCGGCGCGGGCCTGCAGGTGGTGGACGTGATCGAGCCGGAGTGGCCCGAGGGCTTCACCCGGGAGTGGGGCCAGTGGAGTCCCCTGCGCGGCGAGATGTTCCCCGGTACGGCGATCTTCGTGTGCGTGAAGCCCCACTGATTCGTTGCGATTACCGCACGGGCCGAAGGCCACCTGCCGACGCCGGACCAGACCGGTGAAAAACCAGGTCAGCACCGTCATCCACGCCGTCGATGCGGCCGCCAATCACAGCACCTACCCGGGTTTCGGTCGGACCCCACCGGGTTGGTTTTGCCCCTCGCCGTGCTTTCGCGGCCCCCGGCGAACCGGTAGTCTCGCGGGGCAGTCGTCACCGCCCCGAACAGGAGACAGTCATGAACCGGATCCGCATCGCCGCCGCGGTCGCAGCCCTCGCCGGAGCCCTCGCCGTGGTCCCCGCCGTCGCATCCGCCGCTCCGACCGACAAGGTCCCCGGCACCAAGTGCACCGTCGCGCAGGTCGAACGCGCCACCCAGGTCATCGCTCCCGAGGCGATCGCGGTCATGGACGCCACCCCGGGCGGCCGCGACCAGGCGACCGAACTCCTCACCGCCAAGCCCGAGGATCGCCAGGCGATCATCGACCGGCTGACCAAGGACAACCCGGCCGCGGCCGCCTACTACAAGGCCAACCGCACCGACATCGACGCGAAGATCGCCAAGGTCATCGCGACCTGCGACAAGTACTGACCCTTCACCTCCGAACGCCGCCACCGAAAGGCACCACCCGCATGACCTTCCGCCGCACCGCCGCCACTGCCGCCGTCCTCGGCGCGATCGCCCTGGCCGGCGCGCCGCTCGCCGCCGCCGCTCCGACGCCGAAGCCCGCGCCCAAGCCGAACGCCGCGTCGGCGCGCGCAGTGCCCGGCACCTCGTGCACGGTCGGCCAGCTGCGGGCCGCGATCGACCGTTCGTCCCCCGGCCTGGCCAAGCGCCTCGAGGAGGCCGCCGGCGGCCCGCAGGAGTTCGCGGACATCGCCGCCTCGGACGGGCTGACCCGCCAGCTCCGCGTTGCCGCCCTCGCCTTCCGCGGCACCGGCTCGGCCATGAGCCTGGCCGGCGAGCAGGCGAACGTGCAGCGCGCCGTCGCCGACGCCTACCGCACTTGCGGCTCCGCGAAGGCCAAGTAGCCCCTCGACGGTCAGCCCTCGTCGAGGGCTGACCGCAGCGTCGCCTCGACCGCCGCGATCGCCTTGCCCGACGCCTGTTCCGGCGAACGGCTCGCGACCCGACGGTCGAGATCCGGCATCAGGAGAGCCGGCGGCACGTCCAGCGCCGCCGCCAGCCGGTAGACCGTGGACATGTGCGGGTCCGAGACCCCGTCGTTCGAGCTCACGTTGCGCTCGATGTTCGAGATCTGATTCCGATGCAGCCCCGCCGACTCGGCGAGCTTCTCCTGCGACAGCCCGCGCGACTTGCGCAGCGTCACCAAACGGCGAGCCAGCGAGTCCCCGTAGGTGTTCCACTCGATCTTCCGCGCCTTCATCGGATATACGGTGTCCGATGCTCCCCCGATTGTCTGCCCCATAGGTTATGCAATATCAAACCCTGGGGCGAATGTCCAGTTCTCGGACGTTTTCAGGTGGCCGCGTAGTCGGGCAGCAGCGCGACGACCTCGGCCAGATGGCCGACGGTGCGCGCCGCCCCGGCCCGCAGAAGCGCGTCGTCGTCGAACTCGCCGGTGGTGACGCCGATGAACGGGCACCCGGCCGACCGCGCCGCCGCCGCGTCCTCCACGTGATCACCGAGGTAGGCGCGGACGTTCCCGAATCGGCGCAGCGCCTCCCCCTTCTGCTCCCCGAAGTGCCCGCCCACGACGGCGCTGACGTCGAGGCCCGCGTCTGCGACGGCGCGCTCCGCGGCGGCCTGCTGCTTCGCGGACACGACGACCGACGCACCGCCCGCCGCCCGGATCGCCGCGAGGAGTTCCTCCGCGCCCGGCAGAACGGGGACCGGCGTCGTCGAATCCGTGTCGTAGTGCTGCCGGTAGCGCCGCAGGAACCGGTCCGCATCGATCCCCGGAACCACCTCGCGCGCGACGTCGTCGATGGGGACGCCCATGTGCGGCAGGAGCACCTCGTCGTCCACCGCATGACCGAGGTCCGCGAAGGCGCGCTGCGCCGCGGTGAGGATGCGCTGCCGTGAGTCGATCAGCGTGAGGTCGAGGTCGAAGCCGATGGTGAACACGGTCATCCACGCTACGCCCCGGTCGATGTCACCAGTGCACGCGCGCGGCCAGGTTCAGGAGGCGCTCGCGCCTGTGCTCGTTCCCCTGTGCGACCCAGGCGATCCGGCCGTAGACGTGGGCGCGGAAGTCGGCATGGCCGTCGCGGTTCTGGCTCGCGGCGCCGAACCTTGCCGCGTTGTGCAGCAGGGCGCGGAGATCGTCGTACTCGCCCCGCGGGATCTGGGCACGCGCGTTGACAACCACGCCGGCGAGCTCCTGCCGGGCGCCGGCGCGCATGATCCGGGTCTTCCGCGGGTTCACCGAGAGCCCCTCCGACGCCACGATCTTCGGCACCACCCCGGCGATCAGCGACGAATCCAGTGCGCCGGAGAAGGCGAGGTCGTCGCCGTATCGGGTGTACCGCGCGCCCTGCGACCGCGCGAGTCCGGTCAGTCGGGCGTCCAGTCGCCGGAGCACGAGGTTCACCAGCGCGGGCGAGGTGGGCGCGCCCTGCGGCAGATGCCGGCCGCGCAGCGCCGCCGCCTGCCACGGGTCGAGGCCGCGGAGCTCGTCGCCGGGCGTGGCGACGGTGCACAGGTCCGCGAGGACCGCTGCCACCGGCGCCGGGTGACCGAGGCGGCGGAAGGCGGCCCGGACGCGGGGAGCGGTCACCGTCGGGAAGCAGTCGCGGAGGTCGAGCCGGACGACGGACCGCGTGCCGACGTGCGGGGCGGCGTAGGCGAGGACCGATCCGCCGGGCCGGAAGCCGCGGGCCGCGGGATGGGCGCCGGCGTCGTCGAGGACGCGGCGGAGGATCCGGCGCTGGGCCTCGGCGAGTCGCGGCTTGGGCGCCTCGATCACACGGACTCCCCCGGCGGGCTTGGCGATCCGCCGAACCCGATAGTGCCGCAGCGGCCGACCCGCGTGCCGGAGCCATTGCCCATGATCGGCGAACCACTCGAGCTCCGGGATGGTCAGGTCCAGCATGCGGGCGATCGACGCGACGTCGGGCAGAGCGATCCCTGGAGGAGTTCCGGACCCCTTCGATTCGAGCAGCTGGACGGTGCGGTGCGCCTCGAGCGCCGAGAGGAGTGCGTTGCGGTCCGCCGCGACGGGGAGGTCGTCGACGATGCTGAGCGGCGGCGCCGGATGCTCTGCCAGGAGCGTCCGCGCGACGGGCACCGCGTGATCGACGGGCACGAGGTCCGCGACGGCCGCGGCGACGAACTCCTCGGTCCACTGCGCCGCAGTGAAGAACTCGACGCGGTCGGCGATCGCGTACCGCCACGCGCGCGGCAGACGCCGCGAGAGCTCGACGCCCGTCATGCCCGGGATGCGAACGCCGCTCGGGTGACCTGGAACAAGGTCCCGGAGCGCCGTGTGGTGCGCGCAGCGCACGCGCCGGCGTGGGACGCAGGGTGTGACTGTGCGGTGCCCCCAGCGGTTACCGCTGGGACGGATCGCGAGGATCCCTCCTCGCCCGAGCGGCGTCGCATGAATCCAGAGTGCCACACCCGGCCGTGGTGATGCACGGTTCCGGACGTCGGCAGGCCCGCTCAGTGCGACTCGGTGAACCGGTGGCGGTAGGACGTCGGCGTGGTCGAGTAACGCCGGACGAAGTTCTGCCGGAAGGTCACCGTGCTGGCGAAGCCGCTGGCCCGGGCGATCCGGTCGATGCTCCAGGCGGTGTTCTCGAGCAGGCGCCGCGACTCGTCGAGGCGACGGCTGAGTACCCACTTCGCGGGGCTCACACCCACACTCTCCTGGAACCTGCGCGCGAAGTTCCGCGGGCTCATGTTCACCCGCGCCGCGAGATCGTCGACCGTGAGCGGGGCGTCGAGGTTCGCCAGCGCCCAGGTCGTCGCGATCCCGATGGGTCCCTCACCCGCGGCGGGCACGGGGCGGTCGATGTACTGCGCCTGGTCGCCGTCCCGGTGCGGCGCGATCACCAGGTACCGGGCCAGCGCCGTCGCCGCCGTCGATCCGAGCCTCGTCCGCACCACGTGCAGGCACGCGTCCAGCGCCGAGGCGGTACCGGCCGAGGTGAGGACGTCGCCGTGGTCCACGTAGAGGCCCTCCGCCCGCACCGTGACCGCCGGATACCGCTGCGCGAGCTCGGTCTCCGAGGCCCAGTGGGTGGTCGCGGTGCGGCCGTCGAGGATGCCCGAGGCGACGACCGGGAAGGCGCCGAGGCAGAGGCCGGCGATCATCGCGCCGCGGGCGTGCGCTGTGCGGATCTCCTCGAGCAGGTCCGTGGAGGGCTCCGGCAGATCGGTCGGCCAGGAGGGGAAGACGAGGAGGTCGGCCGCGTGGGCCGCCGCCCGGTCCGCGGTGGCGATGGTGACGCCGTCGAGCCCGCGGACGGGGCCTCCGCCCGTGCTCCAGATGCCGGCGTCCCAGTCGGAGGCGAGTCCCAGGCGCCCCACCTCGCCGAAGGCGATGAGGGGCGTGGACAGGTGGAACATCGAGATGCCGTCGAAGGCGTGGACTGCGATCTGCACCGGCGGTTGTCCTGAATCCATCGAAGATGAGTAATTCTGCCACTCACACTACCCCGCGGCAGGGCGCGAGTATGGAATCCGAGCGGAACAGCACCACCCGCCCACGCATCCGATTCCCATGGACAGGAGCAGATCCCATGACCGCACCCCGCCGCGCCCTCATCGTCATCGACGTGCAGAACGAGTACTTCGACGCGGACCGCCCGCTCGCCGTGGCGTACCCGCCTCGCGACGAATCGCTCAAGCGGGTCCTCACCGCGATGGACGCCGCGCGCGACGCGGGCGTTCCCGTGGTGACCGTCGCGCACGTCTGGCCCGCGGGTTCACCCGTCTTCGCGGAGGGCGCCGAGGAGACCCGCCTGCACCCGGACGTCGCCGCCCGCAGCGACGCGGTGGCCGCGCACGTCGTGAAGCAGCGCTCGAGCGTGCTCACCTCCGAGGGCCTGCCGGAGTGGCTGCGCAAGAACGCCATCGACACGCTGACCCTCGTCGGCTACATGACGAACAACTGCGTCCTGGCCAGCGCCGCCGGGGCGGAACCCGAGGGCCTCGCCGTCGAGGTGCTCTCGGACGCCACCGGCGCGATCCACCTCGCGAACGCCGCCGGCAGCGCCTCGGCGCAGCAGGTCCACGAGACGCTCATGGTGCTGCTCCACTCGAACTGGGCGGCGGTCGCCGACACCGACGCGTGGATCGACGCGGTCGCGGCGGGACGCCCGTTGGAGAAGAGCGACCTCGGCTCCTCCGCCGTGCAGGGCCGCGCCGAGCACTGATCCCCGAGACCCCTCGCGGGCGGCGCCTACCGCCCGCGAGGCGCGGTACCTCGCCGCGCCTAGTGCGCGGCGTCGTCCCAGCTGCGGCCGTAGCCGACCGAGACCTCCAGCGGCACCGAGAGCTCCGCGGCGCCGCCCATCGTGTCGCGGACCAGCGCTTCGAGCTGCTCCCGCTCGCCCGCGGCCACCTCGAGCACGAGCTCGTCGTGCACCTGCAGCAGCATCCGCGAGCGCAGGCCGGCGGCGGCGATCCTCTCCTGCAGCCGGATCATCGCGACCTTGATGATGTCGGCGGCGCTGCCCTGGATCGGAGCGTTGAGAGCCATCCGCTCGGCGGCCTCGCGGCGCATCCGGTTGGTCGACGTGAGATCCGGCAGGTACCGGCGGCGGCCGTAGATGGTCTCCGTGTACTCGTTGCGCGTGGCCTCCGTGACCACGTCCTGGAGGTAGTCCCGCACCCCGCCGAACCGGGAGAAGTACGCCTCCATCTGTTCCTTCGCCTCGTCGCGCGAGATCTTCAGCTGCGCGGCGAGGCCGAACGCCGAGAGCCCGTAGGCCAGGCCGTAGGACATGGCCTTGACCCGGCGCCGCATGTCGGGCGTGACCTCGTCGATCGGGACGCCGAAGGCCTTCGAGCCGACGAAGTTGTGCAGGTCCTCGCCGGTGTTGAAGGCCTCGATGAGCCCCTCGTCGCCGGAGAGGTGCGCCATGATCCGCATCTCGATCTGGCTGTAGTCGGCCGTCATCAGCGTTTCGAAGCCCTCGCCCGCGACGAAGGCGTGCCGGATCTGCCGGCCGGCCTCCGTGCGCACGGGGATGTTCTGCAGGTTCGGATCGGTCGACGAGAGCCGGCCGGTGGCCGCCACCGTCTGGTTGAACGTGGAGTGGATCCGGCCGTCCGAGGCGACCGTCTTGAGCAGGCCCTCGACGGTGACCTTGAGCCGCGTCGCGTCGCGGTGCTCCAGCAGGTACTGCAGGAACGGGTGCGGCTCCTTCTCGTACAGCGCCTCGAGCGCCGCCGCGTCGGTGGTGTACCCGGTCTTGGTCTTCTTCGTCTTCGGCAGGCCCAGCTTCTCGAACAGGATCACCTGCAGCTGCTTGGGCGAGCCGAGGTTGATCTGCTCCCCGATCTCCTCGAACGCTGAGGCCTCGGCGGCACGGATCCGCTCGCTGAACTCGCTGTGCAGCGACTCGAGGTGCGCGGTGTCGACCGCGATGCCGGTGGATTCCATGACGGCGAGCACGCGGAGCAGCGGCAGCTCCATCTCCGCGAGCAGCGGTCGCGACTCGATGTTGTCGAGCTCGCCGTCGAGCGCGTCCGCCAGGTCGGCGACGGCGCGGGCCCGCAGGATTGCCTGCTGCGCCTTCTCGCCCGCCGAATCGTCCGGATCGTCGAGGAGCGAGAGCTGCGAGTCGTCGCCCGCGGTCTCGACCCGCAGCTCGCGGTGCAGGTACCGCACCGAGAGGTCGTCGAGGTTGAAGGTGCGCTGGCCGGGGCGCACCAGGTACGCGGCGATCGCGGTGTCCGACGTGAGGCCGCCGAGCGTCCAGCCGCGGCTGGACAGCGCGTGCATGGCCCACTTGGCCTCGTGCGCGGCCTTGGGCTGCGCCTCGTCGGCCAGCCAGGCGCCGAGCGCGGCCTCGTCGTCCGGGGTCAGCGAGGAGAGCTCGATGTACCCGCCCTCGCCGTCGGGGGCCGCGATCACGACGGCCTCCGCGTCACCGTCGACCACGACCTCCGGGCCGATGACGCCGAGCCCGGACCGCGCGCCCGAGGCGCCGTGCTCCGCGAGCCACTCGGCGACGGTGCCGGCCGCGACGATGCCGCCGGAGATCTCGAAGCCCTCGTCGGCCTCCGGCTCCGTGCTGGCGAGCTCGGTGAAGATCCGCTCGCGCAGCACTCGGAACTCGAGGTCGTCGAAGAGCTGGTGGATGGCCTCGCGGTTCCACGGCTGCAGCTCCAGCTCCTGCGGGGTGTAGGGCAGCGTCATGTCCCGCACCATCTCGGTGATCTGCCGGTTGAGCTGCACCGTCGCGAGGTTCTCGCGCAGCGAGTCGCCGACCTTGCCCTTCACCTTGTCGACGTTCGTGACCAGGCCCTCGAGGTTCCCGTACTCGCGGATCCATTTTGCGGCGGTCTTCTCGCCGACGCCCGGGATGCCGGGCAGGTTGTCCGACGGGTCTCCCCGCAGCGCGGCGTAATCCGGGTACTGCGCCGGGGTGAGGCCGTACTTGGCCTCCACCTCCTCGGGGGTGAACCTGGTGAGGTCCGAGACGCCCTTGCGCGGATAGAGGACTGTGACGTCGTCGTTCACGAGCTGCAGCGCGTCGCGGTCACCCGTGACGATGAGGACCTTGAAGCCCTGCTCCTGGGCCCGGGTGGTCATCGTGGCGATGATGTCGTCCGCCTCGAAGCCCTCCTGCGCCATGGTGGGGATGCCCATGGCGCCGAGAACGTCCTTCACCACGTCCACCTGGCCGCGGAAGTCGTCCGGCGCGGAGCTGCGCTGCGCCTTGTACTCGGGGAACATCTCGGCGCGGAAGGTCTGCCGGGAGACGTCGAAGGCCGCGGCGACGTAGCCGGGCGCCTCCTCCTTGAGCAGCTTGATCAGCATCGAAGTGAAGCCGTACACCGCGTTGGTCGGCTGCCCCGACTTCGTGCGGAAGCGGCCACCGTCGAGCGGGAGCGCGAAGAAGGCGCGGAACGCCATCGAGTGCCCGTCGATCAGCAGCATCGTGGGCTTGGTCGAGGAGTTCGCTGAAGTCACACCGGCAGTCTAGTGATCGCCCCCGACAGCTTTCGTCAGGTCGTCGTGGGCGGCAGTTGGGGCCGCACGACGACCGTGTCCGCGATGCGTCGCTCCAGGTCGGCGACGTCCGCGGTGGCCGCCTCGACCGCCGGGGCCTTCTCCGCCTCGGGCAGCGCGGCGATCGTCACGAGCCGGTCGTCGAGCTCCTGGGCGGCGACGGTGAGCGTCACCTGCGCGTCCAGCTGCGCCGCGGACAGCACGCCCGCGGGCTGATCGAAGGCGCGCAGCGCCTTCCGGATGCGGCGGTGCAGGCGCGCCTCGGGGACGTGCGAGCCGGACCAGGACAACGGGGCGCGCGACGGGAAGGGCATGGCGGCCTCAGCCTGCTGCTGCCGGCGACTGTTGCGCACCAGCGCGATCGCGAAGCCGGTGGCCGCGAGCACGGCCAGCACGACGACCGCGAGCACCGCAACGATGATCCACGACATGACGTTCCTCCTCGCCGCCGCGGCGGCTACCCGCCGCGGGCCTGCATGTACAGGTACACCGCCAGCCCGACCAGCAGCAACCCGAGGGTGACGGCGAAGGCGATCTTGATCGCGCTCCACGGTCGCTGACCTTGCACTTCGCCGGTCACGCCGTTGACGAAGACCTGGAAGGGCTTGCCTCCGAAGGTGACGGTGAGCAGCCACACCGGCATGAGCAGGTAGAGGAAGTCGATCGACTGGTACATCGGGTTCATCCGGGTGATCCGCTGCTCATCGCCGCCGATGTCGCGGCGCACCGTGTTCTCGACGATGCCCTCGATCCGCGGCCGCGCCTGCGCCTCGAAGACCTGCGCCGCGTCACCGTCGTAGGTGCGCGCCAGGTGGCCCGCCACGAACTCCGGCGTGTAGGTGACGGATTGCTCGGTGGGCCAGGGCTGGAGCTCGCGGACCCGGTCGGAGTCCAGACCCGTGTTGGCGGACTCGGCGAGCTGCCGGATGCTGTCGTGCACCCGCCCGCTCGCCGGGTACCAGTCGGTGTAGGTCTCGATGTTCCCGTCCCGGTCGCGCCGGGTCCGGCGCTCGCCTCGCGCCCCCGAGTAGTCAGTGGTCACCTCGGCGTCGTAGCTGTAGTACGAGAGGTAGACGCTGGTGAACGAGCCGAGCACGCGGTACTTCTTGAACTCGCGCGGCGCGAACCACCGGCTGTCGACCCAGGCCTCGATGTTCTGCCGGGCCTGGTCCTCGCCGACCCGCAGCGGGAGGATGCCGTCGACGGGCAGCCGCGCGGGCGCGACCTGCACGTCGGTCCGCTGGATCGGGGTGTTGCAGTACGGGCACCGCACGGCGGTGAGGGTGCCGCTGAACAGGGTGTGGCCGCCGCAGTTCTGGCAGACCACCTCGTGGTCGACGACGCGCACCTGCTCCGCCGACGCGGCACGCGCGTAGAGCGCGTTCATGGTGGGCCCCAACGGATGCGGGATCAGGGCCTTGCTCGTGTCGAGCATCACCGGATAGGTGCTGCCGCAGCTCGGCGAGCGCAGCTTCCCGATCGCCGGGTCGTAGACGAGTGCGTCGCCGCAGTTCCCGCACGGATAGGTGCGGGTCTGCTCGGTGACCTGCAGCATCTCGCGGTCGTTGGCCGACGGGACGCCGGGCACGAGCTGCTGGGGCCGCGCGTCCGCCGGCGCGGCGGGTCGCGCCGGACGTGGCGGCTGTGGCGGGCCCGGCGGGCGCGGCTGCTCCGGTGGCCGCCCGGGGTGGCCGGGCAGCGGGGGCGGCGTCGTCATGACTACGACCGGGGCGGCAGGGGCGGCGGCGTCTGCCCGAACAGCGACGCCAGGGCCGGCACCTGGCCGGCCGGAGTCCAGCCGGTGAGCGCGGGCGACCACACGAGCGTCTGCGGGGTGAGGTTCATGGCGCGGAGCTGCTCCACCGGGAACGGGCCGGCGGACTGCCCGTTCTGCTCCACGTGGAAGACCTGCGCGTTCGGCAGGGGCGGCGGGCCGGGCTGTGCGGCGCCCGGCGCCGGCTGCGCCGCACCCTGCTGCGCGCCCTGCGCGGGTGCCTGCTGGTTCTGGAAGTTCTGGGCGAACTGCTGCCCCATCGCCATCCCCATGCCGGCGCCGAGGAAGTCGCCCGCCCCGCCCCCGCCCTCGTTGGTGGCGGCGCCGAGCATCGCGTCGGCGGCGCGGCCCTGCTGGAAGCGGTTCATGTCGCCGACGTTGCCGTAGTAGCCCTTCTCCTCCACGCCGCGGGCGACGCCGCGGGTCATGGCCTGCGTGATCTCGTCGGGCAGGGAGATGTTCAGCTCGATGGCCTCGCAGGCGAGCCCGTACTGCTGGTTGATCTTCGACTGCACGTACTCCTGCAGCTTCGCGGCCAGCTCCCGCTGCCGGGCCTGCAGGTCGATCGCGCCCACCCCGGTCTCGATGAGCATCTCGGAGAACGCCGTGGTGATGGTGCGGCGCAGCAGCTCGGCGATCTCGTCGGAGTCGACGTTCGAGTCGGTGCCGATCACCTGGCGCAGGAAGGTCGGCGAGTCGACCACCCGCACGACGCAGAGCCCGTTGGCGCGCACCTGGACCATGCCGAAGTCCTGGTCCCGGATGGTGATCGGGTTCGCGGTGCCCCACCGCAGGTCGGTGATGGGCCGGGTGTTGACGAAGTAGACCTCGCTGCGGAACGGGCTCTTGAAGCCGTGCGGCCAGCCCTGCAACGTGGACATGACCGGCATGTTCTCGGAGACCAACTGGTAGTTGCCGGGGCCGTACCGGTCGGCGAGCTGCCCCCGGTAGACGAACAGCGCCTCCTGGCCCTCGCGCACGATGAGCTGCGCGCCGTTCTTGATCTCGTTGTTGTAGCGCGGGAACCGCCACGCCATCGTCGAGCGGTTGTCCTCCAGCCACTCGATGATGTCGACGAGTTCGCCCCGGACCCGGTCCATGATCCCCATCTGCGCTGCCACCCCTGTCGTCGTTGCCGTTCGGATTCCACGATAGCCACGCTCCTTGGCATCGGCTGAGCGCTCGCTGATGCCGGTTCGGATCGGGGCGATCCTGATCCGGCGTGTCGGTCGCTTCGCCTCACATTCCCGTGGGCGACGTCATACGCTGCATCCGGCCCCGACGACGGGGATCACCACGAGAAAGGCGCTCCAGATGGCAGGCAAGTTCGAGGTGTACGAGGACAACGCCGGCAAGTTCCGGTTCCGGCTGAAGGCCGGCAACGGAGAGGTCGTGGCCTCGGGCCAGGCCTACGCCTCGCGCAAGGGCGCCCACGACGGTGCCGCCGCGGTCGCGCGTGCCGCCGAGGGCGCGAAGGTGGTCGACGTCGACAAGGAGTGAGCCGCTGACCTGCGGCGCTTGACCTTGACATCGTGACAGGGTCTGGAATCGAGCCACCGACGATTCAAGGAGGTGGCCACCATGGCCCGGACCCTGCTCGATCATCAGAACGCCTCGATCCGCCTGCGCGCGGCCCTCGACGCCGGGACCTCCCCCGGGAGCGTCGACGCCGCGGCGCTCGTCGCGCGCTGCGCGGTCGAGCCCGACTTCTTCGTCCGCGACATGCTCACCTGGGCCCTGACCCGGCTGCCCGCCGCGTCGACGGTGCCGCTGCTCCGCGCGGAGCTCGCCTCCCCGGTCGCGCAGGCCCGGAGCCAGGCGCTGCACTCGCTGTCGAAGATCGGCGGCGCCGAGTCCGCGGCCGCGTTCGGTGAGGTCCTGGCCCTCGCGGGCGACGCCGACGACGAGGTCGCGAAGGCGGCATGGCGCACGGCCGGGTCGCTGGCCCCGGACGCCGAAGCCCGACGGTCCGCCGCCCGCGCCCTGCTCGGGCAGCTGGGGCGCGGCGGCGCGGAGACCCGCCGCAGCCTGAGCCGGGCGATCCTCGCGCTCGGCGACGAGGGCGTCGCCGAGCTGGGAGGCGCACCCACGACGACGGACGCCGCGCGGGAGCACGTGGCGCAGACCCTGCAGCTGCTCGAGGACCCGGACTCCGGGTTCGCGGGCTCGGTGCACGAGGCGCAGCGCGTGGCGGCCCTCGGCCGCCCGGAATGACCGACGGGACGGACGGGGCGATGCAGATCGGCGAGGTGGCGCGGCGCTCGGGCGTCAGCGCGCGGATGCTGCGGCACTACGACGCGCTGGGCCTGGTCCGGCCGTCCCAGCGGTCGTCGTCGGGGTACCGCGAGTACTCCGACGACGACATCCGCCGGATCTTCCACGTCGAGAGCCTCCGTTCGCTCGGGTTGTCGCTCAAGGAGATCGGGCGCGCGCTCGACGACCCGTCGTTCGCGCCGGAACGGCTGGTCGCCGACATGATCGCGCGGAGCCGGGAGCGGATCCGACTGGAGACGGAGCTGCTGGAGCGGCTGCGCCAGGTCGCCGCCGCCGGCCCGACCGACTGGGAGCAGGTCCTCGGCGTCGTGGGCCTGCTCTCCCGGCTCGACAGCGCCGCGCCCGCCGCGCGGCAGCGCGCCGCGCTCACCGGCGCGGGGCGGGCTCCCGCCGACGCGCTGGCCGAGGCCCTGCTGAAGGAGGAGAGCACCAACGTGGCGGGCGCCCTGCGCTGGGCGCTCGCGCAGGCCGACAGCGAGGACCTCGCTCCCCTCGTCGAGGCGCTCGACTCCGCCGATCCGGCCGTGCGGCACCGCGCCGCCCTGGCCCTCGCCGAGGCGCCCGGGCAGGACGGGCCACTGCGGGCCGCGCTCGACCACGACGACGGTGCGGTGCGCATCGTCGCCGCCGTCGCCCTGGGGGGCCGCGGCGACGCCGCGGCCGCACCGCAGTTGCTGCGCATGGTGCGGGACGGCGAGAAGGACGTCGACGCGGCGGAGTCCCTCGGGGTGATCGCGGCCGCGGATCCCGCCGGGGAGACGATCAGCGCCGAGCTCGGGGCGCTCGCCCGGGATTCGGGCGACTACCCGGTGCGCCAGCGAGCGGTGCAGGCCCTCGCCGAGATCCCCACGGCCGGTGCCGAGGAGGCGCTGCGCGAACTCGCCGGCGACGCCGACGCGCGGATCGCGGGCACCGCCGCGTTCATCCTGCGGCGGACGGCTCGCTGACGAACTCCCAGTGCTCGCCCGAGGGGCCGAGGACCAGCAGGTCGTAGTGCCCGCCCGGTGCGGGCACCACCAACTCGTGCTCGCCGAGCACGTCGGCGTGCAGCGGCACGGAATCCGGTGCGTGGTAGGGGAAGAGCGTGAAGTGCGCGGACCTCGTCCCCGAGTTGGACAGGCGGACGCGGACACCGTCGGGACCGGGACTCGCGGTGGCCCCGGGGACGTAGGGCACGGGCCGGGCCGGGCGCTCGCCCGGCTCCTGGCCGGGCCGACGACCGACCGCCGGCGCGTGCGGCTTCCAGCGCGGGCTGAGCGACCCCACCGACTGCGGACGCGACCGCGCCGGAAGCGCCTGCGGTGTACGGAAGTCGAAGGCGCTGGTGAGGTCGCCGCAGACGGTACGCCGCCAGCCGGAGATCGCCGGGACGGAGATTCCCAGCCAGCGCTCGAGGAAGCGCAGCGTGGAGGTGTGGTCGAAGGTCTCCGAGGCCACGTGCCCGCCGACGGTCCACGGCGAGACCACGGTCATGGGTACGCGGTCGCCGAGACCGAGCGGCAGGTCGCCGACCCACTCGTCCGCCCGGTCGCGGGGCGGTCGCGGCGGCGGGACGTGGTCGAAGTAGCCGTCGTTCTCGTCGTAGAGCAGGAACAGCGCCGTCTTCCGCCACACCTCGGGGTTGCGCCCGAGCGCGTCGAGGATGCGGTGCACCAGATTCGCCGACGCCCGCGGCGAGGAGCCGCTGGGGTGCTCCGATTCCCGTTCGGAGGCCACGACGTAGCTGACCGTGGGCAGAGTGCCCGCGGCGATGTCGGCCGCGATCCGGTCGGTGAGCGTGCCGGTGGCGGTGCGGCGCAGGCCGCGGAAGAACAGGTCGCGCTCCTCGGCCCCCAGGGTCCGGGCCCGGGCGTCCACCTCCTCCGACCGACGGTGCGCCTCGTCCGCTGGCAGGCGCCGCAGCCCCTGGTAGAAGTCGTCGATCTCCGTGCCGAAGTCCGAGAAAACCGCCTTCGACACCGCCTTGAACCGGCGGAAGAACTCGATGTTGTTGTCCGTGAAGTTGTCCCACTCCTGATACACCTGCCAGGAGATCCCCGCCCGCTGCAGGATCTCGCCGATGCACGGCCAGTCGTAGCCGGAATGACCGCGGTCGTACGCGGTGTTCTCGACGGCGCGCTCGCCGGTGCCGGGCTCGTACCCGGTGGTGCCGGAGAAGAAGAAGTTGCGGTTGGGCGAGGTCGAGGTCGGCGAGCTGCAGTAGTAGTGGTCGCAGATCGTGAAGGCGTCCGCGAGCGCGTAGTGGAACGGGATGTCCGCGCGGTCGTAGTAGGCCATCGTCGAGTCGGTCTTCGCTGCGATCCATCCGTCGTGCCAGCCGTCCGCGAGCGCGGCGTGCCCGCCCTTCCACGTGTGATCGAGGGCGTCGATGTTCTCGGCGTCCATGCGCTGGCGGTCCGCCGCGCCCCGGACGGGGAAGGGCGGCACCGTCAGCCCCGATCGAGTGGGCTGCAGGAAGACGTCGTGACCGGAGCGCAGGCGGATCGCGGCGGGGTCGGCGAAGCCGCGCACGCCGCGGAGCGCGCCGTAGTAGTGGTCGAAGGAGCGGTTCTCCTGCATCAGGAAGATCACGTGCTCCAGGCCGTCGAGCCCGCCCGACGGGGCCGGCTGCGCCAGCACCTCGGTCAGCGACGACGGGAGCAGGCCCATGCCTGCGACGATACCGCCCGTGAGGGCTCCCCTGAGGAACGTGCGCCGATTCGCAGTGCTCACGATTCCACGCTGACGGATCCGGTTGAATCGGCGGTGGAGACGCCCTGAACGGACGTCGACGGTTCAGCGCCGGTAGCGCTCCGCGAAGCCCGTGCACAGCGCGTCGACCCCGGAGTGCAGCAGCGGCATCGCCGCGCACAGGTCGGGACGGTCCACTTCCACCAGCTCCTTGAGCAGCGGCAGTTCCTCGATGAGGGGGTTGTCCGCGAGGTCTGCGACGAAGCCCGCTCCCTCGAGCGACGATCCCGGGGCGAGCAGGAGCCGGCCGACCGCGCCGATGCCCGCGCCCTGCACCTGATTCCACACGTGCAGTGTGAGCTCGGCGGAGTCGGCGACCGTACCGGTGAGGTGGGTGAACGCCTCGACGAGCCAGTGGAAGCACGAGACGGCCGACGGCGCCATGGCTGCGCGCGGCATCGAGTGCGCCAGCAGCACCCACGGGTGATGCAGGTAGAGCCGCATGTCGGCCTCGGCGGCGACGTGCGTCCGCATGCGCCAGTCCGGGTCGCCGATCAGCTCCGGCGGGTACAGGTACTCCGCGCCCACGGCCGCGGCCATATCGCGGACCAGCGTGTCCTTGTCCGGAACGTGGCGGTAGAGGGACATGGCGCCTGCGCCGAGCGCGTCCGCGATGCGGCGCATGGACACCTTCTCGAGGCCGCCCTCGTCGGCGAGGCGGACGGCCTCGGCCACGATGGCCTCGCGGGTCAGAGTGGTCTCGGACACCAGCGCCCTTTCTCCGTTGACCGGGATCGACGATGCTGCGTACAGTGTACCCAGTCATCCTGCGTACGCCGTACGCGCCTGCCGTGAACATTCTGAGGAGTTCTTCGTGTCCACCACCCCGCGCCGCGCCTGGGCCGGTCTCGCCGCGCTGCTCCTGCCGGTGTTCCTGGTTTCGATGGACGCGTCGGTGCTGTACCTCGCGATGCCGCACCTCAGCGCCGCGCTCCATCCGACGTCGGCCGAGCAGCTGTGGATCCTGGACATCTACCCGTTCATGCTGGCGGGATTGCTCATCACGATGGGCAACCTCGGTGACCGCTGGGGCCGTCGCCGCCTCATGACCTGGGGTGCCGGGCTGTTCGGCGTCGCCTCCGTGATCGCCGCCTTCGCGCCGTCCCCGGCTCTGCTCATCGCCGCCCGCGCCCTCATGGGCGTCGGCGGCGCGACCCTGCTGCCGGCCAGCCTCGCGCTGATCGCCAACATCTTCCGCGACCCGAAGGCCCGCGGCATCGCGATCGGCGTGTGGACCGCGGCGTTCTCCTTCGGCATGGCGGTCGGCCCGGTCATCGGCGGCGTGCTGCTGCACCACTTCTGGTGGGGCTCGGTCTTCCTCATCAACGCGCCGGTCTTCCTCGCCTTCCTGGTGGCCGGCCCGCTGCTGATCCCCGAGTTCCGCAGCGACTCCGCGGCGCGCTTCGACCTGGTGGGCGTCGCGCTGTCGATGGCCGCGATCTTCCCGCTGGTCTACGCGGTGAAGGCGGCCGCCGGGCACGGCGTGGACGGAACCACGCTGGCGGTCGGCGGCGCCGGCGCGATCATGCTGATCGCGTTCGTCGTGCAGCAGCGCCGCACGGACCACCCGCTGATCCCGTTCGACCTGTTCCGCAACCGGTACTTCGCGATGGCCATCGCCGGCACGATCCTGGCGGTCTCGACGCTGAGCTCGATGTCGTACCTCACGGGCATCTACCTGCAGTCGGTCGTGGGCTTCGACGTGCTCGCGGCGGCCCTGCTCGGCCTGCCCGCGGCCGCCGTGGTCGCGTACTTCTCCATGCGAGCGCCCTGGATCGAGCAGTACCTCGGCCGGCGCAGCACGTTCGTCGCCGCGCTCCTGTTCTCCGCCGCGGGTCAGCTCCTGCTGGTGCGGCTCGGCACCGACGGTCCCGCCTGGCTGTACGTGCTCGGGACGGTGGTCGCGGGCGTCGGCTACGGCACCCTGTTCACCTTCGTCTCCTCGGTGGCGCTCGCCGCGGCGCCGCCGGAGCGCGCCGGGCAGGCCTCGTCGATGTCGGAGATGAGCTTCGAGCTCGGGACCGCGCTCGGCCTCGCCGTGCTCGGCTCCGTGGCGACAGCGGTCTTCACCCGGCACGACGGCATGTCGCGCACGCTCGGCGACACCCTGTCGCGCGCGGACGGGATCGCGGGGCCGGACGGTGCCGCGCTCGCCGACGCCGCCCGCTCGGCCTGGGTCGACGCGGTCACCACGACTGTCGGCGTCTCGAGCGTGATCCTGGTCGCGACCGCGATCGCCGCCTTCATCGTGATGCGCGACCGGACCTCGGAGCCGCAGCCGGCGGGGCGTACGGCGACGGGATCCGCAGACGCTATCGTCGTGGAATGACCCGCTCCCCCATCGATCTCGGTCCGCCGGCTGCGCTCTGGTCGACCACCGCGGTATGGGCGGCCCTGCAGGCCGCAGTCTTCCGAGAAACGGGCCTCGGCCCCGTCGCGGCCGGGATCGCGCACCGAGAGGACGGCGGCGGATCCTGGTTCGATCTGGCCCTGCTTCCCGACGGTCGCGCGTCGATCGTCGGCTTCGACCGCGATGTGGGCGCCATCGATCTCCAGGGCCGCGACGATCTGATCGCCGCCGGAGCGCTGGAGTGGTGGTTCGTCGCGCCGGACCCCGATATCGGCCACGCGAACTTCGCCTACGGCTACGACGGGGATGTCTGGACCGTCGTCGGTCACGTCGACGGCCTGACGATCGACGAACACTACATCGACAGCGCGTCGTGGGTCCTGGACTACGCGCAGGAGAGCTACGACGCGGAAGCCGACGACGATGACGACGAGTACTCGGCCGAGGAGGCCGACGCGCAGGCCGCCGTCGACGCCGGCGAGTACCTGGATGAGGCGCACCTGCGGAAGCTGTTGCCGGGCGACCACGTCGACGTGGCCCTGGGGGCGGCGACCGCGGCCCTCTACCGGAGGTGACCGAGACCTACACGCCGCTGATCCGCCCCGGGACGTGCTCGTCACCTGCCCCTGCGGGTCAGCGCGGGGACAGCCGGAAGACCGGGATCACGCGCCCCTGCGCCGCCTGCTCGTACTCGGCGAAGCCGCTCGACCGCGCGACGAACCGGGCCCACGCCTCGTCGCGCGCGGCTCCGGTCAGTTCCGTGGCGGTGACCTGCGCCGTGGAGATCCCGCCCTCGTCGTTCGGGTACTCGATCTCGATGTCCGGGTGGGCCTTGAGGTTGTGGTACCAGGCGGGGTTCTTCGGCGAGCCGCCCGCGGACGCCGGCAGCAGCCAGCCCTCGTCGTCGTGGATCGCGGCCAGCGGATTCACCCGCGGCTCGCCGGATTTGGCGCCCGTACTGTGGACGAGCGCGAGCGCCCGGCCGAAGCCCATGGCGGTCACGGTGCCGTTGTTGGCGCGGAACTCGTCGATGATGCCCTGATTGAAGTCGCTCACGGCTTCATCATGCGCCCGCACCCGCGCCATCGCCACCGAGGGCTGATCCGTGCCGTCGCTCATCGGACCATCATGCGCCCCAGTAGGGTCGGATGCTGTGCAACCCCTCGATGCGTGGCGCAGGCCCCTCGAACGCTGGGACCTCTCCCCCGACGGTGCGCCCTTCGCCACACCCGGCAGCGATCTGCTGCCGGTGCGGTGGCGGGGCCGCGCCGCGATGCTCAAGCGCGCCAACACCCCTGAGGAGCGCGCCGGCGCCGCGGTGCTCCGCTGGTGGGGCGGCGACGGGGCCGCGGAAGTCTTCGCGCACGAGGGCGACACCGTCCTCATGGAGCGGGCGACGGGCACCGGCGATCTCATGGCGATGGCGCTGGAGGGCCGGGACGACGAGGCCACCCGGATCCTGTGCGGCACCGTCGAGCACCTGCACCGGCCGCGCCCCGGAGCCCCCGCGACCGAGCTGGTCCCCCTGCGGGACTGGTTCTCCTCGCTCGCGGCGGTCCGTGGCGACGACCCGCGGTACGCCCGGTCCTGGGACGCGACTCAGGCACTCCTCGCGGACCCCCGCGACGAGGTGGTCCTGCACGGCGACGTGCACCACGACAACGTGCTCGACTTCGGCGATCGCGGCTGGCTCGCGATCGACCCGAAGTGCGTCGTCGGCGAGCGCGGCTACGACTACGCCAACCTGCTGACCAACCCGGACCTGCCGACCGCAGCGGATCCGGTCCGCTTCGCCGAGCAGCTCGACGTGATCGTCACCGAGGCGCGATTGCCTCGGGAACGCCTGCTGCGGTGGGTGCTCGCCTTCGCGGGGCTGTCGGCCGCGTGGTTCGACGAGGACGACGAGGCCGAGGAGCGGGAGCGGGACTTCGCGGTCGCGGATCTCGCCGCCGCGCACCTCGCGGGGGCGACGCCGTGACCGGCGGCCTGCCGGTCGTCCTGCTCCACGGCTGGCCCGTCACCGACCTGCACTGGCGACACCTGACCCCGCGGCTGAGAGACGCCGGGTTCGAACCGCTCCCGATCACGCTGCCCGGCCTCGGGTCCGGCGACGACGGAACGGGCGACTTCCGGAAGAGCGCGCTGGCGGCGCGGGTGCGGGATCGGCTCGCCGCGGACGGGATCGCGCGGTGCGCGGTGATCGGCCACGACTGGGGCGGCACCGTCGCGGTGAACCTGGCGGCCGCGGCGCCCGAAA
Source organism: Tsukamurella sp. USMM236 (assembly GCF_037148755.1). NCBI lineage: Bacteria > Bacillati > Actinomycetota > Actinomycetes > Mycobacteriales > Tsukamurellaceae > Tsukamurella > Tsukamurella sp. USMM236. The sequence continues at coordinate 96,339 of NZ_JBBCSS010000007.1, forward strand.
TCGTCGCCGCGCTCGTCGTCGAGGAGGAGATCCTGCCCGGGATCGACGTGGCGGTCCCATCGCCGGGGCGCGAGCACTATCCGGACTGGCACGGCGCGTTCAACCGCGCGCCGGGCCTGGCCGAGAGCCTCGTCCCCGGGCGGGAGGACGACTTCTACGGCGCCTTCCTGCAGCAGAGCGCCGGACCCGCCGGACTCGATCCTGCGGTCCTGGGCGCGTACGTCGATGCGTACCGCCCCACCGACGTCCACGTCGCGGGGCTCGCGCACTACCGCACCCGGGCGGACGATCTCGCCGACATCGCGGCACTGCGCGCCGACCCGATCCGGACGCCGGTACTGGCCGTCGGCGGACGGTACGCGATGGGCGCCGCGGTCGCGGAGGGCCTACGGCCGGTGGCGGCCGACGTCCGCGGCGTGGTGCTGGACGACTCCGGCCATTACCCGGCGGAGCAGGAGCCCGAGCGGACCGCGACGGTCGTCATCGATTTCCTGCGGCGGCACGGGGATCGGTGACGGAACCGGCGGTGTCGATCACCTCGTCGAGCACCTCCCGCGCCCGCTGCAGGTCGCGGATGCCCTCGTCGATCCGGTCGCGCTCCGCGCGCAGGGTGGCGGCGAGCCAGGGCGTCGCGGTCGCGTTCGGCGATCCGTCCTCGTCGCGGATGCACGGCAGCAGCTGGGCGATCACGCCGCTCGCGAGCCCGGCGGCGAACAGCTCCTGGATGCGCACCACCCGGTCGACGGCTCGCTCGGGATAGACGCGCTGCCCGGCCGCCGTCCGCGTCGACGCGAGCAGGCCCTTCTCCTCGTAGTACCGCAGCGAGCGCACGCTCACCCCGGTGCGCTCCGCGAGTTCGCCGATCCGCATCGCTTGCCCCTCACATCGGTGTCAGGTTCTAGCGTACGGACATGTCACTCCTCACGCCGTACCGCAGCCGAACCCTCGACCTCCCGAATCGCATCGTCATGGCGCCGATGACGCGCCTGCGGTCCGAGCCCGACGGCTCCCCGACCGCGGACGTCGCCGACTACTACCGCCAGCGGGCCGGCGCGGGCCTGATCGTCAGCGAGGGCATGTGGCCCCACTCCTCCGGGCAGAGCGAAGCCCGGGTGCCCGGGCTCGCGACGGACCGTCACGAGCGCGCGTGGGCCCGAGTCGTCGACGCCGTGCACGCCGAGGGCGGCCGCATCGTCGCGCAGCTCATGCACGGCGGGCGCAAGGGTCACCCCGCCGCCCGGATCGACGGTTCGGTGCCCGCCGGACCGTCGGCGGTGCCCGACGGCGACGTGCTGCACCTGCTCGACGGCTCCAAGGCGACGTGGCCGCGCCCCGCAGCGATGTCGATCGCCGAGATCGAGGCCGCGGTCGAGCAGTACGCGGCCTCCGCGCGGCGGGCCGTGGCGGCGGGCTTCGACGGCGTCGAGCTGCACGGCGCCAACAGCTACCTGGTCCACCAGTTCCTCGCGGACAACACGAACCTGCGCGACGACCGCTACGGCGGATCGGTCGCGAACCGGATGCGCTTCCCGCTCGAAGTGGTCGACGCCGTGACCGACGCCATCGGCGCCGAGCGCACGGCCATCCGGCTCTCGCCCGGGAACCCGCAGTTCTCCATGATCGAGCGCGATCCCGCCGAGCTGTACCGCGGCCTCGTCGACGAGCTGAACCGCCGCGGCCTGATGTACCTGCACCTGACCGACAACGACGACTACCCCGCGCTGGTGGACCTGCGACCGCGTTTCGACGGCACCGTCATCGCGAACGTGGGCGAGAACCGTGTTCCCACGTCGGCGCCCGCTGCCGAGCGGACACTGGCCGACGGTGCCGACCTGGTCTCCTTCGGCCGCGCGTTCATCGCCAACCCCGACCTGGTGGAACGGATCCGGCGAGCCCTGCCGTTGTCGGCGATCCGCGAGGACGTGCTCTACGGCCGTACCGCGGAGGGCTACTCCGACTACCCGTGCGCCGCGGTCTCAGCCGGCGGGGATCGGTAGCGGCGCGGGCGCGGTTCCGGCGCCGAAGGGGCTGCCGCCGAGCGCCTCCCGGCCGTGCGGGGTGAACCAGTTCTGCAGGTCCGGCCCCTTCGGCACGATGCCCGACGGGTTGATGTCGCGGTGCACCTCGTAGTAGTGCCGCTTGATGTGGTCGAAGTGCGTCGAGTCGCCGAACCCCGGTGTCTGGAACAGATCGCGCGCGTAGGCCCACAGCACGGGCATCTCGCTGAGCTTCTCCCGATTGCACTTGAAGTGGCCGTGGTACACCGGGTCGAACCGGGCCAGCGTGGTGAACAGGCGCACGTCGGCTTCGGTGATGGTGTCGCCCACCAGGTACCGCTGCGTGGCGAGGCGCTCGGAAAGCCAGTCGAGCCGGGAGAAGAGCTGGTCGTACGCGGCGTCGTAGGACTCCTGCGAGCCGGCGAAGCCGCATCGGTAGACGCCGTTGTTGACGTCGCGGTAGACCAGCGTGTTCACCTCGTCGATCTCGCCGCGCAGGTCCTCCGGGTAGAGCTGCGGCGCTCCGGGGCGATGAAAATCCGTCCACTCGAGCGAGAAGTCGATCGTGATCTGCGGGAAGTCGTTCGTGACGACGGCACCTGTCGGCACGTCGACGATCGCAGGCACCGTGATGCCCTTCGGGTAGTCGGGGACGCGCGCGAAATAGGCATCCTGCAGACGCGGGATCTGCAGCACCGGATCGAGGCCGCCGGGGTCGAGGTCGAAGGTCCACGACCGCTTGTCGTGCGTGGGGCCGGCGATGCCGAGGGAGATCGCGTCCTCGAGGCCCAGCAGCCGCCGCACGATGATGGTGCGGGTGGCCCACGGGCAGGCGTACGAGGCGACCAGGCGGTATCGGCCCGCCTCGACGGGATAGCCGTCCCTCCCGCCGCGGGTGATGCGGGTCTCGATGTACCGGGTGTCGCGCTCGTACGGCTTGTTCTCGGTGACGTAGCTGCCCTGTTCCTCGCTCATGGCATCAAGGTTAGTGACGCCCGCGGGGTAACGTCGAGTGATCGTTACCCGATACAAGCAGTGCCCGTCGATGGAGCCCGCGTCGACCTCCCGTCATGGAAGGACCGAAGCCATGCGCAAGCCTCTGATCGCCCTCGCCCTCTCCGCAGCGGCCGCCGCCTCCGTCGCCGGATCGGTTGTCGCCGGGACGGGCGCCGCCGGTGCCACGCCGATCGCCTGCCCCGAGCTCCCGCAGGACCGCATCGACGGCGCGATCCGCTCGATCGCACCGCCGATGCCCGGCGTCCCCTGGCGCGTGACCGGCATGGGCGGCTCCGTCGACTGCACCCTGAACTGGGTGCGCCTCGACACGGACCGCGGCACCGGCAGCTCGCCCGTGCAGATCCTGCTCTTCGACCACAAGAAGTTCGCCGGCACCCCGACGCCGAAGGGCGACGCCTTCACCTCGGTCGTCGGCAGCAATGGGCCCGGCCAGATCACCATCCGGTTCAAGTGGCTGGGTCCGAACGACGCGAACGCCGCCCCGTCGGGCTCGGCCGACGTCCGATTCCAGACGATGCCGCAGTCGCCGCCCCGGCCCCTCGACCCGATTCCCGCGCAGGTCGCGGACTGACGTCAGGCCTGCGCCGCGGCCCACTCCTCGACACGGGCGGCGCTCTCCTCGTCGCTGAGGTCCTCGACGCGGGTCATGATCGACCAGCGCACTCCGAACGGGTCGCGGATGCTGGCGAACCGGTCGCCGGAGACGAAGTTCGCCACCGGCTCCCGGACCGTCGCGCCCGCGGCCTCGGCGCGCGCGACCACGTCGTCGACGCTGCTGCAGTACAGCCCCAGCGAGTAGCAGTCGGCGTCACCGTCGGGCATGGGGACGAGGCCGAATTGCGGGTTGGGCTCGCCGAGCTGAAGTCGCCCATTCCCGAAGTCGAGTTCGGCGTGGACGACGACGCCGCCCATCTCGGTGACGCCGAGCGAGCGGGCCCCGAACACCGACGTGTAGAAGTCGATGGCGGCCTTCGCGTTCGGGATCGCGAGGAAGGGCGTCAGCGAGGAGAAGGAGTGCGGGACGCCGTCGGTCGTGTGTGCGCCGCTCGCGGCGGTGATGTTCTCTGTCATGCCGCTAACGCTACGAGCGGCGGCCGCCCCGGCGATTGAACATTCGCGACAGACCTCGGGCCTACGATCGATCCGTGAACCCCCGCGGCATCCTCTACCCGGCGCAGCTGCCCACCTTCGAGCGGCGGGCGGCCTCCCCCGCCGCGGACCCGCTGGTCCGCTGGTTCTGGATCTCGCAGTGGGAGATCGCACCCGGCCGAACCTCACGGCAGGACGTGCTCGCCTTCCCCGCCCTCAACCTGGTGGTCGAGCCGGAACTCGTCGGGCTCGCGGGCGCGACCACGGAGCGCTCGCACCGCGACCTCGTCGGCACCGGGTGGGCGGTCGGCGCGCTGCTGCGGCCCGCGGCGACGCCGGCGGTCACCGACGACGCGCGCGCGATTCTGGATGCCTACCCCGCCGTCGATGCTCCGGAGTTGCACGAGACCGTCGCCGCGGCGATGCACCGCGGGGACCTCGCAGGCGCCTGCCTCGCGGTCGAATCCTGGCTCACCGCACGGGTTCCGACGGTGTCCGATGACGCCGAGCTCGCCAATCGGCTGGTCGTCGCCATCGAGGAGGACGAGGAGATCCTCACCGTCGAGGACGCGGCGGCCACGATCGGGGTCTCGCCGCGGACAGCGCAGCGCCTCACCCGGCGATTCGTCGGGCTCACTCCCCTCGCGCTGATCCACCGCCGCCGGCTGCAGCATGCGGCGCACCTGCTGAGCACGGAGCCGGGCACCGCGGTGGCCGACATCGCCGCGGAACTGGGCTACGCCGACCAGTCGCACCTCGTCCGGGACTTCCGGAAGGTCCTCGGGTTCACGCCCGGCGGCTACCGCCGCACCGCGCAGTGATCAGTCCTTGCGGGTCACCCTGTCGGCGACGCCGTCCGACGCCTCTCGCGCCGTGTCGAGGTTCTCGCCGGCCAGCTTGACGCCTTCGGCGGTCGCCTCGGTGGCGATGTCCGCCGCACTGCTGGCGATCCGGCTGATGCCGCCCTTCAGGTCACCCTTCAGCACCTCGCCCGCGCCCTCGACGATCTCACCGGACTTGCGGACCGAGTCCGCCGCGATCTTGGTGACCGCCTCGATGTTGTCCTGGATCCGCTTGCCGATCATCGCCGCTCCTCCGCTCGTTCTTCGAGAGTAACCTGGCGTGATCGATACCACACCCGACCCCGTCGTGCGCCCCGAGATCGGACTCTCCTGGCGACGGTCGGCCCTGTCGGGAATCACCCCCGAGCGCGCGCCGCAGGTCCGGATCGACGAGGACTTCGGCGGCCGCGCCGCACTGCTCCGAGCGGCCCGGCCCATCCTCGACGCCGCCGCGGTCCAGCTCGCGGACACGGGCACCGCACTGTTCCTCGTGGACAGCGACTCCCGGATCGTGGCGAGCACCTTCGGCGGCGCCCGGGTCGCGCGGGACCTCGACCGGATCGGCGCGGTCCGGGGTGCGCGGATGGGCGAGGACGTCGTGGGCACCACCGCGCTCGGCACCCCGCTGGAGACCCGCTCGCCGCTGACGGTGAACGGCGCCGAGCACTACCTCGAGGCCTACAAGCACCTGAGCTGCTTCGGCCGCCCGATCGTCCACCCGACGACCCGCAGGCTGGACGGGATCCTCTGCATGACATCGGTCGGCGACCACGTCCACTCGCTGTTCCGGCCGATGGTCGACCGGTTCGCCGCCGACATCGAGTCGCGGCTGCTGCACGGCAGCCAGGCCGGGCATCGGCTTGCCCTGGACGCGTTCCACACGCGGTCCGGGCGACGGGGCGTCGCCGTCGTGGCGGTGGGCGACGACCTCCTGCTCCTCGACAACCTCGCCTCCGACCTGCTCGACGCGGCGGACATCGGCGCGCTCCGGGCCCTCGCCGCCGACCGTGGCGGCGCGGTTCCGACGTCACTGGTGCTCTCGTCCGGTGTCCCGGTCGAGGTGCTCGCGACCCGGATCGCCGGCCCCGGTGCGGCTACCGTCTACGAACTGCTGCAGCCGGACCGCCGGAGCGCGCCGATCCCGCGCGGCGCGGTGTCCGGCACGACCGACCCGCTCGCCGCGGACCTGCCGACGCTGGACGGGCCGACGCGGACCGTCGCCGTCCTCGGCGAGCCCGGCACGGGCCGCACCACCGCGGCGCGTCTCGCGGCCGGGTCCGCACCGATCGAACTGGTGGACGCCGTCGAACGGATCGGGCAGGGCCGCGCGCCGGACCTCGCGGAGGCGGCGGCTGCCGCGCGCCGGTCCGGCGCGGTCCTCGTCGTCGACGGCGTCGACCTGCTGCCGGATCACGAGCTGACGGTGCTCCGCGGGATGGTCGTCCGACGGGACCCGTGCACGATCCTGGTCGGCCCGCCACCGTCGGACCTGCGGCCGGGCGCGAGTGCCGCGGTGGCGTTGTGCGACGAGCAGATCGTGCTCCCCGCACTCCGGCATCGACCGGGGCAGCTCGCGGCGTTCGCCTCGGCCTTGCTGGACCGCCGCGGCAGCGGCGGCACGCTCGGTGCCGGCGTGATCGACGCGCTCTCCGGGCACGACTGGCCGGCCAACCTGAGCGAGCTCGACCGGGTCCTGGCGGCGGCGGTCGCGACCGCGGCGACGCGGGGTTCCCGGCAGGTCACCGTCGAAGACCTGCCGCAGCGGTACCGTGGCACCGCCCGCGCGGCGGGGCTGACCCTGCTCGAACGCACTGAACGGCAGCAGATCATCGACTCGCTGGCGCGCTGCCGCGGCAACAAGGCGCACGCGGCGAAGGAACTCGGGATCAGCCGCAGCACGCTGTACGTGCGTCTGCGCGCGCTCGGCGTCGACGGGTGAGTGTCCGGGACTCGGACAGTTACGGGGCGTCCCGCCGGGCGAAGATCGATGCACAGTGACGTCGGTCACCATCGAATCGGAGGATTCCCAGCCATGACCATCAGCAGCGCACCCACCGGCGAGTACCTCGCCCACCGATCCCTGTACATCGGCGCAGAATGGGTGGCCCCGCGCGGAGCCGGCACCATCGAGGTGATCTCCCCCAACACGGGCCTCCCGATCGGTGAGGTACCCGACGGCACGCCGGCGGACATCGACGCCGCGGTCGCCGCCGCTCGCGCCGCGTTCGACGATCCGTCCGTGTGGTCCGGCCTTCCGGCGTCCGAGCGCGCCGCCGCCCTGCGTCGCTTCGCCGACGAGATCGATGCCCGCAAGGACCGGCTCGCGGCGCTCGTCTCGGCGCAGAACGGGATGCCGATCTCCGTCGCAGGGCAGCTCGAGGCCGTATACCCGCCGACCCTGCTGCGCTACTACGCGGACCTCGCCGAGGCGCAGGGGCCCGACGTGCGCGACGGGATGTTCGGCGGCACCGTCGAGGTGCAGCGGTCCCCGTTGGGCGTCGTCGGCGCGATCGCGCCGTGGAACTTCCCGCAGACCCTGGCGTCGTTCAAGTACGCGCCCGCACTGGCCGCCGGCTGCACCCTGGTCCTGAAGCCCTCGCCCGAGACCGTCCTCGACTCCTTCGTGCTCGCGGAGGCCGCTGAGGCGGCGGGCATTCCGGCGGGCGTGATCAACATCGTCCCCGGCGGCCGGGAGGCCGGGGCCCACCTCGTCGAGCACCCCGGCATCGACAAGGTGGCGTTCACCGGGTCCACCGCCGCGGGCCGCCGGATCGCCGAGACGTGCGGCCGTCTGCTGCGCCCCGTGACCCTGGAGCTCGGCGGCAAGTCCGCGACGATCGTGCTCGACGACGCCGAGCTCGACCTCGCATCGATCGGCAACGAGCTGTTCGTGGCGACCCTCGCCAACAACGGCCAGACCTGCTTCCTGGGCACCCGCGTGCTCGCGCCCCGCAGCCGCTACGACGAGGTGGTGGACGTGCTGACCACCTTCGCGGGGTCGATGACCGTCGGCGACTCGCTGGACCCGAACACCCAGATCGGCCCGATGGCCACCGCGCACCACCGGGACCGGGTCGAGGGCTACATCGCCCAGGGCCGCGCCGAGGGCGGGCGCATCACCACCGGCGGGGGCCGGCCGGCCGGAATGGACGCCGGCTGGTACGTGCAGCCGACCGTCTTCGCCGACGTGGACAACACCGCGACGATCTCCCGTGAGGAGATCTTCGGGCCCGTGCTCTCGGTGATCGGATACGACACCGACGCCGACGCGGTCGCCATCGCCAACGACAGCGAGTACGGGCTCGGCGGCACGGTGTGGAGCGCGGACCCCGAGCGGGCCCGGTCAGTCGCCTCCCGGGTGCAGACGGGCACGATCGGCCTGAGCCGCTACATCCCCGATCCGATCGCGCCCTTCGGCGGCGTCAAGCAGAGCGGCATGGGCCGGGAGCTCGGGCCCGAGGGCCTGGCCGCGTACCAGAACCTCAAGTCGATCTATCGGTGACCGGCAGGACGATCCCCACCGATCTCGTGAGCGCGACGGGCGTCGCCGCCCTCCAGCTCGGCGCGTGAGGTGTCCTTGAGGTCGACGCCGGACCGGCCGAGACGCCGGGCCCCCACGACCAGACCGGCCGCGATGCGGGCGGCGTCCGCGTAGCCGAGGCCCTCGGGCGGGTGGATGTTGGAGATGCAGTTGCGGTGCGCGTCGGTGACGCCGGCCCCGAAGTCCTCGGGGTCGGCGCGGTGCGTCAGGTAGATGCCGAGGCTGTCGGCGACGGACAGGCCCGGTCGCTCGCCGATGAGCACGAGCAGCGTGCGCACCCCGAGCGCCCGCGCGACGTGATCCCCCAGTGCGACGCGGGCCTGGGTGGCGATGACCGGCGGCGCGACGGTGACGTCGGGCGGCAGGGCGGCGAGGATCGCTGCGGCGAGCGCCACGCCGTGGTCGGTGAGCGCCCGCGGCGACAGGCCGTCGGCGAGGACGAGCGCGACGTCTGCGGCACCGTCGGACACCGTCGGGAGGCCGGACAGGTCGGCGGGCTCCCGGCCCAAGTCGGGCCGACGCAGGTACTCGCCGCGGTCGGCGGCGCGGCTCGTCACGACGACGGGTACGCCGAGCCCCAGGTCGCGGGCGCGGGCGACGAGGTTGTCGGCGTCGAGGGGCTGGTGGACGGCGTCGCGCGCCGCGGCGTGGGCGGCGGCGAACTCGAGGACGCGCCGGGTGGGCAGCGCATCGCCGGTGCGCCCCAGCCCGATCCGCGACTGGGTCGTCGAGCGCAGGGCGTCCCAGAACGGCTCGTCGGACCGCTCGGGCGCGCTCACCGTGAGACCCCCGCCGCGAGCTCGCGCAGCGGCGACGCCTCGACGGCCACGTCGCGCAGGCCGCCGGCCTCGTCGGTCATGCCCTGCCGTGCCAGCCAGGCGTCGAACTCCGGCGCGGGCCGCAGCCCGAGCGCCCGGCGCACGTAGAGCGCGTCGTGGAAGGCGAGCGACTGGTAGCCGAGCATCACGTCGTCGGCGCCGGGCACCGTGATGACGAACGACACCCCCGCGACGGCGAGCAGCGTGAGCAGGTCGTCCATGTCGTCCTGGTCGGCCTCGGCGTGGTTGGTGTAACACACGTCGACGCCCATCGGCAGGCCCAGGAGCTTGCCGCAGAAGTGGTCCTCGAGGCCGGCGCGGGTGATCTGCTTGCCGTCGTAGAGGTACTCGGGACCGATGAAGCCGACCACGGTGTTGACCAGCAGCGGGTCCAAGTGCCGAGCCACGGCGTAGGCCCGGGTCTCGAGGGTCTGCTGGTCGACGGGCGCGCCGTCGGTGCCGAGGTGCGTGCCGGACGAGAGCGCCGAACCCTGCCCGGTCTCCAGGTACATGACGTTGTTCCCGACGGTGCCGCGACCCAGCTCGCGCGCCGCGGCGTTCGCCTCGTCCAACAGCGAGATCGTCACGCCGAACGCGGAGTTCGCGCCCTCCGTGCCGGCGATCGACTGGAACACCAGGTCCACGGGCGCGCCCTGCTCGATGAGCCCGAGCGTGGTGGTGACGTGGCTGAGCACGCACGACTGGGTCGGGATGTCGAAGCGGGTGCGCACCTCGTCGAGCAGGTGCAGCAGGTCGGACGTCGCGTGCGGCGAGTCGGTGGCGGGGTTGATGCCGATCACCGCGTCGCCGCAGCCGAGCAGCAGGCCGTCGAGGGTGGCGGCGGCGATCCCCCGCGGATCGTCGGTCGGGTGGTTCGGCTGCAGGCGGGTCGCGAGCGTGCCCGGCAGCCCGACGGTGGTGCGGAAGCCGGCGGTCACGCGGACCGCCCGTGCCACGGCGATGAGGTCCTGGTTGCGCATCAGCTTGCTCACCGCCGCCACCATCTCCGGGGTGAGGGCCGGGCCGAGCGCGGCGAGCCGGGCACCGGCATCGTCGGCCACGGAGATCCGCAGGAGGAGGTCCCGGAGGTCTCCGACGGTGAGGTGCGCGATCGGCGCGAAGGCCGCCCGGTCGTGGCTGTCGATGATGAGGCGCGTGACCTCGTCGGACTCGTACGGCACGACGAGCTCCTCGAGGAGTGCCGTGAGCGGGACGTCGGCGAGGGACCACTTCGCGGCGGCCCGCTCGGCGTCGGAGGCCGCCGCGCAGCCGGCGAGCTGGTCGCCGGAGCGCAGCGGCGTGGCCTTGGCCAGCAGGTCGGCCATCGAGGTGAAGGTGAAGGTCTCCCCGCGCACGGATTGGCTGCGGATCATGATTGCTCCGTTCGAGAGGTGGCTTCTAGTAGACGGTATCCGCGACGGAGCCCAGCGGGGCGCCGTCGGGGCCGCGGACCGGCACCTTCGCCCCGGCGGCGTCGGTGCCCGCGGTCGCGCACGCGTAGGGCTTCGCCTGCGGCTTGGGCTCGATGAACATGGGGTTCACCAGCCACTTGCCGTCCGCGTCGGCGTACGCCGTGCACATGAGCTCGGGGACGTTGCGGTTGATCACCAGGCGCAGGCCGGTCGCGTCGCCGAGGAAAGTGATGTCGGTGACCGAGTCGCCGGCGGAGAGCACCTGCCGACGGTCCGCGGGCGCCTGCTGCCAGGCCGCCGCCCCGGTGATGCCCAGGACCTCCTGGTTGACCAGGCAGCGCTTGCCGTCGATGTAGTTGATCATCGAGTCGTCGCCGTCGGGGACGTCTCCGCAGCCGCGCAGATGCGGGGCGATCTTCCCGTCCGCGACGACGGGGCGGATGCCGATCAGCTTGTCCGGGGCGAGGCCCACCTCGGGCGCCCAGGCCCGGACCACCGGCTGCGCCGACGCGGAGATGATCCGGACGTCGAAGCCGTTGGCGGCGAGCGTCCCGATGAGGTCTTTGATCTGGCTGTAGTAGCGGACCCAAGCGGCGACCTCGGTGGTGCCGACCCGCTGCTTCGCGCCCTCGGGAGCGGCCAGCGCCTCGGTGCGGGCGGTCTTCGCGAAGTCCTCGATCTCGGCCTCGGTGTAGCCGGCCATGAGCTGGACCACCCATGCGTACGCGGGCTCCATGCGGCGATGGTCGAAGCCGGCGAAGGCGGGCTTCCCGCCGATCTCGGCATCGTCGACCACCGCGACGAGAGCGTCGGCACAGCGGGTGTCGCGGTCGGTGGGCAGCGGGGCGCCCGGGGCCGCGAGCGCGGTCGGGCACGCCTCCGCGAGCGCCTGCGCCGCCTCGGGGACCAGGTAGCGGCTGGTCGTGCGCCAGTCGCCGTTCGCCGGCTGCCGAATCTTGCCGGTGCGGATCATCCAGTAAGCGGTCGCGGAGCCGATGTCGTTGCGCACCACTGTGTTGTCCCAGTCGAACAGGGCGACCGGGGCGGCGCCGTCGTGGCCGGTGCCGCAGTGGCCGCGCTCGGCGATCAGCTTCTGGAGGCGGTCGTGGTTGTCGCCGTACCAGCCCGCGTCCGGGGCCAGGGTGCGGCACTCGGCGGCCTTGTCCTGCGCGTCGTTCGTCGTGCAGGCCGCGATCGGGGCGAGCGCCAGGAGGGCGACGGCGGTGACGGCCGCGCGGATCCGCCTCACTTCAGGTCCCGTTCGGCGTCGGCGAGGGCGGCGAACTCCTCGTCGGGCGAGTTGGCCACCAGGTGATGGCGGCTGTACACGCCGAAGTAGACGAGGAAGGCAGCGAACGCCGCGAGGGTCAGGCCGGCCGCCGTCGGGTCGACGAGGAACGTCGCGACGACGGCGATGCACGCGATGACGAGCGCGAACGAGGTGGTCACGATGCCGCCGGGCGTGCGGTACGGGCGCGGCATGTCGGGCTCGCGGCGGCGCAGCACGATGTGGCTGATCATCATGAGCACGTAGCTGACGGCGGCGCCGAAGACGGCCATGTTGAGGAGCATCGCGCCCTCGCCCGTGAGCGACAGGGCGAAGCCGATGACGCCGGGGACGATCAGCGCGAGCACCGGCGCCTTGCGGGCGTTGGTGACCGAGAGGCTCTTCGGCAGGTAGCCGGCGCGCGAGAGCGCGAAGGTCTGGCGCGAGTAGGCGTACATGATGGAGAAGAAGCTCGCGACCAGGCCGGCGAGGCCGATGTAGTTGACCACCTTCGCGGCGGTACCGTCACCCAGTGCTTCCACGAGCGGGTTGCCCGACGCGGCCATGGCGTTGGCGCCGACGGCGCCGGGTGCGAGCAGGAAGACCGTCGCGCCGGTGACCACCAGGATGAGCATCGCGACGATGATGCCGCGCGGCACGTTCTTCTCGGGCTCGCGCGCCTCCTCCGCGGCGAGCGGGACGCCCTCGATGGCGAGGAAGAACCAGATCGCGAAGGGCACGGCTGCCCAGATGCCGAGGTAGCCGTGCGGAAGCCAGCTCGAGGCGCCCGCGGCGTCGGTGACCGCGATGTCGGTGAGGTTGTGGGCGTCGAACTTCCCGATGGCGAAGACCGCGAAGATCACGAGGCCGACCAGGGCGATCGCGGTGATGACGAACATCGCCTTGAGCGCCTCGCCCGCGCCGGTGAGGTGGATGCCGATGAAGAGCGCGTAGACGAACAGGTACACCCACCAGCCGTCGGTGATCCCGAACAGGTTCAGGGATTGCACATAAGCGCCGATGAACGTGGCGATCGCGGCGGGCGCGATGGAGTACTCGATGAGGATCGCGATGCCGGTGGCGTAACCGCCCCAGGGCCCCATCGCGCGGCGGGCGAAGGTGTAGCCGCCACCGGCCGCGGGCAGTGCCGAGGACATCTCTGCCATGCCGAGCACCATCGCGAGGTACATCCCGGCGATGACGACCGCGGCGATGGCGAGGCCGCCCCAGCCGCCCTGCGCGAGCCCGTTGTTCCAGCCGGCGTAGTCGCCGGAGATCACGTAGCTCACGCCCAGGCCCGCCAGCAGCACCCAGCCGGCGGAACCCGACCGGAGGGTGCGTTTGGCGAGATAGTCGTCGGACTCGATGGTGGCGTCCACCCCGTCGTGGTGGAGCTGTTGCGGCGCCTGGCGCTCTGTACTCATGTGGGCCTTCCTGATCACGGTCGATCCTGTTCCCGGCGTGTTTCCGGAATCGGATCGGCGTGTTTCACCGACGGGTCTTGTCGGTGTGATCCAGAACACTACGAGTCAAGAGTTGCAGCGGGGTTGCAGCGCAGGTGGCCGGTGTCAGGCGACGCCGAGGTAGGCCGCGCGGATCCGTGGGTCGGCGAGCAGCTCGCGTCCTCCGCCCTCGACGGTGACCTCCCCCGTCTCCAGCACGTACGCGCGGTCCGACCTGGTCAGGGCCTGCTGGGCGTTCTGCTCGACGAGCAGGATCGTGGTGCCGGCGCGGTTGATCTCGGCGATGATCCCGAAGATCTGGGCGATCACGCGCGGCGCGAGGCCCATGGACGGCTCGTCGAGGAGCAGGAGCCGCGGGCGCGACATCAGCGCGCGCCCGATCGCGAGCATCTGCTGCTCGCCGCCGGACATGGTGCCGCCGGCTTGCTTCCGTCGCTCCGCGAGCCGCGGGAACAGCTCGAAGACGTGGTCCAGGGTCTGCGCATAATCGGCCTTCGACGGGAACTTCCGGCCGTGGCACCCCATGTCGAGGTTCTCCTGCACCGTCATCCCCGGGAACACGCGCCGGCCCTCCGGGACCTGGACGATGCCCGCCTTCACCCGGAGGTGCGCCGGCATCGTCGTGATGTCCCGCCCCTCGAACTCCAGCGTCCCGCGCGCGACGGGGACCAGCCCCGACAGGGCGCGCATGGTGGTGGACTTGCCGGCGCCGTTGGCGCCGAGCAGCGTCACCAGCTCCCCCTGTCGCACTTCGAGGTTCACCCCGTGCAGGGCCTGGATCCGGCCGTACCGGACGGCCAGATCGGTGATCCGGAGGACGGGCGCGGCGCCGCCCGGCTCGTCAGAGTTCGTCATCGGGCACTCCCAGGTAGGCGGCGATCACCTTGGGGTCGTCGCGGATCTCCGTGGGCCGGCCGTCGGCGATCCTGCGGCCGAACTCGAGCACCACGATCCGGTCGCAGACGCCCATCACCAGGCGCATGTCGTGCTCGATCAGCAGCACGGTGTAGCCGTCGTCGCGGATCTTGCGGATGAGGTCCATGAGCGCGGACTTCTCGCTGGGGTTGAAGCCCGCGGCGGGCTCGTCCAGGCACAGCAGCTTCGGCTCGGTGGCCAGGGCGCGGGCGATCTCGAGCCGCCGCTGGTCGCCGTAGGGCAGGTTCTTGGCCTTGACGGCGGCCCGGTTCCCGATGCCGACGAACTCGAGGAGGGCCATGCCGCGTGCGACCGCGTCGGCCTCTTCGGCCCAGTGCCGGGGCAGGCGCAGCACGGCCCCGAAGACCGAGGTGCGGTGCCGCGCGTCGGTGCCCACGACGACGTTCTCGAGCGCGGTCATCTCGTTGAACAGCCGGATGTTCTGGAAGGTGCGGGCGATTCCCGCGCGGGTGATCCGATTGCGCTTGACGCGGGCCAACGGCGCACCGTCGAACGTGACGGTGCCCGCGCTCGGCTTGTAGACGCCCGTGATCGCGTTGAAGCACGTGGTCTTGCCGGCGCCGTTCGGCCCGATCAGGCCGAGGATCTCGCCCCGTCGGATGGAGAAGGTGACGTCGTCGAGGGCCTTGAGCCCGCCGAAGGCGACGGACAGCCCGTCGACCTCCATGAGGGTGTCGCCGACGTCGGCCTCGACGTCGCGTTTCGGCGCCACCACCTCAGCGACGATCTCGGCGCGCAGCGGATCCGGATCGCTCATGCGACACCCCCTTCCCGGCGGTAGATCCTGCGCCCGAACGCGATCAGCTTCTGCCGGGCCGGGAACAGGCCCTGCGGGCGGAAGATCATCAGCACCACCAGGGCGATGCCGAAGAACAGGTACTTGAAGTCGCCGAGGCTCTGGCCGCCCACCTGGATCCCCTGCACCCGCGCGGGCAGATAGACGATGAGGAACGCGCCCACGATGACCCCGAGTTTGTTGCCCTGCCCGCCCAGGACCACCGCGCACAGGAAGAGCATCGAGTTGATCACGTTGAAGTTCTGCGGATCCACGTACTGGACCTGACCGGCGTACAGGGCCCCGGACATGCCGCCGATACCCGCGCCGATGACGAAGGCCCACAGCTTGAACCGGAACGTGGGCACGCCCATGATCTCGGCGGCGTCCTCGTCGTCGCGGATCGCCACCCAGGCCCGGCCGACCCGCGACCGTTCCAGATTGCCCACGATCACGAGCACGATCAGCACGAGCACGATCCCGAGCCAGTACCACCACACGCCCGAATTGAGCGGGTCCGCACCGTTGCCCGAGGAGAAGACGCCCTCGTTGTTGTTCGACGGTGCCTTCCCGACCGGCGGGAAGGCGATCTCGGACAGGCCCGACGCGCCGTTCGTGATGTCGGTGAAGTTCTGGGCGGAGAGGCGCACGATCTCGCCGAAGCCGAGGGTCACGATCGCGAGGTAGTCGCCCCGCAGCCGCAGCGTGGGCGTCCCCAGGATGAGGCCGGAGACGCCCGTGATGACGATCGCGAGCGGGACGCAGGCCAGCCAGGCCCACGTCCCCGTGTGCTCGAAGATCCCGTGGCTGCGGCCCGCGAACAGCGGACTGGACGGGCTCGTGAGGATGGCGACGGTATAGGCGCCCACGGCGTAGAAGCCCACGTAGCCGAGGTCGAGGAGGCCCGTCTGTCCGACCACCACGTTGAGGCCGATCGCGATGAGGGCGAGCATCGCGACCTGGGCCATGACCGCGCCGAAGTCGACGGCGGTCGTCGGGATCAGCGGAATCGGCAGGACCGGCAGGAGGGCGACCAGGACGAGCACGGGCACCCCGACGAGCCACTGCATCGGTCGCGCCAGCCCGTCCCACCACTCGCGCAGCGGGTCGATGACTCCCTTGTGCGGCTTCGACGGTGCCGCGGGCGTTTCCGTGGTCATGCGCGGGCCCGTCCCAACTTCTCGCCGAGGATCCCGCTCGGACGGAACATCAGCACCACGATCAGCAGGACGAAGGCCACGACGTCCTTCCACTGGTTGCCGAACAGGATCGACCCGTAGTTCTCCGCGACGCCCAGGATCAGGCCGCCGAGAAGCGCGCCCCGGATGTTGCCGATACCGCCGAGCACCGCGGCGCAGAAGGCCTTGATACCCAACAGGAATCCGCCGTTGTAGACGATGCCGCTCGGCAACCGCAGGGTGTAGAGCAGTGCGGCGGCGCCCGCGAGGAGTCCGCCGATCAGGAACGTGAGCATGATGACCCGCTCCTTCGAGACGCCCATCAGGGTGGCCGCGTCCGGGTCCTGCGCGACGGCCCGGATCGCGCGACCGAAGCCGGTGCGGTTGATCATCAGGTCGACCGCCACCGCCAGCGCCAGCGCCGCGCCGATGATCACCAGCGTGACGTTGGTGATCTGTGCGCCGAAGATCGTGAACTGCGTCGACGGCCGCACCAGCGAGATGATCGGCTGCGCGCTCGATCCGCCCAGCCGGGGCTCGACCGGCACCTGCGGCAGCACGTACTGCACGATCTGCTGCAGCACGAAGGACATCCCGATCGCGGTGATGAGGAAGACCAGCGGCCGGGCGCCGCGCCGGCGCAGGGGCCGGTAGGCCACCCGCTCCAGGCCGAGCGCGACTCCGCCGGAGACCGCCATGGCCCCCACCCCCGCCACCAGCAGATAGACGAGGGTGAGTGCCACGCCCTGGTCGTAGGTGTTGCCGCTGGGCGTGAACCCCAGCATCACCAGCACGACGTACTGGCCGAACATGCCGAACATGAACACTTCCGAATGCGCGAAGTTGATCAGTTTCAGTACGCCGTAGACCAGGGTGTAGCCCACCGCGACGAGCGCGTAGATGGCCCCGTACGTCAGGCCCTCCACCGTGAGGGTCCAGAACCCGTCGATCAGCCCGCCGGGGTTGAAGTCGATCGACGATGCGAGGACCGCGGTGTCGCCGATTCCCACGTCGCTACTGGACCTTGTACATCCAGATCAGGGCGGACGTCAGCTCGCCTTGGGGTGTCCACTGGTACTGGCGGGCCAGGCCGGTTCCGTTGTAGGTCTTGACGTAGTCGAGCAGCTCGGCGCGGGTCCGCTTGCCCTCGGAAATGCCCTTCATGAGGATGGTCGCCAGGTCGTAGGCCTCGACGGAGTAGACGCCGGGGTCCTGGTTGAACGCGGTCCGGTAGTCGGACTTGAACGGGTCCTTCGACGGGCCGCAGGGGCACGAGAGGAAGGCGCCGTTCGCCGCGGATCCGGCCTGCTCCACGAACTTCGGATCGTTCACGCCGTCCGCCGAGACGAAGACGGAGCTCACGCCCTGGTTTTTCAGCTGCTGGATCAGCGGCGCGGCCTCCGCGTAGTAGCCGGAGTAGAAGACGGCGTCGGGCTTGGCCTGCGCGACCTTGTTCACCACGGCGGCGAAGTCCCGCTCCTTGGCCTTGACGTCGGCGTCGCAGGAGGGGTCGTGCGCCGCGCCGAGCCCCTCGGTGATCGTCTTCGCGAGGCCGACGCCGTAGGTCGAATCGTCCTTGATGACGCAGACCTTCTTGTAGCCGAGCTTGCCCGCGAGGTACTTGGCCACCGCGGGCCCCTGCACGGCGTCGTTCGCGAGGCCGCGGAAGAAGGTGCGCCACCCCTGGGTCGAGAGGTCCGGGTTGGTGGCCGAGGCCGTGGTGGAGACCAGGCCCGCCTGGGCGAGGACCGGGCCGGTGGCCTTCGTCTCGCCGGAGAACGCGGGGCCGATCAGGCCGATGATCGCGGCGTCGTTGATCACCGACGGGATCACCTGGGTGGCCTTCTGCGGGTCGCCCTCGGTGTCGAAGGCCTTGAGGATGATCTTGCAGTTGGGATTGGCCTTGTTGTGCTGATCGACGGCGAGCTGCGCGCCGTTGCGGATGTTGATGCCCAGCGCCGCATTGTCGCCCTGCAGGGCGCCGGCGGTGGCGATCGTGGTGTCCGGGCACGCCGCGGTACCCAATTCGGACGGCAGAACGGGTTTGCTCGATTCGTCGGGCTTGACCTCATTGCCATTGGTGTCGATCTGAGCCACCGGGACGATGCTCAACGCTCCGGCTCCACCTCCGGAGGAATTCGCCCCGCCGCCCGACGTGGATTTGTCCCCACATCCGGAAAGGACGAGAACCGTTGCGGTGCATACCGCCACGCCGCTCATGACTAGACGACGATTCATCTGGAGCCTCCATCGATGGCACGGATATAGGAGGAACCTAGACCCGCTATCGCCGATGCGCGGCCCCAATGGCGGATATCGATCGCCGATGTTCCGCAGAATTAACAGCGGCGCCGATCAATTCGTGACTCCACCTAAATTCAAGGCCGGTTTCCGCACCGCCGGCGCGACCCAATCGTGCAGGAATGCGCGGAGCTGATCGGGTGTCCGGCGTGGGTCCCCCGGAGAGATGAAGAAGGACTGCATGATGCGCAGCTGGAACTCGACGAGGTCGCGCAGCCGCGCCTCGTCGTAGCCGTGGGCCGGCCAGTCGACGTCGAAGCGCTGGATCATGGTCATCCCGAAGGCCATGGCCTGTCCGGAGGCGATGGCCTCCGTGTGGGCGTGCTCCCCCGCGAGCATGAGCTTCAGGTGCGGGGCGCGCGGCACCTCGTCGAGCGTGAAGACGATGCCCTCGACGACGGCGTCGGCCGGGTCGCCGATGCCGCACAGGTGCGCGGCGAGCCGGTCGAGGAAGGCGCCGACGGCCTGCACTGCCGCGGCCTGGAGCAGGGCGTCGACCGTCGGGAAGTACCGGTAGACGGTCTGCCGGATCACCCCCAGCGCGTCGGCGACCTCCGCGATCGACGTGGTGCCGCGCTCGCCGATGAGCTCGACCGCGGCGGCCACGATCCGCGCCGCGGCCTCGTCGTCGCCCGCCGGCGGCGATCCGCCCCATCCCCTGCGTGCCATCGCCCCAGACTACAGCTTCGCGCGTTCTCAACATACAGAACGTGTTCTATGTGTATGTTCACCTCATGACGGACCTGCACCCCCGCAAGATGGACTTCCACTTCGACGAGGCGCCCGTGCCCTTCCTGTGGAACCCGGACAACCCCGCCTTCTCGTCGATGATGAACGCGGTCAGCTTCCTCGCTGTGGGCTTCGAGAAGATGATCGTCAAGCTGATCCTGCAGTTGCGCAAGGAGTTCGCCGACCCCGAGGTCGCCGCGGAGGCGACGGCGTTCATGCAGCAGGAGGGGCACCACTCGACCGCGCACCGTCGCCACGTCCAGGCCCTGATCGCCCAGTACCCCGGCCTGGAGAACACCCTCGACGCCGTGATCGGCGAGTTCGACCTGCTCACCGAGGCGACCTCGACCGATTACCGGCTGGCGTACACCGCCGACTTGGAGGCGACGTTCACCCCCGTCTTCAAGCTCATGCTCGACAACGAGAAGGCGCTCTTCCGCCCCGGCGACGACCGCGTGGCGTCGATGTTCCTGTGGCATTTCGTGGAGGAGGTGGAGCACCGCAGTTCCGCGCTCATCATCTACAACGCCATCGTGGGCAGCGAGGTGTACCGGATGCGGATGGCGCCGTCGATCTTCGCGCACGTGCTCAAGGTGATCCGCATCGCGTGCGCGGGATTCAACCATCATGTGCCGCTCAGGGATCGGCAGGTCGACGCCCTGTCGATGTTCGGCCGATACCGGCTCAAGCAGAAGATGCTGGTCGCGGTGGCGCCGCACCTGACGAAGGGCGCCATGCCTCGCGCTTTCGACGTGCTCCCGAAGGCTGAGCAGGCCGTCGCGATGAAGGGCATCATCCGCAGCCAGATGCCGCTGCACGACCCGGCGCACGAGAATCTGCCGGTGCTCGCCGGCGAGTGGCTGCGCCGCTACGACAGCGGCATCGACTGCACGCGCTGGTACGCCTCGGACGCGGCGATCGGGGCCTGACCGATGGACCTGTGCACACCGACCTTCGACGCCCTCGCGCGCCGGATGGGCTTCACCTGCGACGACACGGGCGGGCTCGTCTCCGTCCGCAGCCCGTTCCAGCTGGAGAACTGGACGATGCCGGTCCTCGAGCTGCTCATCATCACCGGTTCGGTGCTCATGCTGGCGTACGCGATCCGACGGTGGCGACGCGACGGCGACGCGACGAACCTGGCGGTGTGGTTCGGCGCGACCGCCTACCTGTTTGTCATCGAGCCGCCGCTCTACTTCCCCGGCGCCTTCGGCATCGACGGCTACGTGGACACGATGTTCGCGCACAATCTGTTCACGGTCGAGTTCCTGTGGGGCCGGCTGCCGCTCTACATCGTGGCGATCTACCCGATGATGGCGACGATGTCCTTCGAGATCGTCCGCATGCTCGGCGTCTTCCGGCGGTGCGGGATCGTCCTCGGGGCGTGCACCGTCGGGCTGGTGCACGGCGCCTTCTACGAGATCTTCGACCACCTCGGCCCGCAGCTGCGCTGGTGGGAGTGGGCCCCGGAGAATCCGATCAACCTGCCCTTCTTCGCGTCCGTCCCGATGGGATCGGTGGTGGTCTTCGCGGCGCTGTGGCCGATGTCGCTGGCGCTGTGCGTGCAGTTCATGGTCGGGCGGCACGTGGACGCGGGCGCGCGGTTCACCGGCCCACAGCTGGTGTGGCGCACCGTCGTGATCGGCCTCGCGGCCTCGGTGGGCACGTTCGTCCTGCCCCTGCCCGCCACGATCCTGGGCCTGGCGGGCGACACCGTGCGCGGCACCGTCTACGCCCTGGAACTGGCACTCATGGCCGGGGCGGCCCTGTACGCGATCCGACGGTGCCTGGCCCCCGGGCCCGGCGCACCGTCGATCCCGGCTCACCGGAACCGGCTCGTCCAGGCCTACGCAGTGGCGTACCTGGTGGTCTTCGGCGTGCTATGGGCGACGGCCCTGCCGGCCTTCTTCGGCGCGAAGGACGGCCTGACGGAGGCCGGCGACCCCGTCGGGAACCTGCCCTTCACGCTGCTCTGTTTCGCGATCGCGATCGGGGTCGTGACTGCCGTCACACGCCCCGGAGCAGGGGTGAACCGAACGGTTCGTGACGATCCCACAAGACACGGGGGCGAAGTTCTCACCTGAGAACAGCCGAATGTGGGTTTCGATCCTGTTTCATGGAAGTCATGGCAGACATCCGGAGTTTCAGCACGCTCGGCGGACAGTTCCCCAACGTCGTGGTCACCGCGATCGAGATGACCACCTCGATCGGCACCGACACCGAGTCCACGTGGGCGGGCCTCCTGGCCGGCAAGAGCGGCATTCGCGAGCTCAAGGGCGATTTCATCGGCGTCGACATCGCCGACCTCCCGGTCCGCTTCGGCGGCCAGCTCCTCGAGGACCCCACCTCCGAGGTCCCCGAGCGTCCCGACCGCAAGTACGCGGGCGACATCAGCAAGCAGCACGTCAGCAAGCGCCGCATGTCCTATGTGGAGCAGGCCGCGCACGTCATCACCAAGCGCCTCTGGGACAACGCGGGCCGCCCCGACGTCGACCACAACCGCCTCGCGGCGGTCGTCGGCACCGGTCTCGGCGGCGGCGAGTCGATGGTCGAGGCCGTCGACGCGCTGCGCGATCACGGCGTCCGCAAGGTCTCGCCGTTCACCGTGCAGATGGCCATGCCGAACGGCGCTTGCGCCGTCTCGGCGCTGGAGATCGGCGCCCGCGCCGGTGCCATCGCCCCCGTCTCGGCCTGCTCGACCGGCAACGAGGCCATCGCCCACGCCTGGCGCCAGATCGTCATGGGCGACGCCGACATCGCGGTCTGCGGCGGCATCGAGGGCAAGATCGACAGCCCCGTCATCGCCCCGTTCGCCATGATGCGCGCCCTCTCGACCCGCAACGACGATCCGCTGCACGCCTCGCGTCCGTTCGACAAGGACCGCGACGGCTTCGTCTTCGGCGAGGCCCAGACGCTGATGATCATCGAGACCGAGGAGCACGCCCTCGCCCGCGGCGCGAAGCCCATCGCGCGCCTGCTCGGCGCCGGCATCACCTCCGACGGCTACCACATGGTCTCCCCCGACGTGGAGGGCGGCGGCGCCGCTCGCGCCATGAAGCGCGCCATGGAGACCGCCGGCCTCAAGCGCGAGGACATCGACTACATCAACGCACACGCCACCGCGACCCCGATCGGCGACACCGCCGAGGCCAAGGCCATCAACGCGGTCGTCGGCACCGACGCGGCGATCTACGCCCCGAAGGGCGCGCTCGGCCACTCGATCGGCGCCGTCGGCGCCCTCGAGGCTGCGCTGACGGTGCTGTCGCTCCGCGACGGCATCATCCCGCCGACCCTCAACCTGGACAACCAGGACCCCGAGATCGAGCTCGACGTGGTTCACGGCGAGGCGCGCAAGGGCGACTACAAGTACGCGCTGAACAACTCGTTCGGCTTCGGCGGCCACGACGTGGCACTCGCCTTCGGCAAGTACTGATCTTCTTCACCAGGCCCGGCGGTCGGGATTGCATCCCGGCCGCCGGTTCTGTCGTTTCCGACGGTGCGCGGTGGGAGCGGGCTGCACGCGCATAGCTCGTTGGGCGTGTTCTCACCGAGCCGCATTCCACCTTCTCGCCTACCGTTGAAGTTATGGCCGGAAACAAACGGAAGCCCGCCGCACCGTCGACCGAGCAGGCCAAGGACGCGCCTTCCGCCTCCACGGAGGCGCTGCGCAGGTTCGTGCGCGCCCGCGCCTCCGACTTCCTCGCCGACCCGAACGTGACGTCGGTGGGGATCGGTCACAAGGTCGTCGACGGCAAGCCCACCGATACCGTCGCGGTGCAGTTCACCGTGCGCCGGAAGGTCGCGCCCGAGGCCCTCGAGAGCCTGGGCACCGCGTTGCTACCGGAGTCGGTCGAGGTCGACGGCGTCACCGTGCCTACGGATGTGCTCGAGCGCAGCTACGAACTCTCGTACCGGATCGTCGCCGAACCCGAGGCGGCACCGGCCGAGGCCAAGGCCCGGCTGGACCCGATCCGCCCGGGCATCAGCGTCGGCAACGTCAAAGTCTCCGCCGGCACCATCGGCGCGATCGTCTACGACCGCACCGACGGCACCCCACTGATCCTGTCGAACTGGCACGTCCTGGGCGGCCCCGACGGGACGATCGGCGACACCGTCGTCCAGCCCGGCGCTTACGACGACGACCGGGTGGACGACAACCGCCTCGGGGTGCTGTACCGCTCCCACCTCGGGGTCGCCGGAGACTGCGCCGTCGCCACCGTCGAGGACCGCGGCTACACCCCGGAACCGCTCGGGCTGACCGTCGCGCCGACCGAGCTCGGCGAACCCGAACTCGGCGACAAGGTGATCAAGAGCGGCCGCACCACCGGCGTCACCCACGGCCTCGTGCGGCGCATCGACGTCGTCGTCAAGATCGACTACGGCGGCAGCGTCGGGGAGCAACAGATCGGCGGCTTCGAGATCGGGCCGGACCCCAGAAACCCCGCCCCCGACAACGAGATCAGCATGGGCGGCGACTCCGGAGCTGTCTGGCTGTTCAAGGCCGCCAACGGCCGTCCCACGGGAGTCTTCGCAGGCCTGCACTTCGGCGGTGAGGCCACGGGCAGCCCGGACGAACACGCGCTCGCCTGCCTCGGCAAGTCCGTGTTCACCAAGCTCGGCATCACCCTCACACCGCCCGCCGGCGCCCCCACCGCGCAGGCCGCCCCGGCCGCTCGGATCGGCGCCGGTTACGACCCCGATTTCCTCAGCACGGCGGTACCGGCACCCGCGGTGGATGCGAGCCTGGCCGACGACGCCGTCGAGGTCGGCGGCAGCCCGGTCATCGATTACACGCACTTCTCGCTGACGCAGAGCCGATCGCGGCGCCTCACCCGCTGGGTCGCCTGGAACATCGACGGCACCACCCTGACAAGCATCGACCGTAGCGGTTCGAAGTTCGTCAAGGATCCGCGCCTACCCGAGGACACCCAGGTCGGGAACGAGCTGTACACCGGCAATCGGATCGACCGCGGGCACGTCGCCCGCCGGGCCGACCTCACCTGGGGCAGCCCGTCCGAGGCCGAGCAGGCCAACACCGACTCGTTCTACTACACCAACATCTCCCCGCAGGTCGAGGACTTCAATCAGAGTGCCCGCCAGGGCATCTGGGGGCTGATCGAGAACGCCGTCCTCACCGACGCCGAGGCGGAGGACCTCAAGGTGAGCGTCTTCGGCGGCCCCGTCTTCGGCGAGGACGACCGCACCTACCGGGGCGTCGCGCTCCCCCGCGAGTTCTTCAAGGTCGTCGCGTTCGTCGGCGACGGGAAGCTCGTCGCCCGAGGATTCCTGCTCACCCAGAACCTCGACCGGCTCGAGGCACTCGACCTCGACGAGTTCCGCGCCTACCAGGTGAGCCTGCCGACGATCGAGGAACGGACCAAGCTGCGCTTCCCGAACGAGCTGCACAGCGGTGACACCTACGCGGCGCCGGAGAGCCTCGCCGACCACGAACCGCTGGCCAACCTCGGAGACATCGCCTGGTAGTCAGACCGGCAGCGTGATCGTCGGGAGCGGTAGGGCCACGATGCGGTCGGCGTCCTCCCGCTCGACACCGAGCTGGAGCAGGACGTGCCGGGCGTAGTCGTCGGAGGCCCGGGCGTCGTCGCGATCCGGGTCGGCGTCGAGGAGCTGGATCAGCCCGAGCAGGGCTCCGCCCGACATCATCAGCGCCATCTCGACGTCCGGCACCGTGAACCGTCCGGCGTCGATGCCGCGGCGAAGGTCCGCGAGCGCGCGGGGGCGTAGTCCGCGGTCGGTGAGCAGTACCGACATGCCCTGATGCAGGATCACCCGGACGAGCTCCGGCAGGTGCCGCTGCAGTCGGCCGACCATGCGGAAGCTCACCGCGAAGACCTCTGCGGGATCGTCGATGCCGCGAACGACCTGGTCCCGCAGGTCGCCCCAGTCGTCGAGCACGCTGGCCACGGCCTCAGCGAACAGCTCTTCCTTGGTGTCGAAGTGGTTGTAGAAGCTGCCGAAGCCCACGCCGGCCTCGTCGGTGATCTCCTGCACACTCACGGCCGGCCGCCCGTCGGCGAGGAGCCTCCGGGCGGCGCCGATCAGGGCGTTTCGCGTGCGGGCCCGGCGCGGGTCGGGCCGCCGCGCGGACGCATCAGCGGTCTCGGTGGTCATGTCTGCCGACTCCCTCCAGCGAAGTTCTTGGATGAATCTATCAGAAACCTCTTGACATCGCTGGCCGACTTTCTGATGATGTTGTCAGAAACTTCATCGAGCGAGAGGCCCAGGATGACTTCCACCACCGCCACGCGAACCGAGCGCACCGTCGAGGTCGGGCGCCGCCGGATCTTCGTGACCGAGGCGGGCGAGGGCACTCCCGTCGTCCTGCTGCACGGAGGCGGCCCCGGCGCGACGGGCGCCTCGAACTACTCGCGCAACATCGACGCACTCGCCGAGAAGTTCCGCGTGACCGTGCCCGACATGCCCGGCTACGGGCGGTCGAGCAAGGACATCGACCAGAGTGATCCGTTCGGCGATCTCGCGATGTTCGTGCGCGGCCTGCTCGACGAGCTCGACATCGAGCGGGCGCACCTCGTCGGCAATTCGTACGGTGGGGCGGCGGCCCTGCGGCTCGCGATGGATCGGCCCGACCGCGTCGGCAAGCTGATCCTCATGGGCCCCGGCGGCATCGGCACCACCCGCGCGCTGCCGACGAAGGGACTCAACGCGCTCCTGGGCTACTACGGCGGCGACGGCCCGAGCAAGGAGAAGCTCAGCGAGTTCATCCGCGAGTACCTGGTCTACGACTCCTCCGCCATCGGGGACGACCTCATCGATCTCCGCTATCAGGCGAGCATCGTGCCGGACGTGGTGGCGAACCCGCCGCTGCGTCGCCCCTCCGGCCCCACCGCACTGCGCACGCTCCTGCGCATGGATCTCACGCGCGACCGGCGTCTGGCGGACGTGCAGGCCCCGACCCTGGTGATCTGGGGCGCCGACGATAAGGTCAACCGCCCGGCCGGCGGGCCCGCGTTGGCCAAGACGATGCCGAACTGCGACCTGTACGTCGCGGCGCACACGGGGCACTGGGTGCAGTGGGAGCGCGCGGACCTGTTCAACGACCTCGCGAGCGCCTTCCTCGGCGGCGACGCATGACGGCGGTCTTCGGCGCCGTCCATCTCGGCTACCTCGCGGTGGAGTCCCGGAAGATGCAGCAGTGGCACCGTTTCGGCGCGGATGCCGTCGGCCTGCACGTCGACGAGCTCGATGCCGACACCCTCCGGTTCCGGCTCGACGAGAACGAGTGCCGCTTCCTCATCCGCCGCGGCCAGGCCGAGGACCTGATGGCGATCGGCTGGCAGGTCGACGATCACGAAACCTTCGACGAGATCCTGCGGCGCGTGAGCGATCGCGGCGTCCCCATCGTCGAGGGCACCGCCGACGAGGCCGCGCTGCGCGGCGTCGAGCGACTCTGGCGGTTCCCCGGCCCGAAAGGTCTTGCGCAGGAGATCTTCACGGCCGCCAGGACCACGACGAAGCCGCTGCGCATGCTCACCTCCGGCTACGTGACCGGCGCTTCCGGCATGGGGCACGTCGCGATCACCTCCCGGAACCCGGCGAGCATCCACCGCTACTACGGCACCGTCTTCGATTCGCGGCTCTCCGACTACATCGACGAGAACATCAACGGCCTCACACTCAAGATCCGGTTCCTGCGGGTCAACGAACGGCACCACTCGATCGCCGTCGCGGGCCTGAACCATCTGCCCGTCGACCCCATCCGCACCCGCGCACAGCACGTCAACATCCAGGTCGCCGACCTGGACGACATGCTCGCCGCCTACCAGCGGGTCCGGGACCTCGGTTTCCGGATCGCGTGGACCGTCGGGCAACACACCAACGACCGCGAGCTGTCGTTCTACTGCGTCACGCCGTCGGGCTTCGAACTCGAGGTCGGGTGGAACCCCGTCGTCGTCACCCCCGAGCTCGAGGCCGCGTGGCAGCCCACGACGTATCAGGGCATCAGCATCTGGGGCCACGACACGGTCCACATGACCGACAACCTCGCGCAGGTCCGCGAAGCGATCCGCAACCTCCGCCGCCCCGAACGAGGCGTCCCCGCCCTCAGCACACCGATCGGAACCACGAAGTGAACGACTACGACGTCGCCGTCGTGGGCCTCGGCCCCACCGGCCTGACCCTCGCCCACCTCCTCGGCCGACGGGGGCTATCCGTCCTCGTCCTGGAACGGGAACCGCACTTCTACGGCAACGCCCGCGCCGTCTACACCGACGACGAGGCCCTGCGCGTCTTCCAGACGGCCGGCGTCGCCGACGAGATCCACGCGGACATGAACGTCGACTCCGCGGTCCAGTGGGTGACCTCGGACGGTGAGGTCCTCGTGCAGTTCCGCCAGCCCCAGCGCCCGCTGTGGTGGCCGGTGACGAACTTCTTCTATCAGCCGTACCTGGAGACGAAGCTGGGGGACGCGCTCGTCCGCCACCCGAACGTCGAGGTCCGGCGGGGCCGCGAGGTGATCGACTTCCACCAGGACGGCGCCGGGGTGACCGTCGTCCATGCGACGTCCACCGGCAGCGGGTACGGCAAGCAGGACAACGTGATCGACGATGCCACCCGCGAGACGGTGCGCGCGTCCTACCTCGTCGGGGCCGACGGTGGCCGCAGCGTCATCCGCACTCGCCTCGAGATCGACATGAGCGGCAAGAGCTTCCCCGAGCGGTGGCTCGTCGTCGACCTCGCGGCCAAGGACGGCGCCGACCCGTTCCGCCACCTGCCCTACTTCGACTTCGTCTGCGACCCCGACATGCCGACGGTGAGCTGCCCGCAGCCCGGCGGGCATCACCGGTTCGAGTTCAACCTCTCCGAGGACGACGAGAAGGACGAGTTCGAGTCCGATGCGACGGTGCGCCGCCTCATCGGACGGTACGTCGACGTCGACGAGGTCACCGTTGCGCGACGCCTGGTCTACACCTTCAACGCGGTCATCGCCGACCGCTGGCGCGAGGGCCGGATCCTGCTCGCCGGCGACGCCGCGCACATGACCCCGCAGTTCATCGGACAGGGCATGAACGCCGGTGTCCGCGATGCGGACAACCTCTCCTGGAAGCTCCAGGCCATCCTGCAGCACGGGGCGGATCCCGCGATCCTCGACACCTACGAGTCCGAGCGCCGGCACCACGCGAAGGCGATGATCGACCTCTCCGTCTTCAACAAGTCGCTCGTCTCCGTGCAGAGCCCGGCCCTCGCGCGGTCCCGCGACCTCGCGCTGCGCACGGCGATCCACGTGCCGGCGCTCGGCGCGTGGGTCCGACGGGCGGGGATGAAGCCCAAGCCGCGCTTCCGTCGTGGCGAGTACCTGGGCCTCGAGCGCCGACCGGTACGCGGCATCGAGGGCACACTGCCGCCGCAGCCCATGGTGCGGCGCTACGACGGACATCGGGTCCGGCTCGACGACGCGCTCGGCATCGGTTGGGCCGTCATCGGATTCGAGGCCGACCCGCGCGAGCTTCTCGCCGCCGACGCCGCCGTGTGGGAGCGCCTCGGCGCGAGCTTCGCGACGATCTACCGCTCTGGCGCGCGACCGCAGGGTCGGATCGGCGACGGCCGGCGGCAGGCGGGCCTCGTCGACTTGGAGGACACCGACGACGTGCTGACGTCGTGGCTCCGCCGCGCCGGGCACCGTCCGGGCACCGTCGTGGTCCTGCGGCCCGACAAGTACGTCTTCGGCGCGAGCCGCGACGGTGCGCACCTGACCCGCGAGGTGCAGCGTCGCCTCCGGCTCGCACCCGCCGACTCCCCCACCCGCATTGCCACCGGAAGGCCCGCATGAGCACCGACACCATCACCACCGCCGCGCGGCGACTGCTGACCGCGACCGACCGTCGCAACCCCTGCGCGCCGGTGCGCGACCTCATCGGTTCCACCGATGTCACGGCCGCGTACGCCGTGCAGCAGCTGCTGACCCAGGACCGGATCGAGCGCGGCGGCGTCGTCGTCGGGCACAAGATCGGCCTGACCAACCGCATCGTCCAGCAGCAGCTCGGCGTCGACCGACCCGACTTCGGGGTGCTCTTCGCCGACATGGACTACTCCGACAGGCCGGTCCCACGGACGGCGCTACTGCAGCCGAAGGTCGAGGCGGAGATCGCGTTCGTCCTGGGCGAGGACCTGGTCGGCGAGCTCACGGTCGAGACGGTCCGACGGGCCGTCGCTCGCAGCCACGCCGCGATCGAAGTCGTCGACAGCCGGGTCGCGCAGTGGGACATCAGCTACGCCGACACCGTCGCCGACAACGCCAGTGCCGGCGTCTACGTCCTCGGCGACCGCCTCCCCGCCGGCGTCGATCCCTCGTCGGTGCGGATGACGATGACCGTCAATGCCGAGACTGCGTCCACCGGCTACGGGACGGACTGCCTCGGCGGCCCGCTCAACGCGGTGCTGTGGCTCGCGGAGACGGCTCGCGATCTGGGTGAGCCGCTGCGCGCCGGCCACGTCATCCTCTCCGGAGCACTCGGCCCCATGGTCACCGTCGGCCCGGGCGACCACGTCGAGGCGCGGATCGTCCTCGGCGACGAGACGATCGGTGCCGCGGTCGTCGACTTCGCACCCGAACCGCCACTGCCTTCCACCTCCCCGCTGACGAACGGACCGATCCGATGATCAACCGCCGCAACCTCCTCGCCGGCGCTGCGACCGCCGCCGGCGCAGCGACTCTCGGTGCCGCCGCCCTCGGCGCTTCCTCGGCCAACGCCGAACCCGCGAAGAATTTCACCGCGCCCAAGGGGCAGTACCGGATCGACCTGCACGCGCACTTCCTTCCCCCGGAGTACCGGTCGGCGCTGCTCTCGCACGGCCACTTCACCATCGGCGGCTATCCCACGCCGACGTGGTCACCCGAGGCCGACATCGCCTTCCAGGACTACTACGGGATCTCCGCCCGCGTACTGGCCGTCTCGGATCCGGGCGTCTCGTTCCTCCCGGGCAAGGAGGCCGCAGACCTGGCGCGGTACTGCAACACCTACGCCGCGGACCTGATCAAGCGCCACCCCAAGCGGTTCGGCAGCTTCGCCGTCCTACCGATGCCCAACATTATCGCGTCGATCGCGGAGCTCGCCTATGCGCTCGACGTGCTGCACCTCGACGGTGTCACCCTGCTCAGCGCATACGACGGCGTCTACCTCGGTGACCCGCGTTTCGAACCGCTGATGATGGAACTCAACCGACGCTCGGCCTACGTCTTCGTCCACCCCGCCGCGATCCCCGACGACGCGAAACCGCACCTGCCGCTGCCGGATTTCCTCGCCGAGTTCACCTTCGACACCACGCGTGCCGCAATGATGATGATGACGACCGGTGTCACCAAGCGCTACCCGAACATCCGGTTCCAGCTCTCCCACGCCGGCGGCACCCTCCCGTTCCTGACCCACCGCATCGGCGTCGCCTCGCAGACCGGCCTCGGTCGGCTACCACTACCGAAGATCTCTCTGCTCGACGTCCAGTCCCAGGTCGCCGGCATGTACTACGACACCGCGCTGAGCGCGGCCCCCACCGCGATGAACAGCGTCCTCGCCGCAACCAGTCGCGACCACGTCGTTTTCGGCAGCGACTGGCCCTTCTCGGCACTCGTCCTCGACCAGCACGGCGACCGCGACCCCGCGCCGGGGCTCAGCGAGACCTTCACCACCGAGCAACGTCTGGAGATCGAGCGGCACAATCCCCTCAAGCAACTTCCACGACTGAAGAACGCGATCGGGAGATGACGGACTGGAGCGACCGGATCGCGCGTGCCCTCGAGACGGCCGTCGCGTTGTACAACCGGCACGAGACCACCGTCGCGGCACCGATCCCCGACGAGGCGGTGCTGTTCGTGGCCAATCACGGCTTCGGCGGGGTCTTCGACCTCAACGTCGTCGCGTTCGGCATCGCCCACCGCGCCAGCGGCGACGACCGCCCGGTGATCGCGCTGACGCACCAGGTGGCCTGGCAACTCGGCGTCGGAAAGC
This sequence comes from Tsukamurella sp. USMM236, assembly GCF_037148755.1. Taxonomy (NCBI): domain Bacteria; kingdom Bacillati; phylum Actinomycetota; class Actinomycetes; order Mycobacteriales; family Tsukamurellaceae; genus Tsukamurella; species Tsukamurella sp. USMM236. The sequence goes on from NZ_JBBCSS010000007.1 coordinate 127,685, forward strand.
TCCTCGAACCCTTCGGCGCCCGGCCCGCCGGCCGCGCAACCGCCGACGAGGCCCTGGCCGACGGCAAGCACGTCCTCGTCTTCCCCGGCGGCGACATCGACGCCTTCAAGTCCTGGAAGGACCGCAACACGGTGATGTTCGCGGGCCGGGCGGGCTTCGCCCGCCTCGCACGGGAGGTCGGCGTCCCGATCGTGCCCGTGGTCACCAGCGGTGGCGGGGAATCCGTCATCGTCCTCGACGACGGTGCCGCCCTCGCCGAGGCGACCGGTGCGCGCGAGCGATTCCGCCTACACCGCCTGCCGGTCACCGTCTCCATCCCCTGGGGGATCAACATCGGCACCGTCGGCCTGCTCCCGTACGTACCACTGCCCACCAAACTCCGCACCACCTTCCTGCCCGCCATGCACCCCTTCCCTGCAGAACCCGACGAGGACTACGCCGACCGGGTTCGCACCGCGATGCAGACCGAGCTCGACCGCCAGACCCGCCACCGGCGCCCGATCATCGGGTGAGAGGAGCAGACCCCATGCAGCGCACCGAACTCCACAGCTCGAGCCGACCGCCCCGCCGGATCCCCGCAGTCCAGGCCCTGACCGCCCTCGCGGCGGCTGCCGCACTCGCTGCTACGGGCGGATGCGGCACGGGCGCGACCGACGGTCTCGCGTCCTCGGCTGCGACGCTCCCCCGCACAGCAGCACCGCACACGGTCGCGGCCACCGACGCCGGCGTGCCGTGGGCCTCCGCCGACCAGGCGCAGCTCCACCCCGGCCTGCAGGCGTACACCGACGACGGCCAATGCACGACCAACTTCGTCTTCACCGACGCCCGGGGCGAGGTGTACCTCGGGCAAGCCGCGCACTGCGGTTACGTCGGTACCGAGAAGCTCCCGAACGGCTGCACCGCGAAGAACGTCCCGCTCGGCACCCCCGTCGACCTACGGACCGGTGGCTCGCGCCGCACCGAAGGCACCACTGTGGCAACCGGAACTCTCGCCTACGACAGCTGGGCGGCCATGCAGGCCGCGGGCGAGAAGGACCCCCGTACGTGCGCCCACAACGATTTCGCACTGATCCGGATCCCCAAGAGCCTGGCGGGATCCGTCAACCCGTCGCTCCCGCATTGGGGCGGTCCCGTGGACCTCAGCGTCGACCAGCTCAACGCCGGTGATCGCGCCTACGGTTTCGGCGATTCCTCGCTGCGGGGCGGCAGGAACGCACTGTCGCCGCACATCGGCACGGCGGATGCGGTCGCCGACCCGGACAGCGACGGCTGGGCCCACACCGTCACCGCGGTACGGCCCGGCGTCCCCGGTGACAGCGGCTCCGGCTACGTCGACTCGCAGGGCCGTGCGCTGGGCACCCTGTCCACGCTCAGCCTGTCGGTGCCACCACGGAACACCCTCAGCGACCTCAGCCGAGAGCTGCGCTACGCCCAGCAGCACTCCGGCATCCCGGGGCTGCGCCTGGTGCTCGGTACCGAACCGTTCCACACCTGACGGCCCGGCTCTGCACCCCCACACCTCGCCCACCTACGGAGACGCCATGCACCGCATCGATGTTCATCACCACCTGATCCCCACCTCCTACCGCGACCGCCTCGCCGCCCACGGCATCGGGGAAGCGGGCGGACGCGAACTTCCCGCCTGGTCCCCGGAAGGCTCGCTCGGGGTGATGGACCGCGCCGGCGTCGCCACCGCGATCCTGTCCGTCTCGACCCCGGGCACCACCTTCCTCGACGACCCCGCCGAGGCATCGAGCCTCGCCCGAGATCTCAACGACGAGACCGCATCCATCGTCGCCGCGCATCCGGACCGGTTCGGCTTCTTCGCGACGCTGCCGACGCCCGACATCGGAGCAGCGACCGCCGAGGCCCGCCGCGCCCTCGACGACCTCCACGCCGACGGTGTCGTCCTCCTCGCCAACGCACGCGGCACGTACCTGGGCGAAGCGGGCCAGGAGCAGCTGTTCAGCGCCCTCGACGAGCGATCCGCGACGGTGTTCATCCACCCCGCCGACCTGCCCGCCCCCGCCGTCACCGGCATCCCGCCGTTCGCAGCCGACTTCCTCCTCGACACCACCCGCGCCGCGTACCTGCTCGTCAGCAACGGCATTCGACGCCGCTACCCGAACATCCGCTTCATCCTCAGCCATGCAGGCGGATTCGTCCCGTACGCCTCCCACCGCATGGCCGTCGCCATCGCCGGAGTCCGGCCGCAGTCCCCTCGACGTCCTCGACGACTTCTCGAGCTTCTACTTCGACACCGCCCTCTCCGCCAGCCCCGCCGCGCTGCCCAGCCTGCTCGCCTTCGCCGACCCAGGGCACGTCCTGTTCGGCAGCGATTGGCCGTTCGCCCCGGAAGCGGCAGTGCAGTACTTCGCCGCCGGGCTCGACAACTACACCGCGAACGACGCCGACCTCGCGCGCCGGATCGAGCGCGAGAACGCCCTCGCCCTGTTCCCCCGGCTCGGCACCCCGGCCCCGATCGCGCCTCCGGCCCTGCCCGACCGCGTTCGCGGCGCCGTCACACGGTCCGCGATGCGGGCCGTCACCCGCCTGATCGCCACCACCTGACCCCGGCCCGCCCGAACCGACAGGAGCACACCATGACCGACCAACCCGAACCCACAGACCCGAGCACACCGGGCGCACAACGCCGCGTCCTGTCCGCGATGTGCCTGGCCCTCGTGCTCGTCGTGGCCTCCGTGTCGGCGGTCAACCTCGCGCTTCCCGACCTGGCGGTGGCGCTCGGTGCGTCCAACAGCGCCCTCACCTGGATCGCAGACGGTTACACCGTCGCGCTCGCCGCCTTCGTGCTGCCGTTGGGCGCGCTCGGAGACCGCATCGGGCGGCGGACCGTCCTCATCACCGGCACGGCGGTTTTCGCCGCCGGGTCGGTCGCGGCCGCACTTTCCGACAGCACGACGAGCCTGATCGCCTCCCGCGTGGTCATGGGGCTCGGCGCCGCGATGATCATGCCGGGGACACTGTCGACCATCACAGCGACCTTCCCGGTCGACCGCCGCGCGCGAGGGGTCGCCATCTGGTCCGGATTCGCCGCCGCCGGCGCCATCATCGGCCTGATCGCCGCCGGCGCGCTCCTCGAGGTCTGGAGTTGGCGGTCCATCTTCTACACCAGTGCCATCGTCGCCTGCCTCGCGCTGGCAGCGGCAGCGCTGTGGAGCCCGAACACCCGCGACCAGCACCCACCCCGCGTCGACGTCCTCGGCACCGCGCTGACCGTCGTGGGGATCGGGACACTGGTGTTCGCGATCATCGAGGGAAGCGACCGAGGCTGGACCGAACCCGTGGTCATCGCGAGCTTCGTCGTCTGCGCTGTATCCCTGGCCGCGTACGCCGCCTACGGGATGCGTACCGACGAACCTCTCCTCGACCCGCGACTGTTCGGTCTGCCCGGATTCCGCGCCGGGTCGATCAGCGTCATCGTCCAATTCATGGCGGTGTTCGGGTTCTTCTTCGTCGGCCTGCAGTACCTCCAGCTCATCCTCGGATACAGCCCCCTGCACAGCGCCATCGCCCTCGTTCCCGTCGCCCTCGCGGTGCTCCCCGTCTCCGTTTCCACACCGGCGATCGTCCGCCGGCTCGGCCTGAACGTCACGATGTGCCTGGGCCTGCTCCTCCTAGCGGCAGGCTTGGGCTGGGTGGCCGCACTGAACGCCGACTCCGGCTACCCGCCCTTCCTTCTCGGGCTCATCGTCGCGGGAATCGGCATCGGCATCACCAGCTCGACCGGCACCTCCGCCATCGTCGGGTCCCTCTCCGCCGACCAACAGGGCGTCGCCTCGGCCGTCAACGACACGACGCGGGAGGTCGGCTCCGCTATCGGGATCGCGCTGATGGGCGCCGTTTTCACCAGCCGCTACACGGCGTCACTGCCGGACCTGTCCCAGCTCCCGGCCGAAGCGGCCAAGGCCGTTCGCGACTCCGCTGCCGCGGGCCTCGAGGTCGCTACGCGGATGGGGCCGTCCGGTGCGGAGCTGACGCACACTGTGCGCACCGCGTTCATGGACGGCCTCAGCGCCGCCCTCATCGCCGTGGTGATCCCCATCGTCCTCACCGCGATCGGCGCACTCCTGCGCGCACCCCGCAAGTCCAGCGCTCAGGACACACACTGACAGCCTCGGCCCGCCCAGGGCTCTCTAGGGGGTAGTACCAGGATCCGCACGCGAATGATCTGCGGCAATGTGGTGCGCCTGCGCGCTATCGGTTCAATCCCACCACCTGAACGGGCGAATCCCATCGATGTCATTTCGCGCTATGATGCTGGTGGAGGTGCACGATGGGGAACCCCGACGAACATCAGGCGGGCGACGACTCGCACACATCGGACGACGACCGAGCGGAAGTCACGCTCCGTGCCGACTGGGGAACGAACGACGTTCTCCACGGGAGTGGCGCACCACGCAGCGCGACCCGCGGACAGCGCGGCAAGTTCGGCGGCGGCCGATGAACAGCAACGGTGATACCCAGGACACCCCTGTCACCACGGAGATGACCGCTCAGAGCGACCAAGTACATATGGTCGACTGGGGTAGTAACGACGTGGTTCACAACGACATGAACATCGATATCGTGACGTTCACCCGACATGAGCAACGACGCTAGCCAGCAGCCCCCTTCGGCTATCGACCCACACCGCGGTCAGGTGTTTGCCGACCACATCGCCGAACTGCTCACACTTGAACTTGATCGACTTCAGTCGCTCCGGCAGCGTGGCGACTCAATCGTCAAGACCAATCTGGCGCTGACGACCGCGCTCGTTGCGATTGCGACATGGGCGACGAGAGGAACCCCGAACAACCTCTGGTTCGGTACCTGGTGTGTCATCGCGGTTGCAGGGATCGCCATGGTCGCATCGCTGAGGTTCAGCATCGTTGTGCAGGCACAGAGCAGCAAGTACTCGCTCACGGGTCTCGCGACGCTCGACCAGATGATCGGGGAGAAATGGACGACTGATCACGACCCCTTGCTGACGGTTGCCCGGCGAAAGAAGGAATCGATTGTCGCGCTACGCGCCGCGAACGAAAAGCGTGCCCTTCAGGCGGACAGAGCGCTCCGGCTGGAGTTCGCCTTCGTTGGCCTCCTCTTGGCTTCGGTAGCGACGGAGATCGTCGAGCGCGCCATCTCGTAGTGAACGTGGATCATCACCCTCATAGCGGTGTGTCCACCAGACGAATTCGAAGCTGGTCGCCAGAAAGCAGCTCAAACAATTTGGAGCAAGATGACCACGACCGAAGCCCCCCAAGATCGTTTCCGGCGCCTGTTGACCAGCCATCTTGAATTTCTGAAACGATCCTGCTGGCTCTTCGACCAAGGACATGAAGATGAAGCGCTCCGGATCGCGACGTCCCTGCGGGTAATATTCCACGACAGCCAGCACGCGACGTCACTGCTCACCCATCTCGACATGAAGAATCCGACCGACCTAATGCTCGGCACCGAGCACACGCGACATGGCTCTGATTGGTGGATGGATTTCTTCGTTGTCCACCTAGATCTCAATGGGCCGGACCCTGTCCGAGTGAGTGCACTTTGCCAGACCAACCGCTACACAGGGCGGGCGATCGCAGACTGGTGGGAGAAAGAGCCCCTGTTCTCGTACGAGAACTCCGCTTACACACGCCGCGCTGTCGTGCGCGCGATGACTGACCAAGACGGCGGCGCCCACGTCGATGCTGTGCTCGCTTCCTTTTACCAGTCGCTCATTCGGCACGGTGAAGGCCTGTCGATCGTTGGCGAGTTCGAGCGATTGGGTGCAGCGCCGTTTGAGAACGGTGTCCCGCAGTACGCCCGGAATGTGCACCTGGCGCTCATGCGTCAGATCGCGCACGAGGTTCTGTCGTCTGCGAGCTACTTCGGGTGGCCGGTAGACGATCTTCCGATCATTCCATGGCCAGCCCGGTACCCAGTTCCTGATTCAGGGAAAATCACTCCGGGCAGTGAACACAGTGCGCCCACGTAGTTTTCAGGATTCCGCTCGATACGTTGGTCTCGCAATGGATGAGTCACTCCCAATACACACTCACCCTTGACACCTGCTGCGACTAGATTCCCAGCCAGGACAGCGCCGCGCTCAACAGTCTCCCCGCCCCAGCTCCCATCGCGACCATCGCGCGGAGCGCCGAAGACACCCAGGAACTCGCACCATTCATCCAGCTATTCGGCCGTTGACTCGGGCGCAGACCGACGGTGATCAAACAACTTGACAGCTTGCTCGAGCGCATAGACCGCAACGCCAACGCACACCAGTAGCGCGTGTAAGTCGAGATTGAACGTGGCCCGGTATCCTCCATCCGGCCGGTCGAATCTGCCCTGCGTCCCAGACAACAGCTGGAATGCCCAAGTCTTCCCATGCGCCATTCCCGAGCAAACTCTCCAAATCGTCTCTGGCGGATTAAAGTTCGCGCTGATCGGCAATGACTTTACCGGATCCACATAGTGCAACTGCGGATTTGGAGGTAGTGGCTTACCGATAGCCACGGCGAGCGATTCAGCGTTCGCCTTCTTGTCGTCCCGCTCCTTCATCGCTGCAATGTATGTTTGCGACTGGGGATCGCAACCAGGTGTCCAGGACTTTCGATCCTCTTCGAGGTCGGTCCATCCGACAAGAATCTGACGATAACAACGCTCTTCTTGCGAATCAGGCACTACCAGCCAATGCGCGAGCGCCGCGTTCTCCAGGACTGCTCTTACGAGCGGGTAGTAGCTATTCAGCCAACCATGACCGTCAATCAGAAGTGCTTCATAGATCGCCTTGCAGTGCGACACCGCCGTTGCAATCGACCGACGGACCGTCTCGCTCGGATCGTAGAGTCCTGCAAGTTTGGAAGCGTCGCCCTCCAGGTCACTCCCGGCCTCCACACCAAAATCTCCCGCGCGGATTCGCTGATCTATTTGCTGAGACTTAGCTAGCTCCCTTTCAATCGCTGCGAGGAGCACTTCTTCGGACGGACTGCCAGGAGCTTGACTCATCCTCGAATCGTCTCACGAGCACCCGATCGTTTTCGGACGTTCTGGGAGGTACAACCCCACGCCGCGCCGGTTGGGTAGCACGGGGGTAGCACGCGCCTGACCGACGGGCTACAAAACGTACCTGGAAAGCCGCCTACATGCGGTGATGTGGTGCCCCCGGTGAGACTCGAACTCACACTGGACGGGTTTTGAATCCGTTGCCTCTGCCAATTGGGCTACGGGGGCGTCCGGCGGACCGTCGGAGACGGCCAGCCGAGCTAGCTTACCGGGCGGGGTCGGCGGCCTCGGACTCGGCGTCCACGGACGCGAGGAAGGCGTCGATCACGGGCCAGGTCTCGCGGACGGCATCGGGGCCGGCGACGAGGCCGAGGTGGCTGGACTCGACGGTCTCGAACTCGACGCGCGGCGAGCCGGTGAACAGGTCCACGCCGTGGCGCGCGGTCTCCCACGCGCACAGGGCGTCCCGGTGCGAGCCGACGAGCTGGATCGGCACGTCGATGGAGTGCAGATCGATCGTCCGCTCCCCCAGCTGGACCTCACCGGCGGCCAGCTCGCCGCGGAAGATCAGCCGCTCCCACAGCTGCGTCGCGAGCTTGCCGGGGTAGCCGGGGAAGGTGCGCTGGAAACGGTCGATGACCTCCATGCGCGCGAGCTTCTCGGGCTCGCCGAGGTTCTCCAGCACGAACTTCGGCTTCTTCAGCTCCCGGTCCCACGACGTGGCGCGGTAGGCCACCTGCACGATCGGCGCGGGGATGCCGCCCATGAGCGCGATCAGCGCACCGGGGCCGAAACCGTCGACCGGCTTCATCAGCGAGGTCACCAGCGGGTACGGCGGCTGCGCGGCGTACTTCAGCGGCGTCGCGATCGAGACGATCGAGCGGATGGACTCCGTCGACGCGCCGGCGGCGAGGAAGGACAGCGTGCCGCCCAGGCTCCAGCCGTACAGGTCGACGCCGGCACCGTCGGGCACGTCCCCGCCCCAGAAGTCCTCCAGGGCGCGCGCGATGGCCTGCGGGATGATGTCGAGGGCGAAGTCCTCGAAGCCGAGACCGCGGTCGCCGTAGCCCATCTCGCCGAAGTCGATGACATAGGGAACGCGCCCCGTCGACGCGAGGTGCGCGACGACGGAGGTCTCGGGCGAGAGGTCGTAGCAGGTCGCGGGCGCAGCGATCGGCGGCACCAGCAGCACCGGTGCGGCGCCGGGCACGGCGGCCAGGTCACGCTCGGAATCCGAGGCGAACCGGCGGAGGGTGCGGTGGTCACCGTCGGCGACGACGACGTGCGGGGTGCGCTCGACGGGGCGGATGCCCTCCCCCAGAGTCAACGCCCAGAGGTTGCCGGCGCGCTCGCGCAATTGAGTCAGGCTCAATACGTTCATGGGCCCACGGTACCGCGCGCGGCGGGCCCGATTTCCGCCGCCCGGTAACGTACCCCCTGATGAAGGACACCGAGCCCACCCCGCACCGCGTGCTCGTCGCCGAGGACGAGGCGATCATTCGCATGGACCTCTCCGAGATGCTTCGGGAAGAGGGCTACGACGTGGTCGGCGAGGCAGAGAACGGCCAGGTCGCCTTGGAGATGGCCCGCGAGCTCCAGCCCGACCTGGTGATCATGGACGTCAAGATGCCGGTCCTCAACGGCCTGGAGGCCGCGCAGGACATCGCCCGCGAGCGGATCGCCCCCGTCGTGATGCTGACCGCCTTCGGCCAGCGCGAGTTCGTCGAGAAGGCCCGCGAGGCGGGCGCGATGGCGTACCTGGTCAAGCCCTTCACGAAGGCCGACCTGGTGCCCGCGATCGAGATCGCCATCAGCCGGTTCGCCGAGCTCAAGGCGCTCGAGAAGGAAGTGACGACGCTCTCCGGCCAGCTCGAGACCCGCAAGCTGGTGGACCGGGCGAAGAGCATCCTGATGCAGGCGCACGGCGTCTCGGAGCCGGAGGCGTTCCGCTGGATTCAGCGGACCGCGATGGACCGCCGCACCGACATGCGCACCGTCGCGCACCTGGTGATCGACACGCTGGGCACCCCCACCACCCCTACCGACGCGGCGGGAGCGCCCTGACAGTCGGCTAGACCGCGCGGACGGACCGCGACGGCGGCAGCTGCTGGCCCCGGTAGTACCCGGTGCGCGGCATGTTCTGGAACGCGGGCGCGTCGCCCGTGGCCTTGTCGTTCTGGCGGTCGATGACCTTCTTGACGGCCTGCGGCGACGTGCCCGTGTAGCGGGCGATGTGCACGATCGGGATCCGCGCGGCGTAGGCGGCGAGGATCGTCTTGCGGTACTGCTCCTCCGCGTTGGCCTTGAGGTGGGACCAGTGCGAAATGGGGCTGAGGAAGTCGCGGACCTCTTGAGGCGTGGGCTCGGGGACCTTCGGCATCTCTACTCCGTGCGTTCGAGCCCGGGGCGGGTACCCAGGCAATCTGACAGGGACGTTCGTCCCTTCATCGATCCTCCGCCGCGCTTTGTTACACGCCGGTTGGATTAGTTTGCCAGGGGTGGTACAACGGGCATCGATGTATCCCTCAGCAGTGGCGACGCAGTCGCCGGACGTGCTCCACACGTGGGTCTTCACCCCCGTGGTGACGAGCCTCATGGTCGTCGCTTCCATTCTCTACGTGTACGGCACCGTCCGGGCGCGGCGCGCCGGAGTCGCCTGGCCGATCTCCCGCATCCTGTCGTGGTTCGTCGCGATGGCGCTCCTGGTGCTCGCGGTCAACAGCGTGATGGCCGAGCTGGCCAAGCACCTGTTCTGGGCGCACATGGTGGTGCACCTCGTGCTGATCACGGTCGTGCCGATGTTCCTCGTGCTCGCGGAGCCGATCCGCCTGCTCGCGACGGCGACGGGCGAGGCCGGCGACCGTCGGGTGCGCGCGTTCCTCGGCAACCGGGTGGTCCGGCTGGTCACCAGCCCGATCGTCGGCCTGCCGCTGTACGCGTTCGCGCTGATCAGCACGCACCTCACGGGCTTCCAGGACCTCGCGCTCGACAATCCGTGGCTCAAGCAGCTCGAGTACGCCGGCTACTTCGTGATCGGCTGGATCTTCATGCTGCCGCTCATCGGCAACGAGCTGTGCGGGCCCACCAAACTCTCGCACCCGCTGCGCTTCGCGTCCTTCCTGCTGGCCATGGGCCCCGACACCCTGGTCGGCGTCACGCTCATGATGACCACCACCGAGCTGGCGCCCGGCTACTCGGCGTCGCGCCTGGGCTGGGGCCCCACGGGCCTCGAGGACCAGTCGGCGGCCGGCGCCATCATGTGGTTCGGCGGCGACGGCCTCATGATGATCCTGCTGCTCGTGGTGGCCTTCCAGTGGATCACCGCGGAGGCCACCGGCAAGCGCGGCGGCGGCATGGGCTCCTGGCTCGATTCCGCGCGTCGCGGGCAGCTCATGGGCGAGGGCGGCGAGGACGTGGACGTCGACGACGACGAGGCCGCCCTGGCCGCCTACAACGCGCGCCTGCGGGAGATGAACCGGGGCCGCTGACGCCCCGCCCGCAAGGGCGCACCGCCCCGCCAGCAGGACCGCGGCCCCGTCGGATCGGCTCGGCCTCAGCGCAGCGTGTACACGTCCGCACCCGGGAAGGTGCCGAAGCGGACAGCGATCGCCGCGACGACGACCGCGGCGATGACGCCGGCGCACGCCCAGCCGAGGCCCTCGACCTGCTGCCGGGTGCGCTTGTCCCGGGGAAGCAGCTCGGGCGCGTAGACGAAGCCCGCGGCCACGAGAGCCCCGATGACGAAGCCGCCGAGGTGGCCGAGCCAGGAGATGCCCGAGATCGTGAACGACGCGACGACGTTCACGCCGATGATCATCAGCAGCGAGGTCGGGTTCAGCTTCAGCCGGAGGAAGAGCACCAGTTCCGCCCCGATGAGGCCGAAGATCGCGCCGGAGGCGCCCACGGTGATCGTGTTCTCCAGCCCGAACCACAGCACCGCCGCGCTGCCGCCGAGCAGCGCGATCCCGTAGATCGCGCCGAACCGCGCCCGCCCGAGTTGCTGCTCGACGCCCCGCCCGAAGACGTACAGCGTGAACATGTTGACCAACAGGTGGATCGGCCCGAAGTGCAGGAACCCCGAGGTCACGGCCGTCCACCACCAGCCGTTCGCGGTGGCTGGCTCGGACAGGGCGAACCGCGCGACCTCGTACGAGGCCATGTTGTTCTCGATGCTGCCGGTCTGCTTCGCGCTGAATGCGAAGACGATCACGTTGACCGCGATCAGCGAGTAGGTCACGACGGGCTGCCAGTCGCGGCGGACCGTCGTTCCGAGTGCGGTCACCGGCGGCTAGCCCGCGAGCGAGACCATGAGGGTGCCCGACGTGGAGGCGAGCTCGCTACCAGCGACCGGAGTGGCCTGGGCGCCGCCGACGGTCACCGCGTAATTCACGTCCGGGTCCGCGTGCACCGACGAGAGCGTGAACGGGAAGACGCACCGGCCGGAGCGCAGCACACCCTCGCCGAGATCGGTGTCGAAGCTGTCGGACCCGCTCTTGAAGACGATCCGAGCCCCCTCCTTCACCCCCTCCGCGTCGCGGGCGCCGGAGCACGTGGTGGTCGTCGCCATGTATTCGGACGGCGTCAGCACCACGACGCCCTGCCGCTCGAAGGCGGTGGTCGCGAAGCCGAAGGAGACGGCGAAGATACCGGCCCCCGCCATGACCACGAGCACGATCGCGGTGAGGACGCCGACCCAGGTGCGCGAACCGGGGCCGTGGCGGCGCCACGGCTGCTGCGGGCCCTGTGGGAGCGCCTGGGGCAGCTCCGCACGCCAATCACGGCCGGGCGTGCCCTGCGGCACGTTCGGGATCGGACGCTGCTGCGTGTCCTGGCTGGTCACTTCGCCCCCTTCGACGGGAAGTACTTGAGCACACCCTCCTGGGTCGTGCTTGCTACCAGAATGCCCTTCGAATCGAAGAATTGCCCGTTGGACATACCGCGGCCGCCGTCGGCCACCGTCGAATGCGACGAGTACAGGTTGTACTGGTCGAACCGGACGCGACGGTGGAACCACAGCGACTGGTTGAGCGTGACCGCCATGATCCGGTCGAATCCCCACGACAGCCCGTGCCGGGTGATGATCGAGTCGAGGATCGTGGTGTCCGAGGCGTAGGCCAGCGCCGCGTCGTGGATGACCTGATCGTCGGGCAGCGGGCCGGCGGTCCGGATCCAGACGTTGTTGTCCTCCTGGATCAGGCCCTTGCCCTTGGCGATCCAGGCCGGATCGTTGGTGAAGCGCATGTCCATCGGCTGCGGGGCGTCGACGAACATCGTGACGACGTCCTCGTAGCCCTGGAGCGTGTCCTGGATGTTCGGCAGGCCGTCGGGGCCCGGCACCGCGGGCGCGGGATCGCCGTGCACCAGCGGGTTCCGGCCGTCGGTCTGGTAGGCGAGCTGCATCAGCGCGAGGACGGTGCCGCCCTGCTCCACCGAGACCAGCCGGTTCGCGACGTTGCGGGTGTCCCGCAGGCGCCGCACCACGAACTCCAGGTCGGCGTTCGTCTCACCGCCGTTGATGAAGTGCGTGTGCGCGGCGTGCAGGAACAGCGAATCCCGAGCCCCCGGAACGGTGTTGCCCGAGGCCACGATCGCCTGCGAGAGGATCTGCCCGCCGAACGTGCGGGACGCGGTCTTGGCGGGGTGACGACCGAGATACCGGTCCTCCCCCGCCTCCGCGAGATCCAGGGTGCCGAGGAACTCGTCGAAATCGGTGAGTGTCTCCGTCATACGACGAGCGTATGTCAGTGGTCGTCCTCGCCGATCCGGTGCACCTGGATCAGGTTGGTCGAGCCGATGGTCCCGGGAGGCGCGCCGGCGACGATGACGACCTGATCGCCCTTGGAGTAGCGGCCGATTCCCTCGAGGGAGTGGTCGACCTGCTTGATCATGGCGTCGGTGCTGTCGGCGCCGTCGACCAGGAAGGTCTCCGTGCCCCAGGACAGGGCGAGCTGGCTGCGGACCTCCGGCAGCGGCGTGAACGCCAGCAGCGGCAGGCGGGTGTGCAGGCGGGCCAGGCGGCGCACGGTGTCACCCGACTGGGTGAACGCGACGAGGGCCTTGGCGTTGAGCCGCTCCCCGATGTCGCGCGCGGCGTAGGAGATGATGCCGCGCTTGGTGCGGGGCACGTGGTTCAGCGGCGGCACGGACGGTCCGCCGTCCTCCACGGCCTGCACGATCTTGGCCATGGTCCGGACGGTCTCGATCGGGTACTTGCCCACCGACACCTCGCCGGAGAGCATCACGGCATCCGCACCGTCGAGGACGGCGTTCGCGACGTCGGAGGCCTCCGCGCGGGTCGGACGGCTGTTCTCGATCATCGACTCCAGCATCTGGGTGGCGACGATGACCGGCTTGGCGTTCTCCCGGGCGATCTGGATGGCCCGCTTCTGCACCAGCGGCACCTCCTCCAGCGGCAACTCCACACCCAGATCGCCGCGGGCGACCATCACCGCATCGAACGCCAGGATCACGGCCTCGAGGTTCTCGATGGCCTCCGGCTTCTCCAGCTTCGCGATCACCGGAATCCGGCGGCCGACGCGGTCCATCACCGCGTGCACCCGCTCGATGTCCGCGGGAGCCCGCACGAACGACAAGGCGATGAAATCCACCCCCAGCTCGAGCGCGAACTCCAGATCCTCAATGTCCTTCTCACTGAGCGCAGGAACCGAGACATTCATGCCCGGCAGCGAGACACCCTTGTTGTTCGACACCGGGCCGCCCTCGGTGACCTCACACACCACATCGTTGCCGTCGACCGAGGTGACCTTCAGGCCGACCTTGCCGTCATCGACCAACAGCCGATCGCCCGGGCGGGCGTCCTGCGCCAGCTCCTTGTAGGTGGTGGAGACCCGATCATGCGTGCCGACCACATCCTCGACGGTGATCCGCACCGTCTCACCCGTCTCCCACACGGTCCGGCCGTCACCGGCGAACCGGCCCAGCCGGATCTTCGGGCCCTGCAGATCCGCGAGGATCCCGACCGCACGACCGGTCTTATCCGAAGCCGCACGAACTCGGTTGTAGTTCACGCCGTGATCGGCGTGCTCACCATGGCTGAAATTCAGGCGCGCAACGTCCATGCCCTCCTCGACGAGAGCAAGAACCTTCTCATCGGTTCCGACAGCGGGGCCCAGGGTGCAGACGATCTTGGTTCGACGAGTCACGGCGTCCACGTTAGTCCTCCTTATTCCGCTCTGTGGAGTCTCCCGCTAACCCGCCGGTATCCATCTGGCGAACATCAGCCTCCGCCTCGGCCTCCTCGTCGGCCTTTCCGAGGGCGACGGGCGCGTCGTCCTTCGCCGGTCCGTCCTGCTCGGGGCCGGTTTCCGACGGTGCCGTCGCCGGGTCGTCGACGAACACCGACTCCTCGCGCCCCTTCGGGGCGAGGAGGAAGTAGGCGATGGCGCCGGCGAAGACGAGCGCCGCGGTGAAGACATTGATCCGGACGCCGAAGATCAGGGTGGCGTGGTCGTCGCGCATCAGCTCGATGAAGAACCGGCCGAGGCAGTAGCCCGCGACGTACAGCGCGAAGAGGCGGCCGTGGCCGATGCGGAAGCGGCGGTCGACGATCACGAGGAAGGCCGCGACCAGCAGGTTCCAGATGAGCTCGTAGAGGAACGTGGGCTGCACGACCGCGAGGACGACGCCGGTGCTGTGCCCGTCGAGCACGTCGGGGCCGCGCTGGCCCACGTCGTTGGCGCGCTCGTAGATCTCCAGGCCCCAGGGCAGCGTGGTGGGGCCGCCGTAGAGCTCCTGGTTGAACCAGTTGCCGAGCCGGCCGATGGCCTGGGCCACGATGATCGCGGGTGCGATCGCGTCTGCGAACGGGCCGAGCTTGATGCCCATCTGCCGGCAGCCGATGGCGGCGCCGACGCCGCCGAGGGCGACCGCGCCCCAGATGCCGAGGCCGCCGTCCCAGATGCGGAAGACGGCGCCGAGGCCGCGGCCGTTCGGGCCGAAGTAGGTGCTGAAGTCGGTCAGCACGTGGTAGAGCCGGCCGCCGATGAGGCCGAACGGGACGGCCCAGACCGCCACGTCGAGGACCTGGCCGGGCTTGCCGCCGCGGGCCACCCAGCGGCGGTCGCCCCACCAGCAGGCGACGACGATGCCGATGATGATGCACAGCGCGTAGGCGCGGATCGGGACGGGCCCGAGGTGCCAGACGCCCTGCGGAGGACTCGGGATGCTCGCGAGGATCACGCCCGTCACCCTACTGACCGCCCGCGCGGGCCGTCACTGCGAGCGCAGCCGCTCCCACAGCTCGGGCCAGGCGACGGTCCGTCCGGTGTAGAGCTGCACCACCGGATCCCCCGTCTCGCCGGGGGCCGGCACGGCCCGACGGTGCGCGAAGGCCCCGTCGAGCACGGGCGACGGGTCGCCGATCCAGAGCACCGCGCGGGCGTCCTCGGGCGGGCTGCCGAAGTAGTAATACGCCCGGTGCCCGCTGTACGCGCGGGGAAGACCCTCGTCGCGGCCGAAGAAGTCGACGGCCGCGGCGAAGGGGTAGCTCTCGGCCACGATGACGGTGCCGTCGCGCTCCGCGGGCGGCAGCGTCCGGTACGCGGCGACGACGGTGTCGGACAGGCCGCGGAGCATCGTGTCCCCCTCGACGAGCATCGTCGCGGGCGCTCGCAGCGGGGGCGTGCCGATCCGCTCCGCGACTGCCGGCGACCACACCGGCGACGCCGCGATCCAGCTGGCGGTGGAGCCGAGGAGCGCGAGGACCGCGATGGCGCGGAGCACGCCGCCGGCCCGGCGCCCACGCCGTGCCAGCCATCGCTCGGCGACGACGGCGCCCGCGGCCATCGGCAGCGCGTACACCGAGGCCAGGTAGTACGAACGGCCGTGCGTCAGCACGATCGCGACCACGACCAACACCAGGGCGACGCCGAGGAAGCGGTACGGGCGCAGGTCGCGCGAGCGCAGCAGCGCGACGACGCCGGCGAGCAGCAGCGGCAGCCCGATGAGCAGGCCCGCGCCGAACAAACCGACGAGCGCGAACCCGGCGCCGCCCGGCCACTCCGCCCGCACGACGGCCCCCATCCGGGTGTACGCCCAATCGTGCCCGGCCTGCCACCACAGCGTCGGGGCGATCGCGACCACCGCGAGGGCGCCGCCCGCCCAGAGCGCGGGCCGGGTGAGCAGCCGACGGGGCCCGCAGGCGAGGGCGGCGAGCGCCACCGCGATCCACAGCGCGGGCACGAGGAACTTGGTGAGCAGGGAGAGCGCCGTGACGGCGCCCGCGAGGAGCAGGAGGCGGTCGTCGCGGGTGCGCACCCAGCGGACCAGCAGGTACAGGAGGAGCGTCCACCACAGCGGGTCGAGCGAGTAGGTCGCGAGCCAGTGTCCGACGGAGCTGACCAGCGACATCGCGACCGCCGCCGCGGCGAAGGCCTGCGCGCCCGCGCGGCCGCCGAGCTCGCGGGCGAGGAGCCCGGCGAGCAGGGTGATCGCCACGACCGCGAGCGTCGCGGGCAGGCGCAGCACGACGAGGTTCCCGTGCGCGAGGTGATCGAGGCCGGCGGCGAGGAGGGGCACGAGCGGCGGCTGGTCGAAGTACCCGGCGGCGGGATGGTCGCGCCCGGCGACGACGAAGTAGGCCTCGTCGAAGAAGTAGCCGTAGTTGCGGCTGCCGAGCAGCATGACGGCGAGCACGACGGCGCCCACGAGGGCGAGCGGCAGCCGCGCGATCGGCGGGAGCGCGCCGCGCGATCCGGCGGTCGGAGCGGTGTCGGTGGTGATGACCTGCGATGTCATGCCTTCGACCGTCGCCGATCGGGCGCGACGCCGGTAGCGCCGTTCGGCGGCCCGTCGACCGACGAAAGGAGGTACCGGCCCCGTCGGGCCCCTCCCTACGATGGCTGCATGCCCCTCGCACCCGACGTCCGCACGCGAACCGCCCACGCGGCGCTGCTCGTGGTGTCGGCGGCGGGCACCGTCGCGCTGGTGATGGCGCTGTTCCCCGCGCTGCGGGGCGCCGGCCTGTGGCTGGGCGCGGCGGCGATGCTCGCGGCGTCCGCGGCGGTCGGGCTACTGCGCCCCGTGCTCGCGGCGCCCGTCGTCGCAGCCGCCTGCTGCTACCTGGTGCTCGGGCCCTGGGCCGAGGCGACGGCGTCCGGCGCAGCGATCTGGGTCGCGGTGGCGGCCTCGCTCGTCTCCTCGGCGGCGGCGCAGACGGCCCGGAGCCGCCGCGAGGCGGTGATCGCCTTCGCCCCGTTCGTGGTCTTCGCGGCCGCGGTGGCGGCGTCCTCGCACTCCGTGTGGGGCGCGCTCGGCTCGCTGGCCCCGGTGTTCGGCGGCACGACCTTCGGGCTGGGGCTGCGGCTGCGCGACGCCCAGCGGGAGCGGCGGGCCCTCGCCGCGCGGCAGGCCCGCGCCGACGAGCGGCTCGCGCTGGCGGCCCAGCTGCACGACCTCGCGACGGCGCGGCTGACCCGGATCGTGCTCGCGGCGCGCGCGACGGGGCAGCCGGGGATCGAGGAGGACGCGCAGGCCGCGCTCGCCGACCTGCGCCGGGTGGTGGTCGGGCTGCAGACCGCCGACGCCCCGCCCGCCCCGCTGGCGGTCGGCGGGCTCGTCGCCCCGGCCGATCTCGACGGCACCATCACGGACGCGGTGGACCGGGCCCGGGACACGGGCCAGCGCGTCGACCTGAGCGGGAACGTCGCCGCGCCGCTCCCCCGCGCGAGCGCCGACTGCCTGGCCCGCGTCCTCGAGGAGGGCCTGGCGAACGCGCGCAAGCACGCGGCCGGCGCCCCGGTCGACGTCGAGGTCACGGACCGCGGTGTCCGCGTGCACAATCCGTCGGCCGCCCCCGATCCCGCGCTCGCCGCGACCGGGAGCGGAACGGGACTGCGGGGCCTCGCGGCCCGCACCGCGCTCGTCGGCGGCACACTCCGGCACGGCCCCTCGCCCGACGGCGGCTGGACCCTGCAGGCCGATTTCCCGGCGGCCGCCCGATGACGACGGTGCGCGTCCTGGTGGCCGACGACGACCCGCTCGTACGGGAGTACCTGCGCTCGACGCTGTCGGCGGAGCCGGACCTCGACGTGGTCGCGACCGCGGCCGACGGGGCCGCCGCGGTCGAGGCGGGCATCGCCCACGCGCCGCAGGTCGCGCTGCTCGACGTGCGGATGCCCGGCGTCGACGGGATCATCGCGACCCGGGCGCTGCGGGACCTCGATCCGCCGGTCGCGGTCGTGCTCATCACCACCCTCGACACCGACGCGGTGCTGGTCGACGGTCTGGCCGCGGGCGCGGCGGGCTTCGTGGTGAAGACCGCCGAGCCAGCGCTGCTGGCGTCGGCGGTGCGCACCGCGGCGGCGGGCGGCTCGCTGCTCTCCCCCGACGCCCTGGCGCGCCTCGTGGGCCTCGCCGGCGACCGGCCGCGCCGCGACCCGCGCATCGACGCGCTCGGCGAGCGGGACCGCGACGTGCTGCGCGAGCTGGCGACGGGCGCGTCGAACGCGGAGATCGCGGCGCGCCTGTTCCTCGCCGAGTCCACGGTGAAGGGCTACGTCTCCGCGCTGATGACGCGCCTGGACTGCGCGAACCGCACGCAGCTCGCGCTGCTCGGGGCGGCGCTGTGAGCGCGCCCGACCTGGTGGTGCTGGGCCTCGGGCCGGCGGGGCGCGCGGTCGCGCACCGCGCCGCGGCGGCGGGCCTCCGAGTGCGAGCCTTCGATCCCGCGCCGGACGCGCGCTGGCGGCGCACCTTCGGGCTGTGGGCCGACGAGCTGCCGGCGTGGCTCCCCGCCGACGTGGTCGCGGCGGTGTCGTCGCCGCAGGTGATCGCGCGGACCCGGCACGACCTGCGGCGCGAGTACGCGATGCTCGACGTGGACGCGCTGCAGGGCGCGCTGCCGCTGGACGGGGTGGACGTCCTCGCCGAGCGCGCGGGCCGCGACGGGCACGGCGCGGCGTTCGTGATCGACGCGCGGGGGCCGGCACCGTCGACCTCCGCGGACGTGCCCCGGCAGACCGCGGCGGGAGTATTGGTCCCGGCGGGCGCGCACGAGGAGCTGTGGATGGACTGGCGTCCGGCGCCCGGCGTGCCCAACGACGCACCTGCGTCGTTCCTCTACGCGGTCCGGGTGTCGACCGATGCGGTGCTGCTGGAGGAGACCTGCCTCGCGGGCGCGCCGGCGGTCACCGTCGACGAGTTGGAGGAACGGCTGCGGGCGCGGCTGGCGGAGCGCGGCGTCACCGCGGGCGAGCTGCACGAGCGGGTGGACTTCCCGCTGCTGCACGCCGGGCCGCGGCGCGGGCGCGGCTGGTGCGGGGCGGGCGTGCGCGGGACGACGCTGCACCCCGCAACGGGGTACTCGGTGGCGGGGTCGCTGGCGTTCGCCGATGACGCCGTCTCGGCGCTGAGCACCGGCCGGAATCCGGTGACCACGGACGCGGTGGCCGCGCACCGCCTGCGGGCGGCCGCGCTGCGCGCGCTGCTGGGGATGTCCCCGGCGGAGCAGCGCGACTTCTTCGAGGTCTTCTTCGGGCTCCCGGACCGGCGGGTGCGGGCGTTCCTCTCGCCGCGCTCCCCGGCGACGACGAACGCCGCAGCGATGGCTGCGGCGTTCGCGGCGGCGCCGTGGGGGCTGCGCCGGCGCTTGGCGCGGGGGGTTGCTCCTGTGGTTACTCCGCGGGCTTCTCGCCTGCGGCGTTGACCTCGGCCTGCTCGATGTCGAGCGCCTTGGCCTGGCCGATGAGGTCCTCGAGCGCGGCGGGCGGCAGGGCGCCGGCCTCGTTGTAGACGAGGTTGCCCTTCTTGAAGACCATGAGGGTGGGGATCGACCGGATGTTCGCGGCAGCCGCCAGGCTCTGCTCGGCCTCGGTGTCCACCTTCGCGAAAACCACATCGGGATGGGTCTCCGATGCCTTCTCAAAGGTCGGCGCGAACGCGCGGCAGGGCCCGCACCAGGAGGCCCAGAAGTCGACCAGCACGATATCGTTGCCGGTCACGGTCTGATCGAACTTGTCTGCGGTCAATTCAACTGTCGCCATACCCCCTCCAACGATTTTGCCGACTCCATGATTCCCATTCGCCAAAATGTCGGATGGGATCGCTATTGTCTACTCGGGCGCGCACCCGCGCGCCGCATGTACACCGAGTACATCTACTAAGGGGATACACATGACCGACGTGCTTCGCGCAGGAAACCAGCTCGGCCTCGGGGAGACCCTGGACTCCCTCAACGGCGGCTACACGCTGACCCTGCAGAGCGATGGCAACCTCGTGCTCACCGAGGGCGCCGGCACCGTGGTGTGGGCCAGCGCGACCGACGGCAAGGGCGTCGAGCGGGCCAACTTCCAGACCGACGGCAACTTCGTGCTGTACAACGGCGCCGGCGAGGGCGTCTGGTCGACCAACACCGAGGGCACCGGCGCCGACCGCATCGTCCTGCAGGACGACCGCAACCTCGTGGTCTACGCCGGCGACGCCGACAAGTGGGCCTCCAACACCGCCACCGACCAGCCCGCCCCGGCTCGTCAGGCCGCCCCGGAGCCCGAGCCCGTCGCCGCCGAGGCGCCGGCCGCTCCCGCGCCGCGCACCCACACCGTCGCCTCCGGCGACACCCTGTGGGCCATCGCCGAGCAGTACCTGGGCGACGGCAACCGCTACACCGAGATCGCGCAGCTCAACGGCATCGCGAACCCGGACCTGATCAACGTGGGCCAGGTCATCACCATCCCCTGATCGCCGAAGATCACGCTCTGCATCACGAAACCGGCCTGCACTCGCTCGGCGAGGGCAGGCCGGTTTCGTCGTACAGGGTCGGCGACGGCGAGGTCAGCGGTGCCGGGGATGGCAGCCGAGGGACGCCGAGACGACGGCGAGCGGCGTGCTCGCCAGCCGGAGGTTGTGGCGCTCCTGCGGCGTCATCGTCCAGCGGGCGTGCAGACGACGGGCGAATGCGTACATGGTGCGGTTCCTTCTCGGCGGATCGGTGAAGCGGGATCCATCGAGTATCGAACCGAACCACCGAGCGGGGCAACGCTTGTCGCGTTAAGACCGCGTATCGGTCACGCTAACCGTCATTCGCCGCGCAACAGCCCCTTCGCCACGTGCGTCACCTGGATCTCGTTGCTGCCGGCGTAGATCATCAGCGACTTCGCGTCGCGCGCGAGCTGCTCCACCCGGTACTCCGCCATGTAGCCGTTGCCGCCGAAGAGCTGCACGGCCTCCATCGCCACCTCGGTCGCGGCGCGCGAGCTGTACAGCTTCATGGCCGAGGCCTGCGCCAGCGTCGGCGGCTTGCCGGCGCGCGAGGCCTCGATGGCGGTGAACAGCATGTTCTGCACGTTGATCCGCGCGATCTCCATCTCCGCCAGCTTGAGCTGGATGAGCTGGAACTTCCCGATCTCCTGGCCCCACAGGGTGCGCGAGCGCGCGTAGTCGATCGACAGGCGCTGCGCCTCGTTGATGATACCCAGGCTCAGCGCCGCGATGCCGATGCGCTCGGCGGTGAAGCCCGCCTTCGCGGACGCCCCGCCGCCGCCCGGCGTCTCCTCCGTCTCGCCGAGCAGCCGGTCGGGGCCGAGGCGCACGTCGTCGAAGAACAGCTCGCCGGTGGGCGAGCTCATCATGCCCATCTTCTTGAACGCCTTGCCCTGCGTGAGCCCCTCCATGCCCGTGTCCAGCACGAACGTGAGCACCTTGCGGTCGCGGATCGGCGTGCCGTCGCCCTCGTCGAGCTTGGCGAAGACGACGATGGTGTCGGCGTGCGGGCCGTTGGTGATGAAGGTCTTCTGCCCCTTGAGGATGTACCCGCCGGAGCCGTCGCGGCGCACCGTCGTCTTCATGCCGCCGAGGGCATCGGAGCCGCTGTCGGGCTCGGTGATCGCCCACGCGCCGACCTTCTCCATGGTGACCAACTCGGGCAGCCAGCGCTTCTTCTGCGCGAGCGTGCCGCGGGACTTGATGGTGGACACCGTCAGCCCCATGGAGACGCCCATCGAGCCGATGAGGCCGAGGCTGACGCCCGCCATCTCGACGTTGAGGATGAGGAACATCGACGAGCTGAGCGTGCTGGAGCCGCCGGCCTTGGACTTCTCCCCCGCCTCCTCGGCGGCCAGCTCGGCCTCGAGGTTCTCGCGGTTGACCTGGTCGATGCCGAAGGTCTGGAGCATTTTGCGGGTGATGTCGTACGGCGGCAGCGCGCCGGTCTCCAGCTCGTCGACGTGCGGGCGCACCTCCTTGTCGATGAACGCCCGCAGGGCGTCCCGCACCATCAGGTCTTCGTCGGACCACTCGAACACCGCAACCTCCATCAATAGAACGTGTTCTACATGTTGGGGTCCATCCTCGCACCTCGCGCCGCCCGACGGTGCGCGAACCCCCGGGAAGGCCTTGACCTCAACCATCGTCGAGGAAATACCGTCGGGGCATGGAGAGCTACACGGACGCCCGCATCCTCACGCAGCCGATCGGGTACTGGGCCGGCACGGCGAGCCGCGCGGTGGTGACCCGTATCCGCGCGACGTTGGAGGGCCACGGGCTGACGCAGCCGCAGTGGTGGGCCCTCAACTACATCGCGGTCCGCCCCGACGGGGTGCCCCTCGACGAGGTGGTCGAGTTCCACCGCGGCTTCGTCGACACCGGCGACGCGCTGCGCCCCGACGTGGCGTGCCTGGTCGCGACGGGGCTGCTCGACGAGGCGGACGGCGCGCTCACCGTCAGCCCGGCCGGCGAGCGGCGGCGCGCGGAGACCTGGCCCGATGTCCACGCCACCCTCGCCGCGATCCGCGCGGGCGTCACCGACGAGGAGTTCATCACCACGATCCGCACCCTGCAGCGGATGATCGACAACGTCGGCGCGACCGCCTGGCACGCCTGAGTCAGTTCACCTTGCGCTCCAACGCGTCCCAGAACGGGGCGCGGAGCACGAACTTCTGGATCTTGCCGGTGGCGGTCCGCGGGAGGGACTCGACGAAGTCGATCCGCTTGGGACACTTGTAGCCGGCGAGGTGCTCGCGGGTGTGCGCGATGAGTTCCTCCGCGGTCACCCCGTCGGCCACGACGATCGCCGTGACCAGTTCGCCCCACTTCTCGTCGGGGATGCCGATCACCGCGACCTCGCGCACCGCGGGGTGCAGGGCCAGCGCGTCCTCGACCTCGATCGACGTGACGTTCTCGCCACCGGAGATGATCACGTCCTTCTTCCGGTCGGCGATGGTGAGGTAGCCGCCCTCGAAGGTCCCCCGATCGCCGGTGTGGAACCAGTCGCCCTCGAGCGCCGCAGCGGTCTCGACAGGCTTGTTCCAGTACGCCGTGAGCGCGTGATTGGTCCGGGTGAGGATCTCGCCGTCCTCGTCGATCCGCAGCTCCACGCCGAGGGCGGGTGCGCCGGCGCGACCGAGCCGGCGGGCGACCTCCATCGGGTCGTCGCCCGCCCACTCGGCGCGCTCGCGGTTCACCGTGATCAGCGGCGACGTCTCCGTGAGGCCGTAGATCTGGATGAACTCCCAGCCCAGCTCGAAGCGCACCCGGTGGATCACGCGCGTGGGCGGCGGCGCGCCCGCGCAGATCACGCGGACGGTGCCAGCGCCCGGGATGGGGCCGTCCCACTCGGCGGCGGCGTCCAGCGCCGCGGTCACCACGGCGGGCGCGGCGCACATGATCGTCACGCCCTGGTCGCGGACCCGGCGGAGGATCTCGGCACCGTCGACCTTGCGGAGGACGACGTGCTTGATCCCGACCCCCGTGGCGGCGAAGGGCATGCCCCAGCCGTTGGCGTGGAACATCGGCAGGGTGTGCAGCAGCACGTCGTTGTCCGTGAGGGCGACGTGCAGCCCGAAGACCGTGGCGTTGAGCCACAGGTTGCGGTGCGTGAGCTGCACGCCCTTGGGCCGGGCGGTGGTGCCGGAGGTGTAATTGATGGTGGCGGTGGCGGTCTCGTCGCCCGCCCACGGCTTCGGCTCCGACGATGCGCCCGCCGGGCCGAAGATCCGCTCGTCGTCCCGGCCGAGGACGAAGACGTGCTTCGCGGTCACGGTCTCGGCGAGGTGCTCGACCTCGGGGTCGAGCAGCAGCACGTCGGCGCCCGAGTCCTCCACGATGTACTCGACCTCCGCGGGCGCGAGCCGGAAGTTCACCGGGACGAGGATCCGGCCCCACCCGGAGACGCCGAAGAACGAGGTCAGCAGCCGCGCGGCGTTCTGGGAGACGATCGCGACGCGGCCGCCCACGGGGATACCCAGCTCGTCGAGGCGCGCGGCCTGCCCGCGGGCCAGGGCCGCCATCTCGGCGTAGGTCTTCTCGCCCCACGACGGAGCCGGCTGGTCCGGCTCGTCGACCATGCCGACGCGGTCGGGATAGACGATCTCGGCCCGGTTCAGGAAGTCGCGTACACCCAGATTGACGAACATGCCGTCAGGCTACGTGCGGGCCCGACGGCGAGGGGTCAGAACGCGAAGGTGGTGTAGCCGGTGGGGCGGGCGGCGACGATCTCGTCGATCGCGGCGAGATCCTCGATCGTCGGTTCCCACTCGGATGCCGCGACGTTCGCGGCGATCTGCTCGGCGCGGCTGACTCCGGAGATCACGGATCCGACGGCGGGCTGCGCCGCGAGGCCGCCGATCGCGACGTCGAGCAGCGAGACGCCGCGGTCGTCCGCGAACGCCTGGAGGCCCTCGATGATGTCGAAGTCGGCGCCCTCGAGCCGGTGCGTCTCCGCGGCGAGGCGCGTCCCCGTGGGAGCGGCCTGGTCGCGCTTGTACTTGCCGGTGAGCAGGCCGTAGGCCAGGGGGAAGTAGGGCAGCAGGCTCATGCCCAGGCTGTCGAGCGCGGGCACGAGCTCGGTCTCGGCGCTGCGGTTGTAGAGCGAGTACTCGTTCTGGGCGGTGATGAAGTGGGGCGTACCCAGGGTCTCGGCCAGCCAGTCGGCGCCCACGACCTCCCAGGCCGTGAAGTTCGAGCAGCCGATGTAGCGGACCTTGCCGGACGCCACCAGGCCGGAGAGCGTCTCGAGGGTCTCCTCGAGCGGCGTGACCCGGTCGGGCGTGTGCAGCTGGTAGAGGTCGATGTAGTCGGTGCCGAGGCGCCTCAGGCTGCCCTCGACCGCCTTGTGGATGTAGTTGCGGCTCGCGCGGACCCCGTGGTCCTCGCCGTAGAGGCCCTGGGTGTCCATGCCGAACTTGGTCGCGACCACCACCTGGTCGCGGCGCGATCCGAGGGCCCGCCCGAGCAGTTCCTCGCTGGCGCCGGAGCCGTAGCTGTCGGCGGTGTCGAACAGGGTGATGCCGGCGTCGATGGCCGCGCTCACCACCTCGTCGGTGGCGCGCTGGTCGATGCGGCGGCCGAAGGCGTTGCAGCCCACGCCGAGCGTCGAGACGATGAGGCCGCTGGTTCCGAGGGGTCGATAGCGCACGCCGACCACGGTACGCAGTTCCGACCGGACCGTTGCCCCTCCGTCATATCTCTGACTAAAGTCAGAGATATGACGGAGGACGTGGCACAGGTACGGCGGTTCAACCGGGCGGTCACGCAGCGGCTCGGCGTGCTGCAGGACCAGTACCTCGCGCGGGACCGCCCGCTGGGGCAAGCACGGCTGCTCTGGGAGATCGGCCGTTCCGACGGCGGCGTCGACATCCGTGACCTGCGCACCCGCCTCGACCTCGACTCGGGGTACCTCAGCCGCCTCCTGCGCGCGCTCGAGGCGGACGGGCTGGTCACCGTCGGGCAGGACGACGGTGACGGCCGCGTCCGGACCGCGCGGGTCACCCCCGCGGGCGCGGCGGAGTACGCCGAGCTCGAGTCCCGATCCGAGGACGCAGCGCACGCGCTACTCGATCCGCTCTCGGCCGGCCAGCGGGGGCGGCTCGGCGCGGCAATGGCCGAGGTGGAGCGGCTGCTGGTCGCCTCGCTCGTGCGGGTCGACGAGGCGGACGCGATGTCGGCGGCGGCGCGCTTCGCGGCGCGTGCGTACTACACGGAACTCGGCGAGCGGCTGCAGGACGGCTTCGACCCCGGCCTGGGCGGCGCGGTCCGGGACGCGGCGATCACGCCGCCCGCGGGTCTGCTGCTGGTGGCGACGCTGCGCGAGGAGACCGTCGGCTGCGGGGCCCTCGCCTTCCAGGACGGCGGCTTCGCCGAGGTCAAGCGCGTGTGGGCGGCGCCGTCGGTGCGCGGCCTCGGACTCGGCCGGCGGATCATGGACGACCTGGAGGACCGGGCCCGCGAGGCCGGCGTGCGGACCGTGCGGCTGGACACCAACGGCAACCTCACCGAGGCGATCGCGCTGTACCGAAAGCTCGGGTACCGCGAGGTCGAGCGGTACAACGACAACCCGTACGCGCACCACTGGTTCGCCAAGGACCTGTGACCCGCGCTCGCGGACCCGCGACGGGCCGGGCACGAAACCAGTCGATCAGCGAGATTCAAATCCGCGAGGCTCCCGCGCGGGTCGCGCATTAGCCACCCGCGAGGACGAAACAGCAGGTGAGGAGGTCCGCGCGCGGGACCCGACCGGCGGAATGCGGCGCCCGCGCCGGTCCTTCGCCGGGGCACACACCTGAGGACGGCCGGCACGGTCCGACCTGTTCCTATCGTTGCCGCATGCCAGCGACCGAACGACCGATCCGCGCCGATTCCGCGCGCATCGTCGCCGACGTCCTGCGCCAGGCGATCCACGACGGCACCTACCGCGGGACCCTGCCCGGCGAGGACGACCTCGGCGACCAGTTCTCCGTCTCCCGGGGCACCGTGCGCGAGGCCCTGGCGATCCTGCGCTCCGAGGGCTGGATCCGGCGGGGCCCCCGGGTGGGCACCGAGGTGATCGCCCGCACCGTCGACCACGGGCTCGACAGCCTGCGGGGGCTCCGCGAGACCCTTTCGCTGCACGGCGAGATCCGCAACCGGGTGCGCGCGGCGACGCGGCTGGTCCCGCCGCCGATCGTGGCGGAGAAGCTGGGGATCCCCGCGGGCGACGAGGCGGTGTACCTCGAGCGGCTGCGGTTCCTCAACGACGAGCCCGTGAGCCTCGACCTGACGTACCTCGTCGCCGACATCGGCGACCTGCTGCTGGAACAGGACCTGGAGAACGAGGACGTCTTCCCCCTGATCGAAGCGGTCACGGGCCGTCGCCTGGGCACCAGCGACTACTGCCTGACCGCCGCGGCGGCCGATCCGCACACCGCCGCGAACCTCGAGATCGCCACCGGCTCGCCGCTCCTGCTCTACGAGCGCCTCACCCACCTCGAGGGCGGACGCCCCGTCGACCTCGAGTACATCCGCATCCGATCCGACCGGATCACCCTGCGCGGCACCCTGCACCGCGACTGACCGCACCGACACGGAGGAACACACCCATGGCACAGGTCGAACAGCGCGTCGACGTCCCCGTCACCATCGACGCCTCCCTCTGCATCGAGGGCTGCAACATCTGCATCGAGGCCTGCCCCCTCGACTCGCTCGCCCTCGACCCGAGCACCAACCGCGCCCACATGTACGTCGACGAGTGCTGGTACTGCGGGCCCTGCGCCGCGCGCTGCCCGACCGGCGCCGTCACCGTCAACATGCCCTACCTCCTGCGATAGCCCGTCCCAGCCCGGAGAACCCAGCCATGACATCCACCCTGCGCGCGATCGCCGTCGTCGCCGCCACCGCCGCCCTCGCGTCCTGCTCCCTCGAGCCCGCGGCCGACGAGTCCACCCAGACCCTCGTGGTGGGCTATCAGTCCAAGACCATCAACACCGTGACCGCGGGGACCCTGCTGCGCGCCAAGGGCTTCCTCGAGAAGCGCCTCGCCGGGATCGGGAAGTTCCGCGTCGACTGGCAGGACTTCGACACCGGCGCCCCGATCACGAGCGGCATGCTCGCCGGCAAGATCCAGATCGGCTCCATGGGCGACTACCCGCTGCTGATCAACGGATCCCGCGCGCAGTCGAGCCCCGACACCGAGACCGCGATGCTCTCGGTGACCGGGTCGAGCGCGCGGGGCGCCCTCAACTCGGTGGTGGTCTCCCCCGGCTCGCCGCTGCGCTCGCTCGCGGACCTGCGGGGCAAGCAGGTCTCCGCGTCGGTCGGCTCCGCCGGGCACGGCACCCTCGTCGCCGCACTGAGCCGCGCGGGCATCGCCGCCGGCGACGTCACCGTCGTGAACCAGCAGCCGCAGGTCGGGGCGAGCGCGCTCGAATCCGGCCAGGTCCAGGCGCTGGCGCAGTTCGTCGCCTGGCCCGGACTCCTCGTTCGCCAGGGTAGGGCCCGCCTCCTCTACGACGGCGGCGAGCTGAACACGCCCACGCTGCACGGGGTCGTCGCCAACAAGAAGTACGCGGCGTCGCACCCGGACGTGGTGCGCGCCTTCCTCGAGGCGCAGCTCGATGCCACCGACTTCCAGCGGGAGCACCCCCTGCAGGCCGCGCAGGACGTCGCGCAGGCCAGCGGCCTCCCGGCCGAGGTCGTCTACCAGTACAACGGCCCGGGCGGCACCGACCCCAACCCGACGCTCGCCGCCCCACTCATCGGAGCGCTCAAGGGCGACATCGGGTACCTGCAGTCGATCGGCCAGTTCGGCACACCGCTCGACGTCGACCGGTTCGTCGACCCGAAGCCCCTGGCCGACGCGCAGGTGGCGCGCGGCGGATTCCAGTACGACGCGGGCACTCCCGCGCCGAAGCCCACCGCGGAGATCTGGTTCGACGGCGCCGACGCCACCGAGACGGTCCCCGACGCGACGGCGCTGATCCGCTCGCTCGCCACGACCGACCGGAAGGTCCGCGCCGCGTACGTCTCCGACGCGCTGACCGGAACCCGCTGGTACGCCGACCAATCACTGTGGCTGCGCGACGGCGCGACGCTCGTGCCCTTCGCCGGCCCCGACGCCCGTGACCGCTACCGCGCGGAGCACCCCGGCGCAGTCCCCGTCGAGTACCGCGCCCTCCTCGAGGAGGCCCGACGGTGACCGCCCTCGACTCGCTCCCCGCCGCGGCGCTCCGGCGACCGGCCGCCGCTCCCGCCCGCCGCGCCGTGCTCCCGGCGTGGCCGGTGCGGGTGGCCGTCGTCGCCGCGGCGATCGGCGTCTGGCAGCTGCTCACCACGCAGCACGTCGCGCTCGGCTGGATCCGGTTCGACACGCTCCCGTCGGCGAGCGCCGTCGCCGAGCGGTTCGCGCAGTCGGTCCGCACCGGCGAGTACTGGCTGGACCTCGCGCAGTCCCTGATCCGGATCGGCACCGGCTTCGCGGTCGCCGCGGCGCTCGGGATCGCCGCGGGCGTCGCGCTCGGCCGTTCCCGCGCCGCCGAGCTGACCTTCGGCACTCTCATCGAGCTCGTCCGGCCCATCCCCGCGATCGCGCTGGTCCCGGTGATGATCCTGCTGCTCCCGTCGTCCGAGGCGGGCATGGTCGCGATCACCGCGACGGCCGCGTTCTTCCCCATCGCGGTGAGCGTGCGGCACGCCGTCCGCGCCCTCCCGACCGTGTGGGAGGACTCCGTGCGCACCCAGGGCGGCGGCGACCTCGCCGTGCTGTGGCGCGTCGTGCTCCCCGGATCGCTGCCCGGCGTCTTCTCCGGGCTGTCGGTGGGCGTCGGCGTCGCGTGGATCTGCCTCGTCTCCGCCGAGATGATCTCCGGGCGCCTCGGAGTCGGCTACCGCACGTGGCAGTCGTACACGCTCGTCGACTACCCCGCGGTCTTCGTCGGCATGCTGACGATCGGCGTGCTCGGCTTCCTCACCTCCGCCGTCATCGAGCTGGCCGGCCGCCGGGTCACCCGCTGGCTGCCGCGGGGCGACCGATGAGCGCCCCGGCGGTCAGCCCGCCCGCGCAGCGCGACGGGCTGCGACTCAAACTCGACACCGTCGACCTCGGCTACCGCGGCGCGACCGCCGTGCGCGCGCTCGACCTCACCGTCGAGCCCGGCGAACGCCTGGTTCTGACGGGCCCGTCGGGCTGCGGCAAGTCGACCGTGCTGCGCGCGCTCGCCGGGCTGCTCCGCACCGACGCCGGTGTCGTCCTCGCCGACGGTGCCCCCGTGACCGGCCCGGATCGCGACCGCGCCATGGTCTTCCAGGAGGACGCCCTCCTGCCCTGGCGCACTGTCGAGAACAACGTGCGGCTCGCGCTCGCGCTGCGGGGCGTGGCCCGGCACCGTCGCGCCGACGAGGCCCGGCGGTGGCTCGCCGAGGTCGGGCTGACCGCCTACGCGAAGCACCTGCCCCGCGAGCTGTCCGGCGGCATGCGGCAGCGGGTCCAGCTCGCCCGCGGCCTCGCGGGTGCGCCCCGCGCCGTACTCATGGACGAGCCCTTCGGCGCGCTCGACGCGCAGACCCGCGGCGACATGCAGCGGCTGCTGCTGCGCACGCTCGACGCCCACCCCGCCACCGTAGTCTTCGTCACCCACGACGTGGACGAGGCGATCCTGCTCGGCGACCGCATCGTCGTCCTCGGCCGCCGCGGCGAACCCGTCCGCGCGTCCTTCGACGTGCGCCGCGCACCGTCGGCCTCCGCCCTGCGCGCGGGCGTCGTCGACGCCCTCACCGACCGCTGACCAGCATCAGGAGTTCCATGGACATCCCCGAGATCGCCGACCGCACCCGCCTGGACTGCGACGTGCTCGTGATCGGCGGCGGGACCGCCGGCACGATGGCGGCGCTCACCGCGGCCGAGGCCGGCGCCGACGTGCTGCTGCTCGACAAGTCGCACGTGCGGCACTCCGGCGCGCTGGCGATGGGCATGGACGGCGTGAACAACGCCGTCATCCCCGGCAAGGCCGCGCCCGAGGACTACGTCGCCGAGATCACCCGCGCCAACGACGGCATCGTCAACCAGAGCACCGTCTACCAGACGGCGACCCGTGGTTTCGCGATGATCCAGCGCCTCGAGCGGTACGGCGTGAAGTTCGAGAAGGACGAGTACGGCGAGTACGCCGTGCGTCGCGTGCACCGGTCCGGCTCGTACGTGCTGCCGATGCCCGAGGGCAAGGACGTGAAGAAGGCGCTGTACCGGGTGCTGCGGCAGAAGAAGATGCGCGAGCGCATCCGGATCGAGAACCGCGTGATGCCGGTGCGGGTGCTGACCACCGGCAGCGGGTCCGATCGGCGGGCCGTGGGCGCGGTCGCCTTCAACACGCGGACGGGCGAATTCGTCGAGATCCGTGCCGGCGCGGTCGTGCTGGCGACGGGGCCGTGCGGCCGGCTGGGCCTGCCCGCGTCGGGGTATCTCTACGGCACCTACGAGAACCCGGCGAACGCCGGCGACGGTTACGCGATGGCCTATCACGCGGGCGCCGAGCTCAGCGGCATCGAGTGCTTCCAGATCAATCCGCTGATCAAGGACTACAACGGGCCCGCGTGCGCCTACGTGGCGAACCCGTTCGGCGGCTACCAGGTGAACGCCCGGGGCGAGCGCTTCGTGGATTCGGATTACTGGTCCGGCCAGATGATCGCCGAGGTGAAGACCGAGATCGATTCCGCCCGTGGGCCGATCTACCTCAAGGTCTCGCATCTGCCGGAGGAGACGCTCGGCGAGCTGGAGTCGATCCTGCACACCACCGAGCGACCGACGCGTGGCACCTTCCACGCGAACCGCGGCCACGACTACCGCACGCACGACATCGAGATGCACGTCTCCGAGATCGGGCTGTGCGGTGGGCATTCCGCATCCGGGGTGTGGGTCGACGAGAACGCCCGCACCACCGTGCCCGGCCTGTACGCGGCGGGCGACCTGGCGTGCGTGCCGCACAACTACATGATCGGCGCCTTCGTCTTCGGCGAGCTTGCCGGGGCTGACGCGGTGCGGCACGCGCGCACGACGACACCCGTGGCGGACGGCCTGGAGTCGCAGGTCGCCGCCGCGCACGAGCTGATCTACGGCCCGGCGCGCAGGCCCGACGGTCCGCCGCAGCCCCAGGTCGAGTACAAGCTGCGCCGCTTCGTCAACGACTACATCGCGCCGCCGAAGACCGCACCGAAGCTGACCATCGCGATCGAGACCTTCGAGCGGATGCGCGGCGAGGTGGACGGCCTCGGGGCGCGGACGCCGCACGAGCTGATGCGCTGCGTGGAGGTCTCGTTCATCCGCGACTGCGCGGAGATGGCGGCGAAGGCGTCGCTGGCGCGCACCGAATCCCGGTGGGGGCTCTACCACGACCGCCCGGATCTGCCGGAGCGCGACGACGAGCGGTGGGGCCGGCACCTGAACCTGAGGTTGGGCGCCGACGGCGAGATGGAGTTCCTGACCCGGCCCGTGGCGCCGTACCTGGTGGCCGTCGACGAGTTCGACCACATCCCGGGGTCGTCGGCCACCGTCGAGGTGCTGGGGCCGCTGGCGGTGGCGCCGATCGGCGCGATCCCCGCTGCGGCCGAACGGCCGGCATCGGTGCCCGCGGTATCGCCACGGCTGCGCGAGCTGCTCGTGCTGGACGGCCCCTCCGTCGCGGAACTCTCTCCGTTCCTGTCCGATCCGGACACGACGGTGCGGCGCAGCGCGGTGTCCTTCATCGTCGAGGGCGCGCCCGACGGCTTCCTCGCTCCCCTCGTCGCTGCGCTCGGCGACGCGGACGCCGCGGTCCGGCGCGCGGCCGCCGCGGGTCTGATCGAGCTGGTGGAGGTGCTGCCGTCCGCGGACGGGCTCGCCGAGTTCCTCGGCTCGGCGGACGCCGTGGTGCGGGCGGCCGTCGGCAACCTCCTGCGCTCGCTCAAGGCCGGGACGGTGGAGCAGTTCGCCGCCCTGCTCGGCGACGGCGACCATCGCGTACGCGTGGTGGGCGTGAGCGGGCTGGTCTCCCACGACGATTGGGCCGCGCTGGCGCCCGCGACCGACGACGCCAACCGGGAGGTGCGGATCGCCGTGGCCGCGGGCCTGGCGACCGTGGGCCGCGGCGGTGTCGATGCGGTGCGCGGCCTCGCCGGTGACCACGACCCGCTGGTCCGAGCCGCGGCTTTCGAGGCCCTGGGCGTGCTCGGCGATGCCACTGACCTCGACCTGCTCGGTGCCGGCCTCGCCGATCGGGCGTGGCAGGTGCGGCAGGGGGCGGCGCGGGGCGCCGTCGCGCTGGGGCCCGACGGTGCCGTCGCCGCACTCGAGTCCGCCCTCGGCGACCCGCACCTGGACGTGCGCAAGGCGGCCGTCGTGACGCTCCGAACGTGGCCGGAGGTGCCGGCGGTCGCCGCCGCACTCACCGCCGCGCTGGAGGACTCCGACGCCGACGTCCGCGCGCACGCGCGGCTGGCACTCGCGGCAGTGTGACGCGCGCTCAGCCCGCAGAGGGGTGCGCGGTCACCGGCAGGCCGATCTCCAGCATGCGAACGATCGACGGCGGGGTGAGCAGGCGCAACTCCCCCGGCGGTGCGGCCGGGGTGTAGCCCTCGAAGCTCCAGCGCAGCCAGGCGTCGTGCCACCGGAGGTATGCGTGCGTGCCGTCGGTGACCACGGCACCGTCGGGCGGCGTCGCGCTGACGGGCTCGTTCCCGGCCCGGCGCTCGGCGCGCAGCGCCCGGTCCATCGCCTTCGGCGTGTTCTCGACGTCGGGGTTCGCGAGGGCCCAGAGCCGCTTGAACTCGCGGTAGTCGGCGTTGCGGCACTCGCCGCACGGGCGGTGGCCGGCGGCGTAGGCGGTGGCCTCGTCGAAGAGGAAGAGCTGTGTGTACTTGCGGGGCTCGGGTTCCCGCGGCGAGCGGTAGCGGCCGTTGAAGTCGAGCCGGCACGCGATCCACATGGCGTTCGCGTGCTCACGGACGACGGTGCCGGTCTCGTCGTGCAGGATCCCGCGGTTGCCCAGGAAAGCACCGCGGGCCGGATCGGCGACGATCCGGCCCCACGGGTCGATCCTGTTGCGCAGCGGCATCGCCGGCGGTCTCTAGACGGTGAAGCCCAGGGCGCGCAGCTGCTCGCGGCCGTCGTCGGTGATCTTGTCCGGGCCCCACGGCGGCATCCAGACCCAGTTGATCTTGGCGTCGGTGGCGAGGCCGGACGAGACCAGCGCGGCGCGGGTCTGGTCCTCGATGACGTCGGTCAGCGGGCACGCCGCCGAGGTCAGGGTCATGTCGATGGTGACCGCGGCGTCGTCGTCGACCCGCAGGTCGTAGACGAGGCCCAGGTCGACCACGTTGATGCCCAGCTCGGGGTCGACCACGTCACGCATGGCCTCCTCGACGTCGAACAGGGTGGGCAGGTTCAGCGGGTTGTCGCCGGCCTGCGCCGGGTCGGCCGCGGTGCCGGCGGCCTCAGCAGTGTTCTCGCTCATGCCGTCTTCTCCTCCGAGTCGATGATCTGGGACAGCGCGTCCTTGAACGCCATCCAGCCGAGCAGTGCGCACTTGACGCGCGCGGGGTACTTCGCGACGCCGGCGAAGGCGATGCCGTCACCGATGAGGTCCTCGTCGCCCTCGACCTGGCCCCGGGACTGCAGCATCTCCGTGTAGGACTGCAGCATCTTCAGAGCGTCGCCGACGGGCTCGCCGATCACCTGGTCGGTGAGGACCGAGGTGGAGGCCTGCGAGATCGAGCAGCCCTGGCCGTCGTAGGAGACGTCGACGACGGTCTCGTGGTCGTCGGACAGGTGCACCCGCAGGGTCACCTCGTCGCCGCAGGTGGGGTTGACGTGGTGGACCTCGGCCTCGAAGGGCTCGCGCAGCCCGCGGCCGTGCGGGTGCTTGTAGTGGTCCAGGATCACGTCCTGGTACATCTGCTCCATGCGCATCAGATCACCCCGAAGAACTTCTGAGCCTTGACGATCGCGTCCGCGAGCACGTCCACCTCGGCGGGCGTGTTGTAGACGCCGAAGGAGGCGCGGGCCGTGGCGGCCTCGCCGAACCGGCGGTGCAGCGGCCACGCGCAGTGGTGGCCGACGCGGATGGCGACGCCCTCGTCGTCGAGCACCTGCCCGAGATCGTGCGCGTGGATGCCGTCGACCACGAAGGAGACGGCGCTCCCCCGGTCCCGGTTCTCGGTCGGGCCGACGATCCGCAGCCCCTCGATGGCGTCGAGTCGGTCGAGCGCGGCGCCCACGAGCGCGTGCTCGTGCGCGGCGACGTCGGCCATGCCGAGGCCTCCGAGGTACTTCACGGCGGCACCGAGGCCCACGACCTGCGAGGTCATCGGCACGCCCGCCTCGAAGCGCTGCGGCGGCGCGGCGTAGGTCGAGCCCTCCATGGTGACGGTCTCGATCATCGAGCCGCCGGTGATGAAGGGCGGCAGCTGCGCGAGCAGCTCGCGCTTGCCGTAGAGCACGCCGACGCCGGACGGGCCGTACATCTTGTGGCCCGAGAAGGCCGCGAAGTCCACGTCGAGGTCCGCGAAGTCGACGGGGCTGTGCGGCACCGACTGGCACGCGTCGAGCACCACGAGGGCGCCGACGGCGCGGGCGCGCGCCACCAGTTCCGGCACCGGCGCGATCGCGCCGGTCACGTTGGAGGCGTGCGTGAACGCGACGATCTTCACCGAGTCGTCGAGCTCCAGCGAGTCCAGGTCGATGCGGCCCTCGGCGGTGACGCCGTACCACTTGAGCGTGGCGCCGGTGCGGCGGCACAGCTCCTGCCAGGGCACGAGGTTCGCGTGGTGCTCCAGCTCGGTGACGACGACGGTGTCGCCCTCGCGCAGGCGGTGCCCGCCGAGGACGGCGGCCGAGCGGTCGTCGCCGAGCGTGTACGCCACCAGGTTCAGCGACTCGGTCGCGTTCTTGGTGAACACCAGCTCGTCCGGCGAGACCCGCACGAACTCCGCGATCGCGGCGCGCGCGTCCTCGTAGGCGTCGGTGGCCTCCTCCGCCAGCTGGTGCGCGCCGCGGTGCACGGCGGCGTTGTGCGTGGTGAGGAACTCCCACTCGGCGTCGAGCACCGGGCGCGGGCGCTGCGAGGTCGCGCCGGAATCCAGGTAGACCAGCGGCTTGTCGTCACGGACCGTGCGGGACAGGATCGGGAAGTCGGCGCGGATCGCGTCGATGTCCAGGGCGGACTTCACCGAGGCGGTCATGCTCCGACGGCCTCGGTGAACTTCACGTAGCCGTTCTCCTCCAGCTCGTCGGCCAGCTCGGAGCCGCCCGACTCCACGATCCGGCCGTTCACGAAGACGTGCACGAACTCGGGGTGGATGTACCGCAGGATGCGGGTGTAGTGCGTGATGAGCAGGACGCCGCCGTGCTCGCGCTCGGCGTAGCGGTTCACGCCCTCGGAGACGACGCGCAGGGCGTCGACGTCGAGACCGGAGTCGGTCTCGTCGAGGATGGCGAACTTCGGCTTGAGCAGGCCCAGCTGCAGGATCTCGTGGCGCTTCTTCTCGCCGCCCGAGAAGCCCTCGTTGACCGAGCGCTCGCCGAACTGCGCGTCGATGGACAGCTCGCCCATCGCCTCCTTGACCTCCTTGACCCAGTGCCGCAGCTTGGGGGCCTCGCCGCGGACCGCGGTGGCGGCCGAGCGGAGGAAGTTCGACATGGAGACGCCGGGCACCTCGACGGGGTACTGCATCGCCAGGAACAGGCCGGCGCGGGCGCGCTCGTCGACGGTCATGGACAGCACGTCCTCGCCGTCGAGGGTGATCGAGCCCTGGGTCACCTCGTACTTGGGGTGGCCGGCGATGGCGTAGCTCAGCGTGGACTTGCCGGAGCCGTTCGGGCCCATGATCGCGTGGGTCTCACCGGAGTTGATCGTCAGATCGACGCCCTTGAGGATCTGGATCGGCTCGGCGTTCTCGTCCGCCTGCACGACGTTGACGTGCAGGTCACGGATTTCCAGAGTGGACAAAATGATTCCCTATCAGTCTTAGACGCCGGCGGTGGCGAGTTCGTTCTCGATGGCTGCGGAGAGCCGCTCGCGCAGCTCGGGGACGGAGATCCGGTCGATCAGCTCCTGGAAGAAGCCGCGCACCACCAGGCGGCGCGCCTCGTCCTCGGGGATGCCGCGCGAGCGCAGGTAGAACAGCTGCTCGTCGTCGAAGCGGCCGGTGGCGCTGGCGTGGCCCGCGCCCTCGATCTCGCCGGTCTCGATCTCGAGGTTCGGCACCGAATCGGCGCGCGCACCGTCGGTCAGGATCAGGTTGCGGTTGAGCTCGAAGGTGTCGGTGCCCTCGGCCTCGGCGCGGATCAGGACGTCGCCCACCCACACCGTGTGCGCGTCGGGCAGCTTCGAGGACGGGTCGCCCTGCAGCGCGCCCTTGTAGACCACGTTCGACTTGCAGTTCGGCACCGAGTGGTCGACCAGCAGCCGCTGCTCGAGATGCTGGCCGTCGTCGGCGAAGTACAGGCCGAACAGCTCGGCGTTGCCGCCGGGGGCGTCGAACTGGACCCGCGGGGTCATGCGGACCAGGTCGCCGCCCAGCTGGACGGCGAAATGGCGCACGTGCGCGTCGCGGCCGACGCAGACGTGGTGCTGCGTGACCCACACCGCGTCGTCCGCGAAGTCCTGCGCGTCGATGATCTGGAGGGACGCACCGTCGCCGAGGATGACCTCGACGTTCTCGGCGACCGTGCCCGAACCGGTGTGGTCGAGCACGACCACGGCGCGGGACTGCCGCTCCAGGCGCACCTGGACGTGGGCGAAGGCGGTCCCGCCCTCGCCGGGGCCCACGATGCGGACGAAGATCGGCTCGGCGACCTCGGCCTCCTTGGCGACGGTCAGCACGTGCGCCTCGGTGATCGAGGTGAACGCCTGCGCCGCGACGCGGTCGAACGGCACGCCGCCCTGACCGATCCGCTCGTCGGTCTTCGCCACGGTCTCGAAGGAGACGCCCTCGGGCGTCGCGTCCACGGTGACCGCGACGGCACCGTCGGCCTGCGCGGAGCCGTCGTGGAGGCCCTTCAGGCGACGCAGCGGCGTGAACCGCCACGCCTCGTCCCGATGGCTGGGGATCTCGAAGGCGGCGACGTCGAAGGACGTGAACAGCGCACCCTTGTTGGTGACGGGGCGGGCCTCGACGGCCTCGTTGAGAATGTTGCTCACTAGCCCACGGACCCTTCCATCTGCAGTTCGATCAGGCGGTTCAGCTCGAGGGCGTACTCCATCGGCAGCTCCTTGGCGATGGGCTCGACGAAGCCGCGCACCACCATGGCCATGGCCTCGTCCTCAGTGAGACCGCGGCTCATCAGGTAGAACAGCTGGTCGTCGGAGACCTTCGAGACGGTGGCCTCGTGCCCCATCGTGACGTCGTCCTCGCGGATGTCCACGTAGGGGTACGTGTCGGACCGCGAGATCGAGTCGACGAGCAGCGCGTCGCACTTGACCGTGGATCGGCTGCCGTGGGCGCCCTTGTTGATCTGGATCAGGCCGCGGTAGCTGGCCCGGCCGCCGCCGCGGGCGACCGACTTGCTCACGATGTTGCTCGACGTGTTCGGCGCGAAGTGCACCATCTTCGAGCCGGTGTCCTGGTGCTGGCCCTCGCCGGCGAAGGCCACGGAGAGCACCTCGCCCTTGGCGTACTCGCCCATCATCCAGACGGCCGGGTACTTCATGGTGACCTTGGAACCGATGTTGCCGTCGATCCACTCCATGGTGGCGCCGGCCTCGGCCTTGGCGCGCTTGGTGACCAGGTTGTAGACGTTGTTCGACCAGTTCTGGATGGTCGTGTAGCGGCAGCGGCCGCCCTTCTTGACGATGATCTCGACGACCGCGGAGTGCAGCGAGTCCGACTTGTAGATCGGCGCGGTGCAGCCCTCGACGTAGTGCACGTAGGCGTCCTCGTCGACGATGATCAGGGTGCGCTCGAACTGGCCCATGTTCTCGGTGTTGATCCGGAAGTAGGCCTGCAGCGGGATGTCCACGTGGACGCCCTTGGGCACGTAGATGAACGAGCCGCCCGACCACACGGCGGTGTTCAGCGCGGAGAACTTGTTGTCGCCCGCGGGGATCACCGAGCCGAAGTACTCCTCGAAGAGCTCCGGGTGCTCGCGCAGACCGGTGTCGGTGTCCATGAAGATGACACCCTTCTCCTCCAGGTCGGCACGGATCGAGTGGTAGACGACCTCGGACTCGTACTGCGCGGCGACGCCGGCCACGAGGCGCTGCTTCTCGGCCTCGGGGATGCCGAGCCGGTCGTACGTGTTCTTGATGTCCTCCGGCAGGTCCTCCCAGCTCTCGGCCTGCTTCTCGGAGGAGCGCACGAAGTACTTGATGTTGTCGAAGTCGATGCCGTCGAGATCACTGCCCCACGTGGGCATCGGCTTCTTGTCGAAGATGCTGAGGGCCTTGAGGCGCTGCTGCAGCATCCACTCGGATTCGTTCTTCTTCGCGGAGATGTCCGTGACCACGGCCTCGGAGAGTCCGCGCTGGGCCGACGCGCCGGCGGCGTCGGAGTCGTGCCATCCGTAGCCGTACGTGCCCAGGGAGGCGATCGTCTCCTCCTGGGACAGCGGGCCGTTCTCGACCGTCGTCATCGAAGCTCCTTAGCGGGTGTTGCTCGCGGTACCACGCGCTCGAGGGGCACGTGGGTGGTGCAGGCGCGGTCACCATTGGCGATGGTGGCCAAACGCTGTACATGAGTTCCCAACGCCTGTTCGATCGCCGAAATTTCGGCCTCGCACAGTTCGGGGAACTCGGATGCGACCTCCGACACCGGGCAGTGGTGTTGGCAGATCTGGACGCCGTTGCCCACTTCTCGGGCATCGGCGGAGAATCCGGCGTCCGAGAGGGACGCCGCGATCCTACGGGCACCGTCGACCGGGTCCGTGGACTCGGCCGGGCTGATGGTGCCGATGGCCTGCTCCGCCCGGCGCCGGGCGAAGGCGCGCACCGCCTCCTCGCCGCCGACCTCGCGCAGAGCGCGGAGGGCGTCGACCGCCAGGGCGTCGTAACCCTGGCCGAGGCGCCGTCGCCCGGAGGGCGTGAGCAGGAACTCCTTCGCGGGACGTCCCCGCCCCCGGCCGCCCAGGCCCGACGGTGGCGCGACCGTCACGTCGCCGGCCTCGAGCAGATTGTCGAGATGGCGGCGCACGGCGGTGGTCGTGATCCCCAGGGCCTCGCCGATATCGAGCGCGGTGGCCTGGCCCCGGTTCATGAGCAGCCCGACCACGGCGTCACGGGTGTCCCCGTCACGCTGGGCCAACGAGGCGTGCGCCTCGTGCTGCTCGTATTTCACAACACGATTGTTTCCTAATTCGCCCAGCACTTCCAGCAAGGTCAGGCTAAGCTCAGCCCCCGCCGACCGACCGGCCGTCGCTCGCGAGCCGCCTCCCGAGGTGCTTGGTGGTCCGCAGCACCAGCGATCGGTCGACGATCGCGACCTCGGCGTCCGACTGTTCGATCACCGCCTCGACCCGCGCCACGTCGTCGAGCCCCGGCAGCCACATGGCGAGCACGATGTTGCACGTCCCGATCGACGTGGCGAGCAACCGCACGTCGCGCAGCGTCGCGAGGCGGCGGAGCACGCGGTCGGTCGACCGCGCCGGAGCGCGCAGGAAGAACCAGGCGTAGACCGGCCGCTCCGAGTACCGGCGCGCCACCTCGGTGCGGACCACGACGCCGTCGGCCGCCAGGACCGTGTTCAGGGCGGCCCGCGCCCGGTCCACGCCGATGCCCGCGCGCTCGGCGAGATCCGCGGCGCGGATCCTCCCGTCGGCGGCGAGGGCCGACAGCACACCGTCGAACTCCTCCCCCGACAGCCCGGCCCGCTGCCGGCCCGGCGACCGCGGTATCGCCTCGAGAGCGGCGAGCTCCCCCTCGGCGAGGGTGCGCAGCCGCCACGACCTGGCGTCGGAGGCGATCGTCGTGCACACGTGGGTCCGCGAGCTCACCACCCCGCGCACGGCGCCGAGCCGGTCGAGCAGGTACTCGCCGAGGCGGTCGTCGCCCTCGACCGCGACGGTGATCACCAGGTCGCGGCCCCCGGCGGTGACGTCGATCGTGATCGCCTCGGCGTCCGCCGCCAGCTCGGCGGCCACCTCGAGGGTGCGGCCGGGTTCGCACGAGAGCTCGACCAGCGCGAGGACGGTGCGCCGCGAGAACCGATAGGCCGTGACCCACGCGTATCCGCCGTCCCGCAGGCGCGCCCACCGGCGCGCCACGGTCACCGGATCGCAGCCCAGGACCGCGCCGATCCGCGACCAGGGAGCGCGCGGGACGACCTGCAGCGCGTGGATCAGCCGGAGGTCGTCCGAGCTCAGCGCGTCGCGTTCCGGGACCGTGTCCTGGATCACTCCGGCGCCCGGAATCGGACCTCGCGCGGAGAAAACTGCATTCATGGCTGGATTCTCACCGTTTTCCTGCACGGGTGCGGGGAAAACCATCCGAAAGCCGGATCATTCTTCGCACCCCAGCCCATCGCCCGGAAAGACCTCACCCATGGCACAGCCGATCACCACGGCCCGCTCCGACCATCGCACCGGGTTCACCGCGCGCGACCTGTGGCTCCCCGCACTCGCGGCCCTGATCATCACCGCGGTCTTCCAGTTCATCGGACCGTGGACCATCAGCCTCGGATTCGCGAAGATGACCGTCTACCCGATGGTGTGGGGCCTGATCGCGGGCGCGATCGTCTCCGCGCAGCGGCTCGTCCCGTTCACCCCGCGGATGTGGAAGGTGGCCGACCGGCTGATGGCCACCGCGGTCGCCATGCTGGTCACCCTGCTGGGCTTCACCATCGGGCCGAACCTGCCGACGCTCGCCAAGGCGGGGCCGGCCCTGCTGCTGCAGGAGGTCGGCCACCTCTTCGGCACGATCGCCCTGGCACTGCCGATCGCGGTCCTGCTGCGCATGGGCCGGGCGACGGTCGGCGCCACCTTCGCGATCGACCGCGAGGCGAGCTTCGCGATCGTCGGCGGCAAGTACGGCACGGACTCCGAGGAGTACCGGGGCGTGATGTCGATGTACGTCTTCGGCACCATGTTCGGCGCCATCGTCGTCGCGCTCGCGGCGTCCACGGTGACCTCGCTGAACATCTTCGATCCGCAGGCCCTCGCCATGGGCGTCGGCGTGGGCTCGACCTCG
Organism: Tsukamurella sp. USMM236; assembly: GCF_037148755.1. Lineage (NCBI taxonomy): Bacteria > Bacillati > Actinomycetota > Actinomycetes > Mycobacteriales > Tsukamurellaceae > Tsukamurella > Tsukamurella sp. USMM236. The sequence goes on from NZ_JBBCSS010000007.1 coordinate 169,519, forward strand.
ATGATGGCGGCCGGGCTCGCCGCGATCACCTCCGCGCATCCGGAGATGGCCGATCAGGTCAAGGCGCTCGCCACCACGTCGAACATGATCACCATGATCCTGGGCACGTACGTCGGCGTGTGGATCGCGCTGCCGCTCGCCGACAAGGTGTACCGCCTGCTGACCCGCAAGCGCCCCGAGCACGCCGCGAAGGTGACCGCCGAGGTCGTCGCGGCCCGCGAGGCCGGCGCTCCCATCCAGGCCGAGAGCACCGACGTCGCCGTGAACGTCCCGCTCAAGGTCGCGATGCCGATCGTCCTGGCGCTCGGCGTCGTCACCGCCACGATCGCCGCGAAGCGGTTCGACCCGCAGATCCTCCTCGGCTACGCCCTGGTCGCCGTGGTGACCCTGGTGGCGATCGGCCTCGGCCGGGCCGCGCGGGACCGGGTACCGATGATCATCTGGGCCAGCGTCATCGGGACCGCGCTGTCGAGCCCCTGGTCCCCTGTGCAGGCGTCGGTCGTCAAAGCCGGGGCGTCGATCAACTTCCTCTCCCTGTGCTGCGTCGTCCTCACCTTCGGCGGCCTGGCCATGGCGCAGAACCTGCCCGCCCTGCGCCGCATCGGCTGGCGGATCGTCCCCGTCGGCATCGTCGCCATCATCGCCTCGTTCCTCCTCGCCACCGTCATCGCCGAGTTCGCCCTCGGCCTGTGGCACTGACCTCCGACCGCATCCCGAAGGAGAACCCATGACCGTCACCGCCGGAACCGACCCGCACGCCGCCGTCGCGGCCGCCGTCGCCGTCGACGCCGCCACCCTCGTCGACCTGTCGCACGACCTGCACGAGCACCCCGAGCTCGCCTTCGACGAGGAGCACGCCGCCGAGGTCCTCGCCGATCTCTTCGCCTCCCGCGGCTTCGCCGTCGAGCGGGGCGCGTACGGCCTGGACACGTCCTTCACCGCGACCGTCGGTACCGGGGAGCTGCACGCCGTCCTCTGCGCCGAGTACGACGCCCTCCCCGGCCTCGGTCACGCCTGCGGTCACAACGTGATCGCCGCGATCACCACGGGCGCCGCGCTCGCCCTCGCGCCGCTCGTCGACGAGCTCGGCCTCACCCTCACGGTGCTCGGCACACCCGCCGAGGAGCACGGCGGCGGCAAGGTCGAGCTGCTCCGGGCCGGCGCCTTCGAATCGGCCGTGCTCTCCGCGATGGTGCACCCCATCAACGGCGACGCCGCCGCGGAGGTCTCCGCCGCCGACGTCACCATGCAGTGCGTCGACCGCTTCGACGCCGTCTTCCACGGCCGGTCCGCGCACGCCGCGGCGGCTCCCGACCAGGCGATCAACGCCGAGTCGGCGGCCGCGCTGGCCCAGGTGGCGATCGGCCTGCTCCGCCAGCACGTCCCCGACGGCATGCGGCTGTCCGTGGTGGGCAACGCCGCCGGCCGGGTCACCAACATCGTGCCCGCCGAGGCGCGGCTCTCCGCCGAGGTCCGGTCCGCGGACCTGGCGCAAATGCTCGCGATCAAGCAGCGGATGCTGGCCTGTTTCGAGGGCGCCGCGATCGCCACCGGGTGCACCTGGGAGCAGCACCGCGCCGAGCCGCGGTACCTGTCGATCACCCCCGACGCGGCGCTGGCCGCCGCCTGGGACGCGAACCTGACGCGCTCCGGGCGGGACGTCGCGCGACATCCCGCGGGCGGGGGCGGGGGCTCGACCGACATGGGCAACGTCAGCCGCGTCGTGCCCAGCATCCACCCCGTGATCTCCATCGTCGACGCGGGCGGGCCGCCGCACACCATCGAGTTCGCCGCGGCGGCGCGCACCCCGCAGGCCGACGCCGCGGTGCTCGACGGGGCCACGATCCTGGCCAGCACCCTCGTCGACGTCGCGCGCGACCCGGAGGTGCGCGCCGACCTGCTCCGGCGCTTCTCCGCGCGGCCCGCCGGCGCGACGACGATCGACCAGAACATCGACTGACGCGGCGCACCGGGCCGCGCGGGCCCGGGCACCGTCTACTCTTGCGGACGTGCGCGCTACCCCCTCTCTCCCGGCTCCCGTGCGCACGTTCGCGGACTACCTCGGCCTGACCAAGCCCGGTGGGGCACCGTCGGGCATCGCGGCGAGCGGCCCCGGCGGCACGGTGAACCGCCTGCACACCGACGAGCAGCAGTACCCGGACCTCAACGCCCAGGAGAAGCGGACGGTCCGCACGATCGCGACCTTCGGCGGCGTCGGCGCCGTGCTCATCGCCTTCGGCGCGCTGGGCGTGGGCGCGTTCCCGGTGGTGCAGAACCCCATCGCCGGGCGTCGGCTCATCGGTCTCATGTTCCGCATGCAGTCGACGGCGCTGACGGTGACGATGGTCGGCACCGCGATGCTGATGATCGCGTGGGTGCTGCTGCGCAGGTACACGATCGGCTACCTCAACCCGAACGCGCACGCCGAGCCCGCGCCGCCGCGCCGGCTCACCCGCCGCGGCTTCGACCGGATCCTCGCGCTGTGGGTACTGCCGTTCCTGTTCGCGCCCCCGATGTTCAGCAAGGACGTCTACTCCTATCTGGCGCAGTCGGAGATCACCGCGCGCGGGCTGGACCCGTACAAGATCGGCCCCGCCGCGGCGCTGGGCATCGACCACGTCTTCACCCGCTCGGTGCCGAACATCTGGCGCGACACCCCGGCCCCGTACGGGCCGCTGTTCCTCTACCTCGGTCGCGGCATCACGTGGCTGACCGGCGAGAACGTGGTCGCCGGGGTGGTGCTGCACCGCGTGCTGGCCCTGGCCGGCGTGGCGATGATCGTGTGGGCGCTCCCCCGGCTGGCGCGCCGCTGCGGCGTGAACGAGGTGGCCGCGCTGTGGCTCGGCGCCGCGAATCCGCTGGTCATCTTCCATCTCATCGCGGGCATCCACAACGAGGCGCTCATGCTCGGCATGATGCTCGTCGGCATGGAGTGGGCGCTGCGCGCGATCGACTCCGGACTCCCGTTCCTGAACGGCTTCAGCCCCACCCGAGCGGGCGGCCTGCTCACGGCGGGCGCGGCGATGATCGCCCTGTCCGGGCTGATCAAGATCACGTCCGTGCTCGCGCTCGGCTTCATCGGCATGGCCCTCGCGCGACGCCTCGGCGGCAGCTTCCCCAACATCGGCGGCCGCCTGCGCGACTGGCGCACCGCCCTCGCGGAGTGGAGACCGAACGCCGGCCGCACCCTGGTCGCGCTCGCGACGTCCGCGGGCTTCCTGGTGGTCGTGCTGGTCGTCGTGGTGGTCGTGGTCTGCCAGGCGACGGGCCTCGGCTACGGCTGGCTCGACGCCGGCACCCTCGGCACGGCCAACAAGGTCCGCTCCTGGCTCTCCATCCCGACGGTGCTCGGCCTCGGGACCGGGCAGGTCGGGGTGCTCCTGGGCCTCGGCGACCACACCACGGCCATCCTCGCCATCACCCGGCCGATCGCCGCCGCGCTTGCCGCCGTGATCGTGCTGCGCATGCTCATCGCGACGCTATCGGGCCGGATCCACCCCGTCGGCTCGCTCGGCATCTCGATGGCGGCGCTGGTGCTGCTGTTCCCCGTCGTGCAGCCCTGGTACCTGCTGTGGGCGATCGTGCCGCTCGCGGCGTGGGCCACCGCGCCCGGCTTCCGCCTGGCCGCCGTGATCGTCTCCAGCGTGATCTCGGTGATGCTCATGCCGAACGGCGGCGAGATCGAGCCTTACGTGATCGCCAAGGCGGGCATGTCGACGGTCGTCATCGTCGCGCTGGCCGTCTACCTGGCGTTCGAGCTGCCCCGCCACCGCGAACGGCGCCGCCGGCGCAGCCGGGTAGTCTGACTTCCCGTGCCCGCACTGTCCGCGACCTCCGTCACCAAGCGATTCGGCGACGTCGTCGCCGTCGACGGACTCGACCTCACCGTGGAGCGCGGCAGCGTCCTCGCCCTGCTCGGGCCCAACGGCGCCGGCAAGACCACCACCGTCGAGATGTGCGAGGGCTTCGGCTCCCCCGATTCCGGCAGCATCGAGGTCCTCGGCCTCGACCCGGTGGCCGACGCCGCGCGCCTCAAGCCCCGGATCGGCGTCATGCTGCAGGGCGGCGGCGCCTACCCCGGCGCGAAGACCGGCGAGATGCTGCGGCTCGTGGCCGCCTATGCCTCCAATCCCCTCGATCCCGACTGGCTGCTCTCCACGCTCGGCCTGACCGACGTGGTGAACGTCAGCTACCGCCGGCTCTCCGGCGGCCAGCAGCAGCGGCTGTCCCTCGCGTGCGCGCTCGTCGGACGCCCCGAGCTGGTCTTCCTCGACGAGCCCACCGCCGGCCTCGACGCGCAGGCGCGGCTGCTCGTGTGGGACCTCGTCTCCGCGCTGCGCCGCGACGGCGTCACCGTCCTGCTCACGACGCACCTGCTCGACGAGGCGGAGGCCCTCGCCGACCGGGTCGTCATCATGGACCGCGGCCGCGCGGTGGCCGACGGTACGCCCGAGGAGCTCACGCGCCACGGTGCCGAGCACGAGCTGCGGGTGACGGCACCGTCGGGCCTGGACCCCGCGGCCCTGGCCGCCCGGCTGGGCACGGGCTTCACCGCGACGGTGGACAGCACCGACGCGCACGGCTCCGTCTACGTCGTGCGCGGCGCCGAGGTGACCCCCGCGGTGATCGCCGACGCGGCGGCGCACTTCGCGGCGCAGGGCGCCCTGCTGACGGACCTGCGGGTGGGCACGCGGACCCTGCAGGACGTCTTCCTCGATCTCACCGGCCGCGACCTGAGGGGATGACGTGACCCGAACCGAGCCCCGATTCGCCCCCGGCACCTTCCTGCCGAACCCCGAGGCGGCGCGCCCCACGGCGATGCTCGCCGCGCAGACGCGCATGGAGCTCACGCTCCTGCTGCGCAACGGCGAGCAGCTGCTGCTCACCATGTTCATCCCGATCGCGCTGCTCGTCGGCTTCGCCGTGCTGCCCATCGGCGGTGACGCCACCCGCATCGACTCCCTCGTCCCGGCCGTGATGGCCGTGGCGGTGATGTCGACCGCGTTCACCGGCCAGGCCATCGCCGTGGGCTTCGACCGGCGCTACGGCGCGCTCAAGCGGCTCGGCGCGACGCCGCTGCCGCGGTGGGGCGTCATCGGCGGCAAGACGCTCGCCGTGGTGATCGTGGTGATCCTGCAGGCCGTGATCCTCGGCGGGATCGGCCTCGCGCTGGGCTGGCGCCCGGAGCCCGTCGGGCTGCTGCTGTGGGTGCCGATCCTCGCGCTGGGCGTCTTCGCCTTCGCCTCGCTGGGCCTGCTGCTGGGCGGCACGCTCAAGGCCGAGGTCGTGCTCGCGCTGGCGAACCTGCTCTGGTTCGTCATGGGCGCGATCGCCTCGCTCGTCGTCGTGCGCGAGCACGTCCCGGACGCCGTACTGCTCCTCGCCCGACTGTCCCCGTCGGGCGCGCTGACCGAGGCGCTGACCCGGGCGGCGACGCTCGGCGCCGTCGACTGGTTCGGCCTGGCGGTGCTCTCCGCGTGGGGCGTCGTCGGCTCCGCTCTGGCCGTCCGCCTGTTCCGCTTCACCGGTTAACCACTACAGGTCGTAGTAGCCGCGCGGCACCCACGTACGATGATCGGCGTGTACCAGCTCTTCCTGCGCCTCGTCGACCGCCTGCCGCTCCCCAGCGTGAAGGCACAGCAGCGGATCGCGCTCGCCGCTCTGCTCGCCCAGGCGCTGATCGCCGTCACCGGATCGGTGGTGCGCGTGACCGGCTCCGGGCTGGGCTGCCCCACCTGGCCCAAGTGCTTCGACGATTCCCTGCTGCCGATTCCGCAGGACGAGGTCCCGTGGTGGCACCAGGCCATCGAGTTCGGCAACCGGCAGATCGCGGTGTGGATCGTGGTCACCACGTCGATCGCGATCGTCCTGGCCGTGACGCGCGCCCGGCGCCGCCGCGAGATCCTGGTCTACGCGTGGATCCTGCCCTTCTCGACCTTCGCCCAGGGCATCCTCGGCGGCGTCACCGTGCTCACCGGGCTGCGCTGGTGGGTCGTGGGCGCGCACATGCTGGTCTCCTGCGCGATGGTGTGGATCGCCGCGACCCTGTACGCCAAGGTCGGCGAACCCGATGACGGCGTCGAGATCGAGGCGGCGCCCGCCGGCGCCCGGCGGCTGGTCGCCGTCTCCGCGGTGGTCATGTCCTTCGTGCTCGCGGCGGGCGTCGTGGTCACGGCAGCCGGCCCGCACGCGGGCGACCGCACCAATCCGAAGGCCATCGACCGGCTCGACGTGTCGATCCCCGCACTGTCGCTGACGCACGGCCTGCTGGTGGCGGCGTACATCGCGATCCTGATCTGGGCGGCCGTGCTCGTCGTGCGCGGGCCGTCGAGCGAGGCCGTCCGGCGACGCCTGAAGATCGTCTTCGCGGTGGTCGCGGCGCAGTCGCTCATCGGCGTGGTCCAGTACTTCACCGGCGTCCCCGCGCTGCTGGTGGTGCTGCACGTGGCGGGCGCGATGTCGGTGATCACCGAGACCGCGATCCTCTACCGGCTGATGCGGGCGCGGGTGCTGCGCGCCTCCGACGGCACGCCCGATAAGCTGGCAGCATGACTGAGCAGGCCCCCGGCAACGTCGTCTCCCGCCTGAAGCGCTTCGCCGCCCAGCACGACGGGGCGACCGCCGTGCTGCAGAACATGGGCGAGGAGGGCGTGCGCATCACGCTCGTCGGCGGCGACGGGATCATGGGCGACCAAATCGTCGCGAACCCGGCGCAGGCGAAGGACGCGGCCGAGAAGGCCGGCCTCGACACCTCCGAGTGGGACCGCGAGCTGGTCTCCAAGGCCACCACGGAGCCCGGCCACCACGAGCGGATGGCCGGCTACCGGGCTTCGTCCCGCTAATACCCGCCCGCTCGGCGCAGGCCGGGCTCAGGCGCGCTCGTACTGCGCCAGGATCACGCCGATGTCGAACGCGCGGTGCGAGACGAGCTTCCACTGCTGCGGCGCGAAGCCGCCCGCGAACAACGGGATGCCGTCGCCCGCGGTCACCGGGTAGATCTTCAGCGCCAGCCTGTCGACCTCGGACGCGAGCGTCGCGGCCAGCTTTCCGCCGCCGCACAGCCAGATGTCGCCGCCGTCCTCCTGCTTGAGCGCCCGCATGTGCGCGACGGGGTCCTCGGCGACCACCTCGACCTCCGGGAAGTCCGCGGCGGCCAGCGACCGCGAGTAGACGATCGTGCGCAGGTGCGAGTACGGGTCGTTCACGCCCATGTCGGTGCCCAGCGCGTACGTCGCGCGCCCCATCACCACGGTGTCCCACTTGGTGAGCGGCGGCGTGATGCCCAGCGCCTCGTGCAGCCCCGTCGGCAGCCCGTCGCCCCACTCCTCGTTCATCTGCCGCGAGTACTCCTCGTCGACGGGGTAGAAGTCGTACTGGCCCTCGGGGCCGGCGATCCTGCCGTCGAGCGAGACGGCGACGTAGTACACGAGTGAACGCAAGCGAGGACTCCTCGATCGACGGGATGAGCGCGGGCCGGATTCTGCAGCCCCGTCGACCCTGCCACACAGCGTGCGGTAGAGATGAGTCATGCGCGCGATCACGGTGACAGAACACGGCGGCCCGGAAGTCCTGACCTACGGCGAGGTTCCGGACCCGGTGCCCGGACCGGGCCAGGTGCTGGTCCGCACGAGCGCCATCGGCGTCAACTTCATCGACACCTACTTCCGCGAGGGCATGTACCCCACCGCGCTGCCGTACGTCCCGGGCAGCGAGGGCTCCGGCACCGTCGTCGCACTCGGCGAGGGCGTCACGAACCGCGCGGTGGGCGACGTGGTCGCGTGGTGCGACGGGCCCGGCTCCTACGCGGAGCTCGTGACGGTGCCGGCGGAGCGCACCGTCGCGGTGCCCGACGGGGTGGCGCCCGAGGTCGCGGCGTCGGTCCTGCTGCAGGGCATGACGGCCCACTACCTGGCCCACGACTCGCACCCCGTGCAGGCGGGCGACACCGTGCTGGTGCACGCCGGCGCGGGCGGCACCGGCCTGCTCGTGACCCAGATGGCGACGGCGCTGGGCGCCCGCGTGATCACGACGGTGTCGACCGACGAGAAGGAGCGCCTCTCGCGCGAGGCGGGCGCCTGGCAGGTGCTGCGCTACGACGAGGACGTCGCCGCCCGGGTGCGCGAGCTGACGGACGGCGCGGGCGTCGCCGCGGTGTACGACGGCGTGGGCAAGGACACCTTCGAGGCCTCGCTTCTCGCCACGCGACACAAAGGCATCGTCGTGCTGTTCGGCGCCGCGTCGGGCCCCGTGCCGCCCTTCGACCTGCAGCGCCTCAACCCGCTGGGTTCGCTGTTCGTGCAGCGCCCCACCCTGGCGCACCACGTCGCGACGCCGGAGGACTTCGCCCGGCGCAGCGGCGCGGTGCTCGACGGCCTGCGCGACGGCTCGCTGCGGTTCACCGTCGGCGCGACGTACCCGCTGGCGGAGGCCGGACGCGCCCACACGGACCTGCAGGCGCGCCGGACCACGGGCTCGGTGGCGCTACTCCCCTGACAGCGCGGCAGCGGTGAGCGCGGCACCGTCGGCCGGACGCGCGGCGAGCCAGCGGCGGTACCGCCCGAGGGCCCGTCGCACGACGGCGAGGTCGCGGACCAGCGCGAGCGCGGGCAGGACGCCGGGGCGCGGGTCCTTCCCGGCGGCCATGCGCCGCAGCTGGTGGCGGACCTGCGCCATCGAGGCCATGGACGCGAGGGGCTTGTTCTTCCACGTCACGGGCCGCAGGGCGCCGACGGTGCCGTCGCCCGCGCGCCACCGGGCGGGCAGGTCCGGGGTCACGGACAGCGCGGTCCCGATGCCCACGACGGCGACGTTCTCCGCGAGGACGGCCTCGGCGGTCTCGCGACGCGTGATGCCCCCGGTGAGCATGAGCGGGATCTCGCTGGTGACCGCGAGGTCGGCGGCGAGCTCGAGGAAGTAGGCCTCGCGCGCGACGCTGCGGGCGTCGCCGGGGCGGCCGTCGGCCGCGGGGCCGGTCGCGCGGCCGGTCATGGCGGGGCTCTCGTAGCTGCCGCCCGAGATCTCCACGAGGTCGACGCCGAGCGGCGCGAGCATGGCGATCACAGCCTGCGCGTCGGTGGCGTCGAAGCCGCCGCGCTGGAAGTCGGCGGAGTTGAGCTTCACGGCGACGGCGAAGCCCGGCGAGACCTCGGCCCGGATCGCCCGGACGACGTCGAGCAGGAGGCGGGCGCGGTTCTCGAGCGAGCCACCCCACTCATCGGTGCGGGTGTTGACCAGCGGCGAGAGGAACTGGGAGAGCAGGTAGCCGTGCGCGGCGTGCACCTCGACCCCGTCGAATCCGGCCTCTTCCGCGCGACGGGCGGTCGTGGCGAAGCGGGCGACGGTGGCGCGGATCTGCGCCTCGGTCATCGCGGTCGGCGTGGCGAACCGGCTCGAGAGGGCGCTGCCGAGGTCGACGGACTTCGCGGACGGCCCCCAGACGACGCCGGGCATGTCCTTCTGGATCTGCCGGCCCGGGTGGCTGATCTGCATCCAGATGCTCGCCCCGTTCTCCGTGGCGGCCGCGGCCCAGGCCCGGAACGGCGCGAGCGGCGAGCGCGCGTCGAGGACGATCGCGCCGGGCCCGGTGAGCGCCTCGGCGTGGACCATGACGTTGCCGGTGATGAGCAGGCCGGTGCCGCCGGCGCCCCAGCGGCGGTACAGCTCGACGGTGCGCCCGTCGGGCGCCTGCTCCGCGCCCGCGAGGCCCTCCTCCATCGCGGCCTTCGCGATGCGGTTGGGCAGGACGGCGCCGGAGCGGAGCGTGAGCGGGGAGAACAGGTCGGACATCGGGCGCCTTTCGCGACGGTGTAAGCATCGCTCACATCGTGTGAGCGGTGCTTACACTAGATCCACATGTAAGCGGTGTCAACACTGGGGTAGATTGATCAGCATGAGCACCACCTACCACCACGGCGACCTGCCCGGCGCGCTCGTCGGCGCCGCCGTCGAGATCCTCGACGAGGAGGGCGGCGCCACCGACCTGTCGCTGCGCGCCGTCGCCCGCCGGGCGGGGGTCTCGACCGCCGCGCCCTACCGCCACTTCCCCGACCGCGGCGCCCTGATCTCGGCCGTCGCGGCCGTCGGATACCGCGAGCTCGCGGCCGCCCTGACCGCCGCGTCGCCGGCACCGTCGGGCCCGGACGACCTGGCCGACATCGCGATCGCCTACGTCGACTTCGCGCTGCAGCGCACCGGCCTCTTCCGCGCGATGTTCGCCGAGCCCTGCGGCACGGACCCGGACCGCGTCGAGGCGGTGGACCTGATCAAGGCGTACCTGACGGGGCTGATCGGGCAGACCCTGCAGGGCGCCGCGTCGGATTCCGAGGACACCGCGACGGCGGTCTGGGCCCTCGTACACGGGCTGGCGTTCCTGCACCTGGACGGCAAACTCGACGCCTCGTCGCCGGAGGAGGTGCACCGGCGCGTCCGCGCGACGGTGACCGCCGCCCTCGGGATCGCGCAGGCCTGATCGCCGGGCGGCTCAGCGGGAGGCGAACTCCGCCAGGCCCGGGCCGCTCAGCTCGGCGAGGTAGTCGTCGCGCCCGGTGAGCGCCATGACCAGCGCGACGGTGGGCCCGGCGACCTCCGGGCCGTCACCGACGGCGAAGGCGCCGTCGGTCGCGCGCAGCCGCAGGCCGCGGGCCCGGGTCGCCGACGGCAGCATCAGGTCCGAGCCGGCGTAGAACGCCGCGACGCGCTCGAGCACGCCCGCCGGGTATTCGCGCACGATGCCGAGCGGGCGACGGATGTCCTCGCCGTGCACCACGATCTCCCCGAGCATCGCGGCGACGGGGATCGGCGCCTTCGTCCGGCTGGTGCACACGCCGCGGAACTGCCGCAGCGTGTCCGCGGGGGCGTCGCCCAGCCGTTTGGCGAGCCGCTGCGCGACGTTGGCGTCGAAGTCGAAGCGGTTGCGCAGGACGCCCGCGAACCAGACGACGGGATTGTCGGACGCCCCGGCGGTGAGGTGGGCCAGGACCTCGCGGACCGTCAGACCCGCGCAGAGCGACGGGGTGCCCCACCGCTCGTCCGTCAGGGCGCCGAGATCCTCGGCCAGCGCGGCGCGTTCGGCGAAGATCAGCGTCCAGAGGTCGCGGTCGGAGGCGGCCATCAGTGACCGAGCAGCTGCCAGACGGTGCTGTAGTTGAGGATCGAGTCCACCGAGAGCGCGCAGAACAGCACCGCGAGGTAGTTGTTGGACTGCAGGAAGACCTTGAGCGGCTTGATCTCCTGGCCCGCCTTGGTCTGCGAGTACAGCTTGTGGACCGCGTAGAGGAACCAGGCCCCGCACAGCGCCGCGGCGATCGCGTAGACCAGGCCGGCGGCGGGGATCAGCACCAGCGTCGTGATGACGGTGGCCCACGTGTACCAGACCATCTGCCGCGCGACGACGGTCTCCGGCGCGACGACGGGCAGCATCGGGACGCCGGCGGCCTTGTAGTCCTCCTTGTAGCGCATCGCGAGCGCCCAGGTGTGGGGCGGCGTCCAGAAGAAGATCACCAGGAACAGAACGATCGCCGGCCACTCGATGGTGCCGGTCGCGGCAGCCCAGCCGACGAGCGTGGGCATGCAGCCCGCGGCCCCGCCCCAGACCACGTTCTGGGAGGTGCGCCGCTTGAGCAGCATCGTGTACACGAACAGGTAGAACGCGATCGTGACCAGCACCAGCACCGCGGACAGCAGGTTCGCCATCTGCCACAGCCACACGAACGAGGCCGCGGCCAGGACGAGGCCGAAGATCAGCGCGTGCCGGACGGGCACCGCGTGCCGCGCGAGCGGGCGCCGCTCGGTGCGCTTCATCTTCTGATCGATGTCGGCGTCCGCGACCATGTTGAGCGTGTTCGCCGACGCGGCGCCGAGCCAGCCGCCGAACAGCGTCGACAGGATGAGCGGAAGGTTCACGTGGCCGCGGTCGGCCAGCAGCATCACGGGGATGGTGGCGACGAGCAGCAGCTCGATCACCTTCGGCTTGGTCAGCGCGATGTACGCGAGCACCGTCTGCCCGACGCGGCCGGCGAAGGACGCGGGGACCGGCGCGGCCGCCGAGCGAGCGTCTGGGGTGTTCGTCCCGTGCCCGCCCTTGAAAACCATCTGTGCCGCACTCTCTTCTGCCGTGTCCGGACGCGACCGGACGTGACGTTTCTTCCGCGGCCGGGGCTGACCGACCGCGGGCGGTGGGGCAGCTGCCCCGCCGCGGGCCCGCGACCGGCGCCGACCCCATCTACTACGAGCCATGGTAGTCCTCCGACTCCCCGGCGCCGAATCGGGATCGCCGCCGCGAACCGTGGCGGTGGCCACCCGTCGCCCTACCCGGTAGTTTCCGCAGACCGTGCGTCGCCGCCGAGTAGGGTTCACACTTGAGCACGCACGCCCCCACGACCAGGAGAGTCCGCCAGCCGTGACCAGCACCGCCGAGATCCACACCCTCACCACTCCGCATCACCCCGCCGACTGGACCGATCTCGACACGCGCGCGGTGGATACCGCCCGGGTGCTGGCGGCCGACGCGGTGCAGAAGGTCGGCAACGGCCACCCCGGCACCGCGATGAGCCTCGCTCCCCTGGCCTACACGTTGTTCCAGAAGCTCATGGTCCACGACCCGTCGGACACCCACTGGATCGGCCGCGACCGGTTCGTGCTGTCCTGCGGCCACTCGAGCCTCACGCTCTACACCCAGCTGTACCTGGGCGGCTTCGGCCTGGAGCTGGGCGACCTCGAGGCGCTGCGCACCGAGGGCTCGCTGACCCCCGGCCACCCCGAGTACCGGCACACCAAGGGCGTCGAGATCACCACCGGCCCGCTGGGCCAGGGCCTCGCGTCCGCGGTGGGCATGGCGATGGCCTCGCGCTACGAGCGCGGGCTGTTCGACCCGGAGGCCGCGCCGGGGCAGAGCCCGTTCGACCACTTCATCTACGTCATCGCCTCCGACGGCGACATCGAGGAGGGCGTCACCTCCGAGGCGTCCTCGCTCGCCGGCACCCAGCAACTGGGCAACCTCGTCCTCTTCTACGACGACAACAAGATCTCCATCGAGCACAACACCGACATCGCGCTCTCCGAGGACGTGGCGAAGCGGTACGAGGCCTACGGCTGGCACGTGCAGTACGTCGAGGGCGGCGAGAACGTCACGGCGATCGAGGAGGCCACCGCGGCCGCCAAGGCCGTCACCGACAAGCCGTCGATCATCATCGTGCGCACCGTCATCGGCTTCCCCGCCCCGAACAAGATGAACACGGGCGGCGTGCACGGCTCGGCGCTCGGCGGCGACGAGGTGGCCGCGGTCAAGGAGATCCTGGGCTTCGACCCGGCGAAGAGCTTCGACGTGGCCCCCGAGGTCATCGCGCACTCGCGCGAGCTGATCAAGCGCGGCCAGGCCGAGCACGAGGCGTGGAACGTGCGCTTCGACGCCTGGGCCGCCGCCAACCCGGAGCGCAAGGCGCTGCTCGACCGGCTCGAGGCCGGAACCCTGCCCGCGGGCTGGGACGCCGAGCTGCCGACCTGGTCGGTCGACGACAAGGCCATCGCGACCCGCGCCGCGTCCGGCGCCTTCCTCGCGGCCGCCGGCCAGACCCTGCCCGAGCTGTGGGGCGGCTCCGCCGACCTCGCGGGCTCGAACAACACCACGATCAAGGGCGCCGACTCCTTCGGTCCCCCGTCGATCTCGACCGAGGACTGGAACGCGCAGCCCTACGGCCGCACGCTGCACTTCGGCATCCGCGAGCACGCGATGGGCTCGATCCTCAACGGCATCGTGCTGCACGGGAAGACCCGTCCCTACGCCGGCACCTTCCTGCAGTTCGCGGACTACATGCGCCCCGCCGTCCGCCTCGCGGCCCTCATGGACATCGATCCGATCTACGTGTGGACGCACGACTCGGTCGGCCTCGGCGAGGACGGCCCCACGCACCAGCCGGTCGAGCACCTCGCCGCGCTGCGCGCCATCCCGGGCCTGAACGTGGTCCGCCCCGCCGACGCGAACGAGACCGTCGCGGCGTGGAAGGCCACCCTCGAGCGCACCGGCGGCAACGGCCCCACGGGCCTGATCCTCACCCGCCAGGGCGTGCCGATCCTGCCCGGCACGTCCGCCGAGGGCGTCGCGCGGGGCGGTTACGTCCTCAAGGAGGCCGACGGTGCCGCCCCCGACGTGATCATCATCGGGACCGGGTCCGAGGTGCAGCTGGCCCTGCAGGCCGCCGACCTGCTCGCGGCGAAGGGCATCAAGGCGCGCGTCGTCTCCATGCCGTCGGTCGAGTGGTTCCACGCCCAGGACCAGGCGTACCAGGACAGCGTCCTGCCGCCGTCGGTCAAGGCGCGCGTCGCCGTCGAGGCCGGCATCGCCCAGTCCTGGTGGCGCATCGTCGGCGGCTTCGGCGAGGTCGTCTCGCTCGAGCACTTCGGCGAGTCCGCCTCCGACAAGGTCCTGTTCGCTAAGTACGGATTCACCGGCGAGAACGTGGCCCAGAAGGCCGAGCAGTCCCTCGCCAACCTGAAGGGATAACCACACCATGGCTCAGAACCCGAATCTCGCCGCCCTGTACGAGGCCGGCGTCTCCGTCTGGCTCGACGACCTCTCGCGCGGCCTGATCCAGTCCGGCAAGCTCGCGGAGCTCCCGGAGACGGACTCCGTCACCGGCGTCACCACGAACCCGGCGATCTTCCAGGCGGCGCTGTCCAAGGGCACCGAGTACGCGGCGCAGGTCGCCGAGCTCGCCGCCCGCGGCGCCGGGGTGGACGAGACGATCCGCACCGTCACCACCGACGACGTGCGCGCGGCGTGCGACGTGCTCGCCCCCGTCTTCGAGAAGACCGGCGGCGTCGACGGCCGGGTCTCGATCGAGGTCGACCCGCGCCTCGCGCACGACACCGAGGGCACCGTCGCCCAGGCGATCGAGCTGCACAAGATCGTCGACCGGCCGAACGTGCTCATCAAGATCCCCGCGACGCTCGCCGGCCTGCCCGCGATCGCCCGCGTGATCGCCGAGGGCATCTCGGTGAACGTGACGCTGATCTTCTCGGTGGAGCGCCACCGCCAGGTCATGGACGCCTACCTCGACGGCATCGAGGCGGCGGCCGCGGCCGGCCGGAACGTGGCCGACATCTACTCGGTCGCCTCGTTCTTCGTCTCCCGCGTGGACACCGAGATCGACAAGCGGCTCGACGCGATCGGCACCGACGCGGCGCTCGCGCTGCGCGGCAAGGCCGGCCTCGCCAACGCGCGCCTGGCCTACGCCGCGTACGAGGAGATCTTCGGCGCGGCCCGGTTCGCCGCGATCGAGGGCGCGAACGTGCAGCGCCCGCTGTGGGCGTCGACGGGCGTGAAGAACCCGGCGTACAAGGACACCCTGTACGTCGCGGAGCTGATCGCCCCGAACACCGTCAACACCATGCCCGGCGCCACGATGGCGGCCTTCGCCGACCACGGCACGGTCACCGACGGCACGATCATCGGCCGCGCGGAGGAGTCGGCGCAGGTCTTCTCCGACCTGCAGGGCGCGGGCGTCGACCTGTCGGCCGTCTTCGAGCTCCTCGAGACCGAGGGCGTGGAGAAGTTCGAGCAGGCCTGGCAGCAGCTGCTCGACGCGACCGCCGAGCAGCTCAAGACCGGGGCCTAACACCCGGTGACCTGGACCAAGCGCGCTGCCGCGACCTCGGATCGAAACCGGACGGGTGGGGCCCGATGATGCCCGGCAATCCCCTGAGGGACCCGAAGGACCGTCGCCTGCCGAGGATCGCGGGGCCCTCGTCCCTGGTGATCTTCGGCGTCACCGGCGACCTGTCGCGGCGCAAGCTGATGCCCGCCGTATACGACCTCGCGAACCGCGGGCTGCTCCCGCCCGGCTTCTCGCTGGTGGGCTTCGGCCGCCGCCCGTGGACCGACGAGGACTTCGCGGCGACGGTCCGGGAGGCAGCGAAGGCCCACTCGCGCACCGAGTTCCGCGACGACGTCTGGGAGCGCCTGGCCGAGGGCATCCGGTTCGTCCAGGGCGCCTTCGACGACGACGACTCGTTCGACCGACTCTCGGCGGCGCTGGCCGACCTGGACGCCGAACGGGGCACGGGCGGCAACACCGCCTTCTACCTCTCCATCCCCCCGGACGCCTTCCCCACGGTGTGCGAGCAGCTCAAGCGCTCGGGCCTGGCGGACCAGTCCGAGGGCTGGCGGCGCGTGGTGATCGAGAAGCCCTTCGGGCACGACCTCGAGTCCGCGCAGAAGCTCAACGCCGTGGTCAACGACGTCTTCGCCGAACAGTCGGTCTTCCGGATCGATCACTACCTCGGAAAGGAGACGGTGCAGAACATCCTGGCTCTGCGCTTCGCGAACCAGCTGTTCGAGCCGACATGGAACAGCCACTACGTGGACAGCGTCCAGATCACCATGGCCGAGGACATCGGCCTCGGCGGCCGCGCCGGCTACTACGACGGCATCGGCGCCGCCCGCGACGTGATCCAGAACCACCTCCTGCAGCTGATGGCGCTCATCGCGATGGAGGAGCCCACCAGCTTCCACCCGGCGGAGCTGCAGGCCGAGAAGATCAAGGTGCTCTCGGCCACCTCCCCCGTGGAGCCGCTCGCGGAGACCTCCGCGCGCGGCCAGTACGGCCCGGGCTGGCAGGGCAGCGAGAAGGTCGTGGGCCTGCTCCAGGAGGAGGGCTTCAGCGAGACCTCCACCACGGAGACCTACGCCGCGATCACCGTCGAGATCGCCTCCCGGCGGTGGGCGGGCGTGCCCTTCTACCTGCGCACCGGCAAGCGACTGGGGCGCCGCGTCACGGAGATCGCGCTGATGTTCAAGCGCGCGCCGCACCTGCCCTTCGACGACACCATGACCGAGGAGCTGGGCCAGAACGCGCTCGTCATCCGCGTGCAGCCCGACGAGGGCGTGACCCTCCGGTTCGGTTCCAAGGTGCCGGGCAGTTCCATGGAGGTCCGCGACGTCAACATGGACTTCAGCTACGGCGAGGCCTTCACGGTGAGCTCCCCCGAGGCCTACGAGCGGCTGATCCTCGACGTGCTGCTCGGCGAGCCCTCGCTGTTCCCGGTGAACGCCGAGGTCGAGCTGTCGTGGAAGATCCTCGACCCGGTGCTCGCGCTGTGGGCCGAGGGCGGCCGGCCCGAGGAGTACGAGTCCGGGACGTGGGGCCCGGCGTCGGCCGACGCGATGCTCGACCGGACCGGAAGGACGTGGCGGCGCCCATGATTCTCGATCTGCCGGACACCTCCACCCAGGACGTCTCGAAGAAGCTCGTGCGCCTGCGCGAATCGGGCGGCGCGGTCACCCTGGGCCGCGTGCTCACGCTCATCATCTCCGCCGAGGAGGGCGAGCCCACCGAGAGCGCCATCGAGGCCACCAACGCCGCATCGCGCGAGCATCCGTGCCGCGTGATCGTCGTGGCCCGCGGTCCGCGCGCGGAGCGGACCCGGCTCGACGCGCAGATCCGCGTCGGCGGCGACGCCGGCGCGTCGGAGGTCGTGGTGCTGCGCCTGTTCGGCGAGCTGGCCGACCACGGCGCCTCGGTCATCGTGCCCTTCCTACTCCCGGACACGCCCGTCGTCGCCTGGTGGCCCGGCGCCGCGCCCGCGGTGCCCTCCGCCGACAAGGTGGGCGCGCTCGCGACCCGCCGCATCACCGATGCCACCGCGTCCGACGATTCCGTCGCCGTGCTCGCGCGGCGCCGCGACGGCTTCGCGCCGGGCGATTCGGACCTCGCGTGGTCGCGGATCACCCCGTGGCGTGCGCTCCTGGCATCGGCGTTGGACCAGCCGCCGTTCGAGCCGATCACGTCCGCGGTGGTGACGGGACCGTCGAACAGCCCCGGCATCGACCTGCTCGCGGGCTGGCTGCGGGCGCAGCTCGGCGTGCCCGTGCGGCGCCGGGCCGGCAGCTTCGAAGTGCAGCTCGACCGCGCGAGCGGGCCGCTGCGCCTGGAGTTCGACCAGAACTCCACCGCCGTCCTCGTACGGCCGGGCCAGCCCGACGGACGCGTCGCGATCCGCCGACGCGACGTGGCGGACTGCCTCGCGGAGGAACTGCGCCGCCTCGACGACGACGACATCTACTACACGGCGTTGGGCGGCGTGTCCGACGTGGATCGATCGGAGATGCCCTGATGACCGAGCCCACCGTCCGCACGTTCGACGATGCCGACGCTCTCGTCGCGGCCGCCGCCGACGACCTGGTTGCGGTGATCGAGCAGGCGCAGGCCGAGCGGGGCTTCGCCTCGATCGTGCTGACCGGCGGCACCAACGGCAACGCGCTGTCGGCGGCGCTGCGGGAGCGGGTGATCGACTGGTCGCGGATCGACGTCTTCTTCGGCGACGAGCGCTTCGTCGCGGGCGACGACCCCGACCGCAACGTGCTGCAGGCCGAGGACACGCTCCTCGCGCACGTGCCGATCCCCGACGCGAACGTCTACCGCTTCCCTGCATCGGACGAGTTCAGCGGCGACGGCGAGCTCGCCGCCCGCGTCTACGCGAAGCGCCTGGCCGACAACGCCGCCGCCCGCGGCAACGCCGTCACGGCGGGTGAGGGCACCGTGCCCCGCTTCGACGTGCACCTGCTCGGCATGGGCGGCGAGGGCCACATCAACTCGCTCTTCCCCGACACCGACGCGGTCCGCGAGACGGACGCCGTCGTGGTGTCGGTGCGCGACTCCCCCAAGCCGCCGCCGCGGCGCCTCACGCTGACGCTGCCGGCGGTCGCCGCCGCGCGCCGCGTGTGGCTGCTCGTCTCGGGCGCCGAGAAAGCCGAGGCCGTGGCCGCCGGGGTCGGCGGGGCGTCGCCCGAGGACTGGCCCTGCGCCGGCGCACACGGCTCCGAGGAGACCGTCTGGTACCTCGACGGTGCCGCCGCGTCCCGGCTCGGCTAGGACTGCTCCAGCACGATCGTCGGCACGCCCAGTGCGGGGTCCTTGACCGTCGCGACTCGTGTACCCGGCTTCGCGCCGCGCCGCACGTCGCTCACGGTGACCCCCTGCTCGGTCAGGCGGGCGTGCGTCGCATCAGCGTCGACGGTGCGCCAGGCGAGTCCCCACAGCGCGTCCGGGCCGGCGGGGTCGACGCCCTCTCCCTCCTGCAGGACCACCTCGACGAGCAGGTCGCCGCGGCGGAGGAACAGCTGGTGCACGCCCCACGACTGCACCCGGTCCAGGCGCAGGTCGAAGTCGAGCCGGCCGCACAGGGTGGCGATGATGCGGTCGCGGTTCGGCGAGGTGAGCACGACGTGGTCGACGCCGGTGATCTCCGCGCCGGGCGCGGCGCCGGGCACCGTCGGGCCGGCGTAACCGAGGGCGAGTCCGTCTGCGGGTCCGGCGAATCCGGTGCCGACATCCGTCAGGGGCAGTCCTCGTCGTTCGGCGAGCTTCGCGGCCATGGCGGCGTCGTCCGCCGCGACGAGGAGCCCCGAGGCGCCCGCCCACGACGGTGCGCCGACAGCGACGTCGATGGCGCCCGCGGTGTGGATCTCGGCCGGATCGGCGCCGAGGAGCCGCGCGTGGGCTGCCCGCGCCTCGGCCGGGACGTCGAGGATGACCAGGTCACGTGCAGCTGCGGAAGTCACCCCGTCATCCTGCCGCATGGGATTCACGCGGGCTGCGTGCCGGTCCAGGTGGTCCACCCGTCACCCATGGCCTTGATCCCGCTGGTGCCCGCCGACACGGCGACCTCACCGACCGAGGAGATCGGGCTGTTTCCCGCGAGAAGGAACGCTGTCTGGACGACTACACCGTCGTCGACGGCGCGCGTCGTCGCCGCGGCAACGTTGTCGATGCCGGTGCTCGTGCGGCGCAGCGCCCGCGCGGCCGTGCCGAGGGCGGCGAACTTGTCCGCGAGCCCCTCGAGCTTGGTGGTGAGCTTCCGAAGCACTCCGGCGAAGCGCTGGGCCAACGCTGCTCCGCGCAGCAGGATCGTGTTCGTTGCCGCGACCACGGAGGCACCGCCCGTGGGAATCGATGTCGCCGTGGCGGCCGCGTAGCTCGCCGCGGCCCACACGGCGAGGGATGCGAGCTCGTCGCGGATGAAGTTGCGAACCTCGACGACGAGGGCTCCCGCGATGCTCAAGCCGGTCGCGGTGGATCTCGCCGCGGTGCCGAGGGCTTCGCTGTGCTCGGCGAGAGCGGTCGTGGCCGTGCGATACGCATCAGCATCGACGCCCGACCACCCGGACGACGTGGCGGACGAGGCCGTCCGCACGGCGTCGGCCACAGCCGCGAGAGGAGTGGCGACCTTCTCGGTCCAGATTTCGCTCAGGTCCTCGATCTTGTCCGGATTTCCGGACACGGCGTCCAGAGAGGACTTCAGCGCCGGGATCGCCTCGATGACCCAGCCCACGCCGGAGGCGAAGAAGGTGCCGATCGGATCCTGCACCGCGCTGCTCACTTCGGAGCCGATGCTCACGACCGCGGCGAGCAGCCCCATCGCGCTCTGATCCTCGACCACGGCCTCCGCGGCGTCGACCACGGCTTCGGCGAGCGGTACACCGGCGACGGCGTCGCCGACGGTGCCGATCACGCCGTCGCCGCTCATCTTCGCCCGGTTTCCGTCAACGCGGTGGCGCCGCCCTGATCCGTCTCCTGGTTCACCGTGATGTTCCGCCGGAACTCGGTACGGTGCGTCTCGAGTTCGCCGCTATGCGTGGAGACCGATTCCGTGAGGTCGTCGAGAGCGGAGTTCACCCGGGTGGCCAGCCACCCGAAGAGGGCGCCGTAGTCACCGTCGCCCACACGGTTCGACGACGACGTCGTCCCGGCCGTACTCACGGTCGTCGCGATCGTCGTGAGCGCCTGCTCATGAGCGACAGCGGTGGCCGGCGTGACCACACAGTCCGTCACCGGTCCACCTCCCCCATGTACTGATCCCAGAAGTCGAGCCCCGGATAGAACTCGGTGGCGATCGAGTGGACCTCCCTGGCCGCTGCCTTCTCGGCCAGGGAGGCCGCCGTCATGATCTCCGCGCTCAGAGCCTCCCCCGAGTACCCCATCGCGCGTCCCGCGATCACCACCCCCGTGAGTCGTCCCCCCATCCCGACGGTGACCCGCACATCCCCCCGTGCGGCCGTCCCCATGCCCGAAACTCGGGCCAATCGCTCACGGACCTCGTGCGCCTGCTCGACCGTCTTCTCCGCGTGAGCGACGTCCGACCAGACCTGCGGTGTCGTGTCCAACTCGTTCCCCCGATCTCGTTGGTTTTTCCTCCGCATCAATTAGACGCACCAACGCGACGAACGGTTCCAACTTTCTGTTTCCGCAGTTCACAGGCGATATCTCCCGCTACTCACGGCGCCGTGGGCAGACCTTCCGCGCACGCATCGCCGGCCGCCCTCGCGCCCTGCTTGGCGCGGTACATCTCGGCGTCCGCGCGCCGCAGGGCGTCATCGAGCCGGTCGGTTCCGGGGTCGAACCGCGTGATCCCCACGGACACCTCCGGCACGACGAATCCGCCCGACACGGGCACGCGGGCCCGGTAGGCGAGCGCGCGGAGGCGCGCGGGAGCGAAGTCGTCCGCGGTGGGCCGCGGTACGAAGGCGACGAACTCGTCGCCGGACCAGCGGCACAGCACGCCGTCGTCCGGCAGCGCGAGCGCCAGGGTCCTCGCGACCGCGACGATCACCTCGTCACCCGCGGCGTGACCGAAGCGGTCGTTGACGGACTTGAGGTGGTCCACGTCGAGCATCGCCAGCACGGACGGGAGGTTCTCCGGGTAGGAGACGGCCAGGGCCTCCCGGAAGCCGCGCCTGTTCAGCAGGCCCGTCAGGTCGTCGTGGCGCGAGGCGTACTCCGACGTGTGCTCCTCGTCGATCCGGTCGATCACTGCGAGCGCGACCAGGGCACCGTCGGGGCCGCCCGGGTCGAGGACGTACTTGCGGATCCGGGCGCTGACGACCCCGCCGTCCTTGCGGACGATCCGTCCGAACAGCCGGGATTCCCTGCCGATCCCGGCGAGCCACTGCGCCGCGAACCGCGCGCTGGTGTCGCGCTCCTCGGGATGGACGACGTCCATCACCGTCATCACCTGGAGCTCTTCGAGCGAGTAGCCGAGCAGGTCGACCATCGCGTCGTTCGCGTGCAGGAAGCGACGGTCCGAGCTGTGCAGCGCCATCGGGAGGCCGGCCCGGAGGAAGACCTGCTGATACAGGGCATCGGTCAGTAGGGGATCAGGGCGCACGACACGTACTCCTTCGGTCGTTCGGCACGAACCCGCACGACCGGAATCCGCTCGCTGCATCATCGCGCTCGCGCTGACGAACGTTACGACCGCGGGGAGGCGACATCGGCACATCCGAACACGCCGCGTCCGGGCGAATCCCCCGGTCCGACCTGCACCTATTCCCCGAATCCTGCACCCGTGCTTGTTTTCGTCGATCCGGTTCTGATTAAGTGGTGCGGCAACCCTCCGCAGAAAGGTGGTCACCCCATGGCCGCACGCCGCCGCTCGAGCTGGATGAACGAAGAGCTCGACGCCCTCCGCGACCTCGCGGACAAGTTCCTGGCGAAGGAACTCACCCCCAACATCGAGAAGTTCGCCGAGCAGCACCACGTCGACCGCGACCTGTGGAACAAGGCCGGCGAGCTGGGCCTGCTGTGCCTGTCGATCCCCGAGGAGTACGGCGGCGGTGGCGGCGACTTCCGCCACGAGTCGGTGCTCATCGCCGCGCAGGCGCAGGCCTTCGACACCAGCTGGGGCGTCTCGCTGCACAACGGCATCGTCGCGCACTACATCCTCGCGTACGGCACCGAGGAGCAGAAGCAGGCCTGGCTGCCGAAGATGGCCTCCGGCGAGGCCGTCGGCGCCATCGCGATGACCGAGCCGGGCACCGGCTCGGACCTGCAGAACGTGAAGACCCGCGCCATCAAGACCGGCGGCGAGTACGTGATCAACGGCAGCAAGACCTTCATCACGAACGGCCAGCAGGCCGACATCGTGGTCCTGGTCTGCAAGACCAACCCGGACGAGGGCGCCGCCGGCATCTCCCTCATCCTGGTCGAGGCCGACCGCGAGGGTTTCCGCAAGGGCAACATCCTCAACAAGATCGGCCAGAAGGGCCAGGACACCTCCGAGCTCTTCTTCGACGACGTGCACGTGCCCGTCGAGAACCTCCTCGGCACCCAGGAGGGGCAGGGCTTCTACCAGCTCATGCAGCAGCTGCCGCAGGAGCGCCTCATCATCGGCCAGGCCTGCGTCGCGGGCATGGAGGTCATCTTCGAGGAGACCCTCCGCTACACCAAGGAGCGGGAGGCCTTCGGCCGCCCCATCTTCGGTTTCCAGAACACCAAGTTCAAGCTCGCCGAGGCGCTCACCGAGACCACCATCGCGCGGGTCTTCGTGGACGACTGCATCGAGAAGCACGTCAAGGGCGAGCTCGACATCCCCACCGTCGCCATGGCGAAGTGGTGGACCTCGGACCGCGCCCAGGAGGTCGCGTCCGAGTGCCTGCAGCTGTTCGGCGGCTACGGCTACATGGCCGAGTACCCCGCGGCGCGCTTCTGGGTCGACAACCGCGTCCAGATGATCTACGCCGGCACCAACGAGATCATGAAGGAGATCATCGCGCGCACGCTCTGAGCGCACGAGATCCCCGGCGCCCGGGTGTCATCCGTTCGGATGGCACCCGGGCGTTCCCGTCTCCGGAGTCTGACTCATCACGGCCGTTCCTGTCGGTCGATCCCGCTACGATCAGCGCAGCACCCAGCGGGAGGGGACGTCCATGAGCGAGGGCACGCGCAGCGGGAGCACGCTGGGGCCGTACGAGATCGGGCGCCTGCTCGGCCGGGGCGGGATGGGCGAGGTGTACCTCGCGCACGACGCGCAGCGCGACCGGGACGTCGCGCTGAAGCTGCTGCACGCGTCGGCGGCCGAGGACCCACAGTTCCGCGAGCGGTTCTCCCGCGAATCGCAGACGGTGGCGCGACTCGCGGACCCACACGTCATCCCGATCCACGACTTCGGCGAGATCGACGGGGTGCTGTTCATCGACATGCGCCTGGTCGAGGGGCGCAACCTCGCGGAGGCCCTGCGCGACGGTCCGCTGCCCCCGGAGCGCGCCGTCGCCCTCGTCGAGCAGGTGGCCGGCGCGCTCGATGCGGCGCACGCCAAGGGCCTCGTGCACCGGGACGTCAAGCCCGCCAACATCGAGCTCACCGAGTCGGGCTTCCCGTACCTGCTCGACTTCGGACTCGCGGTGGCCGATACGCAGTCCCGGATGACCTCGGCGGGGCTGTTCGTCGGCTCGCAGGCCTACGCGGCACCCGAGCGGTTCGACGGTGACTCGGCCACCGTCGCGAGCGACGTGTACTCGCTGGCGTGCGTCCTGTTCGAGGCGCTCACGGGGCACGCTCCCTACCGCGGCGCGAGCCTGGGATCCATGCTCAAGCAGCACGTCACCGCCCCGATTCCCCGGGTGAGCGAGGAGGCTCCGGTCCCGGCGGCGATGGACACCGTGATCGCGCGGGGCATGGCGAAGGACCCCGCCGACCGGTTCGCCGGCTGCGGCGAGCTGGCGACCGCCGCGCGCGAGGCCCTCGCCGGCCACAGCGTGGACGTGCCGTTGCCCTCCCCCGCCTACGACCGCACGCTGATCCGGCCGCTCGCGGAGCCGTCCGACCCCACCGTGATCTCGCAGCCGTATCCACCCGCGGATTCCGACCTCACCGTAGTCTCCCAGCCGTCGCCGCCCGCGTCGTACCCACGCGCGGTGTCCTATCCGCAGGCTCCGTCGTATCCGGCCGCTCCCTCGTACCCGGTCGCGCCGTCGTACCCGATGGCACCGGCCTACCAGCAAGCACCGCCGCCCGCGAAGAGCCGCGCGGTGCCGGTCCTCGCGGTGGTCGCCGCCGTGCTGGTGGGCGCCACCGCCGTACTGGGCTACGTCGCACTGTCGGACCGCCAGAGCTCACCGGTCGCACAGACCGGCGGAGCCACCGCCACGGCGACCGTCACCGCGACGGCGGCCGCGCCGACCACCACCGACGCGCCGCCCACCACGACGACCACCGCCGCACCGAACCCACTGGCCGCCCTGCAGACCCGCGCCGCGGCGGACCGGCCCGTGGTGCTGGCGACGCTCAACAACCGCTGGGTGGCGCAACTCGCCTCGAAGTACCCCGGCGCGTTCGACGACGGCAAGACCTGGTTCGAGGCGGACATCCTCGGCGAGGTCGCGTACTTCGACCAGCGCCACGGGAGCGTCCGTCTCCTGCAGAGCGGCGGCTGGCCGGTCTTCGACCGCGACGACTCCTGGGTGCCGGTGTACGCCGGAGCCAGCTGGGACACCTACGAGCCCGCGTTGGCGTGGTGCCTGCAGCAGAGCTACGACGGGAAACACTGCGCCGCGAAGTTCGTCTCCGACATGATCCGGCCCGAGATCAGCACCCGGTACAACAAGTAGGTCAGCGCTGCAGGGGCGTCATCTTCCGCTGCACGGCGGGGACCGCCAGAGCGAGCACGCCGCGCACGACGCCCTTGGCGATGTCCAGGTTGTCGAAGTAGTCCCGCCACAGCACGATCCGGCCGTCGTGCACGTCGAACCGACCGCACACCCAGAACCGCACGCGCAGCGGGCCCACCCGCAGCTCGTCGATGCGCTCGGTGAGGACGACGGCACCGTCGGACGCGATGGACGTGACCTCGACGCCGAAGCCGAGGGCGGGCTGCGCGAGGAGCCGGATCACCCGGCCGGCACGGTTGCGACCGCGCAGGGTCGCGAGGCCCACGTTCGTGTAGACCACGTCCTCGTCGAAGGCGGCGACCGCCTCCTCCGCCCGGCCGTCCTGCATATCGGCGAGGAAGGTCAGCACCGTCGCCTGTTCGTCCTGCACCACTACGTCAGTCATGCGGCCGACAGTACCGGCGCCGGGTCGTCCCGTCCTCCGCCCTGGGGCGGAGAATCCGGGGGCGGAGGAGCTAGCCGGAGTTGCGCAGCGCCGTGGCGAGGCCGTTCATGGTCAGCAGGATGCCGCGCTGCACCAGCGGGTCCTCGTCGCCGGAGCGGTACCGGCGCAACAGCTCCACCTGCAGGTGGTTGAGCGGCTCGAGGTACGGGAAGCGGTTGAACACCGAACGCTTGAGGGCGTGGTTGTCGGCGAGCAGGTCGTCGGTCTCGGTGATCGCGAAGTACGTCTCGATGGTGCGGCGGTGCTCGTCGGCGATCTTGCCGAAGACGCGCTCACGCAGGTCGGCGTCGGGCACGAGGTCGGCGTAGCGGGCGGCGAGGCCGAGGTCGGACTTGGCGAGGACCTGCGCCATGTTGGAGAGCACCGACCGGAAGAAGGGCCAGCGCCGGTACAGCGCGCGCAGCCGCTCGAGGCGGTCCGGGTCTCCCCCGATCCACGTCTCGAACGCCGTTCCCGTGCCGTAGAAGCCGGGCAGCATGACCCGCGACAGCGACCACGCCATGACCCACGGGATGGCGCGCAGGTCGGAGATCTTCGACGTCTGCTTGCGCGAGCTGGGCCGCGAACCGATGTTCAGCGAGCCGATCTCCTCCACCGGCGTGGCGGTGGTGAAGTACTCGACGAAGCCCTCGGTCCGGTGCACGAGGTCGCCGTAGGCGTCGCGCGCGAGGGCGGCGAGCTCGTCGAGCACCGCGTAGGCCTCGTCGGCGTCGTCGCCGAGGCCCTCCACGTCGAGCAGCGACGACTCCAGCGTCGCCGCGACGAGCGACTCCAGGTTCCGCACGGCCAGTGCGGGTTCGGCGTACTTCGCGGCGATGATCTCGCCCTGCTCGGTCAGCCGCAGCGAGCCGCGGACCGCGCCTGGCGGCTGCGCGAGGATCGCGTCGTAACTCGGACCGCCGCCGCGGCCGACGGTGCCGCCGCGCCCGTGGAAGAGCCGCAGCGTGATCCCGGCCTCGCGCGCCATCGCGACGAGGTCCAGCTCGGCGCGGTAGAGCGCCCAGTTGGCCGCGAGGTAGCCGCCGTCCTTGTTGGAATCGCTGTAGCCCAGCATGATCTCCTGCAGCCCGCCCTTGCCGTCGACCAGCGAGCGGTAGGCCGGCACGGCGAACGCGGCGCGCATCGTCGCGGCGCCCTGCTGGAGGTCCTCGATCGTCTCGAAGAGCGGGACGATGTTGACCGGGCACTCGGCGCCGCCGTCGGTGTCGGGCCGCAGCAGCCCCACCTCCTTGAGCAGCACCGCGGCCTCGAGCAGGTCGGAGACCGACGTGCACATCGAGATGATGTAGTTCGGGATCGCCTTGGCGCCCAGCGATTCCACGGCGCGCGCTGCGGCGCGGAGCACCCCGAGCTCCTTCGCCGTCTGGTCGGAGAACTCCGCCCCCGGTCCCACGAGCGGCCGACGCAGGCGGAGCTCGGCGGTGAGCAGGCGCACCCGCTCCTCCTCGTCGAGCGCGGCATAGTCGGGGTGCACGCCGGCCCACGCGAAGAGCTCCGCGACGGTCTCCTCGTGCACGTCGGAGTTCTGCCGCATGTCGAGGCCGGAGAGGTGGAAGCCGAAGGTGTTCACGGCCTCCCGCAGCGACTGCAGGCGGTCGTCCGCGATGAGGCCGTCGCCGCCGGCCCGCAGGGAGGCGTCCACGACGCCCAGGTCCGCGAGCAGCTCCGACGGTCCGCCGTAGGGCTCGGCCCCGATGTCGGTGCGCGCGTCCAGCTGCTCGTCGAGCAGGTGGTCCGCGGTGGCGGTGAGGCGGCCGCGGATGCCGTGCAGCGCGCGGCGATAGGGCTCATCGGCGCGGCGGGGAGAGTCGTCCCAGGCGGCGAGGTCCAGCAGCGCGTCGGCGACGGTGGTCAGCCGGGAGCTGAGCGCGAGCTCCTGCTCCAGCTGCAGCAGCTCGCGCAGGTAGTGCCCGATGGCGGTGGCCGCGGCCCGCCGCGAGGCCATCGTGACCACCTCGTCGGTGACGTACGGGTTGCCGTCGCGGTCGCCGCCGATCCACGATCCGGGGCGCACGATGGGCTCGGACAGCAGGGCGGTCCCGGGGTACAGCTCGCGCAGCCGGATCCGGGCCTCGCGGTTGATCGCGGGCATCACCTGCAGGAAGGCGGAATCGAAGTAGCGCAGGCCGTTCTCGATCTCGTCCTGGATGCGCAGCCGCTCGAGCCGCACCAGCGCGGTGTCCCACAGGGTGAGGATCTGGCGCCGGAGCGCGACCTGGGTCTGCTCCTCCTCACGTGCATCCAGCTGGGTCCGGTCGCGGTAGCGCATGAGCTCGGTGATCCGGTGCTGGGTGTCGAAGACGGTGCGCCGCCGGGTCTCGGTCGGGTGGGCGGTGATCACGGGCACGACGAGCGCGTGCCGGAGCGCCGCGGCGACGTCCGCACCGTCGAGCTCCGCCGCCTCGAGCAAGCCGTATGTGTGGGCCAGCGACGAGGCCTGCGGCGGCTCGCCCGCCCGGACGTGGATCGCGCGCCGGCGCTCGCGGTGGAGGTCCTCGGCGAGGTTGGCGAGCAGCGCGAAGTGCGAGAAGGCGCGGATGACCGGGATCGCCTCGCCGGTGGGGACGTCGGCGAACAGCGCGGCGAGCTGCCCGCGGTCCAGCTCGGAGCGGCGCACGGCGAAGGACTCCTGCCGGGCGCGTTCGACGAGGTCGAAGATCTGTGGCCCGGCCTGCTCGCGGACGGTGTCGCCGAGAATCCCGCCCAGCAGCCGGATGTCGTCACGGAGGGGTTCGGTGGCGGCGCGCGCTGGCTCACTGGTCATGCTGGGCAGTATTCCTACCGCCTGCTCAGATTTCGAGGTCAGCGCTCATATGGGCGCCCTGCCCTTCGGCACCCCGTCGACGACGAAGGCGCCCCGAACCCTGCGGGTTCGAGGCGCCTCGCCGAAGTCTTCGGGGCGACGTCTAGGACGTCAGCTTGATGCTCAGCGTCACGCCGACGATGCACACCGTCCAGATGATGCCGACGAAGATCGTCACCCGGTCGAGGTTCTTCTCCACCACCGACGAGCCCGAGAGCGACGACTGCACACCGCCGCCGAACAGCGACGACAGGCCGCCGCCCTTACCGCGGTGGAGCAGGACGAGCACCACCAGCAGCAGGCTCAGCACGAGGATGGCGATCTTCAGCACCAGCTGCAATGTTTCCACGAGGATCCAGTGTACCTTCCGGTCGACGTCGGTCGTTCAGGGCGTGGCGGGCGCGTCGGCCTACAGCGGCCGGCTCCGGATCAGAGCGGCCCGCCCGCGGCGATGGCGCTGAGCGCGGCGAACTCGTCGGGCTTGAGCGAGGCGCCGCCCACGAGGCCGCCGTCCACGTCGGGCTGCGCGACGAGCTCCCCGACGTTCTTGCTGGACACCGAGCCGCCGTAGAGCACGCGGATCCCCGCGGCCACCTCGGCGCCGCCGAGCTCGGCGATGGTGGCCCGCACCGCGGCGCACACCTCCTGCGCGTCCTGCGGGGTCGCCACCTTGCCGGTGCCGATCGCCCAGACGGGCTCGTACGCGATGACCGTCTTGGACAGCTCCTCGGCGGTCAGCCCGGCGAGCGAGCCCTTGAGCTGCTCGACGTTGTACGCGACCTGGGTGCCCTGCTCACGGATGTCGAGCCCCTCCCCGATGCAGACGATCGGGGTGAGGCCGTGCCGGAGCGCCGCCTTGGTCTTGGCGAGCACGATCTCGTTCGTCTCGCCGTGGATGGTGCGGCGCTCGCTGTGCCCGACCACCACGTAGGTGCAGCCGAGCTTGGCGAGGAAGGCGCCGGAGATGTCGCCGGTGTAGGCGCCGGAGTCGTGCGGCGAGAGGTCCTGCGCGCCGTAGGTGATCTTCAGGTCGTCACCGTCGACGGCCGTCTGCACCGAGCGCAGGTCGGTGAACGGCGGGATGACCGTCACGTCGACGTGCGCGAAGTACTTGTCGGGCAGCGCGAAGGCCAGCTTCTGCACCACCGCGATCGCCTCGAGGTGGTTGAGGTTCATCTTCCAGTTGCCGGCGATGAGCGGCTTACGGCTCATGCGTCACCCCTTTCGAGCACCTTCAGCCCCGGGAGCTCCTTGCCCTCGAGGTACTCCAGCGAGGCGCCGCCACCGGTGGAGATGTGGCTGAAGCCGTCCTCGTCGAGGCCCAGCGTGCGCACGGCCGCGGCGGAGTCGCCGCCGCCCACCACGGTGAAGGCGCCGTTGCCGGTGGCCTTGATGACCGACTCGGCGACGGCCTTCGTGCCGGCCGCGAAGGCCGGGAACTCGAAGACGCCCATGGGGCCGTTCCAGAACACCGTCTTGGCCTGGGTGAGCACGGCGCCGAAGCGCTGCGCGGACTCGGGGCCGATGTCGAGGCCCATCCAGCCGTCCTCGATGGCGTCGGCGGCGACGGTCTTCGACGCGGCGTCGGCGGCGAAGGCGTCGGCGACCACGACGTCGATCGGCAAGTGCAGCACGTCGCCGAACTCCTCGAGCAGCTGCTTGCAGGTGTCGATCTGGTCCTCCTGCAGCAGCGAGGTGCCCACGGAGTAGCCCTGCGCGGCGAGGAAGGTGAAGGCCATGCCGCCGCCGATCACCAGGGTGTCGACCTTGGGGGCCAGCGCGCGGATCACACCCAGCTTGTCGGAGACCTTGGAGCCGCCGAGCACCACGGCGTAGGGCCGCGACGGGTTCTCGGTCAGCTGCGCCAGCACCTTGACCTCGGCGTCGACGAGGCCGCCGGCGTAGGCCGGGAGCAGCTTCGCGACGTCGAAGACGGAGGCCTGCTTGCGGTGCACGACGCCGAAGCCGTCGGAGACGAAGGCGCCCTCACCGGCGTGCGAGGAGACGTCGACGAGCTCGGCGAGGTCGCGGGCGAGCGCCTCGCGCTCGGCGTCGTCCTTGCTGGTCTCGCGCGGATCGAAGCGCACGTTCTCCAGCAGGAGGACGTCACCGTCGGTGAGGCCCTCGGCGCGCGCGAGCGCGTCCTGGCCCACGACGTCGCCCGCGAGCTGGACGTTGCGGCCCAGGCGCTCCGCCAGCTCCGCCGCGACGGGCGCGAGGGAGAACTTCGGGTCGGGTGCGCCCTTCGGGCGGCCGAGGTGCGCGGTCACGATCACCTTGGCGCCGGCAGCGGCGAGCGCCTTCAGCGTGGGCACCGAGGCGATGATGCGGCCCGCATCGGTGATGGCGCCGGCATCGTCGAGCGGCACGTTGAGGTCGCTGCGGACCAGCACGGTGCGTCCCTCGACGCCCTCGGACAGCAGGTCGGAAAGAGTGGAAACGGTCATCAGAGCGATTTACCTACCAGATCAGTCACGTCGACGAGGCGGTTGCTGTAGCCCCATTCGTTGTCATACCAGGACACGACCTTAGCCTGATCGTCGATCACCTTGGTGAGACCCGCGTCGAAGAGCGAGCTGTGCGGGTCGGTGACGATGTCGGAGGAGACGATCGGGGCGTCGTAGTACTTGAGAATGCCCTTGAGCTTCCCTTCGGCCGCCGCCTTCATCGCGGCGTTGATCTCCTCCACGGTCGCCTTCTTCGCGAGCTGCACGGTGAGGTCGGTGACCGAGCCCGTGGGGATCGGCACCCGCAGCGCATAGCCGTCGAGCTTGCCCTCCAGCTCGGGCAGCACGAGCCCGATGGCCTTGGCCGCGCCGGTCGACGTGGGCACCACGTTGATCGCCGCGGCACGGGCGCGGCGCGGGTCCTTGTGCGGGCCGTCCTGCAGGTTCTGGTCCTGCGTGTAGGCGTGGACCGTGGTCATCAGGCCCTTGACGATGCCGAACTCGTCGTTGACCACCTTCGCCAGCGGACCGAGGCAGTTCGTGGTGCACGACGCGTTGGAGATGACGTGCTGACTGCCGTCGTACTTGTCGTCGTTGACGCCCATCACGACGGTGAGGTCGGCGCCGGCGGCGGGGGCCGAGACGATCACCTTCTTGGCGCCGGAATCGAGGTGGCCCTGCGCCTTGTCACGGGCGGTGAAGATGCCCGTCGACTCGATGACGACGTCCACGCCGAGGTCGCCCCAGGGCAGCGCCGACGGTCCCTCGCGGACCTCGAGCGCCTTGATCACCTGATCGCCCACGCGGATCGTGTCGCCGTCGGCGACCACGTCCGCGTCGAGGCGGCCGAGGATCGAGTCGAACTTGAGGAGATGCGCCAGCATCGCGTTGTCGGTCAGGTCGTTGACCGCCACGATCTCCACGTCCGTCGTCCCCAGGGCCTTCTGGGCGGCGACCGCCCGGAAGAAGTTGCGGCCGATCCGACCGAATCCGTTGACACCTACGCGAACCGTCACTGTAGTGCTCCTTCGGGTCAGGAATACCTGCCCGTCAACGGTAGCCCCGGAACACCCCGCGCGCTCGGCGTTACCGAGACGCTCAGCCCTCGTCGAGCATGTCCGCGGTGACGGCGGACTCGGTGTCCGGCACCCCGTCGGTGGCGGCGCGCTTGTCCGCCATGGACAGCAGGCGGCGGATCCGTCCCGCCACGGCGTCCTTGGTCATGGGCGGGTCGGCGAGCTGCCCCAGTTCCTCGAGGGAGGCCTGACGGTGCTGCACGCGCAGCGAGCCCGCCTGCGCCAGGTGGTCGGGCACGTCGGCGCCCAGGATCTCGAGCGCCCGCTCGACGCGCGCGGCGGCCGCGACGGCGGCCCGGGCGGAGCGGCGGAGGTTGGCGTCGTCGAAGTTGGCGAGCCGGTTCGCCGTCGCCCGGACCTCGCGCCGCATGCGGCGCTCCTCCCAGACGAGGCGGGTGTCGTTGGCACCCATGCGGGTGAGCAGCGCGCCGATGGCCTCGCCGTCGCGGACGACGACGCGGTCGGCGCCGCGCACCTCGCGGGCCTTGGCGGTCACGCCGAGCCGGCGCGCACAGCCGACGAGCGCGAGCGCCACCTCGGGGCCCGGGCAGGAGACCTCGAGCGCGCTGGAGCGGCCGGGCTCGGTCAGCGAGCCGTGCGCCAGGAAGGCGCCGCGCCACGCGGCCTCGGCGTCGTGCACCGAGCCGCCGACGATCTGCGAGGGCAGCCCGACGACGGGCCGGCCGCGCATGTCGAGCAGCCCCGTCTGCCGCGCGAGCGCCTCCCCGTCCTTGACCACCCGGACGATGTAGCGCGCCGCCTTGCGCAGACCGCCCGCGCTGAGCACGTGCACGTCCGAGTTGTAGCCGTACAGGTCGAGGATCTCCTTGCGGAGCCGCCGGGCCGTGATCCCCGTGTCGACCTCCGCCTCGACGATCACGCGGCCGCCCTGGATGTGGAGGCCGCCCGCGAACCGCAGCAACGAGGCGACCTCGGCGCGGCGCGCACTCACCTGGGTGATGGACAGCCTGCTCAGCTCGTCCTTGACCTGGGATGTCAGCGCCACAGCTGGACCCTCCTAGGGAAACGTCGACTACATCGGATGGGGAAACGGGAAAGGTTGACTATTCGCGGTCCGAGAGTTCACTGTAGGCCACTTTCGCGATCGCGGCTGCCAGTGCCTCGGGGTCGTGCTGGTGCGTCCCGGGGACGCCGACGTCCACGAAGTGGGGCGTCGCACCCAGCAGCGCGGTGGCGCGGATGAGGTGCTCGCGCTCGGTGCCCGGGGGTACCGTCCGGGCGTCGACGAGGACGTCGTCGAACCGCAACCCGTCGGCGTGGGCCGCGAGCACGTGCAGGTGTCGCTCGGGCGAGTAGCCCCCGGTCTCCTCGGGCTCGGGAGCCAGGTTCAGGATCAGCACCCGACGGGCCGACGTGCGCCGCAGCGCGTCCACCTGCTCGGGCACGAGGACGTGCGGGATGACGGAGCTGAACCACGAGCCGGGGCCGAGCGTCACGACGTCGGCGGCGAGGATGGCCTCGACCGCGTCGGCGCACGCCTCGGGGTGCGGGGGCAGCAACCGGACGCGGCGCACCTGCCCCGGCGTCACGGCCACGGCGACCTGCCCGCGGATCACGCGCGACAGGCGCGGGTCGTCCTCGAGCCCGGTCACGTCGGCCTCGATCCGCAAGGGCCCCGGCACCATCGGCAGCACCCGACCCTGAACGCCGAACCGGTCAGCGATCGCATCGAGGGCGTCGACGGGGTCGCCCAGGACCTCGCAGAGCCCGGCCAGCAGCAGGTTCCCGACGGGGTGCCCGGCCATCGCGCCGCCCCCGCCGAAGCGGTGCTGCAGGATCCCGGCCCAGAACTCACCGCGGTCGTCGTCGGGCATGAGCGCCGCCAGCGCCATGCGCAGGTCGCCGGGCGGGATGATGCCGAGCTCGCTCCGCAGCCGGCCCGAGGATCCCCCGTCGTCGGCGACGGTCACGATGGCGGTGATCTCCGCGCCCAGGGCGCGGCCCGCGCGCAGCGTCGCGAACAGTCCGTGGCCGCCGCCGAGGGAGGCCAGTTTGAGCGCCGTCATTCGAGCCCCAGATCCCGGTGCGCGGCACGGACTTCGATGCCCGGCCGGCCCGCGAGCCGGCGCACCAGCTCCTCGGTCATCGCGACGCTGCGGTGCTTGCCGCCGGTGCAGCCGATGCCCACCGTGAGGTAGGTCTTGCCCTCGCGCCGGTACCCGGCGAGCAGCGGGTCGAGCAGCTGCGCGTACGTGTCGAGGAAGTCGGACGCGCCGGGCTGCCCCAGCACGTACCCCGAGACCTCCTCGGTGAGCCCGTTGAGCGGGCGCAGCTCCGGCACCCAGAACGGATTCGGGAGGAAGCGCACGTCGAGCACCATGTCGGCGTCCAGCAGGATGCCGTTCTTGAAGCCGAAGGACTCGACGGTGACGGTGATGGTGCCGGAGCGCAGCGTGCGGAAGGAGTTCTCGATCGTCTCGCGCAGCCGGGCCACGGAGAGGGTTGAGGTGTCGAGCACGAGGTCCGCGGTCGACCGGATGGGCTGCAGGATGCGGCGCTCCGCGGCGATGCCCTCGGCGAGCGTGCCGCTGCCCTGCAGCGGGTGCTTGCGGCGCACCTGCTCGAACCGGCGGATGAGGGTCTCGTCGGAGGCGTCCAGGAACAGCACGCGGGGCTCGATGTCCTTCTCCGCCAACTCCCGCCGGATGTTCGCGAAGTCCCCCGTGAAGGTGCGGCTGCGCACGTCGGTCACGATGCACAGCCGATGGATCCGCGACTCGTCGGCCAGAGAGATGTCCACCATGTTGCTGATCAGCGCGGGCGGGAGGTTGTCGGCGACGTACCAGCCCAGGTCCTCCAGCACCTTGGCCGCGGTGCCGCGGCCGGCGCCGGACAGGCCGGTCACCAGGAGCACGTCCATGGGGCCGTCGCTGCGGTGTTCGCCGACGGTCCGCTCCTCGGCTCGGTCGTCCGGATTCCCGGTCGGGCGCACGGACCCTCCTCCTCGGTCGTCGGTACTCCGTCAGCCTAGCCATCGCGGCCGTTTCCCGCGGTGGTCTCGGCGGCCCGTTCGCCGGGATCGCCGACCGCCTAGAGTCATCGTCGTGTCCGTCTCCCGTACCGCCTCCGTGACCGCCGCGGCCCTCGCCGTCGCGGCGTCCGTGCTGGTGGCTCCCGCGGCGTCGGCGGACACGGTGCCCGGCACCGCGGGCCTCGATCCGGCCCTCGCGGAGGCCTACTCGGCGGCGTACCGCGCCGCCGCCGCGAACGGAGTGGTGCTCAGCATCACGTCGGGCAAGCGCTCGTGGGACCAGCAGCAGTGGCTGTGGGAGGACGGCCTCGCCCGCTACGGCTCGCCCGCGGCCGCGCGCCGCTGGGTGCTCCCGCCCGCCGAGTCCACGCACGTCGGCGGCGAGGCGGTCGACGTCGGCCCGTGGCAGGGCGCCGCGTGGCTGCAGGCGAACGGGAACCGGTGGGGCCTGTGCCGCACCTTCGACAACGAGTGGTGGCACTTCGAACTCGTCGCCTCCCCGGGCGGAGCCTGCCCGCCGACGGTGCCCGACGCCTCCTACCGCTGACGTCTCGCCGAACCCTTCGCGCGGCTCACGGGCCGGTGTTAGGTTTCGATGACCCGATTCTCGTGGAGGACGTCATGCTCCGTCTCAGGTCGGCGGCTGCGGCCGCATTCGTCATTCCCCTCACGCTCACCGCGTGCGGGACGTCCGGATCGGACGGTGGCCCCTCCGGCGCACCGTCGTCCGTGACGATCGCGGCGGGCGGATGCGACGCCACCAGCCCGACGGGCACGATGTACCGGCCCTCGGCCACGGCGTCGCCGACCGGGCCGCGCGACATCAGCACCAATCCGGAGGGCGCGTCCGGGTACCGCTCCGGTCTGCCCGTCACGCACACCAAGGACTACGGCGTGGCCACCGCGAACCCGATCGCCACGAAGGCGGCGTGCGAGGTGCTCGAACAGGGCGGCAGCGCGGCCGACGCGCTCGTGGCGGCGCAGACGGTGCTCGGCCTCGTCGAGCCGCAGTCCTCCGGCATCGCCGGCGGCGCCTTCCTGCTGTACTACGACGCGAAGTCGAAGAAGGTGCAGGCGTACGACGGTCGCGAGACGGCGCCCGCGAGCGCCGACGAGAACTACCTCCGGTGGGTCTCCCCCGAGGACCGGACGGCGCCCCAGCCCGACGCCCGCTCGTCCGGCCGCGCCGTCGGCGTCCCCGGCGCGCTGCGGCTGCTGGAGGCCGTCCACGGCGAGCACGGCAGCAAGACGTGGCGCGAGCTCTTCGACCCGGCGGTGAGGATCGCCGACGACGGCTTCGAGATCAGCCCGCGCCTCGCCGGCGCGATCGCCGACGAGGCGAAGAACTTCGCCAACGACGCGGACCTCCGGGCGTACTTCCTCGAGCTCGACGGTGCGCCGAAGAAGGCCGGCGTCAAGCTCACCAACCCGGCGTACGCGAAGACCCTGGGCGCCATCGCCTCCGAGGGCGCCAAGGCCTTCTACACCGGGCCGATCGCCGAGGCGATCGTCGCCTCCGTGCGCGACACCACCGGCGGCCGCACGGCCGGGACGATGACGGTGCAGGACCTCGAGCAGTACGCCGTGAAGACCCGCGAGGCGGTGTGCACGCCCTATCGCGACCGCGAGCTGTGCGGCATGCCCGCACCCTCGTCGGGCGGGATCACCGTGGCGCAGGCGCTCGGCATCCTCAACTCCTTCGACCTGTCGAAGCTCGGGCCCGACGCGGTGCACGGCGGCGACCCCGGACCCGACGGCGGCATCCCCACCGCGGAGGCCATCCACCTGATCTCCGAGGCCGAGCGCCTCGCCTACGCGGACCGCGACAAGTACATCGCCGATCCCGACTTCATCCCGCTGCCCGGCGGCTCCCCCGCCGCTCTGGTGGATCCCGCCTATCTCGAGGGCCGCGCCAAGCTCATCGACCGGAACAAGTCCATGGGCACCGCGAAGCCCGGCGAGTTCGCCACCGCCACACCCGGCGTCACGACGACGCCCGAGCACGGCACCAGCCACATCACGGTGCTCGACAAGGCCGGCAACGTCGCGTCGATGACCACCACGATCGAGTCGGCTTTCGGCTCGTACCACATGGTCGACGGCTTCCTGCTGAACAACCAACTCACCGACTTCTCCGCGGAGCCCGCCGATTCCGCGGGCCTGCCGGTGGCGAACCGGGTGCAGCCGAACAAGCGCCCGCGCAGCTCGATGTCGCCGACGATCCTGTTCGGCCGCGGCGCGGACGGTGCGCGCGGCGACGCGATCGGCGCGCTGGGCTCCCCCGGCGGCGCGGTCATCATCCAGTACGTGATCAAGACGATCATCGGCCTCACCGACTGGAAGTTGAACCCGCAGCAGGCCGTCGGCGTCGCGAACTTCGGCGCGGCGAACACGGCGAAGACGAACGTGGATAGCGCGCACCCGACGCTCAACACCGACGAGGGGCGCAAGGTCGTCGAGCAGCTCCAGGCGCTCGGCCACCAGCTCAACCTCGCGCCACAGGTGTCGGGGCTCTCCGCGATCGTCAAGCAGGGCGACGTCTACGCGGGCGGCGTCGATCCGCGCCGCGAGGGGGTCGTGCTCGGCGGCAGCTGATCCACGGCGCACCCGTCCTGGTCCGCGCCAAGCCGCGGGCAAGGTCGCGTTCGTAACGTCTACGCCATGGGCATGAAGTGCAATTTCATCGTGGCGTCGCGCGGCGATGCCGCAGCGCGCCTGCGGGATCTGCCGCCGCTCGACGTCGCGGCATCGGACGCGCTGGCGACGGCGATCCTCGGAAAGCGCTCGTGGGGACGACGGCGGCGGTCGCACCGCACGGGCGACCTCGTCAACGACGTCTACTCGCGGGACGGTGAGATCGCGGTCGGCGTGTACGGCGACCTGATCATCGCCGCGTACGACGACGTTTCCGTCGAATGGACCATGGAGGCGGTCCCCGACTGGGGCTACCCGATCCTGAAGGACCACGACGTGGATGCGTTCGTGCTGCACTCGGTCGTATCCATGGGCGTCTTCGCGTTCTGGCGCAACGACGAGACGGTCCGCGTGTTCGGCGGCGCCGACCGCGAGCTCTTCATCGACGAGGGGACGCCGCTGCCCTTCGAGCACGGGTTCGATGCCGAGGAGGACACCTACGGGTCGATCACCGAGCGTGCCCTCTTCGATCGTCTCGGCTTCTCCTACGAGGGGCCGCGATGGTCCGACTCCTTCGATCCGAGGTCGGTCGCCCTCCTCGTCTACCGCTGAGCCGCGGGCGATTCGAAGATCACGGCCTCCCCCACCACCTGCAGCCGCACGTCCGCGCCGGGCGCGGGCAGCTCTGTGCTGGGGTGCCGGATCTCGATGCCGGTCCCGTCGGCGAGCTGCAGGCCCACGGTGGCGTCCGGACCGAAGAACTCGACCCGGATGACGGTGGCGGGCACGCCCTCCCCCGCGATCCGGATCTGCTCGGGGCGCAACAGCAGTGGCACCGACCCGCGCGGGGCGGCACCGTCGGTCCCGGCGACGGGGATCCGTCCTAGCACCGTCTCGGCGGCGGCACCGTCGAGCGCGCCGTCGAGCACGACGACGTCGCCGAGGAACCGCGCGACGGACTCGGAGGCGGGTCGCGCGTAGACCCGCGCCGGCGGACCGACCTGTTCCAGGGCACCGCCGCGGAGCACCGCGACCTGGTCGGCGAAGGACAGCGCCTCGGACTGGTCGTGGGTGACCAGCACCGTCGTGATGCCGGCCGCGCCGAGTACGTCGGCGACGGCGGCGCGGGTCGCGACCCGGAGTCCCGCGTCGAGGGCGGAGAAGGATTCGTCCAGGAGCATGATCCGCGGCGCCCCGGCCAGTGCCCGCGCCAGCGCCACGCGCTGCTGCTGACCGCCGGACAGCTCGTGCGGATAGCGCCGGGCCAGTGCGGGATCCAGCGAGACCGTCTCCAGCAACTCCGCGACCCGTCCGGCCGCGGCGCGGCGGCGTACGGGCAGCGAGGCCCCCATCCCGAAGGCGATGTTGCGCGCGACGGAGAGGTGCGGGAACAGCGCGCCGTCCTGCGCGACGTAGCCGACGCCCCGCCGGTGCGCGGCGACCCACGCGGCGTCCGAGGCGAGCTCGCGGTCGCCGAGCCGGACGCTGCCGGCGTCGGGCCGAGCGAAGCCCGCGACGAGCCGGAGCAGCGTCGTCTTCCCGGAACCGGAGGGCCCGACGACGGCGGTGATCGAGCCCGCGGCCACCGTCAGATCGACGTCCCGCAGCACGGTGTCGGCGCCGTAGCGCTTGGTGAGACCGCGCAGGGCGAGTTCGGCGCTCATGCGGCTCCTCTCGTCCGGGTGGTGCGTCCGGCGGCCCGTCGGGACTGGCGGAACAGCAGGTAGGTGGTGGGCAGTGACAGGAGCACCATCGCCATGGCGTAGGGCGCGGCGCCGGGATAGTCGATCTCGCTGCTGCGCGCCCAGAACTCGGTCGCAAGGGTGCGGGTTCCGTTGGGCGCCAGGATCAGCGTCGCCGTCAGCTCGTTGGTGACGGCGAGGAAGACGAGGGCCGCGCCCGCCGCCGACGCGGGCGCGGTGAGGCGGAGGGTGATGCGCGCGAAGGCGATCGGGGGCGGCGCGCCGAGGGCGCGGGCCGCCTCCTCCAGCGAGACCGGCGCCTGGGCCAGGCCCGCCCGCAGGCCCACGGCGGCGCGCGGCAGGAAGAGCAGCACGTAGGCGAGGATCAGCACCGTCGCGCTCTGGTACAGGTCCGGTACCGCCCGGATCGAGACGGTGACCAGCGCCAGGCCGATGACGATGCCGGGCATCGCGCTGCTGACGTAGGTCGAGGCCTCGAGCGTCCGGGTGATGCGGTTCGGCCGGCGCACGGCGAGGTACGCGAGTGGGAAGGCGGCGGCGACGGTGAGGACGGCGGTCGCCGCGCCGTAGCCGAGCGACGTGCCGAGCGCCTCGAGGAGGTCGGCCGGCACCGTCTGCGCGGCCCCGCGCACGGTCCAGCGGACGACGAACCACAGCGGGAGCCCGAGGGCGGCCCCGACGAGCGCCAGGAGCGCGACCTGTGCGCCGGCCTGGTAGCCGCCCAACGGGATCCGCTCCGGCGTCGCGACCGCGCCCGACCCCACCCGGGCGTACCTGGCGCGGCCGCGGGCGGCGACCTCGGCGACGAGCAGGAGCAGGCACAGCAGCGCCAGCACCCCGGCGAGCATCGACCCCGCGGCCCCGTTGAAGGTCGACTGGTACTGGACCATGATCGCGGTGGTGAAGGTGTCGAACCGGATCATGGCGAAGGCGCCGTACTCGGCGAGCAGGTGCAGCGCCACGAGCACCGCGCCGCCCAGGGTCGCGAGCCGCAACTGCGGGAGGACGACCCGGACGAACACCGCCCACCGCCCGAGGCCGAGCGCGGCGGCGGACTCCTCGAGCGCAGGGTCGAGCCGGCTCAGCGCCGCCGCGACCGGGATGTAGACGAGCGGGTAGTAGAACAGCACCGCGATCAGCACGCCCGACCACAATCCGCCGAGCGACGGGATCGCCGAGACCCAGCCGTAGCTGCCGACGAACGCGGGGATCGCGAGCGGCGCGGCGAGCAGCAGCGACCACGCCCGGCGGCCCCAGAGCGTGGTCCGCTCGACCAGCCAGGCGCCGCCGACGCCGAGGATCACGCTGAGCGGCACCGCGATCACCGTGAGCAGGACGGTGTTGATGAGGAGCTCAGCGACGCGGGGCCGGAAGACGAGCCGGACGGATTCCGCCCAACCGGTGTCGATCGTCGTGTAGACGACGAAGCCCAGCGGCACCGCCGCGACCGCCGCGATGGCGGCGGCCGCGAGGGTGAGCAGCCTCAGAGCAGGCCCGCCTCGGTCATCAGGGTCACGACCTGCGGGCCGTTGAGGGTGGCCGGGTCGACGGTCGGCGCCTGCAGGTCCGCCATCGGGACGAGCTTCGCGTTGGCCGGGACGCCGGAGGCCACCGGGTACTCGAAGGACGTGCCCTTCTCGAGCACCTCCTGGCCCGCCTTGGAGGTGATGAACTTGAGCAGCTGCTGGGCCTGCGCCTGCTTCTTCGACGACTTCAGCACGCCGCCGCCGGAGATCGAGACGAAGGCACCCGGGTCCTGGTTCTTGAAGTAGTGGGTACCCACGTTGCCGGAGTTCTCGCCGGTCTTCGCCTGGTCGCCGTAGAAGTAGTAGTGGTAGATGAGGGCGGTGTCGACCTCGCCGGCGTTGACGGCCTTCATCGCGGCGCCGTTGCCCTTGTACTCCTTGGCGTTCTCCTTCATCGCCTTCAGCCAGTCCTTCGCGGCCTGCTCGCCCTTGAGCTGCAGGTAGGCCGAGACGATCGCCTGGAAGTCCGCGCCGGACGGCGACGCGCTCCAGCGGCCCTTCCACTCCGGCGTCGCGAGGTCGGCCATCGACTTCGGGAGCTGCTCGGGCGTCACCTTGCGCTTGTCGTAGACGAGCACCGTCGAGCGGGCCGCGATCCCCGTCCACTTCCCCGTGGACGGCTTGAGGCCGTTGTTCACCTGCGCGAGCGTCGCCGGGTCGACGTCGGCGAACAGGCCCTTGTTCTCGACCTGGGTCATCGCGGGCGAGTTCTCGGTGAGGAAGACGTCGGCGGGCGAGCGCTCGCCCTCGGCGATGATCTGTTGCGCCAGTTCGGAATCCTTGCCCTGGCGGATCGTGACCTTGATGCCGGTCTCCGCGGTGAACTTCTCCACCCACTCCTTGGCGAGGGTGTCGTGCTGGGCGTTGTAGAGCGTCAGCTCGCCGCCCGCCGGGCCCGAGCTCGACGGTGCCGCACCGTCGCCGCTCGACCCGCAGGCCGTGATCGTGAGGGAGGCCACCGCCACCAGGGCGGCGGCCAGAGTGGAGCGCTTGCGCAACGACATCGTCGAATCCTTTTCTTGAGCAACGAAATCACTCACGACGGGCGAGAGTAAGGCGACGCTACACTAAGCCCGTCGACATGGGGAGCAACCGGACATACCTGACGCGTCAGAGAACCAGGACCGCGACGACCGTCGCGGGCACGGCGAGCAGCAGGCCGTGGAACGCGAACCGGCGGGCTGAGATCCGCACTCCCGCGCGGGCGCACCTCTCCCGCCAGAGCAGCGTCGCCAGCGAGGCCCACAGCGTCACGATCGGCGCCACCCCCACGCCGATGAGCAGCGCCATGAGGCGTACGGGATCGCCGTCGGCGACGGGCTCGAGGGCCAGGTACGCGG
Organism: Tsukamurella sp. USMM236; assembly: GCF_037148755.1. Lineage (NCBI taxonomy): Bacteria > Bacillati > Actinomycetota > Actinomycetes > Mycobacteriales > Tsukamurellaceae > Tsukamurella > Tsukamurella sp. USMM236. The sequence goes on from NZ_JBBCSS010000007.1 coordinate 211,923, forward strand.
GCAGGTTGTTCACTCCGTTCGCGGCCAGGGCCCCGACGCCCGCCACCCGCAGCAGGTCCGACGGTGCCGTGCCCGCCCCCGCGACGTCGCGCAGAACACCCTCGAGGCCCACCGCGAGGAGCACCTGCACCCCGGCGAAGACGGCCGCCAGGATCAGCACCATCCGCCACGGCACCACGATCTCGCGGAGCCGCTCCGGCGCGCGAACGGCCACCGCCCCGGCCAGGACGAGCGCGGCCACCGTCGACGCCGCGGCGGGCGGGACACCGAGCGCGAAGGCCGGCCCCAGGGCGAGGCAGACGGCCGCGGCGACGCCGAACAGGACCCGATCGGCGGGCGCCTCGAAGTCGGGGATCTCGTACCGGCCGCGCAGGTCCCGGCGGTGCAGCAGCCACAGCACGACGACGGTGACCGCGATCGCCGCCAGCGCGGGCCGCCAGGACAGCGCGACGTACGCCCGCACGCCGCCCTCGAGGTGGTAGACGGCGAGCAGGTTGGTGAGGTTCGAGACCGGCAGCAGCAACGACGCCGTGTTCGCGAGCCAGACCGTGGTCATCGCGAAGGGCAGGGGCGCCAGCCCGAGTCGCGACGCCGCGGCCAGCACGACGGGTGTCAGCAGCACCGCGGTGGTGTCGAGGCTCAGCACGATCGTCGCCGCGCAGGCGGCCGCAACCGTGCACAGCCACATGAGCGGCACCCGGCCCCGGCCGAGGCGCGCCGCGAGCACGCCGAGGGCGTCGAACACCCCTGCCAGCTGCGCGATCTCGGCGACCACGGTGATCGCGAGAAGGAAGACGAGAACCGGCGCGACCTGCGCCGCCACTTCGGCCGCGTTCACGCGCCGTCGGTGCGCAGGCCGTCGAGCACGGTGCGGGCGGTGGTCATCCCGATTCCGGGCACCTCCACGATCTCCTCGAGGCTGGCCTCGCGGAGCTTGGTCACCGAACCGAAGTGCTGCAGCAGCGCGGTCTTGCGGGTGTCGCCGAGGCCGGGGATCGCGTCGAGCGCGCTCGCGGTCATCCGCTTGGACCGCTTGCTGCGGTGGAAGGAGATGGCGAACCGGTGCGCCTCGTCGCGCACCCGCTGCAGCAGGAACAGCGCATCCGAGCTGCGGGGAAGGATCACCGGGTCCTCGTCGCCGGGGACCCACACCTCCTCGAGCCGCTTCGCGAGGCCCACCACCGCCACGTCGGTCACGCCCAGCTCGTCCAGCACCTCCTGCGCGGCGGCTGCCTGCGGCGCGCCACCGTCGACCACGAAGAGGTTGGGCGGGTACGCGAACCGGCGCGGGCGCCCCGTCTGCGGGTCGAGCGCGGCCTCCGGGGCGAGGTCTCCGCCGTTGTCGTCGCCCTGCCGCCCTGCCTCCGCGCCGCCGGCGTCCTCGGTCTGCCGGGCGTCCGCGCGGTGGCGCAGGAAGCGGCGACGGGTGACCTCGGCGATGGACGCGACGTCGTCGCTGTGGCCGCCGCCCGCGGCCTCCTTGATCCCGTAGTGCCGGTAGTCGGACTTCTTCGCCAGGCCGTCCTCGAAGACCACCAGCGAGGCCACCACGTCGGAGCCCTGGATGTGGCTGATGTCGACGCACTCGATGCGCAGCGGCGCCTCGTCGAGGTCCAGCGCGTCCTGCAGGCCCTGCAGCGCCGCCGAGCGGGCCGTGAGGTCGCCCGAGCGCTTGAGCTTGTGCTGGTGCAGCGCCTCGACGGCGTTGCGCTCCACCGTCTCCATGAGGGTGCGCTTGTCGCCGCGCTGAGGGATGCGCAAGGACACCCGAGCGCCGCGGAGCCCCGACAGCCAGTCCTGCAGCTCGTCCGCATCGTCCGGCAGCACCGGCACGAGGACCTCGCGCGGCACGGGATTGACCGCGCCGTCGCCCGACTGCTCGGCGCGCTCGACCTCCTCGCCGTAGAACTGGGTGACGAACTGCTCCAGCAGCTCGGCGTGCTCGTTCTGCTCCGCGTCGCCCGGCTTCTCGACGACCCAGCCGCGCTGGCCGCGGACGCGGCCGCCGCGGACGTGGAAGATCTGGACGGCGGCCTCGAGCTCGTCGGCGGAGAAGGCGATGACATCGGCGTCGGTGCCGTCGCCGAGCACCACGGCCTGCTTCTCGACGGCCTTGCGCAGGGCCGCCACGTCGTCGCGCAGCCGCGCGGCGCGCTCGAAGTCCAGGTCCTCGCTGGCGGCCAGCATGTCGTTCTCGAGCTGCTTGACGAGGTTGTCGGTCTTGCCGGCGAGGAAGTCGCAGAAGTCCTCGACGATCTGCCGGTGCTCCGCGGCGGTGACCCGCCCGACGCACGGCGCGGAGCACTTGTCGATGTAGCCCAGCAGGCACGGGCGGCCCATCTGGTTGTGCCGCTTGAAGACCCCCGCCGAGCAGGTCCGAGCGGGAAAGACCCGCAGCAGCAGGTCGAGCGTCTCGCGGATGGCCCAGGCGTGGCTGTAGGGGCCGAAGTAGCGCACGCCCTTGCGTCGCGGGCCGCGGTAGACGTACAGCCGCGGGTACTCCTCGTTGAGCGTGACCGCCAGCATCGGGTACGTCTTGTCGTCCCGGTAGCGGACGTTGAACTGCGGGTCGAACTCCTTGATCCAGTTGTATTCGAGCTGCAGCGCCTCGACCTCGGTGCCCACCACGGTCCACTCGACGGACGCGGCGGTGGTGACCATCTGGTAGGTCCGCGGGTGCAGGCCGAAGACGTCGGCGAAGTAGGAGTTGAGGCGGCTGCGCAGGGACTTCGCCTTGCCGACGTAGATGACGCGGCCGTGCTTGTCCCGGAACTTGTACACGCCGGGCTGCGTGGGGATGGTGCCCGGTGCGGGACGGTAACTCTGCGGGTCGGCCACCCGTCCAGATTAGGACGGACGGCCGACAAGTCCCGGTGCGGGCGGGGCGGGAGACCCGGTATCAGGCGGTCGCCGCGGGCGCCGCGGTGACGCTCCCCGCGGCACGACGGGGCGCGCGGGGACGCTGCGGGACCATGCTGCGCGAGGCGAGCACGTCGTCGGCGGCCAGGCCGAACCGACGGCGATAGGCCTCCGCGTCGATGCCGTGCACCCCGAGATGCGGCACGAGCATCGCCACCCACAATCCGCACAGGTGGCACTGCACCCGGTCGCCGTCGTCCTCCAGCAGGCTCTCGCGGGAACGCAGCAGGTCGCCGAGGGCGTCGACGTAGTCGTCGTGCGCGGCCATCCGTTCCAGCAGCTCGGCGACCCGCTGGTCCGTGGCGTCGATACGCGTGCGGAACTGCGGCGGGCTCAGGTGCTCGAGAACGCATCGGCGCAGCTCGAGGTAGTGGTCGAGCAGTCCCTCGCGCTCCATCGCGTGCTCGAAGGCGGTGCGCGGGGCGGCGTGCCCGTCGTGCTCGGTCCGGGCGCCCCACCGCGCCGGCGTGCGGGTCGAGCCGCGCCGCCGCCCGCTGATCCGGCCGTGCGCCGCGACGTGGTTGTCGACGCTCGCGAACCACAGTCCGCACGCCGGGCACTGTTTCAGCGCGCCGCCGGGGGCGTTGACGGCCGCCGGCACGGTGAACGCCGTGGGGTCGTGGCTCCACGCGTCGATGATCGCGACCGTCACCGACGCGGCGTCGGTGCCCACGCGGTCCGCGAGCCGACTCGGCCCGAGCCCGTTCGCGGCGGCCCAGTTGGCGGCCTCGGCCCAGCTGCCCCAGGGCGCGTCCGGAGGCAGTTCGGTCAACGGGACACCCCGGCCGGGCGACGGGGCCTCCAGAGAGCCTTCCAGGGCGCTCGGAGAGGCACGTGGGCGCACGGGTCGACCGCTCTGCCGTGCCGGTTCGACGGTCCGCTGCCGGTTGGCGCGCCGGGGCCGCGGCGTCTTGGGGCGCTGCCGGCCCCGCCGGTGCACCACCCGGTGCGCCTCGACGTCCGAGAACCAGATCCCGCATTCGGGACACTGCGCGACGCCGACCGGCGGCACCGCGGCGGGCGGGCGGGTGAACAGGTGGGGGAACCTCGTCCACTCGTCGGCGATGGCCAGCAGAGCGTCGATCCGGGTGACCCCTTCACGCTGGGCGATCGCGCCCACGCCGAAGCCGCCGGCCGCCGCCCAATTAGCAGCGGCGACCCAGCGCGGATCGTGAGACTGCTCGGGCATGCCTTTCAGAATGCATCATTGTGTCAACCCCAGGTGTTCTGACACGCCCGTCCGGTTCCCTATTCGTGGACGACGGAGAGGTCTCCCACGGCGTGCTGCGCGCGCAGGACCTTCTTGTCGAACTTGCCGACGGAGGTCTTCGGGACCTCTGCGATGAAAGCCCAGTTGTCGGGGATCTGCCATTTCGCGAACTTCCCGCCCAGGTGATCCTGCAGCTCAGCGATGGTGACATCGGCGCCCGGCTGGAGGACGACCGCCACCAGCGGCCGCTCGTCCCACTTGGGATCGGGCACGCCGATCGCCACCGCCTCGAGCACCGCGGGGTGCGCCATCACCTCGTTCTCGAGCTCGACCGAGCTGATCCACTCGCCACCGGACTTGATCACGTCCTTCGAGCGGTCGACGAGGGTCACGTAGCCGTCGGCGGTCAGCTTGCCGATGTCGCCGGTGCGCAGCCAGCCGCCCTCGAACTTGTCGGCGCCGACGGCTTCGGAGCCCTCCGGGCTGTAGTAGCTGCCGGTGACCCAGGGGCCGCGGACCTGTACCTCGCCCTGCTCCCCACCCGCCGGGACGACCTCGCCGAGGTCGTCGACGAGGCGGCCCTGGACGCCCGGGAAGAACCGGCCCTGCGTGTTCCGGTAGGCCCAGGCCTCCTCGCCGGTCACGCCGCGCGGCGGCCACGCGATGCTCGCGAGCGGCGAGGTCTCCGTCATCCCCCAGGCCTGGACCACTTGCACGCCGTGGCGGTCGAGCGCCTTGGCGAGGCTCAGCGGGACCGCGGAGCCGCCGCAGGCGATGTGCCGCAGGTGGCTGATGTCCTGGGGGTGCGCGTCCAGGTGGTTGACGATGCCGATCCACACCGCCGGGACCGCGGCGGAGATGGTCGGCTTCTCCTCCGCGAGGAGGCGGGCCATCGGCTCGGGCTGCAGGTAGCGGTCCGGCAGGATCAGGGAGGCGCCCGACATGAGCGCCCCGAACGGCGTGCCCCAGCTCATGGCGTGGAACATCGGCACGATCGGCAGCACGGTGTCGTCGGGGCCCATGCCGAGGCCGTAGCTCGCGCACACGGCGGTGGAGTGCAGCCAGATGCTGCGGTGGCTGTACATGACGCCCTTGGGGTCGCCGGTGGTCCCGGAGGTGTAGCAGGCGGCGGCCGCGGCGCGCTCGTCGATCTCGGGCCAGTCGTACTCGTCGGCCTGGGCGTCGAGCAGGTCGCGGTAGTCGTGCAGCTGCACGCCCGACGGCGCCTCGACCAGGCTCTTGTCGCCGTCCACCACGATGACGTGCTCGATCGTGGTCATCCCGCCGATCGCGGCGTTGAGCTGCGGGATCAGGCTGCCGTCCGCGATGATCACGCGGTCGGCGGCGTGGTTCGCGATGTAGGTGATCTGGTCCGGGAACAGCCGGATGTTGATGGTGTGCAGCACGCTGCCCATCGCGGGGATCGCGACGTAGGCCGTCATGTGCTCGTTGTTGTTCCACTGGAAGGTGCCGACGCGGTCGCCCGGGACCACGCCGAGGGCCTTGAGCGCGTTCGCGAGCCGGGCGGCCTCGCGCCCCATCTCGCCGAAGCTCATCCGGGTGGTCTTCTCGGGCGTCCACGTGGCAACCTCGGCGGCGTCCGCGTACCACGTGGTGGCGTGGCGGAGCAGCGTCGCCAGCGACAGGTGCTCGTCTTGCATGGTGGAGATCAGGGGCAGGATCCGCTCGGTCATAGGGCATGCGTACCGCATGTCCGACGGTGCGCGGCCCGGTTTCGGCCAGCTCACCGGGACGCCTCAGGCGACCGATCGGAACAACTGCAGGTCCGTCGCGGCGCCGAGGCCCGACTCGAGTCCCGGTTCCGGGCTCCGCCGCTCCCCCGGCCGCCGGTCGCCCGGCCGCCAGTCGTCGAGGAGGACCCGCACCGTCCAGCCGGTGAACTGCCCCGAGTCCTCGTCGAAGCCCGACGGCTGGGAGACCTCCAGGCGGACCGTCGCGCCGTCGTCGCAGTAGAGGAGCACCCAGGTGCCGGCGAGCGCACCGTCGGACCGCGTCGCCGGGCGCAGGACCGAGAGCGGGAACAGCACCTCGTCGGGCCGGAAGGAGTCCGCGGTGGCCGTGCCCTTCCGCCGGACCACGTGCGGTCCGTGCACGGATCCCGCGCTGCCCGTGGCCGCGTCGCCGCTCATCACCGTGAGCTTGCGGCGGCTGGCGATGTGGCGACTGGCCGGCTGGCCCCGCCTGTTGTCCGGGAACCACCGTCCCGTCGACGCGAGCCGCCGGCGCAGCTCCGCGACGAGCTCGACCCAGCGCACGAAGCCCGGCGCCATGGGCGGGGCGAAGTGGTCCAGCGCGCCCGCGGCGCGCTCCCCCGCCGCCACCGCGGCGTACAGGTCCTCGATCTCGATGTCCATGGCGCGCAGGAAGTCCGCCGCCCGCTCGGGCGGGACGATCTGCGCGGTGAGCAGTGGCTGCAGGTCCGACATCGTGCCCCCTTCGACGATGCCCGAACGGTATCGCGGGCCACTGACACTTCCCGTGCTCCCAGCGACCTCACAGCGAACTCCACGGCGCGAGCGTGAATCGGCCGATACCGTTCATTTCGTCGCGGAGGCCGACTCCGCCGGAAGGACCGTCATGCGCACCTACGAGGGACGCCCCCTACCCCGCCCGCACGAGGAGGTCGTCGACCAGGGGCTCGGTTTCGACCTCGGCACGTTGATGAGCCGACGGCGGATGCTCGCCGCGCTCGGGATCGGTGCCGCCGGGATCGGGCTGGCGGCGTGCGGGACCGACGCGCAGAGCGGACCGTCGACCTCCATGGCGGCGTCCTCGTCCACGACGGGGACCACGGCGACGCCGTCCAACCTCGCCGAGATCCCCGAGGAGACGGCGGGCCCGTACCCCGGCGACGGGTCGAACGGGCCCGACGTGCTGGAGATCGACGGCGTGGTGCGCAGCGACATCCGGCCGAGCTTCGGCGCGATGTCCGGCACCGCGGAAGGCGTACCGACCACCCTCGAGCTGACGGTGCGCGACCTCGCGCGCGACGGTGCGCCCTTCGCCGGCGCCGCCGTGTACGTGTGGCACTGCGACCGGGAGGGCCGCTATTCGCTGTACACCGCGGGCGCCACGGACCAGAACTACCTGCGCGGCGTCCAGATCGCCGACGCGGCCGGGGTCGTGCGCTTCACCAGCGTCTTCCCCGCCTGCTACGAGGGGCGGTGGCCGCACGTCCACTTCGAGGTCTACCGCGACCGGGCCGACATCACCGACGCGGAGAGAGCGATCGCGACCTCGCAGCTCGCGTTCCCCGAGGAGGTCTGCGACGCCGTCTACGCCACGTCCGGGTACGAATCCTCCGTGCGAACGATGAGCCGCGTGTCACTGGCCTCCGACAGCGTCTTCCGCGAGGACGGTGCCGAGCACCAGTTGGCGACCGTCGCCGGCGATGTGACGTCCGGCTATCGCGTCTCACTCCCGGTAGGCGTGGATACCCGGACCGCTCCGAAGGTCGCGAACATGCCCAGGCAGGCGGCTGGTGATCGCCCGCCGTAGGACACCCTCACTCTGGGCGGAGAAGCGCCCTCCCTGCCGCGCACCTCTCGCGTGCATCTTCCAGGGCAGCACGGAGGCCGTCGGCGAGCTGGGCCTGTCCACCGCCCGCGACTTCGATCAGTTCTGCAGTCTCGGAGACGCGCGCCTCCCATTGCTGGAGAGCAATCTCGTGGACCTGCTCGACGAAGGTATCGACGTGCCCGCGCCACGCAGCCGCCTCGGCCCGGGCCTGAGCGTGGTTGATCAATGCTTCCTCGACCAGTGGGGCCACCCGATCGATGACGAAGTCCGCCCCGGCGTTCACCTTCCCGACACGACCCGCTTGCGCCGCGATGAACTTTTCCAGGTCACCGATTCCGTCGAGCCCGGTGGAGCGGAAGTGTGAGATCAAGGGAACGCCGACGACGACAGCTTGCACGACGTACGGCGCATACCGCCTCAACTTCTCGTGCACCTCGGGCGCCTCAGCATCGTCGACCTCGTAATCGATTGCCGCCGAAACGAGTTCATCGAGCTTCTGCCAGTTCGGGCTCTGACGTTCGGTCCGCGCGCTGCGATTGACGTCGTTCGCGAGGCGGTCGAGCTCACCTGTTTCCTGCGTAATCCACGAGTTCAGCGAACGCGAAAGATCCTTCCTCACATTGTTCCAGGAGTCCTGGTTCGCAGCGTATCCGTCACGCGCGGATGCTGCCAGGATGCCACGCAGGCTGGCCATCGCCGCTGCATCGAGGTGCTCGAGCTCATCGCGCCAGGCCTGGGTGGCCTGTTCGACGAGGTGTGCTTGCGCCGACGCCGCCTCCATTTCCGGGAGTTGCGTTTCGATGTCGTCGCACACGTCGCGAACGATCGTGCGCCAGTACCTGTCCTCGGCGGATCCCCGCAGGCTCACGCTGTCGGGCACGATCCCGTCGAGCGCGGCCGCAAGGTCTCCCATGCCGTCCCATGCTCGGTTGGACTCCCAAACGGCCGGGTCCGGGTCGTGCTCGCTGGCGGCGTACTGGAATCCGTCCGCAGCGACTACGAAGACGGGCACGTCCTCTGCAAGGGCGAACGCGGCTCGCAGCTCGGCCCGTTTTCTGCCCGCAAGGTCGCTGTAGCCGGCAGGATCCGTCTCCGGATCCACACCGGCCTCGTCGAAACGCGAGATGACGAACCAGAGAGTTCCCGGATCCCACCCTCGGGCCAGAATCGTCCGCAGCACGTCGAGCTCACCTGTGGCCAGCTGCGGCGTCAGGACGACCACCAGCACATCAGTGGCCATGGACGAGGCCAGCGCGTGCGCGGAGTTCGACAGGCCCCGTGCGTCACCTGCTCCCACGGCAAGTCCAGGCGTGTCCCGCAGCCTGATGCCGTGCACTCCCGCCTCGTTGACATCGAAGGTCTCGTGCCGGGCGCTGATGGTGAGCCAGTCTGGCACGTCCACGCCCGCGTCGACCAGAAGGCGGCGGATGAGGCTGCTCTTACCCACGTCGTACGAACCGAGGACCGTGACGACGGGCCGCGGATCGCCGATGAACGCCACCCATTCCTCAACGGCAGAGCCGTCCTCGGCCGCTTCCTCGTACCACCGTTTCGCATGTTCGATATTCATCGTGTCAGTCCTTCACATTCTCGATGAGGGTCAGGTCCGCCGCGTCCGATAGGAGCTCGGAGATGCGAAGGCGCTCCGCGTGCAACGCCTCCCACTCTGCGAAAGACTCAGCGTGCGTGACGCGAATCTCCTCGCGCAGGTCGCGCACGGTCGTTGCGAAGTCCGAGAGAACTGCGCCAGGACCGGGGTGTTCGTCGTCGCCACGCATCACCGATTCCACCAACTCTGCTGATCTCGCACGCAGCCGTTCCTCTGCTTCGACCTTCGCCTCGCGCATCTTGTCCGCTGCGACGGAGTCAGCGTGAAGCTTGTATGAGTCGAGCCCCACTGCCACGAGGCTCAGAATCGGCGCGAACTTGCCGACTGCCTTGCCCGCGTTCACCGCGCCCCACGGCCGGAACTTCACGCCGACCGCCTTGCCGATGGCGTAGACGGCATCCCTGTTCCCCAGCGCCTTGGCAAGTCCGGCGGATAGCCTGAATGCGCTGGATCCCGCAGCCGCGGCCCCGCTGCCCTGGCCACCCGGCGCACCGATGAAGTCGTCGGCTGCTCCTCCCGGCCGCATGCCTGCGAACTCGACGCGCGTGAACTCCAGTTCACGCCGGATCGCCGACGAGTGTTCCTCCACCAGATGCTGGCTCTCCGTAGCGATGACTTCGAACAGGCGCTCAAGATCGCGCGAGAAGGACTCGTCGAGCCACCCCTCAACGGCGTCCCTCAAGCCGCTGCCGTCGCCCGGCGCGATCTTCCGTATCTCGTCGATCGTGCTATCCGCCCGGCGGCGCACGACTTTGGCGATCCGCTCTCGCACCGAATCCTCCAGGGTTCGCGCCTCGTTCTCAGCTGCAGTGAGAGCACGCATCAGGTCCTCTGTCACGCCGGACTCGTGCTCGAGCTGCCGGGATCGATCGTCGACCACCCGCCCGCGACGCGCCAGGATCTCGCATGCCTCGTCGATGATTCCCCGCGTAGCGCCGGAACATGCTGCACCACGGCTGAATCCGAGCAGCGCACTCTTGAGGGGGTCGATGCCGTCCCACGACCGATTCTCGTCGAACTCGGACGGTACGACGGTGGCCCGATCCGCGTACTGGCCGAACGGATCGCCTGCCACCAGGTGAACCTGCAGGTCGTCGATATCGAGGGACAAGGACGCGAGCGCTCCCCGCAGTTCGGCGGCCTTGAGCTCCTTGAGGCGCGCGAAGTCCTCGGGCACGATAGTCGGGTCCGCTCCCAGTTCGTCGGCCCGGTTCACCAGGAACAGCACCCTCCGTCCCTTACCCACGGTGAGGTCGGTCCCTGTCACGATCGACTCGAGCAGCCCAGTGTCGCCGATCATCAGGTTGACGTGCACAACGACGATCACGAGCGCAGCGCTGACCGTCGCCGCGAGTGCGATGGAATCGTGATGCGCCCGCCCACTCTGGAACCCGGGACAATCGATGATGCGAAAATGCCCCGCGTCGCAGACCTGAACGGTGTCCGTCGCGACAGCGCCGGAGATCCGGAGCTCTCGCGGCTCAGTGGCGCCTACCTCTGCCAGAAGTCGTTTGACCAGACTGCTCTTGCCCGCGCTGTAGTCACCCACCACCACGACCGACGGGACGCCGTCGAACGCGGCGAAGATGCTCTCGATCCGGCCGTTGGTCTCGTCGTCCACCACGCCGCCGATCCGTGAAAGCCACTTGTCCAGGCGTTCTTGGTCCACAGGGGTCCAGGCTCTGGTGATGAAGCGGTCCAACCGCATCCGCTCGTCGGCGCGCACTGCAGCGAGGTGATCGAGCACCTCCGCGCGGGTCTCGACCGATGCCGCGTCTGTGGCATCGATCCAATCCTCACCCAGCCAGACATCTGCCGAGGTAAGGGCACGGGCGGAATCTCGCCTCCGGCTCGCCATGACCTCGGCGACCGCACCATCGATGACCTCCCGCGGCTCAGGCGAGCGACGGATCCGGTCACGGCTCTGAGCTATCCCGATGTTCGCCGCCGGGACGGACTGCGCGTACCGGTTCAGGTTCACCACGTGTTCCAACGCCTCGATGACGTGTGGCGCTGCAGCACGCCACTTCTGCTCGCGAAACGCGCGACGAAGATCCGCCTCCACCGTGTCGAAGGACTCGTTCACCGCATCTCGCACGCCCTGGAGTGCACGCGATCGGTGCCGGGCACCGTCCTTCTGTCCATCTGCGCTGAGCTTGTCCCCGAGAGCTCCCGCTGCCGCGCTCACAGCGCTCAACCCGATGACCGCCGTACCGCTCACCCACCCAGCAGGATTCCAGAAATTGGTCACCGCGGGCAGCACGAGCACCCCGCCTGCCGCAGAGGCACCGATACCGACGACCCTCAGAACACGTCCGAAAACGCCCTTCAACCCACCGTCGCGTCGGGCACCCGCCTCACCACCGAGCGCCACATCCTGATCGCCCTGCGCGAGCACGATGCTCACCCTGCGGTTGAGAAACGCACCTGCGGCAGCCCACATCTCGGCGACCGCCACAGTGAGGTCCTCGCGGTGGCGTTCGTACACGTCTCGGATGTCCTCGGCTGCGGTGTCGTCCCCGTTCTCGAGGTTTGCGCCCACCAGGGTCTCGACCTCGTTCAACACCAATTGCCGTGGCGCTGCTAAGTGCTTCTCCACGAGCCTCTCGAAGTATCGGTCGATGGACCCGCTCGCTGTTCCGAGATACGGACCACCACGTGCCTCCTCAGCGTCCGCGAGGATCGGCGCACTGTCACCGAGTAGATCCGACCGGTTCTCCTCGTCCGGGTAGCCCAGGACCTCGATCAGCTTCATCGCCGTGACATCGGCCAGCGCGATGCGATCCTCCACATCACCGACCATGGCCGCGAGGTCGGCCGAGGCTCGGTCTGCGGCCCCCCGCAGCCCGTCTCGCATCGATGCCCTCCGCAGATCCGCAGCACCGTGAGCGATCGTGCTCACGATGAGTTGTTCGAGCGTCGGAAAGTTCGAACTCGCGAGCAGGTAGTCAGTGCCGAACTGATCCCGTTCCACGGCGAGGCTATCCGCCGCCGGCCCCGAGTAGGGCTCGGACGCTCGCGCAAAAAGGGCCCGCTGAGCGTGGTAGGCAACGATCGGCGTGCCAGTGAGCCCTATCCGGTCGAGCTCGGTACGGATATTGCCGGCGTGCTCGGCTACAGCGCGCGACAGCGTCTTCCGCGCTGCCACCGCGGCGAGCCTCCGCGAGTGGCGCCAGCGTGGATTCCGCACGTTCAAGACCGCTATCACGGGCTTGCCGAACTCCTGGACCCACGCCGCGATCTTGCCGAACTCCGACGCCTGCTGGCTCTGGCTGTCGAAGCAGAGGAGAACCAGGTCCGCCTTCTCGACGGCCCGCCGCGCTCTGCTCTCAAGAATCGAGCGACGCTCCTGAGCGGAGTCCTTCGACGAGACCTCAGTCCCCTCGCCGCTATCTGGCCGCCCCCAGCCATTGATCCCCGGAGTGTCCCAGAGCTGGCACTTGTTCCATGCGACAGGGGTGACCTCGGTGGTGAAGTCACTGTGTCCGTCTGACACACGCGCGCCATCCAGGTGCCCCAGGATGGATAGCAATGTGCTTTTCCCTGCCCCGGTGCGGCCGAAGAACGCGATGTTGAACGTTTCGCCCTGCTCGGCATCACCGATGAGTCCGGCGGATACCAGGGCGAATTCCGTGAGAATCCGGCGAAGCTCGCTGCTCTCGGCCATCCCGGGCGTACGCACCGATTCGATCGCGGACCGGATGTCAGCGACAACGCCGCGCAGTTCGTCGCGCTCGGTCTCTGCCTGTTGGACCGCATCGTCGATCGCACTTTCCAAAGGTGAATTCACCATGCTACGAAGGCCCACCGCTTCGAATGCTTCGCAGACGGGACTGAGCGCTCCTGAGCACGACCTGACCACATTTCTTCAGCCATGCGCGACATCGTAAGGCGCATCTCCGACATGTTTCCGACCGTTTTGCAGCGTAATGCCCGTTGCCGAAGAGAGACGCAGCTCTGATTGATATCGTCGCCGGGGAGATCCCGCGCGCCCGCGCGGGTGGGGTGTCGGGAGGTTCCAACGGTGGGTGGCGAGGATCGCTGGATCGAGGTCACGCCGTCGAACTACGCCCACGAGACCGCCGGCCTGCGGTTGCTCCGCGAGATCTTCCCGAACACCTCCCCGTACCGCGCCTGGACGAACTTCGAGTTCATGGACGGCCAGGGCCAGTGGCACGAGATCGACGCCGCGATCCTGGGCCGCGGACGTCTGCACCTCATCGAGATGAAGTCCTACGCCGGCCACCTCACCGGCACGGAGCAGACGTGGACGCGACGGTTCAATAGCGGCCGCACCAAGACGGAGCGTTCGCCGCTCATCCTCACCCGCCGCAAGGCGCAGCGACTCTCCTCGCGCATCAAGGACGAGGCCCGCAAGGTCGCGATCGAGCACGGCCTCGACCCGAACAAGGTCGACCGCGCACTCCCCTGGATCCAGGAGTGCGTCTTCCTCCACGGCGACGACTTCACGACCGACCTCAGCGACCTGGCCCGCTCGAGCCTGTTCGGCATCGACGGCCTCGAATCCGTGACCGGGCTTCCCGGGATCTCCACCCGCGTCCTCGAGCCTCCACGCGATCGCCAGCCGATCCACGAGGACATCAGCGTGATCGTCGGCTTGGCGATGCGCGCTATCACCGGCCACCGCCGCGCGGAGAGGCACGCGGGCTCGTGGACCATCACCGGCCAGCCGCTCGCCGCGGGCGACGACTGGCAGGAGTGGGAGGCGCAGCACCAGACCACGAACTCGAAGGCCCGCGCGCGCATCATCAGCATGCCTCCCGGCACGCCGACGCAGGCGCGGCTCGCCCGCTTCCGCGCGATGAACCGCGAGTTCACGCTGCTCGAGGGCCTCCGCCACGAGTCGATCGTCTCCCCCATCGATCTCCCCCAGGACACGCACGGCAACACCGTGATCGTGTACCCGGAGATCGAGGGATTCACGCCCCTCGACCTGTATCTCGCCGAGCACGATCTCACCGCCGACCAGCAACTCGAGGTCCTCCAGCAGGCCGCCGACGCGCTGGCCTACGCGCACCGCAACCACGTCGCGCACCGCGGGCTCACTCCCGGCAGCGTGCTGGTGAAGGTCGACGACGGTGCCGTATCCGTGAAGCTGGTGGACTGGACCTGGGCGGGCAAGATCCACCAGGGCACCGCCACACCGGGCACGGCCCTGGGATCCGCCGAGCAGCCCACGCAGAACGACGTCTTCCAGGCGCCCGAGGATCGGTGGGCGCAGGACGCCGACCGCGTCGCGATCGACATGTTCTCACTCGGCGCACTCGCCTACTTCCTCCTCTCGGGCGGTGACGCGCCTGCGCGTGACCGGGCCGAGCTCCTGAACCGCCTTCGCCAGGAGGGCGGGCTCGACCTCGCCGCCTCGGGTCGGTTCGTCGACGGTGCCCTCCGCGATCTGGTCCTCAAGGTCACCTCGCCGCAGGCGACGAAGCGCACGAAACCGATCACCCCGAAGGACGAGACCTTCGGCGCCCAGGAGTTCGCCGGCGCGCTGGCCAACCACCGCAAGAACACCGCCGACGACATCCCCGAGGTCGATCCGCTCAACCCCGCCCAGGATGACGTGATCGATGACCGATTCGATGTGGTCAAGGTGCTGGGCGCGGGCTCCACGGCGCGCGGCATCCTGGTTCGGGACCGCGAGGCAGACGATGCGGAGCGTGTGCTGAAGGTCGGCATCGACGACGGTGCCGCCTCGCGCCTGGCCGACGAGGCCGAGACCCTGCGTTCCGTGGCCGACCTCGCACCGTCCTTGACGGGGGTCGTCCGGCTCATCGAGGGACCGAAGCAGTTGCCGCGCGGCCGAACCGCACTGCTTCTCACCTACTGCGGCCAGCAGACCCTGGCCGATCTGGTGCGCTACGACTCGGTTTCGGAGAATCGCCTCAAGCTATGGGGCACAGAGCTGCTCAACACTCTGATCGGCCTCGACGAGGCCGGCATCACTCACCGCGACATCAAGCCGTCCAACCTGGGCCTGTACCGCGAACCCGGACGCAACACACAGCCACGCCTGGTGCTCTTCGACTTCTCCCTCGCCCGGGCGTCGGCGGATTCGATCGAGGCGGGCACTCCTCCGTACCGGGACCCGGACCTGGGCATCGGCACCCGGCGCGCGTACGACTCCGCCGCAGAACGCTATTCAGTGGCCGTGGTCCTGTACGAGATGGCCACGGCGTCCACGCCGCTGTACGGCGACGGGCGGAGCGACCCCAGCGCCCTCACCGACGAACCGACCATTGAGGTGGAGGACTTCGTCGCGCACGACTTCGCTCCAACGCGCGCACAGGCCCTCACAGAATTCTTCCGCCGCGCGCTCGCGCGAGACGCGCGAAAGCGCTTCGATACGGCTGCAGCGATGCGCGAAGCGTGGACCGCGGTATTCGCAGCGAAGGCGCAGGACGCGCCACCGCCTGCTTCCACGACGAAGGCCAAGCCTGCCCGGCCGGAAACCACGTCGCCTCCGCTGACCAGCCTGACCGGCATCACGGACGCGATGCTCACCGTCGCGGGGACAAAGGCGTCGGGAGTCCGGCGACAGCTGGTCGCCCTCCTGCTCGGCACCCACGAGCAATCCCCCTCCGATCCCTTCGAGTCGTACGGCCGGCTGGCTGGCATCCTGGAGGTGACGCCGGGCCGGATCGCGCAGATCTTCATGGAGTTCTCCACGCTGTGGCAGAAGAATCCGCAATTGAACAGCACGATCGAGAAGATCTACAGCTCGGTGATCGCGCTGCTGGAGTCCTCCGGCGGAGTCTCGACACCGGATCTACTTGCCCGCGAACTGGTTGCAGGCTTCGACGACTCGGCGGATCGGATACTGGAGCGCCGCGCACTCGGGGTCCTGCGCATCGCCCTCGCGTCCGGGCTCGACGCCGACGGTGCGCGGATCAGCCCGGTCCGGCGGCAGGCCACCGGCAGTGTCGCGATGCTCACGCTCTCCAAGCAGGCCCAAGCACTACCCCGGGAGTTGGCGAAGGCGGCTGAGAAGCTGGTCGACGGTGCCGAATCCGACGGCCGGTTCCTGGTCGGTCCCGCCGAGGCGACCACCGAGCTGCGCCGAGCCGCGGCGAAGGTACTCGGCGATACTGCAGACCAGGTGGAGGTGCCGACGCACGTCCTGCTGCGGATTGCGGCCACCTCGTCCGCGGAAATCGCGCTGTCCGCTCGCGATGAGCTGCATCGGATCCCTCTGGATCCAAAGGCTGCGCTGCGAGAGGTCCTTGCGGGCGCGTCCCGCACCGAGACCTTCACGGTGAAGACGGTGCGCTCGCGGATCGCGGCGCGATTCCCGCACGCGGCGCCGCTACCGTCCGGCGATGCGCTGCACGCACTCGTTGAGGACGTGCTTCCCGGCACGGAATGGAACGCGGATGAGCAGTGCTTCCAACGCAAGCCCGATCCGGACCAGTTCACGAAGGTTCCGACCTACACCACGCGGACGGCCGCACCGACGCAGTTGCAGTCCGGTAGCGAGCTGGAGGTACTGCTGGCTTCTAGCTCTCGCGACCGGACATTCCGCGCGATCGGAGTTCCACTCGGCGACACCGATCGCGTCGCCGAAGCGATCGCCGCGCGCTTCGGCGCCGTCCACATCGACGTCACCGAGGTGCTGCTGAGCGAGATGCGCGCCCGCGCTGCTGCGGCCGGCATGCCGTGGGAGGCGATCGTCGCCGCCGATTCCGGCGCGTCGACCGATCGGGAGGGCCTGCGCGGCTTCGTGTCCCAGTGCGTACCTGCCATAGCGGATCGCGTCGCAGGAGCCGGCGCGCCGGTCGTCCTCACCGACCTGTCGACGCTCGCAGCATACGGCCAACTCGGTGTGCTGCAACGCTGGGTGGACGTGACGAATCCGCCGCCGCACGCGGTCTGGGCCCTGGTGCCGCAGCCGGAGGAGTCCGGTGGCCGGCCCGGTGCCAGGATCGACGACATCGCGCTCCCCCAGTCCGCGCCCGAGCAGTTCGTCCAGGCATCCGACGACGATGTCCGTGCCCTGATCTCCACCTCCACACCTAGTTCCCCCGAGGAGTCTGTTCGATGACCGTCGCCACCACGTCCGGTGCCGAGCTGAACGCTGCGCTGAAGCCGCAGCTGAAGGCGCTCGTGGAGGACATGCGAGCGCGCCTGAACGACGACGAGGTCGGTGCCCTCGCCGAGTGGCAGGCGACCTACGACGAGGCGCGCAAGCAGGAACGCACCGCAGTCTCGTGGACGGACTGGTCGGAGGACCAGCTCACGCAGGCGGCGGTGGGCTGGCTGCTCACCTCGGTGTTCGTGCGCTTCTGCGAGGACAACCTGCTCCTCGGCGAGACGGGCGTGTGGATCACCAGCCCAGACCACACGCTGCGCCAGCGCGCCCTCGACGCGGAGAACAGCTTCTACCGCAGCAACCCCGACGCCTCGTACCGCGAATGGCTGCAGGTGGCCTTCGATGAGCTCGGCGCGCACCGCGCCACCGAAGGCCTCGTGGATAGCCAGGCCGCGATCCACATCTTCGCCCCGAGCTCCGACGCTGTGCAGCGACTGTTGGAGTTCTGGCGGGCGATCGATGACGACGGTGCTCTCTTCTGGACCTTTGCGGATCCCGACCTGGAGACCCGCTTCCTCGGCGACCTGTACCAGGACCTCTCGGACTTCGCGAAGAAGAAGTACGCCCTCCTCCAGACCCCGGTGTTCGTGGAGGAGTTCATCCTCGATCAGACGATGGAGCCCGCCCTCAACGACCGACCGCTCGAGGGCTTCAAGATCATCGATCCCACCTGCGGCTCCGGCCACTTCCTCCTCGGAGCCTTTCAGCGCCTCCTCGGACGCTGGCGCGCGCAGGCCCCCGCGATGGAGCCGCGGGCCCTGGCAGACAAGGCCCTAGAGTCCATCTACGGCGTCGACCTGAACCCCTTCGCCGTATCCATCGCCCAGTTCCGACTGCTCGTCGCCGCCATGCAAGCCTCCGGCGACACCTCACTGATCGGCCTCCCCGCGTTCACGATCAACGTGATCAACGGCGACTCCCTCCTCCACGGCCCCGAGGCCGGCGGCCGCGACGCCCTCGACTATGGCGACGTAGCGTTCGACAAGGACGCCGTCGTTACCGGCTTCGCCTACAGCACTGAGGACCGCACCAAGCTCGCCCAGTTCCTCGCTTCAGGTCAGTACGACTGCGTCGTGGGCAACCCTCCGTACATCACGGTCAAAGACAAGGCGCTCAGCGCGCGATACCGTGAGATCTACAACTACTGCAAGGGCAAATACGCCCTGACAGCCCCCTTCATGGAGCGCTTCTTCTCGCTCGCCAAAACCGGCGAACTTACGGGTTGGGTTGGCCAAATCACCGCGAACTCATTCATGAAGCGCGAGTTCGGCGCACCAATCATCGAAAACTTCCTCGCCAACCTCGATCTACATCTTGTCGCAGACACATCCGGTGCATACATCCCTGGCCACGGAACACCCACCGTTATCCTGGTCGGACGCAACGGGTCCGCCACCAACGATACTGTCCGAGCAGTCCTTGGTGTGCAGGGCGAGCCAGGCACTCCCACTGTCCCTGCACAAGGAAAAGTGTGGTCCTCAATCGTCAATCACATCAACAACCCTGGCCACGAGGACCAATGGGTTTCGATCACCAACGTCCCCCGACAGGTACTCGCCACTCATCCGTGGAGTCTATCGGGAGGTGGCGCGGTGGAGCTGAGTGCGGCCATCGAGCAACACACTTGCGGCACTCTAGGCGACCGTGTCAATGCCATCGGCTTCGGCGCCGTCACCGGCGAGGATCCCGCCTTCATGTTGGGAAGATTGATGTTGACGCGAGCCGGCATAGACGAAAACCACCGACGTCCTATCGTATCCGGCGATGAAGTTCGCGACTGGTCAACAACCAATTCGATAGAGTCCCTATGGCCATACCGCGAGTCAGATCTACGCGCGGAGTCCAACAACGCCATCGAGCGGCTACTTTGGCCCGTGCGCCAGAATCTTCGGTCGCAAATCAGTTTCGGAGAGACCAAAGAACAGCGCGGCTTGGAGTGGTTTGAGTATTCCATCTTCTTCACCAAGCGATATGCCGTCCCACTTTCGATCACCTTCGCCTTCGTATCCACCCACAACCACTTCGTCCTCGACCGCGGCGGCAAGGTCTTCAAGCAGTCCGCCCCCGTGATCAAACTCCCCGAGGGTGCAACCGAAGACGACCACCTCCGCCTCCTCGGCACCCTCAACAGCTCCACCGCCTGCTTCTGGCTCAAACAGAACAGCCACGACAAGGGAAACGGCGGAATCGGCGGCGGAATCGGCGACGAAAAGTGGGAACCGCGATACGAGTTCACGGGAACGACCCTGCAGGATTTCCCCCTACCCAAGGAACTTCCGCTCACGCGTGCTGCACACATTGACGCCCTGGCGGCAACTCTCGCCACGAAGCAACCAAGCAAAATCATCGCGCAGGAGGCACCCAACTCACACCAACTGGATGAGGCCTGCATCCAGGCCGAGCGACTGCGCGCCCAACTCATCACTGAGCAAGAGGAACTCGACTGGGAGACATACGGGACTGGTGCACGGTTAGGTGACATCTGATCTGGCTTGCCCCGGGAGGGCGGCCTGGAAGGATGACTACTGTGCCTAAGCCTTATCCGAAAGAGTTCCGTGATGATGTGG
>NZ_JBBCSS010000008.1:0-217475 GCF_037148755.1 Tsukamurella sp. USMM236
CCACAACACAAACAACCAAATAATTTGATTGTCCATGCGTGCCAAAAAATTTTGGCACTGACAATTTCATCGACACACTGTTGAGTTCTCAAAGAACACGCCAAACGCGGCCGCTCACACCATATGTTTTCTGTGTGAACCGCACCTTCGCAGGCAGTTCATGCTACTCTATCGGAGTCAGCAGGTCAACTTGACCGGCTCTACTCGTTCGGAGCAACCGTTCTAGCTTAGCAGAGCGGATTTCCGTGTGCAACTCGCTCTCGCGGGCCGCTTCGGAAGCGCTTCGATCTGCTCAACCTCACGTCGAAACCCTCTCGATCGCGCTGGGCGCTCGAAAGTGATGTTCTTTCGTGGGGCTGGCTGCTCGGAGCAACCGTTCTAGCCTAGCAGGTCGGAATTTCGTTCGCAACTCGCTCTCGCGGGCCGCGTTTCGGGCATCCGAACCGCTCACCACATGGAGGAACCACACGATCCCGCTGGGCGTGATCGAGGAGAAGGTTTCTCTTCCGTGGCGGTCAGCGCGATGATCCTTGCGGATCTTCCCGGTTTCCGAACTTCCGGCGGCACGTCGAGTTCCAGATTCATTGGACTGCTGTGGGCCTTGCCGGGCGGCGCCTGGGCGCTGCTGACTCGATATAAGTTACACACGTCGAACTCGGAACACAAATCGGCAGGTCGTCCGGGTGATCGGGCCTTCCGGCCCGCATCGATGTCCGCTGCCGGCGTGGACCCCCTCCTAGGAGACCCGCTCGATCCGTCCGCCCAGCGCCGTCACGTTCCCGACGAAGTTGGGATACCCGCGATCGATGTGGAAGACGTCGTGCACCTCGGTCACCCCATCGGCGCAGAGGCCGGCCAGGACCAGGCCGACGCCCGCGCGGATGTCGGTCGACCAGACCGGGGCGCTCGACAGCTGCTCCACTCCCCGGATCACCGCATGATGACCGTCGGTCCGCGCGTCCGCTCCGAGGCGCACCATCTCCTCGACGAACCGGAACCGCGCCTCGAAGACGTTCTCCGTGATCATCGACGTACCGTCCGCGACGCACGCCATGCCGATGGCCATCGGCTGGAGGTCGGTCGGGAATCCCGGGAAGGGCAGCGTCGCGACGTTCACGGCGTGCGGTCGCTCCGGTGAGGCGATGCGGAAGCCGTCCGCACGCTCGGTCACCGTCGCCCCCGCGTCCTGCAGCTTCTGCAGCACGACCCCGAGGGTCTCCGGTGCCACGCCGTTCACGGTGATGTCGCCCCGCGTCATCACCGCGGCGAAGCCCCACGTGGCCGCGACGATGCGGTCCCCGATCACCCGGTGCTCCGTGGGGTGCAGCTTCTCCACCCCGCGCACCATGAGCGTGTCGGTTCCGATGCCCTCGATATCGGCGCCCATCTGCACGAGCATCGCGCAGAGGTCGACGATCTCCGGCTCCCGCGCGACATTGCTGATCACGGTCAGTCCCGTGGCCAGGACCGCCGCCATCAGGATGTTCTCCGTGGCCCCCACCGAGGGGAATTCCAGCGTGATCTCGGCGCCGCGGAGCGAGTCCGCCTGCGCCACAACGCAACCGTGCTCGATCGAGCTGGTCGCGCCGAGCGAGCGGAGCCCCGACTGGTGCATGTCCAGGGGCCGCGAGCCGATCGCGTCGCCACCCGGGAGCGCGACCACCGCGCGGTGCTCCCGGGCCATCAGCGGGCCCAGCACGCACACCGACGCGCGGAACTGCTTGACCGCGTCGAAGTCGGCGCGATGGTTGAGCACCGCCGGCGTCGTGATCCGCGCCGTGTCGCCGTCGAGCTCCACCTCCGCGCCGAGGCCCCGCAGCACGTCCGCCATCAGCGGCACGTCGAGGATCTCGGGGCAGTTGGTGAGCACCGACGTGCCCTCGGCCAGCAACGTGGCCGCCATCAGCTTGAGCACACTGTTCTTCGCGCCGCCCACCGTGACCTCGCCGGTCAGCCGGGCTCCGCCGTGTACCAGAAACTTCTCTCCCACAGTGCTCAGCCTATGGCACGTCGCCCGGGCCTGTGACAGCCTGTGACCATGGCTGTCCACCTCACCCGCATCTACACCCGCACCGGCGACGACGGCACCACCGGCCTGGGCGACTTCTCCCGGGTCACGAAGTCGGACGCCCGGCTCCGGGCGTACGCCGACTGCGACGAGGCGAACGCGGCCCTGGGGCTCGCGGTCACCGTCGGCGATCCGGGGCCCGAGCTGCGCGCCGTCCTCCTGCGGATCCAGAACGAGCTCTTCGACGTCGGCGCGGACCTCTCCAACCCGATCGTCGACGATCCGGAGTATCCGCCCCTGCGCGTCACGCCCGACTACGTCGACCGGCTCGAGGCCTGGTGCGACGAGTACAACGCGGACCTGCCGAAGCTCGATTCCTTCGTCCTGCCGGGCGGCACTCCCCTGGCGGCGTACCTGCACCTCGCGCGCACCGTCGTCCGACGGGCCGAGCGGGCGGCGTGGGATGCGGTGCGCGAACACGGGGAGACGGTGTCAGTGCTGCCGGCGAAGTACCTCAACCGGCTCTCGGACCTGTTGTTCATCCTGTCCCGGGTCGCGAATCCCGGGGGCGACGTGCTGTGGAAGCCCGGCGGCGACCGCTGACCGGGCGAGCTACTAGGGCCGCTGACGGCGCGGGCTGGGGCGCGACTCGAGCCAGGACTGGAAGGCCGTGAGGCCGTCCCGCGCGAAGGCGAGTTCGGTCTCCCCGCCCGGGGTGACGGCGTGCACGATCACCATGTCGGGGTCGATGACGTCGAGCTCGGTGCCGTGCGGCGCGCGCCGGCCGACGATCTCCGTCTCGCTGCGCGGCAGCGTCCAGCTGGGACCGAGCCGCACGCTGGAGAGCCGGTAGTACTTGAGTTCGTGGTCGTCGTAGCGGAGCGTGCCGTGCCGCCAACCCTGCTCCCCCGCCGCCGGCAGGTACCGCAGGATGATCGGCACACCCGCCACGCGGAGGCAGTACAGGCGCAGGACCACGACCGCGCCGACGACGAGCAGCAGCAGGACCGCGACCACCGCGGCGAAGAAGACTCCGCCCATCACGCGCTCCTCACTGCTCCGTGTCCGGATAGCAGGAAAGCCGGTGGCCCGTCTTCACCGGGCCACCGGCTTTCACGCTGCTTCTTCTATGCTACTTGCCCGCGAGGAACTCGATCGCGCGCAGTTGTCCCTGCGCGGTCGCCTGCTCGTCGGACCCGTCCGCCGCCGCCTCGAGGGCGCGCCGGACCTCGGCCTCCTCCAGCGTCGAGGCCCACTCGGCCCCGTCCGCCAGCACGGTGACCTTCTCGCCGGTCACCGAGAGGAAGCCGCCGCGGATCGCCGCAGCCAGTCGCTCGCCGCCCACCGTGTCGATGGCGACGGCGCCACCGGTGGTGAGCTGGCCGAACAGCGGCTCGTGATGAGCCAGGACACCCAGCTCACCCTCCGTGGTCTGAGCGATGACGAACGTCGCCTCGCCCGACCACAGCCGCTCCTCGACGGAGACGACCTCTACCTGAAACGCCGTGTCAGCCACTGGAAACTACTTCCCGGCGATCTTCTTCGCGGCGGCCTCGACGTCGTCGAGACCACCACAGCTGTTGAACGCCTGCTCGGGCAGGTGATCGAACTCGCCCTTGCACACGCGGTCGAAGGCCTCGATGGTGTCGGCCAGCGGCACGACCGAGCCCTTCTCGCCCGTGAACTTCTCGGCGACGATGAAGTTCTGGCCGAGGAACTTCTGGATACGGCGAGCGCGCTGCACCGTGACCTTGTCCTCTTCCGAGAGCTCGTCCATACCGAGGATGGCGATGATGTCCTGCAGCTCCTTGTACTTCTGCAGGATGCGCTTGACCTCGTTGGCGACGCGGAAGTGGTTGTCACCCACGATCGACGCCTCGAGGATGCGCGAGGTCGACGTCAGCGGATCCACGGCGGGGTAGATACCCAGCTGCGAGATCGGACGCGAGAGCTCGGTGGTCGCATCGAGGTGCGCGAAGGTGGTGGCCGGCGCCGGGTCGGTGTAGTCGTCAGCGGGCACGTAGATGGCCTGCAGCGACGTGATCGACCGGCCCTTGGTCGAGGTGATGCGCTCCTGGAGCTCACCCATCTCGTCCGCCAGGGTGGGCTGGTAACCCACGGCCGAGGGCATACGACCCAGCAGGGTCGAGACCTCGGAACCGGCCTGCGTGAAGCGGAAGATGTTGTCGATGAAGAGCAGCACGTCCTGGTGCTGGATGTCGCGGAAGTACTCGGCCATGGTCAGGGCCGAGAGGGCGACGCGCATACGCGTGCCCGGCGGCTCGTCCATCTGACCGAACACCAACGCGGTGTCCTGGAGCACGCCCATCTCCTCCATCTCGAGGTGGAGGTCGGTGCCCTCACGAGTACGCTCGCCGACGCCCGCGAACACCGAGGTGCCCGAGAACTCGCGCGCGATACGGGTGATCATCTCCTGGATCAGAACGGTCTTGCCGACGCCGGCACCACCGAACAGACCGATCTTGCCGCCCTTGACGTACGGGGTCAGAAGGTCGATGACCTTGATGCCCGTCTCCAGGATCTCGGTCTTACCCTCGAGCTGATCGAAGGCCGGGGGCTTGCGGTGGATGCCCCACTGCTCGCCGTCGCGGCCGAGGCCGGGGGTGTCCAGGCAGTCGCCGAGGGCGTTGAAGACGTGGCCCTTGACGACGTCGCCGACGGGCACGCGGATCGGGAAGCCCGAGTCGGTGACGTCGGTGCCGCGGACCAGGCCGTCGGTGGGCTGCATCGAGATGGCGCGCACCAGGTTGTCGCCGAGGTGCTGCGCGACCTCGAGGGTCAGCGTCTTGGCCACGGACGGGAGGGTGATCTCCGCGCGCAGGGCGTTGAACAGGGCGGGGACGGCGCCGCGCGGGAACTCGATGTCGACGACCGGGCCGATGACCCGCGTCACGCGACCGGTGGCCGCAGCGGTGCCCGCCGACGCGGGCTGGGTTGCTGTAGTCATGTGTCTGCTTTCCGGTTTCTAGTTCGCGAGGGCGCCGGCGCCACCGACGATTTCGCTGATTTCCTGGGTGATCTGCGCCTGACGGAGCTGGTTGGCCTCGCGGGAGAGCGAGACGGCCAGATCGTTGGCGTTGTCGGTGGCCGCCTTCATGGCCGTACGACGCGCGGCGTTCTCCGACGCCGCGGAGTCGAGCAGGGCCGCGAAGACTCGGGTCGCGACGTACCTCGGCAGCAGCGAGGACAGCAGGCTGTCGGCGCTGGGCTCGAAGGTGAAGTTGCGGGCCGGGGCGTCGTCGTCCGACGCGCCGTCGCTCTCCTCGACCACGAGCGGAGCCATGCGGCGCACCTCGGGGTTCTGGGAGAGCATCGACACGAAGCGCGTGTACACGAGGTGCAGCTCGTCGACGCCGTGCGTCTCGACACCGTCGATCGTCACGTACTCCTCGGAGCCGGTCTCGAACAGCTTCACCAGCGTCTCGGTCGCCGCGGTGGCGTCCGAGTGGTGCGGCAGCTGCGAGAAGCCGGTCCACGCGCCCGCGACGTCCTGGCCGCGGAACCGGAAGTAGTCCAGCCCCTTCTGGCCCATGACGTACAGGACGGGCTCCTTGCCCTCGTCCTTGAGCAGCTGGATGAGCTCGCGCGTCTCCCGCAGCACGTTGGAGTTGTAGCCACCGCACATGCCGCGGTCGGAGGAGACGACCAGGATCGCGGCACGCTTCGGGTTCGCCCGCTCGGTGAGGAGCGGGTGATCGAGCGAGCCGGACTTGCTGGCCAGCTCCGAGAGCACCGAGGTCATCTCCTCGGAGTACGGCTTGGCGGCCGCGACTCGGGCCTGCGCCTTGGTGATCCGCGAGGTCGCGATCAGTTCCTGCGCCTTGGTGATCTTCTTGGTCGAGTTGACCGAACGGATCCGCGAGCGCAGCTCTCGGATACTAGCCATTGCGCTTGACCTTGATCGTCTCGTGCTCGACGTCCTCGGCCGGGAGGGCGTCGGACTCGGCCTCGTTCACCACGCGCGAGCCGTCGGAGGCGAGGAAGCTCTGCTTGAAGCGGTTGGTCTCGGCGACGAGGATCTCCGCCTGGTCCTTCTCGAGGACCTTGCCGCCCGCGATCGACTCGTAGACGCCGGCCGCGGCGTGGTGCAGGTGGCTCAGCAGCTCACCGTCGAAGCGGCGGACGTCCTCGACGGGCACCGAGTCGTAGTGGCCCTCGCCGCAGAGGTAGATCGAGACGATCTCGTCCTCGACCGAAGACGGGCTGTACTGGTCCTGCTTGAGCAGCTCGACCCAGCGGGCGCCACGGGCCAGCTGCGCCTTCGAGGCGTCGTCGAGGTCCGAGGCGAAGGCCGAGAAGGCCTCCAGCTCGCGGAACTGGGCGAGCTCGAGGCGCAGCGAGCCCGAGACCTTCTTGAGGCCCTTGGTCTGCGCGGCGCCACCGACGCGGGACACCGAGGTGCCGACGTTGATCGCGGGGCGCACGCCCTTGTTGAAGAGGTCGGACTCGAGGAAGACCTGGCCGTCGGTGATCGAGATGACGTTGGTCGGGATGAACGCCGAGACGTCGTTGGCCTTGGTCTCGATGATCGGCAGCGCGGTCATCGAACCGCCGCCGAGGGCGTCGGACAGCTTCGCCGAGCGCTCCAGCAGGCGGGAGTGGAGGTAGAAGACGTCGCCGGGGTACGCCTCGCGGCCCGGCGGGCGGCGCAGCAGCAGCGAGATGGCGCGGTAGGCCTCGGCCTGCTTGGACAGGTCGTCGAACACGATGAGGACGTGCTTGCCCTGGTACATCCAGTGCTGGCCGATGGCCGAGCCGGTGTACGGGGCGAGCCACTTGAAGCCGGCCGAGTCGGACGCGGGGGCCGCGACGATGGTGGTGTACTCCATCGCGCCGGCCTCGTCGAGCGCGGTCTTCACACCGGCGATCGTCGAGCCCTTCTGGCCGATGGCGACGTAGATGCAGCGGACCTGCTTGGTCGGGTCGCCCGACTCCCAGTTCGCCTTCTGGTTGAGGATGGTGTCGACGCAGACCGCGGTCTTGCCGGTCTTGCGGTCACCGATGACCAGCTGGCGCTGGCCACGGCCGATGGCGGTCATGGCGTCGATGGCCTTGATGCCGGTCGCGAGCGACTCCTCGACGGGCTGACGCTCGAGCACGGAGGCCGCCTGCAGCTCGAGGACGCGCTGCTCCTCGGCCTCGATGTCGCCCAGGCCGTCGATCGGCTGGCCGAGGGGGTTGACCACGCGGCCGAGGAACTTGTCGCCCACGGGCACGGACAGCACGTCGCCGGTGCGGCGGACCTGCTGGCCCTCCTCGAGCTCCTCGTAGTTACCGAGGATGACGGCGCCGATCTCGTCCTCGTCGAGGTTCAGGGCCACGCCGAGAACCCCACCGGGGAACTCGAGCAGCTCGTTCGCCATCGCGCCCGGGAGCCCGGTGACGTGGGCGATGCCGTCGGCGGTGTCGGAGACGGTGCCGATCTCCTCGCGGGAGGCGTCGGCCTCGAACGTCGAGACGTACTGCTCGATCGCGCCCTTGACGTCGTCGGTTGAGATCGTCAACTCAGCCATGAGTACTCGTTTCCCTCTTTTGTGTTTCTGGGTGGAAGTTTGGTTGTTAGCGGGGCAGCTGTTCGGCGGCCTTGTCGAGGCGCGACGCGATGTCGGCCTCGATGACCTCGTTGCCCACCGTGATGCGCAGGCCGCCCAGGAGCTCGGCGACGACCTCGGTCTGCACCGCGATCTTGCGCTGGTAGATCCGGGCCAGCAGATCCGCCGTGCGGGTCCGCTGCGCGTCGGTCAGGGCGACCGCCGACTCGACCACGGCGACGGACTCGCCGCGACGGGCCGCAGCCAGCTCGGCGATGGAGGCGACGGCGGCGTCCACGCGGCCGACGCGCACGAGGCGCACCGTCTGGCGCAGCAGCGCCGCGGTGAACTCGTTCACCTTGCCGCCGAAGACCTTGTCCAGCAGCGCGATCCGGTCCGAGGCCGGAACCCGGGAGTCCGACAGCGCCGCGGTGAGTCGCGCCTCGCCCTCGAGGATGCGTCCCGCGCGGAACAGCTCGTCCTCGGTCTCGTCGAGCGCGTCGGCGCGCTCGGCACCGAGCAGCACCGCCACGCGGGCCTGGCGCTCGATCGCGGTCACGAAGTCGGCCGGGGCCGACCACTTCGCCGCCGCGGCGTCCTGCACGAAGGCGTTCGCCTCGGCGCTGATCTTGGCGCCGAAGAGGTTGTCGACGAGCGCACGCTTGGCGGCGGGCGCCTCGGCCGACTCGGCGAGGTGCTTGCGCAGCACGGGCTGCTCGCCCAGCACGTTGACCACGTCGGCCAGGTCGTCGGCGACGCGGGCCAGCGCGGCCCGGTCCAGACCGGCGGTCCGCTGGTCGAAGCCGGCGGCCAGCTGCCGGATCGCGTCGCGACTGGCGGCACGCAGGGAGCGCGTGCCGATGCGATCGGCCTCGGTGACGCGGGCCGTGTCGGCGCCCTCGGTCATCGACTCGAGCTCGGTGAGCGCGCGGTCGACGGACGTGGACTGGTTGGCGGGGTCGCTGAGGTGGTCGCGGACGAGACGCCCGGCCACGTCGACGGCCTCCGCACCGAGCTCGGAGCGGAAGCCCCGCACCAGGTTGCTGCGGTTGAGCGCGACCTGGCCCTGCCCGTGCTCGCCGATCCGCGCGACCTCGCGGTCGGTCTGGGCGCGCAGCTCCTCGCGGATCGCGTCCGCGTCGCCACGTGCCTCGTCGCGGATCTGGCTGCCCTCACGGGCGGCGTCGGAGCGCGCGCGCTCCCCCGCCTGGCCCGCCTGCGACAGCTTCTCCTGCGCGATGCGAGACTCCTCCAGCTGCGCCCGGACCGTGTCCTGGCGCTCCTTCATGAGCCGCTTCACCGGCGGAACCACGAACTTCCACAGGACGAAGAGGATGACCGCGAAGGCGATCAGGTTGCCGATAAAGACACCCATTTAGTTCTTCACCACCTTTTCGCTCGAGAGTGCATCCAGCTTCGCCGTGAGGGCCGGGTCCTGCGTGACGTCGAAACCGAGCACGCGGCTCGCCAACGACGCCGAGAGCGGAGCGAGATCGGCGCGCGCCGCCGCGGCCGCGGACTCACCCGCGGTGCGCAGCTGCTCGGTCTTCTCCCGCGTGATCGCGTCCGCCTCGGCCGCAGCCCGCTGCTTCTGTTCCTCCATCGAGACGCGGCCACCGGCGCGCGCCTCGTCGCGGATGCTGCCGGCCTCACCGCGGGCGGAGGCGACTCCGGCGCGGTACTCCGACTCGGCGTCCTCGAATCCCTTGGCCGCGGCGCGACCGTCGTTCGCGGTCTGGTGGATCATCTTGTCGCGATCGTCCAGGACCTTCTGGATGGAAGGAGCCACGAAGAACCAGATCACACCGAGCACGATCAGGAAGATGATCAGGCACGAGATGAAGGTTCCCGCGGTGGGAAGAAGGAAGTTTCCCTCAGCGAGCTGCATGACGACAGTCCCCGTTTCTTGCGAGTGTCTCAGCCTGCGGTGATCGGGGTAGCGAACACGAACAGGGCCATGAAGGCGAGGTTGATGAAGTACGCGGCCTCGACCAGGCCGACGGTGATGAAGAACGGGGTCATCAGGCGGCCCTGGGCCTCCGGCTGCCGCGCGATGCCAGCGACAAGCTGGGAACCGGCGAGGCCGTTACCGATACCGGCACCGATCGCGCCGCCACCCATGATCAGGCCGCCGCCGATGAGCGCACCCTGAGCGATTGTCACATCTGCCATTGTTGTTTCCCTTTCGGTTTCTGGTAGTCGGCCTACCAGGGTCTACTCGTCCGTGGCCCGTGTGGGCCGCGAACACGTCAGTGGTCCGTCTTCTCCATGGACGTGGAGAAGTACAGGATGGTAAGGAGCGAGAAGATGAACGCCTGGATGAGGCCGACGAAGAGCTCGAAGGACTTCCACAGGGAGTTCGGGAACCAGAGGATGTAGGCCGGCAGCAGCGCGATGACCGCGACCATGACCGTGCCCGCGAAGACGTTGCCGAAGAGTCGCAGTGCGAGCGACAGCGGCTTGGAGATGAGCTCCTCGATCACGTTGATCGGCGCCAGGCCGATCGCGTGGCCCTTCACGACCTTCGCGGGGTAGCCGAAGATGCCGTGGGTGCGGAAGCCGGCGAAGTGGTAGCCGAGGTAGACGACCAGCACGAGGGCGTAGACGAAGCTCACGTCGGCCGCCGGCGGCATGAAGATCTCGGTCGGGGTACCGCCCTCACCGGAGTACTGCTGCGGCAGCACGGCGAGCCAGTTCGCGAAGAGGATCAGCGTGAACAGCGCGATCGCCAGCGGCAGCAGGAACGGCGCCACCTTCATGCCGATCGCGCCCTCGACCTGGCCGCGGAGCTGGATGGTGACGGCCTCCCAGAACAGCTGAACACCGCTCGGCACGCCGGTCGAGGTGACCTTCGCCTTCAGGATGAACGCCAGGATCAGGACGATCGTCGCGGCGATCGCGGTCGCCAGGATCGTGTCCCAGTGAAAGGTCATGCCCCACAACTCGAACGACTTGTAGTGGGCTACCTTGATCGCGCCTTCGGCGTACAGGTTGGTGTTCATGACTGCTGGCGAAGCCCTTTCAGAACGGGGATGACGGTGTTCAGGACGAGGACGACCTGACCGACGGCGAGGCCGAAGATCACGCCCAGGCCTGCGGGCCGGAGGAAGTAGGCGATGACCAGCGCGACGACCGTGACCACGGCGAGGCGCACCATCGAGTTGACCGCGACGGGAGCCTTCCGCGGCTCGTCGTCCGCGGTGATCACCGAGACCTTGAGAACCGCGAGCTTCGCGTTGAGGAGGGCCATGAGCCCGCCGACGAAGAACCACGCGCCGAACCAGATCTCGCCGTACGCGGCGGCGATGCCCGCGACGACGACAGAGATGCCCGCGAGGATCACGAAGGGGTTGGCGAACGTCACGACGCCGCGGGGCGCTGTGCGATCGGCCGAGGGGGCGGGCGTCGTCATGTCCCCTCCTTCGGGGTCAGGGTCGCTCACGCGAAGGGTCTCGCGGCGAACGGGGGCGGCGTCTGCCGAATCCGTAGCGTGGGTCACATCACGAATTCTTTGTGATTGGCTGAGACTCTACCAAGAAGTAGGGGCACTCCCCACATCGGGGCTGCGCCGTGATCCAGCCGATCAACTACACACGATAGTACAACAGGACGGCCGTCCTGCGTTACCGGGCACCCGTCTTGGGCGATGTATCTGACCTCGCGGTTTCGGAGTAGCGCTCCCGCAGGCGGGGCACGATCCGCGGCACGACGGTGACGACGAGGGCGCACAGCAGGCCCGCTCCGAACAGGGGCGCGATGAGGGTCGGCGGCAGCATCGTGGACGCCGCGGCACTCAGGCCCAGCACACCCACCCACAGGTAGATGACCACGACGACGCGGCGCTGACTGTGTCCGATCTGCAGCAGCCGATGATGCAGGTGCATCTTGTCGGCGGTGAACGGGTGCACCCCGGCGCGCGTGCGGCGCACGACGGCCAGCAGGAGGTCGAGCATCGGCACGAACATCACCGCCACCGCCAGGAGGAGCGGCAGCAGCAGCGCGAAGATGTCGGTGGTGCCGTAGGCGTTCTGGGAGATGCGGCCCGACGCGGACGTCGACGCAGCGGCGAGAGTGAGGCCGAGGAGCATCGAGCCCGAGTCGCCCATGAAGATCCTGGCGGGCTGGAAGTTGTGCGGCAGGAAGCCCATGCAGGCGCCGAAGAGCGCGGCCGTGATCAGGGCCGGGGGGTACGACGGTGCGTCACCGCCCGAGTCGAACATCAGCCCCACGGAGAAGATGAGGATCGCGAGGGCCGCGAGGGCCGCCACCCCCGCCAGGAGGCCGTCGAGCCCGTCGATGAAGTTCATGGCGTTGACGGTGGCGACCGCCACCACCACGGTGAGCAGGCCGGCCTGCAGCTGGTCGAGCACCACCGTCGTATTGATCCCCGGGACGTAGACCACGTTCCAGGCCACCCCCATCACCACCAGGAGGGCGGCGGCGAAGATCTGTCCGACCAGCTTCGTGAGGGCGTCGACGCCCCACCGGTCGTCGATGACACCGACGACCACGATCACCGCGCCGGCGACCAGAACGGCGACGGCATCCTTGGAATAGGCGAAGCCCCGGGTAAGAGCGGGCAACTGCGCGGCCAAGAAGATCCCCGCGACCATCCCGATGTAGATGCCCACGCCCCCGAGACGCGGAGTGGGAACCACGTGGACGTCGCGCGCACGCGGGACGGCGACCGCCCCGAAACGGGTCGCCACGACCCGGACCAGCGACGTCGCGAAGAATGTGACAACTGCAGCTGTCAGTCCCACTACCAGCAATTCCCGCATCGGGACCCCGGCAGCGCCGGCCCCGGCGACCCCCCCGCCCAGCATCTCGATGTGCACGCGTGCGAATCTACTCGCACCCCCGAGCCGACGGCTTCCGGCGGGCCGAGGCTTTGCGATGACACTTCGTCGCACCCCGCCTGACCTGAGCGGATGGACACGATCCACCCGACTGCCCGAATGTTACTGACGAGTCGCTCACATAGCCTCCGCGAAGCAGGCCAATTACGCACATCACTCGTTGGACCGTTATAGTGTCCTCGGTCATACACCTGAGAACGCAGTATGTGGGTCACAGTGTGGCCACAGTCGAGAGGAGACGTTCGCGGTGACGCAATCCGTTGTGCAGGGCTCGACGCCTGCCAGGCGACCTTCCTACTGGTCGATCATCAGCAAGAACTTCTCCAGCACCGTCGTGGATTCGATCCGCACGATCGGGCGCAGCGTTCGGATGCTGATCATGTCGCTGGTGGCCATGGTGACGGACACGGTCCGCGGCCGACTCCAGTGGAAGGAGGCGCTGAACCAGGTCTGGTACATGATCGGCGTCACCACCTTCCCGGGCGTCCTCATCGCCATCCCGTTCGGCATCGTCATCTCGATCCAGGTGGGCAACATCATCGCCCAGCTCGGCGCCGACTCGCTCCAGGGTGCCGCCGGCGGCCTCGCCGTCATCACGCAGGGCGCCCCGATCGCCACGGGCCTGCTGCTCGCCGGCGCCGGCGCCTCCGCCATCGCCGCCGACCTCGGCGCCCGCACGATCCGCGAAGAGACGGACGCGATGCGCGTCATGGGCATCAACCCGCTCAACCGCCTCGTGGTGCCCCGACTGCTCGCCGCGTGGATCGTCGCGCCGCTGCTCAACATCCTCGTGATGGCCATCGGCACGCTCGCCGGCTACCTGGTGGCCGTGGGCGGCCAGGGCGTGACGCCCGGCGCCTACTGGCTGTCGTTCGGCTCCTTCGCGCACCCCGTCGACGTGTGGATCTCGCTGATCAAGTCCTTCATCTTCGGCACCGTGATCGCGATCATCGGCTGCCAGCGCGGCCTCGAGGCCCGCGGCGGCTCGCGCGGCGTCGCCGACGCGGTGAACGCCACCGTCGTCCTCTCGTTCGTCGTCATCTTCGGGTTGAACCTGCTCATCACGCAGGTCACCACGATGTTCTTCCCGATGCAGGTGGGCTGACCCATGTCCAACTCACGCAGGGCACAACCCTCTTCATCCCCGGCGCAGGTCGGCGGACCCATGACCTCCTGCACCGCCGTACCGACCGCCTTCGTCCCTGAACAGGTGAGCTGATACATGGCAACCGTTTATCGCCCTCGGGGCACACGCTGGTTCTTCAACCTGTTCGGAGCATCCGGATCGGCCTGGAGCCTCTTCGACACCATCGGCCACGTCGTCTCCTTCATCGCCGAGGTGATCCGCACCGTTCCGCACGCGATCAAGCACTACCGGTCGCAGATCATGTACATCCTCACGGACATCACGTGGGGCCGCGGCGCGCTCGTCGTCGGCGGCGGCACCGCGCCGGTGCTGGCGGTCCTCGGCATCACCGTCGGCGGCATCGTCGCCGTGCAGGGCTTCGCCATCCTCAACATGCTCGGCATGGGCCCCCTGACGGCCGTGGTCGCCTCGTTCGCGAACACCCGTGAGTTCGCCCCGATGCTCGCGGGCGTCGGCTTCGCGGCACAGGCCGGCTGCCGAATGACCGCCGAGATCGGCGCCATGCGCATCAACGAGGAGATCGACGCGCTCGAGTCCCTCGGCCTGCGCTCGGTGTCCTTCGTGGTGACGACCCGCGTGCTCGCGGGCCTGATCGCGGTGGTCCCCGTCTACCTGATCACCCTGATCCTGTCCTGGCTCTCCTGCGCCTGGGTGGTGAAATCGGTGTACGGCATGCCATCCGGCACGTACGACCACTACTTCAGTCAGTTCGTGAGCGGGTCGGACATCGTCTTCTCCGTGATCAAGGTGGCCGTGTTCCTGACCGCCGTGATCATCATCCACTGCTACCAGGGCTTCTTCGCCTCCGGTGGTCCGGAGGGCGTCGGTACGGCCTCCGGCCGAGCCATCCGCGCCAGTCTCGTGGCCGTCGTCGTCCTCAACCTCGTCATGACCGTCGCGCTGTGGGGCTTCACCTCCCCGGTCTACTTCAAGGGGTAACCAATGGGAGTCGTTTCCGTACCAGGAATGTCGATCGAGCGGTCGGTGCTGCGGCGCCGCGGGCTCATCGCTGTCGCCGTCATCCTCGCGATCCTGCTCGTCGGGTGGCTGGTCAAGGCCCTGTGGCCCAAGGACGAGTTCTCGTTCACGCTCCGCTCCCCCGCGGTGGCGGCCGGCATCAAGGACGGCGCGCCCGTCCGGATCCAGGGCATCAAGGTCGGTGAGGTCACCGGTATCTCCGCCCTGGGCAACGGCCAGCAGGGCGTGAAGGTCACCATGAAGTCGGCCGACGGCAAGTCGCTGACCAACAACCTCGAGGCCGCGTACTCCGCCGGCAACCTGTTCGGCGTCTCCGAGGTCATCCTGACCCCGCACGACGGCGGCGGCACGCTGCAGGACGGCGCCCAGATCGCGCCCACCAAGCCGATCACCGACAACACCGTCTCGAACATGATCATGACGATCGGCGACGTCAACAGCGACGCCCTGCGCCCGCACATGAGCCAGATCCTGCTGAACTTCGACGCCTCGTCGAAGGCCATGCTCCCGCTCTTCACGGCCCTCGGCAGTGTCGCGCAGGCAGTGCAGGACACGCAGCGGCTCACGACCGCGCAGACCTTCCCGGTGATCACGCAGGCCATCGAGAGCGCCGACTCCGCGACCACGGCGCTCATCCCGGCCGTGAAGACGCTGTTCGATTACGCGCCGGTGCACGACAAGGCGTGGGTCAACCGCGGCAAGGCGACGCTGGACTCGCTCACCAACGAGCGCGACAGCCTGACCGCCGCACTGCAGAAGATCCTCGACCCGAAGGCCCTGGCGGGACTCCAGACGGCGACGCCGATGCTGGTGGCCCTAATGCAGCCGCTGCTCAACGCCTTCCCCAACGGGAGCGCGACGGGCGTCGGCATCCAGATCGGGCAGCTGATCGACAACGTCCGCAAGGCCATGCCGAACACCCCGAACGGGCCGGTGCTGAACCTGCGGCTGTCGGTCGACTACCCTGCCATCGGCGCGATGCTGCCGCCGGCACCGACGTTCACCTACATCCCGCCGAAGCCGGGCGAGAAGCCCACCGAGGCGAAGCCGGGCGAGACCAAGCCGGCGACGCCGTCGCAGGGCGCACCGTCGTCCGCGAAGCCGAGCACCCCGACGTCCACGAAGCCTGGGAGCTGAGCCAACGATGAAGTCAATGAAGGCGACCTCGATCAAGATCGTGGTCTTCGCCGCGGTGATGATCCTGCTGCTCGTACTGGTGATGCAGGCGTTGACCCGGCCGCCCCAGGGCGACCTCGACACCTTCCACGCCGAGTTCAAGGACGTGTCCGGCCTCAAGGTCGGCGACGACGTCCGCATGCTCGGTGTGCAGGTGGGCAAGGTCAAGGACATCGCGGTCAAGCAGTCCTCGGACCACCGGCTCTCCAACGCGGCCGTGACGTTCTCGGTGCAGCGCGACCGCAAGTTCCGTGCCGACGACACGCTGGCCATCCGGTACCAGAACCTCACCGGTTCCCGGTTCCTGGAGGTACGGCCCACGCCGAAGAGCACGGCGGCGGAGGTGAAGCCCGGCAGCACGATCGTGGAGAAGTACACGCAGTCCTCGTTCGACATCACGTCGGTCTTCGTCGGCCTCAAGCCGGTCCTGTCGACGCTGAACGCCGATGACATCAACCACCTGTCGCAGTCGGTGCTCGCGGTGATCCAGGGCAACGGCGAGGGCCTCGGCCCGCTGCTCGGCTCGCTCGACAAGCTGATGGCCGTGAGCAACGACCGGCAGCGCGTCCTGACCCAGCTCATCACGAACCTGGGCTCGGTATCGGAGTCCATCGGCGGGGCCTCCCCCGGCCTGACGAAGGTGCTCCAGCAGCTGGACGTCTTCGCCCGCACGCTGGCCAGCAACATCGACTCGATGCGCGAGTGGTCCGACAAGACCTCGGGTGTGGTGAGCCGCACCAACGCGCTGCTCGCGGCACTGGGCCTCACGCCCAACGAGAACCCGCCGCTCGACGCCATCGTCAGCAACGCGATGCCCATGGCGGAGCAGCTGGTGAACGCGCTCGCGACCCTCCCCGGCATCGTCCAGCTCCTGAACGAGGGCACGAAGCCGCAGGCGGGGCCCGCGGTCTCGGCGACCTGCAGCAAGGGCCAGGCCAAGCTCCCCGGCATGATGAATCTCTTCGTCGCAGGTCAGAAGGTGACGGTATGCAATCCAAAGTGAACCTCTTCAACCGTCCGCTGCCGACGGCGGCGCAGGACCGCCGGTACCAGCTGAACTGGGGCATCGTCGGCGCCCTGATCGCCGTCATCGTCCTGGCGATCTGCGGTTACCTCTTCGTCTTCCAGCCGGGCACCAAGGAGTACTCGGCGGACTTCAAGGAGGCGCAGGCCGTGCGCTCGGGCGTCGACGTCCGCGTCGCCGGCATCAGCGTCGGATCGATCTCCGACGTCGAGCTGCTCGACGACCGGGTGCGCGTGAAGTTCCGCGTCGACAAGGACGTCTTCCTCGGTGACGCGACCACCGCGTCGATGAAGATGCTGACCACCGTCGGCGGCTACTACATGGCGCTGACCCCGATGGGCACGACGAGCCTCGGCGACAAGCCGATCCCGCCGGAGCGCGTATCGATGCCGTACAGCCTCCTGGAGACCTTCCAGCAGGCCACGCCGAAGGTCGAGAAGATCAAGGCGACCCCGATCCGCGAGTCCATGTCGCAGCTGAACCAGGCGCTCGAGGACCAGCCGGAGTCGATCCGCAACACCGTCGGCACCTTCAACAAGATGTTCGAGAACATCCTGCGTCAGCAGGACCAGGCGGGCGACTTCGTCAAGGTGATGGGCGAGTACTCGACGACCATCAACCAGAACGGCGACCTGCTGCTCTCGCTGATGCGGAACATGAGCACGTTCTTCTCCGCCGCCGAGGTGAACCTGGCCGGCTTCAAGAGCTACCTGTCGAACACCACGCAGCTCGTGCAGCGCCTCGGTCCCCTGCTCAACGTTTACCTCAACAACGTGGACCCGCTCGCCAGCCGCTTCGACGCGCTGGTGGCCAAGGCCCGCGAGGTGGTGCAGCAGGCCGAGCCCGCGATCGCCAACGCCAAGGAGATGCTGGCCGGCCTGCAGAAGACGATCGCGCCCGACGGCACGATCCAGCTGAACCAGTCCGAGCAGACCTTCCTCGCGACCAATGTCTGCATTCCGAGCCCGGGGGTGACCTGCTGATGCGTAAGTTCCTCGCTTCCCGCGGCGCGATGTCCGCGTTCGTGGTCATCGTCGCCGCCGCTCTGGTCCTCGGCGGTGTGGCCTTCAAGGGCCTCACCGAGAAGACCACCGCGTACTGCGCCGAGCTCGACAACTCGGTGGGCCTGTTCACCGGCAGCAAGGTGGCGCAGTTCGGCTACCCGATCGGTGAGATCACCAAGATCACCCCGAACGGCGCCACGACCCGCGTCGACTTCGACCTACCCGCCGACCGCAAGCTGCCGACCAACGTCGGCGTCGTCGCGATCGCGGACTCGCTGGTCGCCCAGCGCCGCCTGGAGCTCCTCCAGACCTACACCGGCGGCCCGACGTGGCAGCCCGGCAAGTGCATCACCAACACCAAGACGCCGCTGTCGATCACCGAGTCGCTCCAGGCGGTCTCGAAGGTCGTCGACGATCTGACCGTCGGCGGCGGTGACGAGGAGTTCCGCAAGGCGATGGCCTCCATCCCCGCGCTGAACAAGGCGACGCAGGGCACGGGCCCGGAGATCTCCGCGCTCACCAACAAGCTCGGCGAGCTGATGCGCAACCCCGGCCCCGGCATGGGCGACGTGGCGGCGATCCTCGACGCCTTCGCCCCCGCCTCCGACGGCCTGGTCCAGAACTGGGACGAGATGCGCGCCTTCCTCACGAAGTACGCGTTCCGGATCAAGAACGTCGGCGAGCCGCTGATGGACACCGGTATCGGCGCCTTCCCGCAGCTGGTCCCGCTGGTGAAGGTGCTGGCCACCGTCTTCGACAAGTACGGCGCCTTCATCGCTCCCCTGCTCGAGGTCACCGTCCCCACCACGACCCTGCTGGCGGCGACGACCAAGCAGTTCGGCGACCTGCTCAACATCCTGCCGCCGCTGATCCGGGCCTTCCAGGTGAGCGTCGACAAGAAGACCCTGGCCACCAAGATCACGTACCGGCCGCCGTCAGCGCTGGTGCCGTCGAAGAACCCGGCCCAGACCTGCAACAACCTGAACCGGTTCGCGCCGGGCCAGTGCAAGGTCGCCGATGCGGGCCACGTCAACGTGGAGCTCATCTCCACGGTCCTGCGCGCGACGGGAGCGGCGTACTGATGCGCAATCCATTCACCAGGCGGGCCCTCGCAATGGGCGTGGCCACGGTCGCCACCGGCGCGGTGCTGGCCGGCTGCGGCTCCGTGCCCTTCAACCCGTCGGCCATCCCCGCCCCCGGCCAGCCCGGCGGCGGCGACGGCTACGTCGTGCACCTCGACTTCACGAACGTCCTCAACCTGCCCGACCGGGCGCGCGTCGTCTTCGACGGCGTGGTCTCCGGTCGCCTGCAGAAGGTGACGCTCGAAGA
Organism: Tsukamurella sp. USMM236; assembly: GCF_037148755.1. Lineage (NCBI taxonomy): Bacteria > Bacillati > Actinomycetota > Actinomycetes > Mycobacteriales > Tsukamurellaceae > Tsukamurella > Tsukamurella sp. USMM236. The sequence continues at coordinate 19,078 of NZ_JBBCSS010000008.1, forward strand.
GGGCAAGGCCGTCGTCGACGTGAAGATCAACAACGGCGTCCAGGTGCCCAACACGGTCACCGCGACGCTGCAGCAGGACACGATCCTCGGCGACACCTACGTGGCCCTCAAGACCACGCCGGGCAAGCCGGGCAAGCCGCTGAAGGGCGGCGACACGCTGCCGACGACGCAGACCAAGCCGCCGACGCAGATCGAGGACATCCTCGCCGACCTCGCGAACTTCCTCGGCAGCGGCAGCCTGATGCAGCTGCAGGACACCTTCAGCCGGATCAACAGCAACCTGCCGGCCGACCCGCAGAAGCTCTCCGGCCTGGTCAAGACGGTCTCGCAGACCGTGGTCGACCTCGGCGCGCAGAGCGACAACGTGAGCCAGGCGATCACGTCGGTCGGCGGCCTCGTGACGACGGTCAACGACAACGACCAGATCCTCGTCGCCCTGCTCAAGCCGACGGACGACTGGTTCGGGGACACGCTCGACCTGACCACCGGCGCCATCAAGCTGCTCAGCCGGCTGTCCGACGCGCTCTCCCCGCTGATCTTCACCGCGCCACTGCTCGACGCCTCGACGGCGACCGTCGCGGGCGTGATCAAGCCGCTGATGTTCCCCGGCTGGCCGAACATGAACGGCCGGCAGGCGAACCTGGCGAACCTCGAGGACCTGCTGAAGAACAAGATCCTGCCGTTCCTCTCCAGCGGGGCCAAGGTCAACGTCAAGGAGCTGGGCACCAACGGGAACGTGCCCACTTCCGATGCCGCCCGCCAGGCGGTCAACAACCTTCGGATGGTGGGAGCAGTTCCGTGAAAAAGAGCACCTTCTTGAGCCTCCTGACCTTCGCGTTGGTCATGGTGCTGGGCACGGCGTACATCGCCTTCGGCGTGCTGCACTGGCGGCCGCTGGCGGACTACCGCTCGGTCACGATGAAGCTCGACAACGCAAACCAGCTGCTCCCCGACTCCTCCGTGCTGCTGCGCGGCGTCAAGGTGGGCAACGTCGAGACGATCGACCGCAAGGACGGCAAGGTCGTCGTGAAGTTCCGCTACGACGGGAAGTACAAGATCCCGTCGGACACGGGCCTGCGCATCGAGCAGCTGTCCGCCGTCGGCGAGCCGTACATCGATTTCCGCCCCGAGAACCTCAACGGCCCGTACCTGGCCGACGGCTCGACGATCGACATCGCGAAGATCAAGGAGCCGCTGTCGCTGCCCGAGACCTTCCAGCTGATCTCGGGCCTGACCAGCAACATCAACTCGACGGACCTCGGCGGCATCACCGAGACCCTGGCGGACGCGACCAGCAACACGCAGGGCTCGCTGCCGAACATCTCGCAGGCCGGCGATCTGCTGGCCCGTACCCTGACTGCCCGGATGCCCAACATCCGCCGCATGATGGAGAACACGCAGGACTACCAGGCCGACATGGACTGGCTGCCGGGCGCGATCTCCGAGTTCGGTCCCGCGACCCGCACCTTCGTGGTCAAGGACGTCGAGATGCTCAAGGCGCTGGACGTCCTCATGAAGGGCATCAACGGGCCCGAGATGCTCACGAAGTCGGTCAACCCGTTCCTGATGAAGATCGCCCCGAACACCAGCAAGCTCCTGTCGAACCTCGGTCCGATGACCGAGCCGCTGGTGCCCGTGGTGCAGGCCCTGACGGACGTGCTGCCCCAGATCGACATGGCCGCGCTACTCTCGCAGGCGTTGAACACGGTCGGCTCCGACGGTGCCGCGAACCTCACGGTGGTCATCCCGCCGAAGAAGTAGCGCTCCACCGGACCGACGAACCCCGACACGATTGGCTACGCGACAAGTGACTGATTCCACCCCGGACGACAAGAACCTCGCTGACGAGGCCGCGGCGACCGAGGAGACCGTGCAGGACACCGTCGACGAGGCGGCCGAGGAGACCGCCGACGCGACCGAGGAGATCGCGACGAAGGACGAGGCTCCGACCGAGAAGGTCTCGACCGCGAAGAAGGCCGCGCCCGCCGCGAAGACGGCCAAGCGCCCCGCTCCCCCGGTCGAGGACGACGAGGACGACGTCGTGGAGGCGCCCGTGCGCCGCCCGAAGGCGTCGGCCCGGGCCGCGGCGACGCGGAACCAGGCCGCGGGTCTGACTGCCGGCGCGACCGTCACCACGGTGGTCATCACCGTCGTGATCCTGGCCCTGCTCGCGGCGTCGATCACCTTCGGCGTGCTGTGGGGCCTGCAGAAGTCCGAGAACAGCGACATGAAGGCCGCCGCCGCCGAGAAGTCGCAGGCCGAGAAGGTGGCCGCGGAGTACGCCGCCGGCGCCTCGACCTTCGACTACCGCGACCTCGGACCGTGGCGCGCGGCCATCGTCAAGGGCGTCTCCCCCGACCTCAAGACGCGGATGGACGCCACCGCCGGCGCCATGAACCAGTTGCTGCAGCCGCTGCAGTGGGTGTCCAAGGGCACCGTGATGGACGCCGTCGTCAACTCGCAGTCGGGCCCGATCTACAAGGTCAGCGCCTACGTCAAGGTCGAAGCCACCAACGTGCAGGCCGCCAGCGGCCGCGAGGTGGTCACCGTCTACAACGTGACCCTGGACAAGGACAAGGACTGGCAGATCACCGACGTGGGCGGCTCGCTCGCCGATCCGTCCTCGCAGGCCACTCAGCCGACCCCGGCGGCACCGACCGAGGGCGCGCAGACGCCCGCGGAAACGCCCGCTCCTGGCAACTGACGCCGTAGCCGTCCCGCCGAAGCGCCCGGATCCCGCAGGGGTCCGGGCGCTTCGTTGTTCTCGTGAACATGCGATCATGGAATGGTGAATCAGCCGCAGGTCCCGCCGCCCGGATACGCGCCCCAGGGGTACGCACCCCAGGGATTCGGCGCCCCCACTCCCCCACCGCGCCGCTCGGCCGGCCTGGTGACCGGGCTGGTGGTCGCGTCCGTCCTCGTGCTCGCGCTCCTGGCGTCGACGGTGACCTTCGCCGTGCTGTGGAGCGGCGCCCAGGGCCGCGCCGACGACGCGCGCGCCGAGCTGGCAACCACCCAGCAGGCCGCGGCCGACGACGCCAAGGCCGAGGACGTCGCCGGGAAGTACGCGATCGGGTCGTCGACTTTCGACTACCGCGACCTCACCCCGTGGCGCACCGCGATCACGACCGGTGTCTCGCCGTCGCTGAAGGCGAAGCTCGAGGCGACGGCCGGCGCGATGAACCAGCTGCTGCAGCCGCTGCAGTGGGTGTCGAAGGGGACCGACCCCGTCGCGGTGGTGACCAGCCGTAGCGACTCGACCTACAAGGTGGCCGTGTTCGTGACGGTCACCGCGAACAACGTGCAGGCCACCGCCGGCCGCGAGCTGCTCACCCGCTACGACGTGACGCTGGACAAGGCGCAGAACTGGCTGATCACCGACGTCGGCGGCACCGCGGGCCCGACGAAGTAGCTCAGGCCAGCGATTCGACGGTGACGCCGAGGACCTCGGCGATCCGGGCGGTGCTCACGGCGCCCTCGCGCAGCACGCGCGGCTGCGGCCCGGACAGGTCGACGATGCTCGACGGCGCGGCGTGCTCGGAGGGCCCGCCGTCGAGGTAGACGTCGACCGAGTCGCCCAACTGATCCCGCGCCTCCAGCATGGTGGCGGCGGGCGGGCGGCCGGAGACGTTCGCGCTGGAGACCGCCATCGGCCCGACCTCGCGCAGCAGCTCGATCGCGACGGGGTGCAGCGGCATCCGCAGCATCACGGTGCCACGGGTGTCCCCGAGGTCCCATGCGAGGCTGGGCGCCTGCTCGACGACGAGGGAGACGGCGCCGGGCCAGAAGGCGCGGGTCAGCTCGCGGGCGGCGTCGCTGACGCGGCTGACGAGCCCGTCGATGGTGTTCCACGAGCCCACGAGCACGCCGACGGGCATGTCGGGGCCGCGGTTCTTCGCGGCGAGCAGCGCCGCGACGGCGCGCCCGTCGAAGGCGTCGCAGCCGATGCCGTAGACGGTGTCGGTCGGCATCACCACGAGGTGGCCGCCCTTCAGCGCGGACCGGGCGGCGCTGAGGCCCGCGGCACGGGATTCCGGGTCGGTGCAGTCGAAGGCGCGGCTGGCGATGCTCACGGGTCCATCCTGCCAGTCACGTACCGGGGCCTTCCCGCGAGGTCCCGGTGCTCGGCGACGCCGCCGAAGCCGGCCGCGCGCAACTGCTCGGCGGTGCCGGCGCCGTTGCTGTCGTCGTGCTCGACGCCCACGGCGCCCCCGGCGGCGAGGAGTCGAGCGGCGAGCGGCGCGAGGTCGCGGATCAGGTCCAGCCCGTCGGCGCCGGAGAACAGCGCGACGGCGGGGTCGGCGGCCGCCTCCCGGTCGAGCTCCGCCCCCTTGGGCACGTACGGCGGATTGGACACCACCAGGTCGACGGTGCCGAGCAACTCCGCCAGGCGCGCGGGCAGCGCTGGGTCGCGGACGTCGGCGTCGAGCACCGTCGCCGAGCCCGCGAGCGCGGCCGCGTCGGCGTTGCGGCGCAGGTAGTCCAGGGCCGCGGGGTCGCGCTCGACGAGCACGACGCGGGAGTCGGGCACCGTCGCCGCGAGGTACAGGCCCAGCGCGCCGGAGCCGGCGCAGAGGTCGACGACGGCGGCGCCGCGCCCGACCTGCCGGGCGGCCCAGACGGCGAGGAGCTCGGTCTCGGGCCGCGGGACGAAGACGCCGGGCCCCACGGCCAGCGTGAGCGGGCCGAAGTAGGCGCGGCCCAGGATGTGCTGCAGCGGCTCCCGGGCCGCCCTCCGGGCCAGCAGGGCCTCGTACGCGGCGATCTGTTCCGGGGTGGCGTCGTCGGCGATCGGGATCCGCCCGCGGTCGATGCCGAGGGCCTCGGCGAGCAGGACCTCCGCGTCGAACCGCGCCGACGGGACGCCGGCCTCCGCCAGCCGGGCCGTCGCGGCGGCGGCCAGCATCGTGGGTCGGGTCACGCCGGGTTACTCGGCCTCGAGGCGCGCCTGGCGATCAGCCGCCTGAAGGGCGTCCAGGAGGGCGTCGAGCTCGCCGTCGAGGACCTGGTCGAGGTTGTGCGACTTGTAGCCGATGCGATGGTCCGCGATGCGGTTCTCGGGGAAGTTGTAGGTGCGGATCCGCTCGGAGCGGTCGACGGTGCGGATCTGCGCGGCCCGGGAGTCCGACGCGGCGGCCTCGGCCTCCTCCTCGCGGAGGGCCTGCAGGCGCGCGGCCAGCACCTGCATGGCGCGGGCCTTGTTCTGCAGCTGCGAGCGCTCGTTCTGACAGGTCACGACGATGTTCGTCGGGAGGTGCGTGATGCGGACCGCGGAGTCGGTGGTGTTGACGCCCTGCCCGCCCTTGCCGGAGGAGCGGTAGACGTCGATGCGCAGGTCGGACTCGTCGATCTGCACCTCCTCGACCTCGTCGGGCTCGGGGTAGACGAGCACGCCGGCCGCGGAGGTGTGGATGCGGCCCTGGCTCTCGGTGGCGGGGACGCGCTGCACGCGGTGCACGCCGCCCTCGAACTTCATCCGGGCCCACACCCCGTCGATGGTCCCGTCGGCGCCGGCGCCGCGGGACTTGATCGCGAACGTGGCGTCCTTGTAGCCGCCGAGGTCGGAGTAGGTGGCCCCGAGGGTCTCGACCTTCCAGCCGCGGCGCTCCGCGTAGCGCAGGTACATGCGGGCGAGGTCGCCGGCGAACAGGGCGGACTCCTCGCCGCCCTCCCCCGACTTGACCTCGAGGACCACGTCGTCGGAGTCGTGCGGGTCGCGCGGCGCGAGCAGGTCGGTGAGCTGCTGCTCGAGCGTCACGATCTGCTCGCCCAGCGCGGTCACCTCCTCGGCGAAGGAGGCGTCGTCGGCGGCCAGCTCCTGCGCGGCGGCGCGGTCCTCGCGGGCGGCCTCCAGCTTGCGATGCGTCGCCATGACCGGCGCCAGCTCGGCGAAGCGCTTGCCCACCCTGCGCGCGGCGGCCGGGTCGTTGTGCAGCGCCGGGTCGGACATCTGCTGCTCGAGGCCGGCGTACTCGGCGAGGATGTCGTCGATCGCGGAGGGGGACGAGGCGCTCATGGCGGCGGTGCCTTTCTCGGACGGGGCGGGGCGATGCGGGAGCTGGGGTACCCGTGAAACGCGCCGACGCCCGGCCTGCGGGGCAGGACGGGCGTCGGCGGGACAGCTACTGCGAGTCGGCTGCGGCCTCGGTGGCCTTGCCGGCGCGCTTGCCGTAGCGCTTCTCGAAGCGCGCGACACGGCCGCCCGTGTCGAGGATCTTCTGCTTGCCCGTGTAGAACGGGTGGCACTGCGAGCAGACCTCGACGTTGATGCGGCCGTCGGCCTTGGTGCTGTGCGTCTCGAACGTGTTGCCGCAACCGCACACAACGGTGGTGGCCACGTACTCGGGGTGAATACCCTGCTTCATGATTGCCGTCCTTCTCGTTCGTGGTCGCCGGGTCGCCCCTGGCGTGCGCCAGGACCGTGAACCGGAACCCATACCGACGTTCCAGTATGCCAGAACGCACTGGGCTTCGAGAAATTCCCGGCTCCCGCAGGTGGGCGACGACGCCGTGGTCACGATGCGGCGGACGTTTGGTGGTTGACTGGCGCGCCGCAAGTCCGCCGGTGTTAGCTACGAGCTGTCACCAGACCGGCACCGGGAGCGAAGCGAGCGGGCCGAGTTCTCGAGAAATCCGGGAGTGAAGACGTGAACGAGTCAGGCAATGGACCGGCGATCGAGCCCGCCGGGACCGTGATCGGCGGCTACGTCGTGGAGCGCCTGCTGGGCGCGGGCGGCATGGGCGCGGTGTACGCCGCGCGGCACCCGCGGCTGCCGCGCGTGGACGCCCTGAAGGTGCTCCCCACGGCCTTCTCCCACGACCCGACGTATCGGGCGCGGTTCGAGCGCGAGGCCGACATGGCTGCGCGGCTCGACCACCCGAACATCGTCCCGGTGTACGACCGCGGCAACGACGACGGCCGGCTGTGGATGTCCATGAAGCTGGTCCCGGGCCAGGACGCCTCGGCGCTGCTCGCGAGCAACCCGACCGGGCTGCCGGTGAACCAGGTGCTGACCATCGTCGACGCGGTGGCGGCGGCGCTCGACTACGCGCACACCCAGGGCCTGCTGCACCGCGACGTCAAGCCCGGCAACATCATGATCGACGCCACGGGCTCGACGCCGCGCGTCATGCTCGGCGACTTCGGCATCGCCCGCCAGCAGCAGGAGCACAGCGACCTGACATCCGTCGGCATGGTGGTCGGCACCCTCGACTACGCCTCGCCGGAGCAGCTCAGCGGCGACCCGGTGGACGGCCGCAGCGACCAGTACAGCCTCGCCGGCACCACGGTCCAGCTGCTCACGGGCGCCAAGCCCTTCGGCGCGAGCAGCGGCACCGCGGTGATCCGCGACCACCTGATGGCCCCGCCCCCGGCACCGTCGCGGCAGCGCCCGGGCCTCCCGCCCGCGATCGACGCCGTGATCGCCCGCGGAATGGCCAAGGCGCCGCAGCAGCGGTACGCGACGTGCCACGACTTCGCGCAGGCCCTGCACGCCGCCGCGGCGGGCGCGTACCCGCAGGGGCAGGCACCGTCGAACCCGACCACGCGGGTCGCGACGCCGCCGCCCGGCGCGGGCTTCCGTCCCGCGACTCCCCCGCCGTTCCAGGGCGTGCCCTCGCAGCCCTTCGCCCGGCCGTCGGGCCCGGTGTCGAATCCGCAGGTCGCGGGCCCGCAGGGCACGTGGCAGGGCGGGCCGGTGGGCCTCGCCGGGCAGTCGCCGCAGCAGGGCGGCACCAAGAAGGGCGTGGTCATCGGCGCGATCGCCGCGGTCGCGGTGGTGGCCGTGGCCGCGGTCTCGATCCTCGCGCTCAGCACGAGCTCCGACGATGCCGTCGCCTCCCCGACCAGCACCGCCGCCAGCAGCGCGCCGTCGACGCCCGCGACCACGACACCGGTGAGCAACACCTCGACGGTGCGCGACGGCTTCATCGACCCGTGCCTGCTACCGCCCACCACGATCTCGACGCTGGGCATCAGCCCGCTCGCCGACGACCCGGGGCAGCGGTCGGGCACCGCCGGCGCGAAGTACGCCTGCAAGGGCTCCGACTCGAAGGCCAGCAACGCGGACGTGAAGTTCGCGACCTTCGAGACGTCGAACTCGTGGGAGACGGGCGCGGCGGTGTCGGTGTCGGGCACGACGAAGTGGCGCTCCTTCACGGTGCCGAGCACGAACACGAACACACCCGACTACTGCATCACCGCGTACAAGTCGCTGACCAACGGCGTCCTCTACATCGGACTGCAGAAGGTGGGCAACCGGGACTGCAACCGCGGCACGGAGATCGCCGCGGCGATCACGCCGTTCCTGCCGCAGTAGGCGCGCCCCGTCGGCCCGCCCGACGGTGCCGTCGTCTCCCGCAGCGCCCCACGGCGCTCCCGCGGGGGTTCTTCACTCCGGCGCCGGTCGCCTACACGCCCGTCCACTCCCGCGGGAGTTCCTCACCGATCATCGGGTCGCTACCCCGGACTCTGTGAACACCTCCCGCGGGAAGGCTCCTCAGGGCCAAGGCATCGGCACCGCTGTGCTGGGCGAGGTTCTCACCACCGCCGACACGGTCCGCCTCGACGTCCCGCTCGGCAGCCCGGCCCGGCGGCTGTATGAACGCCATGGGTTCGAGACGGTGCATGAGGACGCCGTCGACGTGTTCATGGTGCGCACGACGGAGAACGTACCGAAACACCCCTGAACACGCAACGGCGCCCCACTCCCGAAGGAGTGGGGCGCGTCGTCTGCGTGATGCGGTCAGTCGTTGTCGCCGAAGCCGCTGTTCTTCTGCACCGTCATGAGGAACTCGATGTTGTTCTGCGTCTTCTTGAGCTGGCTGATCAGCAGGTCGATGGCCTGCTGGCTGTCCAGCGCGGCGAGCAGCCGGCGCAGCTTGTTCACCACGGCAGCCTCGTCGGGCGCCATGATGAGCTCGTCCTTACGGGTGTTCGACGCCGCGACGTCGACGGCCGGGAAGACGCGCCGCTCCGAGATCTTGCGGTCCAGCTTGAGCTCGGCGTTGCCGGTGCCCTTGAACTCCTCGAAGATCACGGTGTCGCCGGTGGAGCCGGTCTCGACCAGCGCCGTGGCGATGATCGTCAGCGAGCCGCCGTTCTCGATGTTGCGCGCCGCGCCCAGGAACCGCTTCGGCGGGTACAGGGCCGTCGAATCGATACCGCCCGAGAGGATGCGGCCCGACGCGGGGCTCGAGTTGTTGTAGGCGCGGCCGAGGCGGGTGATCGAGTCGAGCAGCACCACCACGTCCTTGCCGCCCTCGACGAGCCGCTTGGCCCGCTCGATCGCCAGCTCGGCGACCGAGGTGTGATCGCCCGGCGGGCGGTCGAAGGTGGAGCTGATCACCTCGCCGCGCACGCTGCGCTGCATGTCGGTGACCTCCTCCGGGCGCTCGTCCACCAGCACCACCATGAGGTAGCACTCGGGGTTGTTCGTGGCGATCGCGTTCGCGATGTCCTGCAGCACCGTGGTCTTACCGGCCTTCGGCGGCGCCGAGATCAGGGCGCGCTGGCCCTTGCCGATCGGCATGATCAGGTCGATCACACGGGTGGTGAGGATGTTCTGCGCGGTCTCGAGGCGCAGCCGCTGGTTGGGGTACAGCGGCGTGAGCTTGTTGAACTCGGGCCGGTTCTTCGCCGACTCCACGTCCTGGCCGTTGACCGAGTCCAGGCGCACGAGCGGGTTGAACTTCTGCCGGTTCGCCTGGTTGCCGCGGCCACCGCCGCCGCCCTGGTTGCCGCCGGTGTCGCCCGAGCTCTCGCCGTCGCGGGGCATCTTCACGGCGCCCGTGATCGCGTCGCCGCGGCGCAGGCCGTTGCGGCGGATCATGTTCATCGAGACGTAGACGTCGTTCGGCCCGGCGATGTAGCCCGAGGTGCGCACGAATGCGTAGTTGTCGAGCACGTCGAGGATGCCGGCCACCGGCTGCAGGACGTCGTCCTCGCTGACCTGCGGCTCGCCGTCGTTCTGGTTGCGGTCGCGGCCGCGACGGCGCTCGCGGAAGCGGCGCCCGCGGCGCCCCGTGCCGTCGCCGTCGTCGTCCGGACCGTTGTTCTGGTTGCGGTTGCCCTGGCTGTTGCCCTGGCCGCCCTGGTTGTTGTTCTGATTGCGCTGGCGGTCCTGGCGGTTCTCGCCCTGCTGGCGGTCGCCCTGCTGGCGGTCCTGGCGGTTCTCGCCCTGCTGGCGGCCCTCGCCGTCGGCGTTCTGGTTGCGGCGCTGGTTGCGCTCGCGGCGCTGACCCTGCTGGCCCTGCTCGCCCTCGTTCTTCGGGGCGTCGCCCTGGGGCGCGTCGGCCTGGGCGCTCGCGTCGCCGTTGTCCGACGGTGCCCGGTCGGCCTTCGCCGCCCGCTCGCCCCGCGGGGCGCGGGCCGTGCGGCCCTCGGTCTTCGGCGCGTCGGCGGCCTCGGCCTGCGGCGCCTCCGCCTTGGGGGCGTCGTTCGTGGGCGCCTCGCTCGTGGGCGCCTCAGCCTTGGGAGCCTCAGCCTTGGGAGCCTCGGCCTTGGCGACCTTCGGCGCGGTCTTGGCGGCGCCGCCGTGGTCGTTGATCGCGGCGATGAGATCGCCCTTGCGGAGCCCGGAGACCCCCTTGATCCCCAGCTCGCTCGCGATGCCTCGCAGTTCGGCCAGCACCATGCCGTTGAGGCCCGAGCGGCGACGCTCGTCGGCCCGCGTGGTGCTGGCCGCGGCGGTGGCCGTCTCCGGGCTGGTGGTCACGTCCGTTTCGGTCACGGAGTTCCTTTCAATTCCCTGATTCGCGCACTGCGGAAGCAGGGGCCTACCGTGCTCGCCGGGCTGTCCTGCGTTGGTGCACAGGTGTTTTCGCGGGCGACGCACGAATGACGAAGGTGCTTGTTGCGCTTCGGCTGCCGGGCCCCGCGTTTCCGGCGGGGGCACAGATGTCTCGGCCTGATGTGGAGACCGGCGCGCCAACACGTCCGAGGCTGGTTGCTGGGCGTGGAATGGCAATGTGCCGAAACAGCGTCCGCACACTGGTCGGACACTTTTGCCATGATAGCGCGGGTACCGGCGCCCGGCAATCACCACCCCCGGGACCGCGCGCTCAGCCGCGCACGACCCCGTCGGCGATGGGCAGCTCGCGCACGACGAATCCGGCCTCGACGGCGGCGTCCGCGAGGCGGGTCGGCAGCGCCTGGGGGGTCAACGCGAGCACGGTGGGCCCGGCGCCGGAGATCGCGGCGGCCACGCCGGCGGCGCGCAGCCGCTCGACCAGCGCGAACGACTCCTTCATGGAGGCGGCCCGGTACCGCTGGTGCAGCCGGTCCTCGGTGGCGTCCAGCAGCAGGTCCGGGTGCGCGGTGAGCGCCAGCACCATGAGCGCGGCGCGCGAGGCGTTGAACGCGGCGTCGGCGTGCGGCACCAGGCGGGGCAGCATGCCGCGCGTCACCGACGTCGAGGACTGCACGTCGGGCACGAAGGCGTAGGCCCGGATGTCGGGGTGCACGTCCACGCGCCGGGCCCCGTAGTGCAGGGGCGCCGACGGTGCCGCGCTCGCCGCCGCGTGGTCGCGGTAGCCGGCCACGTCGGGGACGGGCACCGCGGGCACGGTCCAGGAGACTACCGCGCCGCCGAGCACGCTCGCGGAAGCGTTGTCGGGGTGGCCCTCGAACTCGGAGGCCAGCTGCACCATCTCGTCGGTGGTGAGCCCGCGGGGCGCGTCGGCGTCGGCGGCCAGCGCGGCGGCGGCCGCGATCCCGGCGACGACGGCGGCGGCCGACGAGCCGAGGCCGCGCGAGTGCGGGATGCGGTTGACGCAGGTCAGGCGGAGCCCGGTCGCGGTGACCCCGAGGTGCGCGAGGGTGCGGCGCAGCGCCACGACCACGAGGTGACGGTCGTCGTCGGGCACCTCCCCGGCGCCCTCCCCCGTGACCACGACGGTCAGGTCACCGTCGGTCCCGGGATCGACGGTCTCGACGGTGACGTCGTCGTAGAGGCCGAGCGCGAGGCCGAGGGTGTCGAAGCCGGGGCCGAGGTTGGCGCTGGAGGCCGGGACGGTCACGGTGGCCTTCAGGCCGACGGGCAGGACGAGCGGGGCGTTCGAGGCGGGGGACACGGGCGCGGCTACTCCGTCAGCCCCATGGCGGCGGCCACGGCGACGGGGTCGATGCCGACGCGGGCGATCTCGGGCAGGCTGCTCAGCGCGGTGTCCGGGTCCTTGAGGCCGTTGCCGGTCACGGTGCACACCACGGTGGAGCCCTTCTCGATCCAGCCGTCGGCGGTGGCGGCGAGGAGGCCGGCCACGGACGCGGCCGACGCGGGCTCGACGAAGACGCCCTCGGTCTTCGCGATGAGGCGGTAGGCCTCGAGCAGCTTCTCGTCGGTGGCGGCGCGGAACTGGCCGTTCGACTCCTGCTGGGCGGCGACGGCCTGGTTCCAGGACGCGGGGCTACCGATGCGGATCGCGGTGGCGATGGTCTCGGGGTCCTTGACCGGGGCCCCGTTGACCAGCGGCGCGGCGCCCGCGGCCTGCACGCCGAGCATGCGCGGGCGCGCGGAGATGATGCCGTCGGCGGCGTACTCGCTGTAGCCCTTCCAGTACGCGGTGATGTTGCCGGCGTTGCCGACGGGGAGCGCGTGCACGTCGGGGGCCTTGCCGAGGGCGTCGACGATCTCGAACGCCGCGGTCTTCTGGCCTTCGATGCGCACCGGGTTCACCGAGTTCACCAGCGAGATGGTGTCGAAGGTGGCGGTGGTCTTGCGGGCCAGCTCGAGGCAGTCGTCGAAGTTGCCGTCGACCTCGATGATCTTGGCGCCGTACATCACGGCCTGGGCCAGCTTGCCCATGGCGATCTTGCCCGCGGGCACCAGCACGGCGCACTCGAGGCCGGCGATGGCGGCGTAGGCCGCGGCGGAGGCGGAGGTGTTGCCGGTGGACGCGCACAGCACGCCCTTCTTGCCGGTGGCCTTGGCCTCGGTGACGGCCATGGTCATGCCGCGGTCCTTGAAGGAGCCGGTGGGGTTGAGGCCCTCGACCTTGAGGTGCACGTCGCAGCCGGTGAGCTCGGAGAGCGCCCGCGCGGGCAGCAGCGGGGTCGCGCCCTCGCGGAGGGTGACGGGCGCCCAGCCCGGCTCCCACGTGTCGCACACGGGCAGACGGTGCCGGTAGGCCTCGATCAGGCCGGGCCACGGGGTGTGCACGGTGGCAGCGGAATTAGTCACTGGTTCCCTCCAGACGGAGCACGGAGGACACGGCGGTCACCACGTCCAGGTTCTTCAGCGCCTCGACGGTGGCCGAGAGGGCCGCGTCGGGTGCCTTGTGGGTGAGGATCACCAGGCGCGCGCCCCGCTCGGGGGTGTCGGCCTGCTGGCGGACGGTGCTGATGGACACGCTCCGCGCCGAGAACTCGTTCGCGACGGCGCTGAGCACGCCGGGCCGGTCCGCGACCTCCATCGCCACGTAGTAGCGGGTGAGCACCTCGCCGATCGGCGCGATCGGCAGCTTGGCGTACGCCGAGTCGCGGGGTCCGCGGCCCGAGACGACCTTGTTGCGGGCCGCGGCCACCAGGTCGCCCATCACGGCGGAGGCCGTGGGCGCGCCGCCCGCGCCGGCGCCGTAGAACATCAGGCGGCCGGCGTTCTCGGCCTCGACGAAGACGGCGTTGTAGGCACCGTCGACGCTGGCGAGCGGGTGCTTGAAGGGCACCAGCGCCGGGTACACGCGGGCCGAGACCCGCTGCGCGCCCTCGGCATCGGTGATCTTCTCGCAGATCGCGAGCAGCTTGATGGTGCAGTCGAAGGCCTTCGCCGCCTCGATGTCCGCGGCGGTGACGCCGGTGATGCCCTCGCGGTGCACGTCGTCGGCCTTGACGCGGGTGTGGAAGGCGATCGACGCGAGGATCGCGGCCTTGGACGCGGCGTCGTAGCCCTCCACGTCGGCGGTCGGATCGGCCTCCGCGTAGCCCAGGCGGCCTGCCTCCGCGAGCACGGTCTCGTAGGCCTCGCCCTTCTCCGCCATGTTGGAGAGGATGAAGTTGGTGGTGCCGTTGACGATGCCCGCGACGAGACCCACCGAATCGCCCGCGAGGGACTGCTGCAGCGGGCGGATCACGGGGATCGCGCCGGCCACGGCCGCCTCGAAGTACAGGTCGGCCCGGGCCTTGTTGGCGGCGTCGGCGAGCTGGCCGGTGTACTCCGCGAGCAGCGCCTTGTTCGCGGTGACCACCGACTTGCCGGCCTTGAACGCGCTGAGCATCAGCGTGCGGGTCGGCTCGATGCCGCCCATCACCTCGACCACGATGTCGACGTCGTCGCGGCCGACCAGGGCCTCCGCGTCGTCCGTGAGCAGGCTCTTCTTCAGGCCGAGGGCCTTGAGGCCGCGGTCCTTCGTGGTGTCGCGCACGGCGATCCCGCGGATGACGAGGTTCGCGCCGACGCGGGCCGCGAGGTCGTCGGGGTTCTCCACGAGAATGCGCGCCACCTCGGTGCCCACGGTGCCCATGCCGAGGAGGGCGACGCCCAGTTCCCTCTGCTGTGCGGATTCGGTCATCAGAGCACCTCCAGGCTCACCAGGTCGTCCACGGTCTCCCGGCGCAGGATGAGCCGCGCCGCGCCGTCCTTGACCGCCACCACCGCGGGACGCGGCTGCATGTTGTAGCGGCTGGACATCGAATAGCAGTAGGCCCCCGTGGCGGCGACGGCCATCAGGTCGCCCTCCGCCAGGTCGCCGGGGGTGTCGGTGTCGCGGACCACGATATCGCCGGTCTCGCAGTGCTTGCCGACGATGCGGGAGAGCACGGGATCGCCCTGCGGATCGCGGCTCGCGACCACGGCGGTGTACTCCGCGCCGTACAGGGCGGTGCGGATGTTGTCGCTCATGCCGCCGTCCACGGACACGTAGCGCCGGAAACCCTGCGGGCCGACGTCCTCGGAGTCCACCACGACGTCCTTGATCGTGCCCACCTCGTACAGCGTGATCCCGGGCGGGCCCGCGATGGCGCGACCGGGCTCGACGGCGAGGTGCGGCGTCGCCAGTCCCAGTGCGGCGGACTCGGTCTCGACGATGTGCCGCAGCTTGGCAGCGAGGTCGGCGACGGGCGGCGGGTCGTCGTGCGGGGTGTAGGAGATCCCCAGGCCGCCGCCGAGGTCGATGGTGCTCAGCTGCGCGGTCTTCTCCGCGCCGAAGCGTGCGACGACGTCGCGCAGCAGCTCGAGCACGCGCCGGGCGGCGATCTCGAAGCCGTTGACGTCGAAGATCTGCGAGCCGATGTGGCTGTGCAGGCCCACGAGTCGCAGGTTGTCGGCGGTGAAGACGGCGGTGACGGCCTTCATCGCGGGCGAGTCGGTTCCGTTCGACGCGAGGGAGAAGCCGAACTTCTGGTCCTCGTGCGCGGTGGAGATGAACTCGTGGGTGTGCGCCTCCACGCCGGGCGTGAGGCGGATCAGCACCTCCTGCACGGTGTTCCGCTCCCCTGCCGCGCGGTCGAGCCGCGCGATCTCCGAGAGCGAGTCCACGACCACGTGCCCGATGCCCGATTCGACGGCGTAGTCCAGCTCGGCGACCGACTTGTTGTTGCCGTGCAGCGCGATCCGCTCCGCGGGGAAGCCGGCGCGCAGGGCGACGGCGAGCTCGCCGCCGCTGCAGACGTCGAGGTTCAGTCCCTCGTCGCGCACCCAGCGGGCGATCTCCATGGAGAGGAAGGCCTTCGAGGCGTAGTGCACCGCCGCGTCGTCGCCGAACGCCTCCCGCATGCCGCGGCAGCGGGCCCGGAAGTCGTCCTCGTCGATCACGAGCAGCGGGGTGCCGAACTCGGCCGCGAGCGCGGTGACGGGCACGCCGGCGACGGAGACCGCACCGTCGGCCTCCCGGCGCGCGTGGGCGGGCCACACGGCCCGATCCAGTTCACTCACGAGTGGTGGCCTCTCACATCCGGTCGGGTGCCGAAACACCCACGAGCGCCAGGCCGTTGGCGAGCACCTGACGGGTGGCGGCGCACAGCGCCACGCGGGCGCGGTGCAGGTCGGTCGGCTCCTCGTCGCCCATCGGCAGCACGCGGCACTCGCCGTAGAAGCGGTGGTAGGCGCCGGCCAACTCCTCGAGGTACCGCGCGATGCGGTGCGGCTCACGGAGATTCGCGGCGCCCGCGGCCACGGCAGGGAACTCGCCGAGGGTGCGCACCAGATCGCCCTCGCGGGCGTGGTCGAGCAGGCCGAGGTGCTCCGTCGAGGCGACGACGCCGAGCTCGGCCGCCGAGCGCGCGATGGCCGAGAGCCGCGCGTGCGCGTACTGCACGTAGTAGACGGGGTTCTCGTTGCTCGCCTGGGCGAGGAGATCCAGGTCGAGGTCGATGGAGGTGTCCACCGAACTGCGCACCAGGGAGTAGCGCGCGGCGTCGACACCGACGGCGTCCACCAGATCGTCGAGGGTGATGACGGTGCCGGCGCGCTTGCTCATGCGGACGGGTTTGCCGTCCTTGACCAGGTTCACCAGCTGGCCGATCAGGACCTCGATCTGCGCCGGGTCGTAGCCGAGCGCGGCGGCCGCGGCCTTGAGCCGGCCGATGTAGCCGTGGTGGTCCGCACCCAGCATGTAGATCGCGAGAGTGAAGCCGCGGTCGAACTTGTGCTTGATGTAGGCGATGTCGCCCGCGATGTACGCGGCGTTGCCGTCGGACTTGATGACGACGCGGTCCTTGTCGTCGCCGTAGTCCGTGGCCCGCAGCCACCAGGCGCCGTCCTTCTCGTACAGGTTGCCGTTGTCCTTGAGCTGCTGGACGCTGCTCTCGACGAGGCCCGAGCTGAACATCTCGTCCTCGTGGGTGAACACGGCGAAGTCGGTGCCGAACTCGTGCAGGGTGCGCTTGATGTGCCCGAACATCAGCTCGACGCCGTCGGCGCGGAAGGCCTCCACCCGCTCGGTCTCGGGGAGGTCGACGATGCCCGGGTGGTCCTTGACGACGGTGGCCGCGATCTCGCCGATGTAGTCGCCGGCGTAGCCGTCCTCGGGCGTCGGCTGATCGCGGGCGGCCGCGTCGAGCGAGCGGGCGAACCGATCGATCTGCGCGCCGTGGTCGTTGAAGTAGTACTCGCGAGTGACCTCGGCTCCCTGGGCCTCGAGCACGCGGCCGAGGCTGTCACCCACGGCGGCCCAGCGCGCGCCGCCGAGGTGGACGGGGCCCGTCGGGTTGGCGGAGACGAACTCGAGGTTGATGAGCGCACCGTCGAGCGCCGTGCCCTGCCCGAACGCGCCCGCCTGCTCGAGGATGTTCACGACGAGCTGGTTCTGCGCGTCCGCGGCGAGCCGGATGTTGAGGAAGCCCGGGCCCGCGACGGTGGCCTCGTCGACGCCGTCGGCGTTGCCGAGGGCCTCGGCGAGCCAGGTCGCGAGGTCGCGCGGATTGACGCCGGCCTTCTTCGCGACCTGCATCGCGATATTGGTCGAGTAGTCGCCGTGTTCGGGGTTGCGGGGCCGCTCGACGGTGACGCGTTCGGGCAGCACGGAGACGTCGAGGCCGCGCTCGGTGAGCACGGTGGTCGCGGTGGCGTGCAGGAGTTCCGAAAGGTCAGCGGGAGTCACCGGTCCATCCTAAGGTGCGCCTGACCGCCCGGTTTCCGCCGGGCCTGCCCTATGCGCTAACCTTGCTACGCCCTGCGCCCCCGTAGCTCAGGGGATAGAGCGTTCGCCTCCGGAGCGAAAGGCCGCAGGTTCGAATCCTGCCGGGGGCACTTTCTTCTGCGTCACTGCATTCTTCGCCCCGATCTCTCCCCCGCACTGCCGCGTGTGCGCCGCCGCGGCGGCGGTGTTGGAATGGTCCGGTGAGCGAACCACTCCACGATCCCCCGCCCCGCGTCGCGCGGGTCCGCTCGCTCGTCTTCGCCGACGGTGCGCCCGTCTGGCGGTGGCGGGCCGGCCTGCGGGCCGCGGCGGCGGTGGCGATCCCCGGCGCGGGGCTGGTCGCGGCCGGGCACGCGAGCTCGGCCCTCTTCACCACCTTCGGCGCCTTCGCCGTGCTGTACGGCGAGGGCCGCGCCTACCGCGTACGCGGCCACGTGGTGGCGGCCGCAGGGCTGGCGCTGCTGGTCGCGGTGTCCATGGGGGCGACGATCGGGTGGGCCGTGCCCGCGGGCGGCGTCCTTCTCAAGACCTGCGCCGTGCTGATGACGGTCATCCCCGCCGTGGCGGCCGTCTTCGTGGTCGACGCGCTGCGGCTGGGTCCGCCGGGCGCCCTGTTCTTCGCGCTCGTCGGGTCCGGAGGGCTGATCGCCGTCGAATCCGGCGCCGATCCCGCAATGCTGGTCGTCGGTGCCTCCCTGGGCGCGATCTCGTCGGTGCTGGTCTCGATGTCCGGGGTGCTGGTCGATCCGTCGGCGCCGCAGCGGGAGGCCGCGGGGCGCGCGATCGGGACGGTGAACGCGTATCTCGCCACCGACGGTCCGCCCTCCGCCGAGCGCCGGCACGCCGCCGGTTCCGCCCTGGTCGCGGCCTGGTCGACGATGGACGACGCCCGGGCGGCGAGCCGCCCCGCCGATGCGGCGCTGCTGGCCGACCTGCGGGATGCGAACCGTCGCTTCGCCGCCGCCTCCTCCGATGACGCGGACACGGAGGCCGACCCCACGCGCGCGGTCACCACGTCACGGCTGCGGCCGACGGTGGGCCACCGCCTGCGCCGCTCGCTGAACCCCTCCTCGCACGCCGCGATCACCGCGGGCCGGGTCGGCGTCGCCTGCATCGCCGCGGGCGCGGTGAGCATCGCGCTCGGCTTCGAGCGACCGCACTGGGCGGCGATCAGCGCCCTCGTGGTGCTGCAGACCGGGGTCGACCGCGTGCACGGGACCGTGCGGGCGCTGCACCGATTCCTCG
This sequence comes from Tsukamurella sp. USMM236, assembly GCF_037148755.1. Lineage (NCBI taxonomy): Bacteria > Bacillati > Actinomycetota > Actinomycetes > Mycobacteriales > Tsukamurellaceae > Tsukamurella > Tsukamurella sp. USMM236. Next base: position 37,894 of record NZ_JBBCSS010000008.1, read on the forward strand.
GCACCGCAGTCGGATTGGTTCTGTTCGCGGGCCTGCACGCGGCGGCTCCACAGGGCTACGCGCTGATCGCGGTGGTCGCCGCACTGCAGTTCTGCATCGAGATCCTCGTCGTGCGCAACTACGCCGCGGCGGTCGTGGTGATCACCCCGGTGGCGCTGCTGGCGAGCGGTGCGGGCGTCACCGGCGGGGCGGCGGGACCGGTGATGCGCGACCGTCTGCTGGAGACCCTGGTGGGCGTCGTGATCGCGCTGCTCGCGATGTACCTGCTGGACCCGGGCGCGCACCGTCGGACGTTCGCCTGGACCGATCGTCGGATCCGGGGCGCGGCCACGGATCTCGTCGACGCCGCCGCGGCCGTGCCGGTGGGCGCCGAGTCCGCCCGCGAGGCGGCCCGGCACCTGCACTTCGAGCTGGAGGGCGGCGTGCGCGCGGGCATCGACTCGATGCACAACGAGCCCGAGTGGACGGCGGATCTCTGGCCCGCGCGGGCGGCGCTGGTGCACGACGGCTACGACCTAGCCTCCGCGTTCTGGACGGCCGCCCCCGACGCCCGCCTCCCCGATGGCTCCGACTGGCGGCGCCGGTTCTGAGGCCTCAGGCCGCGTAGGCGCCGGTGTTCGACGGTGCGCACCAGGCGGTGTCGGCATCGTGGTCGGCGAGCAGCTGTTCAAGGAGCGGCGGGCCGTGCGGACCGTCGAGGACCTTCGCGATCAGTTCGTGGTCGGCGCAGGATTCCTCGAACTGGCGACGGAGGTCCTGTTCGACCCACGCATCCCGGAACTGCGCGCACCGCGTGCGCCAGCGGACGAGTGCCTCGCGGTGGAGCTCCTCGGCGTGACGCCGGTGATTGACGCGATGCGTCCCGGCGGGGTCGGCGCCGCGACGCCAGCCGGTCCGCCCGGCGTACGGCTCGCCGTGCGGGATCGTGATCGTCTCCCAGCCGCGCGGATTCTCCGTCAGGTCGGGAACGACCTTGCCGTGGTGGGCGTCGCAGGCGAGGGTGAGCGCGGTGACGTCCGTCGCGCCGCCGTCGGCCCACTCGGTGATGTGGTGCACCTGGCAGCGGGTCGCGGCCGCGTCGCATCCGGGAGCGGTGCACCCCTTCTCGGCCCCGTACAGCGCGATCCGCTGATCCGCGGAGGCGAGACGCTTCTCCCGTCCGAGAAACAACGGTCGCGACGCCAGATCGAGCACCAGGACGTACTTGGGATTGGCACCCATCATCCGCAGCGCGTCCGCGACAGGGAGCCGCCCACCGGTGGCGGTGGTCGCGATGCCGGTCTCGGACTCGAGCTGATCGATCCCCACAGTGATGATCGGCACGCACGGCACGCCGCGATGACTGCCGAGTTCACCCGAGTCGATCGCTACGCCCAGCGCGTGCGCCAGCGCGTCGTGATTGCGCTGCGCAGCGGTGCGCTTATCCCGCGCGGCCGCCTCACAGATCGCGTCCGCGTCACCGAGGTCGACGGGGGCCGCGGCATCATCGGGATTGACGACGCCCGGGCGAGCGAACTTCTCGAGCACCGCGTCGAGCAGGGCGCGGCATTCGGGCGAGAGGGCACCGCCGATGTCGGACATGAGGTCGTCGCCCTGGGCGCTCACGGTGAGCTCGCGCGACCGTCGGATGCGATCCCGGTCGGGTTCGGCACCGTCGGGATCGAGGAGAGCGAGGGCGTGCTTCCCGATCACGGCGATGTCTTCCGGCGGAACGCTTTCCGCCGCTGTCACGAGGACCTCCTCGAGGTCGTCGAGGTCGCTGCCGTTCAGGCGGTAGCAGGTGTCGAGGACCTTCCCCATCGCGGTGGCGTGCCGCTCCGAGATCCGTCCCTCGCGCTGTGCCTCCGCAATGAGCTCGTACTTGGGCTCCGGCGCGAGGCCGCGGGCGTGCCGCGGCACGCGGTTGCACGCGCCGTGCAACCGATCACGCGCTTCCGCGCCGGCGAGGCGCAACTGGTCGACAAGGAGTTCCTTGATCCCGGTGTAGCCCAATTCTGCAGGTAGGCCCTGTTCGAACGCCACGCCGACGAGCAGATTCTGGCCGTAGGGCACCTTGCGGGCCGCCGTCTCCAGCCTGCGCAGGCTGTCGAGTACCTCCTGCGAGGAGAGCATCACCGGGTCTGCGGATGCGAGCCGCTCGGCCGCGTGTTCGAAGGCCGTGAGAACGGCGAGATATTCGTCTGCTGTATCGGAATTCATCGCCATCACCCCCTCTTCCCTACCTCGATTCTACGTCCGCGTTCGATGCAGTGCTACACACTCGAATGTTCATTCCAGATTCGGTCGCAGGCGGTGGGCTCGCCCCGGCAGCCGTGGATGTCGCCCGGCTCGGCGGTGATGGCGTGGAGCTGCGCGTGAGCTCGGTAGTGCGGTCCATGGGGCCACCCGTGCAGACCGTCAGCGCTTGCGGGAGATCTCCAGGCCGCCGTTGCCGGGCACCGTCACCGACGAGAACGGCCCGTCGGGGTCACGGACGAACTCGAGGTACTCGCAATACTCGGATGCGGCGCCGACGACGTTGTCGCACACCACGAGCGCGCCGGGCCGGAGGTGCGGCGTCACCAGTCGCAGCGCGGGTAGGGCCATCGGCGTCCAGATGTCCACCAGCATGAAGTCGATGGGTCCGGTCAGGTCGACGAGGGTCTCCCGCAGGTCGCCCTCCCGGATCTCGACGTACTCGGCGACGCCGGCCTCCCGCAGGTTCCGCAGCGCCCGCCGCACCTTCCCCGGCTCGTGCTCGGTCCCGATCACGACGCCCTCCTCGCCCTCAGCCAGGTTGTCGCGCACCGCCGCGGCGAGGTAGATCGTCGAGACCCCGAACGACGTCCCCGCCTCCACGATCCGCGTCGCGCCGATCGAGCGGCACAGCATGTGGATCAGCGCGGCCTTCGCCGGCGCGATCGCGACGAGCTTGTCGGCGACGAACTTCCTCCCCTCATCCCCCTGCGTGAAGTCGATCGAGCGCTCCCGCACCAGGGAGACCGCCATACGTCGCGCCAAGCCGGGGACGTTGGCGATGATCTGCTTCTTGCTCTGCGCGTGCAGGCGGCCCGCCACCGCGGCGGCGAGCGGATCCAGCGGCGACGGCGCGAGCTTGTCCATGCACCGACGGTACCGACTTTTGTTTGGCCTAACAAGATTTCGCGTCGCGAGTCGTGCCATCGACGTAGGCACCGACACCCGTTCTTGGCGATCTCGAAGCATGCGATCCCGAACGCGTCGGCGGTGCCCCGTGGGACGATGGGAGGCATGGAGGAGATGACTCTCGGAGCCGGGACACCGCGCCATCTCCTCCGCCGCATCGAGCTGCGGGACCAGCTGTGGCGGTATGCGATCGCGGCCCTGACCGTCGCGTTCGGGGCGTTCGGCTCGGTCACGATCGTCATCCCCGACGGCGCCGGCGACAGCCGGTGGCGACAGATCACGATCGGGCTCATCTGCCTCAGCGTGATCCCCGCGTCCGCGATCGTCGCCAGGACTCCCCTCGCCGGCGCGCTCTGGTCGAAGGGAGCGCGGAGCAAGAGCAGCATCGCCTTCGTCGCCTACGCCGACGCCGGCCTCGCCGGCGTCGTGCTGTGCATGCAGAACGCCCAAGCCGCATTGATCGGCACGGGCCTGTTCTCCGTGATCGGCGCCTACGTGGCGCACTTCGTGGGCGGACGGGTCATGGCCCTCCACATCGCCTTCTCGACGGCGGTCGTCCTCGTACTAGGAGGGACGCTCCTCGCCGCCGGGTTCAACCCGCTCACCGTGGGTCTCGAAGTGGTCGTCGCGCTCGTCGTGTCCAACGCCGTCGTGGCCCTGCTCCGGCGGTACACCGTCGAGATGCAGCGCCTGATCAGCAAGCAGTTGCTCGAGTCGTCTCTCGATCCGCTGACGAACCTCCTCAATCGCCGCGGATTCGAATTCTCGAGCGGCCGCCTCCTGAACCGCGCAACCGGCGACCTGCTGATAGCGGCGATCGACGTCGACGAGTTCAAGGGCATCAACGACCGCTTCGGTCACACCGTCGGCGACGGCGTGCTCCGTAACGTCGCGCGCCTGATCTCCGGGGGCACCACCCCGAATGCCGTCGTGGGCCGACTCGGCGGCGACGAGTTCGCGGTCATCAGCGGAGAGCCTGATCGGGACGCGGAGTTCCTCACCGAGACCATCCACCGCGAGCCCGTGCGACTGCCGGACGGGACCTCCGTGTCCCTGAGCATCGGCCTCGTGCGCATGGACCACGCACCCACGAACCGCACCTCGACGGTGCTCGACGATCTCAACGACCGAGCGGATCGCGCGCTGAAGGCGAGCAAGACCGCGGGGCGGAACCGGACCACGACCGTCGACGGGTGACCGCGCGGTCGCGGCGCTCTTCGTCGCGGGCCCCGCGCACCGCCGAGTCCGATCGCCGGCCACCCTACGATCGGGACATGAGGATCGAGTCCTTCGCCCCCCGGGTCGTCACGGTCGAGGTGGACGTGCCACCGCTCATGCTGATCGCGTGGTGGGGCGAGCCCCCTCCCCCGCGGGACGGCGTTCTCCCGATCATGGGCGAGCTCAGCGCCGAGCTGCGCATCGACGACGCGACGCTGCAGGACGTGCTGGCGAACGCCAACCGGATCATCCGCGAACATGCCTGGTACCCCGGACACAGCCCACTGCAGGGCTACGAGATCTTCGCGCTGCACAAGCGCTTCCAGGAATCGCTGCCGTGGGACCACCCGGACCAGCGGTACCTCATCGGTCTGCGTGTGTGGGACAGCCGGGACAGCCGGTGAGCCGCCCCGTGGTCGACGAGGACTTCTTCACCCCGGACGAGGCCGCCGCGACCTACTCACCGGAGCTGCCGCGAACGACCCGCAGCCACAGCAGACTCATCGAGGAGCTCGGCACGCCGCGCACGCCCGAGGAGGCCGCGCTCCTCGGGTGTCTGACGGCGCTGAGGGATGGCCGGATCACCGAGGAGTGGTGCGTCGGCGTCATCGACGCGGGCACCACCGGCGACCTGTTCCACGTCGTCTACCGCTGGTGGGACCAGCCCATCACACTGGGATTCGCGACGGAGGCGACGATCTCACCGCTGTACGGCACCGTCGACGATCCGGAGACCGTCGGCCGGGACGCCGCCGCCTTCTGCATCGGCGAGCCGCTCGGAGCGCGCGCCGATCGCCTCGTCCGCGACGCGAACGGCGTCCACTGGTGGGGAACGCCGCTGCCCGAGTGAGGTCTCAGGCCCGACGGTGCGCGACCGAGCGGAAGACCGACGGCGCCACCCGCCGCAGGACCTCCACCAGCACGATCGACACCCCACCGAAGGCGAAGCCGGTGCCCACCATCGCGGGGTCGCTGACGTCGAGGAAGAACTTCTCCTGCGCCAACGGGATCGAGAACAGCACCACGTAGAACGCGACCGAGCCGCCGACCAGCAGGATCTTCCACCAGGTGTACGGCCGCGCGACGATCCCGAGGACCCACAGCGAGCCCACCAGAAGCGTGATCAGGGCCGCCGTCGACGCCTGGATCTGCTCGGGGCTCAGCGTCGCGGCCTTCCCGCCCAGCGCAGCTCCGGAGCCGCCCGGGTTCACCACGAGGTAGCACAGGAAGGTCGCCAGGCCGATCCCCACGCCCGACGGTGCTGCCAGCCGCAGCACCCGCCCGACGAACCCCGTCTTGGCCCGTTCGTTGTTGGGCGCCAAGGACATGACGAAGGCGGGGATACCGATGGTGAACCAGGCCGCGATCGTGACGTGGATCGGCTGGAACGGGTACGAGATCGGCGCGAAGCCGAAGATCTTGGCGCCCAGACCCGCCAGGCCCACGAGCCAGGCAAGCAGCACGGCGTAGACCGTCTTGGTGAGGAAGAGGTTCGCGACGCGCTCGATGTTGCCGATCACGCGCCGGCCCTCGCCGACCACGTAGGGCAGGGTGGCGAACTTGTTGTCCAGCAGCACGATCTGCGCGACCGACCGCGCGGCGGAGCTACCGGAGCCCATCGCCACGCCGATGTCGGAGTCCTTGAGCGCGAGCACGTCGTTCACGCCGTCGCCGGTCATGGCGACGGTGTCACCGCGCGACTGCAGGGCCTTGACCATCGCCCGCTTCTGGTCGGGACGCACGCGGCCGAAGGTCACGTTGTCGGTGACGACCTCGCCCAGCTCGTCGTTGTCCGCCGGCAGCTTCCGCGCGTCGACCGACGAATCGGGCGAGCCCAGCCCCAGCGAGTGCGCGACGGCGCCCACCGAGACGGCGTTGTCGCCGGAGATCACCTTCACGGCGACGCCCTGCGAGTCGAAGAAGTCGAGGGTGTCGCGGGCGTCGACGCGCACCCGCTGCTCCAGCGCGATCAGCGCCCGCGGCACCAGGCGCCCGGGCGCCTCCAGCCCGTCGACCTCGGTGTCCACCGGCAGGTCGGTCGAGGCAACCAGCAGCACGCGCAGCCCCGTCGAGCCGAGCTCGGTGGCGCGCCGCGCACCGTCGGACTCGGGGTCGAGGAGAACGTCGGCGGCGCCCAGGATCCAGTTGCCGCGCGGCGCGTCGCCGGCGGCGAGCGAGACGCCCGACCACTTCTTGGCGGAGCTGAACGGCGCCACGGCGGCGGCGCGCCAGTCCGGCGCGTCGGGGTAGGCCTCGGCGATCGCCTGCACGCTGGCATTGGGGCGCGGGTCGAGCGCCGCCACGGCGGCGAGCGCGGTCTCGATGTCGGCGCGGTCGCCGTCGAGGACGTCGAGCTCGGAGAGCCGCATCCCGTTCTCGGTGAGCGTGCCGGTCTTGTCGGCGCACACCACGTTCACGCGGGCGAGGCCCTCGATCGCGGGCAGCTCCTGCACGAGGCACTTGCGCTGCCCGAGCCGCACCACGCCGACCGCGAACGCGATCGAGGTCATCAGGACGAGCCCCTCGGGGACCATCGGGACCAGCGCCGCCACCATGCCGAGGATCGCCTGGTTGAGCTCTTGTTTCGAGATCACCAGCTGGTTGAAGACGGTGAGCACGCCCGCCGGGACCAGCAGCCAGGTGATCACTTGCAGGATCTTGTCGATGCCGGAGCGCAGCTCGGAGTTGACGAGGGTGAACTTGCTGGCCTCGTCGGCGAGCTTCGCGGCGTAGGCGTCGGCGCCGACCTTCGTCGCGCGGTAGGCGCCCGAGCCGGAGACCACGAAGCTGCCGGAGAAGATCTCGTCGCCCAACTGCTTGTCGACGGGGTCGGCCTCGCCGGTGAGCAGCGACTCGTCGACCTCGAGGGCATCGAACTCGATCGTCTCGCCGTCGACCACGATCTGGTCGCCGGGCCCGATCTCGATGACGTCGTCGAGCACGACGTCCGACTGCCCGACCTCGGTGGCGACCCCGTCGCGCCGCACCACCGGATGGGCCTGCCCGACGATGGCCAACGAGTCCAGCGTCTTCTTGGCGCGCAGCTCCTGGATGATGCCGATGCCCGAGTTGAAGACGATCAGCAGGCCGAACAGCCCGTTGATGAGCGAGCCCGTGAACAGCACCAGCAGGAACAGCACGCCGAGCATCGCGTTGATGCGGGTGAAGACGTTGGCGCGGACGATGTCCCAGGTGCTCCGGCCCGACCGGTTGGGCAGCGCGTTGACCCGGCCGTCGCGAACCCGCTCCGCGACCTGCGCCGCGGTGAGGCCGGACGCGGGGACGCCGGAGGTCGTGTCGGGGGCAGCAGTCATGACCGCGAGTCTAATGACGCCCCTGCACCCGCGGCCCTGTGGTGACGTCGTGCCGGTGTCGGAGTGACACCGCGGCGGAGGGCCTTCCCGACGGTCGGCCCATCCGTGTTCGCCGCGCTCCGTCTCCGATCGCGCCGTATTCTTCCGCGCATGACCGCCTTCACCGTCACCCGATCCACCGCGATCGCCGCGCCCGCCGCGCCCGCCGAGACCGTCTACGGCCTCATCGCCGACTTCCACGAGTGGCGCCTGTGGTCGCCGTGGGAGGACCTCGACCCGCAGCTGCACCGCGAGTACACCGGGCCGTCGAGCGGACCGGGCGCGAGCTACGCGTGGAAGGGTAACCGGAAGGCCGGGGCCGGCCGGATGACGATCTCCGCCGTGGAGGCCGGTCGCTCGGTCGACGTGGACCTCGAGTTCATCAAGCCGATGTCCTCGCACAACCACGTGCGCTTCGACATCGTCCCGTCGGGTGCGGGTGTCGAGGTCACCTGGACCATGACCGGCGAGACCAGCGGCCTGTTCTCGCTGATCGGCAGGATCGTCCCGATGGACAAGTTCGCCGGCAAGGACTTCGAGAAGGGCCTCGCGGCCCTGAAGGCGCGGGCGGAGAACCGTTAGAGCCGTGCGGCGGGCCACTGCCGACCACCGGCCCCCTGACCGTCCGACCGACACGTGTGCACCGAAGACCACCCACGGGGTGGTCAACGGTGCACACGTCGGCGCCTGATCGGGCGCCGATGGCGACCGACTGCCCCTGGACCTAAGAATCTGACAAATCGGCACCCCGGGGGGCCTCGGGCGGAGAAGATCAGTGCCACCTTCCCCGCACGTCAAGGAGTCACCATGCCCGCTCGCCCCGCCGTCGACCTCGGATCCTGGATCGCGCGCCGCGCCGCCGTGAGCGGGGACCGCCCCGCCGTCACCTACGGCGACACGACGTGGAGCTACCGGGAGCTCGCCGATCGGGCCGATCGCCTCGCCGCCGAGCTGGTGGCCGGGGGCGTGCGCACGGGCGACCGCGTGGGCTACGTGGGCTTCAACCACCCCGATTTCCTCACCACGATGTTCGCCGCCTCCCGCGCGGGCGCCGTCTTCGTGCCGCTGAACTTCCGGCTGACCTCGGCGGAGCTGGAGTTCATCCTCACGGACGCGGGCGTGCACACCCTGGTGGCCGACGCCGATCGCGCCGCCGTCGTCGAGCCGGTTCGGGCCTCGTCGGGCCTCGCGCGCGCGATCGCGCTGGAGCCCGTCGACGGCTGGGAGCAGCTCGACGCCCTCCTCGCGGACCGCGCTCCGATCACGGAACCGCAGTCGCCGGCGGAGGACGATCTGGCGCTCATCATGTACACCTCGGGCACGACTGGCCGCCCCAAGGGCGCCATGCTCACGCACGGAAACATGTTCTGGAACAACATGAACGCGCTGCTGAGCCTCGACACGATGTCGACCGACATCAGCCTCGTCGCGGCGCCGCTGTTCCACATCGGCGGCCTCAACGTGACCACGCTGATCACCCTGCAGAAGGGCGGGCAGCTGGTGATCCTGCCCGCCTTCGACCCCACCGCCGCGCTGCAGCTCATCGAGAAGCACCGCGTGACCACGATGTTCGGCGTGCCCGCCATGTTCCTGTTCATGAGCCAGGTGCCGGCGTTCGAGACCGCGGACCTCTCCAGCGTCCGCCAGTTCACCTGCGGCGGCGCTCCCGTCCCCGAGCCGCTCATCGCGCTCTACAACGGCCGGAGCATCCCCTTCTGCCAAGGCTACGGGCTCACCGAGACCGCGCCGCTCGCCCTGGTCATGGACGTCTACGACACCGCCCGCAAGATCGGCGCCGCCGGCCACCACATCCTGCCGCTCTCCGAGGTCGCGCTGCTCGGGCCCGACGGTGCCCCCGCCCCCGCCGGGGAGCGCGGCGAGGTCTGCGTGCGCGGCCCGCAGGTCACGCCCGGCTACTGGCAGAACCCCGACGCCACCGGCGCCGCCATCGACGCCGACGGCTGGTTCCACACCGGCGACGTGGGTCAGCAGGACGAGGACGGCTACGTCACCGTCGTCGACCGGGTGAAGGACATGGTCATCTCGGGTGGCGAGAACGTCTACCCCGCCGAGGTCGAGTCGGTGCTCTACCGCCACCCGTCGATCGCGGAGGTCGCGATCATCGGCACGCCGCACGAGAAGTGGGGCGAGGCCGTGACCGCGATCGTCGCGCTCAAGCCCGAGGCCTCGCTCACGCTGGAGGAGGTGCGCGACTTCGCGAAGGACTCCCTCGCGCCGTACAAGCTGCCGCTGGCCCTGCACCTCGTGGACGCCCTCCCCCGCAACCCCGCCGGCAAGGTGCTCAAGTTCAAGCTGCGCGAGCAGGTCTAGCCGGACGGCGCCCTCGGCGCCGGACCTACGGACCGTCGTGCGGCGGCCGCTGCTGGTACGGCGCCGGACCGGGTGCCCCCGGCCCCGGCTGCCCGTACGGCCCCGGCACTGCACACCGCCGGAACCGCGATCGGTCTAGCCGAGGGCGACCTCGGTGACGCCGTCGCGGCCGCGGAGGGCGTCGAACCGGCCGGCGACGCAGCTGAAGACGATCACCTGCGCGCCGCGGCCGGCCTCGACGAGGGCGTCGGCCATCGCGCCGAGGCGCGTGGGGTCGCTGTGTCCGAGGGCGTCGTCGAAGATGACTGGGGCGCCGTCGGCACCGTCGACCAGGCGGGCGCAGGCCAGCCGGCTCAGCACGCCCAGCTGCTCCTGCGCGCCGCCCGAGAGCGACTCGAAGGGCACGGTGACCCCGTCGACGGTGCGCGAGGCGATGGTCAGATCGTCACCGACGGTGATGGTGAGCGGATCACCGAACACGGTGCGGCCCAGCTCCTCCAGCGCCCGCTGGTACGGCGCCTGCACACGGGCGCGGCGGGCGTCGCGGTGCGCGGTGAGCGTCTCGTGCAGCAGTGCCGCCGCGCGGGCCCGCTCCTCCACCGAGGTCAGGGCACGGTCGGCGTGCACGTGCTCCGCCTCGGCCGCGTCGAGCCGGTCGCGGCGGCCGTCGGCCTGGAACAGCTGCAACTGGCCGTTCAGGCCGGCGAGCTCCTCCCGCGCCGACGCCCCCGCGGCGCGGGCGCGCTCGTCCTGCGCGCGGGCGGCCGCGAACCGGGCGGCGAATCCGGCGACGTCCGCCTCCCGGGCGGCGGCCTCGTGCGCCGCCACCTCGGCGCCGGCCGCTTCCCGCCCGGTGACGGCGGCGTCCGCAGCGGCGCCCAACGCGTCGTCGGCGGACTCGGCGCGGGCGCGCTCCAGCGCCGCCGTCAGCTCGGACGCCTGGTTGTCGAAGTCCTGCAGCCGGTTGGCCGCCGTGCGCGCCGTGACATCCGCCGTGTGCAGTTCCTGCTGCTTCTGCCCCAGCTGCTCGCGGGTCTGCCGCTCCTCGCCGCGCGAGGCGACCTCCGCCTGCGTGGCGTCCATGAGGTTCGCCTTGGCCCGCTCCGGGTCCACTGCCAGCAGCTCGGGGTCGACCGCGGCCTCCAGCGCGACGATCCGCTCCGCCGACTCCTCCGCCAGCTGCCGCAGCTCGGCGAGGGTGTTGTCGCCGAGCGCGTGGGCGAGGGCGATCCGCGCCTCCTGCAGCTCGATCTCGACGGCGTCACGCTGCTCGTGCAGCTCGCGGGCCGCGGCGACGTCCTCCGCCCCCGCGTCGCGGCAGGCGGCGAGCAGCGCGGTGTGGGCGGCCTTCACCTCAGCGGCGGCGTCGGCGCTCTCGCCGCGCTGCACGACCTCGATCCGGACCGCGCCGGGCACTTCGATCACGGTGCCGTTCCCCGCGACGACCTCGACCGGCTCCTCGCCGATGTTGCGGCCGTCGACGAGCACGTCGGAGAAGCCGAGGCGCTCGAGCGTCAGCGTCGCGGCGAGCGCCGAGAACCGGGCCTGCGCCTTCTCGTACCGCTGCTCCGCGACCGCGATGGTCTGCAGGGCACGGCGGTCGATCGGGTTCGCGGCGAGCCGGTTCCGTGCGTCCTCCACCTCCTTACCGAGCAGCTGCGCCTGCTCGATCCGCTTCACGGTGCGCTGATAGCCCACGGACTCGCGGGCGTAGTCGACGGCGTACTGCGCCTGCGACTTCCGCTCCCGCCGGTCGGCCGAGACCGCCGACAGCTCGTGCACCGTCGTCTCGAGCCAGGACGCCTCCGCGGCGAGCACCTCGCGGTCCGCGAGCGCCCGGTCGCGCTGGGTCCGGACCTGCGCGGTGCGCTCCACGGCGAGGGCCTGCCGGTCGATCAGCCGCCGCCGGCGGTTGGCGGCGTCGCCCGCGTGCTGCTCGCGCAGCACCGACGATTCGAGCACGGAGCGGGACTGCGCCAGCCGCGATTGGAGCGCGCCGATCCGCTCCTGATCCGCGCTGAGCGCCTCGAGCGCCGCGGCGGCAGCGGACCGTCGTTCCACCAGGGCGCCGAGGCGGGCGGAGGCGAGCGAGTGCTGCTCGACGACCCGGTCGACCTCGCGCAGCGCGGCCTCGGCCTCGTCCAGCGCGGTGCGGGCGGCGGCCTCGCGGGCGCGGGCGGCGGACAGCTCGCCCGTCGGGCGCCCCGTCGGGGTGAAGTAGCGGGCCCGCTCCGCGGCGACGGCCTCGGCCAGCCGCTCGGCACCCGGCTCGTCCTCCCCCGCGCCGCCGGACGCCGAGTCCAGCGCCTTCGCGAACGCGGCGCTGTCGCGCAGCGAGGGCTGCCCGGGGCCGGGGCCCTGCAGCACGGTGAGCGCGGCGAGCAGGTCGCCGTCGACGTGCGCGGCCATCTGCTCCGCGACCCACGATTCGGCGCTGCCGCCGGTGAGCTGCAGCGGCGTGGGCTCGAGCACCGTGAGCACGGTGCCGGGGCGGCGGTGGTACTGCTTGGCGTACACGAAACGGTACGGGCCGACGGTCAGCTCGGCCTCGACGAACGGGCCGGCGTCGCGGTGCGCGGGGCACACGGCCTCGACCCGCTGCGACTTCGACGTGGCCTTGACCTCCAGGAGCAGCTGGAGCGCCTCGACCATCGACGACTTACCGGCCTCGTTGGGGCCGTGCAGCAGCGTGACGCCGGTGTCGGCGAAGGCGATCTCGCGCTCGGTGACGCCGCGGAAATCCTTGACCGCCAGGCGGTGCAGCCTCATGCGCCCACCTCCTGGCGGGTGAGGCGGTAGAGCAGCGCGAGCGCGCCGGAGGCGTCGGCCGCGCGCTCCCCGCCGCTGCGCGCGACGCCGAGCATCTCCTGCGCGGCGTCGGCGGCCGGGCCGGTGAGCTCGAGCGCGTCCAGCTCCTCCTCGCCCGGGAGCACCGCGAGGTCGGTCTTGCGCTCCCACAGCTCGACGGCCGCGAACCGGGCCCGCAGGGCCTCGATCTCGGCGTCCAGCCGAGCCTTGGCCGCCAGCCCGACGGTGCCGGTGAAGCCGACCTTGACCACCGTGCGGTCCTTGTCCGGGAGCGCAGCGAGCGCGCCGACGGCCGCGTCGACGTCACGCTCGGCGGTGAGCGGGAACTCGCGGGAGGCGAACCGCCACGTGCCGACCCGCGCCGGCTCGACCCGCGCCGGGCCCTCGTCCGGGACGTCGACGACGAGGACCGAGCCCGACCCCGTCTCCTTGTGGTCGAAGTTGGTGACCTCGGGGGCGCCGGAGTACCAGACGCCCGGGGCGACCTCGGTGACCGAGTGCCGGTCCCCGAGGGCGACGTAGCGCAGCTCGCCCGCGGCGATCCGATCCGACAGCGCGGCGACGTCGATGAGGCGCTGGTCGCGCGCGCCGACGGGCAGGGTGCCGCCGTGCCCGACGGCGACGCGGATCACGCCCGCAGCCGGCGGCGCGGCCGCGGCGACGGCCTCGGTGAGCGGATCCCCGGCGGGGTGCTTGGAGAACCACGGCGCGGCCAACAGCTCGACGCCCGGACGCACCTCGTGCACGCCGGGACTCTCGAGCACCATGACGTTGGCCGGGCGGTGCCGCCGGAAGACCTCGGACGTGTAGATCGAGGCGGCGTCCAGCGGATCGTGATTGCCGGGCAGCAGGTAGACGGGGCGGCCGATCGCGGCGATCCGGTCGAGGCTGCGGGCGACGACCGCGGGGGCGAGCCGGTTGTCCTCGAAGACGTCACCGCAGACGACGACGAACTCCGCCTCCCGCTCGGCCGCAACGGCCCCGAGGCGGGAGATCGCGTCCAGCCGGGCGTCGGTGAACCGGGCCTGCGCGTCCGCATCGAGGAAGTGCCGGGTCATCCCCAGTTGCCAGTCCGCCGTGTGCAGAAAGCGCATGCCCGTCACCCCCTCGTAGGTCGCCCCTCAGGGTAGTGACCCCCACCGACAGGTTCCGTCACCGACGCGGCCGAACGATCAGCTCGCCGTCGGTCCGACGACGCGTCGCGCCTGCACATCAGGGAGAAGGCGGTCGGCGAGTTCGAAGTCGGCGTCGTCGTGGAGGATGACGAGGCCGCGGGCCGCGGCGGTCGCGCAGACGAGCAGGTCGACCACGGACAACGCGCGCACCGCGCCGACCTTCGCGAGACGGTACTGCGCCGACTCGATCCACCGCCAGCTCGCCTTCGGGACCGGAACGTCCGGGTAGAGGTCGATGAACATCGCACTCATCTGGTCGAACTCATCGGCGTTCCGCGCAGCCCCGCGGTACTCGGCTCGTTGCGGGTCGCACGACCCGATCGCACCGCTGAGCTGGGCTTCCAGCCACTGTCCCGTCAGCTCAGGGTCCCGCTGCAGTCGCCACACCGCCGAGGAATCCGCGAGGAACTGAATCAACGCACCGCCTTCTCGTCGGCACGTGCTGCGACCCACCCGTCGTAGTCCCACGTTTTCGCCCGCTCACGGGAGCGCGCAAGCGCTTCGACACGGCGAAACCGGTCGACATAGTCGCTCAGCGCGAGGTTCACCGCCTCCTTCTTGGTGCGGACCCCCGCCAGCCGCATGACCTCGGCCAGCGCCTCGTCGTCGAGGTCGATCTGTGTGACTGACATGCGCAACCTCCTTGTTGGCTCTGTATGCAGACCACCAACATCATCCACATTGCGCAGCTCAGCGCGGGTCGCGGAGGCGGTCGTAGAGCTCGGCGAGCTCGTCCTGGGCCTCGGCGACGTCGGCGGGCTTCGTGCCCGTACGCCGCAGCGCCGTGCGCAGCAGCGCCGGGTCGAGCAGGGTCATGGCATCGATCGGGGACGGCTCGGGCAGCGGTGGCAGGTCGTAGCCCTCCCCGTAGAAGGCCGCGGCGCCGGCGTCCCAGGAATCTCCCTCCCAGTCGCCGCGGGCACCGTCGGCCTCCGGACTCGACGGTGCCCGCGACGGCTCGGACGTGCTGACGCGGGCGAGCAGCCCGGCGAGGGGGACGCCCGCGAAGTCGAGGACCAGCGACGGGTCGCCGTCGGCGGCGGCGCAGAACTCGTAGGTGACGGCGAGGGCGTGTACGCAGGCGTCGGAGTCGTCGGGGCAGGCGCAGTCGACGATCACGTCGGAGGCGGTCTCGGGCAGCACCAGCTCCCCCAGCGTGCGCCCCAGTTCGCCGCGGGTGACGCCGAGCAGCTCCGCCGTCGCGCCCTGGGCGACGAGCAGCGAGACCACCGCGGCCGCGTCGCCGGGCACCCGGGCGAGTGCGACGCCGAACGGGTCCAACTGACTGCCCTGCACCGTCGCGGTGATCGACGCGGGCACCACGGCCAGCGAGTACACCTGGTGCTCCTGGTAGAGCCGCCGCGCGTACTGGACCTTGCGCCGCTCCGTGACCTCCTCGCGCTGCTGGATGAGCCGCTGGCTGAACCACGTCGCACCCATGGGCCGCGCGGTGTCGCGCGCCTTTCTCGGCGATCGCGCCATCTCAGACCACCGCCTCGTCGCGCAGGGCGACCAGCTCGTAGAGCTCGTCGTTGTTCAGCTCGGTCAGCCAGGCCTCGCCCGTCCGTACCGTCATCGACGAGAGCTCCTTCTTGGCCGCGATCACCCCGTCGATCCGCTCCTCCAACGTCCCCGCGCAGACGAACTTGCGGACCTGGACCGCCCGCGTCTGGCCGATGCGGAAGGCGCGGTCGGTGGCCTGGTTCTCGACCGCCGGGTTCCACCAGCGGTCCACGTGGATCACGTGATTCGCGGCGGTGAGGTTGAGGCCCGTACCGCCGGATTGCACCGTCGCGACGAGGGCGGGGGCGCCGCCGCCGGACTGGAACCGCGCGACCATCGCGTCGCGTTCGGTGCGGGGCACGGCACCGTCGAGCACGGGGACCTCGGCGCCGAGCAGGCCGGTGAGCCATGGCTGGAGCATGCGCGCGAACTCGGCGTACTGGGTGAAGACCAGGGCGCGCTCGCCCTCGTCGGCGACGGTGGTGAGGATGTCGGCGAGCAGCTCGACCTTGCCCGAGCGGTGCTGCCCGCGGCGCAGCAGCGGCGAGCCGTCGCCGAGGTAGTGCGCGGGGTGGTTGCAGATCTGCTTGAGCCGGGTCAGCGAGGCCAGCACCAGGCCGCGCCGGCCCATGCCCTGCGACTCCCGCAGCTCCTCGACGAGCCTGTTGAGCGTGGCCTGGTACAGCCCCGCCTGCTCGGACGTGAGCGAGGCGCGCACCGTGAACTCGGCCTTCTCGGGCAGCTCCGGCGCGATGGCGGGGTCGGTCTTCTCGCGCCGCAGGATGAACGGCGAGGTCAGGGTGTTGAGCCGGCGCACGGCCGCTTTGTCCTGCTCCCGCTCGATGGGCAGCGCGAACCGATTGCGGAAGGTGCGGGCCGAGCCGAGCAGGGCCGGGTTGACCAGGTCGATCACGGCGCGCAGGTCCTCGAGGCGGTTCTCGACCGGGGTGCCGGTGAGCGCGACGCGGTGCGCCGCGGGGATCGACCGGAGCGCCTTCGCGGCGGCGGTGTTGACGTTCTTGACGTGCTGCGCCTCGTCGACCACGACGCGGCCCCAGTGGTGCCCCGCGAGCAGCTCCCGGTCGCGCGCGGCGAGCGCGAAGGTGGTGACCACGACGTCCGAGGCCGCCGCGACCCGCCCGAACTCCTCGCCGGTCGGCCGGTCGGTGCCGTGGTGCACGTGCACGTTCAGGCCCGGGGCGAAGCGCTGCGCCTCGGCGACCCAGTTGCCGACCACCGACATCGGGCAGACCAGCAGCGTCGGCCGCACCGACACCCCCGCCTCGCGCTCGTGGCAGAGCAGCGCGAGCACCTGGATCGTCTTGCCCAGGCCCATGTCGTCGGCGAGGACGGCGCCGATGCCGCTGTGCCACAGCGTGACCAGCCACTCGAGCCCGCGCAGCTGGTAGTCGCGCAGCACCGCCTTCAGCGTCGACGGTGCCGTCACCTCAGCCGGGGCGATGGTGCCGCCGCGGTAGACCGAGTCGAGCCAGCCGAGCCCGTCGACGGCGGCGAGCGGCGCGGGCAGGGCCGCGGGATCGGCGATCATCCCCAGCAGGTCACTCAGGTCCGTACCGGACTCCGCGGCGGAGCGCTGCTCGGCGACGAACCGCGCCGCCTGTGCCAGGGTGCGGCGGTCGGCGCGCACCCACTTGCCGCGGACCTCAACCAGCCCCGACGCCGAGTTCGCCAGGGAGGCCAGCTCGCTCGCGGTGAGCACGGTGTCGCCGACGGCGAGCTGCCAGGCGAAGTCCTTGATCTCGGCGAGCCCGGCCTGCACCGTGAGCGCCGTGCGCCCTGGCTGCTCCCGCCCGACGAGCCGCAGCGCGGGGCGGACCGTCGCGATCGAGGCGGGCAGCAACACCTCGTACCCCGCCTTCGTCAGCCCGGGCGCGCCCTCGAGGAACAGCGCCTCCGCCTCCTCGGTGGTGAGCAGGAAGTCCAGCGAGGAGTCGTCCTGCGCGACTCGCTTGAGCGGCGGATACACGGCCAGGGCCCGCGCCAGCTCGCCCGCGAGATCGTCCAGGTCGACGGGGCTCATCCGGGCGGGGTCGGCCCGCACGGGCGCGGCGCCGGGGACGCGGCGGCAGACCTCGAGCCGCCACGGCGTCCCGCCGGGCGTGCTCCTCGGCGCGAGCGGGTTCTCGCCCACGCTGCGGCCGTCGGGCTCGACGAGGCGCAGCACCAGCAGGGTCTCGGCGGAGCGGACGCTGCCCGCCCACTCGGTCCACGCGGCGGCGGCCCCGGCATCGGCGACGGACCGGGGCGGGAGGGGCTCACCGTCGACGAGGGCGCGCAGGGACGGCGCCGCGACCCAGGACCACGGCCCGTCGCCGAGCCGCAGGCGGGCGTACCGGTCAGTGAGTTCCGCGCCCATGTCGAGGACGGCGGCGAGGTCTCCCGTGCGGCGCAGCACCGGCGGCATCGCGGCGGCCGCGGTCTGCACCCAGGTGCGCCACTGCACGGACTCGACGGGCGCCCACCGGACGATCCACTCGCCGTCGTCGCTGCGCAGCGCGGGCGTCAGGGCCCCGGCGGCGACGAACCGCTCGACGGACTTCGCGACCCAGCGCAAGTAGCGCAGGTCGCCGGCACCGTCGGACGGGGAGAGCTCATCGAGCAGCGCGGCGGCGCGGGCGGGGCCGAGGGTGAGGGCGGGGGCGACGAGCCGGCCCTGCGGCCCGGCGAGGGAGACCGAGCGGCGGGGTCGGCGGTCGCCGAGCACCTCGGCGATCGGCGCGGGCAGCACCGCGACGTCGGGATCGGCGGTGGGCTCGCCGACCTCGTCGGTGAACCACAGCGCGAGCCCGAGGCCCGGGCGCCACAGCCCGTGCGCCGCGGCCTGGGGGCGGGGCACGACTACTCCGGGACGGAGCGGTAGGCCTCGTGCCGGTGGCGCAGGCGGTGCCGCAGGTGCGCGTCCACCGTGGGCCACTCGTGCCGGAGGATCGAGAACAGCACCGCGTCCTGCAGGGCGCCGTTGCGGTACCGCTTGTAGCTGCGCAGCACGCCGTCCTGCTTGGCGCCGAGCCGGGCGATGGCCTCCCGGGACTGGGTGTTGACCCACTGGGTGCGCAGGCCGATGCACTCGCAGCCGAGCACATCGAAGGCGTGCTGGAGCAGCAGCAACTTGGACTCCGCGTTGGTGCCGGTGCCGTGCGCGGAGGCGCGGTTCCAGGTGTAGCCGATCTCCATCCGCGGGACAGTCGGGTCGATGTCGTAGTAGGTGGTCATGCCGAGCACCCGGCCCGCCGTGTCGATCGCGGTGAAGGGGATCATCTCGCCCTTCTCCTGCAGGTCCAGGCGGCGGTCGATCTCGGCGCGCAGGCCCGACGGGGCGGGCACGGAGGTGTACCAGCGGTCCCAGAGTTGCCCGTCCTCGAGCGCCTCGAGGAGGCCGTCGTGCTGGTCGTGCGCCAGCGGCGCGAGCGTGACGAGGTGACCCGTCAGGGTGACGGGCTCCAGCGGGGTGCGGAAGGCCATGGTTCGCAGGCTACTGCGGGGCACTGACGAGCAGGCGCTCCAGCGCGGCGCGGATCCCGTCGGGAACCCCGGCGGGGCGTCGGCTCTCCCGGTCGACGAAGACGTGGACGAACCAGCCCTCGGCGGCGGGGGCGCCGGCACCGTCGAACAGCGTGACGGCGTAGGTGACACTCGACCGGCCCAGCTTGGTGACCGCGAGACCGGCGGTGACGGGCTCGGGGAAGGCGAGCGGGGCGTCGTAGCGGCAGTGAGATTCCACACAGAGGCCGATCACGGCGCCGTCGTGGATGTCCAGCCCGCCCTCGCGGATGAGGAAGGTGTTGATCACCGTGTCGAAGAAGCTGTAGTAGACGACGTTGTTGACGTGCCCGTACACGTCGTTGTCCTTCCACCGCGTGGGGATGACCAGGGTGTACGGCTGCTCGTCGATGCTCGGCACGGTGTCCGACGGTACGCGCGCGGCGCGCGGGTGCGTGCGCCGGTCGGGAACTTTCCGGGGGTTGCCGGGGGTTAGATGGAGTACAAGGTCACCAGGATCGCTTCCCACGGAGGTCACCATGGCGAACAAGCCCGCCCGCATCCAGTCCGATGAGCCTCAGCTCCCCGCCGTCCAGCGCGACGGTGGCGGCGTCCTCGGCTCCGTCATCGACCGCGCCGCCCGCCTGCAGGCGCCGGCCGTCGCGAAGTACGTCGCGAGCCTGCGCGCCGACCACCCCGACGAGTCGCCCACGCAGATCATCGAGCGGCTCGAGAAGCGCTACCTGCTGACCGTGACCGGCACGGGCGGCGCGGCCGGCGCCACCGCCGCCGTCCCGGGCGTCGGCACCCTGGCCGCGATCGGCACCATCGGCGCCGAGACCGTGGTGTTCATGGAGGCCTCGGCGCTGTACGCCCTTGCCGTCGCGGAGGTGTACGGCATCTCCCCCGAGGACCGGGAGCTGCGTAAGGCGCTGGTGCTCACCGCGGTGCTCGGCGAGGCCGGCCTCGGCGCGCTGCGCGCCACCGTCGGCGCCAAGAACGCCTCGCTGATGAACCTCAAGAAGAACCCCACCCAGCTCCCCGGGCTGGGCAACCTGAACAAGCAGCTGATGAAGATGTTCAGCCGCCGGTTCCTGGCGAAGAAGTCGCCGCTGATCCTCGGCAAGCTGCTCCCCGCGGGGATCGGCGCCGTCGTGGGCGCGGGCGGCAACCGGGTCCTGGGCAAGGGCGTGATCAAGAACTCCCGGACGGCCTTCGGCCCCGTCCCCGCCACGTGGCCCACAGCCCACCTGCGGGTGATCGACGGGTCCGTCTCCGACGGATCCACGCCCGGTCTGCCGGGGCCCGGCAGCGACTGATCCAGGGCCGCGGAACGGGAGTAACCGACACAGGTTTTCCGTGGTGGACTACCCTGGACCGCGCGGACCTGCGCCCTCTGCGATCCAGGGCGGCGCGCGCTTGATACGACGATGATGAATCGAGGCGAGGACCTGCCGTGAGCAGCAGTTCTGTATCGGATTTCGGCCAAAACGAATGGCTGGTCGAGGAGATGTACGAGCGGTTCAAGGCCGACCCTAATTCGGTCGACCCGAGCTGGCACGAATTCCTCTCGAAGTACACCCCGGGAGCTGCAGAGGGTAGCAGCGCGGCGAGTAACGGCGCGGCCCCTGCGGCCGCCCCCGCCGCAGCGGCCCCCGCGGCGCAGCCCGCCCCTCCGGCGGCAGCGCCGGCGGCGAAGGCCCCGAAGACGGCCGACACGACCCTGACCCCCGCGCCGTCCGCCCCGGTGACGCCGGCACCGTCGTCGCCCGCGAAGCCCGCCCCGGCCCCCAAGGCCCCGGCCCCCGCCTCCTTCCCGTCCGAGAAGGAGCGCACCGTGCTCCGCGGCGCCGCCAACGCGGTCGTCAAGAACATGAACGCCAGCCGCGAGGTGCCGACCGCGACGTCGGTGCGCTCGATGCCGGTGAAGGTGATGTTCGACAACCGCGTGGTCATCAACAACCACCTCGCGCGCACCCGCGGCGGCAAGATCAGCTTCACCCACATCCTGGGCTACGCCCTGGTGCAGGGCGTCAAGGCCTTCCCGAACATGAACCGGCACTTCGCCGAGATCGACGGCAAGCCGAACGCGGTGACCCCGCCGCACGTGAACCTCGGCATCGCTATCGACCTGGTCGGCAAGAACGGCAGCCGCAGCCTCGTAGTCGCGGGCGTCAAGGAAGCCGAGACGATGGACTTCGGCCAGTTCGTGGCTGCCTACGAGGACATCGTCCGCCGGGCCCGCACCGGCAAGCTGGGCGCCGAGGACTTCGCCGGCGTCACGATCTCGCTGACCAACCCCGGCGGCATCGGCACCGTGCACTCCGTTCCCCGCCTGATGGTCGGCCAGGGCGCCATCATCGGCGTCGGCGCGATGGAGTACCCCGCCGAGTTCCAGGGCGCGAGCGACGAGAAGATCGCCGAGCTCGCGGTCGGCAAGCTCACCACGCTGACCTCGACCTACGACCACCGCATCATCCAGGGCGCCGAGTCGGGCGACTTCCTGCGGTACGTCCACGAGCTCACGCTGAGCGACGACTTCTGGGACGACATCTTCCGCACGATGCACGTGCCCTACGAGCCGATCCGCTGGCGGCAGGACATCCCCGCCCACGGCATCGACAAGGACGCCCGCGTCCTCGAGCTCATCGCGGCGTACCGGGCGCGCGGCCACCTCATGGCCGACGTCGACCCGCTGCGCTACAACAACGAGAGCCTCGAGTCGCACCCCGACCTGAACGTGCTCACCTACGAGCTCACCCTGTGGGACCTGGACCGCACGTTCAACGTGGGCGGCTTCCACGGCGCCGAGCGGCTCAAGCTGCGCAAGGTGCTCTCGGTGCTGCGCGACGCCTACTGCCGCCACGTCGGCATCGAGTACGCGCACATCCTCGAGCCCGAGCAGCAGAAGTGGCTGCAGGAGCGCGTGGAGACGAAGGACGTCAAGCCCACCGTCGCCGAGCAGAAGTACATCCTCAGCAAGCTCAACGCCGCCGAGGCCTTCGAGACCTTCCTGCAGACCAAGTACGTCGGCCAGAAGCGCTTCTCGCTCGAGGGCGCGGAGTCCGTCATCCCGATGATGGACGCGGTGCTGGACCAGGCCGCCGAGCACCAGCTCGACGAGGTCGTCATCGGCATGCCGCACCGCGGCCGGCTGAACGTGCTGGCGAACATCGTCGGCAAGCCCTACAGCAAGATCTTCACCGAGTTCGAGGGCAACCTGAACCCGTCGCAGGCGCACGGCTCCGGCGACGTGAAGTACCACCTCGGCGCCGAGGGCAAGTACTACCAGATGTTCGGCGAGAACGAGATCACCGTCTCGCTGGTCGCCAACCCCTCGCACCTCGAGGCGGTCGACCCGGTGCTCGAGGGCATCGTGCACGCCAAGCAGGACATGAAGAACCCGCCCGAGGGCGAGCACCCGATCATGCCGCTGATGCTGCACGGCGACGCGGCCTTCGCCGGCCAGGGCGTCGTGGCGGAGACGCTGAACATGGCGAACCTGCCCGGCTTCTCCAACGGCGGCACGATCCACATCGTGGTGAACAACCAGGTGGGCTTCACCACCTCGCCGGAGAACTCGCGCAGCTCGAAGTACTGCACCGACGTGGCGAAGATGATCGGCGCGCCGATCTTCCACGTCAACGGCGACGACCCCGAGGCCTGCGTGTGGGTGGCCAAGCTGGCCGTCGACTTCCGTGAAAAGTTCGACAAGGACGTCGTCATCGACCTCGTCTGCTACCGCCGCCGCGGCCACAACGAGGGCGACGACCCGTCGATGACCCAGCCCGGCATGTACGACGTGATCGACACCAAGCGCGGTGTCCGCAAGTCCTACACCGAGGCCCTCATCGGTCGTGGCGACATCTCGACCAAGGAGGCCGAGGACGCGCTGCGCGACTACCAGGGCCAGCTGGAGCGGGTGTTCAACGAGGTCAAGGAGCTCGAGAAGTTCCAGGCCGAGCCCGCGCCGTCGATCATCGCCGACCAGCCGCTGCCCAGCTCGCTGGTGACCGCGGTGCCGCTGGAGCAGATCCAGCGGGTGGGCGACGCCTACGCCAACGTCCCCGAGGGCTTCACCGTGCACCCGCGCGTGGCCCCCGTGGTCAAGCGCCGCTTCGAGATGTCGCGCGACGGCGGCATCGACTGGGCCTTCGGCGAGCTGCTCGCCTTCGGCACGCTGCTCGAGGAGGGCCGCACGGTCCGCCTCGCCGGCCAGGACAGCCGCCGCGGCACGTTCACGCAGCGCCACGCGGTCCTGATCGACCGGCAGTCGGGCGCCGAGTACACCCCGCTCGAGCACCTCGGGCCCGACGGCACCCCGTCGCCCGGCCGATTCGAGGTGCTGGACTCCGCGCTCACCGAGTTCGCGGGCCTGGGCTTCGAGTACGGCTACTCCGTGGCCGACGAGTCGGCGCTGGTCTGCTGGGAGGCGCAGTTCGGCGACTTCGTCAACGGCGCCCAGTCGATCATCGACGAGTTCATCAGCTCGGGCGAGGCCAAGTGGGGCCAGACCTCGGGCGTGACGCTGCTGCTCCCCCACGGCCACGAGGGCCAGGGTCCCGACCACACGTCGGCGCGCATCGAGCGCTTCCTGCAGCTGTGCGCCGAGGGCTCGATGACGGTCGCCATGCCGTCGACGCCCGCCTCGTACTTCCACCTCCTGCGTCGCCACGCCCTCGACGGCGTGCGCCGTCCGATGGTGGTCGCGACGCCGAAGTCGATGCTGCGCAACAAGGCCGCCGTCAGCCCCGTCGAGGACTTCACGAGCGGCAAGTTCCGCTCGGTCATCGACGACCCGGCGTTCGAGGTGGAGGGCGGCGACCGCAGCAAGGTCACCAAGCTGCTGCTGGTCTCCGGCAAGCTCTACTACGAGCTGGAGGCCCGCCGGAAGAAGGACGGCCGCGACGACGTCGCGATCGTCCGCATGGAGCAGCTCTACCCGCTGCCCTCGCGGCGCCTGCCCGCCACGCTCGACCTGTACCCCAACGCCACGGACGTGCGCTGGGTGCAGGAGGAGCCGGCCAACCAGGGTGCGTGGCCGTTCTTCGGCCTCGCCCTGCCGGAGCTCGACGGCCGCCTCGTCGGCATCAAGCGCGTCTCGCGCCGCGCCATGTCGGCCCCGTGCTCGGGCTCGTCGAAGGTGCACGCCGTGGAGCAGGCCCAGATCATCGACGAGGCCTTCGTCCTCTGATCCGCTGAGCCAGTAGAAGGGCCGGTCCTCCCTCGGGAGGACCGGCCCTTCTTGGTGTTCCGACGGTGCGCCCGACCTCCCCGATTCCGCGCGCACGCGCCACGTCCGGATAGCGGCGCCTCATGCGCATCTACTCACCCGCGCACGCGGCACGTGCGCAGACTGAGACGGAGTGGCGGATACCGGAGGAGGGGCGGGTGGCGGCGACGCCGTCGAGCGCATCGGAGCGACCGAGCCGCTCGGCGAGGGAGTGACGTCTAAGCGAGCGGCGTCGCCGCCACCCGGCCCGGCCCACCGGGCCACCCAGCCCGACCCACGCACGCTCAGCCCACGCCGGGGCCTGCGGCGCACCGTCAGGCCACGCCCGACGTGAGATCCAGCCCGACCGCTCCCGCCATCCCCACGAACATGGTGGCGAGGTGGTCGACGACCTCGTCGCGGGTCATGGTGGCGAAGCCGGTGTTCTCGTCGAGCCACTGCACGAGGGTCTCCTCGACGACGGCGATCCAGCCGTGCACGGCGAGCACGAAGCGGGGCGAGCGGTCGATGCCGATGTTCTCGGCCTGGCTCACGAACTGGTCGACGATCTGCTCCCGGACCGACTTCACGGCGGTGCGGATCCGCGGCTCGGACCAGCTGACGCCCGCGAGCATCGGCAGCAGGGACTGCCGGTTCTCCATGATGTGGTCGACGTAGGTGCCCAGGGTCGACGTGAGGATCGGCATGACGTCGGTGATGTCCGCGGGATCGCGGTCCGGGGTCGCGACCTCGCCGACGATCCGCGCCTGCTCCTCCACGAGCGCGACCTGGAAGTCGAGCTTCGAGTCGAAGTAGTGGAACAGCAGGCCGGCGGAGACACCGGCCTGGCTCGCGATCTCCTCGATGGACACCTGCTCGAGCGCCTGGTGCTTCAGACTGAGCAGGCCGAGGTCGATGAACTGCTGGCGCCGGGCTTGGGGGCTGAGCCGGGTGCGCTTGCGCCCCACCGCTGCGGCAACGGACTTTCTGGTCACCTACTGAATCATACTCAATAGGTCGTTGACAGACCTCGTATCCCGACCCTACTGTCGAGTAAGAACGCCGGCGGCGGTGCAGCGCCGCAGCCCGGCAAGAACCAGCGTGAGGGATGAACACAGGCATGAAGAGTTTCCGCGGCAAGGTCGCCGTCATCACCGGAGCAGCCTCCGGCATGGGCCGTGAGCTGGCACTCCAGCTCGCCGACGAGGGAGCGAAGCTCTCGCTCTGCGACTACGACCCCACCGGCCTCGAGCAGACCGCCGAGCTGGCCCGCGCCCGCGGCGCCGAGGTGCACACCAAAGTCGTCAACGTGGGCGAGCGCGAGCAGCTCCTCGCCTACGCCGACGACGTGGTCGAGCACTACGGCACGGTCAACCTGCTGTTCAACAACGCCGGTATCGCGCACCACGAGCCCGTCGAGACCACGTCCTTCAAGGACTACGACCGGGTCATGGACATCGACTTCTGGGGCGTGGTGAACGGCACGAAGGCCTTCCTGCCGCACCTCATCGCCTCCGGCGACGCGCACATCGTCAACACCAGCTCGCTGTTCGGCCTGCTGTCCGTGGGCGGCCAGAGCGCCTACAACGCCGCCAAGTTCGGCGTGCGCGGCTTCACCGAGGCGCTCCGCATCGAGATGCTCTCGAGCGACCACAACGTCGGCGTGACCTGCGTGCACCCCGGCGGCATCAAGACCGCGATCGCGCGCAACGCGACCGTCGCCGAGGGCAGGGACCAGTCCGCCACGGCGGAGCTCTTCGACAAGTACCTCGCGCGCACCGAGGCCGACGACGCCGCACGCACGATCCTGAACGGCGTCAAGAAGAACCGCGGCCGCGTGCTCGTCGGCGCCGACGCCAAGATCATCGACGTCCTCGTGCGTCTCGGCGGCTCGGCCTACGAGCGGGTGAACGCCCTCGTCGACCAGCAGCTCAACAAGCGGCTGAAGTAGCCGCTCCGCGTTCGCAGCCGCCCCGCCTCGCCCGTCGAGCGCGGGGCGGTCGCGTTCGCGAGGCGGTTGTGCGGGCTCAGTTCAGCGTGTGCTCGGCGGCCCAGTCGCCGGCCGCCTGCTCGGGCGTGCGCTCCCCCGACTCGACCTGCGCGACCAGCTTCGCCAGGTCGGCTGTGGTGAGCTCGCCCGCGATCGCGGAGAGCCGTTTCGTCTGCGCCACCGTCAGCCCGTCGCGCCGCACCAGCGGCACGACGGCGCGCGAGGGCACGGCACCGTCGGGATCGGCGACCTGGGCGAGATCCTTGGACGCCGCCGAGAGCGTGCCGAGCTGCGCCAGCGCGGCCCGCCCCTCGCGGACGGCGCGCGCCGCGGCGGCCTCGTCGGCGACGGCGACGACCGGCCCCGTCGGGCAGCCGTAGCGGGCGCGGACGTCCTGCGGCGTCCCGGCCGGCACGGCGACGGCGCCGGACAGGCCCTCGCATCCCCGCAGCGTCGCGGACGGGGCGTCCTTCGACGCGAAGAGCATCGGCTGGTCGAGCGCGAGCGTCGGGTCGCCCAGGCCGAGCCCCTCGGGGAGGACTGCGCTCAGCGCGACGAACTGCGCGTCCCACTGCGCCCGCGGGTTGTCGGACTCCTCTTCCTTCGCCTTCGTCGGCTGCGGCGTGCCCGGCCGGTACCGGTCCCACAGGGCGCCGGTCAGCGCGGGCGCGACGGTGATGTCGCCCCGCTCGACGGCGGCGACGGCCGCGTCCTCCCCCGGCCCGAGCCCCAGCCGGGTCTCGACCGGGGTTCCCGCCATGCGCAGGGCGCCCGCGTAGATCAGGGCCTCGATCTTCGAGGCGGCGGCGCCCGACGAGCCGACCGTCACCGTGCCGGGCGCGGTGCGCGGGCCCAGGTCGGCGGCATCGCCGGGGTCCGAGCAGCCCGCCAGGACCAGCGCGGCGAGGGCCGCGGCGGCGAGGCGGGGCGTGCGAGTTCTCACGCCTACTTTCTACCCGGCGCCGCCGCGGCCCGGCAGCCTGGCCCGGGTCTACTATCTCGTCCATGCCCTCCATCCCGTCCATGCCCCGGCCCGGCGCCGGGCGCCGCGAGGTCCGCGAGGCCGACGTCCCGCGCGTCCCCGTGCCCGTGGCCCGCGCCGTCGTCGACTGCGGCGTCTACGTCGACGGGGTGCGCCTCCCCGGCCGGTTCGGCTACGTCGAGGCGATCGAGGAGGTCCGGCGCCGCGGCGAGGGCTACGTGTGGGTGGGCCTGCTCGACCCGGATCAGCACCAGATGGACGAGGTGGCCCGCGTCTTCGGCCTGCACCCGCTGACCGTCGAGGACACGCTGGTCACCCACACCCGGCCCAAGGTCGACCGGTTCGACGACACCCTCTTCCTCATCCTCAAGACCGTGAACTACGTGGGCCACGACCGCACGGACCCGATGGCGCGCATCGTCGAGACGGGCGAGGTGATGGTGCTCCTCGGCCCCGATCACGTGATCACCGTCCGGCACGGCGACCACGGGAGCCTGCGCCGGGTGCGCCGCAATCTCGAGGCCAACCCGGCGCTGCTGAAGCTGGGTCCGTCGGCGGTGATGCACGCCGTGGCCGACCACGTGGTGGACACCTACGTCGCCGTCTCCGACCTGCTCGAGGACGACATCGACCGGGTCGAGGAGGACGTCTTCCGCGCCGGCGCCCGGACCCAGGTCGACGAGATCTACCAGCTCAAGCGCGACATCGTGGAGTTGCGCCGCGGCATCCACCCGCTCTCCCACGCGCTGAAGCGGCTGACCTGCGACTTCAGCGACATCATCCCGCACGAGATCCAGCGCTACTTCTCCGACGTGCTCGACCATCAGGCGATGGTCGCCGACCACGTGGAGACCTACAACGACGTGCTGAGCTCGCTCATCGACGCGGCCGTCGCGAAGATCGGGATGCAGCAGAACGAGGACATGCGCAAGATGTCCGCGATCATCGGCCTGGTCGCAGTGCCCACGATGATCGCCGGTGTCTACGGCATGAACTTCGACAACATGCCCGAGCTGCACTGGCAGTACGGCTACTTCATCGTGCTCGCGATCATGCTCGTCGCCTGTCTCGGCCTGTTCGCCGTCTTCCGGAAGATCAAGTGGCTGTAGTGGCTCACGATGTCGAGTCCTGCGGCCACACGAGTGCTCTCACGCACGCGTAAGCCCGCAGAAGTCGAATTCGTGAACTAGACCGCGCGGGCGGCGGGGCGGCCGGGGTCGGCGGGGTCGATGCCCGCCTCCGCCCACGCCTCGCGCAGCGCGGCGGCGCCCTTGAGCCGCACCCAGGCGGCCTCGTTCGCGGTGATGGGGTCGGCGCGCAGGAACCGCACCGGCTCCCCGTCCTCGCGGGCGAGATCGGGCACCGCCGACTCCCCCAGCAGGACCGCCGTGAACGGCGCGCCCGCCCAGAGCGGCGCGCTCAGGTCGACGAGGGCATCGGGCGCGAGCACCAGGCCCTCGACCGCCGGCGTGGCGGCGAGGATCGCCAGCGACCGGTGCACCCCGTCGAGTGCGGCGCCGGGACCGTCGTCCGCGGGACGAAGTTCGAGGACCACCTCGGCGCGCGGCCCGTCCTCGACGGTGAGCAGCGCATTGGGGTCCGTCATCGCGTGCCGCGAGCACCCGACGCTGGCGAAGGCGACGAGCGGCTCACCCACCCAGCGCTGGATCGTCATCGGCTCGAGCCCGAGGAACGTGACCGACGCCGAGGCGGGTGGCGCGAAGCCGCGGCCCGCGTAGTGCTCGGCGAGGTGCGCCCGGACGGCGTCGACGACGGAAGTCACGGGTTCCGATCCTACGGCCCCGGCGACGCCGGGCGCGGCGAGCGGGGGGCCGCCGTGCTGCCGCGGTCGAGGAACACCGGGGCACTGAGCATCTGCAGGTCCGCCGCAGGCTCGCCGGCGACGCGGCGCAGCAGGAACTCGATCGCGCGGCGCGCCATCGCGCTGTGGTCCGGCCCGATGCTGGTGACCCTCGGGCGGGTCAGTTCCCCGGTCTCCGTTCCCGCGAACACCGTGAGCACCGAGAGGTCCTGCGGAATGCGGGCGCCCGCGGCGACGGCGGCCGAGATCATGCCCAGCCCGGCCGGCTCGTTGCAGAGGAGCACGGCGGTCGCGCCCGCGGCGGCGATGCCGGCGTAGGCGTCCCATCCCCCGGCGAAGGTGGCCGCGGTCGGGACGGCGCGGGATCGAACGCCGTGCCGGCGGGCGGCCGCGTCAACGGCGACGAGCGAGCGCACGGCGAAACCCGGGGCGTGGGATCGGTCCACCGCGGGTCCGGTGAGGACGGCCACGTCGCGGTGTCCCCGGTCCGCGAGGTGCGCGACCGCCTCCTCGGCCGCGGCGTCGAAGTCCGCGTCGCAGAACGCCGTTCCCGCGACGTCGTCGGTCCGACCGACGAGGACGAACGGGACACCGGCCTCGCGGAGGTAGTCGACGCGCGCGTCTTCGGTGTACACCTCCATCACCACGAAGCCGTCGACGAGCCCCTGTCGCACAGTCTCCCGCACCGGCCCCGCGTCGTCGGCGGGCCCCGGCAACAGCATCAGGTGCGAGCCCCGTGCGCGCGCCTCGTCCGCGGCGGCGGTGAGATAGCCCGCGGTGTCCACGCCCTGGCCGAGCGCCTCGGTCGAGAGCAGCAGTCCGAGCAGACCTGTACGCGTTCCGGCGAGGGCGCGGGCGAGCACGTTGGGCGCGTAGTCGAGCGACTCCAGCGCGGCGAGGACCCGCTCGCGGGTGTCCGCCGAGATCGGGCGGGTGCCACTGAGGACGTAGGAAACAGTGCTGCGCGAGACACCCGCCAGACGCGCGACGTCGGCCATGGTCGCCATGGGTACACCTCCCCTCACCCGCCGCCGGGCGAGCGGCGAAACACCGCATCCGATCCTACGGATCCGTTACGCTCGAGGGACGTCATCGACGCGCGTCGACGATTCCCGTCGACGGAGACGCCTTCGAAGGGAGTGTTGTGGTTCTCCAGGACCTCGGAACGGCCGATTGGTGGCGCCAGGCGGCGGTCTACCAGATCTATCCGCGTAGCTTCGCCGACTCGAACGACGACGGGATCGGCGACCTGCCGGGTATCACTTCGCGAGTGCCGTACCTTCGCGAACTCGGCATCGACGCGGTGTGGTTGAGCCCGTTCTACCCCTCCGAGCTCGCCGACGGCGGCTACGACGTGGCGGACTACCGTGACGTCGACCCGCGTCTCGGCACCCTCGACGACTTCGACGCGATGAGCGCGGCACTGCACGACGCCGGCATCAAACTGATCGTCGATATCGTGCCCAACCACACCTCCGATCAGCACGAATGGTTCCAGGCGGCCCTCGCTGCGGGCCGCGGCTCCGACGAGCGGGCCCGCTACCATTTCTTCGAGGGCAAGGGCGAGAACGGCGATCAGCCGCCGAACGACTGGCAGTCGCACTTCGGCGGGCCCGCGTGGCACCGCGTCACCGAGCCCGACGGCTCGCCCGGCCAGTGGTACCTGCACATGTTCGCCCGGGAACAGCCTGACCTGAACTGGGAGCGGGACGACGTCCGCGCCGATTTCGAGCACACCCTGCGCTTCTGGTCCGACCGCGGTGTCGACGGCTTCCGCATCGACGTCGCGCACTACCTGCGCAAGGACCTCAGCGAGCCCTTCGCACCGTTCGCCGTGGTGGGACTGGGCGAGTTGACCCTCAATCCCGATCACCCGTTCTCGGACCGCGACGAGGTGCACGAGATCTACCGCGCCTGGCGCAAGGTCTTCGACGAGTACGCCCCGCCCCGCACCGCGGTCGCAGAGGCGTGGGTCCACAAGTCCCGGCTCGCCCCGTACGCGAGCCCGGACGGCCTCGGGCAGGCCTTCAACTTCGACCTGCTGGTCTCGGAGTTCGAGGCCTCGCAGTTCCGCGAGATCATCGACGAGAACGTCCAGCGGGCTGCGGAGACCGGATCGTCGAGCACATGGGTCCTGTCGAACCACGACGTGACCCGGCACGCCACCCGCTACGGCCTTCCGGCCGGCCTCGGGCACCACGCCGCTGCCTGGACGCTGGCGGGCGGAGCGCACGACGAGGTCGACACCGCGCTCGGTGAGCGGCGGGCCCGCGCAGCGACGACGCTCCTCCTGGCCCTCCCCGGTTCCACCTACCTGTACCAGGGCGAGGAACTGGGCCTGCACGAGGTGGGCGACATCCCCGCCGAGGCGCGCCAGGACCCGACCTTCTTCCGGACCGAGGGCAAGGAGGTCGGACGGGACGGCTGTCGCGTGCCCCTTCCCTGGACCGGTACCGGGCCCTCGTACGGCTTCGGGGCCGATGGTGCCCACCTGCCGCAGCCGGTGTGGTTCGCGGACTACGCGGTCTCGGTCGAAGACGACGATCCCGGGTCGACCCTGAACCTGTACCGGCGGGCGCTGGCACTGCGCGCCGACCTGCAGAGCGCGGAGTCGCTGACCTGGATCTCGCATCCGTCGGCATCGGTGCTCGCTTTCGAGCGGCCCGGCGGATGGCGGTCGTACACCAACTTCGGCGCGGAGCCAGTGGAGCTGCCCGAGGGCCGGATCCTGCTCGCCAGCACGGAGTTCGAGGGCTACCGGCTTCCCGGAGCGACGACCGTCTGGATGCGCTGACCCGGGGCCGCGTCCCCCGCACGCCGGGGTCGGAGCATCGACTCCGATCCCGGTGCCGGCCTAGAAGAACTTGCCCGGTTGCCAAGGCGGGTTCTGCGCGGAGACCTCGGAGATGATCTCCGGCGTCCACACATGCTTGCGGACCAGGCGGTACCGCTCGCAGGCGACGAACAGGTAGACCTCGGCGTCGGTGGAGGACTCCATGATCCCCGCGGCCCGCGCCATCTCGATCACGGGAGCGAACTCCTCCTCGTACCAGCGGCGGGCGACGACGGCGCGCGAGAGGTACTCGCCCACCTCCTGGATGAGCCGGAAGCCCCAGGCCTCCACCGATTCCGCAAGGACCGAGTAGTCCCAGGCATTCGTGAACCGGATCCGCTCCCGCGCGGCGCCCTCTAACGGCACCCGCTCAAGGAACAACCGCCGGTGATCCTTGAGCAGCAGGTCGGAACGGACCGCGATGCCGCCCGAGCCAATCCGAGTGATCACCTCGGTCACGTCGGCGTTGATGGTGGTGAAGCCGCGCGCGAAGGCGATCGACACCCGATGATGGCCGTCGACCACGAAATACATGTCGCCGACCTTCTTCAGTTCGACGGGAGGCATCGCCTCGCCTCGCCGCTGCGCGGCCGCCAGCCGCTGCCAGCGGGCGCGCAGCGCGGGCGAGCGGGGCCGGAAGTAGCGATCGAAATCACGCGTGCGGTCCACGCTGCCGACGATCTGCGCGACCGGTACCACCTGAGCCCCGAGCGCACGCTCCGAGACGAACCCCAGCGCCGAGACCACCTCGTCGTAGGGCAGCACCTCATTGACGTCTCCCGGCTGACCGCGCACCCACGACGCGAGACGCGCGATGTTCGCTCGCCGCCGCGATCGCTCGAAGTCG
This sequence comes from Tsukamurella sp. USMM236, assembly GCF_037148755.1. Lineage (NCBI taxonomy): Bacteria > Bacillati > Actinomycetota > Actinomycetes > Mycobacteriales > Tsukamurellaceae > Tsukamurella > Tsukamurella sp. USMM236. The sequence continues at coordinate 70,613 of NZ_JBBCSS010000008.1, forward strand.
GTGCGGGCGTCCTCGTCGGGGAAGCCGGTGTCACGCGCCACGTCGTCGCTCCAGGATCTGCAGGGTGCCGGGCCGGCCCGGCACGATGTCGAAATAGGTGTACCCGACGGTGTTCAGCACCGGCACACCGTCGATCTCACGGTCCGGGCCGGGGCACCCGAACGGGTGCACGTGCCCGTGCACGAAGACCTGCGGCCGCAGCTTCGCGACCAGGCGCCCGAGCGCCGCGAGGCCACGGTGCGGCCCGTCGTCGCCGTCACCCACCCCCTCGGCGGGCGAATGCGCGAGTACCACGTCGACGGTCCTCCGCCGGGCCGCGAACCGCAACCGCCACGCGCGGCGCCCGGCCTGCGACTGCGTCCACTGGTTGGGTCCGCCGCGGTACCGGATCGAGCCGCCGAGGCCCGCGACCGTCAGGCCTTCGACGCTGACGACGCGCCCGTCGGCGTTGATGCCGCCGCGGGGGCCTGGCGGCTCGCACGGCAGCCCACCGCGCACGTAGCCGCCGCGGGTGCGGCGGTATCCGGAGTGGTCCGGATCGTGGTTCCCGGGCACGAAGACGCAGGGCACGCCGTACCGGTCGACGAGCGCCTCGAGGTACGCGCCGGGCAGGTCCCCCGCGCCGAGGATCAGGTCGGGCCGCAGCGTCGACGAGGACAGGGCCAGGCCCGGTACCTCCTCGTCGCTGACGGCGAGCACCCGCACGACGGGCCTAGAGGGCCAGGTTGCGCCCGGTCGCGGCGTCGAAGACCGCGATCTTCGTGGGGTCGTAGTACAGATCGACCTCCGCGCCGCGCGTCGCCGTCGAATCGGCCGACAGCCGCGCGACGATCTCGTCGGCCCCCGCGGGCGGCGGCGTCTGCTGGGCCTTGAGATCGCTGAGCACGTCGGTGCGGGCGTCGTCCGGCGCGACGGCGAAGTGGACGTACTTGTCCGAGCCCATCGACTCGAGGACGTCGACCCGCGCGCGGAAGGTGAGGCCACCGACGCGCTGGTTGGGGTCCAGGAGCCGGGCGTCCTCGAAGTGCTCGGGCCGGATGCCGACCATCACCTCGCCGGTCTTGTTGCCTGCGGCGGAGGCCTTCTCGGCCAACTGCGGCGCGTCGAGGAGCAGGATCTCGCCGAGCGCGGTGTCGATGCCCACCGAGGTGAGGCGGCCGGGCAGGAAGTTCATCGCGGGCGAGCCGATGAAGCCCGCGACGAAGATGTTCGACGGGCGGTCGTAGAGCTCCTGCGGCGCGCCGATCTGCTGCACGTCGCCGCTCTTGAGCACGACGACGCGGTCGCCGAGGGTCATGGCCTCGGTCTGGTCGTGCGTGACGTAGACCATGGTGGTGCCGAGCCGCTTCTGCAGGCGGCTGACCTCGGTGCGCATCTGCACGCGCAGCTTCGCGTCGAGGTTCGACAGCGGCTCGTCCATGAGGAACGCCTTGGGACTGCGGACGATCGCGCGGCCCATCGCGACGCGCTGGCGCTGGCCGCCCGAAAGCTGCGAGGGTCGGCGGTCGAGGTGCTGGGTGAGATCCAGGGTGCGGGCGGCATCCTCGACGGCCGCGTTGATCTGCTCCTTGGGCAGCTTCGCCAGCTTGAGCGGGAACGCGATGTTCTCGCGCACCGTCATGTGCGGGTACAGGGCGTAGGACTGGAAGACCATCGCGATGTCGCGGTCCTTCGGCGCCTTCTCGTTGACCCGCTCGCCACCGATCCGCAGCTCGCCGGAGGAGATGTCCTCCAGGCCGGCGATCATGTTGAGCGTGGTGGACTTGCCGCAGCCCGACGGACCCACCAGGATCACGAACTCGCCGTCGGCGATCTGCAGGTTGATGTCGCTGACGGCGGTGGAGCCGTCGGGGTAGGTCTTCTTGACGTGGTCCAGGACGATGTCGGCCATGTGATTGCTCCTCGAATACTTTCCGGCGTCAGCCCTTGACCGCACCGGAGGTCAGTCCGGCGACGATCCGTCGTTGGAAGATCAGGACGAAGATGATGATGGGAATCGTGATGATGACCGCAGCCGCGGCGATCGACCCGGTGGGCTCCTCGAACTGCGAACTGCCCGTGAAGTTCACGATCGCCACCGGGGCGGTGATCGACCGCTCCGTCGCGGTCAGGGACACGCCGAAGAGCAGATCGTTCCAGGCCGCAATGAACACCAGGATCGCCGCGGTCACCACACCGGGAACCGCGAGCGGCGCGATCACCTGACGGAACGCCTGCGCCGGGGTGGCGCCGTCCATCTTGGCGGCCTTCTCCAGTTCCCACGGGATCTCCCGGAAGAACGCGGACAAGGTGTACACGCACAGCGGCAGCGCGAACGTCACGTTCGGCAGGATCAGGCCGGGCCAGGTGTCGAACAACCCGACGGCCCGCTCGATGTTGAACAGCGGGGTGATCAGCGAGATCTGCGGGAACATCGCGATCAACAGGGCCGCCCCGATGAACAGCTTCTTACCCGGGAAGTTCAACCGCGCCACCGCGTACGCGGCGAACATGCCGATGATCACGGCGATCACCGTCGAGATCAACGCCACGCCGATGGAGTTGATCAGCGGGCGCACGAACCCGCTGCCCTCGAAGATCGCCGAATAGTTCTCCATCGTCACGCCCTTGGGGATGAAGTTCCCGTCCGTCACCGTCGCCGGCGATTTCAGGGACAAGGAGACGATCCACAACACGGGAATCAGCGCGTAACAGACGACCAGAAGGTCGATAACACTCCAGGCGACCTTGCGCCCTGCGGTACTCGTTGCCATCGCCGAGCGCCCCTTACCTCTGGTCCTGGTCGGAGCCCGGCACTGCGGTGCCGAACGCCTTGACGAAGATGAACGCGATGATCGCCACGCAGATGAAGATCAGCACCGAGATCGCCGAACCGACACCGAGGTTGAACGCCTTGAACAGGTTGTCGTAACCGAGGATGGACACCGAGCCCGTCCCGTTGGCGCCCTTGGTGAGGACGTAGATGTTGTCGAAGATGCGGAAGGCGTCCAGCGTGCGGAACAGCAGCGCGACGAGGATCGCGGGCTTCATCAGGGGGATGATGATCTTCGTCAGCCGCGTCCACGGGCCGGCGCCGTCCATCGCCGCCGCCTTGAGCAGGTCATCCGGAACCAGCGCCAGGCCGGAGAGAAGGAGCAGCGCCATGAACGGCGTGGTCTTCCATACCTCGGCCAGGATGATGATGAACAGCGACGGGATCTGTTCCGTCAACGGCGCACTGCCGTCCGGCAACAGGTTCGCCAGATAGCCCGTCCCCGGCGTCCACGCGTAGAACCACGAGAACGACGCCGCCACCGTCACGATGCCGTACGGGATCAGCACCACCGTCCGCACGATCCCCCGGCCCACGATCGTCCGGTGCATCACCAGCGCGATCGCCAGGCCCAACGCGAACTCGATGATCACAGAGATCACCGTGATGAACGAGGTGACCCCGAGCGCCTGCCACCAGTACGAATCCTGCAGCACCGTGCCGTAGTTGCCCAGGCCGATGAATTCGTCCTGTCCCGGCGCCGCCAGGGACGCCTTGTGCAGGCTGAGCCAGAACGCGTACACGATGGGGTACGCCGTTACCAGCAGCATCACGAGCGCCGCCGGAGCGATGAGCATCAGCCCCAGCTTGCGTTCCTCGCGCTGCCCCTGGGACAGCGCCGCCTTCTGCTCCGCGGGTGCCGGCGCGGCGCCCCCGTTCGTCGTCGCAGTCGTCACGGGACCAGCCCCTTCTGATCGATCGCCTTCGTGGCGGCGGTGACCAACTCGTCGACGAGGGAGCCCGGATCCCACGATCCGACCGGGCTCAGCTTCGCCTGCAGCAACGTGGACATGGCCTGGTAGACGGGCGTGACCGGGCGCACCGAGGAAGTGTTCTCCTGCAACTGGTCCCGGATGAGCTTCGCCATCGGGTACACGGCCAGGTACTCCGGGTCGTCGTAGAGCGAGGGCAGGACGGGCGGCGTGCCGGCGTCGAGGCCGTAGGCCTTCTCCGACTCGTCATTCGTCATGCACTCGATGGCCTTCCAGGCCAGGTCCTTCTTCGTCGACGTCGGCGAAACGGCGTAGTTGGCGCCGCCGATCGTGGGGCGCGCGGGCACCCCGGGCGCGATCCGCGGATACGTCGTGAAGTCGAACTTCTTCTGGATCACCGCGTTCATCTGCTTGAGCTGATCGTTCGTGGGCTTCTTGACCACGTCGGCGAAGCGCGTCATCTCGGGCAGGAAGGGCACGGTCCCGGCGGCCGAGTTTTGCTGCATCGCGGAAAGGACGAACGGCCAGTTCACCTCGAACAGCGCGTCACCGCGCTCCATGCCGAGGCGGACCTCCGTCTCCATCGTCTGGGTGAAGCTCGGATCGTGCCCGGGGGCGGTCGCCACGTCCTTCATCGTCCGCAGTGCTTGCACGGCGGCCTCACGGTTCTTGCCCTCGCCGAGCACCACCCGCTTGCCGGTCTCGTCCACGACCTTGCCTCCGGCCGATTCCAGCAGCGAGTTGAACCACACCGTCATACCCTCGTACTGCGCTGCGGTGACGCCGATCTGCGCGGGGCCACGCTTGGCGAGCGACTGCCCGGTGAAGTCCAGCAGTTGGGCCCATGTGAACTTCGGTGGCGCCGTGATGGGCTTGCCGGTCAGCTGGGACAGGATGTCCTTGCGGTACCAGAGCAGCTGAGTGTTCGTCCACGCCGGGACGCCGTACAACTCGTCGGTGAACTTGGCCGTCTTCAGCGGACCGGCGAGGACCCGCTTCTCGGTGCGTTGCGCCACGTCGTCCGGCACCTTCACCGCCCACCCGGCCTGTGCGAACTCCGCCGTCCAGGTGACGTCGAGGGCCATCACGTCCAGCGACTTGTCGCCGCCGGTGATCCGGCGCGCGAGCTGGAGCCGCGCGTCGTCGGCCGACTTGGGCAGCCCGTAGCCGACCACCTTGTATTCGGACGTCGAGCACTTCTCCGCCACCCGCTGGACGGTCGCGGCGCTGTCCGCGCCGACGTACACGCTGATCTCCGTGCCGCTCGACCCTGTGCCACAACCGGCGAGCAGGGTCGCGCCCAGGGCGGACGTCAACCCCACGGCGCCGAGCCTGGCCGGCAGGCCGTTCCGTGTTCGACTCGTTCTGCCCGCCACGCGCCGCTCCTATCCCCGCTACCGACCGGAAGCGTCGATTCGAAAAGCTAGTCGACCCGACCGGTGAGGTGAACCACATTCGGGATAATCGTGCCAGACTCACGCGCGAGAGCACGGATCTACCTGTGTTTGTTTCCGGACCTGCCGTTCACCTGCCACCGGATGTCCGTCCCGAGCCCGCGCCGCCGGGCGCCAGGGACTCGAGGAAGATGGTCAGCTCCGCGTCCGGATCGACGTGCACCCCCAGGGTGCGGGCGGCACCGTCGAGCACGAACCACGTGATGTCCGTGAGCGATTCGACCACCTCCGCGCGCGTGCGGCCGCGGACGGCGGCCTCGCCCCGCACCCAGCTGGTGAGCGTGCCCTCGACCATGGTGAACACCACGAAGGGAACGCCGGCGAAGGCGGCGGGATCCAGGCCGGTGAGGGCGGCGAGGCCGTCGATCGTCTGCTCAGCCCGGGCGACCACGCGGTGCCGGAGCTCGCCGACGGCATCGGGCGCCACGGGCACGCCGTCCGGGCCGGCGGCGTCCGTCGGGCCGGCGCGCAGCAGGTCGACGAGGCGCGGATTGTCCTGCATCCAGGTGGCGGCGCTGGCGATCGAGCGGCGCAGGATCTCCCGCAGCGAGCCGGCGGAGACGTCGAGATCGGCCTCGAGCTCGGCCGCGAACTGGTCGACGACGAAGCCGCGGAGCCCGCGGGCCAGATCGTCCTTGCTCTTGAACTGCCGGTACACCACGGACTTCACGAGCCCCGCGCGCTCGGCGATGCGCCGCACCGGGATCGGGGCGCCGGGCTCCGACTCCTCGACGAGCTCGGCGGCCGCGCGCAGGATGAGGTCGCGGCGCTGCGAATTGTGGGCGCGCCAGCGCAACTCGTACCCGCTCTCGGGCTCGTGCGCCGTCGCCATACCGGGCGATGTTACGCCCGCCCGGCGGCGTCCCGGGCCCACCGGGGCAGACCGGTGGGCCGCCCCGGTGGACCTCAGGCGGCGAGCTGCGCGGGCCGCGTGGGCTCGCCGCGGTAGCGCGCCTTGTGACCGTCGATCTTGAGCAGCTTCCACATGAGCCTGCCGACGGGCGTCATGAGCCCCAAGTCGTCGGCGAGGGCACGCATCTCGGCGAAGTAGTCGTTGAGCAGGGCCCGCGCCGTCGGGCCGCGCCAGAAGGCCTCGCGCTTGACCTCGCGCGGGATCTCGAACGTCTCGAAGAACTCCTTCGGCGGGGTGAAGATCTCCCCCACCAGCCAGCGCATCGCGAGCGGGAAGGCCAGCGCGCAGATCCGCTTCTGCCGCTTGGTCATGTCCCGCAGGTGGGCGTGCAGGAACTCGTGCGCGAAGGAGATGTGCCGCGCCTCCTCGGCGACGTGGATCTCCATGGTGCGCAGGACGAGCGGCGGCACCTGGCCGCCGTGCCGCATGATCGCCTTCTGGTAGTGGTCGATCGGCTCCTCGCCGCCCAGGATGCCCATGAAGAGGATCACGTGCGCGTAGCCGCCGAGCACGCCGATCATGGGCGAGGCCCGCCGGAACCACTTCCGCATGCCGGGGACGTCCACGTCGACGCGGTTGACCAGCTCCTGGAACATCTGGATGTGGTTGCACTCCTCCGTCATCTCGTGGAGGGAGTACCGGAACTCCGGCGACTGGTTCGGGAGCTTCATGATGTACTGCATCATTCCGCGGATCAGGATGGATTCGAAGGCGGCGCCCACCTTGATGGTGTTGGCCATCCGCCACTTCCCGATCTCGATGCGGCGCTCCAGCGGGAGGTCGCGGTACCACTGCGTCGCGCCGAGCGAGTCGAGCGTCGGCGGCAGCACCCAGCGCGGGTCGTTGGGATCGAGCTGCAGCTCCGGCGCGTCCCAGTCGATGTCGAGGAACGGGTCGAACCGACGGTGCACCGATCCCTCCGACAGGTCCTCCAGCACGTCGCGGTAGCCCTGCTCCAGCTCGCGCCGGCTCACACGCCCCAGGATGTCCGCCATGAGAGTCCTCCTTGTGATCGCTATCACTTCGGAATTTAGCAGGACTTCGTGACCCGGTAAACAGTTCGCGGAGATTCGCGCCGTCGTCGCAGGTCAACAAGGTCGACGGGGCGCTGCCCGCACCGGCAGGCCCGATCGGTCGTGCCTCGTCGCGGGGCGCCGCAGCGCGCCAGGGTCAGGTCGTGAGCTCGCGCAGCGCCGCGACGTGGCGCGCGAAGGCGGACTTCCCTGTCGGCGTGAACTCGACCCACTGCCGCCGGGAGTCCGCGGAGTCACGCCGGAAGGCGACGTACTGAGCCTCCTCCAGTTTCGCCAGATGCTTGCTCAGCGTGGGGGCGCTCATCTCGAGCACCTTCGCGAGCAGGTCGAACCGGAGTTCCTGCGCCTGTGCCAGGGCCGCACAGATCATGAGCCGCTGCCGCGGGTGGATGAGGTCGTCGAAGGCCGGCGGGCCGTGCGTCGTTCCGCTCATGACGACGGCCGCACGGCGATCCGCTCCGCCGCCACGAGACAACCGCCGTACACCGCGATCGTCAGGAGGAACACCGCGGCGAAAGTGAGCGGCCGCCCGGGCTCGAGAACATCGGTGGACAGCATGCTGGCGATCATCGCCGCGAAGAAGCCCGTCCAGTAGACGGCCGCGGCGCGCGAGCCCGAGGCGAACGCTCCGGCGCGTCCGCGCCGCTTGGCGATCACCCTGAGGGCGAGGACCGGCACCGCGAAGACCGCGAAGGCGACGGCGATGTTCCGAAGGGTCGGCTCCCGACCGAAGACCACCGCCCATACGCCGGCGACGACGAGCACCTCGAGCGCGAGCAACCACCACGGCTGCGCCGCTCGACGCCCGGCCACCCCCGCGGCCTCGACATCGGCGAGCGTGCCACCGTTCTCCGAGTTCGTTTCCATGTCGGAAACGATAACGGATCGTTTCCACAGCGGCAACGATTCTCGCCGCTCATCGACCACCGGCTCGCGATTCTCACAACGTTCCTGCTTCTTCATAGCGTTGCAACGGTATGAAGAAGCAGGAGCGATAGCGGGAGTCCGACGGCGCCGCAGTCCGGTGCAGGTGCCGCCCGCTGAAGTACGAGGGCTACTGGATGTTCAGGCGCGCCAGCATGTCGCGGGCGCGCTCGGCGACCTGGGGGTCGCACAGCACGTCGTACCGGCCGGCGACGAGCTGCATCGTCGACGAGAAGTCGCGCGTGCCGCGCGAGGCCCAGTAGGGCACCGACGCGCTGATCAGGCCGAAGACGATGCCGCCGATGATGCCGGCGATCACCGTCGACACGAGTGCGTCGCCGCCGCCCACGAACAGGCCCACGAGCAGGCCGAGGAACAGGCCCAGCCACGCGCCGGAGGCGGCGCCGGCGCTGAGTACGCGGCCCCAGGTCAGGCGGCCGGTGATCCGCTCGACCTGCATCAGGTCGACGCCCACGATGGTCACGTTCTGGACCGGGAACTCCTCGTCCGAGAGGTAGTCGACGGCGCGCTGCGCCTCGGCGTAGGTGCTGTACGAGCCGATCGGCCAGCCCTTCGGCGGCGTCGGCAGGCCCCGTCCGGCGGGCCCTCCCGGCTGGTTCGGCGACCCGGGACCGGGTATCGGTTGCGACATTCGGCGCCCTCCCTCACGTGCGATGCGTAGAACGAAACTACCCTGAAGTACATGTCGGCTGTCTCCAGAGTATTCGTCGCGCGACTGTCCGGCTTGCCCGTCGTCGGCCCGGACGGCGAATCCGTCGGCCGCGTCCGCGATGCGGTGATCGGTCTGCGCGCCGACCGCAAGGCTCCGCGTGTCCTCGGACTCGCCGTGGAGCTCGCCAACCGCCGCCGCATCTTCGTGCCGATGCTGCGCGTGACCAGCATCGAACCGGCCGCCGTCACCCTGAACACGGGCTCGGTGAGCCTGCGCCGCCTGCACATCCGCCCCGGCGAGGCGCTGGCCCTCGGCCAGCTCCTGGGCACCAAGGTCCGCATCGAGGAGCCGGGCGAGCCGTACGACGGTGCCGACGCCACCGTGGTCGACGTCGGGATCGAGCAGACCCGCACCCGCGACTGGGTGGTGCACCGCCTGGCCGTGAAGATCCGCGCGACGGGCTGGAACCGGCGCGGCGGCGTCCAGGTGGTGGACCTCCCCCACGTCTCCGGCTTCACCACGACCGCGCTCACCGGCGCCGACCACGACATCGCGGAAGCCCTGACCGTGTTCGAGGACATGCGCGCGACCGACGTCGCGCAGGCCCTGCGCGAGCTGCCGACGCAGCGCCGGCTGTCCATCGCCGCCGCCTTCGACGACGAACGGCTCGCCGACGTCCTCCAGGAGCTCGGCGACGACGACCAGGCCGAGGTGATCGCCCACCTGTCCAAGGCGCGCGCCGCCGACGTGCTCGAGGCCATGGACCCCGACGACGCCGCCGACCTCCTGGGCGAGCTGCCCGACACCCAGCGCGAGGAACTGCTCGCGGTGATGGACCCCGAGGACTCGGGCACCGTCCGCCGCCTGCTCACCTTCTCCCCCTACACCGCGGGCGGCATGATGACGCCGGAGCCGATCGTGGTCACCCCGTCGACCACGGTGGCCGAGGCCCTGGCCCGGGTCCGCAACCCCGACATCACCCCGGCGCTGGCCAGCATGATCTTCGTGGTGCGCCCCCCCACCGCGACGCCGACGGGGCGCTACCTGGGCGCGGTGCACCTGCAGCAGCTGCTGCGCGAGCCCCCGGCCGACCTGGTGGGCGGAATCGTCGACACCGACCTGCCGCGCCTCGGGCCGGACGATCCCCTGGGCGCGGTGACCCGGTACTTCGCGGCGTACAACCTGGTCACCGGGCCCGTCGTCGACACGGAGAACCACCTGTTGGGCGCGGTCTCGGTCGACGACCTGCTCGATCACCTGCTGCCGGAGGACTGGCGCGACGAGGATCTGGACGACGGCACTGAGGAGGTCACCGGATGAAGGAACGCTCCCGCCTCGACACTCCGCGGCTGGGCCGCAGCTTCCACCTGAACCTCGGCGACGACATGATCGGCCAGGGCGCCGAGCGCGTCGCCCGCTTCCTGGGTACCGGCCGCTACCTCGCGATCCAGACCGTGATCGTGATCATCTGGATCCTGCTCAACGTCCTGTGGTTCACGTTCCACTTCGACCCGTACCCGTTCATCCTGCTCAACCTGGCCTTCTCCACGCAGGCCGCGTACGCCGCGCCGCTCATCCTGCTCGCGCAGAACCGGCAGGAGAGCCGCGACCGCGTCTCGCTCGACGAGGACCGGACGCGCGCCGCGCAGACCAAGGCCGACACCGAGTTCCTGGCCCGCGAGCTGGCCTCGGTGCGCCTGGCCGTCGGCGAGGCGGCGAGCCGCGACTACATGCGCCGCGAGCTCGACGAGGTGCACGAGAAGCTGGACGCGCTCACCGCGCTGCTGCAGTCGATGCAGCACGCGCGCAACGTCGACGAGGAGCGCGCGGATGCGCCCGACTGACCCGCGCGAGCTGCTGCATCCCGTCCTCACGCCGGAGACCTACCAGCGGCTGGGGATCGCGCCGCCGCGTCCGCCGCAGCTGTACGGCACGGGCGGGCCCGTCTCCTCGGCGGGCACGCCCTACCTGACGGGGCGCGCGGTGACGGGGACCCCGGCACCGTCGGGGCAGGCCTCGCCCGCACCGTCGGGCAGTGCGACGGCCGGCCCGGGCACCGTCGGGCCGCCGTACGTGCCGGGCTCGCCGCCCTACGTCCCGGGCGCGCCCACGGGCCCGCCGCCGGCGAAGGACCGGTCCCTGGCGATCGTGCTGGGCGCGACCGTGCTGATCATCGCGATCATCCTCGGCGCCACCTGGTACATCCTGTCCCACCGCGGCGGCGCCGACGACGAGCAGCAGATTCGGAACGTCATCGCAGCCGAGACCAAGACCCTCAACGACCGGGACCTGGCGGCGCTGATCGGCGTCCGCTGCGCCGCGGACGTGGCGATGCTGCAGACGCAGTTCACCTCGCAGACCTTCGCCGCCGAGATCGACACGCTGCTCGGGCCGGACGGGCGCTGGGAGGTCGTCGTCGGGGAGGTCCGGGTCGACGGTGCCGCGGGCAAGGCGGAGGCCGAGGTCACGTCGACCCCGGTGGGCTCGTCGACGGTCGTCTCCCGGTCCCTCACAGACACGACCACCCTCCGGAAGGAATCCGGAGGGTGGAAGGTGTGTATCAGTTCGTCGCGCGTGCGCTAGCGCTCAGTAGCGGTAGTGCTCGGGCTTGTACGGGCCCTCGACGTCGACGCCGATGTACTCGGCCTGCTCCTTGGTGAGCTTGGTGAGTGTGCCGCCCAGGGCCTCGACGTGGATCTTCGCGACCTTCTCGTCGAGGTGCTTGGGGAGGCGGTAGACCTCGTTGTCGTACTCGTCGGGCTTGGTCCACAGCTCGATCTGCGCGATCACCTGGTTGCTGAAGCTGTTGGACATGACGAACGACGGGTGGCCGGTCGCGTTGCCCAGGTTCAGCAGTCGGCCCTCGGAGAGCACGACGATCGACTTGCCGGAATCGCCGAACGTCCACTGGTCGACCTGCGGCTTGATGTTCAGGCGCACGGCGCCCGACTTCTCGAGGCCGGCCATGTCGATCTCGTTGTCGAAGTGGCCGATGTTGCCGAGGATCGCGTGATCCTTCATCGCCTTCATGTGCTCGAGCAGGATGATGTCCTTGTTGCCCGTCGAGGTGATGACGATGTCGGCGTCGCCGATCGCGTCCTCGACGGTGACCACGTCGAAGCCGTCCATGAGCGCCTGCAGGGCGTTGATGGGATCGATCTCGGTGACCTGGACGCGCGCGCCCTGGCCCGCGAGCGACTCGGCGCAGCCCTTGCCCACGTCGCCGTAGCCGGTGATGAGGACCTTCTTGCCACCGATCAGCACGTCGGTGCCGCGGTTGATGCCGTCGATCAGCGAGTGGCGGGTGCCGTACTTGTTGTCGAACTTGCTCTTGGTGACCGAGTCGTTGACGTTGATCGCCGGGAAGGCCAGCTCGCCGGCGGCGGCGAACTGGTACAGGCGCAGCACGCCGGTGGTGGTCTCCTCGGTGACGCCCTTGACCGACGCGGCGATCTTCGACCACTTGGTGGCGTCCTTGGCCAGCGACTCGCGCAGCAGGGCCAGGAAGACCTGGTACTCGTGGCTGTCGGCGTCCTCGTCGGTGGGCGGGACGACGCCCGCGGCCTCGAACTGCGCGCCGCGCAGCACGAGCATGGTGGCGTCGCCGCCGTCGTCGAGGATCATGTTGGCGGGCTCGTTCGGCCAGGTGAGCATCTGCTCGGCGGCCCACCAGTACTCCTCGAGGGTCTCGCCCTTCCAGGCGAAGACCGGCACGCCCTGCGGCGCCTCGACGGTGCCGTGCGGGCCCACGACGACGGCCGCGGCGGCCTCGTCCTGGGTGGAGAAGATGTTGCAGGAGGCCCAGCGCACCTCGGCGCCGAGGTCCACGAGGGTCTCGATGAGCACCGCGGTCTGCACCGTCATGTGCAGCGAGCCCGAGATCCGCGCGCCCTTGAGCGGCTTGACGTCGGCGTACTCGCGACGCAGCGCCATCAGGCCCGGCATCTCATGCTCGGCGAGGCTCAGCTGCTTGCGGCCCGCCTCCGCGAGGGAGAGGTCGGCGACCTTGAAGTCGATTCCGTTCGCCGTAACGGCGGTCAGCGTAGAAGTCACGCGCTACAGGCTATCGCTCCTGGTGCCGGACGTCGCCGTCGCCCTTATTGCGATCGCGAAATCGGCCGATTCCCGAGTGGGAACGGATATGCCCGGCGCCACGCCGTTATCCGCCGATTCCCCGAGCGACGACTACCTGAACGTCCGCCGCCATGATTCGATCTGCTGACACAGCCCGTCGATCTGCGACAACAGGTGTTCGCGCACTGTGCCGTACGACCGCTTGTAGCCGCGCGCGACGTCCTCCACGTACGCGAGCACGTCGAGGACACTGCCATCGTCGGTGTCGATCCCCCACACCGCGATGACTTGCGTCGCGAACGGCGTCACCGAAACGGTGTCGGCGGCGTCTGCCGCCGGACCGGGCTTCTGCCACGTGGAGACACCGCATCTCGCGAAGTCCGCTGCCTGCCAGTCGTTGTGCCGGTCGCGCGCCGCCAGCGTCTCGGCCCATGCGTCACCGGCGATGATCTCCGCGCAGCTCAGGATGCGGGGGTTGCCCGGCCATCCGTCGGCGACCTCCAGGAGCTCGCGGTGCTCCCGGTGCAACGGGCGGCCCAGGTGCCCTTCGAGCGCGGCGATGTCCGACGGTGCCGCGCCGGGGTTCGGCGATCCGGGGGCGGGGTCACTACAGAGCTCGGCGAACTCGACGCGGAGGGCAGCAAGCCTTTCGACGATCTGCTGCATCGTCGGCGGGTCGAGCCGGAGGTCCCTTCCCCAGTACTTGCCGTGCGGCCCGAGCTCCTCCCCGTCGAGCATCGTCGTCAGGTCCGCCAGCTCCTCGACGAGGTACTGCTCGAAGGACTCGTAGAAGTGGTCGCCGTGGGGCGTCATCATGAGCTGCCCGGCCCGGTAGCCCTGACTGTCACGGTGCAGCAGAAAAGTCTCCCAGTAGGTTCCCTCACTGTCGGCGATCCGAATCCAGTCGACGTCGGTCGACCAGTTCACGAGGACGTCGCCCTCGGCCAGCCGGATTCCCAATCCCTCCGTTTCGCTGATCGTGCCATGGCCGATCTCCGCGCACGAGAGCAGGCTGACGTCGCTGTTCCACTCGCTCCACCCGTCCGCGACGGCGAGGAACTCGCGGTACTGCGCGGGGATACGGTGCCCCAGGCGCGCCTCAGCAGCAAGCAATTGCTCCTCGGTTGCTCCGGGATTCGGCTGCGACATCTCGTACAGGTCGGGGTGGATCCGGATCAGACGCTCCCGCTGCTCCAGGAAGGCGTCGATCAGCTCCCGCCAGCGTGCTACCCCCACGTCGGTGTTCACGATTCTGAATATAGCCCACGCCTGTCCGCAGCGGACGGAATCCGAGAGCGCTGTCCGGCACCCCTCCGACGCCCCCGCGAAACGCAGAACCGCGGCGGGAGCAGGTGCTCCGGCCGCGGTTCCGTGTGTGGGGACGCTTCGATCAGTCGGCCAGCGACTCGATGACCTCGCCGCGCTCGCGCTTGCCGAGGATGGAGTGGTTCTTCGAGTACACGAAGTAGACGACCACGCCGAGTGCCATCCAGATCAGGAACCGGACCCAGGTCTCGAGGGTCAGGTTGAACATCAGCCAGCCGCAGGCGAGGACGGAGAGGATCGGGACCAGCGGCACCAGCGGAGCGGTGAAGCCGCGCTTGAGGTCCGGACGCTGCTTGCGCAGCACGACGACGCCGATGGACACCAGGACGAAGGCGAAGAGGGTGCCGATGTTGATCAGCATGGTCAGTTCCTTGAGCGGGAAGATCCCGGCCAGGAACGCGACGACGACGCCGACGCCGATCGAGATCCGCACCGGCACGCCGCGGTCGGAGGTCTTGGCCAGCTGACGCGGCAGCAGGCCGTCGCGGGCCATGGCGAAGAGCACGCGGTTCTGGCCCATGAGCAGCACCATGACCACGGTGGTCAGGCCCGCGAGCGCGCCGATCGAGATGATCGTCGCGGCCCAGTCCACGCCGTTGAGCGAGAAGGCGTAGGCCAGGTTCTTCTCGCCGCCGTCGCCGGCGCTGGTGGCTAGGTCCTTGTAGCTCGCCATGCCCGTGACGACCACGGTGACCGCGATGTACAGGACGGTGACGATCGCGAGCGAGCCCAGGATGCCGCGCGGCACGTCGCGCTGCGGCTTCACGGTCTCCTCGGCGGAGGTCGCCACGATGTCGAAGCCGATGAACGCGAAGAACACGATGCCCGCGCCTGCGAGCACGCCGAACCAGCCGTACGACGAGCCGCTGCCGAAGATCGCCTGGAACAGCGTGGAGTCCAGGGTGACGCCGGACTTCTCGCCGGGTACGGACTCGGGGACGAACGGCGAGTAGTTCGAGCCCTTGATGTAGAAGGCGCCGACCACGATGACCAGCAGCACCACGGCGACCTTGATCGCGGTGATGACGGCGGACACGCGCGAGGAGACCTTCGCACCGAAGGTGAGCAGCACCGTCAGGACTCCGACGATGAGCATGGCGCCCCAGTCGATCGTGTGCCCTGCGATCTCGACCGCCGCCGGCCCGGTGCCGAAGACCGTGCCGAGGTAGCTCGACCAGCCGCTCGCGACCGCCGCGGCGGCGATGGAGAACTCCAGCACCAGGTCCCAGCCGATGATCCACGCGACGAACTCGCCGAAAGTGGCGTAGGAGAACGTGTACGCCGAACCCGCCACGGGCACCGTCGACGCGAACTCGGCGTAGCAGAGCGCGGCGAGGCCGCACGCGATCGCGGCGATGATGAACGACACCGACACCGCCGGGCCCGAGTAGTCACCTGCCGTCGAGGCGCCGATGGTGAAGATGCCGGCACCGACGACCACGGCGACACCGAAGATCGTGAGGTCCCATGCGGTCAGCTGCTTCTTGAGCCGGGTGCCGACCACCTCGGTGTCGGCGATCGATTGTTCCACCGATTTGGTGCGCAGCAGTGGGTTGGCCATGCGTGCTCCTGTGTCGTCTCGGGTGTGTTGAGTCGTCTCGGGTGTGTGACGACTCATCAAACACCACTGCGGCACCGCAGCGGGGCATTTCAGGCGTCTGCACCCACCTCCGCCGACACCCGACCGTCCACGACCCGGTACCGCCGGTCCGCGGCGGCGCGGAGCAGCGGATCGTGCGTGATCACGATGACGGTGCGGCGCACCGCGATCGACCGCAGCACACCCGCCAGGCGTTCGGTGTTGGCCCTGTCCAACCCCGTGCTCGGTTCGTCGAGGATCAGCACCGGCGTGAGCCGTCCCAGGCCGCGGGCGAGCGCGATCCGTTGCCGTTGCCCGCCCGAGAACTGCTCCCCGCCCAGTGAGGTCGGCGTCGCGTAGCCGTCGGGCAGCCGCCTCACGAACTCGTCGGCGCCCGCGAGCTCGCCCGCGACGCACGGATCGGCCCCGCTGCCGTAGGCGATGTTCGACGCCAGGGTTCCGGTGCGGATCACGGCGCGCTGCGGCACGAGGGTCACCAGCTCACGCGACTCCGGTCCGCTCGGCCCCGCCCGCTCCCCCAGTTCGACGGTGCCCTCGGCCGCCGTCAGTCCCGCGAGCACGTGCGCGAGCGTCGACTTGCCCGAGCCGGACGGGCCCGTCACGGCGGTGAGGACGCCGGGCTCGGCCGTGAACTCGGGGCACTCGAGCACGAAGTCGCCGCGCCGCGCGCGGAGCCCGGTCACCCGCACCGGCACGCCGGTCGGCACCAGCCGCGTCCCGTCGGGGCGGGTGTCATCGACAGGCCCGGACAAGGCACCGTCGACCCCGAGACTCCGAACCGGCCGACCGAGCGGCCCCGCCAGCTCGACGAGGCGTTCGGCGCTGATGCGCGCGCCGACGAGGGCGAGCCGGCTCTCGGCGACGTCCTGCACCCGGGGATAGAGGTAGCCGAGGTAGCCGGTGAGCGCGATCAGCGCGCCGTAGGTGAGGTTCCCCGTGCGCACGAGCGCGACGCCCGCGACGGAGACGGCGATCAGCGTGAGCGCCTGCGCCGAGCCGAGCACCCCACCGAAGGTGGCGTGCACCCGCGCCTCGCGCATCCGCGCGCGGAAGAGCGCCGCACCCCGCCGGTGGACCTCGGCCGCCTCCGCGTCCTCCATGCCGTGCAGGCGCGCGAGCTCGACGGTGCCGGTCACCTCCGCGATCACCGTCCCGAGCGCGGAGTGGGCCGCCCGCTCCCGCGCGGTCGCCCGCTCCTGCGCGCCGCGGAAGGCGCGCGCCAGCCCGGTCAGAACCGGCACCGCGACCAGCGCGATCACCGTGAGCTGCCAGCTCAGCCACCACGCCACCGCGACCAACCCGCCGGTCGTCAGTACCGCGACCACGGCCTGCACCACCGAGACCGACAGCGCGGTCTCGAGCACCACGACGTCCTCGGTCAGCCGGACCACGACGTCGCCGGTGGAGAGGCGGTGCACCTCGTCCATCGGCAGCCGCAGGACGCGGGCGAGCACCTCGTCGCGGAGGGCGAGGACGGTGCCCTCGGCGGCGCGGCAGGTCGCGAGGGTGCCGGCGTAGGTCAACAGCGCACCCAGGAGGGTCGCGCCGATCCAGGCGGCGACCCCGCGTGCGGCGCCCACGAGCGAGGCGGAGCCGAGGACCGCGGTGAGAACGTCGGCCATGACCAGCACCGACGCCACCTCGACCAGGGCCGCCGCGACCAACAGCGCCAGGCCACCGACGAGGGATCGTCGGTGGCCCGGCGTGTGGGCCCACAGCAGCCGCAGCATGTCCGTGGACGTCATCGGACTCCTCGGGTCACTGCCAGACCCAGTCCCAGCGGCGGGCCTGCGGGTTCCAGCGACGCACGCGGCGGCGCTGGGGCTGCTGCGGCTTCGGCTGTCCCGGTCGCTGTCCCTGACCGTTGCCCTGTCCCGGTGCTGCCATGTGTTCATCTCCTTGCGTCGTGGCCTCGTCGGCCGTTCTTTCCGTTGCAAGGACCACTCTCGCGGCTCCGCCTGGGCGGACTCTGCCGCGCGGCTGGCAGTCCCATGGGAGCGCCGAAGTTACCGACGAGTGTTACTCGTTGGTAGGCGAAAACTGTTGGCGTACCGGCAAGTAACACTTACCGTCGGGCCTATGACCAAGACTTTCGCGCACACCACCGACCAGACGGTCGCCCAGCTCCTCAACATCGTCGAGGGCGGGGACGACGTGCTGCTCACGCGCGACGGCAAGCCGCTCGCCGTGCTCAGCAAGGCGCAGCCGACGGCCGTCGCCGTAGGTGACATGCAGACCTTCGACATCCCCGAGACGTTCTACGAGAACCTCGGCGGCGTCTGATCCGTCGGTGACCTAGTGCCCGCCCACCAGGGTGCGGAAGAACTCCGCCGCCGGTGAGTGGGCCGTCACCACGACGCCCGGATCGGACGCGGCCATCCACAGGCCGCTGCCCGCCGGCACGTCGATCGCCCGGCCCGCACTGCGCACCGTCACCGTTCCCTCGGTGACCACCAGCAGCTGCGGGCCGCGTGCGTCCAGCTCCACCGACGCGGCGCGCTTGAGCGCGGTCCCGTCCAGCCGCACGCGCGAGACCCGGAACTCCGGCGCGGGCGTCGAGAAAACGACCTCCGGGCCGACCGTCGCCGTGCGGGGCGCCAGGTCCGACGGTGCCCGGGGCGTGAAGTCCAGCACCCGCAGCAGCTCCGGCACGTCGACGTGCTTGGGCGTGAGGCCGCCGCGCAGCACGTTGTCGGAGTTCGCCATTACCTCGACGGCCGCGCCGCTCACGTAGGCGTGCAGATTGCCCGCCGAGAGGTACAGCGCCTGCCCGGGATCGAGCACGATCCGGTTGAGCAGCAGCGCCGCCAGCACCCCGGCGTCGTCCGGGTAGCGCTCCCCCAGGGTCAACGCCAACTGCGCCTCGCCCTTGAACTGCTCGGCGCCGCTCTCCAGGTAGCGCACGCAGCCCGCTAGGACCGCGGGCACCAGCACCGCCAGCGCGGGCTGCGGCAGCGTGATCCAGGTGGTGACCAGCGCGCGCAGCCCCTGCGAATCCGGCTGCCCGGCGAGCAGGCCCAGGTAGCTGTCCAGCTCCGGGACCGCCAGCACGCGCAGCAGTTCGACGGTGACCGCCGGGTCGCGGAAGCCGGCGAGCGCCTCGAACCGGCTCAGCGCGATGACGACCTCGGGCTTGTGCGCGGCGTCGCGGTAGTTCCGCTCGGGGGCGTCGAGCGGGATCCCCGCGGCGTTCTCCCGGGCGAAGCCCTCCTCGGCCTGCTCCCGCGAGGGATGGGCCTGCAGCGAGAGCGGCTCGTCGGCCGCGAGCACCTTGACCAGGTAGGGCAGGCGGTCGCCGAACTCGCCGCGGCAGGCGGAGCCGAGCTGGCCGTCGAGGTCGGCGCCGATCGCGGACAGCAGATCGCCGTCCGACGCGGTGTCGGCGGCGTCGTACAGCTTGGCAGGGTCCGCGGGGTGCGCGCCGAACCACAGCTCGGCCTCGGGATGGTTGGACGGCACGTGCCGTCCCTGCATCGTCGCCAGGACCGTCCGCGAGCCCCAGGCGTACGGCCGGATGACTCCCTCGATCCGCTGCATCACGCCTCCCCCGTCAGGCGCCGGTAGACCGACGCGAGATCGAACCGTACCGCCAGCGCCAGGAGATCCAGCGCGTCGGCGCGCGGCCCCGTCGTCTCCGGCGCGCGCTCCGCACCCTCGTCGACGGGCAGCGATTCCACGTCGGGCAGGGCGCGCAGCCGCGCCTCCACCAGCGGCGCGCGCTGCTCCGTGGTCAGGATCAGGACCCGCAACGGCGTCTGCGCCGCCGGGCCGTCGAGGAACGGGTCGTGGAACAGCGGATCCACCGCCGCGCCCGTCTCCAGCGCCCCGCCGGACGGCGCGGCCGCCAACTCGGGCGTGGCCAGCTCGACGTCGGCGAGGCCGACCGCCGCGACGACCTGGCCGCCGAGCGTGAGCGCCTGCGACGCCGCGTGTTCGGCGACGGCGAGGCCCGGCGCGGTGTCGGCGGTGAGCGCGACCCGCCGGCCCGTCATCCGGGCGGCGAGGCGTTTCGCGGGATTGGACTCGACGTCGCGGTCCGGCGCGCCGCGCACGGCCTCGTCGTCGAGGGTCTCGGCGAGCGTGTGCAGGAAGCCCTCCCCGGGAGCGTCGCCGCGGTCGGTGCCCGCGAGGCGACCGAGGACGGCGAGCAGCGCGGCGGCGACGCCGACGAAGCCGAAGCGCTCCGGCACCCGCAGGCGGGGCGAGAGGTCGACGGCGCGGCCCGCGGCCGCCTCGGCGACGGGGCCCTCCATCGGGACGGCGACCACGACGACGGCGCCGCGGCGCGCGGCGGTGGCGACGGCCCGGGCGAGCACGAGATCGCCCGCGTCGAACCCGCAGACGACGACCACGTCGAGCGCGCCCACCCAGGGCGGCAGCTCGGTGGAGCGGACGAGCGGGACGTCGAACCGGCCGGCGGTGAGGGCCTCGACGAAACCCGCTGCGGCGGCCGCGGGGCCCGCGCCGCAGACCACGACGACGGCGCGCGGCGTGAGGCCGTCGAGCTGGGCGAGCGCGCCCTCGTCGACGGCGGTGGCGACGGCGCGCGCCTGCGCGCCCGCGAGTGCGGCGGCGCGCAGATGACCGCCCACGTCGGCCGCGATCAGACCCGCCGGATCATCGAGATCGGCAATCTCGGTCACGGCTTCCTCCCGTCCCATCGGCGCCGCGTCCCGTCGGCACCGTTCCGACCGCCGGGGCACATCGCGCGATCAGGCACGTACGATCGCCAGGATCCGCTCGGTCAGCGCGCGCACCTCGTCCGTGGTCGCCGCCTCGACGTTCAGCCGGAGCAGCGGCTCGGTGTTGGAAGCGCGCAGGTTGAACCAGGCGCCCGAATCCAACTGTACCGTCACGCCGTCCAGTTCATCGGTGCTCTGGATTTCGTCTGCGAAAGCATCGAGTACGGCACGCGTGCGCTCGCCCTGGTCCGCCACCGTCGAGTTGATCTCGCCCGACGCGGCGTACCGGTCGTAGACGCCCATCAGCTCCGACAAGGGCTTGCTCTGCTCGCCGAGCGCGGCCAGCACGTGCATCGCCGCCAGCATCCCGGAGTCGGCGCCCCAGAACTCGCGGAAGTAGTAGTGCGCGGAGTGCTCGCCGCCGAAGACGGCGCCCGTCTCGGCCATCTGCGCTTTGATGAAGGAGTGGCCGACGCGGGTACGGACGGGGGTGCCGCCGTTCTCGACGATGATCTCCGGCACCGCCTTGGACGTGATCAGGTTGTGGATCACGGTGGCGCCCGGGTTCTTCGCGAGTTCGCGCTCGGCGACGAGGGCCGTCACGGCCGACGGCGAGACCGGCTCGCCCTTCTCGTCGACGACGAAGCAGCGGTCGGCGTCGCCATCGAACGCGAGACCGATGTCGGCGCCCTGCTCGACGACGAACTTCTGCAGGTCGACGAGGTTCTTCGGGTCCAGCGGGTTGGCCTCGTGGTTCGGGAAGGTGCCGTCCAGCTCGAAGAACAGGGGCCGCACGTCGAGCGCGTCGACGGGG
Source organism: Tsukamurella sp. USMM236 (assembly GCF_037148755.1). Taxonomy (NCBI): domain Bacteria; kingdom Bacillati; phylum Actinomycetota; class Actinomycetes; order Mycobacteriales; family Tsukamurellaceae; genus Tsukamurella; species Tsukamurella sp. USMM236. The sequence goes on from NZ_JBBCSS010000008.1 coordinate 91,851, forward strand.
CCGAGCACCGAGGGCACGGTGAAGCCGCCCATGCCGTTGCCGGCGTCGACGGCGACGCGCAGCGCGCGCGAGCCGGACAGGTCGACGAGCTTCCGGAGGTAGTCGCCGTACTCGTCGAGCACGTCCCGCTCGGACACGCGGCCCGCGGCACCGTCGTACGACGGGACGCCGTCGGCCACCTGCTGGGTGATCTGCTTCAGCCCGGTCTCCTGCCCGACGGGCTTGGCGCCGGCGCGGCACAGCTTGATGCCGTTGTAGGCGGCGGGGTTGTGCGAGGCGGTGAACATCGCGCCCGGGCAGTCGAGCAGGCCGGAGGCGAAGTACAGCTCGTCGGTGGAGGCGAGGCCGATGAGGGTGACGTTCACGCCCTGCGCGGTCACGCCCTCGGCGAAGGCCGCGGACAGCGACGGCGACGAGTCGCGCATGTCGTGGCCCACGACGGCGTCGGTCGCGCCCTCGCCGCGGATCAGCGCGCCGAACGCGGCGCCCACGTCGCGGACGAAGGCCTCGTCGATCTGCTCCCCGACCAGGCCGCGCACGTCGTACGCCTTGATGACAGCCTGCACCGACTCCAGCGCTCGAACCACGCTCGACGACCTCCTGTGAAACGGCATGCGGAAACCCGGCGGGCTCCGTGCGGACGCCCCACCCTATCGGCAATCAGGGCGCGGACCGGCATTCGGCGCGGGGGACGTGACGGCTTCTCGGGCGACTCTCAGTCGACGGGGTCGGGCAGCACCCGCAGGTGGCCGCGGCGACCGGGCCGGGCGGCGCGCTTGGGCGCCGATCCCCCAGGCTGGGCCGAGGGCGTGACCTGGGGCCCACCGAGGCCGTCGTGGACGGGGCGCATGGCACCGATCGGCGGGAGGGAGCGCAGGGGTCCGTCGGCGGGTTCGGGGGCGTGGCGCCCCTGGTCCCGGGTGGCGCGTTCGTGGACCGTGTCGGCCAGCGCGGTCAGGTCGTCGTCGAGGGCGGCGTTGCCGACGGAGGCCGCGCTGTACGCGGGCAGGTTGCGGAGCATCTCCCAGCCGCGCGGCGCGGTCATGCGGGTGGCGTGGAACTCGCAGAGGTCCCAGGAATGGGGTTCGCTGGTGGTCCCCAGGGGGCCCAACACCGCGATCGACTGGCGGTAGTCGAACGTCAGCGTCGCCACGGCGATGTTCCTGCAGCCGGGGCGGCAGCACTGACGGACGGGGTTCACAGCAAGAAGGTTAACCCCTGGCTCTGGCGGCGCGCTTCCGACACACCGGACGGGGCCGCGCGGCGGCCGTCTCGGGCCGTTCCACCTAGACTGAGAACACGATGAGAAGCAGGAGAAGGACGCCCGAGGGCGGCGCGCGGATGCGGCGCCGTGTGTCGCGGGACCGGCGCGGCCACGGGCTGCGCGGGCCGCTGGTGCCCCGCGATCTCCCGGCACACCGGACGCGGGCGCAGGGTTTCGACGAGGTGGTGCTCGACGCCTTCGCGGAGATCGACTCGCTGTGGCACGACAAGCTGTCCGACCTGGACATCGCGGTCGACGACGTTCCCGGCATCCTGCCGCACGATCCGGACGCGGTGTCGTGGCCCGCGGAGGTGGAGGCGGACGGCCCGATCCCGTTGGCGCGCATGGTGCCCGCGGGCATCGACCGCCGCGGCAATCGCACGCGGGCGCGGCTGATCCTGTTCCGCCGCCCGCTGCAGCGTCGCGCGAAGACGGAGGCGGATCTACTCGATGAGATCCTCGCGATCCTCGTGCATCAGATCAGCGATTACCTCGGCGTGACCGAGGAGACTCTGCTCGCCGGCCCGGACGCGCTCTGAACAGCAGCGGCCGGGGCTCGACGAGCGGTCAGATGATGCCGCGCTTGAGCTTCCGGCGCTCACGCTCGGACAGGCCGCCCCAGATGCCGAATCGCTCGTCCTTCTGGAGGGCGTACTCGAGGCACTCGTTGCGGACCTCGCAGCCCAGGCAGATGCGCTTGGCCTCGCGAGTGGAGCCGCCCTTCTCGGGGAAGAACGCCTCGGGATCCGTCTGCGAGCACAGTGCGCGGTCCTGCCACTGATCCTCGACGGCCTCGTAGAGTTCCTCGAAACCCGCGGGCACGACACTCAAGTGCGCGCGGCTGGACCCACCGGAGAAGCTTCCGAACGGTTCACGATGAGCGTCGATCGTCATCGGCCCGCCTCCCTCGTTGCTTTCGTGGTGTTCGATGGATTTTCTGTCTGCATGCCCCGCGCCGGCGAAGAGATCGCCGCACTGAATGACACGGTTGTGATTACACACGTGCAAAGCTGCCACGTCAAGCTGAACCGGGAAATTAGCTAATACCACCTGGATGCCCGAATGCGAGCCCTCGACACGTGGTTGAGATGTGATCCGCGTCATATTTCACACGCGCTCGCCGACGCACCACCCGGGCCCGTCGTGCCTTCGATCATGCCAGGAAAGAGGGCGTCCGCGCGACCTCCTCGAGCACCTCGACCCGTCCCGAGAGCCTCCGCCGGGCGACCACTACCCTCGGAGGAGTGAAGGTGACGGTGCTGGTGGGCGGTGTCGGCGGTGCGCGGTTCCTCGAGGGCGCACGCGAGCGCTTCGGGGTGACGCCGTTCCCGGAGAAGGACGGACCGGCCCCCGCCGGCGCCGTCGGCGACTCCGTGACCGCAGTGGTGAACGTGGGCGACGACGCGTGGATGCACGGCGTGCGGATCTGTCCCGACCTCGACACCTGCATGTACACCCTGGGTGGCGGTATCGACACCGAGCGCGGCTGGGGCCACCGCAACGAGACCTGGCACGCCAAGGAGGAGCTCGCGAAGTACGGCGCCGATCCGGACTGGTTCGGCCTCGGCGACCGCGACCTCGCCACTCACCTGATCCGCACCCAGATGCTCTCCTCGGGATACCCCCTCACGGACGTCACGGCGGCGCTGTGCAACCGCTGGCAGCCGGGCGTCCGGCTGCTGCCCGCCACCGACGGCCGGCACGAGACGCACGTGGTGGTCGCCGACCCCGATTCCGCCGACGGCGCGAAGAAGGCCATCCACTTCCAGGAGTGGTGGGTGCGGTACCGCGCCGACATCGAGACCTTCGGCTTCGCCCAGGTGGGTGGCGCGGACGGCAGCGGCTCCGGCAAGGCGCAGGCGTCGCGGGCCGCGATCGCCGCCATCGAGGACGCCGACGTCGTCTTCCTCGCCCCGTCGAACCCGGTCGTGTCGATCGGCGCGATCCTGTCCGTCGGCGGGATCCGCGCCGCGCTGCGCACCACGAAGGCCCGGGTCGTCGGCGTCTCCCCCGTGATCGGCGGCGCGCCGCTGCGCGGCATGGCCGATCGCTGCCTGGACGTGCTCGGCATCGAGACCAGCGCCCAGGCGATCGGCGAGCACTTCGGCGCCCGCAGCAGCAACGGCATCCTCGACGGCTGGCTCGTCTCGGAGGAGGACGCGGGCGTCGCGATCGACGGCCTGCCCGTCGCGGCGGTGCCGCTGCTCATGAGCTCGCCGCAGGCCACCGCGGCCATGATCGACGCCGGCCTCGAGCTGGTGGGCCTGTGAGCTCCCGCCCCGAGCGCGACCACGGCGCCGCGTCCTTGGAGATCCTCCCCGTCCTCGGCGTGCCCGAGGTGACGCCCGGTGACGACGTGGCGGCGCTGCTCGCCGACGCCGCACCGTGGCTCGCGGACGGCGACGTCGTGGTGATCACCTCGAAGGTCTTCTCGAAGGCCGAGGGCCGGGTGCTCGACGCGCCGTCGGACCCCGAGGAGCGGGACGCCTTCCGGCGTCGCCTCATCGCCGAGGAGTCGGTGCGCGTCCTGGCGACCAAGGGCCGCACCTGGATCACCGAGAACAGGCTCGGCATCGTCCAGGCGGCGTCGGGCGTGGACGCCTCGAACGTGGCCTCCGACACCGTCGCCCTGCTGCCCGAGGACCCCGACGGCAGCGCGTCCGCCGTGCGCGCAGGCCTGCGCGAGCGCCTCGGCGTCGACGTGGCCGTGCTGGTCACCGACACCATGGGCCGCGCCTGGCGCAACGGCCAGACGGACGCCGCGATCGGCGCCGCGGGCATGGAGGTGCTGCACGGCTACGCGGGCGCGGTCGACGCCTACGGCAACGACCTGGTGGTCACCGAGATCGCCGTCGCCGACGAGCTGGCCGCCGCCGCGGACCTGGTCAAGGGGAAGCTGGGCGGCGTCCCCGTCGCGGTGGTGCGCGGCTTCGCGGTCCGTGCGCCCGAGGCGGATTCGCCCCTCGCGACCGCCCGCGGCCTCGTGCGCCCGGGCGAGGACGACCTGTTCCACACCGGCGTCGAGCTCGCGCGCCGCCAGGCGCTGCTGGTGCGACGCTCCGTCCGGGCCTTCGCCGACGAGCCGGTGCCGGCCGACGACGTGCGCGACGCCGTGGCGGAGGCTCTGACGGCCCCTGCGCCGCACCACACGCATCCCGTGCGGTTCGTGTGGGTGCGGGACGCGGAGCGGCGTACGGCGCTGCTGGACGCCATGAAGGCGCAGTGGGCGACGGACCTCGACGGTGACGGGCGCACGCCCGACTCCGTGGCGAAGCGGGTGCGCCGCGGGCAGCTGCTCTACGACGCCCCGGAGCTGATCCTGCCGTTCATGGTGCCCGACGGCGCCCACGCCTACCCCGACGCCCGGCGCACCGCCGCCGAGGAGACGATGTTCACCGTTGCGGTCGGCGCCGCCGTGCAGTCGCTCCTGGTGGCGCTGGCCGTGCGCGGGATCGGCAGTTGCTGGGTGGGATCGACGATCTTCGCCGCCGACACCGTGCGCGAGGTACTGGGACTGCCCGGCGACTACCGCCCCGCGGGCGCGATCGCCGTCGGCTACCCGGCGGATCCGTCCGTACTGGCCTCGCCCCGGCCGCCGCTCCCGCCGGGCGAGATGCTCATCGAGGTCGGGCCCAGCGCGCGCGCCGCGGAGCCCGACTCACGGGAAGGGCGGTAGCCGAGTGACTTTCGCCTCCCTGCACGCCTCCGCGATCGACGTCCTCGCGCGGTTCGACGCCCGCACCGATGGCGACGACGCCCTGCGCCACACGGTGCTCGCGTTCCTGGATGCCCAGCCGAACGCCTGCGCCCGCGCGAACGTGCCCGGCCACATCACGGCGTCGGTGGTCATCCTCAACGAGGCCCGCACCCACGTGGTGCTCACGCACCACCCCCGGGTCGGCGAGTGGTTGCAGCTGGGCGGGCACTGCGAGGACACCGATTCGACGGTGGCGTCCGCCGCGCTGCGCGAGGGGCACGAGGAGTCCGGCCTCGCCGATCTCGTCCTCGACGCCGACCTGCTCACGCTGCACACCCACCCGATCCGGTGCTCGCTCGGCGTCCCGACCCGCCACCTGGACCTGCGCTTCCGCGCTTTCGCCGTGGGCGCAGGCACCCCGGAGCTCGCCATCAGCGACGAGTCGAACGACCTGCGCTGGTGGCCCGTCGACGCCCTCCCCGAGTCGGCGGAGCACACGACCGTCGCCCACCAGGTGCGCGCCGCCCTCGCCCGGGACTGACCGCAGGGCTCGTTGGGGGCGCGCGAGCGGGGCCGCTCGATCGACGCAAGGACGCCCGCGCCACCGAAACCCATCAGCTGCGACTTTTCTGAGAGGTATTGCGCCCACATCTATCAATCCGTACGCTCCGAACAATCCGTCCGGCGCACCGTCGGACCCCGCGGGCCCGGCCCGCCCGACCACGACGAGGTGGCACGAGATGTTGGCGTACGAACGATTCGGCTCGGGTGATCCGCTGGTCCTGGTCCACGGGATCGCGCACCGCCGGCAGGCCTGGTACCCCGTGGCCGAGCGTCTCGCGGAGCACCGCGAGGTCGTCCTCTTCGACCTTCCCGGCCACGGCGAGTCCCCCGCGCTCGAGCTCGGCGGGCGCACCGTGCAGGAGGCGTTGCAGCAGCACCTGGAGGACCTGTTCGCCGAACTCGGCCTCGTCCGGCCGCACATCGCCGGCAACTCGCTGGGCGGCCGCATCGCGCTCGAGGCGGCGGCCAGCGGCATCGTCAGCAGCGCGACCGGCCTCTCCCCCGCCGGCTTCTGGCGCGACGACAAGGATTTCCAGCTGATCCGCGCGCACTTCGCCGCGCTGATCACCGCGGGTCGGGTGGCGGCGCCCCTCGCACCGCTTCTCACCCGCAGCGGTATCGGCCGGCGCCTGATGCTCGCCTCGCTGATGACGCACGGCGAGCGCCTGACCGCCGACCGCGTGCTCGGCGACCTCCGCAACATGGTCGGCGCCCGGCACACGCTCCGCGACATCATCGGCGGCGCCTTCCCGTTCGAGGCCGACATCGCCGCCGACGTCCCCGTCACCATCGCGTGGGGCACCCAGGACCGCGTGCTCCTGCCCTACCAGGGCCGGCGGGCCCGCCGTCTGCTCCCTGAGGCCGAGCACATCTGGCTCCCGGGCAGCGGGCACGTCCCCATGTCCGACGATGCCGACGCCGTCGTCGAGATCATCCTGCGCGGCTCCTCGGGCGGCCTGCTGGCCCGCGCCGACGCCGCCTGACGCCGCCCCGCGAACGCTCGCCGGGGCGGACCGTCACGGCGCATCCACGGGATGGTCCGCCGACCGCGCGATCCCACTCCACTCCGCGACGTCGGCGAGCGCCGTCGTGTAGGTCCGGGTCAGCCGCTCGACCGCCTCCGCACCGAGCGGCAGCCGCAGCGGCACGCGGTCGGACCGGACGACGTCGCCGATGATGCGCGCCGCCCGCACCGGATCACCCTCCTGGCGGCCGTCGCCCGACGTCAGGCGCTCCTGCGCTACCCCGACGGTCGCCCCGTACGCGGCGGACGGTGCCGCGACGGCCAGCGAGTGCGTCGTGTTGAAGCCGGTGCGGAACCGCGAGGGCTCCACGAGGAGCACGCGGATGCCGAACTCCGCCACCTCGGCGGCCAGCGCCTCGGACCATCCTTCGAGAGCGAACTTGCTCGCCGAGTACGCGCCGACGCCGGCGAACGACAACCTGCCGCCCTGGCTGCTCATCTGCACGATCGTTCCCGTCCGACGGTGCCGCATCCCCGGCAGCGCCGCGCGGGTCAGCGCCGCAGCGGCGAAGAAGTTCAGCTCCAGCTGTTCCCGCAACTGCGCCATCCCCAGGTCCTCCGCCGAGCCGCTGATCGCGCGCCCGGCGTTGTTGACCAGGACGTCGATCGGCGACCGCGCGATCCGGTCGGCGACCCGATCCACCGCCCGCTCGTCGCGCAGGTCCGCCTCGATCACGTCCAGCCGCCCCGGATGGGCGGCGACGAGGTCGTGCACGGACGCCCCGTCGCGGACCACCGCCGTCACGGCGTCGCCGCGCCGCAGCGCGTCCTCCACCAGGCTCCGGCCGAAGCCCTGCGAAGCTCCGGTGATCAGCCAGTTCGATTCTCTGTTCGTCGTCATGACTGCGAAGCTAGGCCTTCGAGCGCGCTCGAACGCAAGCCCGATTCACGCGGCCGCCGCGCGCCTGCCCGCCACGCGAATGAGCACCGCTCCCCAGACCACGGAGAACCCGACGACCGCGCACTGGAACCACAGCGGCGCCGCCCCGGGCGAGGCGATCTGCAGGAAGTTGCTGGACGCGTGGAGCACGATCCCCGGCCACAGCGATCCGGTGACCAGCCTGGCCCCCGCCCACAGGAACCCCGCGGAGCCGGCCGTCACCACCTGCCACGCCGTCGCGCCCGCGGACTGCCCGAACAGGCCGTTGCCCAGGTGCATCAAGCCGAAGACCACCGACGTGGCGACCGCCGCGACCACGGGGCGTTCGACGCGGAGCAGCGCCGTCATCGCCGGGCCGCGCGCACCGAACTCCTCCGAGATCCCCCACCGCGGCCGTCCCGGCGGCCAGGGACAGCAGGACCCACGACGGGCCGTGGATACCGGGTACCCCGTCGCGCCCGATCAGCGGGTACAGGCACGCGACGAGCAGCGGCGGCAGCAGCCACACCCACGCCCGGACCCGGCCGAGGCGGAAGAGCGCACCCTCGAACAGACCCAGCCGCCAGGACGCCAACAGGACGACGAGGAAGCTGAGCGCATCCGTGACGACCATGCCCACGTGCGGGAACCACCGCAGCCACACCAAGGGGTGGTCGAGTGAGCCGAACCCGTAGGTCGCGCACCACCACAGCAGCATCAGTCCGAGCGCGTAGACCCACGCCCGGCGTCGCGACACCGTCAGCCGATCCGGATGCCCTTACCGACGGTGACCACACCACCGGCGGAGACGTTGAACCGTTCGCGCTCGCGCTCGAGGTTCACGCCGAGGATCTCCCCGCGCCCGACCACGACGTTCTTGTCGAGGATCGCGCGGCGCACGACGGCGCCGGCCTCGATCTTCACGCCGGGCATGAGCACGGAGCCCTCGACGGTCGCGCCGTCGCCGATGGTGACGTTGGCGCCGATGACGGAGTTGCGCACCGTCGCTCCCGAGATGATGCTCCCGGCGCCCACCATGGACTCCTGCGCGAGCCCACCGCGGGCGAACTTCGCCGGGGGCAGGTTGTCGTTCTCACACCGGATGGGCCACTGCCGGTTGTAGAGGTTGAAGATCGGGTACACCGAGACGAGGTCCATGTGGGCCTCGTAGAAGGCGTCGATGGTGCCGACGTCGCGCCAGTAGCCGGCGTCGCGCTCGGTGGCGCCGGGTACCTGGTTGTCGCTGAAGTCGTAGACGGCCGCCTCCCCGCGGGCCACGAACGCGGGGATGATGTCGCCGCCCATGTCGTGGTCGGAGTCGGGGTTCTCGGCGTCGGCGATGATCGCCTCGACGAGGGCCTGCCGGCTGAAGACGTAGTTGCCCATCGACGCGAAGGTGACCTCGGGGTCGTCGGGCGTGCCGGGCGGGTCGGCCGGCTTCTCCAGGAATTGGGTGATGCGACCGGAGTCGTCGGACTCGATGCAGCCGAAGGCCTTCGCCTCGGCGCGCGGCACGCGGATGCCCGCGACGGTGACCCCCGCACCGGACTCGATGTGCGCCTGCACCATCTGCGACGGGTCCATCCGGTACACGTGGTCCGCGCCGAAGACCACGATGTAGTCGGGGTCGTCGTCGGTGATGAGGTTCATCGACTGGAAGATCGCGTCGGCGCTGCCCGTGAACCAGCGCTTGCCCACGCGCTGCTGCGCCGGCACCGGGGTGATGTACTCGCCGCGGAAGCCGAACATGCGCCAGGTCTGGCTGATGTGCCGGTCCAGCGAGTGCGACTTGTACTGGGTCAGCACGCACAACCTCTGGTACCCGGCGTTCACCAGATTCGACAGCACGAAGTCGATGAGGCGGTACGAACCGCCGAAGGGCACGGCGGGCTTCGCGCGGTCCGCGGTCAGCGGATACAGGCGCTTGCCCTCGCCACCGGCGAGGACGATTCCCAGGACTCGAGGCTGGTTGCTCACGGGGTCCACGCTAACCCCAATCCGGGCACCCGTGCAGCGTTCTGCGACAGTGCATCCTGTTCCACGGCGATGCACAGGCGTCCGGGCGGAGAACCACAGGTGAACCGCACCGTTCGGGCTCCGTCGAACCGCCTGCGTGCGGCCCCGGCACGCTCTAGCGTGGTGCCCATGCGTGTAGCGATGATGACGAGGGAGTACCCGCCGGAGGTCTACGGCGGCGCGGGCGTGCACGTGACCGAACTCGTCGCGCGACTGCGCAGCCTCTGCGAGGTCGACGTGCACTGCATGGGCGCCCCGCGCCCGGACATGGACGGGGTCACCGTCTCCGGTCCGGACCCGGATCTCGCCGGCGCGAACACCGCCCTCGAGATGTTCTCCACCGACCTGCGGATGGCGAACCTCGCCGCGGAGGCCGAGGTGGTGCACAGCCACACCTGGTACACCGGCTTCGCCGGGCACGTCGCCGCGCAGCTCTACGGCGTCCCGCACATCCTCACCGCGCACTCGCTCGAGCCGCACCGCCCGTGGAAGGCCGAGCAGCTGGGCGGCGGCTACCGCCTCTCCAGCTGGGCCGAGCGCAACGCCGTCGAGTACGCGGACGCGGTGATCGCCGTGAGCCGCGGCATGGCGCGCGACGTGCTCGACGCCTACCCGAACCTCGACCCCGCCCGGGTCCACGTGGTGCTCAACGGCATCGACTCGGAGGTGTGGCACCCCGCCCCCACCTTCGGCGAGGACTCCCCGCTGGTCGAGCGCGGCGTCGACCCGGACCGTCCCATCGCCGCCTTCGTCGGCCGCATCACGCGGCAGAAGGGCGTGAAACACCTGGTGGCCGCGGCACACCGGTTCGATCCGGACGTCCAGCTCGTGCTGTGCGCCGGCGCCCCGGACACCCCCGAGATCGCCGCGGAGACCGCCGACGCGGTGGCCGCGCTGGCCGAGTCGCGGGACGGCGTGCACTGGGTGCAGGACATGCTGCCCACCCCGAAGGTGCGCGAGATCCTCAGCGCCGCGACGGTGTTCGTCTGCCCGTCCGTGTACGAGCCGCTGGGCATCGTCAACCTCGAGGCCATGGCCTGCGGCACCGCCGTCGTCGCATCGGACGTGGGCGGCATCCCCGAGGTGGTCGTCGACGGCGAGACCGGCACCCTCGTGCACTACGACGAGGCGCACACCGACGTCTTCGAGGCCGGCCTCGCCGACGCCGTGAACGCGCTCTGCGCGGACCCGGCGCGGGCCGCGGCGTACGGCGCCGCCGGGCGCGCTCGGGCGGTCGCCGATTTCAGCTGGGAGTCCATCGCCGCGCAGACCCTGGACGTCTACCGGCACGCCATCGCCGCCCGCGGATAGCGCGGAGCCCCGCCGCTACCGCAGCTCGTAAACGCTGACGGTGCCGGACGCCGTCACGGCCGCGGTGCCGCCCGCGGTGAGGTCTGCTATCGCGGCGGCGCGCGCCTCGGGCGCGCCGTGGTGCGCGCTCGGCCCCATCGCGACGAGGTCGGCCGCTGCCTCGGCGGTGAGATCCATGACCCACTCGTGCTTCTCGCGCGCGATGAGCGAGAAGTCGTGCAGCGCACCGTCGAGCCGGGCGACCTTGCCCTCCTCGACGGAGATCATCCCGAGCGGCTCGACGATCTCGCGCAGGTGCCGCGGCCCGGGCGTGAGCACCACGAGGCGGCCGCCGGGCGCGAGGACGCGCGCGAACTCGGCGGCGTTGCGGGGTGCGAAGACCGACAGCACTGCGGCGACCGCACCGTCGGCGAGGGGCAGTCGCGCCCACCCGTTCGCGACCACGGCACCGATCGCCGGCCCCCGCCGGGCGGTGCGCCGAGCCGCGGGCTTCGACAGGTCCAGCCCGATGCCGGTGCCGCGGAGCCCGTTCGCGTCGCGCGCGGCACAGGCCCGCGCGAGGTACTCGCCCTCGCCCGCGCCGCAGTCGAGGACGGATCCGGCGGGCGCGCCGGTGGCGGCGGCCGCGACCGCGGCGTGGAAGGTCTCGTAGTGGCCGGTCGCGAAGAAGCGCTCGCGGGCGGCGATCATCGCGGCGTCGTCGGCGATGAGGCCGCTCGCATCGCCGGCGAGAAGGGAGACGTAGCCCTGCCGCGCCACGTCGAAGGCGTGCCCCGCGGGGCACAGCAGCGTGCCGCCGTCGACGTCGAATCCGCCGCCGCAGTGCGGGCAGGCCAGCGCGGGCAGCGCAGCGACCAGGCCGGGCGGGACTTGCACCATGGGACACCCCCGGAACGAGGAGATCCCGCACGGTGGCACCGCGCGGGATCTCAGGGAAAGCAGTTCAACCGGCTACGACGTGACGCCGCGCAGCTCCTCGCCGAGCGCGGCGGCCTCGTCCGGCGTGAGCTCCACCACGAGTCGTCCACCACCCTCCAGGGGTACGCGCATCACGATCCCGCGCCCCTCCTTGGTCGCTTCCAAGGGGCCGTCCCCCGTACGTGGCTTCATAGCCGCCATCCGTTGCTCCCTTCAAATCCTTCACCCGCCCGAGCGCAGCCCGCAGCGGGTCCGCTGTACATTCTAGCCTGTGCGCTGCACCGATCGGCGCGGACCGCTGGCAATGCGGGCCTAGTCGTCCTCGCCGGAGGCCCCGGTCGCGGTGGAGGCGGGCGCCTGTTCGGCGGCCAGGCGCGCGCGCAGGACGTCGATCTCCCGCGCCAGTCGTTCGAGCGCCCAGTCCACCTCGGCGGGCTTGTACCCGCGTACCACCTGCTGGAACCGGAGCGCGCGGACGTCCACGCCCGCGACGTCCTCCGCGGGCAGCACGGTCGGCGTGGCACCCGTCTCCAGCGGCGGGGTGTCGTCGCCCCGCCCGAAGACCAGCGCCGCCACGCCGTACAGCACGGCCGCGACGGCCAGCAGTCCCAGGGCGTACAACACGATCACCATGAGGCCATCATGCCCGAACCTCCTTGAGGAAGAGGACACCGTCGGTCTCCGCCAGGCGGTCGGCGTCCAGCGGAAAGTACGCCCCGAGCGCGTCCCGATCGGCCCGCACGGGCGCGCCGCGCAGCCGCGCGCCGAGCTCCGGCCCCGCGTACAGGTGGGCCGGGTCGGCCTGCTCCCGCGACAGCTCGCCCTCGACGGTGCCCGGCGCGGGCGCCGCGAGCCCGTGCGCGGGCGCGGCGCCGATGGCCATCGCCACGTGCCGGTAGCCGTCGCCGAGGCGCGCCGCGGCCTGCGCGCCGCCGCTGAACCAGCGCACGACGTGCGGAGCCATCCGCATCTCGCTCACCCCGCGCTGCAGGTGCAGGTTGTGCGCGAAGGCAAGGGTGCCGCCGCGGGGCGCTTCTCGGTCGACGATCGCCAGCAGGTTCCGCCCCATCATCACGTCCCGCTGGGCGCTGAGCCGGCCGAGCCGGTCGGGGGTCTCGGTCGCCATGATCGCGTGGTACCGCAGCAGGCCGACGGCGGTCGCGGCGTCGGCGCGCAGCCACCACCAATCGTCCTCCCGCTCGGCCAGTTCCGGCGCGTGCGCGTCGAGGACCGCGAACAGGTCGTCGGCCAGCAGGCGCAAGCGATCGGCGTCGACGGTGCGCCCGACGCCCCGGTCCGCCTCGTACATCGCGCGCTCCTCGGTCCACCGCGCCTCGTCGCCGAGCAGCGCCTCGAGCTCCCGCTCGGCGACGACGCCCGGGACGACCTCGGCCAGCGCCTCCCTCAGCCGCCGGAGGTACGCGCGCGGGCTCGGGGCCGCCGCCATCTCCATCGGCCCGTCGAAGCCGTAGAACCGCACCGGCGTCTCCAGCGTCCGGTTGAGCGCGCGGAGGGTGCGCAACAGTTCACCCGTCGCCTCCAGTGCGTGGACGTACGGGTGGCTGAAGCCCTCGTCGAGGACCCGCTGCGGGTCGATCTCCGCGCCCGCGAGGTAGTCGTTCACCAGCGGCGCGCGGTGCAGGTCGGACTCGACGGCGATCGAGCGGTAGCCGCCGCGGAGCACCAGGTCCTCGATCACGGCGTTACGGGCGCGGAGGATCTCCTCCGATCCGTGCATGGGCTCGCCGAGGGCCAACAGGCGGGTCGGGGTGGGCTGGGCGTCGAGGAAGGAAACGAGGTCTACCTGGTCCGGAATCATTCCCTCAACGATATCGTTGAAGCGTCTGTTGAAACTTGATCGCAGGAATCCGTGGAGCATGCCCGATAACCTTCAATCCATGCTCCGCCCCGTCGACCTCGCGCGCCCGCACGGGCTCTCCACCCAGGCGGTGCGGAACTACGAGGAGCAGGGCGTCCTCCCGCCGGCCGGGCGCACCCCGTCGGGCTACCGTGCCTACACCGAGCGGCACCGCCGCGCGCTCGACGCCTTCCTCGCACTGATCCCCGGGTGCGGGCACGCACGGGCGGGCTCGATCCTGCGCGCCGTGCACCGCGACGACCCCGACGCCGCGTTCGCGCTGCTCGACCAGGCGCACGAGGAGCTGGCCGGCGACCGCGACACCTTCCGCCGGGTGCGCGCGGCGCTCGCGGACCTGGGCGACCCCGGCGACGACGGCGGCCCCGCCCTGTTCGTCGGCGAGGTCGCCCACCGCCTGGGCGTCGTCCCGGCCACGCTGCGCTCGTGGGAGCGGGCCGGCATCGTCCGGCCGGAGCGGGACCGCGCCACCGGATACCGCGTGTACTCCCCCGCCGACGTCCGCGATGCGCGGATGGCCGAGCAGCTGCGGCGCGGCGGCTACGGCCTCGCCCGGATCGCGGAGCTCGCGGACCGCCTGCGCGACGCGGGCGGCGTGGAGCCGCTGCGCGCGACGCTGGACGGCTGGCACGCGAACCTGGTCCGACGGGGCCGCGCCCTCGTCTCCGGCGCCGCGGCGCTCGATGCCCTGCTGGGCTGAGCGTCTACCCCTCGGCGATCGCGCGAAGCGCGGCGAGGTGCGCCTCGAAGGCCTTGCGCCCCTCCGCCGTCAGCGACAACCAGGTGCGCGGCCGCTTGCCCACGTACCCCTTCTTGATCGCGACGTACCCCACCGCCTCGAGCTGTGCGGCCTGCTTGGACAGCACCGAGTCCGAGAGCTCCACCGCGTCGCGCACGGCGGCGAACTCGGCGTTCTCGACCTTCGACAGCGCCGCGACGATGGAGAACCGCACGGGGGCATGGATCGCATCGTCGAGACGGTGGCGCGCGTGGCCGCCGGTCGCCGTCATCGCAGCGCCAGCGTCGAGATGGCCCGCGCGCCCAGGAGAGCGGGCGTCAGAGTGAGCATCGCCGCGGTGATCGTCCACGGCCACGGCAGCGCGTCGTCGCCGCGCACGGACTGGACGATGACGTACACGGCGTAGAGCAGCATCGTGGCGCCGAGCCCGAGGTTGTAGCGCAGGGTGAAGCCCCGAGGGGCGGCGGACGCTCGCCGCATGGAGATCGTCGCCACGGCGATCGCGACCAGGTAGAGCGCGAGGACGACGACCAGCCCTCCGACGCGGAACCACTGCGGCGCGTCGGGATTCCCCACGGTGAGCCGCAGCGCGGGTACCAACGCGGCGACGGCGAGCCCGATCGCGATGAGACCGCGCTCGAGCCGGGCGCGATCGGCCGGGGTCGCGACGGACGCCCCCTCGGCCTGGGCGAGGGCGCGGCGCGCTTCCTCGGGGGTCGGGTGTGCGAAGTGCTCGGTCATGACGAAGCCCTCTCCGTGATCGGTCCCCCAACCATAGAAAGTACTTTCCACATCGTCAAGTAGTTACCTCTACGGCAGCGAGGCCACCGGCGGCCGGTCCTGCAGCGACAGCTCCGTGGTGACCTCGGTGAAGCGGTCCTCCGGCCCCGGATCCACCAGGTACTGCGTGATGCCCTCCCCCGAGTCCTCGATCCCGCAGCGCCGCAACGCCGTCCCGAGGATCTGACGGCTCATCACGCCCAGGTCGCGCAGGTCGCGGTTGCGGTGCTTGCGCACGGAGAGGTTCACCTGGGCGATTCCCGCCATGCCGTAGCGGGCCTCCGCGTCGAGCAGCAGCCCGATCTCCACGCCGTAGCCGGGCGCGAAGGGCACAGAGGTGAGGAAGTCCCGCGTCCCCGCGTACTCGCCGCCCAGCGGCTGCAGGATCGCGCGCAGCGGCGGCCGCAGCGCCGCCAGCAGCGGCCGGGCGACGAGCTCCGTCACGCGGCCGCCGCCCGTGGGGTCCTCGCCCTGCTTGAAGACGCGCAGCGGGCGTCGGTAGTACGCCTTGACGAGGTGCACCTCGGGGTGGAACAGCATGGGCCCCAACAGCCGCGGCACGTACCGCGGGTCGGGCTCGATCAGGTCGGAGTCGACGAAGGCGATCAGGTCGCCCGACGACGCCGCCACCCCGCGCCAGAGGGCCTCGCCCTTGCCCGGCACCGGCGGCAGCCCGGGGATCGCCTCCTCGCGGCTGATCACCGTGGCGCCGGCGGCGCGGGCCCGCTCCGCCGTGGCGTCGGTCGAACCCGAGTCGAGCACGATCAGCTCGTCGACCAACGTCCCGACCAGCGGTGCGATCGTTGCGACCACGGCGCCGACGGTGGCCTCCTCGTTCAGGGCCGGGAGCACGACGGAGACGGTGCGTCCCGCCTTCGCGGCGACGAGTTCGTCGATGCTCCAGCGGGGCTCCTCGAAGAACCGGTGCGCGGTGCTCACGCGAGCCCCCGCACGACGCGGGCCGGCGGGCGGGTGCCGTCGATCGAGGCCACCATCTCGACCACCCGGCGGGTGTCCGCCACTTGGTGCACGCGGAACATGCGGGCCCCGGCGTGCGCGGCGAGCGCGGTCGCGGCGAGGGTCCCGGCCACCCGTTCTTCGAGCCCGGCATCCAGGGTCTCGCCGATGAAGTCCTTGTTGGACAGCGCCATCAGCACCGGCCAGCCCGTGCCGACGAGCTCGTCGAGGTGCCGCAGCAGTGCGAGCCCGTGGTGGGTGTTCTTGCCGAAGTCGTGGGTGGGATCGATGACGATGCCGTCCTCCCGCACGCCCGCCGCGAACGCGGCCTCCGCGGCGGCGGCCAGGGAATCACGCACGTCGGCGACGACGTCGGGATAGCGCACGCGGTACGGGCGGGTGCGGGGCACCGCGCCGCCGGTGTGCGAGCAGACGAGGCCCGCGCCGGTCGCGGCGGCGATCCGGGGCAGGTCGGGGTCGGCGCCGGCCCAGGTGTCGTTGATGAGGTCGGCGCCTGCGTCGACGGCGGCCTCGGCGACCGACGCCCGCCAGGTGTCCACGCTGATCAGCAGGTCGGGGTGCCGGTCGCGCACCTGCGCGATGAAGGGCACCGTCCGCGCGATCTCCTCGGTCGCGTCGACCTCCTGGCCGGGGCCGGCCTTGACGCCGCCCACGTCCACCACATCGGCGCCCTCGGCGACCGCCGCGTCCACCCGCTCGAGCGCGGCGTCCACGGCGAAGTAGCTGCCGCGGTCGTAGAAGGAGTCCGGCGTGCGGTTGATGATCGCCATCACCAGCGCCCGGTCCACGGGCACCGGGCGGCCGCAGAAGGTGGGGCGCACGGGGATCGGGCCCACCGACGGTGCGGTCATCCTAGGAGCGCAGATCCGGGACCTTGGCGGCCGCGACGTCGTCCGCGTACCCGTCGTAGGCGGGCACGTAGCCGTCCGCGCCGCCGACGAAGACGTACAGCGGGTCGTCGCCGGTCTCGGCGAAGCCCTGCTTGCGGAGCTCGCCCTTGAGACTCTTGAAGGTGGAGGTGACCTCCAGGCTCGGCACGACGCGCGCGTAGAGCGGGATCGCGTAGGCGGGCAGCTCGTTCCGCAGCTGCGCTGCGAGCGCGGCACCGTCGAACTCCCGGCCCTCGGCGAGCTTGACGGCGGCCATGCCGGCCTTGCCGTCGGCGCCGGGGATCGCGACGCCGTAGACGATCGCGCCCTCCACCTGATCGGCCTCGTCGAGCGCGCCCTCGACCTCGGTGGTCGCGACGTTCTCGCCCTTCCACCGGAAGGTGTCGCCGAGACGATCGACGAAGGCGATGTGGTCGAAGCCCTGGTTGGTGACCACGTCGCCGGTGTTGAACCAGACGTCGCCGTCCTTGAAGCCGTCGCGGATCAGCTTGGCGTCGCCCGCCTTCCCGTCGGTGTAACCGTCGAAGGGGGCGGACTTGGTGATCTTGGTGAGCAGGAGACCGTTCTGGCCCTTCTTGACCCGTTGCAGCCGGCCCTTGGCGTTGCGCAGCGGTCCGGCGGTGTCGATGTCGTACTCGACGACCGCGTGCGGCAGGGGGCACAGGCCGACGGTGGCCTCGATGTTGAAGACGTTGACGAAGGCGATGTTCGTCTCGCTCGCGGCGTAGAACTCCATGATCCGCTCGATCCCGAAGCGCTCTTGGAACTCCCGCCAGATCTCGGGCCGCATGCCGTTGCCCGCGGCCACCCGGATCGTGTTCGACCGATCGCTCGGCTTGGGCGGCTGGTTGAGCAGGTAGCGGCAGATCTCGCCGATGTAGATGAACATCGTGGCCGAGTTCTCGTTGGCCTCGTCCCAGAACCGCGTCGCCGAGAACTTGCGGCCGATGGCGAGCGTGGCGCCGGAGACCAGCACCGAGCCGAGGGCCACGAGCGCGGCGTTGTTGTGGTACAGCGGAAGCGGGCAGTACATGACGTCGTCGCGGCGCATGCGGACGGCGGTCGCGCCGAATCCCGCCATGCCCTTGAGCCAGCGGTAGTGCGTCATGATCGACGCCTTCGGCATGCCCGTGGTGCCCGAGGTGAACACGTAGAACGCGCGGGTGCTCGCGGGCAGCGTGGCGGTGACGGCCGGGTTCTCGGTGGCCCGGGGGTCCTCCGACCGCGCCTGCCGGGCCTGCTCGGCGAGCCGATCGACGGTGAGGATCACCCCGTCGGCCGGCCGGTCCGCGGCGTCGAGCGAGTCGAAGGCCTCGAGGTCCTCCGCGCCCACGATGATCGTGCCGGTGTCGAGGATGCCGAGGCTGTGCGCGAGCACGGCGCCACGCTGGTTGTAGTTGACCAGGCCCGCGGTGGCACCGACCTTGACGATGGCGAGCATCACCAGCACCATCTGCGGGTGGTTGTGCATGACGACGCCGACCACGTCGCCCACCTTCACGCCGCGCTGGAGCAGAACGCGCGCATAGGTGTTCACGGTGGCGTTCGCCTCGCCGTAGCTGATGCCCTCGCCCTGGAACCGCAGGAAGTCGCGCGACGGGTGCTGCGCCGCGCGCTTGGCGAACACCGTGCCGATGGTCTCCTTGCTGTTCGGCGTGCGCAGCAGGATCGACGGGCCCTCCTTGATCAGGAGGGGCAGGTCGGGCACCAGCTTGCCGACGCCGCGCGCCAGATCCGCGATGCCGACGGTGCTGTTCTTATGCGTAGAGCTCACGCGGCGAGCCTACCGTGGGACCGCCGTACCACGGCACGCCTCGAGGGCGGCCGTGACGTCTGTCGCGCGCAGCAGCCTGCCGAGAGCGGCGTCACCCACGAAGCCCTTGGCCTTGAGCCCGTCGATCCAGTCGAGCAGCGGCGCGTAGAAGCCGTCGTGGTCGAGGACGACCACGGGCTTGTCGTGCATGGAGAGGTAGCCGGCGGTCCACGCCTCGAAGAACTCCTCGAGGGTGCCCACGCCACCCGGCAGCACCAGGAAGGCGCCGGCGTTGTCGTCCATGAGCTGCTTGCGCTCGCGCATGGTGGCGACCACCAGTAACTCGTCGGCGCCGTGGTCGGCGACCTCGCGATCGACGAGCGCCGTCGGGATCACGCCCAGGGTATGAGCGCCGCCGTCGCGGGCGGCCTGCGCGACCGCGCCCATCATGGACACGTGCCCGCCGCCCCAGACGAGCGAGTCCCCGCCGGCGGCGATGCCCCGGCCCACCTCGGTCGCGAGGTCGATGTACTCCTGCGGCACGGGGCGCGAGGCGCAGAAGACGGCGATGGCGGTCACGAGGGGTCCACCTCGCTGGCCTCGGCCTCGCGCTCGCGGGCGGCGTCGGCGCGCACGATGATGTCGATGGCCTCCGCGACGGAGTCGGTCACGGTGATCAGGTCGGCGTCGCCGGGCGAGACCATGCCCTGTTCGGTGAGCGTGCCCCGGATCCAGTCCACCAGGCCGCCCCAGTAGGCGGAGCCCAGCAGCACGATCGGGAACCGGGTCACCTTGTGCGTCTGCACCAGGGTGAGGGCCTCGAAGAGCTCGTCGAGGGTGCCGAAACCGCCGGGCAGGCAGACGAAGGCCTGCGCGTACTTGACGAACATCGTCTTGCGGACGAAGAAGTACCGGAAGTTGATGCCGAGGTCGACCCAGTCGTTGAGCCCCTGTTCGAAGGGCAGCTCGATGCCCAGCCCCACGGAGAGGCCGTCGGCGTCCTTGGCGCCGCGGTTCGCGGCCTCCATCGCGCCCGGCCCGCCGCCGGTGATCACCGCGTAGCCCGCGCGCACCAGCTCCGCACCCAGCTCTCGGCCGGTGGCGTACTCGGGCGAATCCGGCTTGATCCGAGCGGAACCGAAGACGGTGACGGCCTGCGGCAGTTCCGCGAGGGCCCCGAAGCCCTCGACGAACTCGGCCTGGATCCGCATCACCCGCCAGGGGTCGCGGTGCAGCCAGTCGGCGTCGTCCGCGTTAGCGAGGAGCCGCTGGTCGGTGGTCGACGATTCCGTCGCCGCCGCGCCCTGCACGCGGACGGGTCCGCGGTAGCGCAGGTAGTGGTCGTGGGAGGGCTTCTTATCGGAGGCCATGACGCACAACCTACCCAGCGAGGAAGGCGCGCAGCACGGCGGCCACCTCGGTGATCTGCGCGGTCTCGACGTGCTCGTCGCGCTTGTGCGCGTAGTTGGGGTCGCCCGGGCCGAAGTTCACCGCCGGGATGCCCAGCGCGGCGAAGCGCGAGACGTCGGTCCAGCCGTACTTGGCGCGGAACCGCCCGCCGGCGGCCGCCACGAGCTTCGCCGCGGCGGGGGCGCCGAGGCCCGGCAGCGCGCCGGGCGCGGCGTCGGTCACCTCGAAGGCGAGGGCACCGTCGGCGAGCGGTCCGGCGAGGACCTCGCGGACGTGCGCCACGGCCTCGTCGACGGTGCGGTCCGGCGCGAAGCGGAAGTTGACGTCGACGAAGGCCTCGTCGGGCACGACGTTCCCGGCGACGCCGCCCTCGATCTTCACGGCGGACAGGCCCTCGCGGTACTCGCAGCCGTCGATGTCGACGGTGCGCGCGGTGTACGCCTGGAGGGCCGTGAGCACGGGGCCGAGCTTATGGATCGCGTTGTCGCCCAACCAGGACCGGGCGCTGTGCGCGCGGACGCCGCCCGCGGTGATGCGCACCCGGATCGTGCCCTGGCAGCCGGCCTCGATGAGCCCGCCCGAGGGCTCGCCGAGGATCGCGACGTCGGCGGCCAGCCACTCGGGGAGCTCGCGCTCGATGCGGCCGAGACCGTTGAACTGCGAGGCGATCTCCTCGCACTCGTAGAAGATCAGCGTCAGGTCGTACGCCGGTTCGGCCATCGTGGCGGCGAGGTGCAGGAAGACGGCGTCGCCGCTCTTCATGTCGACGGTGCCGCAGCCGTGCAGAATGCCGCCCTCGCGGCGGCTGGGCACGTTGTCGGCGATCGGCACGGTGTCGAGGTGGCCGGCGAGCATCACCCGCTGCGGCAGGCCGCGATTCGTCCGCGCGAGCACGTTGTTGCCCACGCGGAGCACCTCGAAGCCCTCCAGCGCGCGGAGCGCGACCTCCACCTCGTTCGCGATCCGTTCCTCGTCGTGGCTGACGCTGGGGATGTCCACCAGCGCGGCGGTGAGGTCGATCGGGTCCGAGGCGATGTCGAGGGGCACGGCCCCAGCGTAGTAGCGCTACGGGGACGCGACCACCACCAAGGCCGCGACGGCAGAGTCACCCCTCCAGGGTGGTGCTCAGATCGGGAGGATCGCCTTGGCGATGAGGAAGTACAGGATGAGGCCGGTCGCGTCGACGAACGTGCTGATGAACGGGTTGGAGAAGACGGCCGGGTCGACGCCGATGGATTTCGCGACGATCGGCATGAGCCCGCCGACGGTGGCCGACATGGTGCAGACGCCGAACAGCGTGGCGCCGATGACCAGTCCCACGTCGACCCCGAAGAGGGCGCCGGCGATGACCGCGCCGAGGGTGCCCAGGACCAGGCCCAGGGTCGCGCCGACGCGGACCTCGCGGCCCAGCACCCGGAAGACGTCCGCGGTGGTGATGTCGCCGAGGGCGAGCGCGCGGGTCACGGTGGTGGCGGCCTGGTTGCCCGTGTTGCCGCCGGTGCCGATGATCAGCGGCACGAAGAGCGAGAGCACCACCATCTCCTGCAGGCTGTCCTCGAAGACCGAGAGCACCTTGACGGTCAGCGTCGCGCCGATCGCCAGGACCAGGAGCCACACCACGCGCGAGCGCACCAGCGTCCGCACGGGCGTCGACAGGTAGGGCCGGTTCAGGGGTTCCACGCCGCCCTGGCGCGCCGCGTCCTCGCTCTCCGCCTCCTCGAGGATGCGGAGCGCGTCGTCGACGGTGAGGATGCCCACGAGGCGGTGCTCGTCGTCGACGATGGGCATCACCAGCAGGCGCTGCTCGGCGCAGCGGCGGGCGGCCTCCTCGGCCGATTCCCGCGCCCGGGCCGTGCCCGCGATGTTCATGATCTCGCGCACCGGGGTCTCCGGGGCGCTGCGCAGCAGGCCGCGCAGCCCGACGATGCCGACGAGCACGCGCCCGGGCCCGACGACCGGGATGCCGTAGATGGTCTCGACGTCGTCGATCCGGGCCCGCACCGCTTCCAGGGCCTGCTCGGCGGTGTCGCCGGGGTGGACGGAGACGAACTCGGGGGTCATCTCGCGGCCGACGGATCCCTGGGGGTAGCCGAGCAGGGCCGCCGTCGCGGCGCGCTCGCCCTCCGGGAGGCCCTGGAGCAGGCGTCCGGCGACGGTCGCGGGCAGCTCGTCGAGCAGGGTGACCCGGTCGTCGGGGTCCAGCTCGGCGAAGAGGCCGGTGACCTGGTCGTCCTGGAGATCGTGGATGAGCTCGCCCTGCAGGGGAGCGTCGAGGGATTCGAAGACGGTGAGCGCCTCGTCCTTCGCCAGCAGGCGGAAGACCACGGCGCGGTCCTTCCGGCTGAGGCGTTCGAGGACGTCGGCGACCTCGTGCGAGGTCAGGGGCGCGATGAGCGATGCGACGGTGCTCAGGTCCCCGTCGTCGACCGCGTCGTCGATCCGGTTGGCGAGCTTGGCCGTGTCGAGTGTCGTGGTCACTGAATGCACGGTATCCGAATCCCGCGGCTGCGCAGGGTGAGCACCGGTGAGACTCAGCGCGGTGCGGGAAGGACCTCATGATTGGCGCCCAACCGGTAGTAGTATGTGCCCGTGATCGACCGTTCCACAACCGGTCCACGACGTTGGCCCTGCGTCAGGTGCACGCCGCGCCAGCGCATCTTCCCCCACTGCCAGAAGTACACGACCTCCTTGCCTGCCGGAACGTCGTAGTCGCACATCTTCGTGATCGTCATCTCGCCTCCGGGAACCGGGAACGTCAGCGGCCCCAGAGGACACGCTCCCACCCGAACCTTCTCGCCACCGGGCCCCGTCTCGCTGGATCCCGCGAACTCCACTTCATCGATCCGCCACCGCGTCGACGAACCGAAATCGAGGGCGGGACGGGACGCACCCACCTCGCCCGGAGAAAGCCGGCCGTTGACGAAAACACAGTCCTTGCAGTTGTTACCGCGCGGATCAGGGATGTGGTGACCGCGAACGCTCTCAACTCCCGCGATTACCGCGAGAACGAGGAATGCCGCTCCGAGAAGTGCGCCCGCCACACAGAGCGGGTGTCGTCGCCATCCTGACGCCGGTCTCACCACTGCACACCCCCACTGTTGTGCATTCTGAATGCGCCATAGTACATCGCGCGGTGCCCACCCTTGTACCGACTGCCGGTACCCTGATCGCGTGACGAATCGTGGAGCTAAGGCGTACGGACTGGCCACCCTCACGGACGACGGGACGGTGCTCGACACCTGGTACCCCGCGCCGGAGCTGACCGACGGCGGCGGCACCGCCGGCACCGTGCAGGATCCCGACGGTGCGCCGGAGGTCCTCACGGCCTCCGCCGGCGCGGACGCGGCCCGCAAGGTACGCGTCGTGGTCGTGCAGACCACGATCGCCGACCTGGACGCCGCCCCGGCCGACGCGCACGACGTCTACCTGCGCCTGCACCTGCTGAGCCACCGCCTCGTGCAGCCGCACGGCCTCAGCCTCGACGGCCAGTTCGGCCTGCTCACGAACGTCGTGTGGACCAACTTCGGCCCCTGCTCCCCCGTGGACTTCGAGTCGGTGCGCGCGGCGCTGTTCCCGCGCGGCCACGTCACGGTGTACTCGGTCGACAAGTTCCCGCGCATGGTCGACTACGTGCTGCCCAGCGGCGTGCGCATCGGCGACGCCGACCGCGTCCGCCTCGGCGCGCACCTGGCCGAGGGCACGACCGTCATGCACGAGGGCTTCGTGAACTTCAACGCCGGCACGCTCGGCACCGCGATGGTCGAGGGCCGCATCTCGGCGGGCGTCGTCATCGGCGATCACTCCGACGTGGGCGGCGGCGCCTCGACGATGGGCACGCTGTCGGGCGGCGGCAAGGAGATCATCAGCCTCGGCGAGCGGTGCCTGCTGGGCGCCAACTCGGGTCTCGGCATCCCCCTCGGCGACGACTGCGTCCTCGAGGCCGGCCTCTACCTCACCGCCGGCACCAAGGTGACCGGCCCCGACGGGACCCAGGTCAAGGCGCGCGAGCTGGCCGGGCAGAGCAACCTGCTGTTCCGCCGCAACTCGGTGACCGGCGCGGTCGAGGTCGTGCCGTGGCAGAGCGACGGCGTCGAGCTCAACGCCGCGCTGCACAAGAACTGACCCGGACGCGACGAGAACGGCGGCCGGTGCAGGCACCGGCCGCCGCTCTCGTCCGCCGTCAGTGAACACTCTTCACGGAGAGGTCGCCGGCGGGCCCCATGGAGCACCCCAGCCCGCCCAACACCCGGTCGAGCGCACGATGCAGGACGGGCTGCTCGCCCACGGGCTCGGTCACGGACACGCGCGGCGAGCCAGTGCCCACACACTCCGGATGGTGTGACACCAGGCGGGATTCGACCATCCACAACCCCACGCCGCACAGCACCACCGCCGCGCACAGCGCAGCGACCAGGGCGACCCTGACTTTCGTGAATGTCATCTTCACCGCCTTCCCGCAACTGAACCTCACTCCTCTTTGCAATAGCGTAGCACTAGCCCCCGTGATGATTCGCAGAGGCAATCATCAGCTGGGTGCGCCGCTAGCTGCCGAGGCCCGCCGGGCCGCGGTCCGTGAGCTCGCCGCCGTACCGGGCGGTGAGCTCCCCCCTGGTCCGAACGCCCAGCTTGGCGAAGATCCGGGTCAGGTGGAACTGCACCGTCTTCGGCGAGAGGTACAGCTGCTCCGCGACGCGCCGGTTGGTATCCCCCGCCACCACCAGGCGCGCGACGTTCAGCTCGTGCGGAGTCAGCGTCGCGACGTCCGCGGCTGACGGGCCGCTCGTCCGGCCCAGCTCGCGGTCGGTCGTCCGCAACCGGGCATGCGCCCCGAGCGACTCGAAGGCCGCCGCGGCCTCGCCGAGATGGTGGGCCGCGTCCCTCCGATGCCCGGTGCGCCGCAGCAGCATCCCCAGGTCGAGGTGCAGGCCGCCCGCCGCGACGGGAAAGGACTCCGCCTCCGCCAGACAATCCCGCAGCGCGTCCGCCGCCGCGTCGGCATCGGGATCCGCCGCCGCGCGGGCCGCCCCCAGCCGGATCCGCGCGGGCGTGCTCTGCGGCGCGGGCGCGCCGTCGAGCAGCGCGACGGCCTCGTCGCCGCGCCCCGCGTCCGCGAGCGCGCGGGCGGCGACGTGGTGCCAGGGCCAGAAATCGGAACTCACCGTCCGGGCGGCCGGGTCCGCGAGGAGGGGCTGGACGGCCGCCAGCACGGCGCGGGAGCCGCCCCTGGCCGCCGCGGCCTGCGCCAGCGCCGCCGGGATCCGCTGCGTCAGATAGCCGGTCGGGGCGACCCGCGCGGCCGCCGCGTGCCGGTCCGCGCCGTCGGCGTCACCGCGCAGCGCGAGGATCTCGGCCGCGGTCCAGTGCGCGAGCGGCGAGCACAGCACGATCCCCGTACTGTCGCCGAGCTCCACCGCCTCGCGCGCGCTCTCCAGCGCGGCGTCCCAGTCGCCGATCTCGAACTGCACCCGCGCCAGCCAGCCCAGGGCCCACAGCGAGACCCGGTGCGCGCCGCCCACGGCCTCCCGGGCGGCGGTGAGCGCGGTCCGCGCCCGGTCCAGGTCGCCGAGCCCGTATTGGATCCAGCCCACGCCCAGCATGAGCCGCTGGGACACCGCGACGGGAAGGCCGGTCTCGGCGAGCCCCACCTCCACCGCGCGGGCCGCACCGACCACGTCGCCGGCCGCAGCGGCGCCGAGCCCGCGGAAGGCCCGGGACTCGATGGCGGGCGGAGCGTCGCCGCCGAGGGCGATGGCACGGTCGGCCCAGGTTATGAGCGCCGGGCCGTCCCAGCGCACGAGGGCGTCCAGGCCCCGACGGTGCGCGATCCGCGCGGCGGGGAGCGGGTTCAGGCGGGGGTTCACCGCGTTCCAGGCGCGCTCCAGCCGGTCCAGCGCCTCGGCGGGCCGCCCCGATTGGATCGCGACGTAGCCCAGCACCGAGTCCCGCTCGGGACTGGCCGGAAGTGCCTCGATGGCGGGCACCAGCTCGCGGGCGGCGCCGAGGTCGCCGGCGCTGACGTAGGCGTCGACGGCCGCGATCCGCAGCTCGCGCGCGGCCTCGGCGTCGGCGGCGACGCCGGTGGCCGCGGCGAACGCAGCAGCAGCCGAGGACCATTCGCCGCGGGCGGCCAGCGCACCGCCGTCGTCGGCGAGCGCCCTCGCCAGCGCCGCGTCGCTCCGCAGGACCGCGGCCGCGCGGTGGCGCAGGGCGCGGTGCGGATCGACCACCTCGGCGGCTGCGGCGTGCAGCCGCGCCCTGTCCGTCCACGCGGAGGCCTCCTCCACCGCGCGGGCGACGATCGGCGCGGGCGGCGCGATCCATGGGCCGTCCCGGTCCCGGCGGGCGATCACCAGCCCGTGGGCCGCGAGCGCGTCGAGCAGTTCCGCGGTCAGCTCGGTGCCGGCCACGGCGGCGAGGTCGGTCGGGGTCGCGCCGCCGAGGACCGCCGCCGCGAGGGCGACGCCGGCCGCCGGCTCCCCGACCTCCGCCAGCGCCGCGGTGATCCGGTGCCGTTCGCCCGCGGGCACCGCGTCCGAGGGCTGCCCGCCGGAGCGCGCGGCCTCGTCGAGCGCGGCGAGCGTCGCCTCGATCGCGCCCCCGGTCCGACGGTGCAGCCGCACCGCTGCCGCGCCCGACAGCTCGAGCCCGAGGCCGCGAGCCAGGGCGGCGATCTCGTCGGCGGAGAAGGCGTCCAGCGCGAGGTGGACGTCGGCGCCGAGGGCGCGCGCGTCGTCGTTCCACAGGCCGGATACCGGCGGCTCGGCCGTCGCCCGCGCCAGTACGACCGGGGTGCCCCGTTGCGCCGCGGCCGCGAGCTCACCGAGCTCACGGTCATCGAGCCGCTGCGCGTCGGCGACGATCACACCTGCGCCGGCGGCGAGGGCCTCGCGCAGGCGCGCACCGTCGTCCGGCGCGAGGGCGCCGAGGGCCTGGACGACGGGAGCGTCGGGGCGGGAGTACGTAGCCAGCGCCCGCGCACCGCGGCCCGTCGGGTCGCCGACCACGGCCGCCCGGGCTCCGCGGATGCGCCGCACCGACCAGGGGTCCATCGCCCCACGATAGGCGGGCGGGGCGGCGGCGGGACGCCGGTTCAGCCGAGATCCCCGCCGCCGACCGGCAGGACCGAGCCGGTGAGGTAGCCGGCCTCGTCGCTCGCCAGGAAGCAGATCACGGCCGCCTGCTCGTCGAGGGTCCCGTACCGGTGCATCAGGCTCGACTCCAGCGTCTGGTCGATGTGCGCCTGGAACCACGCCCGCTCGACCTCGGTCTCGGGGACGTCCCCGCCCCGGGGGATGCGGCGGGCGGGCGCCTCGGTGCCGCCGGGGGCCGCCGCGACGACGCGGATCCCGCTGTCGGCGTACTCCATCGCGAGCGACGCGGTGAGCGCGTTCACGCCGCCCTTCGCCGCCGAGTAGGGCACGCGGTGGACGCCGCGGGTGGCGACCGACGAGACGTTGACGATGACCCCGTGACCCCGTCGCTGCATCGACGGCAGCACGGCCCGGCAGGAGAACAGCGTGGTGAGCAGGGACCGGGTGACCTCGGCGCCGATCTGCGCCTCCGTGAACTCGGTGAAGGGCTTGAACCACATCGCGCCGCCCACGTTGTTGACGAGCACGTCGATCCGGCCGAAGCGCTCCAGCGCCTGCGCTGCGACGTCCTGTGCGCCGGTGAGCGATTCGAGGTCGGCCACGGCGGCCACCGCCTGCGCCCCGTGGGAGGTGAGCTCGTCGGCGAGCTCGCGGACCAGGTCGGACCGGTCGACGAGCACGACCTGACCGCCCTCCGCGTGCACGCGGCGGGCCACGCGCTCGCCGATGCCCTGCGCGGCGCCGGTGACCACGACGACCCGGCCGGCGAACCGCCCGGGATGGACGAAGGCGGGTGTGCGCGCCAGCTCCTGCTCGTGCATCGCGCGCCGCGTGGTCTCCATGGACCGCTCGGCGTGGTCGGCGACCAGGGTGCGCGCCGCCTCCCGATCCCCGGCGGCGATCGCCTCGACGATGTCGAGATGGTCCTGCGCGCAGCGCGGGTGGATCCAGGTGGCGCTGCGCAGGGTGGTGTCCATGTGGCTGCGGACGCCGAGCCGCTGGTAGGCGGCGAGCAGGTGCTCGTTCCCGGTGAGCGTGAACAGGTAGTCGTGGAAGGCGGCGTTGGCCTCGGTGTACCCGGCGGCGTCGGTGAGCCGGTCGCCGTCGAGGTAGGGCACCGTGGCCTCCGCGAGCAGCCGGTAGCCCGCGAGCTGCGGCGAGCCGAGCCGCCCCAGCACGAGTTCCAGCGCACCGAGTTCCAGCGCCTTGCGGGCCTCGAAGACGGCATCGGACTTGCGGATGTCGGGGTGTTCCTCGCCGATCTCGTAGCCGTCCGCCCGCGCGGCGGGATCCGCGTGCACGACGAGCGGCTGCAGGTCGCTCGTGGCGAGGAGCGGCTGGCCGGCCACGCCGCGCGCGTCCGGATTCTCCACGAGCGCACCGCCCGCGCCGACGAGCAGCCCGTCGAACGACAGGGCCTCCGCGGCGTCGGGTTCCAGTGCTGCAGCCGCCGGCAGCGGGGTCCGGGGTTCGACGGACGTGGATTCCGCGGGCGCAGGGCTCGGCGCGACGGACTCCTGGGCCTCGGTCGCGGGTGCGGCCACCGGAACGGCGGGCGCGGGTGCAGCGGCGACGGCGGGGAGGAACTTCTCGTAGTAGAAGCCCGTGGGGGTGATACCGAGCCGGTCCAGCTCCACGCGGAAGCCGTCGATCATGGGCGGCGGCCCGCAGAGATAGACCGCCACGTCGCCGCCGTGCAGGTGCGCGGTGCGGAGGATGTCGGTCACGTGCCCGCGGTGGGCGGCGGTGCTGTCGGCGGCGGAGACGCAGTGCTCGAAGTCGAACGCCCCCAGCTCCTCCCGGAGACCGTCGAGCACGTCGAGCTGCGTGACGTCCTGGTCCTGCGAGACGCCGTAGAGCAGCTGCACGGAGCGCCCGGGGTCGCGGGTACGCATGGACCGCAGCATGGACAGCATGGGCGCGAGCCCGGTCCCGCCGGCGACGAGCAACGCGGGCCGGTCGGCCTCGCGGAGGAAGAACGAGCCGAGCGGCCCCCGGAAGCTCACCCGGTCGCCGATCTTCGCCCGCCCCGTGAGCCAGTCCGACATCGCGCCGCCGCTCGGGATGAGCTTGACCAGGAACTCCAGCTCCTCGTCGTCGGGGTGCGAGGCGAAGGAGTAGGACCGCTCGGCGTCGGGCGCACCGTCGACCCCGGATCCGGGCACCGCGATGTTCACGTACTGCCCGGGGAGGAAGGCGAGGCGCTCGCGCTCGTCGGCGCGCAACCGCAGCCCGACGGTGCTCGGGGTGAGCCGTTCCAGGCCCGTCACGGTCGCGGCGAACTCGCCGACCTGCGTCTTCGCCACCGCCGAGGTGCTGCTGATCTGGAGCACCAGGTCGGACGTCGGCGACATCGAGCAGGGCAGGCAGTAGCCCTGCTCCGCCTCGTCCGCGGTGAGCGCGTCCTCGACGTAGGTGCCGCCGTCGTAGGTCCCGGATTCGCAGAGCGCCTTGCACGTTCCGCACGCCCCGTCGCGGCAGTCGAGCGGGATGTTGATCCGCTGCCGGTACGAGGCGTCCGCCACCGTCTGCCCGGGGTCGACGGAGATGAACCGGGTCACCCCGTCCTCGAAGGCGAGCGCCACCTGATGCGCCATGATGAGATCCCTTCCGCCCGTTCAGACGTGGTAGATGTCGACGACGTGGTGGATGTAGTCGTTCTTGAGCACCACGGTCTTCCGGCGGAACAGGGGCTGCTCCCCCGAGAAGTCGAGCGTCGCCATGGTGGTGCCGTAGTACGGGTCGATCGTGTCGTACCGGAAGTACATGGTGTGCCAATTGAATCGGACGTCCACCAGGTCGCCGCGGCGCTCGATCACCTCGACGTTGGTGATGTTGTGGCTGGTCCGCGGCTCCGGCAGCGAGGTCGCCGACGAGCGCTCGGTGCGGATCCGGAAGACGCGGTCCGTGAGGCCGCCCTTGTCCGGGTAGTAGACCAGCGAGATCTCGGTCTGCGGGTCCTCGGTGAGCCTGTCGTCGTCCGCCCAGGCGGGCATCCAGAACTCGCAGTCGTCCGCGTAGCAGTCCAGCCACTTCTCGAACTCGCGGTCGTCGAGGTGGCGCGCCTCGCGGTAGAGGAACTGCTCGATGACGTGCTGGTCGATGGCGCGCGAGCCGGTCGCGGCGGTCGTAGGGGCGCTCATCGGACGACCCCCTTCGCGGCGTCGGCCTGCAGGCCGGCCTGGAGGGCCTCCTGCCAGTACTTGTGTTGCACCGGATACAGGCCCTCGTCCTCGTTCTTGACGCCGGAGGAGACGACGCCGGTCATGCCGAGCGTCGTCGCGACCTCGTCCGGGCCGGTCAGCCAGTGCTCGGCGCCGCGGCTCATGTCGTTCCACTGCGCGGCGGTCGCGAGGAAGGTCTTCTGGCAGCTGCGGAACTCCTCGAGGTCGTCCGGCGTCGCCATGCCCGAGGCGTTGAAGAAGTCCTCGTACTGGCGGATCCGCCAGGAGCGGTTCTCCTTCGACTCCCCCTTCGGGGCGATGCAGTAGATGGTGACCTCCGTCTTGTCCACGCTGATCGGCCGGAAGTGCCGGATCTGCGTGGAGAACTGGTCCATCAGGTAGACGTTCGGATACAGGCACAGGTTGCGCGAGCCGCGGACCATGAAGTCGCCCTTGGCCTCACCGAACTGCTCCTTCAGCTCGTCGAGCCGGTCCCACAGCGGCCGGTCCTGCGGGTTCCCCGCCCAGGTCCACAGGCACAGGTGGCCGTTCGGGTACGACCAGTAACCTCCGCCGGACTTGCCCCACTGGCCCGCGTCCAGCGTCTTGGTGGTGTTGCCCGAGTCGCCCGTGTTGCGGCGGCTGGTGGTGGCCGCGTAGTTCCAGTGCGTGGCGGTCACGTGATAGCCGTCGGCGCCGTTCTCCGCCTGCACCTTCCAGTTGCCGTCGTAGGTGTACGTGGACGCGCCGCGGAGCACCTCGAGCCCCTCGGGCGACTGGTCCACCAGCATGTCGATGATGGCCGTGGTGTCGCCGAGGTGCTCCTCCAACGGGAGCACGTCCGGGTTCAGCGAGCCGAACAGGAAGCCGCGGTAGTTCCCGAACTTCGCGACCTTCGTCAGGTCGTGGCTGCCCTCCTTGTCGAACTGGGCCGGGTACCCGGCGCCGTCGGGATCCTTGACCTTGAGCAGCCGGCCGTCGTTGCGGAAGGTCCAGCCGTGGAACGGACAGGTCAGGGTCTTGCGGTTGTCGGTCTTCTTGCGGCACAGCATCGCGCCACGGTGCGCGCAGGCGTTGATGAGCAGGTTCAGCTCGCCGTCGGCGCCGCGGGTGATCACCACGGGCTGCCGGCCGATGTAGGTCGTGTAGTAGTCGCCGACCTCGGGGACCTGGCTCTCGTGCGCGAGGTAGACCCAGTTGCCCTCGAAGATGTACTTCATCTCCAGCTCGAAGGTCTCCTCGTCGGTGAAGATGTTGCGGTTCACCCGGTAGACGCCGTCCGCGGGACGCTCGTCGATCGCCCGGTCGAGCACGTCGGGAGACGGGGTGGGTGAAGGTTCGGTCACGGTCATGGGAGACCTCCGGTCGGCTGGGTGGCTGTGATCCCCATCACCGTGCCGCGCGACGTGCAGCCCGCGCGCCGGGCATATCGCTAGCAACCCACCAGGGTGCTTTTACTGCCATCCAGGCACTAATCACATCGGAATAAGTCCTGGTCTTTCCCAATCGATGCTCCTACCGTGAGATGCGCATCACATCGACCACCGAGGAGGACGCCATGGAGCTGCGACACCTGCGCCAGTTCCTGGCCGTCGCGCAGACCGAGCACTTCGGCCGCGCCGCGGACGGGCTGCACATCGCGGGCCCCGCGCTGTCGCGCACCATCCGGCAGCTCGAGACCTCCCTCGGCACCCCGCTCTTCGAGCGCACCACCCGCCAGGTGGAGCTCACGGAGGCCGGCCGGGTCTTCGCCGGGGAGGTCCGCCGGATCCTCGCCGAGCTCGACGGTGCCGTCGGCCGCGCCCGGCTGATCGGGCAGGGCGCGAGCGGCGTTCTCCGCGTCGGCGTCACGGGCTCCGCCTCGTACGGCGTGCTCCCCCGCGTGGTCCGCCGGGTGAAGTCGGTCCTCCCGGACGTCGAGCTCACCATCGACACCGAGATGCTGACGCCGGTGCAGGCCGCCGCCCTCATCGACGGCCGCCTGGACCTGGCGCTGCTGCGCACCCCCGTCGCCGTCGAGGGCATCGCGCACCGCGTGCTCTTCGCGGAGCCGCTGATCCTCGCCCTGCCGCAGGGGCACCGGTTCGACGGGGACCCCGACGTCACCGTCGCCGACCTCCAGGACGAGACCTTCGTGACCTACCCGGCCGACACCGGCTCCGTCGTCGACGGCGCCGTGGTCCGGACCTGCGCCGCGGCGGGCTTCACGCCGCGCCGCGCCCACCAGGTGCCGCAGACCTCCACGCTGCTCGCGCTCGTGGCGGCGGGCCTCGGCATCGCCCTGGTCCCCCGCACCGCCAGTTCCATCCAGCTCCCCGGCGTGCACTTCGTCGACCTGCCCGACACCGAGAGCGTCGAGCTCGCCCTCGCGTGGCGCGCCGCCGACGACTCACCCCTCCTCGCCCGCGTCCTCGAGGCGCTGGGCGGGACCGACCTCACCGACGAACGGGAGACGGCCGCATGACCGACCTGCGCATCACCGCCATCGAGGCGATCCCGTACCGGATCCCCTACGTCAAGGCGCTGAAGTTCGCCTCCGGCGAGGTGACCCACGCCGACCACGTGCTGGTGCGGGTGCACACGGCGGGCGGCCTGGTCGGCCACGCCGACGCGCCGCCGCGGCCCTTCACCTACGGCGAGACGCAGGCCGGGATCGTCGCCGTGATCGACGGGATCTTCGCCCCGCAGCTCGTCGGGCTCGACGCCGACCGGCGCGCCGTCCTGCACGCCCGGATGCACCGCACCGTCGGCAATCCCGCGGCGAAGGCCGCCGTCGACATGGCGGTGTGGGACGTCCTCGCGCAGGCCTGGGGCACCTCGGTCAGCCGCGCCCTCGGCGGCCACACCGACCGCATGCGGGTGTGCCACATGCTCGGCTTCGACGCGCCCGCCGCCATGGCCCAGGAGGCCTCCGCCGTCCGGGACCGCTACGGCATCACCACGTTCAAGGTGAAGGTGGGGCGCCGCCCCGTCGACCTCGACGTCGACGTGGTGCGCGCGCTGCGGAACACCCTCGGCGACAAGGCCGAGCTGTACATCGACGGCAACCGCGGCTGGACGGCCTCGGAATCGCTGCGCGCCCTGGACATGCTCGCCGACGCCGGCCTCACCCTGGCCGAGGAGCTGTGCCCCGCGGACGACGTGCTCGGCCGGCGGCGGCTGGTGGCGAACTGCCGCATCCCGTTCGTCGGCGACGAATCCGTCACCACCCCGGCGGAGGTCACCCGCGAGCTGCTCGGCGGCGGCGCCACCGCCGTCTCCATCAAGACCGCCCGCACGGGATTCACCGGCTCGCAGGAGATCCTGAACCTCGCCACCGGCCTCGGCGTGGAGGTCGTGATGGGCAATCAGATCGACGGCCAGCTCGGCACCGCCTGCACCGTCGCCTTCGGCGCCGCCCACGCCGCCACCAGCGCCCGCGCCGGCGAGCTCTCCAACTTCCTGGACATGGCCGACGACCTGCTGACCGAGCCGCTCCGCATCGTCGACGGCGAACTGGCCGTTCCCTCCGGTCCCGGGCTCGGCGTCACCGTCGACCCCGACAAGCTCGCGCACTACCGCCTCGACGGATAGCCCCGTCCCCCTGAAGCCTCAGCCAGAACATCAGCCCACCCCGAGGAGAAGACCATGACCACCACCGAATCCGACGCCAAGGCCGCCGATTCCGGAGCCGGCGCCACCGCCGCCTTCCTCAAGAAGCAGGGCGCCGGCGCGGACACCCCGCCCGAGCGCGTCTCCCAGCTCGCCACCGAGGTCATCACCGCCGTGCACGACGTGGTCCGGCGCCATCAGGTGACCTACGCCGAGTACGACGCCGTGAAGTCCTGGCTCATCAACGTCGGCCAGGACGGCGAATGGCCCCTGTTCCTGGACGTCTGGATCGAGCACGTCGTCGAGGAGGTCGCCAACGCGCACCACCAGGGCAACAAGGGCACCATCGAGGGCCCGTACTACGTGCCCGACTCCCCCGTGATCGGCGCCCGCGGCGCACTCCCCATGCGCGAGAACGAGTCGGGGACCCCGCTCGTCTTCTCGGGCCAGGTCCGCGACCTCGACGGGAACGCCCTGCCCGGCGCGAAGATCGAGATCTGGCACGCCGACGCCGACGGCTTCTACTCGCAGTACGCCCCCGGCCTGCCCGAGTGGAACCTGCGCGGCAGGTTCGTCGCCGACGACGAGGGCCGGTTCGAGATCACGACGATCCGCCCCGCGCCGTACCAGATCCCCACCGACGGCTCGTGCGGCAAGCTCATCGCGGCCGCCGACTGGCACGCCTGGCGGCCCGCCCACCTGCACCTCAAGGTGTCCGCGCCCGGCAAGGACCTGCTCACCGCGCAGCTCTACTTCCCCGGCGACGCGCACAACGACGACGACATCGCCTCCGCCGTGAAGCCGGAGCTGGTGCTCGACCCGCAGCCCGCCGCCGATGGCAACGGCGAGACCGTGGTCTACGACTTCGTGCTCGATCCGGAGACCCGCTGATGGCGCTGTTCGCGGTGCGCATGGACGTCGCCATCCCCGACGACGTGGACCCGGCGGTCCGGGCCGAGACCATCGCCACCGAGAAGGCCTACAGCCAGGAGCTGCAACGCGGCGGCGAGTGGGTCCACATCTGGCGCATCGTGGGTCAGTACTCCAACATCTCGGTCTTCGACGTCGCCGACAACGAGCGGCTGCACGAGATCCTCTGGGGCCTGCCGCTGTTCAAGTGGATGACGGTGGAGGTCACGCCGCTGGCCGGCCACCCGTCGGACATCGCGCTCGATGGCTGAGCGGGTCCTGCAGACCCGGCACGGCCCCGTCGGGGCCACCGTGGCGGGCGAAGCTCCGACGGTGCTGCTGCTGCACGGCTTCCTGTTCTCCCGCGCCATGTGGGCCCCGCAGCTGGCCGCGCTCGCGGACGCCGGTTTCCGGGGCGTCGCGGCCGATCTGCTCGGCTTCGGCGACACCGCCCCCGCGCCGCCGAGCGGCGAGATCCCGCTGCACCACCACGCCGAGGCCGCGCTCGATGTGCTCGACGCGCTCGGGGCCGAGGGATTCACGGCGGTCGGCTACTCGATGGGCGGCCAGGTGGCGCTCGAGCTCGTGGACCTCGCCGGCCCACGGCTCGAACGCCTCCTGCTCAGCGACACCTTCGCCGGGCTCGACGCCCCCGAGGTCCGGGCCGCACGGTACGCCCTCGCGGACCGGCTCGAGGCCGAGGGCACCGTCCGGTACGGGGAGGAGTTCCTGCCCGCCGTGCTCGGGCCGACGACCGTCGCGACGCGGGCGGAGGTGTGCGAGCTGGCCCGCGCGATGATCGCCGCGGCGCCCCCGGCCAGTGCGGCGGCGGCCCTGCGCGGCCGGGCCGGACGGCGCGACCTCACCGCGGTCGCGGGCGGGTTCGGCGGCACGGCTCGGGTCGTGGTGGGCGCGGAGGACGTCTTCGACGCCGGCGTCCTGGGCGCGGGCCTGGCCGCGGCGCTCGGCACCGCCGACCTGCACGTGCTCCCGGGCGCCGGGCACAGCCCGTCACTGGAGACGCCCGAGCTCTTCGACCCGCTGCTCCTGGACCTCCTCCGGGCCGCACGGTAGCGCGTCAGGCGCCGTAGACCCGGGACCCGACCCGGACGACGGGGCGGCCGCGCGCCACCGCCCAGCGCCGCGCGCCGCTGCGCACCGACTCGACGGCCACCCAGGCGCGCTCGGTCTCCGTGCCGTGGGCGCGCAGGTGATCGACGTACGCGCGGGCGTCGTGGGCGGAGCAGTCCGCCTTCGGGTGCGCCGCCGCGTAGCCGACGAAGCCGCCCGGCCAGCCCGGCAGGGTCTTCAGCGCCGGGAGGGCCCGGGCCGCCGAACCCGCGCGCTTCACCGCGAGGACCCGGGCGGTCAGGGCCGCGCCGCCGGCGTCGAAGCCGGACGGCACCCGGCCGGCGAGCAGATCGGTGAGCACCGCCGCCTGACGGTGCCGCAGCCGGTCCCGCGCCTCAGGAGGAACCACAGCTGCTCGAACTGCTCGACGAGCTGGAGCCGCAGCTACTGGACCCGCAGCTGCTCGCGCTGCAGTTGGAGCCGGAATCGTGGCCCGAGTGGTGCGAGCCGCCGTCGGAGCCGCCGAAGAACCAGGCCGAGCCGCCGCCGTCGCCCGACGAGCCGCCGCGCCGGCGGGACCGCCCGCCGCGCCGCCCGCCGCTCTGGCCTCCCGCGGCGGAGACGCACACCGCGATCACCGCGAAGATCACGAAGAGAACCACCACTGCT
Source organism: Tsukamurella sp. USMM236 (assembly GCF_037148755.1). Classification (NCBI taxonomy): domain Bacteria; kingdom Bacillati; phylum Actinomycetota; class Actinomycetes; order Mycobacteriales; family Tsukamurellaceae; genus Tsukamurella; species Tsukamurella sp. USMM236. Next base: position 128,425 of record NZ_JBBCSS010000008.1, read on the forward strand.
TCCATCTCGCACCTCCCGATCGTCGTTCAGTCGATCCCGAGAACCTCTCGTAGGCACAGCATCTCGTGCCGAACGGCGGATTCGATCACGGACTCGTCACGTTCCAGCAACACTCCGGGCAACGTGCCCCCACCTGCGGAAACGCCCCCAAGAGAACGCTGTGAATCGCGCCAGACCGCAAGCAGATCCAGAACTTCCGGACATATCGGGTCGGCGTGGGTGTCGAGGTAGAGCCCCTTGTCGAAGCGTCCGCCCGCGATGTGCACGTAGGCGACGGCCTCCAGCGGGTATCGCCGCAGCTCCGCGGCGGCGTCCGCCCCGCGGGCCGTGCACGAGGCGTAGACGTTCGCCAGGTCGAGGACCAGGCGCACCCCGGTCCGGTCGACCAGCTCCCGCAGGTACGCGGGCTCGTCGTAGTGGTCCTCGGGCCACGCGAACAGGGCGGCGATGTTCTCCAGCGCGAGCGGCACGGGCAGCGCCGCCTGCGCGGCGCGCACGTTCTCCACGAGCACGTCGAGCGCCTCGGCGGTGCGCGGGGCCGGCATCAGGTGGCCGGCCTCCAGGACGTCGTCGTGGGGCCCGGGCGCGTCCTCTGCGGGATCGTCGTCCAGCCCGACGGTGCCCGCCCGCACGAAGGCGACGTGCTCGCTGACGAGCGGCGCGTCCAGCGCCACCGCGAGGTCGGCGAGCCGACGCAGCCGGGCGGGATCGGGGAGGTCGGCGCCCGCGATGCCGAGCGTGACCCCGTGCGGCACCACCGTGACGCCGAGGCCCGCCAGTTCCGTCAGCTCGGCGGGGAGGGCGGCCGGGTCGACGTTCTCGGCGACGATCTCGGTGAAGGCGACGGAGCCCGAGCGCGCACCGTCGAGCAGCATCCCGGCGAGTTCCGGCCGCCACGCGGCCGAGACGCCGGAGATCCCCATCAGGCCAGGCGCTGGGCGGCGGCGGCGATCCGCTCGTCCGTCGCGGTCATCGCGATCCGCACGTGCTGCGCGCCCTGCGGGCCGTAGAACTCGCCCGGCGCGGCGAGGATGCCGCGCTCGGCCAGCCAGTTGACGGTGTCGCGGCAGGGCTCGCCGCGCGTCGACCACAGGTACAGCCCGGCCTCGGAGTGGTCCACCGTGAAGCCCGCGCCGCGGACCGCCTGCAGCAGCACCGCGCGGCGGGCGGCGTAGCGGGCGCGCTGCTCGGCCTCGTGCTCGTCCACCGAGAGGGCGTAGGTCATGGCGGCCTGCACCGGGAAGGGAACGATGGCGCCGGCGTGCTTGCGCACCGCGGCCAGCTCGGCGATGAGCGCGGGATCGCCCGCGAGGAAGCCCGCGCGATAGGACGCGAGGTTCGAGGTCTTCGACAGCGAGTGGATCGCGATCAGACCGGTGGTGTCGCCGTCGCAGACGCGCGGATCGAGCACCGAGACGGGCTCGGCCTCCCAGGCCAGGCCCAGGTAGCACTCGTCGGACGCCACGATCGCGCCGCGCTCGCGGGCCCACTGCACCACCTTGCGCAGGTGGTCGACGCCGAGCACCTTGCCCGTCGGGTTCGACGGGGAGTTCACGAAGACCAGCGCCGGCCGTTCCGGGCCGAGCTGGGCGGTACCGTCGGCCCGCACCGGCCGGGCCCCGGCGAGCAGCGCGCCCACCTCGTAGGTGGGGTACGCGACCTCGGGGATCACGACGACGTCATCGCTTCCGAGCCCGAGTTGCGACGGCAGCTGCGCGATCGCCTCCTTGGTCCCGATCACGGGCAGGATCGCGTTCTCCGGCAGCGCGACGGTGCCGTACCGGCGGCTCAGCGCCTCCGCGGCGGCCTCGCGCAGCGCGAGGGTGCCGATCGTGGCCGGGTAGCCGGGGAACGCGGAGCCCTCGTAGAGGGCGCGGCGGATCGGCTCGGCGACCGGGTCGACGGGGGTGCCGACGGAGAGGTCGACGATGCCGCCGACGTGCGCCGCGGCCTTCGCCTTCGCGCCCGCCAGGGTGTCCCACGGGAAGTCCGGCAGGCCGGACGCCACGGGCACGCGCGGCACGATCAGTGCTCGGTGTCGGTGTTCATGGGCGGGAGCGCCTTGATGAAGGGGTGGTCGTAGTCGATCTTCCCCTGCTTGGCGGCGCCGCCGGGCGAACCGATCTCGTCGAAGAAATCGATGTTCGCGCTCACGTACTCGGCCCACTCGTCCGGCACGTCGTCCTCGTAGAAGATGGCCTCGACGGGGCACACGGGCTCGCAGGCGCCGCAGTCCACGCACTCATCGGGCTGGATGTACAGCATCCGGTTGCCCTCGTAGATACAGTCGACGGGGCACTCCTCGATACATGCCTTGTCGAGCACATCCACACAGGGCTCTGCGATGGTGTACGTCACCTGTCATCTCCTTCGCACCGACTGCTTCCACCCGACAGTATTCCGCGCCGCTGGAACGTGTCACAAAGAAGTGTCGCCTAACCTGCCGGTGTGTGATTTCATTCACCAGTGCACGTAATCGTCGGTGTGTTCGGACTCGTCGTCTTCCTCCTCCTCGCGTACCTGCCCACGCGGAACGTCGCCCTGCTCAAGAAGAAGGCGCCGTACATCCTGGGCATGCTCGCGATCCAGTTCGTGCTGGGCCTGATCATGCTCAAGACCCCAGTGGGGCAGAACGTCATCGACTGGCTGTCGCGGGGCTTCAAGAACCTGCTGGGATTCGCCCATGAGGGCACGGCGTTCGTATTCGGCGGCCTCGTCGACTACAGCAAGGATCCCGGCGGCCCGGGCCCGTTCTTCATGAACGTGCTGCTGCCGATCATCGTCATCTCGTCCCTGATCGGCATCCTGCAGTTCCTCAAGCTGCTGCCGCTGATCATCAAGTACCTCGGGCTGGCGCTGTCGAAGGTCACGGGCATGCCGAAGCTGGAGTCCTTCAACGCGGTGAGCTCGGCGATCATCGGCCAGTCCGAGAACTTCATCGCGATCAAGAAGATCCTGCCGACGCTGCCGCCGAACCGCCTCTACACGCTCTCGGCGTCCGCGATGTCGACCGTGTCGATGTCGATCGTCGGCTCGTACATGACGATGATCGAGCCCCGGTACGTGGTCGCGGCCATCGTGCTCAACCTGTTCGGCGCGTTCATCGTGGTCTCGCTGATCAACCCGTACGAGGTCGCGCCCGAGGACGACGTCTTCGCCGCGCCCGAGCAGAAGAAGCAGTCGTTCTTCGAGATGCTCGGCGAGTACATCATGGACGGCGCGAAGGTGGCGCTCACCGTCGCCGCGATGCTGATCGGCTTCGTCGCCCTGCTCGCGCTCGTCAACGGTCTCTTCGCCTGGGTCTTCGGTGGCACCACGTTCCAGGACGTCCTCGGCTACGTGTTCGCGCCGCTGGCGTGGCTCACGGGCGTGCCGTGGTCCGAGAGCGTGCAGGCGGGCGAGATCATGGCGACCAAGCTGGTGAGCAACGAGTTCGTCGCCATGATGTCGTTCACCGAGATGAACCCGTCCGGCAACGGCCCCGTCGTGATGAGCGAGCGCGCCACCGCGATCGTGCAGACCTTCCTGGTCTCCTTCGCGAACTTCAGCTCCATCGGCATCATCGCCGGCGCCGCGAAGTCCCTGGCACCGGAGCAGGGCGACCAGATCGCCAAGTTCGGCCTCAAACTGCTCTACGGCGCCACGCTGGTCTCGTTCATCTCCGCAACGGTCGTCGGGCTCATCTCCTGACACCAGTCCGATGCTTCAGGATGTCGAGTTCTGCTGCGTCGGAGGTGCGTGAGGGCACGTCCGATGCCGCAGACGTCGACATCGTGAGCGACCTGGCGCGTCAGTTCTCGGGTTCGGGGTCCGCCTCGACGCCCGACGGGGCCGCGTTTCCGGCGAAGGCGGCCTCCAGGCCGAGGATCTTCGCGCCGTCGGAGGCGCGGGCCTCAACGATGCGGAGCGTGGCGAACTCGCCGACGTAGCCGGCGGCCGCGCCGACGACCGGCAGCCTGCCCACCGTGTCGAAGACCCCGCCCGGGCGCGGGCGCGATTCGAGCGCCGAGCGCGCCGACTTCACGGTGTGCAGCACGTCGCGGACCGCGCCGAACGCGGAGAACACGCCGCCCCGCAGCTTCTCCGTCGTCTCACGCACGGGCACGAGGTCCTGGAAGCCCGGCTGATCCCCGAGGAGCGCGCGGGCGTCGATCTGGCGGCGGGAGAGGACCCGCGCGACGAGGTCGATCTGCTCGGGCACCTGGTCGACGCCATGCTCCCTCGCCACGCCCACGACGACGAGCGTCTGGTTCGCGAAGCCCAGGTAGGTCTGCAGCGGCAGCAGGCGCGCGACGAAGCCGAGGGCGCCGGGCCAGGCCACCGCCACCGTCGAGACCGCGCCGACGGGAATGACCCACCAGCGGGAGCGGCCGTCGGCGTCGCGCTTGAGGTAGCCGTTGACCAGGGGGATCGGGGTGAGTCCGGCCAGCGTGGAGACGACCCGGACGCCGGCCACCGCGGGCCGCGCGACCGTGACGAAGACGCCGACGGTGCGCGCCAGCTCCAGGTCCGTCACCGTGCCCGTGACCGCGCCGCCGCGCGGCTCCAGCGCGTTCACGCGGCACCCCGCTGGGCGTGCGTCGTGGTGCGTTCGCGCGCCGGGCGCCCGATGCCGTTCGCGATCGCGTGCAGTTCGGCCACCGTCTTCTCCGATCCGTGCGCCGATCCCGCCATCCGCGAGATCGTCTCCTCCATCAGGGTGCCACCCAGGTCGTTCGCTCCGCCCTGCAACATGGCCTGCGTGCCCGCCGTGCCCAGTTTCACCCACGACGTCTGGACGTGGTCGATGCGGCCGTGCAGCATGACCCGCGCCAGCGCGTGCACGGCGCGGTTGTCCCGCTTGGTCGGCCCCGGGCGGGCGGCGCCCGCGAGGTACAGCGGGGCGCTCTGGTGCACGAAGGGCAGCGGCACGAACTCGGTGAAGCCGCCTGTGCGGTCCTGGATGTCGCGCAGCACGTTGAGGTGCGTCACCCAGTGCGACGGGTTGTCGACGTGGCCGTACATCATCGTCGAACTCGACCGGATGCCCACCTCGTGGGCGGTGGTGACCACGTCGACCCACGCCGACGTGGGCAGCTTGCCCTTGGTGAGCACCCAGCGGACCTCGTCGTCGAGGATCTCGGCGGCGGTGCCGGGAATCGTGTCGAGGCCGGCCTCGCGCAGCCCGATCAGCCAGTCCCGCACCGACTCCCCCGAGTGGGCCGCGCCGTTGACGATCTCCATCGGGCTGAACGCGTGCACGTGCATACCCGGGACGCGCTGCTTGACGGCGCGCACCAGGTCGGCGTAGCCGGTGGCGGGCAGGTCGGGGTCGATGCCGCCCTGCATGCACACCTCGGTGGCGCCCACCTGCCACGCCTCCTCGGCGCGGTCGGCGACCTCCTTCATGGAGAGCGTGAAGGCGTCGGCGTCGCCCTTGCGCTGTGCGAAGGCGCAGAACCGGCAGCCGGTGTAACAGATGTTGGTGAAGTTGATGTTCCGGTTGACCACGTAGGTCACCACGTCGCCCACGACGTCCTTGCGGAGCTGATCCGCCAGGGCCACCAGCGCTTCCAGCCCGGCGTCGTCGGCGTAGGCGAGCGCGCGGTACTGGTCGTCGGACAGCCCGCCCGGGTTCTTCTCCGCGGCGCGCAGGGCCGAGAGCACGTCGGACTCCACCTTCTCCGGCGCCGACAGCGAGAGCACCTGCTCGCGCACGGACTCCCAGTCGCCGAAGGCGGAGCCGAGGTCCGAGCGGGTGTCGGTGTTGCGGCCGTCGACGTCGATCGCGGTGTTCAGGTCGGTGCGGCCCGAGGACGCCCACTCCTCGTCGGGTTCCTGCCAGGGCACGCCGACGGGCATCGCGTCCGGGTCCGCGAGCCCCGTCTCCGGGTCGGCGAGGGCCGCGACGTGCGGCGCGACCCGCGGATCGATCCACGGGCTGCCGGCGCGCACGTACTTGGGCTGCGCCGTGAGCCGCTGCCGCAGCTCGAATCCCGCGTCGGCGGTGATCGTCGCGAGCGCGTCGAGGTCCGGCCAGGGGCGCTCGGGGTTGACGTGGTCCGGGGTCACGGGCGAGACGCCGCCCCAGTCGTCGACGCCGGCCTCCAGCAGCAGCCGGCACTCGTCGGCGGAGACCAGGTTCGGCGGCGCCTGCACCCGCATCGCGGGCCCCAGCACCATCCGGGTCACGGCGATCGCCGCGCGGTAGACCTCGAGGTCCGCGTCCTCCACCGACCGCATGGCGGTATCGGGCTTGGCGCGGAAGTTCTGGATGATGACCTCCTGCACGTGGCCGAAGGCCTTGTGCACCTTGCGGATGGCCATGATCGACTCGGCGCGCTCGCGCTCGTCCTCGCCGATGCCGATGAGCAGGCCCGTCGTGAAGGGCACCGAGAGGCGGCCCGCATCGGTGAGGGTGCGCAGCCGGACCGCCGGGTCCTTGTCGGGCGAGCCGTAGTGCGGCTGCCCCTTCTCGGTGAACAGGCGCTCGGAGGTGGTCTCGAGCATCATGCCCATCGACGGCGCGACGGGCTTGAGCCGGGAGAGCTCCTCCCAGCTCATGACGCCCGGGTTGAGGTGCGGCAGCAGCCCCGTCTCCTCCAGCACCCGGATGGCCATGGCCCGCACGTAGTCCAGCGTGGAGTCGTAGCCGCGCTCGTCGAGCCAGGTCCGGGCCGCCTCCCAGCGGTCCTCGGGCCGGTCGCCCAGCGTGAACAGCGCCTCGTGGCAGCCCAGCTCGGCGCCGCGGCGCGCGACCTCGAGGATCTCGTCCGGCTCCATGTAGGCGCCGTGCCCCTCGGCCGCCAGCTTGCCGGGCACCGTCACGAAGGTGCAGTAGTGGCACTTGTCGCGGCACAGCCGCGTGATGGGGATGAAGACCTTCTTGCTGTAGGTGACCTGCGGCGTACCGTCGGCCCCCGTCAGCCCGGCCTCGAGGAGCCCGGCGTCGCGCACCCGCGCCGCGGAGCGGCACAGGTCGTCCAGGTCGTCGCCGCGGGCCGCGAGGAGCACCTGCGCCTCGTCGACGTTGAGCACCGCCCCGTCCCGCGCCCGGCGCAGGGCGCGGCGCATCGCCGACGCCGTCGGTACGTACGGCTCCGCGGCTCGCTTCGGCACCGAGGGCACCGGGAGGAGAGCGGGAGATTGCTCTGAAGCGTCCGTCACTCCACCGATGATGCCAGGTGTCCCGCGAGGATCGGCATCCCGATTCCACAGAGCAGGAGCAGGAGCAGCCGCCAGTCGGCGTAGAGGACGATGTCGCCGCCCGGCCCGCCGAGCAGGAAGGCCGCGATCACCAGGAGGAACGCGATCACGGGCAGGGCACCGTGGACCGGCTCGCCGCCCAGCCGGCGGGTCGCGACGGAGATCCCCGCGAGCAGCGCGCCGAAGAGAACCGCGGAGAGCGGAAGGGGCACGGCGCCGGAGTACAGGTAGAGGTACATCGTGGCGCCGACCGCGCACACCGCGCCGCCCACGGTCGCGACGCCGAGCAGGATCCGGTCCAGCGGCTCCATCACGCCACCCCCGCGAACAGGTCCCGCTCGACCCCGTCGGGGCCGGGCGCGGCGGTGCCGCGGGCCAGGACGTAGGCCTCCTCGGCGAACACCGGCTGCGCGATCCGGTTGGTCAGGGCGAGGGCGGCGCCGTCCGCGCTGACGCCGAGCTGGGTCGCGTGGGCGCGGAGCGCGGCGCGCTTGCGGTCGAGGACGGAGGATACGTCGATCCGCGTGGTGATCGCGGCGGCGTCGTGGGCGGGCAACTCGGCGGCCGCGGGGATGCGCCAGCCGTCCGGCAGGTCGGTGCCCCGCAACGCGGCGAGGCCGGCGTCGAGGTCGTCGCGGGCGGTCACCGTCCAGTACAGCTTCGCGACCTCCCAGGGCTCCCCCGGGACGCCGGGGTCCGCCGCGGCATCGACGGCGGCGTGCGTGAGCAGGTGCGCGGCGATGTGGTCGGGATGGCCGTAGCCGCCGACCTCGTCGTAGGTGATCACGACGTGCGGCCGGGTCTCCCGGAGGATGCTGGTGAGGGCCTGCAGGGGGCTGCCGTCGACCCACTCCAGGTAGGGCGACGAGGCGAACGCCCGCGGGTGCTCCGCGGCGGGGGTGCCGGCCATGCCGGAGTCGCGCCAGCGGCCCATGCCGCCGAGGAAGCGGGGCCGCAGCACCGGCCCCGTCGGGTCGCTCAGCGCGGCCAGCGCGCCCGTCAGCTCGCCGACCCGGTAGCCGCCCAGCTGGTCGGCGTTGTCGGCGGTGAGCTGCGCGAAGGGCGGCTCCATCACCTCGCCCTCCTCGCCCAGCGTGCAGGTCACGACGGTGACCTCGGCGCCCTCGGCGAGGTAGCGCGCGATCGTCCCGCCGGTGGTGATGGTCTCGTCGTCGGGGTGCGCGTGCACCAGCAGCAGGCGCCGTCCGCTCGCGTCGGTCACTGCCGGGCCCATCCCTCCACGCCGGTGAAGACGCCGTCGCGCGGCGGGCCCTCCAGGGTCACGCCCTGCACCGTCGGGCCGACGGCCGTCAGCGTCACGTCCTGCAGGATCGGCAGGACCGTCGCGCGCGACCACAGCTGCGCGTCGATCGCCGCGAGGTCGATGGGGCCGCCGCGCAGGCCGTCGAGCGCGAGGCCCTGCAGGTCCGCGTCGCACAGGCCGGAGAGGTTGCCGCCGACCGTCGTGGCGGCGGGGTCGTTCTCGAGGTTCGGCGCCTGCGGCGTGCTGGTGGTCGTGGGCCGCTGGCCGCCCTCGGACGGGGGCGCCGGGCACTCGACGCGGGAGGCGAACCGCTCCGCCGGCGTGGGGCCGGAGCTGGACCAGCCGACCACCGCGTCGACGGCACCGTCGAGCAGCGCGGTCCCGGCGACCACCTGCGGCTCGAGAGCGACCACCGAGGCGAAGACGCCCATGGCGCGCAGCTGGTCGGTGGCGTTGCTGGCGACGGCGAACGCGGCGACGTTGCCCTGCGGCACGCCGATCCGCAGGAACATCGGCACCCCGTCGCGGACGTACTGCTGCACGTTCTCGCCCGGCGACGGGGACGGCGGCACCGGGAGCGCCGACGGGTCGGCGCTGGTGCTCGGGCCGGCCGGCTCGGTCGTCGCGGGGGGCGGCGTGGGCGGCACGCTCTGGCTGGGCGGGATCGGCGCGTTCTGCAGCGTGTAGCCGGCGCCGGCGAGGGCCTGCTCCAGGCGGGCCTTCGCCTCCGCGGGCGCGGGGCGCGCGGGCATCGTCGGGACGTAGCCGGGATCCGACGGTGCCAGCACCTGCGCGCGGGCGGGTCGCGCGGCGTCGCCTCCGGACCCGACGGTGGTGAGCAGGTCCACGTTCACGGCGTCGAGCAGCGCGCGGCGCACCTCGACGTCGGCGAGGAACTTCGAGCGGGTGTTCAGCGTCAGCGACAGCACCCGGGGATCGACCTGCTCCACGGCGCGCACCTGGTAGATCGAGGTGAGCTGCGCCAGCAGCGACGGTCCGCCGTGCACCGAGACCACCTGCACGTCGCCGGTACGGACGGAGTTGGCGAGCTGGGTGTCGGTGCCGCCCTTGCGGAGCACGATGCGGTCGACGCGGGCGGGCTTCATCCAGTAGCGGTCGTTGCGCTCGAGGGTGACCTCGTCGCGCGCCACGTCGACCTTCTTGACCAGGTAGCCGGCGCCCGAGGCGGGGATCTTCTCCCGCATGGCGCCGTTGAAGCCGCCCGGCGAGCCCTTGATCAGGTGGCTGGGCAGCAGGTTCTGGAACAGGGTCCGCCAGCCGGGCAGCGGCGCCTTCAGGGTGACGATGACCCGCTTGCCCCCGGCGCCCGACGCCACCGACTCGATCTGCCGGTACGGCGCGGAGCCGACCGTGTCGGGCGCGGTGGTCATCGACTGCCAGAGGTACACGAAGTCCTCGGCGGCGATCGGCGCACCGTCGGACCACTGCGCGTCCTGCCGGATCGTGTACGCGATCTGCAGCGGCGCGGGGTGCTCGATCGCCGGGATCAGGTCGGTGTTCTGCTGCAGCGTCACCCGCCCGTCCTGCCCCCGGACCTCACGGAAGACGCTCGGGAGGGTCATCGCGGCCAGGGCGCGCGACGCCGAGGACGAGTTCGACGCGAGGTGCGGGTTGAAGCCCGGCCCCAGGCCGTCGATCGCCACCTGCACGGTGGCCCCGGTGGTGGCCGGGGCCTGCGGCGGCGCGGAGGTCTCCGAGCCCGGCACCGCGGGCGGCGGGTCGGCGACGCACGCGGTGAGGGTGGTCGCGAGCAGCACCGACGCCACCGTCAGCCCCAGGGACCTGTGCCGCACTGCTCGTGCCTCCTACGCTCGCTGGAAGTCCACCGCCCGACCGTCGTCGTCGGGCCCGTCGCCGCGACCGCGGGATCAGCCCGCGGACTGGTCCCGCGACTTGGCGCGCGAGCGCTCACGGGCGCGCTCGGTGGCGTTCAGGTGCACCTTACGCACCCGAACGACCTCGGGGGTGACCTCGACGCACTCGTCGCCGGCGCAGAACTCCATCGCGGCCTCGAGCTCCAGCTTGATGGGCTTGGCGAGGGTCTCCATCACGTCGGCGGAGGACTGACGCATGTTGGTCAGCTTCTTCTCCTTGGTGACGTTGATGTCGAGGTCCTCGGCGCGGGGGTTGATGCCCACGACCATGCCCTCGTAGGTGTCGGCGCCGGGCTCGACGAAGAAGGTGCCGCGGTCGGCGAGCTGGATCATCGCGAACGGGGTCACGCTGCCCTGGCGGTCCGAGACGAGCGAGCCGGTGTGGCGGGCGCGGATCTCGCCGGCCCACGCCGCGTACTCGTGGAAGACGGCGTTGGCGATGCCGGTGCCGCGGGTCTCGGTGAGGAAGTCGGTGCGGAAGCCGATGAGGCCGCGCGACGGGACGACGAACTCCATGCGGACCCAGCCGGTGCCCTGGTTGGCCATGGTCTCCATGCGGCCGCGACGGTTCGCGAGCAGCTGGGTGACCGAGCCGAGGTACTCCTCGGGGACGTCGATGGTCAGGTGCTCGAAGGGCTCGTGCACCTTGCCGTCGACCTTGCGGGTGACGACCTGGGGCTTGCCAACGGTGAGCTCGAAGCCCTCGCGCCGCATCTGCTCGACGAGGATGGCCAGCGCCAGCTCGCCGCGGCCCTGCACCTCCCACTGGTCGGGCTTGCCGATGTCGAGCACCTTGAGCGAGACGTTGCCGATGAGCTCGGAGTCGAGGCGCGACTTCACCATGCGGGCGGTCAGCTTGTGGCCCGAGACCTTGCCGACCAGCGGCGACGTGTTGGTGCCGATGGTCACCGAGATGGCGGGCTGGTCGACCGTGATGCGGGGCAGCGCGACGGGGTTCTCGAGGTCGGCGAGGGTGTCGCCGATCATGATCTCCGGGAAGCCCGCGACGGCGACGATGTCGCCCGCGACGGCCTCCTCGGCGGGCTTGCGCTCGACGCCGTCGGTGGCGAGCAGCTCGGTGACCTTGGCGTTGGTGATCACGGGCTCGCCGTCGACCTCACGCATCCAGGCGACGGTCTGCCCCTTGCGGAGGGTGCCGTTGTGGATGCGGACCAGCGCGAGGCGGCCGAGGAAGGCCGACGCGTCGAGGTTGGTGACGTGGGCCTGCAGCGGCGCCGCGGCGTCGCCCTTGGGGGCGGGGATGTAGTCGTGCAGGATCTGGAACAGCTCGTCGAGGTTCTCGGCGTCGGGGACGGTGCCGTCGGCGGGGGCCGTGGTGCTGGCCTTGCCCTCGCGGCCGGAGGCGTAGACGACGGGGAGCTCGAGCGCGAGCTCGGCGGCCTCCGCGGCCTCGTCGGACAGGTCCGACGCGAGGTCGAGCAGCAGGTCCTGCGCCTCGGTGACGACCTCCTCGATGCGGGCGTCCGGGCGGTCGGTCTTGTTCACGACCAGGATGACGGGCAGCGACGCGGCGAGCGCCTTGCGCAGCACGAAGCGGGTCTGCGGGAGCGGGCCCTCGGAGGCGTCGACCAGCAGGACGACACCGTCGACCATGGACAGGCCGCGCTCGACCTCGCCGCCGAAGTCGGCGTGGCCGGGGGTGTCGATCACGTTGATGACGGTGGTGGTGCCGTCGGCGTTCACACGGTGCACGGCCGTGTTCTTCGCCAGGATGGTGATGCCCTTCTCCTTCTCCAGGTCACCCGAGTCCATGACCCGGTCCACCAGCTCGGCACGCTCGGCGAACGCGCCGGACTGCCGCAGCATGGCGTCGACCAGGGTGGTCTTCCCGTGGTCGACGTGCGCGACGATGGCGACGTTGCGGAAGCTGGGCTGAGCCACTGTGGTTCTCCTGGAGGTGGTCGTGCGCGCGCTACGGCCGATGGTCCGTGGGCGCGTCGAAGGGGGCGTGTGGACACGCCTGGTCGTGACCAGGTTACTTCCCAGAGGCCCGCGGAGCCGCATCGTGACCGCCGGATGTGACGGTTGGCATCCCACGATTAGGTTGCGCTAACCTATTCAGGTGAGTAAGACCAAGGCGCACAAACTCGTGGGCAGCAAGCCCAAGAAGAAGTGCTGCCGTAAGAAGACGCGGTGCATGAAGTGCCCTGTGGTGATCCACAAGCTCAACCGGATGGCCGCCCACGGCGCCTCGAAGAAGGAACTCGAGAAGTCCCTGAAGACGGTGCGCGCCAACCCCGATCGCACGCGCGTGGCCTAGTCCGCCGGTTCCAGGAGCTTCCGCAACGCGCCCGGATCGGCGGCGGTCGCGACGGCGCGGTCGAGCTCCTCCGGGGTCACCGGCAGTGCCCGCAGCTCCCCCACCAGACCCGGCACGTCCGCGTCGCGGCCCGCCGCCGGCGCGAGCTCGAGCAGGAAGGCCAGGGCGCAAGCACGGTCGGCATCCGTGTCGCCCTCCTTCGGGCGCCGCAGCGCCGAGGTCAACGCCCGATAGGCCGCGACGTCGTCGCCCTTGAAGCCACTGAGGATGCGGGCGTTGTCGAGCGCCTTCGCGAGCCCGGACAGCTCCTTCGCGCCGCCGTACTCGAACTCCTCCTCGTCCTTGCGGATGATCAGCAGCTGGTTCCCCGACGGGTCGACGAGGGTGAACCGGGAGGCGCCCGGGCGGAACCGGGTCAGCCGCGGCTCCCCCGAGGCGGGCACCTTTCCGAGGAGTCCCTTGATCGCGGCCTTGAACGCGGCGTGCTCCGCGGCGACGTCGTCGACCAGCAGCAGGCAGATCCCGGTGTCGTCGGCGTCGCGGGCGAACCGCGCGAAGTGGACGTCCGCACCGTCGCGCGTGAACGCGAGGTAGAGGTAGGGGCGGACCTGGTAGCCCGTGCACTCGAATCCGAGGGCGGTGTAGAAGTCGCGGGTGGCCTCGGGGTCGACGCAGGGCAGGACCGGAACGGCGGTGGTGGGCACCCCGCCAGGCTAGTGCGGAATGCGGTCAGTTCCTGTCCGACGGTGCCGTCACCAGCAGGTTCACCAGCACGGACGTCAGCACGCGCACCAGCTCCGCGGGATTCGACCGGTCGCCCCCGTGCTGCCACCAGGCCATGAGGAACTCGTTGACCGACGGGATGAAGGCCGCGTGCACCCACGGCGCCACGGGCCGCGCGCCGGCCGCCTCCGCCGCCGACCGGATGGTCTGCGCCCACAGGTCGCGGTTCGCCAGCCGGAACGCCTCCAGCTCGGCGCTCACTCCCACGACCTCGACGAAGGCCACCCGCAGCCCCCGCGGGTCGGCGAGCACCGCGCCGATGTACGCGGTCAGCCCCGACGCGACCAGCGCCGCGACGGCCCCGTCGCCGGTGCCCGCGGCGGGGGCACCGGCCGCCAGCGCATCGGCGACGGCGGCGCGCCCGCGGTCGTGGACGCCGGTGTAGAGGTGCCGCAGGAGGGCCTCGCGGTCGGCGAACTGCTCGTAGAAGTGGCGCCGCGAGACCTTCGCGCGCTCGCAGACGTCGGCGACCGTCGTCTGCTGGTACCCGACAGTGGCGAACAGCTCCAGCCCGGCGTCCTCGAGCCGGGCGAGCCGCTCGGCGTGCCGGGTGCGGGCGTCGGCACCGCCGTACACCCGCCCGGCGGCGCTCCGTCCGGCCGCGCTCCGTCCCGCGTCGGTCCGTCCCGCGGCGCTGCTCCGGGCTGCGGCGCCCCGGCCGGTCGCGCCGGTCCGCGCGGTGGTCATGACGTCGAGGCGGTGGCGCCCCACCAGATGTTCACGTCGCCGTCCACGGCGAACTCGTCGATCGCGGCCAGCTCGTCGGCGGTGAAGGCGAGGTTCGCGACGGCGCCCACGCTGTCCTCGAGCTGCGCGACGCTGGACGCCCCGATCAGCGCGGAGGTCACCGCCGGCGACCGCAGCACCCACGCGATCGCCATCTGCGCGAGCGTCTGGCCGCGGTCGGCGGCGATGCCGGCCAGCCCCCGGACGCGCGCCAGGTTCTCCTCGGACAGCATGCCGTCGGAGAGGCTCTTGCCCGCGGCGGCGCGGGAGTCCTCGGGCACGCCGCCGAGGTAGCGGTCGGTGAGCAGGCCCTGCGCGAGCGGCGAGAAGGCGATGACGCCCATGCCCTCGGCCGCGGTGGTCTCCAGCAACGACGGCCCGCCGCCCTCCCCGCCGCGCTCGATCCAACGGTTGAGCATCGAGTACGAGGGCTGGTGGATGAGCAGCGGCGTGCCGAGTCCGCGCATGATCTCCTGCGCCCGCGCGGTCAGCTCGGCGCTGTACGAGGAGATGCCCACGTACAGCGCCCGTCCGGAGGTGACGGCCGTGTGCAGCGCGCCCATGGTCTCCTCGAGCGGCGTCTCGGGGTCGGGCCGGTGGCTGTAGAAGATGTCCACGTGGTCCAGGCCCATCCGCCGCAGCGAGCTGTCCAGCGAGGAGAGCAGATACTTGCGGGAGCCGCCGAAGCCGTAGGGGCCGGGCTGCATGTCCCAACCCGCCTTCGAGGAGATGATGAGCTGGTCGCGGTAGGGCCGGAAGTCCTCGGCGAAGAGCGTGCCGAAGTTCCGCTCGGCGCTGCCGGGCGGCGGGCCGTAGTTGTTCGCGAGGTCGAAGTGGGTCACGCCGAGGTCGAAGGCCCGGCGCAGGATGTCGCGCTGGGTCTGCAGCGGCTTGTCGTCGCCGAAGTTGTGCCACAGGCCCAGTGAGACCGCCGGGAGCGTGAGCCCCGCCTCCCCCACCCGGCGGTACGGCACCCCGTCGTAGCGGCGATCGGCGGCGACGTACGGATCGAATGCACCCATACCCCCATCATGCCCGGCGCACGGCGCCGCCGGGCCTACGATCGGCAGCATGAGCGACGAGGCGACGAACGGAACCCAGGACGAGAGCCTGCTGACGGTGCTCGTCGCGTTCGCCGCGAACGTGCTGATCGCGGTGGCGAAGTCGGTGGCTGCGGTGGTCACCGGCTCGGCGGCGATGGTGGCCGAGGCCGCGCACTCGTGGGCCGACACGGGCAACGAGGTCTTCCTCCTCATCGGCGCGAAGCGCGCGGCGAAGCCCGCCGACGATTCGCACCCGTTCGGCTACGGACGCTCGGGCTACGTGTGGTCGATGTTCGCAGCCTTCGGGCTGTTCAGCGTGGGCGCGGCCGTCTCGGTGTGGCACGGGATCTCGTCGCTCGGCGCGCCCGAGGAGGCGACGGATTACGGCTGGGGCTACGCCGTGCTGGCGATCTCGTTCGTGCTCGAGGGGATCTCGTTCGCGCAGGCGCTGCGCCAGACGAAGGAGGGCGCGCAGGAGCGGATGTTGCACCCACTGCGGTACGTGCGGGTGACGTCGAATCCGGTGCTGCGCTCGGTCTTCGCGGAGGATCTCAGCGCGCTCATCGGCATCGTCATCGCCGCGAGCGCGATGGCGCTGCACCAGATCACCGGCAACCCCGTGTGGGACGCCGTCGGGTCGATCCTCGTCGGCATCCTGCTGGGCTTCGTCGCGGTGTTCCTGATCCGGCGCAACATGGACTTCCTCACGGGTGAGGAGGCGACGCCGCTGGCCCGCAACCGCATGCTGGAGGCGCTGCAGTCGCACCCGGACGTCAAGCAGGTGAGCTTCCTGCACATGGAGTGGGTCGGCGCCGACCGGCTGTTCCTGGTCGCGGCCGTCGACCTCGAGGGCGACCTGCCGGAGTCCCAGGTCGCGGCGCGGCTGGCCGCGATCTCGGACGACATGAACCGCATCCCCCGCATCCAGCGGGCCCTCTTCACCCTCACCCGCCCCGGCGACACCACCCGGCTGGCCGCCGAGCCCCTCCCCGACTGGTACCTGCCCGAGGACGAGCGCCGCGCCTAGCGGGACGGGCGCGCCGCCGTCGGCGCCGCCTACCCGAGCCGCGCCGCCAGCCGCGAGGCGTTCATGTGCGCGATGGCCTCGATGGAGATCATCGGGTTCACGCCGCTCGGCGTGGGGAAGCACGAGGCGTCGGCGACCACGAGGTTCGGCACCTCCCAGGTCGCGCCGTCGGGGTCCGTCGCCGAGGTCTGCCGGCTGCCGCCCATCGCGGCGGTGCCCATGATGTGCAGCGCGATCATCATGCACCGCGCGGGCGCGTAGCCCTCCCGCTGCGCGGCGGCGGCGAAGCCGTCGAGCGACCCGGGCAGGTCGGCGGAGACGCGGTTCTGGTGCGAGCTGCGCACCGACGTCGCGCCCGCGGCGGCGAGGATCTCGGCCGCACCGACCACGCCGCGCTGCATGTGCGCGGCGTCGCGATCGTTCAGCCGGTACCGCACGACGGGCTCGCCGTCCCGCCCGACGGTGACCCGCCCGCTGCCGGTGTCGCGGACGATGACGCCCACCTGCACGGTGTGCCGCATCGCCCGCATGTCGGCGGCGTGCCGCGCCGCCGAGTGCCAGGGCTGGAACAGGGTGATCGCGCCGGGGCTGACGGGACCGGTCTCGTAGATGACGCCGTATCCCTCGCCGTCGAGGTCGGCGTGCTCGGTGGAGTAGCGGGTCTGCAGGCCGCCCTCCCAGGGGCGAACGTCCTCGTCGAACACGCCGGCCACCGCGGTCACCGGGTGCAGGCGCAGGTTCTCGCCGATCCGCTCGTTCCGCAGGCCCGAGCGCCGCAGCAGCGGCGGGGTCTGCAGCGAGCCCGCCGCGACCACGACGGCCTTCGCGGCGACGGTGACCGGGGCACCGTCGGGCCCGATCGCCTCGACGCCGGTCGCCCGGCCCCGCTCCACGATCACGCGCCGGACCTCGACGCCGACGGCGATCCGCGCACCGTCGGCGGCGGCGTCCTGCAGCCAGGTCTTGGCGGTGGACTGCTTGGCACCGATGCGGCAGCCGTAGCCGCAGCGCCCGCACTCGACCCCCTGGTCGCAGCCGAGCACGTTGCGGGGCATGGCGTCGCGCTGCCAGCCGAGCGCGGCGAGCCCGCGCTCGAGGATCGCGTCGCGCGAAGAGGCCGAGCCGTGGTCGGTGTTCACCCCCAGCCGGCGCTGCACGGCGTCGAGCGCGCGGGTGAACTCGTCGCCCGCGAACTGTCGCGCGCCGTGCGCGGCCCATTCGGCCCGGACGTGCTCGGGCGTCGCGAACGAGGTGGTCCAGTTGACGACGGTGCCGCCGCCGAGCGTTCCGCCCGCCATGAGGGACGAGAACTGCCCCTCGGCCGAGATCGCGGGCGCGCCGGCGTACAGCGTGGTGAGCGACTCCAACTCGCCCCGGCCGAAGTCGCGGTCGTCGTGGTAGCCGCCGCGTTCGAGGACCAGCACGTCGAGGCCGGCGGCGGCGAGCACGGCGGCCGCGGTGCCGCCGCCCGCGCCGGAACCGACGACTACGACGTCGGCGGTGAGGCGCGCACCGCCCGCGGGGATCGTCAGGGGCCGGAGCGGCCTCTCGGGGGCGTCGGGCAGCGGCCCGGGCGCCTCGGGGTAACCCGTCGCGGCGCGCGCGGCGACGGCGTCCGGCGCGATGTAGTACGCGCCGATCAGCAATGAGCGCAGCCCCTGAAAAACGGTCCGGATCTCGGCACGCGGGTGCCTGCCCCAGCCCAGCAGGACCTTCTCGCGCCGCTCCTGCGGCAGCGCGGAGAACTTGCGGGGGCCGATCCGGTTCACCAGGCCGAAGCCGCGGGTGTCCCACACGTCGAGGAAGAGCTTGAGCTCGCGCAGCTCGCGCGGCAGCATCTTGTGCTGCGCGGTGCGCGAGACGGAGGCCAGGAAGTCGATGTCCCGGGCGCCGGGCACGCCGTCGCCGCCGGGGACGAGCGTGTCGGCGATCGAGAGCAGCGCGCGGGCCTGGCGCGGGGTGAAGACGTCGGTCACGGGACTATCCGATCACGGCGATGCGGCGCGGATTGAGCGCGACGCGCACCGTCTCGCCGTCGGCTGGCGCGGTGTCGCCGAGCGCGTCGACCAGCAGCTCGCCGTCGTCGGTGTCGACGGCGGCGGTGATCCGCACCCCGTCGGCCGTGGGGACGGAGCCGGTCACCCGGGCCGGCACCCCGTGCGCCTGGATCACGACGGAGCCGGGGCGCAGGCCGAGCCGGAACCGCCCGTCGGGGCAGTCGACGAGCACCTGGCCCAGCGCGGAGGTCGCCTGTAGGTCCTTGACCTGCGCGTCGAGCAGGACGGAGTAGCCGAGGAAGCGGGCCACGTCGGGCGTGCGGGGGCGCCGCCACAGCCGGGCGGGCCGGTCCACCTGGGCCAGCTCGCCGGCGTCCAGCACGGCGACGGTGTCGGCGAGCTCGACGGCCTCGTCGTGGTCGTGGGTCACGATGAGCGCGGGCGTCCCGGTCTCGCGGAGGATGCGGCGCAGGTCGCCCACGAGGCGGTCGCGCAGCTGCCGGTCCAGGGCCGAGAGCGGCTCGTCGAGCAGGAGGAGGCGGGGCTTCGGGGCCAGCGCGCGGGCCAGCGCGACGCGCTGCTGCTGCCCGCCGGACAACTCCCCGACGGGCCGCGCGCCCATCCCGGGCAGCCCGACGAGATTCAGCAGTTCCTCGACGCGGGCGTTCGCCTCGGCGCGCTGCCAGTGGTGGCGCTGCAGCCCGTAGCGGATGTTGCCGGCCACGTCGCGGTGCCCGAAGAGCTGTCCGTCCTGGAAGACGACGCCGAAGCCGCGGCGGTGGGTGGGCACGGGCGCGAGGTCCTCGCCGTCCCAGAGGATGCGCCCGCCGGCCAGGGGCTCGAGGCCCGCGACGGCGCGCAGCAGGGTGGACTTGCCGCAGCCCGACGGCCCGAGCAGCGCGGTCACGGAGTCCGCCCCGCCCGTCGCGGCGGTGTTCCCGACGGTGAGCGAGACGTCCCGCACGGCCGTCCGGTCGCCGTAGCGCACCGAGACCCGGTCGATGGTCAGCATCGCGACTCCTCTCCCCCGCCGACACGCATCAGAACTCCGCCCGCCCGGCGTCGTCGCGGCGCAGCGCCTCGACGGCGCCGATCACCAGCACCGTCGCGGCGATGAGCAGCACGGAGCACGACGCGGCGAGCGCCGCGTCGGCCCAGCCGGGGCGGCCGGATATCCGGCCGATCAGCACTGGCAGCGTCATCTGCTCGGGCCGCACCAGGAAGCTGGCGGCCCCGAACTCCCCCAGGGTAACGACGTACGCGAAGCCCGCGGCAACGGCCACCGACCGGCTGATCACCGGCAGGTCGACGGAGGTGAAGACGCGCACCGGCGAGGCCCCGAGCACGGCGGCGGCCTGCCGCTGCCGCGGGTCGACGGCCCCGAGCGCGGGCACCAGCACCCTCACCACCAGCGGCAACGCGACGAGCGCCTGCACGAAGGGCAGCACGGCGGGCGATTCGCGGATCGCGGGCAGGGACTGCAGCGCGAGGAGGTAACCGAAACCGAGCGTCACGGCGCTCACGCCGAGCGGCAGCATCACCACGGCGTCGGCGAACCGGCTCAGCAGCCCGCGGGAGCGGGCGATCGCCACCGCGGCGAGCCCGCCGACGAGCAGCGCGATCGCCCCCGCCTGCGCGGCCGTGACCAGCGACATCACCAGCGCCTTCACGGGCACGACGCCGCCGAAGCCGGTGGTCAGCCGCCGGTAGGCGTCGAGGCTCAGCGCGCCCGACGGGTCGGGGCGCAGCGAGCGCAGGAGCAGGGCAGCGAGCGGGAAGAGCAGCAGCGCGACGCTCACGGGCACGCCGACGAGCACCGCGAGCCGGGCGCGGCCCCCGGGACGGGGCGGCTCGACCCGCGCAGACGCCGAGGGCCGCGAGACCCGCACCCGCAGCGCGCCACTCAGGGCGACGGCGAGCACCACGATGACGATCTGCACCAGCGCGAGCAGCGCGGCGGTGCGCAGGTCGAAGGCGCCGACCACCTCCTGGTAGACCGCGGTCTCCAGGGTGCGCAGCCGGCTGCCGCCGACCACGAGCACGATGCCGAAGCTCGTCGCGCAGAACAGGAAGACCACGGACGCCGCCGACGCGATGGCGGGCAGCAGCGCCGGCGCGGTCGCGGTGAGGAAGGCGCGGACGGGGCCGGCGCCCAGCGTGCGCGCGGCCTGTTCGGCGCGCGGGTCGACCGCGGACCACACGCCGCCCACGATCCGGGCCACCACCGAGACGTTGAAGTAGGCGTGCGCGAGCAGCACCGCCCACACCGTCTCGGAGAGGCCGAGGAAGCCGAGGCTCCCGCCGGGCGCGAACAGAGTGCGGAAGGCGACGCCCACCACGACGGTCGGCAGCACGAAGGGCACCGTCGCCACCACGCGCACGAGCCACTGCCCGCGGAACTTCACCCGCGCGGTCAACCACGCGAGGGGCAGCCCGAGGACCACGGTGAGCAGGGTCGACGCCGCGGCCTGCCAGACCGTGAACCAGACCAGCCCCAGGCCGCCCGCGCCGGTGAAGCCCTGCCAGAGGCCGACACCGTCGGACGAGAGCCCGCGCGCGACGATCGCGGCGACGGGCCAGAGGAAGAACACCGCGACGAACAGCAGCGGGGCGGCCAGCAGCGCGAGCCGCCCGCGCGAGGTGGTCATCACGGGCGGAGGTTCACCGCCCCATCAGCTGGCGCCACTGCCGCACCCAGCCGTCGCGCTCGTCGGCGAGGCGGTCGGCGGGCAGCGTGGCGGCCTTCGGCGGGACCGGCGCGTACTTGGCCCACGACTCGGGCAGCGCGACGCCGCGGGTCACGGGGTGGACGTACATCTCGTCGGGGATGGTGGCCTGCACCGCGGGGGTCAGCAGGAAGTCGATGAGCTTGCGCGCGCCGTCGGGGTTCTTGGTGCCGCGCAGCACGCCGGCGTACTCGACCTGCCGGAAGCAGGTGTCGAGCAGGGCCTTGGTCGGGGGCGCGGCGCCGTCCTTACCCACCTCGGCGGCGGGCGAGCTGGCGTAGGAGACGACGATCGGCTTCGGGCCCTTGCCCGACGAGCCGGAGAAGTCGGTGGAGTACGCGGTCGACCAGTTCGGGGTCACGGAGACCTCGTTGGCGCGCAGGGAGCGCCAGTAGTCCTGCCAGCCCTCGCCGAGGGCCGCGACGGTGCCGGCCAGGAAGGCCATGCCGGGCGACGCGGTCTCGGGGTTCTGCACGACGGTCAGGCCGCGGTACTCGGGCTTCGCGAGGTCCTGGTAGGTGACCGGCTCGGGCAGGTTCTTGGCGCGGAAGTAGCGGGTGTCGATGTTGACGCAGACGTCGCCGAAGTCGATCGCGGTCAGCTGCGGCATGCCGGCCAGCGCGTAGTCCTGTGCGCCGTTCGCGGCGGCGGGCGAGACGTACTCGTCGAAGACGCCGGCGCGCACGGGCCGCGCGGCGTAGGTGTTGTCCACGCCGAACGCGACGTCGCCGGGCGGGTTGCCCGGGGTCAGCGACAGCTTGGTGGCGAGCTCACCGCCGTCGCCCAGCTCGACGGTCTTGATCGCGAGCCCGGTCTGCTTCGTGAAGTCGGCGAGGACCTGCTCGGGCAGGTGGAAGCTGGAGTGGGTCACCAGGGTCACGGTGCCCGTGGCCGACGGTGCGTCACTCTCCTTCGACGGTGCCGTGCTGGTCGCGCAGGCGCTGGTCGCGAGGGTCGCCGCCGTGAGGATCGCAAGGCCTACGCGGCCGAGGGTGGTCATCCGCTCAGAGTAGTGCGTCCAGCCGCCGCCGCTGCGCGAGGATCAGCGCGACGAGGACCATCGGCGCCAGCACACCGGGCGCCATGAACAGGGCCCAGACGGGGCCGTCGTCGATCCCGATCGCGGCGAGGCCCTTGCGCAGGAAGTGCACGCCGATGTAGCCGAAGACCGCGGTGACGCCCGCGACCGCGGTCGCCCAGGGCGTGAAGCCCGCGCCGGGGGTGCGGAAGTCCGCGCCGCCGCCCGGGCCGAGGGGGCCGTGCACCACCCAGATCAGCAGCGGGACGATCCACACGAAGTGGTGGATCCACGAGATCGGCGAGGCGAGCAGCCCGAGGAACTGCACCAGCACCAGCGCGATGAGGGCGTCGCCGCGGCGCACCACCCACCAGGCGGCGAACAGCAGGGCGGCGGCCACGATCACCGCGATGATCCACGCCGGCCCGGTGCCCACGTCGTGGCCGGCGAACCGGGAGACCGCGCCGCGCAGCGCCTGGTTGTCGGGCTTGGCGGGATCGCCGATGGGGCCGGTGTCGCCGAGCAGCACCGTGAAGTAGCGCCGGGTCTCCGCGGGCAGGATCAGGTAGCTGATCCCGACGGTGGCGGCGAACGTCACACCGGAGAAGACGGCGGCCCAGACCCGGCCGCGGGCGAGCAGGAACAGTCCGCCCACCGCGGGGGTGAGCTTGATCCCGGCGGCGAGGCCGACGAGGAACCCGGAGGCACCGTCGACCTTCTCCGGCTTCAGCGCGAGGGACGGCGACGGGGCGGCGCGGGCGACGAGGTAGGCGGCCCACACGCCGAAGGTCATGAGGACCACGTTGATCTGGCCGTAGTCGAGGTTCGTCCGCACGGGGTCGATCCACAGCGCGGCCGCGGTCCACACCAGGGGCAGCTCGCGCGGCACGTCGCCCAGGCGCGACGGTGCGCCGCGCCCCGCGGCCAGGATCGCCAGGCACATGCGGATGACCAGGAACAACAGCCCCGCGGTGAGCGCCACCCAGCCGACCGCGACCACCGGGAAGGGGAGGAACTTCAGCGGGTAGAAGAACAGTGCCGCGAAGGGCGGATAGGTGAAGGGCAGCGGCTGCTGCGGCGTGTAGTCGCGGAGCGCGAAGTCGTAGAGCCCGCCGTCGGACGTCACCCGCTGCGCGGCCTCGTAGTACACCCGCAGGTCGACGAAGTTGAAGTTGTGCTGCCCGGCGAGGATCCACACGATCCGGGCGCCGAGGGCCACGAGGAAGAGGGGAAGCGCGACGCGCCGGAGGCCGCTCGACCGGCCGCCGTCGGCCGACGTGCTGCGGTCCTTGGTCACGGGTGGACACCTTAGCCATGCTCACACCCGTTGCGCGAACCGCCGCGCGTCTGGACTATGGAGCGGGTGACCACAGCCGAGACGACCGCCCCCGATCATTCCGCCCTGCGTTCGGCGGTCTCCGGGGCGCGCGCGATCGTCGACGTGGGCGTCGTGGTCGCGGTGCTGGTCGCGACCAATCTGGTCGCTCATTTCACCGGCAGCTGGGCCGCCCTGCTGGCCGTGCCGGTGTCCGCCGTCCTGCTCATCGGCATCGCCCGCCACCGCGGCCTGGACTGGCACGAGCTGGGCCTGGGCCGCGAGCACTGGCGTTCCGGGGCGAAGTACGCGGCCGCGGCCGTCTTCGTGGTGGCGACGGTGATCGTGGTCGGCGCGCTGCTGCCGGTCACGCGCGGACTGTTCCTCAACGACCGCTACGCCACCTTTTCGACCGCGATCATCGCGTCGATGGTGATCATCCCGCTGCAGACGGTGATCCCCGAGGAGCTCGCCTTCCGCGGCGCGCTGCACGGCACACTGTCGCGCGCGATGCACTTCCGCTGGGTCGTCGTCACGGGCTCGCTGCTCTTCGGCTTCTGGCACATCGCCTCGTCGCTGGGCCTGACCAGTGGCAACGCCGGCCTGACCAAGATCCTCGGCGCCGGCCCCCTCGCCCAGTTCCTCGGCATCGCGGGCGCCGTGATCGCGACCGCCTTCGCCGGCTGGGTGTTCACGTGGCTGCGCTCCCGCAGCGGATCCCTCATCGCGCCCATCGCGCTGCACTGGTGCCTCAATGGCGCGGGCGCGCTGGCCGCCGCCTTCGCCTGGCAGCTCCTGCGCTGACCCGCGCCGTCGGGCATCACTCCCAGTTCGCGATCACCGCGTCGAAGTCGCCGTCGGCGGGACCGGGAAGGTGCCGCGCACCGGGGTGCCGCGCCGCGGGCTCGGTGTAGGCGCCCGATTCCACGAGCCGCGCGATGTTGCCGCGATAGATCTCGTCGACCTCCGCGTGCCGGCCCGGCTCGCGGTCCAGCCACAGGTTCGCGGGATGGATCGGCCGGTCGTACATGCCGCGGAACAGCTCGGTCCGCAGGTCCTTCATCCAATTGGAGTTGAGGTTCATCGCGCGGAACTGGCGCAGCGCCTCGACGTCGACGGGGGCCGCGACGATCGCGTTGGCGCCCGACGGCGCCCGCCCGATCACCTGCCCCGTGTAGTCGACGATGTGCCCGTTGCCGCCCGCGATGTCGACGGGGTGCTCCGCCGCCGGCGACGAGTACACCGGCCCGGTGTTGGGGCACACCATGTAGACGCCGTTGAAGTGGGCGTGCGCCCGGTTCTGCAGCAGCCAGGTGCCGCCGGGGTCCGGGCCGGCCGCGGTCATCGGCACCGCCTCACTCGGCCGGTAGATCACCTCGGCGCCGCCCAGCGCGAGCGCCCGTACCGCCTCGGGGTACTCGCCGTCGCTGCAGCAGATGGTGCCGATGTTGCCGATGTCGGGCGTGCGCAGCACCGGGTAGAAGGCGTCGATGCCGTCGCCGAACAGCTCGACCCATCGGTCGTAGACGTCGTGCGGGGTGCACGAGTGCTCGCGGCACCAGACATGGTTCTTCGCCGCCCGGTGCACGATCTCCCCGTCGGGCGAGATCACGATCATGACGTTGAAGAACCGGTCCTCGATCACCTCGGGCCAGCGCGCCTTGCACTGCACCACGACGTAGGTCCGGTACATCCGCGCCAGCGCGGCGAGCCGCTCGGTCTCCGGCCCCGGGATGTCGATGAACAGCTCGCGGGCGCTCCGCGCGTGCGGCAGGTTGAAGACCTCGTCGGTGAACCCGGTGAGCGCCCCCTCGGACAGGGCTACCAGCTTGACCGGGAGGTTGATGCCCACGATGGAGACCGCGGCGTGGAAGGCCTCCTCGATCACGTCGAGGTTGCGCGCGATGTGCTCGCGCGCGCCGATGCCGTGCACGAAGGTCGAGAGGCCCACGGCCATGTAGGGCGCGATCGGCCCGTTCGCCGCCGTCATCGGACACCGCACCAGCGCAGGGCGGACAGCGCGTAGGTCTTCGCCGCGCAGACGACCTCGTCGATCGCGCACCGTTCGTCCACCGCGTGCGCCATGGCGAGGGCGCCCGGTCCGAGCCCGACCGCGGGGATCCCCGCTGCGGTGAACCAGGTGAGGTCGGTCGCGCTCGGGAAGGGCCGGACGTCGGGGGCGCCGGCGTAGGCGGTTCCGGCGGCGGCGTCCTCGCGGGCGGCCACGACGATCTGGCAGAACGGGTCGTCGCCGTCGGTGCGCCCGCCGGGGTAGTGCATCGGCCAGTCCAGTACCGGCGGGTGTCGGCGCAGCCACGGGTCCGCGCCGGCGACCCGGGCGACGACGGCGGCGATCTCGGCCTGCACGTCGGCGATGCCCGCCGCGGGCGGGTAGAAGATCGCGTAGTCCAGGGTGGTCTCGTCGGGGATGAAGGCGACGTTCCGGCCTGCGCGGGCGCCGCCGTCGATCACGTCGAGGCCGATGGTGAACTGGCCCGGCTCGAAGAGCGGGTCGACGCGGGTGCGCTCCCACTCGGTCTCGAGCCGCCGCAGCGCGTCGTGGATCGCGAGCGCGCCGTCCACGGCGCTCGCGGCGATCGGGTCCTCGGCCCCGGCGCGCCGCTGGGAGCGCATCAGGGAGCGGGCCGAGGCGTGGCCGGTGCGGCCGGTCACAGTGATCCGCAGGACGAGGACGCCGGGGGTCGCGGGCATCACGCTCAGTGGGGCGAGCGCGCCGGTGGGCTCGGCGATGATCGCGCCGTCGGCGGTGTAGCCGCGGGCGAGCACGGCGGACGTGCCGAGGTGGTGCTCGAGGTTCTCCTCCCCCACGACGCCCTGCAGGATCAGGTCGCCGCCGAGGCGGACCCCCGCCTCGCGCAGCGCGCGGGCCGCGAAGGCCTGCGCCACGAGCCCGGCCTTCATGTCGACGGAGCCGCGGCCCCACACGTGGGTCTCGTCGCGGAAGCCGGCGAAGGGGTCGTGGGTCCAGGCGTCGGCATCTCCGGCCGGAACCACGTCGACGTGCCCGTTGAAGATGAGCGAGCGCCCGTCGCCCTCGCCGTGGACGACGCCGACCACGTTGTCGCGCCCGGGGACCTCGCCGAACAGCTCGGTCTCGGCGCCGGCCTCGCGGTAGACGCCGGCGAGCAGCCGCGCGACCTCGGTCTCGCCGCCGACCAGGTCGTCGAAGTCCTGGTCCGGATAGGTGGGATTGACGCTGCGCACGGCGATCGCGTCGCCGAGCGTCGCGATCATCTCCTCGCGCAGGCCGTCGACGCGGCCCAGTACCCGATCGGCGGCGGTCATGCGCGCACCTCCTGCGCCGGGGCGGCGAGCTCGCCGCTGTCGTGGACGGTCTCGCCGCCGAGGTAGGTGCGCAGCACCCGGGTTCCGGCGAGCTCGTCGATCGGGCAGGTCGACGGGTCGCGGTCCACGAGGATCAGGTCGGCGTGCTTCCCCGCGGCGAGCGAGCCGATCTCGGGCCAGTCGAGGACGGCGGCGGCGCCGGTGGTCCACATGCGGAGGGCGTCGACGCGGGAGAGCTTCTGGTCGGGGCCGTCGTTGCGGTGGTCGCTGCCGGCGAAGCGGTGGGTCTGCGCGAGTTCGATCTGCTCCCAGGGGTTCTTGGGTCCCCAGTCGGAGCCGCCGGCGAGGTCGAGCCCTGTGTCGACGAGCCGCTGGAGGGGTTCGAGGTCGCGCCAGGCGTGCTCGCCGATGCGCTCGCCGTACATGGCGCCCTTGCCCCACGCGAAGCCGGCGCTGGTGGTCACTTGGAAGCCGAGGTCCGCGTAGCGCCGCGCCTGCGCGGGCGTGATGGTGATGGCGTGCTGCAGGATCCAGTGGCGGTCGCGGAAATCGACCTCGCGGACGACGCGCTCGGCGATGTCGAGGAAGTCGTCGTGCTCGCGGAACGCGCCGAGGCAGAGGTTGGCGCGGATGCCCTGTTCGGCGCAGTAGCGGACGAAGGCCTCCTCCTTCTCCAGGGAGAGGAACCGGGTGCCGCGGGTGGGCCTGCCGAACGGGTCGAGGGCGGGCTCGTAGGTGGCGAAGTAGCCGGAGAAGCACGGGCCGCCGGGGCTCATGGTGAGGCCGCCGGTGCGGAGCAGGTCGTCGCCCGCCTCCCCCACCTGCGCCGCGAACTGCGGGAGCCGGTCGGCGAATTCGGCGTCGGTGAGCGGGTCGAAGGGGTAGAAGATCACCGATTCGACGTCGAGGGTGGCGTGGATGCGCATGGTGAGGGCGCCCGCGGCGCGCAGGTGCCGGTACAGCGCGAGGTGCTCGGGTTCCATGGCGTGCCCCTCGTAGCCCGTGGTGACGCCCTGCCGGGTGAACCTCGCCATCTCTGCGGTGGTCCCGGCGGCGGCGGTGTCGAGGCTCGGCCGCGGCAGCTTGGTCAGGATCTGACCCCAGAAGGGGTCGTAGGTGTAGTAGTTGGTGACCGGTCCACGGAGGACGCCGGTCAGCTCGCCGGCGTCGTTCTTCTCGATCTCCACGTCGCACACGCGATCGGGAATGAAGGCGCTCAGTCCGACGGCGCGGAGCCCGGCACTGTTGAAGGCCACCACGTTCGGCATCTTCGGCGCCCAGGCCTGGATCATGACCGGGTGGTCGGCGGTCGCCGCGTCGAGCGTCCACCGGTCGGGCAGGTGCCGCTCGAGCAGGTCCTTCTCGGAGCGGCGCAGGAAGTAGTGCGGCTCCCCGACGGGGGTGCACATGATCCACTCCCCCGCGGGCGTGACGGCGGCCTTCGCCCGGATCCGCGCGACGATGTCGGAGTGGTCGACGGCGTCCGTCAGATCGACCAGCCCGCCCGCGAGCATGCCGAAATGCATGACGTGCGGGTGCGTGTCGATGAGCCCGGGCATCACGGTGGCGCCACCGGCGTCCACGCGCTGCGCGCCGGATCCCGCGGCGTCCTCCATGGCGCGCCGGTCGCCCACGGCGACGATCCGGCCCCCGTCGAGGACGAGCGCCTCGGCCTCCGGACGATCGGGATCGAGGGTGAGCACCCGCCCACCGGTGATGAGTGTTGTGGTCATAGCGGCCCTTCCGAGATGTGTCCCCTGCGGACGCCACCACCGTAACCCCAATTTTCTCCATTTGGAGAAAATTGATCGGAAATCGGCCGACGGTACGATCGCGACCATGTCCTCACCGGTGCGCGAACCACGCATGGCCCGGGGCGCCGCGCGCCGCGAGGCGCTGCTCGACGCGGCGGTCCGGCTGGTCGCGCGCGACGGTGCCCGGGCGCTCACGCACCGCTCCGTGGCGGCGGAGGCCGGCACCACGCACGGCAACGCCCGCTACTACTTCGGGACCCTCGACCAGCTGCTGGACGAGGCCCTGCACCGGCTGGCCGCGCGCCAGATCGAGGAGGTGCGCACGCTCTTCGCGGAGGAGCTGCCCGACGCCGGGATTCCCGAGCGCATCGACCGGCTCACCCGGTACGTCACCGGCTCACTCACCGACGACCGGGATGCGGCGATCGCCCGCTACGAGCTCTTCCTCGAGGTCGCGCGCCGCCCGGGTCTGCGCGCCAGCCTCGACGAATGGGGCACCACGCAGCGCGCCGCCTTCGCGCGCGAGCTGCGCGGCGCCGGGGCCGCCGACCCGGAGGCCGACGCGGCGGACCTCCTCACCACGGTCAACGGCCTCGTCCTCGAGCAGCTGGCGCTCCCCGTCGACGACTTCGAATCGGCGCGCCTGCGCCCCGCGATCGCGCGGTACTTCCCCGCGCCCTGACACCCGCGCGCGGACTCCGGCGGCTAGCCCGCCGCCGGCCCCGAAGCCTCCGGCTCGCGCGCCGCGGGCGCGACGACCACCGCGACGGCGACTGCGACGAGCACCAGGATCAGCGCGTAGAGCAGCGTCACGTACTCGCCCAGGGCGCCGATGATCGGTGGGCCGGCGAGGAACGAGAGGTAGCCGATGGTCGAGACCACGGAGACCCGCGCCGCCGCCATGCGCGGCTCGTCGGCCGCGGCGGACATGCCGACGGGGAAGCCGAGCGAGGCGCCGAGGCCCCACAGCGCCACACCCACGTAGGCGGCCCAGGTCGGGCCGAAGATGACGAGCGCGAGGCCCACGAAGGCGAGTGCGCCGCAGGCGCGCAGCGTGCGCACTCGACCGTAGGAGTCCAGGACGCGAGTACCTGCGAGCCGGCCGATCGTCATGAAGGTGACGAAGACCGCGAAAGTCAGCGTGCCGACGGTCTTCGACGTGCCGTGGTCGTCGACCATCGCCAACGCCAGCCAGTCGTTCGCGCTGCCCTCGGTGAGCGCCATTCCGAGCACCATGAGGCCGATGAGCAGCGTGCGGGGCTCGCGCCACACCGCCAGCCGCTCGCGGCGGGAGACCGGGGCGTGGTCGTCGGCGTCGTGCGCCTGGAAGGGCACGTGCCGCAGCGCGAACCAGCCGACCACCAGCAGGACGCCGTTCACGACCAGTAGGTGCGGCAGCAGCGGTACGTGCGCGGCCTGGGCCGCGGCGGCGGTGAGCGCGCCGGCCACGGTGCCCATCGAGAACGCCGCGTGGAAGGCGGGCATCACGGTGCGCCCCAGCGCCCGCTCATTCTCGGCGCCGGAGAGGTTCATGCAGACGTCGGTGATGCCGTGCGAGAGCCCGACGAAGACCAGCGGCAGCAATGTGAGCGCGTAGTTCCCGGACTGCGCGCCCGCGGCGGCGGCGATCATGGTGACGCCCAGCGCCGGCAGGGTCACCGCGATGACGCGGCGCGCTCCGAACCGCGCGGCCAGCGCCCCCGAGCCGACGAGGCCCACGACCGAGCCGACCGCCAGGCCGAAGGTCAGGAGCGCCACCTGCAGCGTGGTGGCCCGCAGATCGTCGCGAACCTGGGGCAACCGGCCGATGTAGCTGGCGAAGGTGAGCCCGCTGAGCGCGAAGATCACCGCGACGGCATTGCGCCAGGCGAGCACAGAGCCCCCTACCGCGTCCGTCTTCTGCTCCTGGAAGTCCACGCTCACCGATCAACCCTTCGAAACGTTTCGATTGTTGCTTGCTAGGCTAGGTCCCCATGACACGCGGGTCAAACCGGATAACGCTGGTGCACGTCGCCGAGGCGGCGGGCGTCTCGCTGTCGACGGCGTCCCACGCCTTCGGCGTCGACAAGCCCATCAGCGACGCCACCCGCGCCCGCGTCCTGGCCGCCGCCGCCCAGCTGGGTTACGAGGGGCCGGACCCGCGGGCCCGGTCGCTGCGCAGCGGCCGCACCGACATCATCGGCGTCCAGGTGGACGACGAGGCGGGCCGCGCCTTCCGCGACCCGGTCATCATCGGCATCCTCGACGGGGTGTCGACCGCGCTGGCCGCGAGCCCCACCTCGGTCCTGCTCCTCCCCGATTCGCTCCCGGAGGAGCGCCTGCGGTCGCTCCCCGTCGACGGCGTGGTCGCCGCCGGCTGCTCCCCCGCCCTCGGCTCGCTGCGCGCGGCGATGGCGAAGCGCGCGATCCCCGTCGTCACCGCGGGCAACCAGGTCGACGACATCGGCAGCGTCGGCGTCGAGAACCGCGCCGCCACCGCCCTGCTGACCGGCCACCTCCGCGCACTCGGCCACCGGTCCGTCGGCGTCGTGCGGCTGCGCCACGGCGACGTCGAGAAAGCCCGCACGGCGGCGGCGCTGGCCGCCTTCCCGGACTCCGCCGTCGTCGTCTCGGCCGACAGCACGATCGACGAGGGCTTCCGCGCGGGCGGCGAGCTACTCGACGCGCACGCCCCCACCGCGGTGATCGCCCAGTCGGACCTGTTGGCCGCCGGGGTGATCCGCGCCGCAGAGTCCCGGGGCCTGCGCGTCCCGGAGGACCTCTCCGTCGTCGGCTTCGACGGTGTCCGCATCGACGGCTTCGACCGCGTCCTCACCACGATCCGGCAGCCGATCGTCGAGATGGGCCGGCTCGCTGCGCAGGCGGTCCTGGCCGCGCAGGACGGCGCGCCGCTGCCGACGCTCGCGCTCGACGTCGACCTCGTCGTCGGCGACACGACCGGGTCGGCGCCTCAGCGGTCCTGAGCCACCTCGTCGAGCGCAGCCGCCAGCAGAGCCGCGTACTCGTCCGGGTCGGGCACGGCGGTACGACTGCTGGTCACGGAGACCGTCACCGTGTCGCCCAGTCCGTGCACGCCGTGCGTGAGCCCCATCGCGGGCGACAGCGCCGGGAAGCCCGCGGTGAACACCGATCTCCCGCCGAGCAGCTCCAGGTCCGCCGGTCCGCGGTGCACGCTCGACAGCACCGTCGCGCCGGCCATCGTGTCCGGGACGATCGTGGGGTCGAAGGCGCGCACGCCGAGCACCGCGAGGGCCGACGGTGCTGCATCCTCCGCCGCCCCGACGGTGCGCCACAACGGACTCGCGGCGCGCTCGCGGGCGGCGGCCAACGCCGCGGCGATGCGAGCGGGACGCTCCGCGGCGGGGATGCCGGGGTACAGCGGCACAGAGACGTTGCCGAAGGCGTTGCGCTCGCCGTGCCGCCGCTCGCGCGCGACCATCACCTCCGCCGACAGCTCCGCGGGCACCGCCCCGCCCCGGAGGCGCAGGTACCGCTCCACGGCCAGCGAGACCGCGGCGAGCGCGGTCACCGTGACGGTGTGCCCGGCATGGAGGGAGGCGGTGTCGCGCACCAGCATCCGCACGTCACGGGTGGCGTCGGGGGCGGTGTTGAGCAGGGTGCGGGGACAGCCGGGGATCGCGGGCGGCAGCGCGCCGTCCCGGGTGCGCCGGTCGATCGCGGCGCGGGCCCGCGGCGCGAGCGCGCCGAGCGCCACCGTCCGGGCCAGCGCGACGGGCAGCCCCAGCACGCCCCGGGCGGCGCGGAGCGGGCCGGGCAGTGGCCGGAAGACCGGCGCCTCACCCGCTGCGCCGGAACCGAAGAGCGCGCGGGCGATCTCGGCGGACCGTCGGCCGTCCGCGAGGGCGTGGGCCACCTGCAGCACCACCACGGTCGCGGGGCCGGCGCACCGCGGCGCGCCCGCCACCCGGGGGAAGACGTGCAGCCGCCAGGGCGCCACCGTCGCATCCACCTGCCGGGCGAACAGGCGGGCCACGGCGCCGGGCACCGCGTCCCAGGTGTGCGCGATCCCCTCGCGGACGTCGGCCACCTCGCCCGGCGCCCACGCCGGGTGCTCGAGATCGCCGGGCGCGGGCGCGATCCGCAGCCGCAGGTCCGCGATCGACGGTGCGCGTGCCAGCACGACGTCCGCCACCTCCGCGGCCGACGGTGCCGGGCCGGCGCCGTGGTCGAAGCAGTAGAGCAGGAACTGGTCGCTCGGCATCACCGCCGACGCCCAATGGGTACGGGCGTCGCGCGGGGAGAGGAGCCCACCGGTCACGCCACCACGCTAACGCACGCGGATCCCGGCCTCCGCGACGGCGGAAGCCATGTCGTCACCACGATCGGATCCCCCTGAGGAGAAGCCCTCGCCACACGGTCTCCCGTAGTTTCGATCACGACGCCCGGCCGACACGGACTCGCCGGCCGGGAGAAGGAGACGCGGATGGGACGGACCGGCCACCGGGTCGCGGTCATCGGGGGCGGCGGTGTCGGGGCGGCCGCAGCGTGGGCCCTCGCCCGCGCCGGGGTCGACGTGGTGCTGATCGAGCGGTACCGACGCGCCCACGCGCTGGGCGCCTCGCACGGCGCCACGCGCAACTTCAACCCGGGCTACACCCGCCCCGAGTACCTCGCGCTGCTGCGCGCCGCGCTCCCCCTCTGGCGGGAGATCGAGGCCGAGTCGGGCGCACACCTCCTCGACCAGGTGGGCGTCGTCAACCGCGGGCCGCGGCCGGACGTGGCGGACCTCCTGGAGGCGTTGCCCACGATCGGCCTGCGTGCGGAGCTGCTCGACGCCCGCGAGGCCTCCCGACGGTGGCCCCAGCTGCGGTTCGCCGGCCCCGCCGTGCACCTCCCCGACGGTGGGCGGCTCTACGCCGAGCGGTCCGTCGACGCGCTCTACCGGGTCGCGGAGGCCCGCGGCGCACGGATCCTCGAGGGCACCCGGGTCACCTCGCTCCAGGCGAACGACGACGGCGTGGTCATCGAGACCGACGGCGGGCCCATCACCGCCCGCACCGCCGTCGTCGCCGCGGGCGCGTGGTCGAACCGCCTGCTGGACGGTGTCGTGGACCTGCCCCCGCTCACCGTCACCCAGGAGCAGCCCGCGCACTTCGCGCTCGCCGCGCCGCTCCCCGACCTGCCCGCGTTCAACCATCACCCCGAGGCGGACTCCGCGTGGTGGCCCTCGGCCGTCTACGGCGGCTGGACGCCCGGCGTCGGGATCAAGGCCGGGTGGCACGGCGTGGGCCCCGTCACTGATCCCGACGCGCGCACCCTGCGATCGGAACCGGCCCAGCTGCTCGCCCTCCGGCGGTACGTCGCCGAGTGGATCCCCGGCGCGGACCCGGACCGGTTCGAGGAGATCAGCTGCACGTACACGACGACCCCGACCGCGGACTTCGCGATCGGCAGCGTCGGACCGATCACGGTCGCGGCCGGGTTCTCGGGCCACGGCTTCAAGTTCCTGCCCGCGCTGGGCGAGCTGCTGGCCCGACTCGCCTCCACCCCGGGCGCCCGCTCGCCGTTCCGCCTGGCGTGACGACGCCGATCAGGCAAGAACGGCGCGCCGGTAGACGAGCGCCGCGGCACCGATGAGGGGCGCGTCGGCGCCGAGGCCGGCGGGGACGACCCGCGCGGCGGCCACGTAGGGCAGCGGGTGCGCGGCGACCGCGGCCTGCACGAGGTCCACGAAATCGTCGGCGACGCGGGTGAATCCGCCGCCGAGGACGACGACCGAGACGGGGACCAGCGCCACGGCGCTGCCGATCCCCTGGCCGACGGCGGCGGCGCACCGTCGGACCGCGGCGACCGCGACGGCGTCCCCGGCGCGGTACGCCTCCCCCAGCTCCTCTCCGGTGGAGCCATCGAAGCCCTGCGTGCGCGCCCATTCCACGGTGTGCGGACCGGAGGCGACGGACTCGAGCATGGTGGTGCGGCCGAGGGATTCGCTGCCGGTGTACCCCGACAGTTCGACTTGACCGATGTGCCCGGCGTTGCCGACGAGCGCGCGGCCGCCCACGACGAAGCCGCCGCCGATGCCGGTGGAGACCACCATGCCGAGGGCGTCCTCGTGGCCGCGCGCCGCCCCGAGCCAATGCTCGCCGAGCACGATCGCGACGCCGTCCCGGCGGAACTCGACGGGCAGGCCGCCGGCGGCGTCCGCCACGAGGTCGCGCAGCGGGAAGCCGTGCAGCGCCTCGAGGTTGATCGGCGAGGTGGTGCCCGCCGCGTCGTCGACCGGCCCGGCCGCGGCCAGGCCCACCCCCTGGACCGGCCCGTCCGCGGCGGCGAGGGCGTCGCGCACGACGCCGGTGATCGCGGCCTCGAGTTCGGCGGTCGTCGCCTCGGGCCCGGTTGGTGCACGGTGCCGCGACGCCTCGACGACGGTGCCGTCCGCCTCCACCAGCCCGGCCGCCACCTTGGTGCCGCCGAGGTCCACCGCGAGGACGGTCATCGCGCGTACCGGACCAGACCGAGTTCGGCGGGGCCGGTGAGCAGGCGGTGCTGCGGGAGCACCCGCACCGCGTAGCCGAACCGGCCCACCTGCCCGGGCAGCACGGCCCGGTAGCGCTCGCCGTCGAAGTGCAGCCGGACGGCCCTGCCCTCCACGATGTCCCCGGCCTCGTCGACGCCGCCGATGACGGCCTCGACGCGGATGTCGCCGTCCTCCAGCGCCCCCAACGCGACGGCGGCGGCGATCTCCACTCCCTCGGGGAGCACGGTCGCGGTGGACTCTCCGACGCGCACCGCGTCCCAGCCGGAGCGGACCTTGTCGATGTACTCGACGAGGTCGCCGATGGCCGGCCTGGTCGCCCGGGCGGAGCGGGCGGCGGGCCGGTAGTAGGCGGTGGCGTACTCGCGGACCATCCGGTCGGCGGCGACCTCGGGCGCGGTGGCGGACAACGTGTGTCGCACCTTGGCGAGCCAGCGCGGGGGCGCGTCGTCCGCGTCGCGGCGGTCGTAGAAGGCGGGCACCACGTCGTGCTCGAGCAGGTCGTACAGGGCGTCGGCCTCGATGTCGTCGCGGCGGCCCGGGTCCACGCCCACGGCCGACGGGATGGCCCAGCCGTTGTTCCCGTCGTACAGCTCGTCCCACCAGCCGTCGAGCACCGAGAGGTTGAGGCCGCCGTTCATCGCGCTCTTCATGCCCGAGGTCCCGCAGGCCTCCAGGGGCCGCAGCGGGTTGTTCAGCCACACGTCGCAGCCGTGGTAGAGGTACCCGGCCATGCCGATGGAGTAGTTGGGCAGGAAGACGATCCGGTGCCGCAGGGTGCGATCGTCAGTGAAGTGCAGCAGCTGCTGCAGCAGGCGCTTGCCCTCGTCGTCGTGCGGGTGGCTCTTGCCGGCGATGACCACCTGGACGGGTCGGTCCGGGTCCAGCAGGAGCGCGCGCAGCCGCTCGGGATCGCGCAGCATCAGGGTGAGCCGCTTGTACGTCGAGACGCGGCGGGCGAAGCCGATGGTGAGCACCTCGGGGTCGAACATCCGCTCGGTCCAGCCGAGTTCGGCGTCCACGGCGCCGCGCTCGCGCCACGCCGCCCGGGTGCGGGTGCGCACCTCGTCGACGAGGCGGTGGCGCAGCGTGGTGCGCAGGCGCCAGAGGGCCTCGTCGGGCATGGACAGCGGGTCGGCGGCGCGCTCGGCGACGAGGCGGTCGGCCCACGTTCCGTGGTGCACGCCGTTGGTGACCGAGCCGATGGGCACCTCGGCCGGCTCGAAGCCGGGCCACAGGCCGGCGAACATCTCGCGGCTCACGGCGCCGTGCAGCTTCGAGACCCCGTTCGCGCGCTGGGCGAGCCGGAATCCCATGTGGGCCATGTTGAAGACGCCGGGGTCGGCCTCGGCGCCGAGGGCGATGATCTCGTCGAGGGGCACCGTGGGCAGCAGCGAGCACATCTGGCTGCCGTCGCCGAAGTAGCGGCGCACGAGGTCCACGGGGAACCGGTCGATCCCGGCGGGCACCGGGGTGTGGGTGGTGAACACGGTGGCGGTGCGCGCCAGGGTCCGGGCCTCCGCGTAGCTGAGCTCCTCGGTCGCCATGAGCTCGCGGATCCGCTCCAGGCCGAGGAAGCCGGCGTGGCCCTCGTTGGCGTGGAAGACCTCGACGCCGGGGTGGCCGGTCAGGTCGCAGAAGGCGCGGGCGGCGCGGACGCCGCCGATGCCGAGCAGGATCTCCTGCCGCAGGCGGTGTTCGGCGTCGCCGCCGTAGAGCCGGTCGGTGACTCCGCGGAGATCGGGGTCGTTGTTCTCGATGTCGGTGTCCATGAGCAGCAGCGGGATCCGTCCGACATCGGCCCGCCACACGGCGGCGCTGAGCACGCGGCCCTCGAGCGGCACCGAGACCACCAGTTGCTGCCCACTGGAGAGCGTCACGGGCCGCAGCGGCAGCTGCGCCGGGTCCAGCTCGGGGTACGCCTCGAGCTGCCAGCCGTCCGCGGAGAGCGACTGCTGGAAGTAGCCGTGCCGGTACAGCAGGCCCAGCGCGATCAACGGGAGCCCGAGGTCGGACGCGGCCTTGAGGTGGTCGCCCGCCAGGACGCCCAGCCCGCCCGAGTAGTTCGGCAGCGTCTGGCTCACGCCGAACTCCATCGAGAAGTACGCGATCCCCTTCGCGCCGTCGGTGAGCTCGTCGGCCCAGGACGGCCGCGTGAGGTAGTCGTTCAGGTCGGCGTGGACGGCGCGGACCAGCGCGACGAACTCCGCGTCGTCGCCGAGGGCCGCCACCCGCGCCTGATCGGCGCCGCGGAGCGCCTCGAGCGGGTCACGGGTCGCCGCCCACACCTCGGGCGCGACGGTGGCGAACAGGTCCTGGGTGGGGCCGTGCCACACCCAGCGCAGGTTGCGCGCGAGGTTGGCGAGCGGCGCGAGCGACTCGGGGTAGGCGGGCTCGACGGTGAAGGTTCCTTCTGCGTGCACGCCTACCGACCCTATTGCCTGCCCGCGCCGCCCGCGACGTTACCGGCGGGTCACGTGGCCTGGGCCGCGCCGATCACGGCGGCGGCTGTCGCGGCCAGCACGGAACGGTCGCGCCCCATGCTCCACCGCACCTCGCCGTCGCGCCGGTACTCGATCAGCGTGAGCGCTTCCGCGTCGTCGCCGCGGCCGAGCGCGGTCTGGTGCAGCGCGAGCACGTCGATCTTCGCGTCGTGCTCGGCGAGTGCCGCGACGATCGCCTCGACCGGGCCCACGCCGTCGACGACGGTGCGGTGCGGCGCACCGTCGACCCGGAGCCCGACGGTGACCCGGCTGCCGGCCGCGCCCTCCTCCGCGACGCAGTCGACGAGCTCGAACCGCCCGCCCGCGGCCCGGTAGGCCCGCTCGAAGACGGCCCACAGCGCGGCGGTGTCCATCTCCGCGCCGTGCTCGTCGGCGTGTGCCTGGACGTGGCGGGCGAAGTCGATCTGCAGTCGCCGCGGCAGTTCCAGGCCCAGGTCCCGCTCCAGGAGGTACGCCATGCCGCCCTTGCCCGACTGGGAATTGACGCGGATGACGGCGTCGTAGGTCCGGCCGATGTCGGCCGGGTCGACGGGCAGGTAGGGCACGCGCCACTCGATCGCCCGCTCCGGTCGCCCCTCAGCCGCAGCGCGGGTGCGGTGCTCGGCGAAGCCCTTCTTGATCGCGTCCTGGTGGGTGCCGCTGAACGCGGTGTGCACGAGGTCGCCGACGTACGGGTGCCGGTCGGGCACGGCGATCCCGTTGCACGCCTCGACGGTCCGCCGCACCTCGTCGATGTCGGAGAAGTCGACCATCGGGTCGATCCCCTGCGCGAACATGTTGAGCGCCAACGTCGCCAGGTCCACGTTGCCGGTGCGCTCGCCGTTGCCGAAGAGGCAGCCCTCCACGCGCTGCGCCCCGGCGAGCACGGCCAGCTCGGCGCAGGCGATGCCGGTCCCGCGGTCGTTGTGGGGGTGCACCGAGAGGATCACCGCGTCGCGGCGGGCGAGGTTGCGGTGCATGTACTCGATCTGGTCGGCGTAGACGTTCGGCGTCGCCACCTCGACCGTCGCGGGCAGGTTGAGGATCACCGGCCGCTCGACGGTCGCGTCCCACAGCGCGGTCATCGCGTCGCAGACCTCGAGCACGTAGTCGGGCTCCGTGAGGTTGAAGACCTCGGGCGAGAACTCGAACCGCACGCCGTCGAGGTCGCCGGCGGCGGCGAGCAGGTCGCGTCCGCCGTCGAGGATCAGCGAGCGCAGCTCGTCGCGGTCCCGGCCGAGCACCACGTCCCGCCAGGTCGGCGCGGTCGCGGTGTACATGTGGATCACCACCTCGTTGCGGATCCCGCGGACGGACTCGACGGTCCGCTCGATCAGGTCGCGGCGGGCGGGCGTGAAGACGACGACGGTGACGTCCTCCGGCGCGATGTCGGTCTCCACGATGAGCCGGACGAAGTCGTAGTCGGTCTGCGAGGCCGACGGGTAGCCGACCTCGATCTCCTTGTAGCCCATGGCGACCATGAGCTCGAAGAACCGGCGCTTACGTGCGGGATCCATCGGTTCGGGTAGGGCCTGGTTCCCGTCGCGCAGGTCGACGGGGACCCACAGCGGCGCCGCGGTCAGGCGCCGGGAAGGCCAGGTGCGGTCGGTGAGCGGGACGTCGACGCGGGCGTGGACGTCGCGGTAGCGGTGGTGCGGCATCTGGGAGCCGCGCTGGCGGTTCCAGGCGGGCGCGGCGGTGGGGACGGGGCCGCGGGGCGTGTCGATCGTGGGGAAGGGCATGACGGTTCCTTCGTCGGTTCCTGGGCGGGCCGGCACGGAATCCCCACGGCGGGAGGCCGGCCCGGAAAGTCAGGCCCCGCCGTGGCGCGGAAGGAGAAGGAGGTGGCCCTGCTGTGTCACGCCGACGACCCTAGCACAACTCCTCAGACAAGCTGAGAAGTATTCTCGATGCATGCCCCCGCTCCGCCGCACCTCGCTCGCCGACCAGGCCGCCGACGCGCTGCTCGCCCGCGTCCGATCCGGCGAGTGGGCGGTCGGCGACAAGCTCCCCGGCGAGACCACCTTGGCCACGCAGCTCGGCGTCGGACGCTCGACGGTGCGCGAGGCGATCCGCCGACTCGCGGGGATCGGTGTGCTCGCAACGCGGCAGGGCGCCGGGGTGTTCGTGACCAGGCTCGACGCCCCGTCGGGCCTCGACACGATGCTCGACGGGGCCGCGATCGACGCGGTGCTCGAGGCGCGGATCGCGGTCGAGGTGGAGGCCGCGGCCCTCGCCGCCCGGCGCCGCACCGAGGGCGACCTGGACGCGATCCGCGCCGCGCTCGCCATCCGCGCGGCCCACCGCGCCGATCTGGTGCGCCACGTCGAGACCGACACCGACTTCCACCGCGCGGTCATCGCGGCCGCCCACAACCCGGTGCTACTGGAGATGTTCGACGGCATCGCCGCGCACCTGCGGCGCGCGATGGTCGACATGCTGCGGTCCCGGCCCGAGCCCTACGGCGGGGACGACGACCAGGAATCGCACGCGGACCTGCTCGCCGCCGTCGAGCGCGGCGACGCCGCCGCGGCCGCACGGCTGAGCCGGGAACACCTGTCCGGCATGCTCACCCGGCGAGCCGCGCACTGAACTCAGGTCAGGCCCTGAAGCGAGAGAATGTTCGCTCGAGGCGCCGCTTCCGGCGATGCGGTATCCGCAGCTCTGGCGGCCACTTGAATACCTACAACGCTCGGCCTCGTGGAAGGCGGCCTGGAGACCGCGCGGCTCACGATGCTCCGATTTCAAGCCACCCTCGACAGTCCAATTTCTGATCTCGCGTGATCGGCTCAGCGGGAGCCATCACCCCTGTTGGACCGGCCCGCCCGGTCGTGAGGCACCGCTGCCGCCTTATGTCGAGCGGCCAGCATGCGACTGCCCGAGTTGCGTGAGCTCGCCGGCAGTGGTGGCGATACTTGGGTACCGCCGATCGAAGAAGTGCTCTGCCGACGCATCAACGACGGTCGACGCGCCCAGTTGCTGGGCGTAGCGTTCGGAGTGTCCCCTGGGTACGTAAGGGTCGTTGTCGGACCTGATCACTCTCCGGCTCAACGTGCTCCTGCCGATTGTTGCTAGTTTCTCCTCGGGTGCACTCACGGCTGCTACGAAATGATCCAATTCGGGCAAGATTGGCAAGGGATTATAGAACGGCGCCACAGCCAGGAGTCCGCCGAGCGTGAAGGCGTAGTCCAGGCCTCCGAGGTAGGCCGCAACGGCCAGCCCGCCGAGGCTGTGGGTGACTACGAGTAGCCCCTCGTCGGGTTGTCCAATGGTAAGTGAGAGGTGCTCCACCCACCGCTCAAGATCGGGTTGCTCAGGGCTTGGGAGGTCGGTCGCGCGTGCATCGATCCCGATTTTCACGAGATCGTCAATCAACTCCGGAAACCAGTGCTTCCCGGAGTTGCCCAGGTACCCGTGGACGATAATCGCCCGTTCGATCTGTGTGCTTACCATCTCGCTTTCCCAGCCCCTTCTATCCAGCCGCACTACCCGGTGCCGCGGAGCTTGATAATTCCGGATCGCGCCCACCGCATCGTTACCTCTTCAAAGTATTTGAAGAGTAGAGCCGACACTACGATCGACGCAATCGCTGCGAGCGTGAGGTAGAGCACGTCCGCGGCGATGTTGTTAAGGCGCGCCCCAAAGGCGTGGTGGAGCAGCCTGAGGACTGAATAGTGGAGGAGATAGAAGGCGAAGGACCACTCCCCGAGTCGCTGCAGGGGGCGACGACGGAGCGGACTGGGTGCACCTTCGAGATCCAGGCGCGCCGTAGCCGCGATCATAAGCAGGCATGGAATCACGAGTGGGATCCGCCATCCGTAGGTGACCGGGATGATCGACGCGATCAGGTATCCGGCGACCATAGAGAGGGCCGCTGTCGCCATACTGATCCGTGGGAGGGCGTCTCGTTTGACCAATACCGCCAGGCAGCAGCCGAGGACGAACTCAGGCATCCGTCCAACCGGGAAGACGTAGGTGAACCAGAGCTCCAGGCCGTGGTGGTTAGGTTCATTGCTGACCACACCGCCGGTCGTGGGCAGAACGGATCCGATCACGCACACGGCGACGATGGTCGCCATGGATGCCGCCGCGGCGGCCCATGCCGAACGGACACTGAATGCCGCTATCCGGCTCCAGAGGAGCGGAAAGGTCAGATAGAACAGCGCCTCTACGCTCAGCGACCACCCGGGTGGCAGCAGTGCGAAGTTGCGCAGATACTCGGGGTGCCAGACCTGGGTCATCGTGAAGTAGTCGATGATGTCCTGCCTCGTCGGAGGCGAGGCGACGGCGACCAGCGTCACGACGGCGATAAGGCCGGCGAGGATGTAGAGCGGGATGATTTTGGCGTATCGGCGTGCCCAGAATTCCCAACGAGGCTGCGAGGGGCGGTAGGACCAGGTGAGGACGAATCCGCTGAGGATGAAGAAGAAGGTCACGCCGAGCCCGCCCGCTTGGCAGAGCAGGCCGTAGTAGCGATCTGCTGCGGTGTGGTTATGGAACGGGTTCAGCTCCGGCAGCGCGCTGTGGAAAAGCATGACCGCCAGGGCTGCCGGAAATCT
Organism: Tsukamurella sp. USMM236; assembly: GCF_037148755.1. Classification (NCBI taxonomy): domain Bacteria; kingdom Bacillati; phylum Actinomycetota; class Actinomycetes; order Mycobacteriales; family Tsukamurellaceae; genus Tsukamurella; species Tsukamurella sp. USMM236. The sequence goes on from NZ_JBBCSS010000008.1 coordinate 170,283, forward strand.
GAGCGCTGTCAGGGAATCGAGACGCCGCTGCCGATGCTGCGTGTTCGTGTGTGCCGGTTCGATCGAGGTCGTTGCCATATCCGGGGGTCTCCGTGGTTGTTCACACGGCTGCGCCTCCTGAGCACGCACGAAACGGCTCTTCGGGGCTGAGGGTCATGCACAGCGGATCGTCGTGTGAGGGTGGCTGATACCGAAGGACTGTCGCCGAGTCGACTCCCTCGTTGTAGGGAACCGGCGACCGGCGTGAGGCGTCGGAATGTGCGCTTAGTAGAGCTGCTCCGTCGACGTGCGAGCTGCCGCAAGGACCGGGGCCAGATGCTCCCTCGATAGGGCGCGTGCGCGTTCGGGGTCGTGGTCGCTGATCGCGGCCAAGATGCCCCGGTGTTCCCGGTGGAAATCTTGCGGCGCTTGAGGTGTAGTCCACGACCGGATCATCCGAACAGTCGCGGCCTCGATCGCATCGTAGAAGTGTTGGAGGACCGGGTTGCGAGCGGCGCTGACTACCGCGGCATGGAAGTCCACGGACCGAGCGTTCGATGTTTCGAGATCGTCCGCAGCGATCGCCGCATCGGCGCGATCGATCAGCACTTCCATTGCGGCGATCTCTTCGTCAGTGGCTCGCGTTGCAGCCAGAGCCGCAGCGGTGGCTTCGATCGCCTCGCGGACTTCGAGGACTGTGACGTCGTCTTCCTCCGCGAGGTAGCGCGATAGCACTGGCCCTACCTCGTCGGAAGCGCGGACGAAGGTGCCGTTGCCCTGGATGGTCTCCAACACTCCTACATGAACAAGCGCTTGGACTGCCTGCCGGAGCGTTGCTTTGCTGACTCCGTACTCGGTGGCGAGTTCAGATTCGACCGGAATCTTGGAGCCGACGGGCCAACGGCCGCTGGCGATCTCGGACCGAAGAATGTTGATCACTTGCCCTACAAGGGCGGTTCGCTGCGGCATTGCCGGTGTCGCGGTCATTGGTCACCTCCTGCAGTCGTCGCCGGCTGAAGGTATCACTCCGTGGGACCCGAACCAGACGAGCCCACTTCTGGGCCAGTGATTCGAGTCACATGAGTCGCCACCGCCGGTGACTTCGTTTACGTTCAAAGGGCAGCTCTTAAGGTCTTCAGTTCATGAGGTTACATGATGTTAGGGGGAATACATGACTCAGTTGTTCAGCAGATCAGCGACCGCCGGTGCGTGCGTTGCGATGGTCGGGGTGGGAGGTCTGCTTGCTGCTTACGGCCCGGCCATCCCGGAGCTCAAGGACAAGTTCGGGCTCTCTGATGCCGCCGCAGGAAGCGGCCTGGCGGTACAGTCCGTCGGCGCCGTGGTGGGCGTGCTGGCGGCTCAGCCGGTTCTTCGCCGTCGCGGAAACCAGTTCGCCGTTGCCAGCTCTCTGCTGTTGATTGTCGTCGGCTCGTGCTTGATCGCGGGCGCACCGACCTGGTCACTGACCTTGATCGGTGCCGTGATCGCCGGACTCGGTTTGGGCGGCTGCGACGCTTTGATCACGCAGCTCTTCCTGATCGGACATGGTGAACGCGGACCGGCTCTCGTCAATGTCGCCCATGCGTGCTTCGGCATCGGAACTGTCGTCGCACCGGCGGTGATCGCCGGAATCGGGGCCGAAAACTACCGCTTCGTCTTTGCCGGCGTCGCCGTCCTTGGGCTCGGTGCGGCTGTGACCATGCGCGGACTGGCGCCGCGGCCCACACCTGCAGACGCCGCAGAATCGGCTCCCCCTACCGCGGCGGCCAAGGCTCCTCGCCGCGTAGTCGTCGGCGTGGTCGGTGGGCTGCTTGTGCTCTACATCGCGCACTTCGCGGTGCAATCCGGTATCGGCAGTTGGGAACCGAGCCGTCTACTCGACCTCGGTCACAGCGCCGCCGTCGGCGGCTTGGCGACCTCGGGATACTGGCTCGCCATGGTCGTCGGCCGCTTCGCCGTCGCACCGATCGCGCACCGCGTCTCACCGGCGACGGTAGTCATCGTCAGCGCCGTCGGCATGACCTTCGCCGTCGCGCTCGCATTCTACGAGCCAGCAACAATCTGGGCCTACCTGCTCGCAGGCCTCTTCATCGGACCGATCTTCCCGAACGGCCTCAACTGGCTCATGACCACCGGCTACGCCCAAGGATCCGCCTTCGCCTACGTCATCGCCGGCGCAATGGCCGGCGCCGTCTTCTGTCCGCCTCTCCTCGGCGCACTCATCGGCGCCTACGGGACAGGTGCGCTGGCTCCGACCCTGCTGGTCGGATCGCTGATCACGGTCGTAGCCGCCGTCATTGTCTGGTTCGCCGCGCGCAGCGCACCGGAATCATCAACGGACTCAACCGACTCACCTGAACTTTCGTACTCCACTCTTCGAGAGGCAGACCTGTGACCACGACACTCCCCGACGCACCCGCCACCACCGAGGGACTGACCCTGTCACTCGACACCACTGCTGTGCTCGATATCCGATACCGGCTCGACGTCTCCGACAACTTGTTCGCGCAGGAGAACACGCTGCTCGCAGATAACCACCGCGCCAGCAGCCTCGGAGAGCGCCGCGCGATCGTCGTCGATGGCGCACTGCCTGAGAACCTCCGCGAACGAATTTCCGCCTACTTCGCAGCCCACGAGATCGACGCCCACGTACTGACTCTGCCGTCCGGCGAGGCGCGCAAGGACATAGACAGTGTCCTCGCCGTGGTCGAGTTTCTTGACACTGTCGGCGTCAAACGAACCGGCAACGCGGTCATCGGGATCGGAGGCAACGTCCTTCTCGACATCGTCGGATTCGCCGCCAGCATCTACCGGCGAGGCATCCCGTGGATCAGAATCCCCACGACGCTCCTGGGCGTGGTCGACGGGTGCGTCTCAGCGAAGACCGGCGTCAACCACCGAGGCGCACGAAACCGCCTCGGCTCCTTCCACCCCGCAGAGCAGACCTTCATCGACAGCACTCTCCTCGCGAGCCTGCCTGAACGGCAGATCTCCAACGCCTGCGGCGAGATCCTCAAGATGGCCCTGATCAAGGACGCAACCCTCTTCGATCTCCTCGAGCAACACGGCAACGAGCTCGTCGCCACCGCATTTCAGCACCCGCAAGCGCACGCAGTCATCGAACGAGCCATCGTCGGCATGCACACCGAACTCCGCGACAACCTATGGGAGCGTGACCTGCAGCGCATCGTCGACTACGGCCACATCTTCAGCCCTCCCATCGAAATGGCCGTCGTCCCCGACCTCCTGCACGGCGAAGCGGTCGCAATCGACTGCCTCTTCACCGCAGCGATCGCCGAGCAGAGAGGACGGATCTCCAAGCAGGACGTCGAGCGCATCCACGCGGTCATGACCCAGGTCGGTCTCCCCACGCTCCATCCCATGTTCCTCGACGTCGAGGTTCACCGACATGCCCTCGCCGAGTCACGCCTGCACCGCGGCGGCGCCCTGAATCTGCCGATCCTCGACGGCATCGGAGCGTGCGGATTCACCCAGGACGTCAGCAGCAACGAACTTGAGGCCGCAGCAGCCCGTCTCGCCAACCTGAACGGAGCTCGCTGATGCCCGGGCCCGGATACGACAAGATCGGCCAAAGCGAGAGGTCGAACGCAGAGGACGTGCTGTCCACCTGGGCGCTCACCCGCTATCTCTTCGCCGACCCAGAGAATCAATCATGGGTACGCCGATTCGAAACGAACATCAGCGTAAGACTCGACAGCCCGCACGCCGTCGCCGTCAACAGCGGCACCTCCGCTCTGGTGACAGCACTAGCCGGGCTCGGCATCGGAACCGGCGACGAAGTGATCGTTCCCGGCTACACCTACGTCGCGTCGATCGGCGCCATCGCTCACTTGGGAGCCACACCGATCCTGGCCGAGATCAACGGCACCCTCACCCTCGATCCCGCCGATGTCGCCGCGCGAATCACTTCCCGAACGAAGGCGATTGTCGCCGTGCACATGCTCGGCGCCCCATGCGACCTCGATGCGCTGCGCACGATCGCTGACGACAACAGCCTTGCGCTGGTCGAGGACGCCGCACAGTCCTTCGGGGGCAGCTACAAGGGACGCTCACTCGGTACAGTTGGCGATGCTGGCGCCTTCTCCTTCAACCCGTACAAGGTGATCACGACAGGTGAAGGAGGTGTCGCACTGTTCTCTCGATACCGCGACTACTACGCCGGGTACGCCTTCCAAGATCAGGGATGGCCTCCCGGACGCGAACTCGGCAATGAACCCGACGGATACAAGCCGACATTCGGGCTGAACCTGCGGATGCCGGAGCTGTCCGCCGCAATCGGATGCGCACAACTCGACAAGCTCGACGAGGTGCTTCACGAGGTCCGAGACGCGCGTGATCGCCTCCTCGAGGCGCTCGAAGTCCCTGCGACCGCCCACCTCCGGCCAAGCAACGACGCCGCTGGCGACACAGGCAACGTCGTTGTCATCACCTTCGACGAACAGGCGCACGCGCAGCGGACCGCCACCAAATTGGGCTCTAAGACGCTCGACGACTCAGGGCGTCATTTCTACGCCAACATGATTCAGCTCGGTGACCGCGCACAACGCGGCGCCCTTCCACGCACAGACGATCTCCTGGAAAGGTCGATTGCACTGTCCGTAGGAGTCAGCGACGGACACCTCGGCTCCGGATACGGGATCCATCCCAACAGCACCAACGACGAGATCAACGCCATCGCTGCTGAATTCGCCAACGCGGTCGCCACCTCCGCCACGATCTCAGGGAGCTACGCATGACCATCACCGGATTCACCGTCGCAGTCCCAGAACCCGACCACGCGGCTGCCTGGTTTCGAAACCTAGCGGGTACCAGGGCGGCCGACCTGCTTCACTTTCGACAGGCGCTGTCGGACAGCGAAACCTACACAACTATGCCGCGCGTAATCGACGCTGGCTGCAGCCACTTCTGCCTCCGAGTAACAGACATCAACGCAGCCAGCTCCTATCTACGTGAGGAGGGAGTCGCCGTCCTCGGCCGCCCGATGCACATCGACAGCGGTCCACTCACCGACTTCCATTGGCAATACTTCCGATCCCCCTGGGGAGGATACTTCGAAATCCAGCAATGGGCGCCCGGGCACCCCTCGGAACAGGTCAGCCGGTTGGCGACCCATCCCGATCCTGATCCGACCGCCGCGATCCCCACTGTGATCGACCTCGACCACGTTGGATTCGTCGTCACTGACCTCAGCGCGGCCGTCGCCGCGCTCGAGTCGATCGGAGGCAGTCACATCCTAGGATCGGTCGCGGACGCAGAACAGACGTTCATGCTCGAGCAGTTCCAGGTGCCCGCCATCGACACCCTGCGCATGGCGATGGTCCGACTCGGCGACATCAACCTCGAGCTCTTCCAGCACGACGTCACCGCCATCCACGGCGCACCGCAACGCACCAAGGCACCCGCGCCAGGAGCCACAGGTCACACCGCCGTCAGCCTCTCCTTCCCGCCTCCCGAATCTGAGGCGCACACGCTTGACTCCTTGGGACTGACGGTGACCGTCGACATCCCCGTCTAGGTGTACCCGCCCATCTAGCCGCTATCGCCCCGCCCCGCGACAGGTGGATGGGACGGGAGCAATTGGTGGTGACAGTATCGCCGCGCCTAATCGTGAGTGATCCTTGCGGCTTAAGTGGGAGCACCGTCAGGAGGCTGCTCCCACTTAAGTGCGCGGCGCCGATCACAGCCCGGCCGGCGGTCTCGCCGGGAGTCACGCTCCGCGATACTCCGGCGGGACGATCCGGGTCAGCCTTTCGCGGGTCTCCACGTCGCGCGGGAGGTAGGTCAGCATCCGCAGAGAGGGCCGGTCGCGCAGGTTGAAGGTGCTCACCTGCAGGCGCAGCTCCCCCACCCGCGGGTTGCGGATCGTCTTCTCCCAGTCGGCGGCGTCCAGCACCAGGCCCGCGTGCCACAGCTGCGCGAACAGCGGCGAGGCCGCCTGCAGCCGGTCGAGCAGCGGCTTCCACGACGGGTCGGCGTGGCTGCCGGCGTAGATCGCCCGGGTCCGCGCCACGACGGCCTCGAGCTCCTGCCGGTCCGCTGCGTAAGCGCCGAGCCAGAGCTCGTCGGTGAAGTCGAGCCACAGGCAGTTCCGGTCCTCCGGGGCGAACTCCTCGACGTCGGTGATGAGGAAGCGGAAGGCGCGGTTGTAGCGGACCATGTCGCCGCGCGCGTTGAGCACCACGGCGGGGTTGGGCAGGAGCGCGTCGAGGACGGGCTGGACGGTGTCCGCGACGGTATCCGCTGCCGGAGGCCCGGGCTGATGGCCGGCCAGCCGCAGGACGTGGTTCCGCTCCCCCGGATCCAGCAGGAGCGCGTCGGCGACGGCGCACAGCACCTCCGGGCTGGGGTTCACATCGCGCCCCTGCTCGACCCACGTGTACCAGGTGGTACCCACGCTGGCCCGCGCCGCGACCTCCTCCCGGCGCAGCCCGGGCGTGCGCCGCCGCCCGCCGGCCGCCAGCCCCACCTGCTGCGGCGTCACCTGCTCGCGCCTGGTGCGCAGGAAGCGCGCCAACTCGGCGTTGTTGCGGGTGCCCATGCACCGAGTATCCCCCGCCGCGAGGCCGTCGCGGCGCCGCCAGCCCGGTGGTGTCACTACTAGGATCCACACGGTCTGGATACCCGGATGGCGGTGGAGCACCGTCGAGCCATGACCTCCGCTCCCCACCCCCGCCTGACCCGCCCGGGGCTCGCCGTCCTCGGCGTCGCCTACTTCCTCACGACGTTCCTGTTCGCGTCGGCGAACGTGGCGGTCCCGGAGGTGGCCCGGCGGCTCGCCGCCTCCCCGGCGCAGCAGACGCTGATCCTGGCGGCGTTCTCGGCGACCTTCGCGACCGCGCTCATCCTTTTCGGCCGCCTCGGCGACAACCGCGGGCGGCGACGGGTCTTCGTCGCGGGCCTCATCGCCGTCGGGATCGCCTCCGTCGCAGCGGGCTTCGCGCCGGACGTCACCTCGCTCATCGTGCTGCGCGCGGTGCAGGGCATCGGCGCGGCGGCCTTCACCCCGCAGGTCCTCTCGACGGTGCAGGCCACCGCCGCGGGCGAGGCGCGGCGCCGGGCGATCGCGGTGATCGCAGCGACCGCGGGGCTCGGCTTCTGCGGCGGGCAGGTGCTCGGCGGCGCGCTGCTGGCGTGGGATCCGGCCGGGCTCGGCTGGCGGGCCGTGTGGTGGTCCGCGGCGGTCATCGCCGGGTTCGCCGCGGCCGCCGCCCGTGCGGTGCCGGAGACCCGCGCCGAGCGTCGGCTGCCGCTGGACTACCGGGGCACGGCGCTGCTGACGGTGGCACTGCTCGCGCTGCTGGTCGGGCTCTCGGTGGGCGGCACGCTGGGCTGGCCGCCGGTCTCGTGGGTACTGCTCGTCGTCGCCGTCGGGGCCGGCGCGGCGTTCTGGTCATCGCAGCGTCGCGGGGAGGCCGCGGGCGGTGCGCCGATGCTGCCGCCCTCGGTGTTCGCGCACCGGCCGATCCGGGTCGGCCTGCTCATGGCGCTGCTGTTCTTCTCCGGCTACGGCACCCTGGTCTTCGAGTACGCCCTGGTGAGCGAGCACGCACTGGGGATGAGCCCGATGGCGTCGGGCCTGGCCCTGGTTCCGTACGGTGCCGCCTTCGTGGCCGTCTCGCTGGCGCAGCCGGGGATCCATCGCCGCCTCGGCGCGCGGACGATGCCGGTGGGGGCGCTGCTCAACGCCGCGGGGCTGGTGGCGCTCGCGGCGAGCGGACTCGCGGCCCCGCAGGTCTGGGCGTGGGCGGTGCAGCCCGCCCTGATCCTCGTGGGCGCCGCCCAGGCGATGCAGTTCGGGCCGCTGGTCGGGGCGATCATGGGGGCGGTGCCCGACCGGATCGCCGGGCTCACCGGCGGGCTGGTGTCGACTGCGCAGCAGGCGGCGTTCGCGCTCGGCGTCGCGACGCTCGGGACGGGCTACACGGCGCTGGCCGGCGGCATGCCCGCGCAGTACGCCTTCGCGCTGATCCTGCTGGTGCACGCGGGACTCGCGATCGCCTTCGCAACGTGTGCGCGGACCTTGCACCGCGCACCGTCGACCGGCGTCACGGAGTCCCCGGTTCCGGCGGCGGCGGTCAGAAGTCGCCGTTGAAGCGGCGCAGCGAGCGGATCGCGCCCACCAGCGCGGCGGACTCGTCGTCAGGCATGCCGATGTCGGAGAAGACGTCGTTGAGCACGACCGTCGCCTTCTCCACCAGTTCCCGGCCGTCCGGGGTGATGGCGACGAGGGTGGTGCGGCCGTCGGTGGGGTGAGGCTTGCGCTCGACCAGCCCTGCCTCGCCCAGCCGGTCGATCGCGTGGGTCACCGACGAGACGTGCACCTGCAGCCGGGTGCTCGCCTTCGAGATCGGCAGTTCGCCGCGCTTGGTGAAGGCGAGCAGCCGCAGCAGCTCGAACCGGGAGAACGACAGGCGGAAGGGCTTGAGGGCCGTCTCGATCCGCGCGAGCAGGATCTGGTGCGCCCGCATCACGGACGTCACCGCCTCCATGCCGGAGGCGACGTCGCCGCCCCAGCCCGCGTCCTCCCAGTTGCGGCGGGCACGCGCGATCGGGTCCCGGGGGTCCGGTTCAGCCATCGCGCCCGCCTTCCTCGTTGTGAATCGCTACCTCAGCGTCTGAATGATCGCACTGAAGTCCAGGCCGCCGTTGTCCTGCGCGAACGCAGAGTACAGCTCGGCGGCGTGCGAGCCGAGCGGCGCGCTCGAGCCGGTGGACGCCACGGCGTCCATGGCCAGCCCCAGATCCTTGTTCATCAGGGCGGTCGCGAAGCCGGGCTTGAACTCGTTGCCCGACGGTGCCCCCGCCACCGGCCCCGGCACGGGGCAGTTGGTGTGCAGCGACCAGCAGTTGCCGGTGGCGCCGGTGACCACGTCGTACAGCGCCTGATCCGCCAGGCCCAGCTTCTCCGCGAGGACGAAGGCCTCGCCCACGACGATCTGCTGGACCGCGAGGATCATGTTGTTGCAGACCTTGGCGGCCTGCCCGTTACCGGAGCCGCCGCAGTGGATCACCTTGCCCGCCATCGGATCCAGCACGGGCTGGGCCGCGGCGAAGGCGGCGTCGTCGCCGCCCACCATGAAGGCGAGGGTGCCGGCGTCGGCGCCCTTGACGCCGCCCGAGACGGGCGCGTCCACCTGCTTCATCCCGGCGGCCTCGGCCAGCGCGTGCACCGCGCGGGCGTCGTCGACGGAGATGGTGGAGCTGTCGATGAACAGCGTGCCCGGCGCGGCGTGCGGGAGGACCGACTCGTACACGGCCTTCACGATGCCGCCGTTGGGCAGCATGGTGACCACGGCGTCGGCGCCGGTCACGGCCTCCTCGGCGGTGTCGATCACGGTGACGCCGGCCGCGCGGGCCGCGTCCTGCGCCGCGGGGACGAGGTCGAAGCCGCGCACGGTGTGGCCGGCCGCGACGAGGTTCTTCGCCATCGGGCCGCCCATGTGGCCGAGGCCGAGGAATGCGATCGTGCTCATGAAGGTGTGCCTCCTACTTGCCCTGGATGCGGGCGGCCTCGGCGCGGCCGATCACCATCCGCATGATCTCGTTGGTGCCCTCGAGGATCCGGTTCACCCGCAGGTCGCGGACGATCTTCTCGACGCCGGTCTCGTGCAGGTAGCCGTAGCCGCCGTGCAGCTGCAGCGCCTGGTCGGCGACCTGGTAGCAGGTCTCGGTGACGAACTTCTTCGCCATGGCGCAGAGCTCGACCTTGTCGGGGTCGTTCTCGTCGAGCGCGGTGGCCGCGCGCCACAGGATCAGGCGGGAGGCCTCGAGCGAGGTGGCCATGTCGGCGAGCGTGAACCGGATGGTCGGCTCGTCGATCAGCTTGCGGCCGAACGTCTCGCGCTCCGTCATGTAGCGCAGGGCGAGGTCGTACGCGGCCTGCGCGCCGCCCAGGGAGCAGGCGGCGATGTTCAGGCGGCCGCCGTTGAGCCCGTTCATGGCGATGCCGAAACCCTTGCCGGCACCGTCGGTCCCGCCCAGCATGCGCGAAGCGGGGATCCGGACGTTCTCGAAGATCACCTGGGTGGTGGGCTGGCTGTGCCAGCCCATCTTCACCTCGGGCGGGCCGAAGGAGAGACCGGGGGTTCCCTTGTCCACCAGGAAGGTCGAGATGCCGCGGGCACCCTCTCCCTCGCTGCGCGCCATGACCACGTACAGGTCGGACGCGCCGCCGCCGGAGATGAACTGCTTCGTCCCGTTGAGCACGAAGTCGTCGCCGTCGCGGTCGGCCTTGGTGGTCAGCGAGGCCGCGTCCGAGCCGGCCCCCGGCTCGGTGAGGCAGTAGCTGGCCATCACGTCCATCGGCGCGAGCTTGGGGATCCACTCCTGCCGCTGCTCCTCGGAGCCGTAGGTGTCGACCATCCACGTGCACATGTTGTGGATCGAGATGAACGCCGCGGTCACGGGATCACCCTTGGCGAGCTCCTCGAAGATGCGGACACCGTCGAGCCGGCGCAGGCCGGATCCGCCCACGTCCTCGCGGGTGTAGATGGCGGCCATGCCGAGGCTGCCGGCTTCCTTCATCTCCGCCACCGGGAAGTGCTTGGTGGCGTCCCAGTCGAGCGCGTAGGGCGCGAGGCGCTTGCGGGAGAAGTCGCGCGCCATCTCGACGATGGCGAGGTCGTCCCCCGTCAGGTTCGGGTAGGGCACGTGCCTCTCCTAGTGCATCGTCGGGATGGAGAACTCCGCGCCGTCCTTGATGCCCGAGGGCCAGCGCGAGGTCACCGTCTTGGTCTTGGTGTAGAACAGGATCGAGTGCGGGCCGTGCTGGTTCAGGTCGCCGAAGCCGGACCGCTTCCAGCCGCCGAAGGTGTGGTACGCCACGGGAACCGGGATCGGCACGTTGACGCCGACCATGCCGACCTCGACGCGGGCGACGAAGTCGCGGGCGGCGTCGCCGTCGCGGGTGAAGATGGCCACGCCGTTGCCGTACTCGTGCTCAGTGGGCAGCGCGAGGGCCTCCTCGTAGGTGTTCGCCCGGACGATGCACAGCACGGGGCCGAAGATCTCGTCCGTGTAGATGGACATGTCCTTGGTGACGTGGTCGAACAGCGTCGGGCCGAGGTAGTTGCCGCCGGAGAGGTCGGCGTCGCCGAAGGTGAGCTCGTCGCTGGTGCGCTCGCGGCCGTCGACCACGAGATCGGCGCCGGCGTCCACGCCCTGCTGGATGTAGCTCTTGGTGCGCTCCACCGCGGCCGGGGTGATGAGGGGCCCGTAGTCGGCCTTCGGGTCGTGGCTGTGGCCCACGCGCAGCTGCTGCACGCGCTCGACGAGGCGCTCGCGCAGGCGGTTCGCGGTCTCCTCGCCCACGGGGACGGCGACGGAGATCGCCATGCAGCGCTCGCCGGCGGAGCCGTAGCCGGCGCCGATGAGGGCGTCGACAGCCTGGTCCAGGTCGGCGTCCGGGAGGATCACCATGTGGTTCTTGGCGCCGCCGAAGGCCTGGCTGCGCTTGCCGTTCTTGGCGCAGGTCTCGTAGATGTACTGCGCGATGTCCGAGCTGCCGACGAAGCCGACGGCCTTGACGTCGGGGTTGTTCAGCAGCGCGTCGACCGACTCCTTGTCGCCGTGGACGACCTGGAAGACACCCTCGGGCAGGCCAGCCTCGATGAAGAGCTCGGCCAGGCGGACGGGCACGGAGGGATCGCGCTCGGAGGGCTTGAGGATGAAGGCGTTGCCGCAGGCCAGCGCCGGGCCGGCCTTCCACAGCGGGATCATGGCCGGGAAGTTGAAGGGCGTGATGCCGGCGACGACGCCGAGCGGCTGGCGCATCGAGTAGACGTCGATGCCGGTGCCGGCGCCCTCGGTGTACTCCCCCTTGAGCAGGTGCGGGATGCCGATCGAGAACTCGATGACCTCGATGCCGCGCTGGATGTCACCCTTGGCGTCGGCGACGGTCTTGCCGTGCTCGCTGGAGAGCAGCGAGGCGAGCTCGTCGACGTTCTGGTGGACCAGGTCGATGAACTTCATGAAGACGCGGGCGCGGCGCTGCGGGTTGAAGGCGGCCCACTCGATCTGAGCCTTCTTCGCCCGCGCGACCACGTCGTCGACCTCGGCGGTGCTCGCCAGCGGGACGGTGGCCTGCACCTGACCCGTGCTCGGGTCGAAGACGTCGGCGGTGCGGCCCGTGCCCTCCACGCGACGACCGTCGATGAAATGCGGGATGGTGCGCACGTCAGCCATGGTGTGTCCTTCTCTCTCGATCGAGGTCCATCGCGAAGCCCTTGCGCGATGTGTTGCCCATCACTATATACTTGGATATCCAAGTAATCAACCGGAGGATCTGAAAGTGGCTAGCACACAGGGGTATCGAGACTTCCTTGCCGCGCGCGACCTGCTGGTCGAGCTCGCCGACGACTACGACGCGGCGCGGGAGCGCTTCAGTTGGCCGCAGCTCGACGAGTGGAACTTCGCGCTCGACTGGTTCGACCGGGTGGCCGAGAACAACGACGCCCCCGCCCTGTGGATCGTCGAGGAGGACGGCTCCGAGTCGAAGTTCAGCTACGCGGAGATGAGCGCGCGCAGCAACCGGGTCGCGAACTGGCTGCGCGAGCGCGGCGTGAATCCGGGCGATCGGATCCTGCTCATGCTCAGCAACCAGGTCGAGCTCTGGGACGTCATGCTCGCCGCGATCAAGCTCGGCGCCGTGGTCATCCCCGCGACCACGCTGCTCGCCGAGGGCGACATCGCCGACCGCATCGCCCGCGGCGGCGCGAAGCACGTCATCGTGCGCAGCGAGCTCGCCGCGCGCGTCCCCGCGGACGCGCAGGTCACCCGGATCGCCATCGGCGATCCGGTGCCGGGCTGGGAGTCGTTCGCGGCGGCGTACACGGCACCGTCGGACTTCACCCCCTCGCACGTCACCCACGCCGACGACACCCTGCTGCTGTACTTCACCTCCGGCACCACGAGCGCGCCGAAGCTGGTCGAGCACACGCACGCGAGCTACCCCGTGGGCCACCTGTCGACGATGTACTGGATCGGGCTGCGCCCCGGCGACGTGCACCTCAACGTGAGCTCGCCGGGCTGGGCGAAGCACGCGTGGAGCAACGTCTTCACGCCGTGGATCGCCCAGGCCTGCGTCTTCATCTACAACTACAACCGGTTCGACGCGGCCGCCCTGATGAAGCAGATGGAGCGGGCCGGCGTCACCAGCTTCTGCGCGCCGCCGACGGTGTGGCGCATGCTGATCCAGGCCGACCTCAGCGCCCTGGCCACGCCGCCGCGCGTCGTCGTGGGCGCCGGCGAGCCGCTCAACCCCGAGGTGATCACCCGCGTGCGGAACGCGTGGGGCGTGACGATCCGCGACGGCTTCGGCCAGACCGAGACCACGGTCCAGGTGGCGAACACGCCGGGCCAGCCGCTCAAGGACGGGTCGATGGGCCGCCCGTGCCCCGGGTACGACGTGGTGCTGGTCGACCCGGCCACCGGCGAGCAGGGCGTGGACGAGGGCGAGATCTGCCTGCGCCTGGACCCGCGGCCGCTCGGCCTCATGGTCGGCTACCACGGCGACGCCGAGAAGACCGCGAAGGTCATGGACGGCGGCGTCTACCACACCGGCGACGTCGCCTCGAAGGACGCGGACGGCTACCTGACCTACGTCGGCCGCACCGACGACGTCTTCAAGTCGAGCGACTACAAGATCAGCCCGTTCGAGCTGGAATCGGTTCTGCTGGAGCATGATGCGGTGGCCGAGGCCGCCGTCGTCCCGGCGCCCGACGAGCTGCGCCTCGCGGTGCCGAAGGCGTACATCGTGCTCGCCGACGGCCACGCGCCGGACGAGGCCACGGCGAAGTCGATCTTCGACTACAGCCGCGAGCACCTCGCGCCCTACAAGCGCGTGCGCCGCATCGCCTTCGCCGACCTGCCGAAGACGATCAGCGGCAAGATCCGCCGCGTGGAGCTGCGCAAGGCCGAGGAGCAGGGCCTGACCTCCGCGGAATTCCGCGAGTCCTGACCTCGATCCACCGCGGCCCCGCATCGACAGGTTCGCGATCGTGAACTAGCGTCGTGGCATGACCACACCCGCGCCGCCGGCCCTGCTTCTGGAAGACCTGCACGTCGCCTTCGGAGGCACGCCGGCGGTGTCCGGGGTGTCGCTGTGGGTGCCGCAAGGGTCGATGTTCGGCCTCGTCGGCCCGAACGGCGCGGGGAAGACGACCTCCCTATCAATGGCCGTCGGCCTCCTACGCCCCGCGCACGGTCGCAGCCTGGTCTTCGGCATCGATGTCTGGGGAGATCCGATCGGCGCGAAGCAGCTCCTCGGGGTGCTTCCGGACGGCCTGGCCCTTCCGGATCAGTTCACGGGCGGCGAACTCCTCACCTACCTCGGCAGGCTCCGCGACATGCCGGAGGAGGTGATCGCGGCTCGCCGCGACGAACTGCTCCACGTGCTCGGTCTCACCGGCGCCGAGCGCACGGTGATCGCCGACTACTCCGCCGGCATGACGAAGAAGATCGGCCTCGCCGCGGCGCTCCTGCACAGCCCACGACTGCTGGTGCTCGACGAGCCCTTCGAGTCCGTGGACCCGGTCTCCAGCACCACGATCCGCTCGATCCTGGTCGAATACGTGCGGGGCGGCGGCACCGTGATCCTGTCGAGCCACGTCATGGCCACCGTCGACCAGCTGTGCAGCCACGTCGCGGTGATCAACGCGGGCCGGGTAGCCGCGGCGGGCACCGTCGAACAGGTCCGGGCCGGTGGCACGCTCGACGATGCGTTCGTCCGCCTGGTCGGCGGTCCGGCGTACACGGGCGGACTGTCGTGGCTGCAGTGACGGCGTCCGACGGAGGCCTGAACCGGGTCGTCGCCTCGATGCAGTGGACCCTGTACAAGCGCCGATCCACGGGCGGGCGGCTCGCGGCGAACATCGTCGTCGGGGTTCTGGGAACCTGCGCCGCGATTGGGCTGGTCCTCGGCGCGGTGGCCGCGGGCGTCGACGGGAGCTCGTCGGCCGGCGGATTCATCGGCGCCGCGTTGGTCGGGCTCGGTGTGATGTGGGCGTATCTGCCCGCGCTGTCGGGCTTCTCCGACAACACCCTGCAACCGCGCCAGTTCACGCTCCTGCCGCTCCGCTCCGGCCCCTTCGCCCGTGCACTGTTCCTGGCCTCGTTGATCGGGATCCCCGTCCCCCTCAGCGCACTCGCACTTCTGTCGATCGTCGGCTACTCGGCGGCACGGGCGCCGGTCACGCTGGTCCTCGCGGTGCCCGCGGCGGCCCTCACGCTGGTCCTGGTCGTCGCCCTGTCGCGGGTGATCTCGCTCGCGCTGTCGCAGGCCGCTCGAACCCGGCGCGCACGGGAGGCGGCCCTCCTGCTCTTCGTCGCCGGGTTCTGCGCGCTCTACGCGGGCCAGTTCCTCCTGAACGGCGTGATCGCCGCCGCGGACGGCGACGGCCTCAGCATCGTGACGGCGATCCCGTTCGCCTGGGGCATCGCGGCCGTCGAGCGCGCCGCACACGGCGAGTGGATCCTCGGCATCGCCGCCGTCCTGGGCCTCGCCGCCCTCGACGTCGCACTCCTCACCGCGTGGCAGCGCCTGATCCGGCGGGCCTTCGCAGGCGCGATCCCCCTGCCCACGCCGTCCCGCAGCGGCCGTGAGCGGCGCGGCTACCTGCGCGGTGGGTGGCGCGCAAGCCCGCGGGGCGCCGTGGTCGCACGCGAGCTCTCCCTGTGGGGCGGCGACATCCGGCGGCGCTACCAGCTCCTGTCGCCGATCGCCTTCGCCGTCATGAGCGGCGTTCTGCCACTGTTCCTCGACGATTTCCCGTTCAACGCCCGGTGGGGCGCCTGGATGGTGCTCCTCATGGCCGTCATGGCGGCGCTGAATCTGTACGGGCTGGACGGCAAATCCTTCTGGCACATCGCGCTCATCCCCGAGGCGGCCTCGGCGGACGTCCGTGGACGGCAGCTCGCCTGGGCACTCGTCGTCACCCCGATCGCGGTGCTCCCCGTGGTCGTCGTCCGCGCCTTCGGCGGTGCAGCGTTCGACAGCGCAGCCATCCCCGCCGCCGTGACGATCTGCATGATCGGCGTGGGCGCAGGCCTGATCGCTTTCGCTTCGGCCGCGGCGCCCTATCCGGTTCCGGAGGCCCGGAAGATGATGTCGTTCTCCACCCGGAACTCGTCGAGCGGCGCCGCGATCGGCTGGGCCTTCGGTTCGATGGGCGTCCTCGCGGTCACCACCGTGCCGTGCGCGCTCCTCGCGGGACTCCTCCCCGGCGCACTCGGCTGGCTCGGCGTCGTCGCGGCCGCCGCGATCGGGGCGGCCTTCTGGTGGATGCTCGGGCGGAATGCCATCGGCCGGCTCCGCAGCCGGCCCGACCTCATCCAGTACGCGATCACCCGGGTCTGACCGGCCCGGCGGAGGCGGCGACGATCGCGGCCACCGCACTGCGCCACCGCTCGTCGGGGTCGCCGGCGCACCAGGCGCGCAGCGCCGCCCCGACGGCGGCGTAGGCGAGATCGCCGGCGTGCGTACCGGCCCGCAGCCGGCCCCCACGCACCTCGGCCGCGAGCTCGTCGGCAACCGCCGCCGTCACCCCCTCGAAGCCGGCTGCCTCCGCGCCGAGCACCTCGGCGGCGCGCTCGCGCAGGTCCGGTCGGGCGGCCAGCAGTCGGGCGAAGGCGGTGGCGGTGGGCTGCGGCAGCGCGTCGACCTGCGCGCAGATCGATTCCGCCACCGTCGCTTCCGGTTCTGACCGCGTCCCATCCCCGAGTTCTGCAGCGAGCAGGAAACTGCGGTCGACCGCATAGGCGGCGAGGAAGCCCTCGAAGTCGCCGAAATGGGCGTGCAGCAGCCCGGTAGCGACGCCCGCCTGCGCGGTGACCGCACGCCCCTTCAGGCCGACCACCCCGTCGCGGAGGATCACAGCCTCGGCGGCCGAGAACAGGCGCTGGCGCGCGCCGTCGATCGCGACTCCTCTGGGCATGCGTCGATTCTACGAGTCGCGCCCGCGTCCTTGCGCCAAGTATGAACAATCGCTCATACTCGGTATGAACACACGCTCATACCGAGAGGGAATCATGCCGGACCACATCGAACACCCCCTGCGGATCGTCATCGCCGGCGCGGGGATCGCCGGCCTCGCGACCGCGCTCCGGCTGCACCGCGACGGGCACCGCGTCCTCGTCGTCGAGCGCGCGCCGGCCCGCCGGACCGGCGGCTACCTCGTCAACCTCCTCGGCGTGGGGTTCGACGCGGCCGATGCGCTCGGCCTGGTGCCCGCCCTGCGCACCCGCGACCAGGGCGTCTTCACCTCGCGCCTGGTCCGTGCCGACGGCTCGACGAAGCTCACAATGCCCGCGGCGCTCGCCGAGCAGTCCTTGGGCTCCCGCGCGCTCACCGTCTTCCGGGGCGACCTGGAGGCCGCGCTGCACGACGCCCTCGACGGGGCGGTCGAGATCCGGTTCGGCACGACGGTCACCGGGGCCGACGAGGCCGACGGGCTCCGCGTCACGCTCAGCGACGGCACCGTCCACGACGCCGACCTGCTGGTCGGCGCTGACGGCCTGCACTCCGGGGTCCGCGACCTCGCCTTCGGGTCGGCGCCCGAGTTCGTCCGCGATCTGCAGCACGCCGTGGCGGCCTTCCCGCTGGACGCCGCGCCGGAGGGTCTGCCGGTGCAGACCGCGAGCACCTTCATCGACGTGGGCCGCACCGCGGCGGTCTTCCGGCCCCGTGAGCACGCACCGTCGGCCTTCTTCACCTACCGCACCCCGACCGCCGAGGCCGACGCGGCGGGCTCGCACGCCGACGCCCTCGCAGCGCACTTCGGCGATCTCACCGGCCCGGTGCACGAGGCGATCCGCGGGGCCGCCGGCGCCGAGGACGGCTACTTCGATTCCGTGTCCCAGGTGGTCATGGACACGTGGAGCAGCGGGCGCGTGGTGCTGGTCGGCGATGCCGCGTGGTGCGTCTCCCTCTTCGCCGGCCACGGCGCCGGCCTCGCCCTCGCGGGCGCAGACCGTTTGGGGCGCGCGCTCGCGGAGCACCCCGGGGACATCGGCGCGGCACTGGAAGCATGGGAGGCCGGGCTGCGCCCGGAGGTCGCGCAGCGCCAGCGACAGGCGCGCGCCGGGATGGCGCGGTTCGCGCCGCCGAGCAAGCTGCACCTCGGCGTGCAGGACCTGATGATCCGAGCGCTGACGGCGCCGCTCGTGGGTCCCGCACTGCTCCGGCTGATGAGCAGGGCGCAATGACCGACGCGGTTACCCGCGAGTAGCACGCACTCGCTGCACAACGAATCCCCAGGAAGCCCTTCGGGCTAGCGCTGTTAAGTCGTGAACCGGGGGCGGCGGGGCCGGCGCGACCCTAAGCTGGGCGTCTCATGCTCACCTACGTGCTGGACGTCCGCGACCTCTCGGACGTGCGCTTCGTCCTGGCGCCGATGAACGAGACCTCACTGAGCCTGTTCCACCTGAACACGACGCACGAGAGTTCCGCCCACCTGAATCGGTGGCGCAGCAACGCGCAGGCTCAGCGGGACCGGTACGACCACCGGCTCGTCAGTGCGCTGGTGGCGCCGTCGGGGAACGCGATCCCGGACTTCCTCACGCCGATGCCGGAGCCCGGCAACGCGCGGCCGTCGCTCGACGACGGACTCGCTGCGATCGCGGCGACCGATCCGGCGCTGATCCATGCGCAACTGGACGACCTGCGGGAGGGCGACGATCCGTCGCCCGCGCTGGCGCGCCTGCTCGACGACCCCGAGCGGGCGGGGCCGCGGATCGCGGGGGCGCTGGAGCGCTACCACCGGGTGGTCATCGCGCCGATCTGGCCGTCGGTGAACCGGATCCTGGAGTCGGACATCACGTTCCGCGGGCGGGAGCTGGCGATCGGCGGGCCGACCCAGCTGTTCGCCTCGCTCAACCCCAACCTGGCGTGGGATCGCGACGGGCGGTTGCGCCTGGATCTGGCGTACACGCGATCCGGCGAGTACGCCTCAGCGGGCCGGGGGCTCATCCTGATTCCGAGCGTCTTCCTGACCCGTCTCGTCAGCGCGCATTCACCGGAGACGGCGACGCCGCACGCCGGCTATCCGGCGCGCGGCAGCGCGACCCTCATGGAGTCGATGCGAGAGGTTCCGCCGGGCGCACTGCGGCGGCTGATCGGCGGAGCGAAGGCGGACGTGCTGCACGCCCTGGTCGAGCCGATGGCGGTCAGCGAGTTGGCGCGGCGACTGGAGGTCACGCCGTCGGCGGCGTCCCAGAGCCTGCGCGTGCTCCACGAGAACGGCCTGGTCGACCGGGCTCGGAGCGGGCGCGAGGTGCTCTATCGGCGCACGCCGGACGGTGACCGGTTGGTACGCGGCCACCGCGCCTGAGATCGAGCGGGGAGGATCAGAAGCGCAGCGCGGCGGGGCCGGTGTACTCGGGGTTGGCGGTGACGAAGCGCTGCAGGGCGGCACGCAGGCCGGCGGCGGCGAATCCGGAGCGCGGCGCGGCGGTGGGCTTCGCGGCGTCCTCGTGGATGTCCGCGAGGCGGGCGTAGACGGTGCCGGCGGTCGGGTCGGCGGTGAGGCTCTTGAAATCACGGTAATTGGTCATGACCAAGAGTCTCCCGGCCGCGCCACCGCGCCGCCAATCTTTAAGTGATGACCTAAAGTGTGATCGGGGACACTGTGCGCCGTAACACATTCGAAGCGACTGTGAGATCGTGAAGCCCCGTCCGCCGCACCAGCGTGCCGGGCACCGCGCGGCCTCAGTGCCACGAATCAGGGGGAGCGACCGGATGATCGAACTCGCGCAGCAGGCCGAGCAGGTAGTCGCGCCCGACGTGTGGGCGTACCTGATGCGCGGCGCGAGCACCGGCGAGTCCCCGTGGGAGCGCTGGCGATTCACGCCGCGCGTGCTGCGCGACGTGAGGTCCATCGACACCACGACCACCGTCCTCGGCGACTGGCGCTCCCCCATCGGCGTCGCACCGACGGCCTTCCACCGCCTCGTCCACCCCGGCGGCGAGGCGGCGACCGCCCGCGCCGCAGCCGAGTGCGGCGCCCCGTTCGTCCTGTCCATGCGCGCGACCACCCGGATCGAGGAGGTCGCCGCCGCGGTGGGCGGCCCGTGGTGGCAGCAGGTCTACCTCATGCACGACCGATCCATCACCGACGCGCTGGTGCAGCGGGCCGCGGCGGCCGGCGCGACGGCGTTGGTGCTCACCGGCGACACCCCCTACGTGGGCCGCTCCGGCGGCCGCGGGCTGCCGCCGCTGGGCGACGACGTGGCCCTGGTCAACGTCGCGCAGCACCTGCCGCCCGGGGCCGACGCGTGGGCCGCGATCGAGCAGGACGCGGGGGCCGTCCTCGAGGACATCGGGCGGCTCGCCGACCTGACGGGGCTCCCGGTGATCGTCAAGGGTGTGCTGCGCGCCGACGAGGCCCGACGGTGCGTCGACGCCGGCGCGGCCGGGGTGTGGGTGAGCGATCACGGCGGTCGGCAGCTGGGGCGCACCGTCGCGCCCGCGCAGGCGTTGCCCGGAATCGCGGCGGCCGTCGGCGCCGACGCGACCGTGCTCGTCGACGGCGACGTCCGTGACGGTCTCGACGCGCTGGCCGCCCTCGCCCTGGGCGCGGACGCCGTCTTCGTGGGCCGGCCGATCCTGTGGGGCCTGGCGGTCTCCGGCGCCGACGGTGTCCGCTCGATTCTGGCCGGCCTGCAGGAGGAGCTCCGGCACGCGATGGGGCTGGCGGGCGCCGTCCGCCTCGACGAGCTCACGCCGGACCTCGTCGTCCCCCGCTGATCCGCACCGCCGCTCCCCGCGCCGTCCGTATCGTTGGGCCCACACGCCCATCTCAGGAGGATATGCATGCTCACCGGTCGCGCTCTGCTGCTGGACATGGACGGCACACTCGTGGATTCGCACGCCGTCGTGGAACGGTGCTGGAGCCGGTGGGCGCGGGAGAAGGGGCTCGACCCCGCGGCGGTGCTGGCCGTCGCGCACGGCCGCCAGGGCCACGCGACGATGGCGGAGCTGCTGCCGGACCGCCCCGTCGAGGTCAATCTCGCGGAGAACCGCGAACTGCTGGCGCAGGAGACCGCCGACACCGAGGGCATCGTCCCCGTCGCCGGGGCGCCCGCCTTCCTCGCCGCGCTTGACGGTGCGCCGCACGCCCTGGTGACCTCCGCGGACGTCCCGCTGTCGACGGCGCGGATGGGCGCCGCGGGCCTGCCCCTGCCCGCGGTGCGCGTGACCGCCGAGGACGTGCGCGCGAGCAAGCCCGACCCCGAGGGCTTCCTCCGCGGCGCCGCGCTCCTCGGGGTCGCCCCGGCAGACTGCATCGTCTTCGAGGACTCGGAGGCCGGCATCGCCGCGGGCAAGGCCGCCGGGATGCGGGTGGTCGGGGTGGGCCCGGGGGCGGCCCGCTTCTCCCCCGACGCGCAGGTCGACGACCTGACGAAGGTCGCGGTCACCGTCGACGACGAGGGCATCCACCTGACGCTCTGACCGGCACCGTCGCATCCGGGTGAGACGGTCGGCCGCCCCGGCGACATAAGGGGGGTGTGACGTCCACGATGAGAACCGACGAGTCCGCGGACCGGACCCTCCTCGCCCGCGCCGCGGGCGGCGACGGGTCGGCGTTCGCGGCGATCCACGACCGCCACGTGCGCCCCGTCTACTGGCAGGCGTACGCCGTCCTGCGCGACGCCGACGCCGCGCAGGAAGTCGCCCAGGACACCTTCCTCACGCTCTGGCGCCGCATCGACGCGGTGCGGATCGTCGACGAGTCGGTGCTCCCGTGGTTGCTGACCACCGCGCGGTACACCGCGCTCAACGCGGGGAGACGACTCTCCGCGGTCCGGGACAGATCGGCGCCGCTCGACGACGCCGAGCCACCGGGGGCGGCTCCGTCGCCCGAGGACGAGGTGCTCGCCGCCGAGATCCGCGCGCTCATCGCGGGCGCGGTCGCCGCCCTGTCCCCCACCGACCAGCGCCTCTACCGCCTGTGCGTGGAGGACGAACAGACCTACGAGCGGGCCGCCGCGGAGGTGGGCGTGACCCACGCCGCCGTGCGCAACCGCGTCTCCCGGCTGCGCGGCCGCCTGCGCGCCGACCTGAGCACCCTGAGGGAGCAGTCATGACCACCCGGATCACCCCCGACGACATCCTCACCGACGACCGGCTCTCCGCCATGCGCGCCGCCGTCATGACCGAGGTCGGCGACGACCTGCAGGCGCGCCGCAGCCGTCGCAAGCACCGGACGATGGGCATCGCCGCGGCCGCGGCGATCGCGGTCGTCGCCGTGGGCGGCGTCGTCGCGAGCCAGTTCCAGGGGGGCACGAGCGATTCGGCCTTCTACCAGCCGCCAGCACCCCAGGCCGGGGGCCGCGGGGCCGCGGAGTCCGCGCCCATCACAGGCGGGCAGGCCGCGGTCGCCCCCGCTCCGAAGGCGGCGCCCACGACGGGGCCGGCCGCGCCGTCGACCCCGGCGAACGCGCCGGCGGACCGTCAGGTGATCACCACCGGCACCGTCGACGTGACGAACGCCGATCCGGCGTCGGCGGCCCGGGAGCTGGCCGCGACCGCGGAGCGCCTCGGCGGACGCGTCGACGCGCGCACCGAGACCGGCGGCGAGAAGGCCCGCGCGAAGCTCACGCTGCGGGTGCCGAACGACAAGGTGAACGAGCTGGTGGAGAAGATCGGCGGGCTCGGCGAGGTCGGCTCCGTGCAGCTGGAGCATGAGGACGTGACCGGCACCGTCGTCGATCTCGAGGCGCGCATCCGCGCGACCCAGGTCTCCGTCGACCGGCTGACGGCGATCCTCGCCAGGGCCGACACCACCGACCAGGTGATCGCGGCGGAGTCCGCACTCACGTCGCGCCAGCAGGAGCTCGAATCCCTGCAGTCACGGCGCGCGTCGATCGGCGACCGGGTCTCCCTCTCGACGGTGACGGTGTCCATCGAGAAGCCGACCGTGACCGCTAACCGGTCGGGATTCACGGGCGGCCTGCAGAACGGCTGGGACGCACTGCTCGCCGCCGGACGGTGGCTCTTGGTGATCGTGGGCGCGGTGCTGCCGTGGGCCGCGGTGCTGCTGGTGCTGTACGGCGTGTACCGGGCGGTGCGCCGGTTCCGGCCCCGCTCCTGAGCGGCTAGGAGGGGACGACGAGCGCGCGGGCCGTGGCGAACCGGGGCCCGCGCGCACCGTCGACCTCGATGAAGAAGTCGGCCTCGGAGAAGCTCTGCTTGCTGCCGGGCTTGACCACCCGGCCGACGGCGAGGAAGGCCTCGCCCTGCGCGGGACGCAGGAACTGCGTGTCCATCTGGGTCACGAGGCCACCCGCACCGGGGTGCATCGCGAGCGCGTAGCCGCACGCGTTCTCCAGGACGCCGGCGATGAGCGCGGCGTGCAGGCCGCCGACGTTCTGGCACAGGTCGTCGCGGCGCTCGAGCCGGAGCACGACCTCGTCGAGGTCGGCGCTGAGCACCTCGATTCCGGCCCACCGGTTGAACGGCAGGGAGGCGTTGTAGCTGACGAGTTCGTCGAAGGTCACCCCAGCACTATCGCACCCCGGCGTTCAGCGGCCGGTCGCGGCGAGCACCGGGGCGGGCGTGGGGCGCGGCACCGGGGTGGGTGCGGGGCGCGGGTTCGGCACTGGCGCGACGGGGGTGCCGAGCCCGCCGAGCCCGGAGAGGACGTCGAAGGCGATCTCGCCGGTCTGCCACAGCGCGAGGATCGCGCCCTCCGTGGCGGGCCGCACGGCGGGGTTCTGCAGCGCGAGGCCGTTGGCGAAGGTGAGGGTGTTGTAGCCGTCGTCGGCGGCGCGGAGCATCAGGTTCGATGCGACGCCCGCTCCGACGATCCGGTCGAGCCCCTGGCCGAAGAAGTAGAAGGTCCACAGGCCCCACAGGTCGGCGCCGTAGATGCGCTTGCTGCGCTCGGGGATCACGTTGCCGTTCTTCGCGATCGAGTCGACGATGCGGTAGAAGTCGAGCGCGTTCGCGGGTGTGCTGCGGGTGTGCGCGACCGTGTACGCGAGGTCGACGGTGATGTGCGCGTTGTAGCCCGCCATCGCCACCCGCCCGGGCGGCAGTTCGCACCGCGCGGCCAGCCGGAAGTAGTTGCCCCACCACTGCGGCACGGCGCCGCCGGTCCACTGCGCGTGGACGGCCTTCAGGTAGCGGCTGACCAGGTCGATGGACAGGGACTTGGCGTATCGCGGGTCGTCGAGCCCGGCCTCGTTGCGCTGCGTCGGGGTCACCGCATCGCGAATCACGCCGTCCATGCCGACGCCGAACAGTCCCCGTCGGTCGCGGTGAGCGCCGAGGATGTCGGCGATGCCACGCTGGCGCACCGTCAGGTCGTCGAGGCCGGCGAAGGTCGGCTCCGTGGGCAGTGCGGCCGGATCGGACAGCGCGATGATGCGCTTGTTCTCCGCGGGCGTCAGCGCGGTGCCGCAGTAGGGCGACGGTGCCGCGCTCGACGGCGGGGCGGAGACCAGCGCGACGGTGACCAGGGTAGCGGCGATCGTGCCGGCGACCCGCGCCGACCGTCGGGGCATCATGCGCACTAGACCTCCGCAAGCGGTACGCCGGGATCGGCGAGACGGGCGGCGTCGACCACCCGGCGGGTCGTGATCAGCGCACGCACATCATCGCCCACGTCCCACACGTTCACGTTCATACCGGCCAGAACGCGTCCCTCCTTCAGCCAGAAGGCGACGAACTCGAGGGCGTCCAGGTCGCCGCGGATCACCACGTCGTCGTAGCCCGTGGACAGGCCGAGGTACTCCATGCCCAGCTGGTACTGGTCGGTGAAGAAGTACGGGAGGCGGTCGTAGACCTCGGACCCGCCGAGGATGTTGGCGGCGGCCACGCGCGGCTGGTTGAGGGCGTTGGCCCAGTGCTCGACGCGCACGCGCCGGCCCACCGTCGGGTTCTCGGCGGCGGCGATGTCGCCGACGGCGAAGACGTGCGGGTCGGAGGTGCGCAGCCCGGCGTCGACGGCCACGCCGCCCTCGGCGGTCTCGAGGCCGGAGGCCTCGGCGAGCTCGATGTTCGGCATCGCGCCGATCCCGACGAGCACGGCGTCGGTCTCGATCGTGGTCCCGTCCTCGAGGACCAGTCCCCGGCCACCGGGCTCGACGGCCCGCACGCCGGTGCCGGTGCGCAGGTCCACGCCGTGCGCGCGGTGCAGGTCCGCGAAGACCTTGCCGAGCTCGGGGCCGAGGGCGCCGAGCAGCGGCTGCTCGGCGGGTTCGACGACGGTGACCTCCAGGCCGGCCCCACGGGCCGCGGCGGCCGCCTCGAGCCCGATCCACCCGCCGCCGACGACGCCGAGCCGGCCGCCCTTCTCGAACACGGCCCGCAGCGCGTCGCTGTCGTCGAGGGTGCGGAGGTAGTGCACCCCGTCGGCTCCGGGCAGAGGCCGCGCGCGGGATCCCGTGGCCAGCACCAGGTGCTCGTAGGGCAGCGACTCCCCCGTATCCAGGCCGACGGTGCGCTCCTCCCGGTCGAGCGCGGTGGCGCGGACGCCGGTCCGCACGGTGACGTCGTGGTCGGCGTACCAGGCGGCGTCGAAGGTGAAGACGCTGTCGCGCTCGGCCTTGCCCTGCAGGTAGTCCTTGGACAGCGGGGGTCGCTCGTAGGGCGGATGGGATTCGGCGCCGATCACCGTGATCGGGCCGTCGTGGCCCAGATCCCGTAGCGCCTCGGCCGCTTTCGCGGCCGCCAGTCCTGCTCCGACGATGACGATCGCACCCATGCCCTCGACCGTAGCCCCGTCCGCCGACGAGGGGAACCCCTCGAATCGCCGTATCGGGTGCACGATTCGTCCGGTTCGCTACGCTCGGACCATGGAAGTACTACGCAACGTAATAGTTCTGGTGCACATCGTGGGCTTCGCCGTCACCTTCGGCGGCTGGGTTGCCTCCGCGGCCGCGGGACGGTTCCGGTTCGAGCGCGTCATGGACTACGGGCTGCTGGTCTCGCTCGTCACCGGCCTCGCTCTGGCCGCGCCCTGGCCCGCGGGAATCGAGCTGAACTACCCCAAGATCGGCATCAAGCTGCTCATCCTGCTCGTCCTCGGCGGCCTGCTCGGCATGGGCAGCGCACGACAGAAGCGCACCGGCGAGGCCGTCCCGCTCGGGATGTTCTACGCCGCGGGCCTGCTGTCACTGACCGCCGCGGGGCTCGCCGTCATCTGGTGACGCCGCGGATGTCGTGGACGTAGTCGCGGAGCTCGTCGAGCTTTTCCTTCGCGGCGACGAGCTGCGCGATCCGCTCGTCGAGCACGGTGCGACGCTCGCCGATACGGACCAGCGCCGCGTCCAACTCCGCCGGCGGGGCGTCGCCCTCGCCGCAGACGATGCCCACCAACTCCGCCGTCTCCGTGGCCGACAACCCGGCCTCGATGAGACACCGCGCATCGGCGACGGTGCGCACGTCCTCCTCGGTGAACACCCGATAGCCGTTCGACTCGCGCCCCGGCGCGAGGATCCCCGTCTTCTCGTAGTGCCGGATCATGCGGGGCGTGGTGCCGGTGCGGGCACACAGGTCACGCATCCGCAGCCCGGGCTTGACCATGACACTGGTGTCAGAGTTCATGCTCTCAGTATGACGAATCAGCAGCAGCTCCGCGCGGTCGTGGTGACCGCCCACCCCGATGCCGACTCCGCCACCGCCTCCACCGCCGCCGCCGTGGCCCGCGGCCTGCTCCGCGGCGGGTACGCCGATGTCGAGCGGCACGATGTCCTCGCCGCCGGCTTCGACCCGACCTTCGGTTCGGCCGACCACGCGGCGTACCGCGACCGCACCGTCGTCCCCGCGGACGTGCGGGCCGAGCAGCGCCGACTGGAGGAGTTCGACGCGATCGCCGTCGTCTTTCCGGTGTACTGGTGGGGCCTGCCCGGCCCGCTCAAGGGCTGGGTCGACCGCGTCTTCACCCGCGACTGGGCGTACGACGACACGAACTCCGGTGCCGAGCTCGCGGCGCCGAAGCGCCTGTACTTCTTCCCGATCGGCGCCGTCGGCGAGTCCACCTACCGCAAGCACGGCTACCTCGACGGCATGAACGCCCAGCTGGTCGACGGCCTCGCGAACTACATGGGCGCGGAGGATTCCGGGCTGTTCCTGCTGGGCGACGGGGAATCGGACGATCCGGATCGGCATCGCGCCCGCGAGGTCGCGGCCGAGGACGCCGCCGCGTCGGTCGCCGCGCGCATCGCCGACGGTGCCGCCGCCTGATCGTCGTCAATCAATGGTTGACAACCACGCCGCGTCAACTCATGCTTGACGCATGCCTCAGAACGATCCCGTCAGCCTCGACGCCCTCATCCGCACCGTCCACGCGCTCCACCCGGACGGCGACGCGCTCGCCCACCTCGGCGATGCCGTCGCCGTCGCGGCGCACCTCGGCGAGACCGCCGACCACCTCGTCGGACACTTCGTCGACCAGGCGCGGCGCAGCGGCGCCACCTGGACCTCGATCGGCGAGTCCATGGGGATGACGAAGCAGGCCGCGCAGCAGCGCTCGGCGCCGCCGAGCATCGACCCGTCGGCGCTCATCGACGCGACCGGCTCGCCCTACTCGCGGTTCACGCCGCGGGCACGGAGCGTCGTCGTGGCGGCGCAGGACGAGGCGCGCGAGGTGGGGAGCCCGACGATCGACACGGACCACATGCTGCTGGGACTGTTCCGCGAGCCCGAGGGCATCGCTGCCCGCCTACTCCTCGGCCGGGGGATCACGGAGGAGGCGGTCACGGAAGCCGTCCTGCACCGGCAGATCTCGGCGACGGACACCGAGGAGAGCCCGGAGCTCATCCCCTTCTCGCCCGCGGCGAAGAAGGCCGTCGAGATGGTGCTGCGCGAAGCGCTCCGACTGGGCCACAACTACGTCGGCACCGAGCACATCCTGCTCGGCATCCTGGCGGAGGGCACCGGCCCGGGCGCGGTCTTCCTGACCGAGCGCGGCGTGGATCACGCGACGATCGACGCCGCGGTGCGCGAGGTGCTTTCGGCGTACACCCCGGAGTGACGCCGGGGCGCCGCTACTGTGAGCGCATGGCCGTCCTCGCCCGCCTCGTGCCCGCCCTGATCCCCGCCGTCGCGGCCGCCTCATTCGCCGCGCCCGCCACGGCGGCGACCTGCACTCCGGCACGCCAGCTCGCCGCCGCCGACGCCTACATCGCGGCGCTGGGCGATCGCACTAAGGCCACCGCGGTCCCCTTCGCGCCGAACGCCGTCCGCTTCGAGAACGGCCTGCAGACGGGCTTCTCCGGGGACCAGTTGCGCGGGGATCTCGACCGGCACCTGCAGTACTCGATCATGGACGCGCCGCGGGTCACGGCGCGCACCGTCGCGCCCGGCGGCGATCGCGACCTGCTGAACTACCGGTTCATCGTGCCCGTGCGCATCGCCGGGCAGCGCGTCGTGGACGCACCCACGGACGAGGACTTCCGGATCCCGCGCAGCACGTGCCTCATCACCCGCATCGACGCGCGGATCACGATCACGCCGCCGCGCTGAGCGTCAGGAGACCCGTTCCGCGAGAGTGGGCAGACCCTCCCCGCTCAGTTCCCCCAGGGCGACGGTGCGCCCGCTCACGGCGAGCAACAAGGCGAGCAGCGGACCGGTGACTTCAGGGCCGTCGCCGAGCGTGACGTCCGCGTCGGTGGCGCGCAGCCGCAGTCCGGCGATGTGCTCCTTCGCTCCGCCCATGCCCTTCCCGGTGCGGGCCTGCAGCCGCAGGGCCCGTTCGACCGCCTCCGCCGGATAGTCGCCGACGGCGCCGAGCGGCCGGCGGATGTCCTCGCCGTGCACGACGGCCTCGACGAGCCGGGTGTCGAGCGGCGCTGGCGGGCCCGAGGCGCGGTCGACGAGGGACCGGAACCGGTCGAGCATCTGCGCCGCCGGGCCCAGCTCGCGGTCGACGCCGTTCTGGTTGTCGCGGTCGAAGTCGAAGCGAGCGAGCACCATTCCCTTGATGAAGCCCAGGCGGGTGGTGTCCGCGGTGGAGATCTGGTGGGCGACGACGTCGCGCACGCGCCACCCGGGGCACAGCGAGGGCGTGTCCCAACGCGCGTCGTCGACGCCCTCGAGGAAGGCGATCAGGGCGCGGCGCTCCGCGTGGACCAGTTGCCAGACATCGGACATGCGACTCCTTCGTCCCGCTCACCGTAGCGGGAAATCCAGGGCCTCACCGGCGAAGTTGGATGCTGCTCCCCGCCGAGGCCGAGCCGCGCAGCACCAGGAGCGGCCCCGCCGCGCCGTCCGCCGGCCCGGCCTTGTCCTTGAGCGAGCTCCACCCCGAGTAGTCGACACCGGTGGCGTCGACCCGCATCGTCGGCGTCAGGTGCAGCTTCAGCGTGCTCCACGAGACCTGGACGTCGATCTCGACCCCGCCGTAGGGGAAGTCGGCGTTGCGGAAGTCGATCTTCGCGGTGCCCGTCGAGCCCGTGATGCGCAGGCGCGCGGGCACGGTCCACACGCCCTTGCGGTGCACCGTCGTCCATTCCAGGTCGAGCACCTCCACGGGCCGGTCCGCGACGTCCGGCACCGTGGGGAAGAGTCGCTCGCGGATCGGCAGGTCGTTCACCAGCGCCTGCAGCTCACCGCGATTCGCGGCGGCGTAGGCCGCGTGCGTGCGTTGGTCGAACTCCTCGACGGTGAGGTAGCCGGTGGCCATCGCCTCCCCGAGCAGTTCGACGGCCCGCTGTCGTTCGGGGTCGCCCACCCGGATCCCATCGCTGTCCGCCATGCGCCCGACCCTAGCGATTGCGCCCGGATTCCGCCGCTATCGACCGGTGCCGCGGGCGCGCCGGGCCAGGTACTCGCGTTCGGCCGAATCGGTGGTGATCGAGATCGCCTTGGCGTAGGCGGCATCGGCTGCGGGCTCGCCGAGGCGGTCGAGCAGGGACGCGCGGACGGCCCACGCGGGTTGCAGTCGCTCCACGCCGTCGAGGAGGTCCAGCGCCTCCAGTCCCGCACGCGCACCGTCGGTCTCGGCGATGACGGCGGCCCGCGCGACGGCCGCACCGCGCGTGGGCGCCAGGGCGACGAGTGCGTCGTAGAGGCGCCGCAGGTTCGCCCAGTCCGGTGCCTCGCCCGGGCGGCGGGCGCAGTGCACAGCCCCGATCGCCGCTTCCAGCTGGAACCGTCCGACGGTGCCGAGCGCGTGCGCCACCCGCAGGTGCCGGTGCCCGGCGGCGATGAGGTCACGGTCCCAGCGCCGCGGATCCTGCAGCGGCAGCGGGATGTAGCGCCCGTCCTCGTCGACACGGGCGGGCAGCCGGGCGCTGGAGAGGTACATCAGGGCGGCCAGGCCGTGCGCCTCCGCGACCGTCGGGGCCGACTCGGCGATGGTCCCGGCCAGCCCGAGGAGGAGTGCATGGCGCTCGCGCGGCGGGGTGGGCCATTCGATCGAGTACGAGCCGTAGACGGCCTCGAAGACGGGCCCGAGACGACCGGCGAGAGCATCCGTCTCGGGGACCGCGAACGGAATCCGTTCGCGCGCGATGCGCTTCTTCGCGCGCGTCAGGCGGGCGGCCATCGTCGCCGTCGGGATCAGCAGGGCCGCGCCGATCTGCTCGGCGGTGAAGCCCAGGACCGTGTTGAGCATGAGCGGCACGCTCGCGTCCGCGACGGCCGGGTGCGCGCAGACGAGGAGCAGTTCGAGTCGTCGGTCGGGGCTCTCGCCCGGCGCCGCGGCGTCGTGCGCCGCCTCGTCGAAGGGCAGCGAGCGACGCTCGGCCGCGGACTTCCACCTGTCGCGCTGGCGGTTCCTCGCCACGGTGAGCAGCCACGCGTCCGGATCGTCGGGCGTCCCGTCGACCGGCCACCGCGTGAGCGCCCGCTCGAAGGCGTCCGCGAGGGCGTCCTCAGCGGCGGCGAGGTCGTGGGTGCGGGACGCGAGCAGCGCGAGGAGCCGGCCGTACGAGGTGCGGGCTGCGTTCTCCGCCCGCACCTCGGCATCCCCGGCCATCAGTCCGCGGCGTTCCAGATGCCCTCGTCGCAGGCTGCGGCGACCTTGCGAACCTCGATCACCGCGTACTGGGTCGCGGGGTGCTTCTCGGCCCAGGCCAGGGCCGCGTCCTGGTCCGGCACGTCGAGCAGGAAGACGCCGGCGAGCGCCTCGCGGGTGTCGGCGAACGGGCCGTCCTGGATCGTCAGGTCGCCGTCGCGGCGGGTGACGGTGACCGTCTGCGCCTGCGGTTCCAGGATCTCGGCGCCGATGAGCACGCCCGCGGCCTGCAGAGCGGCGGTGTAGTCCGCCATGGCCCGCTGCATCTGCAGGAAGGCCTCCTCCGCGATGTCGCCCTCGTCGGGTTCGGCGTTGTTGATCAGCAGTGCGTAATGCATGGTTCCTCCTCGAGTCCACTGTGCCCCAGGGGCGGGGCACAGGGATGACGATCGAGGCGACGCGGAATCGACAGGGCTCGCGAGAACGCTTCTACCGGGCGGCAAGCAAGGCGAGAACACCGTCAGCGACGGGGTGCGCGCTGGCCGGGTTCTGGCCGGTCACGACGGTGCCGTCCGTGACGGCGAACGGGGTCCACGCCTCGTCGGCCTGCACGTAGGTGGCGCCGAGCGCGGCGATCCGCTCCTCGAGGTTGAACGGGACGATCGAATCCAGCCCGGCCAGCACCTCCTCGTTCCAGGAGAAGCCCGCGATACGGCGGCCTGCGATCAGCGGCGCACCGTCGGCCTTCATGGCGCCGAGGAGCCCGGCGGTGCCGTGGCAGACGGCCGAGACGACCTTGCCCGCCGCGTCGAAGTCGCGGAGCAGGGCCGCGAGGCGCTCGTCGGTCGGGAAGTCGAACATGACGCCGTGCCCGCCGGTGAGGTAGATCGCGTCGAAGTCGGCGGCATCGACGTCCCGGAGCGAGGGCGTGTTCCGCAGGCGGTCCATGAAGGCGGGGTCGTCGTAGCGGGCGCGCGTGCCGCCCTGCGCCAGCACCTCGTGGCTGAGGGATTCGGGGTCGATGGGGACGAAGCCGCCTTCGATGCTGGCGATGACGGTGCTGTGACCCGCGGCCTCGACGGCGTCGACGAAATGGGTCAGCTCGCCGAGCCAGAGGCCGGTGCGGCGACCGCTCACGGCGTAGGACGGGACGCTGGTGGTGACGACCAGGATGCGGCTCATGACGTACTCCTCAGTTTGTTTGCGCGACAACTGAACGGTACCACAACTGATATGTGACTCAACTGATATGTCGGGCCTGTTAGGCTGAACGTGTGGCGGAGCACGAGGAGACCTGCGATTTCGGCTGGTCCGTGGGGGTGTTGAACAAGGCGTACGCGGAGGCCGTCGCGCCGATCCTGGACCGGATCCCCCGTGGGGTACGCGGGTACCAGACGCTGTACGCCGCCGCGACGTACGACCTGCCGACACAGCTGGCGCTCGCGGAGTACCTGCTCATCGACAAGTCGGTGATGCCGTACGTGGTGGACGATCTGGTGGACGCGGGCCTGGTGCGCCGCGAGCCCTCCCCCACCGATCGCCGGGCACGGCGGGTCGTGCCGACCGATGCGGGGCTGGCGATGTTGCGCGAGGTGGGCGCGGAAGTCAGTGCCGCCGAGGCGGAGTTGCTCGGGCCGCTGTCCCCCGGCGACGTCGAGGTGCTGCGGCGCGCGGTCGCCGTCGTGGCCCGCACCTCGCGCGACGGCTGCGCGGGCTAGTCCGCGGCGAGAGCGAGGTGCAGCAGCGGGTACGGCAGTCCGTCGCCGTCCGTCTCGCTCCGCCCGGTCACCGTGAAGCCGCTGTGCGCGTAGAAGCCGACGGCCTGCGCGTTCTGCTCGTTGACGTCGACGGTCCGCACGCCGAGCTCGCGGACGGCGTGGTCGAGAAGGGCGCGGCCGACGCCACGCCCCCGGGCGTCGGCATGCACGAAGAGCATCGCCAGATCGTCGCCGGCCGTGCCGGCGAACCCGGCCACGGCACCGTCGATCTCCGCGACGGTGAGCCGGACCTGCGGGAAATAATCGCTCGCGAGCCGCGCCTCGATGGCGTCGCGGTCGGCCTCGGCGAGGAAGTCGTGGGTGGCGTCGACGGAACTGCGCCACACCCGCACCAGCGCGGGATGGTCGGCGTCGGTGCCATTGCGGAGCGTGATCACTCCGGTCATTCTTCCGGACCTGTCGAGCGGTTTTCGCCCCATGGGTATCCCTTGGGACGATGCCGCGGCGGGATCAACGGCAAGCCGAGTTCCGGTGCGACGGCGTAGATGTAGCGGTTCACCACGCGGGGCGACGGCGTGGTGAACCACCAGATCGAGAAGGTCGCCGGCCCAGCGGGCCGGATCAAATAGCGCTGTAGACGGGTGAGGTCGTCAGGCACGGACCGCAGGCGCCGGGCGCGCGGCGACGGTGCGAGCTCGAGTCGGTAGTCCGTCCGAGAGCCCTCGTGCGCCCGCTCTATAGCGACGATGCCCTCGATCTCCGCCCACGTCCACCGTCGCACCGACGGCACCGCTATCCATGGGAACTCGACGCCGTCCGGCGACAGGACGACGACAACGCGTCGCGACAACATGATCGATACCGAGAACACCGCGGGCGCGGTGAGCAGTACCCCCATCGCCAGGCAGAGGACGACACCAGCGGCCGGCTCGCCCTGCGTCGTGAGGTACGCCGAGAACGACACCATCAGCAATCCGGACCCGCCGATGATTGCAAGTACCCCGACGCCGGCGCTGCGGAATCCGAAGCGCACGACGACTGGCTGCGCGCCCTCCGTCACCCGCGCAGTGCGGCGAGGGCGCGGTCGGCGTGGACCTGCATGTTCACCTCGGAGGCGATCACATCGGCGACGGTGCCGTCGGGCCGGATCGCGAAGGTGGTGCGCTTGGTGGGCATGCCGGCGAGCTTGAGCAGTCCGTCGCGCTTCACGCCGAACGCCGTGGCCACGGCGCCGTCGACGTCCGAGAGCAGCGGGTAGTCGAGGCCGTGCTTCGCCGTCCAGTCCTGCTGCTTGGCGACCGCGTCGCGGCTGATGCCGACGCGCTGCACGCCCGCCTCCGCGAACTCGGCGGCGAGGTCGCGGAAGTGGCACGCCTCCTTGGTGCAGCCCGGCGTGAACGCCGCCGGGTAGAAGAACAGGGCGACGGGGCCGGCGGCGAGCAGGTCGCTCAGCTTCCGCGGGGTGCCGTCCTGATCGGGCAGTTCGAAGTCGGGCGCGGTGTCACCGGGTTTCATGCCGACCACGCTAGCCCCCCGTCCGCCGGAGCGCTCCCGTCGGCGACGCTCACAGGTACTGCCCGACCGGGACGGCCGCCAGCCAGCCACGGCGCCGCACCTCCGTGAGGAAGGCCTCGAGGTCGGTGCCCGCAATGGCCAGGACGACGCGCCGAACGAGAGCGCCCACGTCGGCGCCGCTGGTCTCAGGCGGCAGGGCGTCGGCGATCGAGGCCACGTCGCCGTCCGTCAGGCCGAGGCCGACCGTGCGCCGTCGCAGGATGCCGATCAGCGCCTCGCGGTTCGGGTAGCCCACCTCGACGACGCTGTCGAAGCGCGTCGCGCGGGTGGCGGCACCGTCGAGTGAGCGCGGGTCGTTGGTCGTCGCGATGGTGAGCACCTCGGCGGACTGATCGACGCCGTCGAGCGCGTCGAGCAGCGACGCGAGCGCGGTGTCGTCGCCGTCACCACGGCGACGGACCGCGAGGTCCACGTCGTCGAGGATCACGACGCACCGTCCGAGCTCGACGGCGGCGGCGTAGACCGACGCGAGCCCCGCGCCGATCGCGCCCGCACCGACCACGATCACCGTGAAGTCGCCGACCAACTCGGCGGCGACCGCGCGGGAGACCGCCGTCTTCCCCACGCCGGGCGGCCCGCAGAGCAGCACACCGCGCGCGGCGCGGAAGCCGAGGCGGCGCAGCTGTTCCGCGTGGGTGGTGACCGCGCGGACGGAAAGGTCGATCTCGGCCCAGACCCGGTCGGGGACGACGACGTCGGCGCGGTCACCGGTGAGCTCGAATGCGCGGAAGGTCATGCCGCCGTGGAAGGAGACTGCGATCGCCCGCCCCTTGAGCGGGTTGAGTTCCTCTGCCGCGGCGCGGATCCGGTCACGGACCGCCTCGCCGACAGCGACGTCGCACGACCGGGTGACGACGCCGACGCTCAGCGTCTCGCGGTACTCGGTCTCGCAACGCAGCACGACCGGCGCATCGGCAAGGGTGCCCGCACGGAAGGCGAACGCCGCATCTCCGGGGATGCGGTCGGCGCCGTCCCCCAGGTCGATCGAGAGCCAGGACGGCGGGTCCGTGTGGCAGGCCGGTCCCGACTCGGCGTCGTGCTCGGCGACGAGCCGCGACACGGCGAGGCCCACCGCGACGGCCGTCGCGGGCGTGGTCGCGATCTTGATGACCGTGTGCTGCGCCTCGAGAACGCCGAGCGCGTCCTCCGCGAAGGACGTCGCGGTACGCGGCGTCACGTGGGCATCACCGAGCAGCGCGCGGATCACTTCCACGGCGCGCGTCACGTCCCGGTTCTCCCCGGTCAAGTCGATGGGCATCGGACGAACGGTAGGCGGGGAAGCCGTCCGGCGCCATCGAATATCCGGGCCGGCGGTAACCTCGGCGCATGAGCTTCACCGGATTCCCCGAGGCTGCGCTGGACTTCTACGACGACCTCGAGGCCGACAACTCGAAGGTCTTCTGGGAGGCGCACAAGGAGGTCTACAAGACCTCCGTCGCCGCGCCGATGGCCGCGCTGACCGAGGAGCTGGCCGACGAGTTCGGCACCGCGAAGATCTTCCGCCCCTACCGCGACGTCCGCTTCTCCAAGGACAAGACGCCGTACAAGACGCACCAGGGCGCCTTCATCGGCGTCGGCCCCGCCACCGGCTACTACCTGCAGATCGGCGCGCCCGGAATGCGGGTCGGCGCCGGCTTCTACGAGGCGAGCCCCACCCGGCTGGCCGCCTTCCGGAAGGCGATCGACAACGACCTGTACGGCCCCGCGCTCGAGCAGGTCATCGCGAAGCTCCGCCGCAAGGGCTGGGAGATCGGCGGCGAGACGCTCAAGACCTCCCCGCGCGGATGGGATGCCGACCACCCGCGGATCGACCTGTTGCGGCACAAGTCGCTCACCGTGATGCGCGACTACGGCTTCGAGGAGATCATCCACACGCCGAAGCTGGTGCCCCAGATCCGCAAGCACTGGCGCGAGACCTCCGCCCTGCTCGACTGGCTGGTCGAGCACGGCGACGCCTGACCCCGCGGCCCTTCCCTACACTGGTGGCATGGCAGGGCGATCTCGACTGAAGTGGATGTGGTGGCTCTGCGCCTACATCGCGCTCGGCCTGGGCATCATCGGCGTCGTGGTTCCGCTCATGCCGACCACCGTGTTCATCCTGATCGCGGCGTACTGCGCGGCGCGCGGTTCCGACACCCTGCACCGCAAGCTGCTCGAGCACCGGGTCTTCGGCCCGATGATCCGGGACTGGCAGGCCACCGGCGCCGTCAGCCGCAAGGCCAAGTACATGGCCGTCGGCAGCATGGCCGTGTGCGCCGTGATCCTGTTCCTCGTGACGCCGCACTGGTGGATCGCCGGCATCGGCACCGCGATCATGGCGATCGTGGGCACGTGGCTGTGGCTGCGCCCCGAGCCGACGCCAGATCCGATGCGCGGGCCTGAGCCCGCCGCCGACGGCGAGGCCGAGGCGGCCCCCGAGGCCGTCAGTCGTCCAGAGCAGTGACCGCGATCCCGTACGGCAGGAAGCGGACCTTCCGGGTGACGTCGGTGTTGTGCTGGTTGGAGCGCAGCGCGTCGATCTCGGTGGCGTAGACCTGCTCGACGCGGGCTCCCCCGTCCTCGGCGGTGGCGATGATCGCCCACACCCCGTCGCCGGTCTCGCCCGCCGTCTCCGGCTGGCGCTTCGGGCGGCGGACGGCATCGTCGAACAGCCCGGAGAAGGCCTCCCGGCCCGCGGTGCCGCCGACGATCCGGCCGATCATGTCCCGGGCCTCGCGCGCGAGGTCGTCGAACTCGCCCGGACCGAACCCGAACGGGTTGTCGTTACCTGCCATGACTGACTCCTCGAGCCGTAGGGACCCACTTGACTCCAGTGTCCACACCGGAGGGGACCACGGCCACCCCGTTCATCCAGGGCGAACCGTCAATCGAGGCAGAACTCGTTGCCCTCGACGTCGGCCATGGTGAGGCAGGACTCGTTCGCGCCGTCGGCCTCCTGCAGGTAGAGGCGAATAGCACCGAGCTTCTCCAGTCTCGCGCACTCCGCCTCGAGGGCAGCGAGCCGTTCGGCGCCCACCATGCCGGTGCCGACGCGGACGTCGAGGTGCACGCGGTTCTTGACCGTCTTGCCCTCGGGCACGCGCTGGAAGAACAGGCGCGGGCCGACGCCGTTGGGGTCGACGCACGCGAACGCCGAGCCGTGCACCTCCGCCGGCAGCGACGCCTCGAAGGCGTCCCAGTCCTCGAAACCCGGCGGGGGCGGCGGCACGATGTACCCGAGCACCTCGCACCAGAACAGCGCGACGCGCTTCGGATCCGCACAGTCGAAGGTCACCTGAATCTGTCTGACGGTCATGCGGAAACGGTAGCGGCGGCAGCGGCCAGATCTCGACCTCTTTTCAGGCTCGCCGAACATGCGGTCATCGATCCAAGCGATCGTGAGGACGAACGACCGCACATTTCACCGCGACGCGTCCGCCGGTTACCAGCCGCGGCCGAGGTCCACGACCGCGCGGCCGGTGTACCCGCCCGCGCGGAGGGCCTCGACAACGGTGCCGACACCGTCGATCCCGATGTCGTTGGCGACGAGGTCGAGATGCCGCGGGCGCAGATCGGTCTCGATCCGCTGCCACAGGGCGCGACGCGGCGCGATCGGCATGAGCACCGAGTCGATGCCCGCGAGGGTGACGCCGCGGAGGATGAACGGCATGACCGTGGTCTTGAGGCCGGCGCCGCCGGTGAGGCCGCTAGCGGCGACGACGCCGCCGTAGTTGAGGGTGCTGATCACGTCGGCGAGCGCGGCCCCGCCGACGCAGTCGACCGCGGCGGCCCAGCGGCTCCTGCCCAGCGGCCGGGGCTTGGCGTCGGGGTCGAGCGGGAGCCGGCCGATGACCTCGGCGGCGCCGAGCTCGCGCAGGCGATCCGCGGCGGCGGGCTTGCCTGACGACGCCACGACCTCGTAGCCGAGGCCGGCGAGCAGGTCGATGCTGGTGGAGCCCACGCCGCCGGTCGCGCCGGTGACCACGACGGGCCCGGCATCGGGGGTGATGCCGGCGTCGAGGATGGCGGCGACGCTCATGGCCGCGGTGAAGCCGGCGGTGCCGATGGCAGCGGCCTCGCGGGTGCTCAGGGCCGCCAGCTTGACGGCCCACTCGGCGGGGACGACGGCCTGTTCGGCGTAGCCGCCGTCGCGGGCGGTGCCGATCTCGTAGCCGTGCGCGATGACGCGGTCACCCGCGGCGAACTCGTCCGAGGTGGTCTCCAGGACGGTGCCGGCGATGTCGATGCCGGGGACGATCGGGTACTGGCGCACCACACCGCCGCCCGGTGTGAGGGCCAGGGCGTCCTTGAAGTTCACGCCCGAGAACTCGACGGCGATCCGCAGCTGCCCGGGCTCCAGCGCCGCCGGTTCGCGGGTCTCCACGCGGGTGGTCACCGCGTCGTCGGCGGATTCGGCGATCAGGGCCCGGAACTGGGTCATCGTGGTCTCTCCTAGGGTCTCGGCGGCTTTCCCGCGATCCTAGAGGGAGGCGACGACGGCGGCGATGCGCCGCTCGCGGGTCTCGGCCCGCTTCGCCTCGGCCACGCCGCGCGCCGCCTCCTTGCGGCGGGTGTAGCTGAGGGCGTCGAAGGCCTCGCGGCGGCCCGCCGTCTGCAGCGCGGCGGCGAGATCGTCCGGGAGTTCGACGGTCCGCTCGGCCTCGTCGAGCTCGACCAGGGCGTCGACGGTATCGCCGATCTCGACCTCGAGGTCCTTGCGTGCGGCCTTGGACAGGCCGATCAGGTTGCACCCACCCATGCCCGCGAGCCGCAGCCGCGCGGTGCGATCGCCGATCGTGACGCGCACCGCCGCGCGCTTCCCTCCGCCGAGTTCCTCGACCTGCGCATCGGTGAGTTCGATGGCGGTGGCCGGCCCAACCGGCTCCAGCGTGGTTCGTACGTGCAGTGCCATGCGTTCCATCGTCCCCGAATTCGTCGGGCTATGCGGGCCCGCCGCCGATCCCGACCTCGTTGCCGTCGGGATCGATGAAGACCGCCTTGCGCACACCGTTGTCGTAGGACTCCTCCGAGTCCGGCCGCAGTCCGCGTCCGGCCGCTGCGGCGAGGAAGGTCTCGAAGTCGCCGAGGAACAGCGTGACCGCGGAATGGCCCGCGTGCTCGGGGAGCAGCTCGACGTAGACGTGCACGTGCTCCCCCAGCGTCCAGACATGCTCGACATCGTTGGGCGCGAACGATTCCACGTCACCGAAGAGCTGCTCGCCCCATGCGATCGCGCGGGGCAGGTCGGTCACGGCGAGGCGTGCGAAGAGATCCATGATCACTCCTTGGGTCGGCGTTTCGACGGTGCGCGGCGCAGTAGGTCCGGGAGTGCGGCGACAGCCTCGGCGCCGGCGAGGCTCTCGTCGATGTTGACGAGGGCGAGCAGGCGCAGCGGCGCGCCCACTCGCGCCGCGGCCTCGAACTTGTGGTGGCCGTCGAGGAGGAAGTGGGTCACTGCCCAGTGCTCGTACCAGTCCGCACCCGGTTCGGAGACCGCCGGCGCCTGCCGATCGAGTATCGACAACGACACCGCCGTGGGCGTCGTGCCCGCGTCGAGCAGGTCGGCGTAGTGCTGGACTCGCTTCTGGTCGTTCCAGGTGGGAGGCACCATGGGAACAACGAACTCGAAGAGATGGGCGTCCGGGCCGACCTCGGTCTCGAAAGTGCGGTAGTACGGGGTCAGCGGGTTCTGGGGTAGGCCCCACGCCCGGTCGATTCCCCAGGTCGCGAGTTGCTCGCGCGTGAAGTAGTCGCGGTCGTCGTAGGGCGCGACCGACTCCGGCGCGACCTCTATCAGAAGCGGCAGATACTCCCCCTCGGGCAGCAGCCTCGCGAACGTGGTGATGACCTCGTCGTCGGCCAGGTCCAGGCCGACCTCCAAGCTCAGGAGTGGTTCCCGCTCGGCCGAGATGTTGTAGCCGATGGTCTTGCGCTCGAAGAGGAACGGACAGGTGCCGCACCAGTAGGAGAGCTCGAACGACGGGGTTCCCTCGATGAAAAGCTGCCGGGAAGACGTCGGAGTCTCCGGATCGATCGGGCCGATCCGCAGTGTCGCCTCGTCGTGCGGGACGCCGAGGCGACGCTGCGGGGCCGTGGAGATCAGCATGGGCGGATCGTAGGCCGGGGCCGTCAGTGATGCACCGGGCCGGAGGGGGCACCGTCGACCTTGGAGGGCAGGAGCAGGGCGGCCACGACGACAACGACGCCCATGAGCGCGGCGGCGGCGAAGGCCCACTGGAGTCCGCCGACGAAGGCCTCCGGCTGGGAGGCACCCGTCTCGGCGAGGTGCGACGAGCGGTTCGACATGACGACGATGAGCGCCGCGGTGCCGATCGCGCCCGCCACCTGCTGGAGCGTGCCGAGCAGCGAGGAACCGTGCGAGTACAGGTGCTCCGGCAGGTCGCCGAGGCCGACGGTGAAGACCGGGGTGAAGACGGCGGCCAGCGACACCATCAGGCCGATGTGCACCGCGACGAGCACCGGGTAGGGCGTGGTCGCGCTGATGCGGCTCAGTGCCGCGAGGGCGACGACGATGCCGATCGCACCGGGGATCACCAGCGGGCGTGCGCCGACGCGGTCGTAAAGCTTGCCGACCTGCGGGCCGAGCAGGCCCATCGCGAGTCCGCCGGGCATCACCAGCAAACCGGTCTGCAGCTCGGACAGCCCACGCAGCTCCTGCAGGTACAACGGCAGCAGGATCATCGAGCCGAGGAAGGCCATGAACCCGGCGGTCATCAGCAGCAGGGAGACCGTGAAGGTGCGGTGCCGCAGGGCGCGCAGGTCCAGGAGCGGCATCTCGCGCTGCTGGAGCCGGACCTGGTACGCCGCGAACGCGGCGATGAGCAGGACGCCCGCGACGACGATGAGCACCGGGCCCGTGACGTCACCCGTGCCAATCTCGCTGAGCCCGTACACGAGGCTGCCGAAACCGCCCGCCGCGAGCACGACGCTGAGCCAGCTGATCGGCGTGCTCTCAGTCTCGCCGACGTTCTGCAGCTGCCGCATCCCGGCGACGCCGACGAGCACCGCGATGGGCAGCACGAACACGAAGATCAGGCGCCAGGAGCCGAGGTGCAGGATCACGCCGGAGACCGCCGGGCCGAGGGCGGGCGCGCACGACATGGCCAGGGTGACCTGGCCCATCACGCGGCCGCGGTCGCTCTCGGGGACGACTGTCATCAGCGTGGTCATGAGCAGCGGCATCATCACCGCTGTGCCGCCCGCCTGGACGACGCGGGCCGCGAGCAGCACCTCGAAGGTCGGGGCGATCGCGGCGAGGGCGGTGCCGGCGCTGAACGTCGCCATCGCCACCGCGTACGCCGTGCGGGTGCTGACGCGCTGCAGGAACCAGCCGGTCACCGGGATCACCGCGGCCATGGTCAGCATGAACACGGTGGACAGCCACTGAACGGCGCGGGCGTCGACGCGGAAGTCCGTCATGAGGCGCGGGATCGCGTTGATCATGATCGTCTCGTTGAGGATCACGACGAAGGTGGCCGCGACCAGCAGCTTGATCACCAGCGGCGTGCGCCCGGCCTGCTCGGTCCGCGATGCGTCGGCGGGCTTCGTCAGGTCGGTGGGGGGATGGTCCATCTGTTCAGTGTGCGTGGCCATGGTGGCTTCCTCATAGTCGTTTTCCGGCGACCGGCGTCCGTCGCCGTCATCTATACGACGAACGCGAGCGCCTGATTTCGACATCATGGGCGGGCCTCGCCGAACGTGAGCATCAGCCCGGGCGGATCGACTCCCCAACGAGCGGCGGCGTCGACTATCAATGCAACCGCGCGTGCGATCCCGTCGCCGTGCAGCGGAATCGACATCTCGTTCGCGGAGTGATCGCGGGAGTCGGACCACGAACTCGGCGACGCCGCGCTCGGATCCGGCGCGGTGACAAGCGCGATGTGTTCATCCCACTCGGTCTGCCGATGTACGGCACATTCGAGCCAACCAGGAATTCCCTCGTCGGGCCCCTGGTCCACGGACCACCTCCCCGGCGACAGGCGCACCGTTTCGCCTGTCATCGCAGCGTGGAAGACCGCGCTCTCCAGCACTGCTTCGAGCTCGTGCAAACCGGCGATGAGCGGATCGGGCGCATCGCCGAGCGCAACGATGTGGCCGCGGAACGGAACGCCCTCGGCGAGCATCGCACCCGACTCGCGGGGCAACAGGGTCAGTGTCGCGGCTGACTGATCGAGGAACCCGATCTCCCGCTCGCCGCCGGACCCGAATCGCGCGCGCGAGACACGCCCCCATCCAAGCAATGAGGGAAGGAATGAGTCGTCCGTGA
The DNA here is from genome assembly GCF_037148755.1 of Tsukamurella sp. USMM236. Lineage (NCBI taxonomy): Bacteria > Bacillati > Actinomycetota > Actinomycetes > Mycobacteriales > Tsukamurellaceae > Tsukamurella > Tsukamurella sp. USMM236. The sequence continues at coordinate 212,741 of NZ_JBBCSS010000008.1, forward strand.
AGTAGACGAACTCCTCCTCGGCGGACCACATTCGCAGCTCGCCCATGCACGGCACCCCAACCACCACCGGGGTCCCGTTGCCACCAATCTCCAACATGACGCGAGTATGCGCGATAGGTCTGACATCCAGCGCTGACCGGCAAGGCGGATCAACTCGTACCAGTCGCTGGCCGCGGCGACGCCCACGTGATGGGTACGCTCGGTCCAGTGTTCGCCATCCTGCGCCGCCTGATCCGCTACGCCGTGATCGCTGCCGTCCTGTCGATGGCCGCCTCGAGCGCGTGGGTGCAGTGGGAGAGCCGCTCGCGCATCCAGCAGGACGCGTCCCGGCCGTGGGTGATCGTGCTGGGCGACCGCGTGCACGACGGCGAACCCTCGGTCTATCTACGCGAGCGGCTCGACACCGCACTGACGGTCCTGCGTGAGAACCGGGCGCAGCGCGTTCTCGTCTCCGGACACGCGGCATCGACGAAGGGCGACGAGGTGGCCGCGATGCGGAAGTACCTCGAAGAGCGCGGCGTCGCCGCCGGCACCATCACCGACGACCGCTTCGGCGTGACGACGTACAACACGTGCGCCCGCGCGGCATTGGTCTTCGGGATCACGCAGTCGATCCTGGTGACGCAGGACTTCCACCTGCGCCGCGCCGTCGCGCTGTGCCAGGCGCAGGGCATCGACGCGGTGGGCGTCGAGGCGGATTCCGACGCCGGCGTCTATCTGACGGTGCGGAACTGGGTCCGCGAGGTCTCTCTGTCGCGCCCGAAGGCCGCGCTCGACGCCCTCCGCGATCCCGGACCGGTGTCGCTCGACAGGTGAGCGGGCGAGCGTCCACGACTTCCTTGCCCGGCCGGGCGACCAGCGGAAGTCGACGACTAGTCGAGCGGATCATGCCATCCGGCGCCGGCGGATCTTCATTGCATCCCAGATACTCGGCCCCTCGGCGCGATATCTCCCCGACCTGCGCTCGAGCGAAGGATCGTGAGCCCAACATCGCCCTGCGTCAATCGCAGACCAGGTTCGCCCGCGATCGTCACGAATCCGCACGGTCACCGTGTACTGCCAGAACCGGCCGTCGACCGGATCCGGTGTGAATCGCAGGGCGAGAGCCACGCTGTCCACCCACTCGCCCGGGATGCGGCGAGCGGATAGCTGACGGACGAACTGCTCGCCGTACTTCCGTGCGAGCGGATCAGCGTGGGTATCGGCTCGCAGGTCGAGATCGACTCCCGACGGGCCCGCTTCACGACAGAGAACGCCGATGCCCCACCAGCCCGCGATGTCGTTGTTCCGGCTACCGAAACTGGTGGCGATCCCTCGGCACACGTCTTCGAGCTCGCGGCGCCGGGGCATCGGGACGTCCCGACCTACACGTTGAAGCGGAACTACGTCCTGGGAGTTTGTCGATACTGGTTCCGTTGGGTAAGCCGAATTCTGCCTGCTCACAGCGTTGGTTCCGTTGGCTATGCATGAGGGTGACCGAATGCGCTGCGGACTGGCTGCGGACTAGCCTCTTGCCATGACCGCAGACCACCTCCTCAAATACGAAGACGTCGCCCGCCTCCTCACCATCAGCAAACGAGGCGTCGAACAACTCGTCCACGACGGCGAGTTGATCCCAGTGCACCCGCGGCGCGGCTCGCGCCTCGTTCGGTTCCGGGGCAGCGACATCCAGAGCTACATCCGGGGCCTACCGGAGGTGACGAATCCGCGATAGGCTGATCGGCTGCCCTTCGAACAGGAGGTCATAACGATGAGCGGCACGGACAAGGACACCCGCGAGTACCGCGCGATGCTCGCTGCTCGGTACGGCTACCCGTACCGGCGCGACAACGGGCCCGGGTGGTGGCGTGCGCATGAGCGTCGTGTGGAGCGGCGCCGGGCGAGTGCGTCGCTGCAGCGGGGCGACTCGCCCGAGGCATACCGCCGGCCCTGGTACTGGTAGCCGAGAGGAACACCATGACCACGTACAGAGTGAACGTCCATCGCGAGGATCGTTGGTGGATGATCGACGTTCCTGAGCTTGAGGGTTACCGAACTGCCGGCGGCGCGATCAACGTCGGCACGGTCACTCAGGCCCGCCGGTACGCCGACATCGAGCAGGAGGCACGCGACTTCATCTGCACCGTCGTCGGGCTGCAACACTCGGCAGTTCAACTCGTGATCTGCCGCTGAACGGAGGCGCGCTAGAGCCCTACCGCGTTCACCCCGTACGCCGCTTGGGCGCTAGTGAACCCTTCGTACATGAGCTGATCGATTAGGCCGCTCCGGGAGAATGACGAGTATGCCAGGTACTCCTTCGCCTTCTTGGCGGCCTGCTCATTCCAGTTCACGACGATGTTGTCCACCGCGTACGTCGAGTCTGAAGTGGAGAAGCCCTCGTACTCCAGCTGAGCGATGAGGCCCGTGCGTGAGAACGCCGAGTAGTTGAGATACTCCTTCGCCTTCGAGACCGCGTTGGACTGGCTAGCGGGCGTCTGCGGCAGCGGCGTGGCAGAGACGACCACGGGGGTAGCGAAGGCGATGGATGCCGCGCCTACGATCCCGACGATGGCGGCGTTGACGGTGCGCTTCATAGCGGGTGATCCCGATTCTTGAGAAGGGTTAAACCCGGATCGTACCTCGCAAAATCTCTGCGGCATATGACTGTTCGCCAACCTTCCAAACCCGGTTTCGCTCCCGACGGCGCACACCGGTCGCTACTGTCTCGGACATGGCGAAGACACGGAAGATCACCCTGCAGCTCCGCGACGGCGGCTTAAGAGAGTTCGTCGGCGACGACTTCCACATCAAGGAACCCAACGGGCCCAATGGACTGATGGAGGTCTGGGATCGGGAGAAGAACGAGGCCGTTTGGAAGGAGGGCTTCAGTAACGGTGCCCGAGATGTGGTCAACGTGGAGGTCACCAACGTGGACTCCGAGGACTGAGCTACCAGGTCACCCTCCGTGAGTGCCTTCCTGCTCCAATATCGGGGTAGTCGTCGATCGCACGGATCCGTCTGGCGCTACGAGGTACCAGCTCGCTCTTTCATCGCGTGCGGGCAGCGAAACGTCGGGGACAGCTGCGCGTCGCGTCGAGTGGCCGTTGAGCGCTGTGACGGGCACGGTGATCGGCTTCCCCTTGGCGGCCGGCTCCAGCACTCGGGCCCAGTAGTTGCCGGTTAGCCCGGCCGCTCGAGACCGTGCCTCCGACGCGCGGGCGGCAGCCACCAGGCACTCGTACAGACCCGCTCCCGAGCGCCGGCCACCCGCGGCGCCAACGACCCTAGGCACCGCGCCGCCAACGAGCATCCGCGGCCGCGCGCGCCTTCACCGTCTTCTGCGACTCCGACGGCGGCAACTCGGTCCGAACCTGCTTCAGCAACCTCGCGATCGAGCCCTCCAACAACCGGGCCTCCGCCGAGAGCTTCAGCTTCAGCCCCGCATCGTCACACCCGTGATAGAGGTCCAGAATCTCGCACTTTCGGTCAGTTTCGTCCTGGATCTGCTCGATAATTGTGGCCTCTGCGGCACCCCATTCGAGGGACACACCGGCTGCTTCGCCGGCTGCGGACAGCTCGTCAGCCAGGGCTTTCGCCAGTTTGCGGGCTTCAGCGGATCGCCTCACGGCGTACCTCCGATCTGTGGGTCAGCGTTTATGCGTGCGTCTGGCGGATTCCGCAGCACCCATCGGTCGACCTTGGGCGTGGGGCAGGGGGTGGGTGGGGGTGGGTCGTTAGGCGGGCGGTGCGATGGTCGCTGCGACGGCTCGGGCGTCGTGCAGGGCCTGGGTTCGGGCGGCGGTGGCGTTCGCTTTGGCGGCGTCGGCGAGTGCTTCTGATGCGGCGGTGTAGCCGTCGGTGTGGGCGAGGTTGGCGGCGGTGATCGCGGTGTCCATGTCGGCGACTGCGGAGGCGAGGTGGTCGGCGCTGCATCCGAATGTGATCTGGGGGTGCGTGGCGTCGTCGTTGACGTCGGCACGCAGGTCGAACGTGGTGGCCGCGCGCTTGAGGTGCGAGCCCCATTTGGTTGGGATGGCTTCGGATAGCTCGATGGAGACGGTGATCTGGCCGTCGTCGTTGGCGTTGAGGACGTGGGGTGTGGCGATGCGTCGCAGGTTGGTCATGTGTTCGCTCCTCTGGTTGTGGTGGTCAGGCTCGTTCGCGTCGGGTCTTGAGTACGTGGCATGGGTTGCACACGGGCTGTGTGTTGGCCGGCGTGAGTGTGCCGCCTTGTGATGCTGGGGTGATGAGGTCGACTTCGGTCGGCTGGTGGGTGCAGCGTGGGCTGATCTGCAGTGCACAGTCGGGATTGCCGGCGAGAGCTGCTGACCGCAACCTCTTCCACTCGGCGCTGCGGTGGGTGAGCGAGGAGGCTGTGCGTCCTGTGCTGGTCCACTTGTTCCTGTGGCTTGGGCAGTAGCTGGTGCCTCGGACTGGTGTGGTGCAGTCGGGGTGGCCGCAGTGCTTGGGTGCGCGCGGCATTAGAGGACCGCCGGGTCGACGAACTTGGGCTGCCGCCATTGGGTCGAGCCGCTGCTGATGTGGCGCTTGACTGCATCCACATTGTGGCGGGTGACCGCTACTGCCTGTGTGGCTCGCTTCGCCGCGTCGCGGGCCTTCTTGTACTCGGGCACGACCTCGGCGATGGGGACTGGTGCACGGTTAGGTGACATCTGATCTGGCTTGCCCCGGGAGGGCGGCCTGGAAGGATGACTACTGTGCCTAAGCCTTATCCGAAAGAGTTCCGTGATGATGT
>NZ_JBBCSS010000009.1:0-173168 GCF_037148755.1 Tsukamurella sp. USMM236
GCAGGACCTCATTCTCCTGCTCCAACAACCGGATTCGCTTGTTGGCCTCCCGCAACTCCGCCGACTGCCCCGACGTCATCCCAGGCTTGTTGCCGTCATCGATGTCGGCGCACCAGTCCCGACCTTGAGGTGGTGCGAGATCGTCGGTTGCGAGACGTCCACCGCCGGCGAGATGTCACACACGCAAGCCTCGCCTCCCTCGTGGCTGGCGATCAGGCTGAACAGGCGCAGCCGGACCGGGTCGGCCAGGGCCTTGAACACCGCCGCGAGGTCGACGGACTGCCCCTCCGACAGAGGCTCACGGACCAGCGGTGAGCACCGCACGGTCACATCGGTCAACGGAATCGAATTCGACACACATCAATATTGACAGATATCGATGTTGGACACAAGCGTGTCTGGGTTATAGGTAGCGACAGATATCTTCGCTAGCGCACGACTTCGGATCGGTGTGTTCGGCAGCTTGGCGTAGGTGGGTGATGTTGTCGCGCAGTGCGATCAGTTCCGCGATCTGTTGATCGAGGTGGTGGATCGACCTGTCTAGCTGGTCGCGTACGTGATCACATGGGGCTTGGCCGGTGCCGCGTATGTCGATGATTCTTTTGACTTGCGCGAGAGTGAGTGCCGCCGCCTGCCCCCTCTTGATGAATTGCACGATGCCGATGGCGTCGGGGGTGTAGTTGCGGTATCCACCGGCGGTACGTCCCGGTTCAGGGAGGAGCCCCGCTTCCTCGTAGTACCGCAGCGTCGATGGCGTGGCGCCAGATTTGCGGGCGAGTTCTCCGATCCGCATCGGGTCCTCCCTGTCCGGATTCTGGGCTTGACCTTCAAGGGTACTGGAGGGTTGATGATGGTGACATGAGTGAAGAGTTTGATCTTGCGATCGTTGGTTCGGGTGCTGCAGCGATGGCGGCGGCGATCCGCGCAACAGCCATGGGCAAGTCCGTGGTGATGATCGAGCGAGGCACTTTCGGCGGCACCTGTGTGAATACCGGTTGCGTGCCGTCGAAGGCGTTGATCGCCGCGGCGCAGGCACAGCACACGGTCTCTGATGCTGGCCGGTTCCCGGGGGTCGGTGCGACCGCCGTGCCGGTAGATATGGCCGCCCTGGCGGCGGGGACACGGCGCTTGGCAGAGTCGATGCGGTCAGAGAAGTACGTTGCCGTTGCGGACTCGTACGGCTGGCGCCGCGTCCAGGGTGCGGCCGCGTTCGCGGGAACGCGGGCAGCGCCATCGCTGGTGGTCACAGCTCCCGATGGGACTACCGAGACGATAATTGCTCGACGGTACTTGGTGGCAACAGGGGCCCAACCGTCGATTCCGTCGATTCCCGGACTCAATCTGGTCGACTACCTGACGTCGACGACCGCGATGGAGTTGACCGCAGTCCCGGAATCACTCCTAGTGATCGGCGGCGGGTTCATCGCGCTCGAGCAGGCGCAACTCTTCGCGCGACTGGGGGCGAAGGTAACCGTTTTGGTGCGGTCCAGGATCGCTTCGGCCGAAGATGCTGACGTCGCAGATGCTCTCCTGGAAGCGCTCGCTGACGAGCACATCGAGGTAGTGCAGCTCGCGACCGCGACCTCGGTCGACACCGAGGCGGGTGAGGTCGTCGTGACCGCCTCCAGCCCTGGTGGACAAGGCGACTTCCGTGCGGCGAAGCTGCTCGTCGCGACGGGCAGAACCCCGAATACTAGAGGTTTGAATCTGGAGACGGTTGGAGTCGACACGAGCACCAGCGGCGCGATCCTCGTGTCGAATCAGCTCAGAACATCAAACCCGCGTGTGTGGGCAGCGGGCGATGTGACCGGCCATCCCGAGTTCGTCTATGTCGCAGCCGCGCAAGGCACAACGGTCGCCGACAACATGTTCGGACAGACCCCGCGGTCGTTGGACTACACGCACCTGCCGCGCGTGATGTTCACCAGTCCGGCAATCGGGAGCGTCGGTATGACCGAGACGCAGGCCCTCGCAAGCGGAATCCGGTACACGAGCTCGCTTCTTCCGCTCACTCACGTACCCCGGGCCCAAGTTGACCGAGATACCCGAGGCTTCATCAAGCTCATCGCAGACTCCGATAGTCATCGAGTCCTCGGAATTTCGGCGGTCGCGAATAGTGCCGGCGAGATCGCCGCCGCTGGGGTCTACATCCTCGAAGCAAGGATGACCGTCGAGCAGGTCGCCCGGACATGGGCGCCCTACCTGACCATGGCCGAGGGCATCAAAATCGCCGCACAATCCTTCAGCACCGACATCGCCCAGCTCTCCTGCTGCGCTTCCTAATTCCTGATTCCACCGATCCGCAAGCGAAGTCCCAGACAATGACCAATCCACTCGATCGACTCATCACCCCCGAGGGGTCCGGCCTCGATCCGGCAGTCCTGGTTCCCCTACTCAGGCTCCTCTCCAAGGGAAACCCCGTCAGCGTAGAGGACTTAGCAGCTGCGGCCGGACTGTCGGAACCCGATGTACGGGAACGACTCCAATCCGTTTCCGACACCGAATACGACGATCGCGACCAAATAGTCGGGCAAGGACTGACCCTCCGTCCGACCCCGCATCGGTTCACCGTCGCAGGTCACGAACTGTTCACGTGGTGCGCACTCGACACCCTGATCTTCCCCACACTCCTAAACCAGTCAGCCACCATCGAGTCGACCTCACCCGCGAGCGGTCAAACGATCAGAATCTCTGTCACGGCAGACACCGTGACCAGCATCGAACCCGACACCGCAGTGCTATCGCTCGTCGACCCCGATGACCTCAGCTCGCTTCGAACGTCGTTCTGCAACCAAGTGCACTTCTTCGCCTCCCCACACGATGCCCAAACGTGGACGCGCGAAAATCCCGGCAACCAACTCCTCGACATCACCCACGCGCACGCCCTCGGGAAAGCTCTCGCTGAACAAGCGCTCATCAGCCCGGACACAGCCCGACAGGCCGGATGCTGCTCGCCGGATCAGCACGAAGGAACCGCCCAATGACCAACACAGTGAAATCGCCCCTCGCACGCAGGACAAGAGAGATCGGCCGATGGGGCACCGCCGCCCGGACAGTGATCGGTGCCGCTTTCGTGGGAGCCGGGATCATCATCGGACCTTCCACAATCGACCTCATCATCGCGGTCGCACTGGTCCCTGCCGCGATCACCCTCGCGGTTGTACTTCGGGGTCGTGATTCGGCACCACTGCGGGTCACAGGCGCGTGGGCCATGGCCACTAACACGCTGGTCTTCTTCGCGTTCTTCGCGCTCACCCCGCCGGCGGCAGCAACGTTCTACGGGCTTTCCATGCTGCTCGCCGCTAGCCGCGGGCTCGCAGCCTGCGAAGTGATGGCGGCATCGAACGTGATCCTCAACCGAAACGACCAAGTCGGTTGCCCTGTCTTTACCCCGATCGACCGCATCGAGGGATTCCACCCACGCGACTGCGCCTAACCGCAGATGCCTCTCCTCCAGCGCAGCCTCCGCCCAGGGGGACGCCGACCGCGAGAACCAGCCGGTACAGCGCAGTGCGGCCCGCTACTGCGTTTCGCGCCAGCGCTCTCTGGTAACCGCGTCGATGGCCGCCACCCGAAGCGGTGACGGCCATCGATCGAGGGCGGACTAGCAGCAGTTCGCCGCCGCAGGGGTGCAGCACGCGGCCGGCGTCGCTTCGGAGTCCTCGGCTGTCGTCGCCGGAGTGTGTCCGCCGTCGAAGGTCTCGGCGTCAGCGAGGACGGTGTAGACCTCCCAACGCTCGGCGTCGGGGGCGGTGACCCAGACCTTGTCCTGGGTGGCGAAGCAACAGGTGGCGCCGATCTCCTCCTCGGTGAACAGCTGCTCCTCGGTGAGGCGGGCGATCTCAGCGTGCACCTTGTCGCTGGAGTCCACCTCGACGCCGAGATGGTTGATGCTGCCGCCCTGGCCGGGGTTCTCCAGCAGGACCAGCTTGAGCGCCGGGTCGGCGACGGCGAAGTTGGCGTAACCGGGCTTGACCTTCGCCGGGCCCGTGCCGAACAGCTTGGTGTAGAACGCGATCGACTGATCGAGGTCATCGACATTGAGGGCGAGCTGGACGCGGGACATGAGAACCTCCGAGGCTTCGACATACATCTAACTGTTGCTCGTTCAGTTCTAGACCACGCTTTGACATATGTCAACGAGTAGGTAGATTGAAGCGTATGCCCAAGACGCTCCCCGTCGTCGACATCAGCGCCCCGATCTGCTGTGCTCCGCTGGCCGCCGGCGTGATGGACGAGGCCGCGGCACTCGAGCTCGCCCTGCGCCTCAAGGCCCTCGCCGACCCGGCCCGGATCCAGCTGATCTCGATCCTCATGGCCGCACGTCCAGGCGAAATCAGCACCGGCGACCTCGCCGACACGGTGGGCCTGTCGTCGGCGACCGTCAGTCACCACCTGAGCCAGCTCAAGAAGGCCGGCCTCGTCAGCTCCGAGCGGCGCGGGATCAACGTCTTCTACCGGGCCGAACCTGACTCCCTTGAAGCGCTCCGGGCCGTCCTGGCCACGTGCTGCTAGCGCGAACGCGCCTCTCGCGCGCAGGTAGTGGCTGCACGACACCGTCGCGAGGCTCCCCGGCACAGCACCAGCACGATCGCCTGCGGCAGGATCGACACGCGTGGACCACATCGAGCAGCAGCTAGAGCAACAGCTCCGCGAACGCGGCATCCCCCTCACTGCGGCTGAGTTCCTCCGCGCCGTCCTCGAAGCCCTCGACGACGGCGCTTCCGTGCCTTAGCGGGACAGCGGTCGGCACGAGGAACATGCGCTGTAATCCGCAGTACCAGTGACTGTTCGGTCCTTGACTGCTAAAATCAGCAGTATGCTTCCCACGGGTCCCCGGACGATCGACAGCTTCCGCCGGATCACCATCCCAGCGAAGGTGGCGAAGGCGTCCGGAGTGCGGCAGCCTTCGTGGGTCCGGATCGGTGTCGTCGCCGACCAGAGGATCGTCGAGATCATTCCCACTCGCGGCCCGCGCGGGACGAAGCCGTCCGTACGAGGTAACCCGGATCGTCCGCGGCGGCTGCGGACGTCGCGACAGATCGCGCTGCCGGCGGCGGTCCTCGACTCGGTCGGTCTGGACATTGGGAGCGTCGTGGCGTTCCTGGCCCTGGAGGACCGCATTCATCTGTTCGCCGCGTCGCGGGTCATCGCGCCGGAGCCCGCGCCCGTGGGAGAGGAAGACCAGTGACGGCGCGGCGACGTACCCGGTCAATCCACGCAGAGGCGGGTCAGCTCCCCCTGTTCGACGTCCCTGCCGTCGCGCCGGCGGATCTGGTCGACCCGGCCGTGGTCGCAGCTGCGGAGCTCGTCCTCGATCGCTCAGTGTCGGTGTTGCCACGGACCGAACTGTCGGGGCTTCGCGGGTATCCGGTGGTCCGATGGTCGCCGAGCATCGCCGAACGGATGTCGGCCGGGGCGGGACCGATGCTCGACGCGCAGGTCCTCGAGCTGTGGGAGATGTGCCCGGCGGAAGGCGCTGGCGCGCCGCCAGCGGCACCGTTGAGCATCGTCGGGTTCGTCGCCACCGGGCAGTGGAAGAGGGCCCTGTACGTCGCCAGCGAACTTCGCGGGTTCGGGGAAACCGTGGTGCTGACCGAGCGGCGCCCCACGGCGCTGAGCTTGACGGCGGCGGACCTCGCCGACGTGAGTGTCGTGCATACCTCTCACGCCGGCGAGGAACTGCTGGTGCGGGGATCGAAGGTCGCCGATCCGCCGCGGATCGTCGCGGTGCGGTACTGGGAGGAGCGGCTCTTCGCTCACGCCCTCGCGACAGGGGTGTCGATCACGCCGCAGCCGGCTCCGGCGTAGCGCCGATCCACGCGGACAGGGCTCGTTTACGTTTCCAGTCCCCGCCGGTGAGCTGCTCGATCTCGATGTTGCTCTCGTGGGCGGCCTCGCACATCGCCGTCCACGCCTGCGGGCCGTTGTGCGCGGCGATAGCGGTGGCCAATCCGCGACCGAGCATCGCGACCGCGGAGACCGAATGGGAGAACGCTGCTGCCTTCGGGATGTCGGCGGTGCGGATCCAGGTCAGGTCCCGCCCACCGCAGAGTGCGCAGTCGCAGCACCACGCGGCGTGGGACTCGTCCTTGAGGTAGTGCCGCTCGAACGCGGTCAGCGACGTGTACGCCAGCAGCTCCGGGAGGATGAACGACACCGACCCGCTGCTGCCGCCCCCGCCGATGTCGGGGTAGATGTGCCGGTACGTCGTCGACGAACCCAGCGCCGCGCCCGCGGCGCCGTACGCCAGCGCCCCCAATCCCGCCGTGTCACTGCGCAGTAGCAGCACCGGGACATCTGCCGTGAGGACGTGCACCAGCCCGGTCACGACGTTCGTCCGGTCGAACGGGTCGTCGGTGTCCTCGACCATCAACGCCACGGGGATGCCGTGCGCGTTGATCTCAGACCGGAGCGAATCGGCGGCGTGCGAGAGCCACCAGCTCGCGATCGGCAGCGCCGCGATCACCTGTCCACCGAAGCGGGCCGCCGTCTTCAAGGTGGTCCGCAGCCCGGCGGTGTCGCCCTTGGCCACATAGCCGGAATCGGTCAATGCCCACGTCAGGCCCGCGCTACGTTGCACGGTGATCCAGTCGCGGGTCGGCTCCGCCGTCGCCATCTTCCGCTGCCGGCCGCTGTAGAGGTTCGCGTCGAGCAGCAGGGCTGCGTCGGGGCACTTCTTGCGGGTCTGATCCGCCGCGGTGCTCGCCACCGCGGTGCGGTGGTTCCGGGACTGCCACGGCACGGTGTAGACCGCGCCGACACCTTCCGACGCGATCAGAGCGCGGGTCGGGTCGATCAAGGTCGTCGGGACCTGAACGAACAGGTCCGTCGGCATGCCCTCGAGCCGGTGCTGTCCGACCTGAATGGGCCGGGCCCCACCAGCCCTAGTAGTGCTGGTGGAATCGGTAGTGCGATCAAAGTCGCGACTGTCGTTGGTCAACGGTGCCTCCTCAAGGCGTTGTGGATGAGCCACCACGCCGAGGTCCGCATCGCTCGCCCACACCGACCGTTCCGGTGTTTGGCGAACCCGCGCACACCGTCTACCATCGGAGGCGTCATCCAAAGACATTCGCAACGGTCACGGTATTGAGGGCACGAACCCTCGGAGCGGTGATTCAGTTGTTCAGCAGAGCCCGGTTCGTCGGCAAACGAGCCGGGCTTCAGCTGTCTCTATTCTAGAGCCTCACCATGACAGGTTCCGGACGTGAAATCGCGGTTCGTTCCTGGCCCTACCGACGCGAGGACATGCGTGGAGGCTAGGGCATTCCGAACCCCTTCTTCGCCACCTGAGAGGCCAGGTTCAGGAATTTGGTGCACCGCTTTGCCCACCGGGAGACTCGCTAGCCGTTCCGTCCAGCTTTCGAATGGCGGCGATCACCCTCCGTCCGTGGGCGGTCAGGGTCATTGGGCGATTGCGCTCGGCACGGTCGAACAGAGCTCCGCCGGTCTCGCGTTCGAGCCGGAGAAACTGGTTCGTGAGGGTTGCCTGGCTGGTTCCTAACGCGTGTGCAGCTTCGGTCAGCGTGGGGAATCGCGATGCTGCTTTCGCTCGTTCCAGTCGGTCGCGCCCGCCCTGGGCCGCAACAGCTGTGCGCAAGATCGGCGGTACCGTTTTCGCGGCGGCCGCGGCGTCGAGGGCCGCGGTGTGGCTGGGTCCGCCGCGGGGTCTCATCGGAATCTCGTGTTTGTTCGCCCACCGAGCCAGGTTCGCCGTGCTCATGCCCAGTTCTCGGGCTATGTCAGGGAGAGCCCTGCTGTTGGTGACATATTGCTGGTAGAGCCAGTCGCGGTCGACGATGATCGTCGCGCGCTCGGTAGCGGGGATCGTCGGGATCTCGTATTCGGTGAGGAGTCGACGGATCACCTGACGACTGACTCCAATACGGTTAGCGATCTGTCGCAAGGTGAGGCGATCGTGATGATAGAGCTGGGTCAAAGCCTCCGGGGGGAGCTGCGTTCGAGCGCTGGCGTACTGCCGGCGGCCGGTATCGACTGGGAGGGGATTGACGATCAGCTCAAGGCGAACCGCCTCGCCAGTGGTGCCGAGGTCGCGGGCGGCGGCGCCGATGGGAAGGCCGCGTTCTCGGATGAGCTTTCGAAGGCGATCACGGTCGATCAGTCCTGGTCGCGGGCCAGGGAGGTCGAGACCAGCGAGGAGCTCAATTGGCGGCTCCCAGACAATTGGTTCCTCATCGATGCCCGCGGCGTCCAAGAACACCCGTGCGTGGTTGATCAGCTCGTCCCGAAGGCCGGGTGTCAGATGGCGGGGAAACGCGGCCATCTTAGCGAGCAAGTCTGCGGACCCGTCAACCGTGGGGACGCCTGTGAGCTCCTCGCGAAGAAACGCCCGAACGACAGCCGCCCGGGCGGAGCCGCCCTGTGACAGCGTTCCGGTGCGGTGGCAGATCTGCCTCCACTCATCGTCCGGAAGCAAACCGGTGCAATCGAGTGCCCGTCGGCGCTGATAGTCGATCGGTACGCCGCGCTCAACAACGTAATCGGCAACGCGTGTCAGACCCGCGCACACATCGCTCCAGTGTTGATCGGACTCCAGAATCTGTAGGAATCGAGATAGGGCATGGCCAGCCAGGTGACCTCCGACCTGCTGACCAGCGGCCGTCAGATTCAACCGAGTGCCCACCAACTGTACGGCCGCAGACAATGCCAGGCGCATCATTGTGCGCCTCGCCGCCGGGACCGTGAAGGGCAAACTGATTCCGGCCCAAAATTGCGTCGGCGTGTGACGCGCTAGTAGCTCTGCGCGCCCACTGGTCACCAAGGCGGGAAGGTCGGAGTGAGTGCGGTAGCGAAGTTGGTCGGACGGGTCGAGCATCGGGGATAGCGCGGCGAGCTGGACACCGGTCAGGATTGGTGAGATTCGCGTCCCCCAGCCGATGTTCGTCGGTTGAACACTGAGGCCCGTCTCCCGGGCCGAGGTCACTAACCATCGCAGGCGATCAGCTGCGGCTGCGAGGTCCGAGCAGTGCAGAACGTCGATCGCGGCACTGACACCAATCGCAGCTGTGACGGCTCTCGCTGGCGCTTCGAGGGCCGGCTTCGTGCGGCTCTGTCGGACTTGTCCGGATCGTGCACCACCTTGTTCATCGACTGCCCGGTACTCAGCCGCCAGTTCGGGTCCCACTCGCGCTAAGAGCTCTTCGTCGGTGGCGTAGGACAGTACTCGGCCGCCGATGGCGCGAATGTCGGCAAGCACAGATGCCGCAGGCTGTGGAAGGCGCGCGTAGACCCCGAACCGCACGACTCCGTCGTCGATGATTCGATCAATGAGGGCCTGTGCCCGAAGAGCGGGGTGCGCACCAGGAAGGTCGAGGACCTCGGCAGCCGTGAGATCGGCGCCGCATCGTCGGGCCTCCCGTCCAATACCTCCTTCCTGCGCCGGCGATGCACATCGGCCGGGGATCGGGGTGCAGTGGCCCGGGAGCGGGCGGCGGCGTGGAATTCTATGGCAGCGAGGGCATTCGTCGGACAGCAAACAACGATGCTCGGTGCAGGCGAACGCCCAGCCGAGTCGCCATTCGAGCTTCCATCGGCCGCCGTTGCTTCGGAGGCAGTGCGGGCAGAAGCGGGATCCGGTGCGGCGGGTCCACGCCACTTCGCGGCGCAAACTCCGCGACTGCGAGTCGATGCGCACCGCGGTCCCGTCGAACCGGGTGAGGGTCATCATCGAAAATTCGACGTCGCTGCCCGTGGCGGCACACAGGCTGGCTACTTCGGCCTCGCTGAGTGCGATCGTCCAGGGCGGGTACCCAAGACCTGCAGGCGCAGGTATGTCGACTGCGTCGAGAAGGTCTCCCCACGCTGAGTCGGCGCGGAAGGCGATCGCTTCGAGCCAGGAATCGATCGCTTCGCCTGGCACCGGGGCCACCCTGAAGGGAAGCGAACGTGGCACTGTCATCCGGCCCTGCCGATGCGAGTTCTCAGGCAGCCGTTGTCGAATGCCAGGCGCAGTTCTTCGCGAGCCTTCTCCGATGCCTCGTCGATCTTGACCCGATCGAGCAGCTCCTCGTCGAGGCGCTCATACCCAGTCCGGACCGCGCGCTGACATCCCCGGTTGATCAGGGTCATCAGTGAGCCGATCTGGCCGGTACACCGGGCATACAGGTAGTCAGAGAGATCGTCGGCGATCATGCCCGGATACTTTTCGGCCAGAACCACCCGCTGCTCGATCGCCTTGAGCGTCTGACGCCATGCCCGGCGCCCAGCATCATTGGTGACACCGAAAGGATCCATTGTCAGCCGCGTTGTACGCCGGCCGGTCTGCGCGAGAAGAGCATCGTACCGGGGGCAGAAACACTATTCGGGCTGGTACTGGTCGAGCACTACCCGCGATCTGGTGATCTATGAGTCCCGCCTGGAACTCGCCAACCTGATGCTCGCAGACTTCGACGATCAGGTCCGGGGCATCGTGGCTCAGCCCTTCCTTCTCGCGGCTGAGGTCGATGGTGTCGTGCGGAGGCATGTTCCGGACTTCCTGCTCGATACTGATTCCGGCCCGGTCGTCGTTGACGTGAAGCCTGCTCGAAGGCTTGATAACGATGATGTCGCAAGGGTTTTGAACTTGACTCGCGATGTCGTTGAGGCTAAAGGGTGGCGATACGAGGTCGCCACCGAGCCGCCGCCGCAGAGGGCTTCCAATGTCAGATTCCTCGCTGGCTATCGGCGCGAGAATGCAATCGCGCCAGACCATTGCGAGGCGGTTCAGGCGGTCGCTCAGGTGGGATTGACGATTGGTGATCTCATCGATCGGATGCCCGATCGTCCTGACGCGTGCGTGCGAGCGGCGGTGCTGCACTTGATATGGCGGCGTCGCCTGCACGTCGACATTGACGCTGCAATCACTAGTCGAACTCAGATTTCGGGGGTCTTATGAGTGGCGTTGAGCGGGTTGAGGTTGGCGGGCGGTACATGTACGACGGCGAGGTGTTCGAGATCGTGGAGCTCGCCACGGCTAAGGGCGTCGTCGATGTGCTGGGGAAAAGCGCTGCAGGGCAGTACATGCGAGTCGGCCTAGCGGAGCTGCTGTCCTCGGTCCGGGGTCGGGTCCTCCCGACCGGCACTGGCGTCTCAAGCACTGATGCAACCGAGCCTGCAGGCGTCATCTTCGGTGAGTTGTCCGCGGCGGAGCTTCAGCAGGTGACGGAACGCGCGGGGCACGTACGGGAGATTCTTACCGGTTACAGATCTGGCAGCGTGGAGACTGCGAGCAAGGGAGAGCCCAGGCCGGAGTTTGCCGTCGACCGGCCGCTCACCGACCGCTACGCAGCGAAGGCGCGCGAGCTCGGCGTCGGCCTGCGATCTGTGGAGCGGTGGGTGTCCAAGTTCCGCACTGAAGGGCCCGCAGGCCTGGTAGACGCGCGACGTACGAGAGAAGCGGATCCCTTCCCGTCTGTCGATCGGCGGTGGTTAGACACAGCTGTCGAAGTCATGGTTGAGCACGCCACCGAGTCGAAACCTTCCCGCACGATGGTGATGGCACGCGCGGAGGCACGGGTCTTGGCGCGATTCGGAGAAGGGGTCGTCGCCATCCCGTCTCGGACAAATGCTTTCCGTGTTCTCGAGTATCTGGAACAGCGCTATCCCACATTTCGACTGTCTGCCAAGCGAAATCGCGACATCGCTGAGCGGCCAGATGGCGTGTACGGCAAGCTCCGTCCAACTCGGCCTGGCGAGTACATGCTGATGGACACAACCAGGCTCGATGTCTTCGGGCTTGATCCTCTGACGCTGCGGTGGGTGCAGGTGGAACTGACCGTCGCGATGGACTGGTACACCCGCTGCATCACCGGGTTGCGACTGACCCCGGTTTCCACGAAATCGGTTGATGTAGCGACCGTGATGTACGAGGTCTTCAACCCACGTCCGGCCGGCGCGGACTGGCCGGAGTACGCGGTGTGGCCAGCTCACGGAGTACCGCGGTCGGTACTTGTGGATGTGACTGCGGAGCGGCCAGCGGATGCGGCCGCTGGACCAGCGATTGTCCCTGAGACGCTGGTGGTGGATCACGGCAAGGTCTACCTCTCGAACCACGTGATGAGCGTGTGCCAGCGCTTCGGGATTTCGGTGCAGCCAGCTCGGCTCCGAACCGGCCGTGACAAAGGGCCAGTTGAGCGGTTCTTTCGTACTATTCGTGAAGATCTCCTCCAGGCCTTGCCGGGGTACAAGGGACCTGATGTCCACTCCCGCGGCGAGGATCCTGAGGGCGGAGCGTTCTTCTACATCGACGAGCTCGAAAGCATCATCCGCGAGTGGGTTGCGCAGGTCTACCACCACCGCCAGCATTCGAGCCTGCTCGACCCGCGAGTTCCGGGCTTACGTATGTCGCCCGCCGCGATGTTCGAGCACGGTGTTTCTCGCGCCGGATACATTGAGGCGCCTCGCGATCCGGACCTGGCATTCGAGTTCCTCAAGCCGGTATGGCGGAAGATTCTTCACTACGGTGTCGAGATCGGAGGCCGCCGCTACAACGGAGACGGGCTCAACGGCTACCGTAACCTCGCGAGCCGGTTCACCGGCGAGGCCAAGGGACGATGGCCGATCCACTGCGATCCCGACGACATCACCAAGGTGTACTTCCGGCGCCCAGATGAGCGGACCTGGCACACATTGGTGTGGGAGCACGCACCGTCGATCGATATGCCGTTCAGCGAGGATGCACTGCTCTACGCAAGGAAGCTAGCAGCATCGAAGTACCGATTCCCCAACGACCGCCTTGCGGTAGCTGACTTGTTGGAGCGGTGGAACATCGGCCTGGGCTCGACCCGAGTGGAACGGCGCATTGCGTTGAGAATGTCACGCGAGAGCGAACTGTCGCAGCGACCGCAGGGCGAAGCGCGTGTGGATCGACTGCCGTCGGTCGCCCGCGTGCTCGCTCCCGACCAGGACGAAAGCGATGTGCAAGCAGAGGACACCGCGATTGATCGCGGTCTCGACTACGCCGGCGAGGAAGGTGACGACGATCGATTCGACCAGGAAAACATCGATGACTTCTACTCCGACGCGCTGGAGGACGTATGACCGAAACCGCCGCGACACTCGACAATCTGACCCTCGCCCGAAAGGAAGGGTGGCAGAAGTTCGTCAACACCCCCGCACGTGTTCCACCGGAGGCGTTGAACCGCGATGAACTCGACAGACTGACCGACAAGGAGCGCACCGACTACGACCGTGAGCGCCGCGAGTGGCACGCGAACCTCGGGCCCCTCAAGACCAGACAGCTCGTCGAGGTGCACGAAAACCTCTGGGATGTCATCGACTCTAACGCCCAGGACGGAGACAAACCGAAAGGCGCCGTTGCGATCGACGCAGTACCCGGACTAGGGAAGACCACCGCGGTATTGAGCTTCGCCCGCGCGTTCCACCGCCGCGAAGTAGCCGAGAACGGCACTACGACCGAGGAAGGCCATGAACGGTGGCCGGTGTGCCGGGTGGGACTGACCGGCAACACTGGCCTACGCGAGTTCAACCGGGCGATGCTCGCGTTCTACGCCCACCCAGGCGGCCGCCGCGGCAACGCCGCCGACTTCGCCCACCGAGCCCTGGACTGCGTGCTGGCATGCGAAACGAAGATCCTCATCGTCGATGATCTGCACTTCCTGCGGCTGCAGTCCACCTCCGGTGTCGAGGTCAGCAACCACTTCAAGTACATCGCCAACGAGTTCCCGTTGACGGTGATCTTCGCTGGCGTCGGTTTGGAGGCGCGGGGACTGTTCTCCGAGGGCAGTAGTGAAGCGAAATGTACGCCACGGCGCTGCCGCGCGAAGGTCTTCCATTGCGGCCGCGTGCCACTCCACGGTCCGCTCACAGAGATCCTCACCGCGGCGGAACGAAACTTCTACCGCGGTCCCCGCGGAGCTGCCGGGCGACATGCCTTGACGGTGCCACCTCCGCCCGCTCGATGCGGGGACGCAGCCCGGCGTGTCCCAAACAGTTGGCGGATCCGCCAACTCTCCGCCATGTATCTTGGGATTCCGCCACGAAATCTGGGACCCTACAGCAGGACGCTGTCAGCCCTTGGCCATGTCCACGAAGCGGGAGTAGTGCAGCTGGTGGGCGACGGTGACGGTCGCGGTGGGGCCGGCGCGGTGCTTGCCGAGGATGAAGTCGGCCTCGCCGGCGCGGGGGTCGTCACGCTCGTAGGCGTCGGGGCGGTGCACCAGGACGACCATGTCGGCGTCCTGCTCGAGCGAGCCGGACTCACGGAGGTCGGCGACCTGGGGCTTCTTGTCGGTGCGCTGCTCGGGACCACGGTTGAGCTGTGCGACGGCGATGAGCGGGACTTCGAGCTCCTTCGCGAGCAGCTTGAGCTGCCGGGAGAACTCCGAGACCTCCTGCTGACGGGATTCGACCTTCTTGCCCGACGTCATCAGCTGCAGGTAGTCGATGACGATGAGCTTGAGGTCGTGCCGCTGCTTGAGCCGGCGGGCCTTCGCGCGGATCTCCATCATCGTGAGGTTCGGCGAATCGTCGACGAAGAGCGGCGCTTCGGAGATCTCCGACATGCGGCGCGCGAGGCGGGTCCAGTCGTCGTCGGACATCTTGCCCGAGCGCATGTCGGCCAGCTTGATCCGCGCCTCCGCGGAGAGCAGGCGCATGACCACCTCGGTCTTGCTCATCTCGAGGCTGAACAGGACGCCTGGCATCTGGTGCTCGATGGTGCAGGACCGCAGCACGTCGAGCGCCATCGTCGACTTACCCGCACCGGGACGGCCGGCGACGATGATCATCTGGCCGGAGTGCAGGCCGTTGGTGAGCGCGTCGAAGTCGGTGAAGCCCGTGGGCACGCCCATGCTGACGCCGCCGCGGGAGGCGATGGCGTCGATCTCGTCCATCGTGGGCTGCAGCAGCTCCTCGAGGATCACGTAGTCCTCGGAGGCCTTGCGCTCGGTGACGTCGTAGACGGCCGCCTGGGCCCGGTCCACGACCTCGGCCACGTCGGCACCGTCGGACCCCGAGTAGCCGTACTGGACGATCCGGGTCCCGGCCTCGACGAGGCGCCGCAGGATGGCCTTCTCTGCCACGATCTCCGCGTAGTAGCCCGCGTTGGCCGCGGTGGGCACGGTGGAGATCAGGGTGTGCAGATAGGGGGCGCCGCCGACGCGCTTGAGCTCGCCCTTGCGGTCGAGCGTGGCGGAGACCGTGACCGCGTCCGCGGGCTCCCCCGCGCCGTAGAGGTCGAGGATCGCGTCGTACACCGACTGGTGCGCGGGACGGTAGAAGTCGCCCGGGCTGATGACCTCGAGGACGTCCGCGATGGCGTCCTTGGAGAGCATCATGGCGCCCAGCACCGACTGCTCGGCGGCGATGTCCTGCGGGGGCTGGCGGCCGAAGTCCTCGGCGGGCGGACCGTCGGGCCGGGGCTCCGGACGACCCACGGGCCCGGGCCCCGGAGTGAACTCCTGCTCGTCCGTGACCGACACCGCGCACCCACCTCTCTCGCGTCCCGGCCGCCGAGCGGCGGCGAGGACTCACCCGTACTGCGATCGGTCTACCGCGGACCCCTGACAGGTTTTCGAATAGCAAACCTCGCACGGGAGCGCGACCGACGCACGTGAACGCTAGGCCCTCCGCTCGACACCGCAAAGCGGAGCTGTGGATGGATCTGTGAGTGGATTGTGGATGGCGCGCGGTCAGGGTGGGGACGCCGGTGTGGACCGATGGGGAAAACTTGTGGAAACTCGGGAGGGCGTTCGGCGTCGCCCCAGTTCATATCGGGTAATGAGGGTGGGTACCGTTGTGGATCGAGATTCCTCCGCGTGTCGCACCGACTTGACATTCGGGCGTGTCGTGAGTGAATCGGTCACCGTCGGGCTGCGAAAACCACCCTCAGTTGTTACCGACCGGTCACCTGCCGTGCCCCCTACCAGCGCGAACGCGTCACGCAACACCGGTGCACCTTCTTCCGGCCCCGGTGGCCGCGTATTCTGATCGGTGCATCAATCACTGCGGAAGGATCCACCCGATGAACACCTCCACGATCTCGGCGCGCACGGCCGGCGTCGCGGTCGCGCTCGCGGCCGTCGCCACGTGCGCCATCGGATCCGCGGGGGCGGCCCCGACCCCCGCCCCCAAGCCGAAGCCGAAGCCCGCCTCGGTGTCCGCCACCTGCACGAGCGCGAACCCCATGTTCGTGGTCGGAGGCCAGATGCTGACCTGGAAGGTGACCGCCACCGTCGGCGCCCCCGGCCAGATCCTGGTCTCCGCGACCGGCAACGCGGGCGCCCGCGACCTCGTCCTGAGCCAGTTCGCCTCGTCCGCGAGCCTGTCGTGGAACAACACCACCTCCGGCAAGTTCGGTAGCGCCAAGCTCAACGGCGTCGGCCCCCTGCCCACCCTGAACAAGACGCCCATCACCACCGGCAAGGGCGCCGTGACGTTCAACCTGGTCATCAAGGCCGGCGCGGGCAGCGAGTGGATCGGCACCCAGACCAGCACCCCCTGCGTCGGCACCATCACCGTCTGACCGACCCGGACACGGAAGAACCCCCACCGCCCGGAGGCGATGGGGGTTCTTCTCGTCTGTGCGACTACTGCGCGGCGACGGTGAGCGCGAACTTCGCGCGCACGTCCGGGTGCAGCACCACGACCACGGGGAACGAGCCCGTGGACTTGATGTGACCCTGCGGCAGCTCGATGCTGCGCTTGTCGACGGCGGGGCCGCCGGCGGACTTGAGCGCGGCTGCGACATCGGCAGCGGTGACCGAGCCGAAGAGCTTGCCCGACTCAGCGGTCTTCACGGTCAGCGAGACGGACGCCAGGCCCTCGATGGCCTGCTTCAGCTCGTTGGCGTGATCGAGGCCGCGCACACGCTTGGCCTCCTGGCTGCGGCGGATGCCCTCGACCTGCTTCTCGGCGCCACGGGTGGCGACGATGGCCAGGCCGCGGGGCAGCAGGTAGTTACGGCCGTAGCCGTCCTTGACCTCGACGGTGTCGCCGGGGGCGCCCAGGTTGTCGACGTCGGCGGTGAGGATGAGCTTCATTTCTTCACCCCTCCTTAGCGGGTCGTCGACGTGAACGGCAGCAGGGCCACCTCACGCGCGTTCTTGACGGCGATCGCGATGTCGCGCTGGTGCTGGACGCAGTTGCCCGTCACGCGACGGCTGCGGATCTTGCCCCGCTCCGACAGGAACCGACGCAGCAGCGTCGTGTCCTTGTAGTCGATCTTGGTGTTCTTCTCCTTGCAGAACGTGCACGCCTTGGCCTTGACGGCCTTCTCGACGCGCACCTTCCGGCCATTGCCCTTACCGGCCATGGTGTTGGTACTCCTTGATGAGGTCTACTGGGCGCCCGGCGAGCCGGTTGCGCCCTTCACAGTGTTCGATCCCGGGGATCAGAACGGCGGATCGTCGTTGCCGCCGCCGAAGCTGCTCCCGGCCGCGGGGGCACTGCCCCACGGATCGTCTGCGGGCTGGTTCTGGCGCGGAGCCTGCTGGGCGGGCTGGCTGTAACCGCCACCGCCGCCCTGGTTGCCGCCACCGAAACCGCCGCCGCCACCGCCGCGCTGCGTGCGCGTCGGCTTCGCCGTCGCATACCTCAGGGAGGGGCCGATCTCGTCGACCTCGAGTTCCACCACCGTGCGCTTGTTGCCGTCACGATCGTCGTAGGACCGCTGCTTGAGCCGGCCGGAGACGATGACGCGCGTGCCCTTCGTGAGCGATTCGGCGACGTTCTCCGCCGCCTCACGCCAGATGTTGCAGCGCAGGAACAGCGCCTCGCCGTCCTTCCACTCATTCGAGTTCCGGTCGAACGTGCGGGGCGTGGAGGCGACGGTGAAGTTGGCCACCGCCGCACCCGACGGGGTGAAGCGCAGCTCCGGATCCGCCGTCAGATTGCCGATGACCGTGATGATCGTGTCGCCTGCCATGGTGTCTTCTCCCTGTAGTTAGTGCGCGACTAGTTCTGCCGCAGCACCTTAGTGCGAAGCACCGACTCGTTCAGCTTGAGCTGACGATCCAGCTCGTTGACGGTCGCCGGCTCGGCGGTCAGATCGATCACCGCGTAGATGCCCTCGGCGTTCTTCGAGATCTCGTAAGCAAGACGGCGCTTGCCCCAGATGTCGACGTTCCCGATCGATCCGCCGTCCTTGCGGACCACGTTCAGGAAGGTCTCCAGCGAGGGCGCGACGGTGCGCTCATCCAGGCTCGGATCCAGGATCACCATCAGTTCGTAATTACGCATGGGCTTTTCGCCTCCTCCTATGGACTATGCGGCCGTGGACTCTCCACGGCAGGAGCGTTGCCCTCAAGGCAACCGGACCAGGGTACCCCAACCCCCTGCCACCAGCGAAATCAGTCGACTGACGAGTCGGCCCGGAAAATCATCGCAAAACCCTGCCGAGATAGAGAACATTCCCTAACATGTGCCAGGAAGGAGGTGAGCTATGGCATCGCGATCGTCTCAGGAAGCGCCCACCGCGCGACCCGGCGCACTCGACGCACTCCGCAGGAATCTCGACGACAACGCGCTCGGCCCGGTCCGCACCCTCGGTCGCACCGTCGAACTCGTCCTCCACTCCCTGGTGTCCATGGTGGCCGACCTCCTCCGGGGCCGCGTCCAATTCCGGGAGATCGTCGTTCAGGCCTGGTTCCTCGTGAGCGTGACCGCCATCCCCGCCTTCCTCATGGCCATCCCGTTCGGCGTCATCGTCACCATCCAGATCGGCAGCATCGTCAATCAGATCGGCGCGGGCTCGCTGATGGGCGCCGCGAGCGGCCTCACGGTGATCCAGCAGGCCGCCCCCATGGCGGCCGGGCTGCTGCTGGGCGGCGCCGGCGCCTCCGCGATCGCCGCCGACCTCGGCTCCCGCACCATCCGCGAGGAGGTCGACGCCATGCGCGTCATGGGCATCGACCCCGTCCGCCGGCTCGTGGTGCCGCGCATTCTGGCGGCAGCCTTCGTCGCGCCGCTGCTCTGCGTCTTCATCACCGTCGTCGGCATCGGCGCCGCGTACTACCTGGCCATCGCCGGACAGGACGTCACGCCGGGCAGCTACTGGCTCAGCTTCGGCGCCTACGCCACCACCCGCGACTTCGGGTTCGCACTGTTCAAGGCGGTGATCTTCGGGATCATGATCGCCGTCCTCGGCTGCCAGCACGGTCTCGAGGCGAAGGGCGGCGCGCGCGGGGTCGCCGACGCCGTGAACACCACCGTCGTGGTCTCCACCGTCGGGATCATCGTGCTCAACTTCGCGCTCACCCAGATCTACACGACCTATTTCCCCATGAGGGTGGGCTGACATGCACCTCCACGCACCTCACACACATCCCTCTCCGTCCCGCACGAGAGGTCGGCTGATTCCGTGACGATCGCGCCCTACCGCCCGAGAGGGTTCCGCACCCTCGGCAGGCTGACGGATTCGCTGCGCGGTGCCCTCGCGCGCCTCGGCCAAATGGTGTCCTTCGTCGTCGCCTCGGTCACGCTCATCCCGCACGCGCTGCGGAACTACCCCAAGCAGACGGTCCGCACCATCACGGACCTCACCTGGGGCCGCGGCGCGGTGATCGTCGGCGGCGGAACGTCGCTGATGATGGTGGTCCTGGGCCTCGCGGTCGGCGGCACCGTGGCGATCCAGGCCTTCGCCTCCCTCGACCTGCTGGGCATGGGCCCGCTCACCGGCGTCATCGCGGCGCTGGCCAACACCCGCGAGTTCGCGCCGATCCTCGCCGCCGCCGGCTTCGCCGTCCAGGCCGGCTGCCGCATGACCGCCGAGATCGGCGCCATGCGGATCACCGAGGAGATCGACGCGCTGGAGGCGCTCGGCCTCCGCTCGATCTCCTTCGTGGTCAGCACCCGCATGATCGCCGGCGTGGTCGCGATCGTGCCGATCTTCCTCATCGCGATCATCGTGAGCTTCTTCGCCAGCAGCACGATCGTCACGCTGGCCCAGGGCGACGCGGCGGGCACCTACGAGCACTACTTCCAGCAGTTCCTCTCGCCCTCCGACCTCATCGCCTCCATCGCCAAGGTCGTGGTCTTCATCTGTGCCGTGATCCTCATCCACTGCTACCAGGGCTTCTTCGCCGCCGGCGGGCCCGAGGGCGTGGGCGTCGCGTCCGGGCGCGCCGTCCGCGCCTCGATGGTGGCCATCGTGGTGCTCGACATGCTGATGACCCTGGGCATCTGGGGTGCCAGCAGCGAACTGGTCTTCCGGGGGTGACGACGTGACGACGCGATGGCCCTCGCCGGTGACGGGCATGATGACGCCCGGCCCCGTGCTGCTGCGCCGCGGCATCGCCGCGGTCCTCGTGGTGGTCCTGGCCGCCACCACGATCTGGGCGGTCCGCGCGATCATGACCACGCCGCCGAAGACCCTGACCCTGGTGGTGCGCAACGTCGCTCCCGGCGTCGGGCCGGGTACCGCCGTGGAGATGGACGGACTCCGCGTCGGCGAGGTCACCGACATCGTCGACCGCGGCGCCGGCCGCCTCGGTGTCGCCATGCGGTTCAACGGCGCCGCCG
The DNA here is from genome assembly GCF_037148755.1 of Tsukamurella sp. USMM236. Classification (NCBI taxonomy): domain Bacteria; kingdom Bacillati; phylum Actinomycetota; class Actinomycetes; order Mycobacteriales; family Tsukamurellaceae; genus Tsukamurella; species Tsukamurella sp. USMM236. The sequence goes on from NZ_JBBCSS010000009.1 coordinate 20,479, forward strand.
ACGATCTGGTGACCGACGCCGTCAAGGTCGCCTTCGCGCCGGGCAACATGTTCGGCATCACGGTCGTCGCGCTCACCCCGGGCCGGGGTGGCCGCGCCCTCACCTCGGGCGCCTCCTGGGAGCCGCTCTCGGCCCCCGACGACGGCACCATGGCGTCGCTGCTCCGGTCCCTCAGCACGATGGAGCGCGAGAGCTTCCGCCCGCACATGGCCGAGCTCATCGCCCAGTTGGACACCACGACGCGGCAGTTCCTGCCCTTCCTCGGCGCGGTCGGCGCGATCGCGGAGGCGAACGCCGATACGCAGCGGATCCCGACGTCCGAGACACTGCCGACGATCGCGTCGACGCTCAGCGCACTGGACTCGTCGGTCAAGCGGATGCTGCCCGGTCTGCGCGCGCTCTGGTCCTGGTCGGGTCCGGACACCCCCGGCTACCCGGAGCGGCAGAAGGGCACGATCGACGCCATCTCCCACGACTTCTCACCCGCACTCACGGCTCTGCTCAGCGCGCCCAACGTCGCCGCGCTCACCGAGGTCCTGGTGCCCGTCCGCGAGCTCGCCACCCGGGCGGTCACGAGTTTCCCCGACGCCGCGCGCAACGGCCGCCAGCTCGAGGAGCTCATCGAGCGGATCCGGCGGTCCATGCCGGACAACGGATCCGGTCCGGTCCTGAATCTCGACGTCACGTTCCAGCAGTTCCCCGCGATCGCGTCGCTGTTGCCGCCCGTACCCCAGTTCTCCGTGACCCCGCCCGGCAGGCCCGCCCCGCCGAAGGTCACTCCCGCGCCGAAACCATCGCCCGGTGCGACGGCGACCGCCACCACCGGCGTCGCACCGACCACGACCGCGCCGACCACGACGAGGGGCCGCTGACGTGCGCACCGCCCGCAATCCCGGAACCCTGCTGCTCATCTTCGTCGTCCTCATCGCCGTGGGCGGGGCGTTCACCGTCCGCGCGCTCACGCGACCCGCGCAGGCCGCACAGTCGCCGTACACGGCCATGTTCACCAACGCCTCCGGTCTCCGTTCCGGCGACGACGTCCGGCTGCTCGGGGTGCAGGTGGGCAAGGTCAGCGATGTCACGCTCGATCAGGACGACGCGACGCGCGGCTCGCTGGCGCGGGTCGCGTTCACAGTCAACCGCGACCAGCGGATCACCACCGCCACCACGCTGTCGATCCGATTCCAGAACCTCACCGGCCTGCGGTATCTGGACCTTTCGCCGAGCGACGCGCAGGCCGGCACCGTCAACCCGAAGTCGACGATCGGGACCGACCGGACGGTGCCCTCGTTCGACGTCACGACGATCTTCAACGGCCTGCAGCCGGTCCTCGCCGCGATGCAGCCCGAGCAGATCAACCATCTCGCGCAGTCGATCGCGGCCGTCGTCGAAGGCGACGGTTCCGGCCTGGGGCCGCTGCTCGACGCGCTGCAGACGCTGAGCCGGTTCACCAATGACCGCTCCGCGCTCCTCCAGACCCTGGTGCGCAACCTGAAGACGATCAACGACAGCCTCGGCGGGAGGTCCGGCTCCCTGCCCACCGTGATCGGCTATCTGAAGGGCATCGGCGAGGTGATGCGGAACGCGGCGCCGTCGACGAAGATCCTGTCCGATCAGGGCGCCGAACTGATTTCGGCCGCGGACTCGCTCCTGCGCGGCGCGGGCCTGCAGCCCGCCGGCAGCTCGCTCCTCGAGCTCGCCCGCCCCGAACTACCGCGCCTGCAGAGCCTCGTGGACCTCGCCGCGCTGCTCCCCGGACTGTTCGCGAACCTGACCCAGCAGCAGGTCCCCTCCGCCGGCGGGGACACCGGCTGCAGCCGCGGCGAGGCCCAGCTACCGGCCGGCGTCCTCGTCTTCCTCCGCGGATCGAAGGTGACGCTGTGCAAGCGCTGAACCTGCCCGTGAACCTGCTGCGCGACGGCTACGGCATCGCGACGAAGCTCGCCTCCGGCATCGAGGAGGCCTGGGCGCAGCCGAGTTCGAAGAAGCGGCAGCTCACCTTCGGCGTCCTCGGGGTGGCGTTCGCGCTCGTGCTGATGATCGCCAGCTCGGTGCTCGCGGTCCGTCCGATCGGCACCACCACCTACACCGCGAACTTCCCCGAAGCGGGCATGGTCCGCCCGGGCGACGACGTCCGCGTGGCCGGCGTCTCCGTAGGTTCCGTCGCGGGGGTGGCACTGGAGGGCGGCCACGTGAACGTGGGCCTGCGGATCAAGAAGAAGGTGCACATCGGCGATCAGTCCCGGGTGGCGGTGAAGATGCTGACCGGCGTCGGCGGGTACTTCGTCGACATCGACTCGATCGGCACCTCCTCGTTGGGCGCTACGGCGATCCCGCCGGCCCGCGTGCGAATCCCGTACAGCCTGGTGGAGACCTTCCAGCAGGCCGATCCGAAGATCCGCGCGATCGACCCGACGCCGTTGCGCGAGTCGCTCGCCCAGATCCAGCGGGCGACGAGCGGCAACTCCGGGCAGATGAAGGAGCTGCTGTCCACCCTGCAGGGCGTGGTGCAGAGCATCTCGACGCAGAAGGACGAGGTCGGCGGCTTCGTGCAGACGCTGTCCGAGTACTCCGCCGCCATCGACCGCAACGGCGACGTCCTCACCCAGGTGATGCGCGACATGAACATCTACTTCTCCACCGCGCGCCTGAACGTCGCCGGGTACAAGCGCTTCATGAGTTCGCTCGATCTCGTGCTCAAGCGGATCATTCCGCCGGCGAACTTCTACCAGGAGAACCTCGCCTCGATGGAGGCCCAGTTCAACCTCATGTCGGGCCAGATCGGCGCACTGCTCACCAAGTACCAGAAGATGATCGACGACGCGATGGCCCTGCTGGGGCGGATCCAGTCCTCGGTGAAACCGGACGGCACCATCGTCTTCGACGGCTCCGTCCCCACGATCTCGTCCCAGTACTGCATCCCGCTGGAAGGGGCACCGTGCTGATGATCTCCAAGATCCTGGGCTCGAAATGGTTGGTCACCGCGATCGCGATCACGGTGGTCGGGTCGATCATCGCCGGCGCGCTGTACGTCGCGCAGACTCCCGAGAAGGCGCAGACGCGGTACTGCGCGCTGATGCCCGACGCGATCGGGCTCTACGTCGGCAACCCGGTGACCCGGCTCGGCGTTCCGATCGGGAGGGTCACCGCGGTGAGCCCCGAGAACGCCGCGGCCCGAGTGGAGTTCGACGTCGACGCCGACCAGGCCGTCAGCTCCGGCACCGGCGCGGTCACCGTCGCCGCCTCGCTGATCGCCTCCCGACAGCTCGCGCTCATCGACGATGCCCGCAAGGGCCCCGCGCTGCAGGCGGGGACGTGCCTGACGGACACCAAGACCCCGCAGTCCCTGAGCCGCAGCCTCAGCTCCCTCGGCGACGCGGCCGCCAAGCTCACCACCGGCGGCGGCCCCGAGCAGACCAAGCAGGTTCAGGATTCGCTCACCTCGCTCGCGGCGGCCGTCGACGGCACCGGGCCCGACGTCAACGGTGTCATCGAGAGCCTCGCCGCGCTGCTCGACGATCCGGGGCCGGGTATCGGCGACGTGGGCCGCAGCATCGACTCGCTCTCCTCCCTCACCGGCGGCATGACCGCGAACTGGAACCCGCTCAAGCAGCTCCTCCTGACCACCCCCGACGGCCTCGCCGACATCATCGTGCCGACCGCGAAGACGACCGAGACCCTCGCCGAGGCCCTGATCCCGCTCGGGAAGCTGCTGCGCGACCTGATCTCCCACTACGGCCACAATCTCTGGCCGATCCTGGACACCGTCATTCCGGCGTCGCGGCTGGTCAGCGCCGGCGTCAAGAACTGGGGCGATCTCCTCGGCTTCCTCCCGCCGCTGATCGACGCCTTCAACGTCTCCTTCGACCAGCGCACCCTCGGCCTCAAGATCGTCTTCACCCCGCCGCCGACGAAGATGGTCGCCCGCAACCCGGAACTGACCTGTGCGAACGTCAACCGGATCGCACCGGGCCAGTGCAAGGTCGTCGACCCCGGCCACATCGATGTCGACCTGATCTCGGCCATCCTCCGCGGGACGGGAGCCGCCCGATGAACCGCCCCACACTGCGCAGCCGCATCACCCGCGGCCTTCTCCTGCTGGTCGTCCTCGGACTCGGCGTCGTCGGTGTGCTCCGGGCGAGCCCGTCGACGTTGCCCGATCCGACCACCTGGTCCACCTCGGGATGGCCGTTGCGCGTGGAGTTCTCCAACGCCCTCAACCTCCCCGACCAGGCGCAGGTCCGGTTCAACGGCCGCTCCGTGGGCCGGATGGAATCGGTTCGGCTCGACGGCGACCGCGCCGTCGCGACCCTGAACATCAGCGAGCCGGCCACCATCCCCACGGACACCACCGCCGAACTGCGGCAGGACACGCTCCTCGGCGATGTCTACATCGCCCTCGTCTCGGCGCCCACCTCGACCGCGCAACCGCTGCGCGCGGGCGGGCTCATCCCCCTCGCGCAGAGCCGCCCGCCGGATCACATCGAGGACCTCATGACCAGCCTGTCGGGCTTCCTCGGCAGCGGCGGAGTCTCGCAGCTGGGCAACACGATCCAGCGGATCGACGGAGCCTTCCCCGACGATCCGGCACGCACCCGCAAGATCACCGACAACCTGGCGTCCACGATCATGGCCTGGGCCAACGACACGAGCTCGCTCGACACCGCGCTCCGCTCCGTCGTCGGGGTCACCGGATCGCTCGCGGCCGAGCACGCGATGCTCAGCGAGTACCTCGCGCCCGAGGGCCTCCGCCGCTGGGGCATCATCTCCGAGACCGCCCGCGTGACCGAGGTCTACGCCTCGCTGGCGCCACTGCTGAAGAACGCCGCACCGCTGACCCCCGGCATCCGTGACCTCGCCGCCCTCTTCACCCAGGTCGTCAGCCCGCTGCTGCTCCTCGACCGGCCGGTGGGCGCCACCCGTCCGGACAACCTCATCAACCTGCGGAACCTGTTTCGGGACACCATCATCCCGTGGGTCGAGCACGGCCCCAAGGTGAACGTCGTGAAGGTCTCCGACGGGCCCGCGGTACCCACCGCGGAGAAGGCGGAGCAGGCGCTCCGCGCGATGCGCATGATCGGGGCGGTGCGATGAAGAAGGAACTCCTCGCCAATGCGGTCACCTTCACCGTCGTCCTCCTCGTCGGGCTGTTCATCCTCCTCGTCGGGTACATGGGGCTGCGGCCGGGCGTGACGTACACGACGCTGTCCCTCAAGCTCGCGCACACCGGACAGCTGGCGACCGGCTCGCCGATCCTGCTGCGCGGCGTCCGGATCGGCGACGTCACCGCCGTCGAGCCGTCGACCGACGGGGTGCGGATCGCGCTCCGCTACCCGTCGGACTACCGCATCCCCGTCGACTCGGCCCTGTCGGTCGAGCAGCTCAGCGCTCTCAGCGAGCCCTACGTGGAGTTCGCGCCCCGCTCCTCCGGCGGCGCCGTCTTCGCGTCCGGCGCGGAGATCCCGGCGACCGCGGTCACCCAATCGCGGTCCGTGAGCGACGTCTTCCAGGCGCTCGCCGCGCTGAACCGCACGGCCGACGCGGGAGCTCTCGGTGGGATCGTCGAGACGGCGTGGCAGGCCACGTCGGGCCGCGAGGACGACCTGACCACGCTCAGCCGGGCGGGCCAGTTGCTCAGTTCGACGGTGCTCAGCCGGATGCCGGCGATCCGCAGCATGTTCGCCAACACGCAGGTCTACTCGGCGGATCTGGACTGGACCGCGAACGCCGTGCAGCGCCTGGGCGCCGAGTTCGAGAACACCGGGAACGTGGTGCTCAGTGCGGTGCAGGCCGTGCAGCGGATGGTGTTGACGCTCAACGCGCCGGACCCGTTCGTGAACACCGTCGACCCCTTCCTCAGGCGGCTCAAGCCGTACCTGGACGAGCTGTTACCCGCGCTCGCCACCACCGGCGGGCCGTTCATCTCGATCTTCTCGGCGCTCAATCGCACGGTGCCCCAGATCGATCTCAGCACGCTCCTGTCGAACGCCCTGCAGGTGGCCGGTACCGACGGTGCCGCCCGCGTCACCCTGACCCTTCCCCGCCCCTGACTCGAGAGGACCCCATGGCGCAGGAGCACGACGGCCCCGACGAGGCCGCCGCCGGCACGCCCGAGACCGACCCCCGCGGCACCGCCGCCGAAGCCGAGGCCGCTCCGGAGGCCGCGGACTCGACGGACTCCACGGAGGACGCCGACGCGACGCCGGGCCCCGTGGTCTCGACCGAGAAGAATCGGACGACGAAGCCGCCGTCGGCGGACCGACCCGCGGGCACGTCCGGCGCCGCACGGACGAAGGCGCGTACGGAATCCCCCGCGCCCGCCGGACGGACGACGTCGGGCACACTGCGTACCGTGCTCGCGACGGTGGTCGTCGTGGCGCTCGTCGCCGTCTCCGTGCTCCTGTATCTGCAGACCCGGACGCTCTCCACCGAGCGCCAGGAGGCCGCGGACCGCGCCCGGGCGGAGCAGATCGCCTCCGACTACGCCGTGAAGGCGGCGACCATGGACTACCGCGACCTGACCCCGTGGCTCAACGGCGTGAAGGCCGGGGTAACACCGGAACTGGCGAAGAAGTTCGACTCGATCCTCGACGTCATGCGCGAGGTGGTCACGCCGCTGCGGCTCACCTCCAGCGGGCGGGCGTCCTTCGCCAAGACCACCTCCGAAGTGAACGGCATCTATCAGGTGAAGGTCGCCGTCGACGTCTCCTCGCAGAACGTCCAGGCCCCGCAGGGCACCATCAGCACCAGCACCTACTCGGTGAGCCTCGACCGGAACCGCGACTGGATCATCACGGAGGCGGGCGATCCCGCGAACCCCAACGCCGTGCTCAACGGCCTCGGCGGCACCGGCACGACACCGTCCGCGAACCCGTCCGCCGCGGCCACCCCGCAGCCTCCCGCCACCCCGACCATGCCCGCACTCCCGGCACCGTCGGGCACCCCCAACTGACCGTCCGGAGGACGAACGATGTTGCAGCGCTTCCTCGACTACGAGATGAAGGTCTCGGAGTTCCTCGGCTTCCTGATCCTGGTCGGCATCCCCTACGGGATCATCGGCCTGGTCTGGTCGCTGACGCACATGGACCACCTCGGGAACCTCAGTGGAATCGATCGCATCATCTCCTTCCTCGGCGCCATCGTCTGCTGGCCGGTGCTGCTCTTCTCGAACGTGACGATGCAGTGATGGCCCTGGTGTGGATCATCGACGTGGTGGTCCAGTACGTGAAGATCCTGGGCGGACGGCAGCAGGTGCCTGCCGTCGTCCGCATCGCGGCCTGGCTGCTGCTCGTCGCCGTCGTTCTCGCGGCCGCCGCCCTCGCGGTCGTGGGGCTGGTCCGGCTCAACGACCACCTCGCGACCCTCCCGCCGACCCGATAGGAGCACCGCCATGTCACGCTCGCCCAGCCCCGCCGGCGACGTCGGCTCGCCCGACGGTGCGCCACTCACCCTCGAGCGCACCAGGATCGCGATACCGAGCACCCACCGCAGGTACACGAAGCGGGAGCTGGCGGTCACCGATGCGCTCGACTTCTGGGGGTTCGCGGGCGCCGCCGCCAACGTGGCGATGCAGATGATGAGCCCCGGGGTGGGGCACGGCGTTGCGGAATCCCCGGTGGAGAGCGGCGCACTGATGAAGCACCCGTGGAAGCGCGCGCGCACCACGACCCAGTACCTCGCGGTCGCGATCCTCGGCACCGACGCGGAGAAGGAGGCCTACCGTGAGGCGGTCAATGCGGTGCACCGGCACGTGCAGTCGAAACCGGGAGCCCCGGTCAAGTACAACGCCTTCGACCGGAACCTGCAGCTCTGGGTCGCCTCGTGCCTGTTCGTCGGATTCGAGGACACGTACCAGATGCTCAACGGCAAGCTCCCCGAGAATCAGGCGGAGAGCTTCTACCAGTCCTGCGCGACGCTCGGCACGACCCTGCAGGTGCCGCGCGACATGTGGCCGGCGACGCGCGCCGAGTTCGACGAGTACTGGGTCCGCGCGTGCGCCGAGACCCGCCTGGACGAGCCCATCGCGGCGTACATCGACGATCTCCTGAACCTGCGGATGATCAACTGGCCGATGCGGCTGGTGTTCGGCGGCCTGCTGAAGTTCCTCACGGCCGGGTTCCTCGCGCCGTACTTCCGGGAACAGATGCACGTCGAGTGGACGGCGGCGGATCAGCGCCGGTTCGACAACCTCTTCGCGTTCGTGGCCTTCGTCAACCGCTTCATCCCGCGGTTCCTGCGGTTCGGACCGACGCGATCGGTGTTGCTGGAGGTGCGCCTGCGGATCGGCGCCGGCAAGTCCCTCGTCTGAGCGCGCGCGGTCAGGCGGGGAACAGCACCGCGCAGACGAGGGCGTACACCTCGGCCTGGAAGGCGGGGTCCGTGTCGAAGCGCCGGGTGCGGCCCACGTCGAAGACCACGGCGAACGCCGCGTGCACGAGGAACGTGGCCTCCGCGGACGTGAGCTCGGGTCGCACGGCGACCACCGCGTCGGCGAACGCCGCGATGTTGGCCCGCTGGATGCCCGCGAGCCGGCTGCGGTCGGCGTCCGGGACGTTGCCGATCTCGCGGAAGTAGACGGTCATCAGCTTCGACCGCAGGAAGGACAGCTGCACGTAGGCCTGCGCGAGCGCGGCGAGCCGGTCCGCGGGGTCCTGCACCGAGGTGGAGACCTCCGCGATCGCCCCCGCGACGCCCTCCGCCGCCTGATCGAGGGCGCTCACCAGGATCCCGGCCTTGCTCGGGAAGTAGCGGTACATGCCCGACGGGACGATCCCCGCTGCGGTCCCGATCTTGCCCATGCTCACGTTGTGGAAGCCGTGCTGGAAGATCTGCTCGATCGCCTCGACCAGCACCTGCTCCTGGCGGCCCGCCTCGGGCGCGGGCTCGGCCGGCGGCGCGACCGTGTAGGGCACGCGCGGCGCGGGCAGCGCCAGCACCTGCCGCGCGGCCGCGCCGAGCACGGCCTCGGCCCGCTTCTGGGCCAGGACCGTCCGGTGCGCGGTGACGCTGCCGGTCACGCTGATCAGCGCGACGCTGCGCAGGTCGATCTCGGCCCGGGCGACGCCCGGGAGCGCGGGCTGCGCGGCATCGGCGACGGTGCCGATCATCGCGGTGAGCTGCTCGCGGATCCGCGCCCGGTCCTCGCCCTCGAGGAGGCGCTGCTCCCACCGGAACAGCCCCCCGGTGTTGCGGCGCTCGAAGGAGACCCCCAGGGCCGCCTCGACGATCGCGTCCACGCGCTCCCCGGGCTCCTTCCCCGCCGTGGCCTCGGCCGCGTCGTCGACGGCGTGGCACAGCGCATCGGAGGCCGAGGTGATGGCGTGCTCGAGCAGCGCGTACTTGTTGGGGAAGTGCCGGTAGACGGCGGGACCGCTGATGTCGAGCGACGCGGCGATCTCCTCGATCCCGACGCCGTGATAGCCGCGCCGGGAGAAGTCCTCAGCGGCGACCCGCGCGATCTGCTCGCGCCGGTCCTTGGGCCGCTTCCGCCGCGCCTGGGTCACGTCAACTCCTCTTCCACCGTCCGCATCGAGGCTACTCACTGTCGCGCGCCCGTCCGCGGTGTACCGTCAACACTATAAGTAAGTGAACATTCACACACCGAATCGGTGGAACAACTGGGAGGACCGTATGACCACGAGCGCCGAGCCGAACGCCACGACCGCCCCGGCGACCGGCGCCGCACCATCCGCACCGCCCACGCGCGCCGTCGACCCGGTCTCGGAGGGCTACCGCATCGCCGTCAGTACGCCCGTCCGCCCGGCGCACGTCCTCACCACGTTGTCCGACGCGGCGGACGTGACCTCGCTCGGCGCGGGCGCCGCCAACGTGATCATGCAGCTGGTGAACAAGCCCGTCGGCTACGGCGTGATGGAGTCGAAGGTCGACTCGGGATCGCTGTACAAGCATCCCGTCAAGCGCACCCGCACCACGATCACCTACCTCGCCGTCGCGGTGCTCGGGACGGCGACCGACAAGCTGCGCTACCGGGAGGCGGTGAACACCTCGCACCGGCAGGTCCGCAGCACCGCGTCGAGCCCGGTCAAGTACAACGCCATGGACCGCGGCCTGCAGCTGTGGGTGGCGATGTGCCTGTACATCGGCTTCGAGGACACGCACCAGCTGCTGCGCGGCCGCATGAACCGGGAGCAGCGCGCGCTGTTCTACCGCGATGCGGCACCCCTCGGCACCACGCTCCAGGTCCCCGCCGACCTCTGGCCGGCGACCCCCGACGAGTTCGACGCCCTGTGGATCGAGCTGTGCGCGACGAAGATCAACCCCGACGGACCCGCCCGCGAGTACCTGCGCCAGTTGGTCGATTTCACCTTCGTCGGCGACCTGCCGCAGCCGGTCAAGTCGTTCAACCGCTTCCTCACCGCCGGCTTCCTCGCGCCCAAGTTCCGGGAAGCGATGGAGGTCGAGTGGACCGACCGCGACCAGCGGCGCTTCGACGCCCTGTGGCGCCTCGTCGCCTTCAGCAACCGATTCACCCCGCTCGCTCTGCGGCGCCTGCCGTACCACCTGCTCCTCGTCGACATGCGCCTGCGCGCGAAGTTCGGTCGTCGGCTGGTCTGAGCCGAGTCCGCACGACGGAGCCGGGGCCCTCGCTCGAGGACCCCGGCTCTGTCGTCCCGGTCGCCGGTCCGACGGGGCCGGACGGCACCGTCGGACCGGGAGCTCAGCCGAACTGCTGGCGCAGGACCGGCTTGGTGACCTTGCCCGTGGGGTTGCGCGGTAGGGCCTCGATCACGACGACGTGGCGCGGGTGCTTGTAGCGGGCGATGTGGTCGTTGAGGAACTCCGAGAGCGACTCGACGGTGAGCGCGGCACCGTCGCGCAGCTGCACCACCGCCACGACCGACTCGCCGAAGCGCTCGTCCGGCTTGCCGATCACGGCCACCTCGGTGACATCGGGGTGCGCCGCGACGGCGTTCTCCACCTCGACCGAGTAGATGTTCTCGCCACCCGAGATGATCATGTCCTTGGCGCGGTCGATGACGTAGACGAAGCCCTCTTCGTCCATCCGCACGAGGTCGCCCGAGTGGAACCAGCCGCCGTGGAAGGCCTCCTTCGTGGCCTCGAGGTTGTTCCAGTAGCCCGACATCATGTTGGGTCCGCGGTAGACGATCTCGCCCACCTCGCCGCGCGGCACGTCGTTGCCCTCGGAGTCGATGACCCGGGCCGCGACGGTGCGCACCACCTTGCCGACGGAGCCGAACTTGCGCAGCGCGTCGGCACCCGAGAGCGCGCAGGTGACGGGCGACATCTCGGTCTGGCCGAAGACGGCGCAGATCTCGGCGTCGGGGAAGGTGGTGGCGAGCTCGCGGAGCAGGGTCTCGCTGGCGGGGGCCGCGCCCCACCACACGAACTTGAGCTTGAGGTTGCGCGGGCGCTGCTTCTGCTCGTTCACCGCGAGCTGCCACTGCATCGGCACCATGAACATGCTGGTGATGCCCTCTCGCTCCAGCGCGTCCAGGGTCTGCGCCGGGTCGAACGCGCCGAGCGGGAAGATCACCGAGGTCAGGCCCTGCAGGAAGGCCGTCGCCAGCACGCCGAAGCCGGCGATGTGGAACAGGGGGACTGCGACGGCGCCCACGGCGTCGGGGTCCACGACGCCCGGCGCGACGAGGTTGGTCCAGCCCTGCGCGGTCATGTTGACGTGCGTGAGCACCGCGCCCTTGGGGCGGCCGGTGGTGCCCGAGGTGTACATGATCAGCGCCGGGGAGTCCTCGGGGACGTCGGCGTGCGGGTCGGGGCGGCCCTCCGCGACGAGGTCGTCGTAGCCGAGGGCGCCGGCGGCCTCGTCGGCACCGTCGAACCGGATGCGCAGTCCGAACTCGGCGCCGGTCCCGGCGACGCCCGCGATGAGCGGGTCGAAGAGCGCCTCGTAGACGACGGCGCTGCACATCGTGTCCTGCACCAGGAAGGCCACCTCGGGCGGCGCCATCCGGAAGTTGACCGGGACCGCGATCGCGCCGAGGGCCGTGACGCCGAGCGCCGCCTCGACGTACTCGATGCGGTTCAGGCCCAGGATCAGCACGCGGTCGCCGGCGCCGATGCCGCGCTCGCGCAGCGCGCCGGCGAAAGCCCCCACCCGCTCGGCGAGGCCCGCCCAGGTGACCTCCTTGTCGAGGTACCGCAGGGCCACCTGATCGCCGCGCATGACGGCGTGGTTGCGGACGCTGTTGTTCCAGGTGTTGCGCTGCGAGCTGCGGGGTTCCTCAGTCCGGGGGAACCAGGCGATGTTCTCAAGTGCGGTCATGTATGCGATTGTGTTCTAGAACATGTTCGTCGGGAGCAGAATCGCCGAAAGTTAGAGAATAGTGATTCACTTGTAATCATCCCTAACGGACAGCACACCAGGAAGGAACACCGTGTCCGACGCTTTCATCTACGAGGCCATCCGTACGCCACGCGGCAAGCAGCGCGGCGGATCGCTCCACGCGACCAAGCCGATCGACCTCGTCGTCGGCCTGATCGACGAGGTCAAGAACCGTTTCCCCACCCTCGACCCGGCCGATGTCGACGACATCGTGCTCGGCGTCGTCTCCCCCGTCGGTGAGCAGGGCGGCGTCATCCCGCGCGCTGCGGCGATGGCCGCGGGCCTGCCGGACACCGTCGCGGGCGTGCAGCTCAACCGCTTCTGCGGCTCGGGCCTCGAGGCGACCAACACCGCGGCGCAGAAGGTGCGCTCCGGATGGGACCAGCTCGTCTTCGCCGGCGGCGTCGAGTCCATGTCGCGCGTGCCCATGGGCTCCGACGGTGGCGCGATGTTCCAGGACGTCACGACCAACTACGACACCTACTTCGTGCCGCAGGGCATCGGCGCCGACCTCATCGCCACCATCGAGGGCTTCTCCCGCGACGACGTCGACGAGTTCGCCGCGCAGTCGCAGGCCTTCGCCGCGAAGGCCTGGGAGGAGGGCCGGTTCGCGAAGTCGGTCGTCCCCGTCAAGGACCTCAACGGCCTGACGGTGCTGGACAACGACGAGCACCGCCGCCCCGGCACCACCGCCGAGAGCCTGGGCAAGCTCAAGCCGGCCTTCGAGGGCATCGGCGCGATGGGCGGCTTCGACGCCGTCGCACTGCAGAAGTACTACACCGTGGAGAAGATCAACCACGTCCACACCGGCGGCAACAGCTCGGGCATCGTCGACGGTGCCGCCCTGCTGCTGATCGGCAACGAGGCGGGCGGCAAGAAGGCGGGCCTGACCCCGCGCGGCCGCATCGTCGCCACCGCCGTCACCGGCTCGGACCCGACGATCATGCTCACCGGCCCGACGCCGGCCACCGAGAAGGCCCTCGCGCTCGCGGGCCTGACCAAGGACGACATCGACGTCTGGGAGCTCAACGAGGCCTTCGCCTCCGTGGTCATGAAGTGGATGAAGGACTTCAAGCTCGATCGCGAGCAGGTCAACGTCAACGGCGGCGCCATCGCGCTGGGCCACCCGCTGGGCGCCACCGGCGCGATGCTGGTGGGCACCGTGCTCGACGAGCTCGAGCGCACCGGCGGCCGCTACGGCCTGATCACCCTCTGCATCGGCGGTGGCATGGGCATCGCCACCATCATCGAGCGCCTCTGACCGGCCGGAAAGACTACGGAGACAACAATAGACATGGCTGAGAACATGATCCGCTGGGAACAGGACGCCGACGGCATCGTCACCCTGACGATGGACGACCCCTCCAGCTCCGCGAACACCATGAACGACCTGTACCGCGAGTCGATGGGCGCCACCATCGACCGCCTGGAGGCCGAGAAGGACTCCATCACGGGCGTCGTGCTGACCTCCGCGAAGAAGACCTTCTTCGCCGGCGGCAACCTGAACCAGATCCGCCAGGCGCGGCCCGAGGACGCCGCGACCCTGCGCGACAACGTCGAGTCGATGAAGGCCGCGCTGCGCCGCCTCGAGACCCTCGGCAAGCCCGTCGTCGCCGCGATCAACGGCGCCGCCCTCGGCGGCGGCCTGGAGATCGCGCTGGCCACGCACCACCGCATCGCCGCCGACGCGCGCGGCTCGCAGATCGGCCTGCCCGAGGTCACCCTGGGCCTGCTCCCCGGCGGCGGCGGCGTGACCCGCACCGTGCGGCTGCTGGGCCTGCAGGGCGCGCTCATGGGCGTCCTGCTGCAGGGCACCCGCATGAAGCCGGCCAAGGCCAAGGAGGTGGGCCTCGTCCACGAGGTCGTGGGCACCGTCGAGGAGCTGATCCCGGCCGCGAAGGCGTGGATCAAGGCCAACCCCGAGGGCGGCGTGCAGCCCTGGGACGTCAAGGGCTACAAGATCCCCGGCGGCTCGCCGAACTCGCCGGCGATCGCCGCGAACCTGCCCGCCTTCCCCTCGAACCTGCGCAAGCAGCTCAAGGGCGCGCCCATGCCCGCGCCGCGCGCGATCATGGCCGCGGCCGTCGAGGGCGCCCTGGTGGACTTCGACACCGCCAGCGTGATCGAGGGCCGCTACTTCATCTCGCTCGCGACCGGCCAGGTCTCGAAGAACATGATCAAGGCGTTCTTCTTCGACCTGCAGCACATCAACGGCGGCGGCTCGCGCCCCGACGGCTACGACAAGTACACCGCCAAGAAGGTCGGCGTCATCGGCGCCGGCATGATGGGCGCGGCCATCGCGTACGTCTCCGCCAAGGCGGGCATCGAGGTCGTCCTCAAGGACATCGACCTCGACGCCGCCAAGCGGGGCAAGGCCTACTCCGAGAAGCTCGAGGAGAAGGCGCTGACCAAGGGCCGCACCACCGCCGAGAAGTCGGCGGAGCTGCTCGCGCGCATCACGCCCACCGTCGATCCCGCCGACTTCGCCGGCGTGGACCTCGTGATCGAGGCCGCGTTCGAGTCGGTCGAGGTGAAGCACAAGGTGTTCCAGGAGATCGAGGACATCGTCGAGCCCGACGCCATCCTCGGATCGAACACCTCGACGCTGCCCATCACCATCCTCGCCGAGGGCGTCAAGCGCTCCGAGGACTTCATCGGCATCCACTTCTTCTCCCCCGTGGACAAGATGCCGCTGGTCGAGATCATCCGCGGCGCCAAGACCTCGGATGCGGTGCTGGCCAAGGTCATCGACTACACGCTGCAGATCAAGAAGACCCCGATCGTGGTCAACGACTCGCGCGGCTTCTTCACCTCCCGCGTGATCGGCACGTTCGTCAACGAGGCCATCGCGGCGGTCGGCGAGGGCGTGAACCCGGTGCTGATCGAGCAGGCGGGCCAGCAGGCCGGCTACCCGGCCGCGCCGCTGCAGCTCATGGACGAGCTGACGCTCACCCTGCCGCAGAAGATCCGCAAGGAGACCCGCGCCGCCGCCGAGGCCGCGGGCAACCCGCTGCCCGCGCACGGCAGCGACGCCGTGGTCGACGCGATGGTGGACGCGGGCCGCACCGGCCGCAAGGACGGCGCCGGCTTCTACGACTACGTGGACGGCAAGCGCACCGGCCTGTGGCCGGGGCTGAAGGACCTCCTGCCCGCCGGGCAGGACATCCCGCTGCAGGACATGATCGACCGGATGCTGTTCGCCGAGTCGCTCGAGACGGTGCGCTGCTTCGACGAGGGCGTCATGGACTCCGTCGCCGACGCCAACATCGGCTCGATCTTCGGCATCGGCTTCCCCGCCTGGACCGGCGGCGTGCTGCAATTCATCAACGGCTACACCGCCCCGGACGGCACCGTGGGCCCGAAGGCCTTCGTCGCGCGCGCGCAGGAGCTGACCAAGTACGGCGCGCAGTTCACCCCGCCCGCCTCCCTGGTCGCCAAGGCCGAGGCCGGCGAGACCTACGAGTAGGACTCACTGAGCCGCTGCACTACTGAGAGGTCCGGCATCACCCGTCAGGGTGGTGCCGGACCTTTCGTTGTGCGACCGTCCGGCGGAGACCGGATCCCCGGCTACGACTGCGCGTCGAAGCGGGCGCCGGCGGGCTCGGCGTCGATGAGCCCGATCGCGATGCCCGCGACCGAGGCGACGATGTTGAGCACCGGGATGAAGCCGGCGACGAAGATCGCCAGGACCCACCACCCGGACCGGTCGATGTCGTGCAAGCGCCGCATGGTGAGGGCGATCGCGCCGATCGCGTAGACGATGACGACCGCGAAGACCACGACGCCGCCCACGCCCACCAGCGGCGTGCCGTCACCGTCGGCACCGAGCGCCCCGGCGACGGCGACGACCGCCAGGATCACGAGGATCACCAGGGCCGCCGCGAGCATCGGCCACCAGTACTCGCTCTTCGACGCCCGTCCGGAGTACTGGAAGTAGCCCTTCCCGTAGCGCCGGACCGCGTCGCCGAAGCTCGCACCGCGCAGCGGCAGCGACATGTCCTCCGGGTCCCGCCGTGTGCCCACCTGGTCGTACGTCATAGCATCCCCCGAGCTCGTGACCACCTGATTCGATGCTACTCCGGGAGACGGCGTCGCGGCCCCGGCTCAGTCGGTGAAGCGGGCGGGGCGCTTGTTGAGCATGGCGTCGACGCCCTCGCGGTGATCCTCGGTCTTGAGCAGGATGACCTGGGACTCGGTCTCGCGGCGCAGGGCGTCGTCCAGGCCGGCGAGGGTGGAGGCGTTGACGGCGCGCTTGGTGGCGGCGATGGCCTCCCGCGGGCCGGACGCGAGCTTCGCGGCGGCCGCGGCGACGGCACCGTCGAGCTCCTCGGCGGGGTGGACGGCGGTCACCATCCCGGCGGCGAGCGCTTGCGGCCCGTAGACCCGATCGCCCAGCAGCGCCATCCCCATCGCGCGGGTGCGTCCGATGGCGGCGGGCACGAGCGCGGTGGTGCCGGCGTCGGGCAGCAGCCCGATGCCCACGAAAGGCAGCAGGAAGTACGCGGTGTCGGCGACGAAGGTCAGGTCGGCCGAGAGCGCGAGGCCCACCGCCATGCCCGCGCAGGGCCCGTTCACCTTGGCGATCACCGGGATCGACGCGCCCACGATCGCCCGGATGTAGGCGTTGACGGCCTCGAGCGCCTCCTGCGGCTCCGCGGCCTCGCCGGCCAGGTCGGCGCCGGTGGAGAAGGCCCGGCCCTCGCCGGTGACCACGACGACGCGGATCGCGGGGTCGGCGTCGGCCTCCTCGATGATGCGCGCGAGCTCCCACGCGGCGCGAATGCCGAAGGCGTTCATGCGCTGCGGGCGGTCGATGGTCACCGTCAGGACGCCGCCCTCCGCGACGCGCCGGAAGTCCTCGCTCATGCCACCCCCTCCGCGACCTTGGCCAGCGGCGCGAGCCGCCGCTCGATGATGGACGAGCCCTCGGCGATCATCCGCTCGATGAGCTGCCCGCACGTGGGCACGTCCCGGATCAGGCCCTGGCACAGGCCGACGCTCCAGATACCGGCCTCGACGTCGCCGTCCTCGAAGACCTTCCGGCCCCGGGCGCCCGCCACGAGGTGCCGGATGTCCTCGAATTCGCAGCCCTGCGCCTCGGTCTCGACCACCTCGACGGACACCGAGTTCTTGGCGACCCGGGCGGTGTTGCCGAGCGTGCGGAAGATGAGTTTCGTGTCCAGCTCGGAGTTCTCGACGATCTGCGCCTTCACCTCGGGCGCGATCGGCGATTCGATGGTGCACAGGAAGCGGCTGCCCATGTTGATGCCGTCGGCGCCGAGCGCGATCGCGGCGACCAGGCCGCGGGCGTCGGCGATGCCGCCGGAGGCGAGGATGGGGATCTCCAGCGCGTCGGCCGCCGCGGGGATCAGCACCAGGCCGGGGATGTCGTCCTCGCCCGGGTGACCCGCGCACTCGAAGCCGTCGATGGAGACCGCGTCGACGCCGATCGCCTGCGCCTTGAGCGCGTGCCGGACGCTGGTGCACTTGTGGATCACCTTGACGCCGTTGTCCTTGAGGTACGGCAGGAACTTCGCGGGGTTCGAGCCGGCCGTCTCGATGATCTTCACGCCCGACTCGACCGCCGCGCGCAGGTACTCGTCGTAGGGCGGCGGATCGATCGTCGGCAGCACCGTGAGGTTCACGCCGAAGGGGCTCGCGGTGAGCTCGCGCGTGCGCGCGATCTCCTCGCGCAGCTCCTGCGGCGAGGGCTGGGTGAGCGCCGTGAGGATGCCGAGGCCGCCGGCCTCGGAGACCGCCGCGACGAGGCGGGCGCGGCCCACCCACATCATGCCGCCCTGGACGATCGGGTACCGGACGCCGAACTGCTCGGTGAAGCGTGTGGAGAACATGTTCCGAAAGCTAGCACAGATGAGAGAACAGTCTCTAACATATTCGTCAGATACCTGTTCCGATCCTGGAGGACCCGTCATGACCGCACCGTCGAAGACCGCGACCGGCGACCTGATCTCGACCGACCCGCGCACCGGCGCGGAGGTCGCCCGCTTCCCCATCGCGGACGCCGCGGCCGTCGTCGCCGCGGTCGACACCGCCCGGAGCGCCGCGACGTGGTGGGGCGGCCTCGAGCCCAAGGCCCGGCGCAACTGGCTGCTGCGCTTCCGCAGCGAGCTCGCCCGCCGCTCCGAGGAGCTGGCCGGCGTCGTCGCCGCCGAGACCGGGAAGCCGCACGACGACGCGCTCCTGGAGGTCATGCTCGCGATCGTCCACCTGGACTGGGCCGCGAAGAACGCCGAGAAGGTGCTCGGCCGGCGCAAGGTGGGCACCGGCATGATGGGCGCCAACCTGACCGCCACCGTCGAGCACCGGCCGTTCGGGGTGATCGGCGTGATCGGGCCCTGGAACTACCCCGTCTACACCCCGATGGGCTCGATCTCGTACGCCCTCGCCGCGGGCAACGCGATCGTCTTCAAGCCCAGCGAGCTGACGCCGGCCGTCGGTCGGTTCCTCGCCGACACCTGGGCCGCCGCCTGCCCCGGCCAGCCCATGCTCCAGGTGGTGCACGGCTACGGCGACACCGGTGCCGCGCTCTGTCGCGCGGGCGTCGACAAGCTGGCGTTCACCGGCTCGGCCCGCACCGCGCGCACCGTCATGGCCACGTGCGCGGAGACGCTCACGCCCGTCACGATCGAGGGCGGCGGCAAGGACGCGATGATCGTGGACGCCGACGCGGACATCGACGGCGCCGTCAAGGCCGCGGCGTTCGGCGCCTACGGCAACGGCGGGCAGACCTGCGCCGGCGTCGAGCGGGTGTACGTCGTCGCGGACCGGTACGACGAGTTCGTCGACAAGCTGGCCACCGCGTCCCGCGAGATCCACGGCGGCGAGTCCGACGGCGTCGACTACGGCCCCGCGACCATGCCCAAGCAGCTGCAGATCATCGCCTCGCACATCGACGACGCGCTCAGCCGCGGCGGCCGCGCGCTCGTCGGCGGCCGGGAGTCCGTCGGCGAGCGCACCGTCCAGCCCGTGCTCCTCGTCGACGTCCCGGACGATTCGACCGCCGTCACCGAGGAGACCTTCGGCCCCACGGTGGTGGTCACCCGCGTCAAGGACATCGACGAGGCGATCGACAAGGCCAACGACAGCACGTACGGACTCTCCGCCGCGATCATGACGAAGAACCTCGCCCGCGGCCAGGAACTGGCCCGCCGGCTGCGGACCGGCGCCGTCGCGGTGAACTCGTTCCTGTCCTTCGCCTCCGTGCCCGCGCTGCCCTTCGGCGGCATCGGCGACTCCGGCTTCGGCCGGATCCACGGCGCCGACGGGCTCCGCGAGTTCAGCCGGCCCCAGTCCGTGGCCGCACAGAAGTTCGCGCTCCCGATGGACCTGCTCTCCTTCACCCGCAAGGAGCGCGACATGAACTCCGTGCGGATGATGCTCAAGCACCTCTACGGGCGCTGAGCGCCGCGGCTCAGAAGGTCGTGGTGTTCGCGACGTCCACGCTCACGCCGCGGGTGCCGCGGGTGAACACCGTCTTCCCCGCCGACGCCGCGATCGTCCACCCCGACGCCGTGTAGACGTGCCCGTACCGGACCGTGGTGGCCGGGGTGGCGACCGACATGTTGCCGTAGTGCCACTCCAGCCCGCTGACGGAGTAACGGAAGCCGGTGGCCGGCTGCCCCGCCTCGGTCCGGTAGGTGCGGCCGAAGTCCGGCGACTGGCAGTCGACGTACTCGGCGTATACGTTGCAGGTGGTCTTCCCCGACTCGGTGACCACCCGGGTGACGCCCGTGCCGGTGACCGGCAGCGGCGTCGGGGCGGCCGGGGTCGTACCGGCCGTCGCGGTCACCGTCGTCCCGCCCGACGGTGCGCCCGTGCCCGGCCCCTGCGCGCCCACGGTCGCGCTCGGCCCCGCGGTGACGGTCACCGTCGGGGCGGCCGACGGGCCGTCGTCCCCGCACCCCGCCACCAGGCCCGCGGCGCACAGCAGCGCGGCGGCGATTCCGATCGATCGATGCATGACAGATCTTCCCCACCGTCTCCCCGTGATCCGGCTACCCCCTGATCGACCGGCGGCACAAGATCGTTAACACAGGTCTGGACATTCCTCGTCGCCGCACGCACAGTAGGGGCGTGAAGGCGTGGGCGGGGCGGACGGTGGCGGTGCTCGGCATCGGCGCGATCGCCGGCTCCTCCCTGGTCGCCGCGACGACGGGGCGCGGCCTGCGGTACACCGCGGACTCGCCGGACACGATCCCGTGGTGGCAGCCCTGGGCCCCGGTGGTCGCGGGCCTGCTCGTCGCGCTCGCCGTCCGCGCGCGCGGCACGGCGGCGGACGGGACCGGGACGGCCGCACCGTCGAACCCGCGGCCCCAGGCCTGGATCCTGCTGGCCTGCGGCGTCGGTTTCGCGGCGGCGCTGATCGTGCTCGGCCCCGAGGAGCCGAAGTACACGGCGCTCAAGCTGGGGCTGCTGCTCGCGGTGCCGGCCGCGGTCTTCGCGCTCGACCGGCGGTGGGGCCGCCGCTGGCCGGACCCGACGGCGCGGGCCGGGTGGACGCCGGTACCCGCCGTGATCGCCTACCTGGCCGTGTACCTGGCGCTGAGCGACCGGAGCGAGAACTTCCTCGCCGGGGTGCCGCTGCTCGATGCGGCGCTCCTGCTGCTCGTCGGCTTCGCGATCAACGCGCTGCTCGAGGAGGTGTTCTACCGGCGGTGGCTGCTCACCCGCTGGCACGCGGTGCTCGGGCCGTGGGCGGCCGTCGCGCTCTCCGCGCTGGTGTGGGCGTCCTGGCACGTCGCCATCCAGGGCTCCGGCGACCTACCCCTGGACGCGATGAACGTGCTCGCGAACCAGGGCGTGAGCGGGCTGTTCCTGGGCTTCCTGTGGCTGCGGTACCGCGTGATGTGGCCGCTGCTGGTGATCCACGGCGTGTGGAACGCGAACCCGCTGCAGTTCCTCGCGTGCGGATCGTGACGGCACCGTCGACCTGGGCCGTCCGCGCAGGCGGATAGGGTGGGGCGCATGTCCCGGCCCAGTTTCCGCCCAGATCGGGTGGCGTGGACCGTGCTCGGTCTCACCGTTCTCGCGCTCGTCATCGGCTATCAGATCAAGGCGCAGTGCACCGGCGCGCCCTTCGACGAGTTCGGCCGCTCCGAGGGCTTCGCGTCGACGCCCGGCCGGATCTGCTACTCCGACATCCAATTCCTGTGGACGGGCCGCGAGGTCAACAACCACGTCTTCCCGTACCTGACCGGCTGGATCGACGGCGACGGCAAGCTGCAGGGCGGCGCCATCGAGTACCCCGTGCTCAGCGGCCTCCTGTTCTGGGTCGGCGCGATCGGCGCGCACAACGACGCCGAGTTCCTCCTGCACATGGCGCTGCTGCTGGCCCCGTTCGGGCTGCTCACCGGCTGGGTGCTGGCCAAGGTCTCGGGCCGCACCGCCGCGCTGTGGGCCGTGGCGCCGCCGCTGGCGCTCTACGCCTTCCACAACATGGAGCTACCGGTGGTCGCCGCGGCGACCGTCGGCTTCGGCATCATGGCCTGGGCCGACAGGACCGGCGGGTCGATCCGGATCCCCGCGATCGCCACGGCCGCGGTGCTCGCCGTGGGCTTCGACCTCAAGATCTATCCGGGCCTGTTCGTCGCGCCGCTGGTGCTGTACGTGCTCACCCACGGCAGGTCGGGCACCGTCGCCCTGCCCGACGGTCCCGGGCGGCGCGCCCGCGTCGACTGGCGCCTGCTCGACTGGGTGGGCGCCGCGGCCACGGCCGCGACGGCCGTGGTGGTGGCCGTCGCGATCAACGTGCCCTTCATGGTCTTCGGCTTCGAGGGCTGGCGGGCGTCGCTGAAATTCCAGGAGCTGCGCACGGCCGACCTGTCGACCAACTCGATCTGGTACTGGGGCGTGCTCAAGGCCTTCGACGACCCGAAGGACTACGACGCCTTCGTCTCCTCCGTCTCACCGCTGCTCATCGTGATCTCGATCGCGGCGCTGCTGGTGTACGGCTGGCTGCGCTACCGGAGCACCGGCGTGTACCCGTGGCTCGGCGTGAGCGGCGCGATCCTGGCCGCGTTCATGCTGTTCCACAAGGTGCACTCGCCGCAGTACGTGCTGTGGCTGCTGCCCTTCTTCATCCTGCTCAAGGTCGACTGGCGGCTCATCGCGGCGTACCTGCTGTTCGACCTGAGCCTCGAGCTCACGGTGTGGAACTACTTCTCCGAGCACGCGGCCCACCTGCCCATCACCTGGTGGGTTCAGTGGGGCGTCTGGATCGGCGTCTGGGGCCGGGCCGCCCTGCTGGTGGTCTTCATCTGGTACTTGCCGCGCTGCGCGCTGCGGCTGCGCAGCGAGGAGGAGTCCGGCACACCGTCGAGCACGCCTCCCGCCGGGTCGTCGAGCGGCGGCGAGTACGGGCCCGGGAACGTCGACCGGACCAGGTCCTCGTCGGGCCGGTAGATCTGCCGGATCACCAGCGCGCACAGGCCGATCACGGCGAGGTCTCGCAGGAGCACGGTGGCCGTGAAGGCCTGCTCCGGCAGGCCCCTGTTCTGCATGCCGAGGAAGTACATCATCCGCGGCACCCAGACGAGGGCGTCGATGGTCATCCAGGCGAGCAGGATCCGGGTGTGCGGAATCGCGAGCACGGCCAGCGGCACCAGCCACAGCGAGTACTGCGGGCTCCACACCTTGTTCACCAGCAGGAAGCCGGCCACCAGCAGGAAGGCGAGCTGCGCGACGCGCGGCCGCCGCGGCGCCTTCAGCGCGAGATAGCCGACGCCCGCGATGACCGCGACGAAGAGCAGCAGCGTGATCCCGTTCGCCAGCGACGAGGCGCCGCCGCGCGGGCCCTGGCCGCCGAACACCCAGCCGCCGGTGAAGGAGCTGATCACGGCGTAGATGGAGTCCATGTCGACGGCGCGGATCGAGTTGCGGTGGAAGAACTCCCACCAGCCGCGCGGCGCGGCCACGAGGATCGGCAGGTTCACCGCGATCCACGTCGCCAGCGCCACCGCCGTCGCCGTGAACCAGGGGCGCAGCCGGCCGGCGCGCAGGCACAGGAAGAACAGCACGATCAGCAGGAAGGCGGGGTAGAGCTTCGCCGCGGTGCCCAGCCCCAGGACCAGTCCGGCCCAGGCGTGCTTCTCGCGCGACCACAGCAGCATCCCCACGGCCATCGCGGCCACGGCGATCGCGTCGAAGTTCGTGAAGGCGTGCACGATCACCAGCGGCGACGCGGCCATGAGCATCACGTCCCACGGGCGGCGCGCGGCGGGGCGCGACGGGGAGGCCGCGCCGCCGGCTAACCGGGTCGTGGCCCACACGGCGATCAGCCAGAACAGGGCCAGCCCGACGGCGGCCACGGTGAAGAACAGCACCACCTCGATCGCCGCGGGCACGCCCCACTTCTCGTGCAGGGTCACCCACACCTTGGCGACCTTCATGGACGCGTACTGGTACATGCCGGTGAGCACCGGGTACTCCATGTAGCGCTCCTGGCGGGCGCCCGTGGGGTCGGTGTCGAAGAACTGGGTCACGTAGGGCATCAGGCCCTCGTTGAGGCGCTCCGCGCCGTACAGCGGCACGGTGTCCGAGTAGCACATCGCGGCGTACGGCCGGTTGCCCGACCAGTCCAGCACCAGCTGCCCGCCGTCGGACTTCTGCTGCAGGCAGCCGGCCTTGGTGGTCCAGCCCAGGGCCAGGAACAGCACCGCCACCAGCAGGATCAGGCGCAGCGGCGTGAAGAAGCGCTGGAAGCCGACGAGCGCGTGCGCGCCCACCGGGCCGCCGAGCACCGTCGAGAAGTCCCGCGCGACGGCATCCGTGTGACTGGGCACGTCCCGGTCCGGCTCGATGACCGTGGCCGGGTCGAACGGGCCGGGGCTGACGTGGAGGCGATCGTCGTCGTCCGCCTCCGGGGCCGTCGCGCGGGGTTCCGTCACGGCACCGGGTTCGTCACCCGCGGTGCCACCGTGCGGCCGCCGTTGCCGGGGACCGTCCCGTTGCCGTTACCGGTCCCGGCGCCCGGCCGGGGCCGCGTGGTCTGCCCACCGGGGTTGGTCGGGTTGCCGCCGCCGGGCTGCGTCGTCGGGTCCCACGGGAAGGTCGGCAGCGGCACGCCGGGCAGGCCCGGCACGGTTCGGGTCGCCGACCCGCTCTCGCCCGCCGACGCCGACGCGGACGCCGATCCCGTCGACGAGGGCCGCACCCGGGTCTCCACCGGGACGCCCGCCTGGCCGCCGATCATGCCGGGGGTCGGGAAGGACTCGTAATCGGTGTCCGAGAGGGCGCCGTCCATCGTCTGCTTCCACACGGTCGACGGGACGCCCGAGCCGTAGATGGGCCCGCCCCAGCCGTTGGTGATCGGACCGCCCTTGTCGTTGCCGACCCACACCGCGGTGGAGATCGACGGGGTGTAGCCCACCATCCAGGCGTCCTTGTTCTGGCCCGTGTCCTGGTACTGCGCGGTGCCGGTCTTGGCGGCCGAGGCGCGGCCCCCCGCGAGCCCGTTGCCGTTGGAGTACGAGGCGATGGGCTGCAGCGCCGCGGTCACGTTGTTGGCGACGTCCTTGCTGAAGCGGCGCTCGCCCGGATCGTTCTGCCGGTCCAGCAGCGTGCGGCCGTCGGCGGTGGTCACCTTGGAGATCAGGTGCGGCGCGCGGTAGATCCCCTCGGCGGCGAAGGTCGCGTACGCGGACGCCATGTCGATGGGGCGGCTCTGGTACTGGCCGAGGACGACGCCGCCCTCGACGCCGCTGCCGTCGGACTGCTGCAGGGTCTTCTGGATGTTGCCGAAGCTCTCGGCGACGCCCGCCTTGTGCGCCGCGTCGGCGACGTCCTGGGCCTGGTTGTTCAGGTCCATCATGAGGCGGTAGTAGACCGTGTTCAGCGACATCTTCATCGCGGTCGCCAGGTTGCAGCTGCCGCAGGACTCGCCGTCGGAGTTGTTGACCGTGACGCCCTGCGCCTTGAACGGCGAGGAGGAGTAGACGCGGGAGAGGCCGATGCCCTGCTCCAGGCCCGCGACCAGCGCGAAGACCTTGAACGACGAGCCCGTCTGCAGGCCGGCCTGGACGCGGTCGTAGCCGTTGCCGTCGCTGCCGCCGTAGTAGGCGAGGACGCCGCCCGTCTTCGGGTCGACGGAGACGATCGCCGTGCGCAGGTCCTTCGGCTGGTTCTCGGTCATGTTCGCCGCGGCCTTCACCGCTGCGGCCTGCGCCTGCGCGTCGATCGTCGTGGTGATCTTCAGGCCCTGCGTGCTGAGCGTGGACTCGTCGATGCCGGCGTCCTTGAGCTCGCGCAGCACCTGCGTCTTGATCAGGCCGTTCGGGCCCGCGGACAGGTCGTCGCCGGCGCCGCGCCCCGGGGCGATCGTCTTCGGGAACTGCAGCTTGGCGCGCTGCGCGGGGTCGAGGGTCTTCATGTCGACCATGCCGTCGAGCACGTAGTTCCAGCGGCCGGTGGCGTCGGCCAGGTGGGTCGTGGGCTCGTACAGCGACGGTCCGCGGACGAGGCCGGCGAGGAGCGCGGCCTGCTCGGCCTTGAGGTCCTTGGCGTTGACGTTGAAGTAGGCCTTCGACGCCGCCTGGATGCCGTACGCACCACGGCCGAAGTAGATCGTGTTCAGGTACGCCGCCATGATGTCGTCCTTGGACCAGGAGTTGGACATCTTGGTGGAGATGATGAGCTCTTTCCACTTGCGCGACAGCGACGATTCGTCGCCGACCAGCGCGTTCTTCACGTACTGCTGGGTGATGGTGGAGCCACCGCCGGCGTCCTCGCCGTCGCCGGCGACGCCCGGGATGCGCTTCCACACGGCCCGCGCGAAGCCCTTGAGGGAGAAGCCGGGGTTGGTGGCGAAGTCGCGGTCCTCCGCGGCCATGATCGCGTTCTTCATGACGTCGGGGATGTCCTGCGCGGGCAGGATCTCGCGGTTGCCCTCGGGGGGCACGACGCGCGCGATGGGCGTGTTGCCGTCCTTCATGACGATGGTCGCGACCTGATTGGTCTGGATCTCGCCCGGCTGCGGCACGTCGGTGCGCCAGTAGCCGACGAGGAAAGCCAGCAGCGCGACCACCAGGATCAGCGCGACCGCGGCCACGCCGCCGGTCACGACGCGTCGGAACAGTGAACCGCTCACGAGCGCTCGCAGTCCCTTCTTGTCGGAGTCGTCATGGTCGCCGTCGTCCGGCTCGTCGGGGCCGTCACCGTCGCCGCCGCCCGGCCCGTCACCACCGGGGCCATCGCCGCCGGGGCCGTCACCGCCCGGTCCGTCACCGCCGGGGGCGGGCGCGGCGGGGGCCGCCTTGCGGATCACGACGGGCTGCTCGGCCGGCGCGGCCGGGCGCGACGGGGCGCCGCGGTCGGCCTCCGCCGCGAGCTCGGCACCGTCGACGGGGCGGCCGGAGAGCGGCTGATAGGCGGTGCGGGGCTCGCCCGGGCCCGACGGGGCCGGGCTCGACGGGGCCGGGCTCGACGGTGCGCGGCCCGCGCCCGGGGCGGCGGGCGGGGTCGGTGCGGCGGGCGGGGCCGGGGCGTCCTTGCCGCTCGGCGGGACCACGGGGAACTGCGTCGTGGGCGCCGCCTGCGGCGTCGCGGGGCGCGGCGGAACCGGCGGGGTGGGGCCTCCGGGCCGCGACGGCCCTCCGGCCGCCCCGTTCCGCTCGTCCTTGCCACCCGGGTTCGTCACCGCTGGTTCTCCGCTCGTCTCATCGTCGTCTCGTACGTTCCGTGCCGGTCCGGCCGCCGCTCGTTCAGCCGGGGGCCGCGCGGCGCTTGCGCCGCGGTCGCGGCGGTAGGCCCGCCACGTACGACTGCACCAGATGATTCCAGTTGCACGACCTGCACACTTCCACGACATGCACGGAGAACTCCACCCGTGTGGATTCCATCTCGCTGAGCTCGGCGTCCGTCCGGGCCGAGCCCGAGGCGTCGCCGAGGGATTCACCGAACACCCAGGACACCAGGGTCAGCTGCTCCTTGCGGCAGATCGGGCAGAGCACCTCGGACGGCCGGCCGTGGAACTTGGCCGCACGCAAGAGGTACGGATCGGCGTCGCACACCGCCTTGACGGCGGTGCGCCCGGCGTTGACCGACGCGAGCAGCGATCGCCGCTGCAGCGCGTAGTCCACCGTTTGCCTCTGCGTCCGCACGGATCCAATGTACGTGTCCGGGCCGGGAGACGCCGCGACAAGGGCATACCGCCCGGGACCGTCCGCCCCGGTCGCGGGCCCCGGAGCCCGCGTCGCGCCGCCTGTCGTTCATCGTCGGTTCACCCCTGAGGTATCGTTCTATATATCGGCGCGATACAACTGCCGATCGATTGATGAGATAGATCCACTCGCGTCAGCCGCTCGACGCCGCGCACGGAAGGAGGCAGCAGTGCTCGAACTCGCAGTTCTGGGACTCCTGCACGACTCCCCCATGCACGGCTACGAGATCCGCAAGCGGCTGACGGAACTGCTGGGCCCGTTCCGCGCGTTCTCCTACGGATCGCTGTACCCCGCCCTGCGCCGCGCGCAGGACGCCGGGTACATCGCCGAGGAGGACGGACCGGGCCCGTCGAAGCGCCGCGCGCGCCGTGTCTACGGACTGACCCCGGCCGGCAAGGAGCGGTTCTCCGCCCTGGTCGCCGACACCGGTCCGCAGAACTACACGGACGACGGGTTCGGCGTGCATCTCGCCTTCTTCACCGCCACTCCCGCCCAGGCCCGGCTGCGCATCCTCGAGGGTCGCCGCCGGCAGGTCGAGGAGCGGCGCGAGGAACTCCGCCGGGCCCTTGCGGCCGGCGGGACCAGCGAGACGTACACGCGGCAGTTGCACGAGCTGGGACTGGAAACGACGGAGCGCGAGGTGCGGTGGCTCAACGAGTTGATCGCCGCCGAATCCCGCTCCGACGCGAAGACCGACACCGACTGAAGGGAACAACGGTGACTGACAACTCCACCAAGGTGCGCGTCGCGATCGTCGGCGTGGGCAACTGCGCCTCGTCGCTCGTGCAGGGCGTGCACTACTACAAGGACGTGGCCGACGACGCCACCGTGCCGGGCCTCATGCACGTGAAGTTCGGCCCGTACCACGTGCGCGACGTCGAGTTCGTCGCCGCGTTCGACGTGGACGGCAAGAAGGTCGGCTTCGACCTCTCCGACGCCATCAACGCGTCCGAGAACAACACCATCAAGATCGCCGACGTGCCGCCCACCGGCGTCACGGTGCAGCGCGGCCACACCCTCGACGGCCTGGGCAAGTACTACCGCCTGACCATCGAGGAGGCGCCGGGCGAGGGTGTCGACGTGGTGCAGACGCTCAAGGACAACGAGGTCGACGTCCTCGTCTCCTACCTGCCCGTGGGCTCCGAGGAGGCCGACAAGTTCTACGCGCAGTGCGCGATCGACGCGGGCGTGGCCTTCGTCAACGCGCTGCCCGTGTTCATCGCCTCCGACCCGGAGTGGGCCGCGAAGTTCCGCGACGCCGGCGTCCCGATCGTCGGCGACGACATCAAGAGCCAGGTCGGCGCCACCATCACCCACCGCGTGATGGCGAAGCTGTTCGAGGACCGCGGCGTCACGCTGGACCGCACGTACCAGCTCAACGTCGGCGGCAACATGGACTTCAAGAACATGCTCGAGCGCGACCGCCTCGAGTCGAAGAAGGTCTCCAAGACGCAGGCCGTCACGTCGAACCTGACCGGTCCGCTCTCGGGCAAGGTGCACGACAAGAACGTGCACATCGGCCCGTCGGACTACGTCGAGTGGCTCGACGACCGCAAGTGGGCGTACGTGCGCCTCGAGGGCCGCGCCTTCGGCGACGTGCCGCTGAACCTGGAGTACAAGCTCGAGGTCTGGGACTCCCCCAACTCGGCCGGCATCATCATCGACGCCGTGCGCGCCGCGAAGATCGCCAAGGACCGCGGCATCGGCGGCCCCGTGATCCCCGCCTCGGCGTACCTGATGAAGTCCCCGCCCGAGCAGATCGCCGACGACGTCGCGCGTAAGCAGCTCGAGGAGTTCATCATCGGCGCGGACTAGTCCCCGCCCGGCCGGCACGTCCGGCCACCGTCGTAGGGCCCGTCACCCGTGGGGTGGCGGGCCCTCGTCGTGCCCGAGCGACCCCCTTCGCCCTGGGCGAAAAGTCCGGATCGCACAGCTTCTCGTCAGCCTTGCAGCGGGCGATCTCGGTACCGTCGGGTCATGGACCCCGTGCTGATCCTCGTCGCCGTCGCCGTCCTCGCCCTGATCGTGCTGCTCGTGATCCGCGGCAACCGGAACCGGTCGACCGCGCTCTCCGACGCGCAGGCGGACGCCCGCGCCGCCATCGACCGGCTGGCCGGCCAGGTGAACAACCTCGTCGGCTCGAACGACGCCGCCCGGCAGGCGCTCGCCGACGCGGGCGAGCGGTACACAGCCGCCGGCGCGCAGGTCGGGGGCGCGAACACGCCCGCGCAGGCCCGCCTCGCCAAGCAGACCGCGCTCGAGGGCCTCTACTACGCGCGCGCCGCGCGGGTCGCGATGGACATGGACCCCGGCCCGCCCATCCCCGAGCTCGACGGCCAGCGCACCGCGGGCTCCGTCTCCGAGGACCGGACGGTCGACGTCGACGGCCGCGCGCTCACCGCCTCGCCGTCGCCGTCGGACCGCACCCCGAACTACTACCCCGGCGGCGTCGTCGCGGGCCGGCCGGTGCCCGCGGGCTGGTACAGCGAGCCCTGGTGGAAGCCCGCGCTCGTCGCCGGAGCCTGGGGCATGGGCAGCTACCTGCTGTTCAGCTCGATGTTCGTCGGGATGGCCGGGGTCGGCCCGGCCGTCCTCGCCGACCCGGGGGTCGACGGCGCCGCCGACGCCGGTGCCGACGGGGGCGGCGACTTCGGCTCCGACGGGGGCGGATTCGGTGACTTCGGCGGCGGGGACTTCGGCGGGGGCGACTTCGGCGGCTTCTGACCGCCGGCCCGGGCTATTGCTGCTGCCCCAGCTGCTGCTGAACGGACGCGTTGATCTCGCGCAGGCCGCCGGCGGAGAGGCCGGGGAGCTGCCCGGTGATGTTGCGGACCACGTGCCGGTCGTCGAGCACCTTTTCGCTGGACTGCACGAGCACCGTGCCGGAGCCGGTGAAGTCGAACTGCCGCTCCTCGCCCGAGCTCACGCCGAACGCGCGGCCCGCGGCGGCGACGAAGCTCGTCACCCACGCCTGGTCGTAGTGGTGGCTCGGTGAGGGACAGTCGGCCCAGCCGACGAGCGCCTCGGGGTCCACCCGCACGGGCGGCTCGACGAACATGACCTGCCCGTTCGACGAGGCGAGGAACCGGCCGGTGCCGATCAGCGTGACGAAGCCCGGCACGATCGACTGCTGCAGTGAGAGGTTCGGCTCGAAGGCCAGGAGGTTCGCGGCGCGGATCGTGAGGTTGCCGTTGTCCTCGAGGTCGTAGGCGTTGATGTCGTTGCCGCGGTCGCCGATGATCAGCTTGCCGTGGCCCTCGGCCACGACGTAGTCGCCGAGGTACAGCGGCGCCGAGAACTGCTGCGCCACCATCTGCAGCAGCTGCCCCTGCAGCCCGTGCTGCAGGGAGGTGAAGGTCATCTGCCCGTAGTGGGCGATCATCGCGCCCTTGGACAGGAACCAGGGCTTGATCAGGTCGATGCAGTACGAGTACTGGTTGCCCGGGACGTTGTCGCCGCCCGCGGGGAGGGTGTGCGGGTTCCACACCGTGTCGAGTTCGCTCACAGGCGGTGCTCCGATGCTTGGACGTAGACGACACCCTGACCGGTGCAGTCGAGCTGGAAGGCCTCGCCGCCGGTGCGGCCCATGTTCCGTAGGCTCACGGTGGAGCGCAGGTTGGTCTGGACCGGGCCGAGCGCCGCGGCGAAGGCCTGCGGGTCGACGGTGACCGGACGGTTCGGCGCGACCTCCAGCGTGATGAAGCCGCCATGCCCGAGGATCGCGGCAGCTCCGACGCCGCTGAGCTGCGTGGTGAACATGCCCTGCCCCGTCGCGACGCCGCTCGCCGCGGACCGCAGCGCGCCCATAATGCCGCCCCCGCCGCCGCCCCCGCCCGACGCGGAGGTGGAGACGATCGAGGCCTGCAGGCCCTGGGTGTAGGCGAGCAGCCGGGAGGCCTCGACGCGGAGGTCGCCGCCCTGCGGCATCTCCACCACCTCGACCTCGAGGCCGCGGAAGCCGTAGTGCACGGTGCCGTTGCCCTGCGCGACCATGGTCGCCTCGTGCTCGCCCTGCATCATCCGGCCGGCCATCCCGGCGATGCCGCCGAGCGCGCCGCCCATGCCGCCGCCCATGCCGGGGATCTGGTGCGGCTGGAAGAAGACGTTCCCCGTGTAGAAGAGCATCGCGCCGCGGCGTGCGATGACGGGGCCGGAGCGCGTGAGGTCGATCGAGACGACCTTGCCGTTGACCTTGGTGAACACCGCGCCTACCTCTCCGCCGGCTGGATCGAGACCACGCCGGAGCCGTCCCAGCGCAGGGAGAAGGCCTCGCCGCCGCCCTGGCCCATGACGGACCGCCACGACACGTCGGTCACGAAGGACTGCGAGAGCTGCCCCCGCGCGCAGACGAAGGCGTCGGGGTCCACTACCAGGGGGTACTGCGGCGAGACCTCGAGGTGGATCAGCGGCCCGCCGAGCGAGAGCAGCGCGACCTGGCCGTGCCCCGTCACCGTCGTGGTGAACAGGCCCTGCCCGGACGCCCCGCCGCGCACGCCGGCGAAGGTCACGTTGGTCGAGAGCTGCGGGGTGAGCGCGAGCAGCTGCTCGGACTCGACCTGCAGGGTCTCGCCGTTCAGGTCCACGACGGTGACGGTGGCCGCGTCCTGCGCCAGGTACACCACCCCGGTGCCGGTGCACTCCATGAGCGAGAGGCCCTCGCCCGTCGCGCGGCGCTTGAGCCCGGCCACCACGCCGTCGCCCCCGCCGAAGCCGGCCGACTTGAAGCTGACCTGGCCCTCGTAGGCGATCATCGAGCCGCTGATCGCGCGGATCGAGCTGTTGTTCAGGTGCGCCTCGACGACGCGTTTCGTCTTCGATCTCAGCTGCATGGGCTCCCCTCCCCGTCCTCGTACGCCGCCACTGTAGGGGGCGTCACTTCCTCCCGGGCGTGAAGTTCAGCCCCCAGTTGTAGGCCTCGGCGACGGCGCGCTGCGAGCCGTGGATGTATTGCACCTCGCGGGTCACCGTGAGCTCGCCGTTCACCACGTGCAGCTGCGCGATGGCGCAGGAGATGGCGCGCCGGTCCGGGTTGTCGAGGCGCACCTCCACCTCGGGCCCGCCGGGCGGGAAAAGGGTGACGACGCCGTTCGCGGACGCCCAGTTCGGTGTGCCCTCGTAGATGTAGGCGAAGATCAGGATCCGCACGAAGTCGTCGAGGTGCGCCAGGTTGATGTGCAGGTTCTCGCCGCCCTGGGACCGGCCGGAGCGGTCGTCGGCGTCGAGCTGGATGAACGGCGGCCGGTCGATGCTGCCGAACGAGTTGCCGAGCGCCTGCACGCCGCCGCGGTCGCCGTTGCGGAGTTCGTAGAAGCACGCCAGGTCCAGGTCCACGGCGTTCCCTCCGCCGAACAGGCCCTTCTTGCCCTGGGTCCAGTTCAGGTTCACGCGCATGGTGCCGGTCGGCCGCTCGGAGGACTTCGCCAGCGAGACGGTGGGCGCGGACTTGGTCAGCGTGATCTTGGAGAGGTTCACCGGCGGCGCGGCCGGCGCCGGGGCCGGGGGCTGCTGGTAGGCGGGCTGGGCCGGCGGGTACGCAGGTGCCGGCGGCTGCTGGTAGGCGGGCGGCTGGTACGCGGGCGGCTGGTACGCGGGCGACTGCTGGTAGGTCGGCTGGGCCGGCGGGGGCTGGTACGCCGGCTGCGCGGGCGGGTACGACGGTGCCGGGGGCGCGGGCGGCGCGGCGGCGGGCGGCGGACCGTCGACGGTGACGCCGTGCTCGGTGAGCAGGGCGACCAGGCCGCGGTCCCAGCCGGCGCTGACGTTGCGCACCTTCCAGGCCCCGTTCCGCCGGTAGACCTCGGCGAGCACGGCGGCCCGCTCGCTGGTCAGGCCGGTGGCGGGGCAGTCGTCGGCGCCGACCCGCGCGCTCAGCCCGGGGATGGCGGCGAGCGACCCGGGCACCTTGTCGTCGAGCGCGACGGCGAGCCGGACGGTGCTGATCGACGCCGGGACCAGCGCGAGGTCGAGGGTGAGGACGTCCGGTCCGGTCAGCCGCACGGCCCCCTCGGGCGACGTGGGGCTGTTGAAGAAGACCAGGTCGGCGTCGCTGCGGACCCGTCCGTCGTCGGTGACCTGGATGGCGAACAAGTCCACCGAGCCCGGGGCGACACCGGAGATGGAGACCGGGACGGAGGTCTGGGACAGGGCCGCGTTCTGACCGCGTGCGAGTGACGTCACGATGTCGATTGTTGCAAGAATCCGGCGAATCGGCGCGGAAGGACGTGAAAAGCGAGTGACACGTCGCTCACCATCGGGGCGGCCCCGTCGAACCCGGCGCCGCGCGCCCGAGATCGCGTACTGTGAATTTCGCGACCACGTCAGCGGGCGGCGGTGCGCCGTCGCCTTTTTCTCGGGAGGAATCACATGGGAGTCAGCCTCAGCAAGGGTGGAAACGTCTCGCTCAGCAAGGAGGCGCCCGGCCTGACCGCGGTCGCCGTCGGCCTCGGCTGGGACGCGCGGAGCACCACCGGCGCCGAGTTCGACCTCGACGCCAGCGCCCTCGCGGTGGACACCGCCAAGCGGGTGCTCGACGATCAGCACTTCGTCTTCTACAACAACCTGCGTTCGCCCGACGGCTCGATCGAGCACACCGGCGACAACCTCACCGGTGAGGGCGACGGCGACGACGAGGTCATCAACGTCAACCTCGCGGGCGTGCCGCCGCAGATCGACGCGGTGGTCTTCCCGGTCTCGATCCACGACGCCGACAACCGCGGCCAGTCCTTCGGCCAGGTCCGCAACGCGTACATCCGCGTGGTGAACCAGGCCAACGGCCAGGAGATCGCCCGCTACGACTTGTCCGAGGACGCCTCCACCGAGACCGCCATGGTCTTCGGCGAGCTGTACCGGCACGGCACCGAGTGGAAGTTCCGGGCCATCGGCCAGGGCTACGCCTCGGGCCTCGCGGGAATCGCCCGCGACTTCGGCGTGAACATCTGACCTTTCGCGAACTTCGTCCGGATCGGGTATCCGAAACGTCGGTATAGTTCGAATCACACGCGGGGGCGGTCGGCGTCGTCGTGCTACCAGGAGGAACCAGGTATGGGTGTCAGTCTCGTCAAGGGCGGCAACGTCTCGCTCACCAAGGAGGCCCCCGGCCTCACCGCGGTGTCCGTCGGTCTCGGCTGGGACCTGCGCACCACCACCGGCACCGACTTCGACCTCGACGCCAGCGCCATCGGCATCGACGCCAACAAGAAGGTCGCCTCGCCCGAGAACTTCGTCTTCTTCAACAACCTGCGGACGCCGGACGGCTCGATCGAGCACCTCGGCGACAACCTCACGGGTGAGGGCGACGGCGACGACGAGGTCATCAAGGTCAACCTCGCCGCGATCCCGCCGAACGTCGAGGGCATCGTCTTCCCGGTCTCGATCTACGACGCCGACAACCGCGGCCAGTCCTTCGGCCAGGTCCGCAACGCCTTCATCCGCGTGGTGAACCAGGCCAACGGCCAGGAGATCGCCCGCTACGACCTGTCCGAGGACGCCTCCACGGAGACCGCGATGGTCTTCGGCGAGCTGTACCGCAACGGCGCGGAGTGGAAGTTCCGGGCCGTCGGCCAGGGCTACGCCTCGGGCCTCGCGGGTATCGCTCGCGACTACGGCGTCAACGTCTAGTACTGCACCTCTCGAGCCACAGCGCGTAGACCCGGCGAGCGGACCCCCGCACGCCGGGTCCTCGCGCTCCGCACCCCTTCAGTCGAAAGGCCGATGTGTTCCGCATCTTCGGACTCTCCTTCTTCGTCACGATCGCCGCCCTCGTGGCCGCGTTCTTCTACGGCGGCCCCGAGGCCCTGATCCTCACCCTGATCCTGGGCATCCTCGAGGTCAGCCTCTCGTTCGACAACGCCGTGATCAACGCGACCGTCCTGCAGCGCATGAGCCAGTTCTGGGTGCGCATGTTCCTCACGGTCGGCATCCTCATCGCGGTCTTCGGCATGCGGCTGGTGTTCCCGCTGGCGATCGTGTGGATCACCGCCGGCCTGAACCCCGCCCAGGCCCTCGATCTGGCGCTCAACCCGCCGGCCGACGGTGCCCACTACTTCCCGGACGGCAGCGCCAGCTACCAGACGCTGATCGAGGCCGCACACCCGCAGATCGCTGGCTTCGGCGGCATGTTCCTGCTCATGCTCTTCCTCGACTTCATCTTCGATCCCGAGCGCGAGATCACCTGGCTCAGCTGGATCGAGAAGCCGCTGCAGCGCATCGGCCAGCTCGATCGGTTCTCGATCATCGTGGCCCTGGTCTCGCTGCTGGCCACCGGCGTCTGGGCGGCGCACACCGTCGACGAGTCGAAGACGGTGTTCATCGCGGGCCTGCTCGGCCTGGTCACGTACATCGTGGTCAACGGCCTCGGCGAGTTCTTCCACGTCGAGGAGATGGAGGAGGAGGCGGAGCTCGCGCGCTCCGGCCCGTCCGAGCTCGCGAAGGCCACCGGTAAGGCCGGCTTCTTCCTGTTCCTCTACCTCGAGGTGCTCGACGCGTCGTTCTCCTTCGACGGCGTGATCGGCGCGTTCGCCATCACGGCGGACCCGATCATCATCGCCCTGGGCCTCGGCTTCATCGGCGCGATGTTCGTCCGCTCGCTCACCGTGTACCTCGTGGAGAAGGGCACGCTCTCGGAGTACGTGTACCTCGAGCACGGCGCGCACTGGGCCATCGGCGCGCTCGCCGGCATCCTGCTGTTCTCGATCTACACGCCGGTTCCCGAGCTCGTCACGGGCCTCGTCGGCGTGGTGCTGATCCTCGCCGCGCTGGCGTCCAGCATCATCCGCAACCGCCGCGAGGGCGACGGCGAGGGCGACGGCGCACTGGTCGCCGACGGCCCGACCGTGTCGACCTCGCAGACGATCGAGTCCTGAGCTCCCCGAGATCGTGGCAGCGAATCCGTTCCGCAGGCTGTTCGGCGGGGACCCGGCAGGGACCCCGCCGAGCCCGCCCGCGGGCGGCGACACGGGGCTGACCAGCGCCTTCCTCGACGCGGACCGCCGGTTCAGCTCCCTGGACGAGGACGTCCGGACGCTGTCGGCACAGAACCCGACCGCGTCGGCGGTGCAGCAGTGGCCCACGATCCGGGACCGCTTCGGCGGCGCCACGGAGCGCTACCTGTGGGCCAGCGGCAGCCAGCCCGGCACGCGCCCGCCCACACCGCAGGACCGGGACGCCACCGCGCGCGAGCTGGCCGACCTGGTCTCCGTGCTGGACCGGTTCCACACCGATCACGAGCGAGCACTGACCGTCGCGCGGGGGGCGCGCGCCAGCTCGGCGGCGCAGGAGCAGGCGGCCCGCGTGGCGGCCGAGCGCGCCACCGACCTGCTGGCGGCACCGTCGACGGCGCCCTACCTCACGCTGCGCCCCGTGGTCCGGGCCACCGACGGACTGGTCGAGGCGGTCCGGCAGCTGGACACCGCGCCGGACCTCGTCGCGCGCGACGCGGCCGCCCGGGCGGTGCAGGAGAAGGCCGCGGAGCTCACCGCCGCGGTCGAGGCCGCGCCCCGGATCGGCGACGACGCCCAGCGCTCCCTTGCCGCGGCCGGCACCCGCCTCCAAGCGGTCCGGAACCGGGCGAGCGACCTCACGGACACCCGGTCGGCGCTGCTGCGCGAGTTCAGCGCGGCCTGCTCCGCCGACCTCGTCGACAACGACAAGACCGCAGCGCGCGAGTCCGCCGCCGCGGAGGCAGCCCTCGCAACGGCCGCCCTCCGCCTCCGCGAGGGCACCCCGGACCTGGCGCTGGAGGACGTGGGCACGGCCCGCGACCACCTGGACACCGCCGACGCCGCGGTGAACGCCGTCGGCGAGCGGCTCCGCACGCTGCGCTCCGCCAAGGCCGACCCCACCGCCGTCGCCGCCCGCACCCGCTTCGCACTCCGCGACGCGCAGCACCTCGCGGTGCAGAAGCAGCAGGTCCATCGCTGGGGCACCGTCCTCGACGCGCAACACGCGCGGATCGAGCGGGCCATCGCGGACCTCGAGCGCGTGCACCCCGACTACTGGCAGTACCTGCAGACCCTGGCCGACATCGACCGGGTGATCGCCGACGCCGTGGACCGGATGCGGGGGCGCGCGTGAGCAGCGCCCTGCATCACTTCGACCAGCTGCCGGAGGAGGTGCGCGCGCGCCTGTTCCACCGCCCGCCGCAGCCCTTCGACCGCTCCGCGCCGCGCGAGCAGCTCGCGCACGCCCTCGGCGCCACCCTGTACGTGCCGGCGACCCGCGCCGACCTCGCCGGGACCATCCGCCGGCGCCGGGACGACGGGGTGCTCTCGATGGTCATCGACCTCGAGGACGCCGTCGCCGACGATGCCGTGCAGCACGCGATCGACGCCGCCACCACCGCTCTGGCGGAGCTCGCCGACGCCGCGGATCCGTTGCCGCTGCTGTTCATCCGGCCGCGCACCACCGCTGAGACCGCCGAGCTGCTGGACCACCTGGGCGACGGTGCCCGCGCCCTCACCGGGGTCGTCCTCCCGAAGTTCACCGCCGCGGCGGGCGGCGCCGCCCTCGCCGCGATCGCCGACCGCGCACCGTCGCACCAGCTGTACGCGATGCCCGTGCTCGAGACGCCCGAGATCGTCTACCGCGAGACGCGCGACGAGCAGCTCGCGGGCATCTCCGACGTGCTGCGCGAGCACCGGGAGCGGGTCCTCGCGGTACGGATCGGCGCCACCGACATGTCGGCGTTGTTCGGCATCCGCCGCGACCGCGACCTCACGATCTACGACGTGCACGTGGTGGCCGAGACGATCTCGGCGATCGTCAATCGCCTCGGCCGGGCGGACGGCAGCGGCTTCGTCGTGACCGGTCCGGTGTGGGAGTACTTCGCCGACCACGAGCGCATGTTCCGGCCACTGCTGCGCGCCACGCCCTTCGAGCGCAACCACGCCGCGCGGTTCCGCGAGCAGCTCGTGGGCCGCGACCTCGACGGTCTGCTGCGGGAGACGGCGCTCGACCGGGCGAACGGCCTGCACGGCAAGACGGTGATCCACCCCTCCCACGTCGCGGCCGTGCACGCGCTCTCGGCCGTGACCCACGAGGAGTACGAGGACGCCCTCGACATCGTCGGCGGCGAGGCGGGCGGCGTGGGGGCCTCCAGCTACCGGAACAAGATGAACGAGATGAAACCGCACCGCAATTGGGCGCGGCAGACACTGATCCGCGCGGACGTCTTCGGGGTGACCCGGCCCGAGGTCGGCTTCGTCGACCTGCTGACCGCGCTGGTGGAAGGACGGTAATGGCGCCCACCCTGTGCGCGGACCTCGGCATGCACGTGCGCGGCGACGCGGAGCTCGCCGAGCTGATCGTGCCGGGCCTGCGGCGCAATCCGCGGCGCGCGCACCTGCTGGTGTCGACGGTCCTCGGCAAGCACATCCCGGCGGACCCCGCCGCGGTGCGGGCGGCGGCGGATCGCCTCGCCGACCTGGTCGCGGAGCGCCTCGACGGGCCCTGCGTGGTCTTCGGCTTCGCGGAGACGGCGACGGGCCTGGGGCACTGCGTCGCGGCGCGCCTCGGCGCGGCGGTGTACCTGCAGTCCACGCGCCGCCCCGGCGCGATCACCCACGGCGAGTTCACCGAGGGGCACTCGCACGCGACCTCGCACCTGCTGCAGCCCACCTCGCCCGGCCTCCTGTCCGCCGCCGACACGCTGGTGCTCGTCGACGACGAGATCTCCACGGGCGCCACCGCGCTCGACTCCATCCGCGCGCTGCACGGTCTCGCCCCGCATCGTCGCTACGTGGTCGCCTCGCTGGTCGACCTGCGCGCGCCGGAGCACGTCGTCGAGAACGAGCGCGTCGCCGCCGCGGCCGGGCTCGACGTCACCTTCGTCGCGCTGGCGCACGGCACCGTCGAGCTGCCCGACGGCCTGCCCGCGCGGGTCGCGGACCTTCCGGCGACCCCGTCGAATCCCCGCGCGCCGCACCCGGGCACAGCGCGGACGGTGCACGCGGCGTGGCCGCAGGACGTGCCCGACGGGGGCCGGCACGGCGTGCTCGCCGCCGACCAGCTGCGACTGGAGGAGGCGGCCGCCGCGGTGGCGGCCGCGATCGCGCCCGAGCTGGACGACCGGCCCGTGATCGTGGTGGGCCACGAGGAGCTGATGCACCTGCCGCTGTGCGTCGCGGAGTCGCTCGCCCGCAGCGGTTTCCGGGTGCGCTTCCAGACCACGACCCGCTCCCCCGCCCTGGTCCGGAACGAGGACGGCTACCCGCTGCGCCGCGGCTTCGAGTTCCTCTCCCCCGAGCCGGACGAGGAGGCGACGCGCCGGCACCTGTACAACGCCGCGTGGCCCGAGGAGGACGCCCGGATCGTCTTCGTCGCGGACTCCCCCGCCGACACCGACCGGCTGCGCGCCCCCGGCGGGCTGCTCGACGTGGTGACGGCCGCCGGGCACGACGTGCTCGCGGTGATCGTGCCCGCGTCGGATCAGGCCGCGCTCGCCGCGGCCCGCGCCCGGGCGGCGGCCCGATGACCGCCGCGACGCCGCCGCTGCGGGGACCGGGTTTCGGCTCGTACGCGCCCGACGAGGTGACCTGGCTGCTCAAGGACCTCTCCCACGTGGCGCTGGAGGCCGATATCGCCGAGCGGGAACGGCGGATCCAGTCGGGCGAGGCGCACTACGCCGAATCGCTGCCCATCGAGTACCAGCCGAGCGCCGAGTACCGGGAGCTCTTCGACGCGGCGCTCGCCGCCTCCGCGCCGCGCCTCGCCGAGGCCGTGGGCACGGTGACGGAGCTCCTGCTGGCCGAGCGCGGCCGCGACCTGGTCCTGGTCTCGCTCGCCCGCGCGGGCACGCCGATCGGGATCCTCATGCGGCGCTGGGCGCAGCGTTTCCACAGGCTGGACCTGCCGCACTACGCCGTGTCGATCGTGCGCGGCCGCGGAATCGATCACGTGGCGCTCGATCACCTGGTCGCCCATCATGATCCGGCGTCGATCGTCTTCGTCGACGGGTGGACCGGCAAGGGGGCCATCACCCGCGAGCTCGCGGCGGCCCTCGACGAGTACGCCGCCGCCACCGGCGCCCGGCTGGACCCGGACCTCGCGGTGCTCGCCGACCCCGGTCACTGCGTGCGCACCTTCGGTACCCGCGACGACTTCCTCATCGCCTCCGCGTGTCTCAATTCCACGGTCTCCGGCCTGGTCTCGCGCACCGTGCTCAACGCCGACCTGATCGGGCCGGCGGACTTCCACGGCGCCAAGTTCTACGCCGAGCTCGCGCCGTACGACGTCTCCAGCGTGCTGCTCGACACCGTGACGGACGCCTTCGACGGCGCCGCCCCGGCCGCGCGCGCCGAGGCCGCCCGGCTCGCCGCGGATCCCGCTGCGCGGGAGCCCGATTGGTCCGGCTGGGCGACCGTGGAGCGGGTGTGCGCGGAGTACGGCGTCACGACCGCCAACCTGGTGAAGCCGGGGATCGGCGAGACCACCCGGGTGCTGCTGCGCCGGGTCCCGTGGCGGGTGCTGCTGCGCGACCCCGACGATCCCGATCACCTGCACATCCGCCGCCTCGCCGCGGAGCGCGACGTGCCGGTGGAGATCGTGCCCGGCCTGGCCTACGCGTGCATCGGCCTCATCAAGGAGGACTCGTGACCGCCTTCGTCACCAGCGACCTCGACCGCACGCTCATCTTCTCGGAGGCCGCCGCCGGCCCGGCCTTCGCCACCTCCGACCCGGTCTGCGTGGAGATCTACCGCGACGCGCCGCTGTCGTACATGGCGCCGGCCGCGCACGCGGGCCTCGCCGCGCTCGCCGCCGCGACGCCGGTGGTGCCCACCACCACCCGCACCCCCGAGCAGTACCTCCGGGTGCAGCTCCCCGGCGCGCCCTTCCGCTTCGCCATCTGCTCCAACGGCGGCGAGATCCTCGTCGACGGTGCGCCGGACCCGCAGTGGCAGACCCACATCCGCGGCCTACTCGCCGCGCTGCCCGCGGACCTCGACCGCATCGCGGCGCAGCTGGAGACCCGCCTCGCCCCGGAGTGGGGCGCGCGCCTGCGCCTGGTGCCGGGCCTGTTCGCGTACGTGGTCTCCGAGGTGCGCGTCCCCGCCGAGGTGGTCGACGAGTGGCGCGCGTACTGCGCCCCGCTCGGCTGGAGCATCTCGCAGCAGGGCCGCAAGCTCTACACGATCCCCGAGCCCGTGACCAAGTCCCGTGCCGCCCTGGAGGTCCGGCGGCGCCTCGAGGAGGCCGGCGCGCTCGAGCCGGGCGCGCCCTGGCTCGCGGCCGGCGACGGCGCCCTCGACGCCGACCTGCTGGAGGCGGCCGACGCGGCGATCCGCCCGCGGCACGGCGAACTCGAGGAGCTGGGCTTCGCGCTCCCGCACCTCACGCTCACCGAGGGCGCCGGCATCGCGGCCGGCGCCGAGATCGTCGAGTGGCTCGCCGCCACCGCAGACCCCGTCCCCGATCCGATCAAGGAGATCCGATGACCGCACTGTCCAAGGGCCAGAACGGGCCGCTGCCCGCCGGGCCGGTCTCCGTCACCGTCGACGTCCCCGCCCCCGCCGACGTCTCCGCCCTGCTCGTGACCGAGTCCGGGAAGGTCCGGTCCGACGCCGACTTCGTCTTCTTCAACCAGCCCACCGGCCCCGGCGTGAGTCTGGCGAACGGAGCTCTCCGCATCGACGGCGCCGGCCTCCCCGCCGACATCGCGCAGGTGCGCGTCGCCATCACCCTCGACGACGCCTCCTCGTCCTTCGGGCGGTTCGGGGCGCCCGTCGCCCGGGTCGCCGACGGTGCGGGCGCCCCGCTGTACGAGTACCCGATCGACGGCCTGAGCAGCGAGTCCGTGGTGATCGCGGTGGAGATCTACCGGCGCGGCGCCGACTGGAAGGTGCGGGCCGTGGGCCAGGGCTACGCGGGCGGCTTCGCCGATCTCGTGCGCGATCACGGCGTCAGCGTCGACGACGCCCCCGCCGCACCGCCCGCCGCCGCACCGACATCGGCGCCCGCCGCCTCAGCACCCCCCGCCCCCGCGCCGCAGGCACCGTCGAACCCGGCCCCGCCGGCGCAGAGCCAGCCGCCCGCGGCATCCGGCCAGCCGATCGACTACTTCGCGAGCGGGACGGCACCGTCGGCCCCGGCGGGCAGCGCCCCGATCGACTACTTCAGCACCCCCGCGCCGCAGCAGAACCCGGCCCCGCAGCCGCCCTTCACGCCGACGGCGCAGCTCGCGGGCCAGCAGCCGGCGGCCGGGTCGGGCGAGATCAGCCTGACCAAGAACAAGCGCGTGGACCTCACCAAGGGCCAGAAGGTGGTGCTGCGCAAGGACGGCGGCGTCCAGCTGACGCGGATCGCGATGGGCCTCGGCTGGGACCCGGTGCGCAAGCAGGGCCTGTTCGGCTCGAAGGCCAAGGACATCGACCTGGACGCCTCGGTGGTGCTCTTCGCCGGGCAGCAGCCGGTGGACGTGGTCTACTTCGGCCAGTTGAAGTCGAAGGACGGCTCGATCCAGCACCTGGGCGACAACCTCACCGGCGCGGGCGACGGCGACGACGAGGTGGTCAACGTGGACCTGCCCGCGGTGACGCCGCAGGTCACGTCGCTGGTGTTCATCGTGAGCTCGTACCAGGGGCAGCGCTTCGACCAGGTGGACAACGCCTACTGCCGGCTCGTGGATTCGACCACCGGCGTCGAGCTGGCGCGGTTCGCGCTGGCCGGCGGCATGCCGTACACGGGGATCGTCATGTGCACGATCGCCCGTCAGGGCGGGGAGTGGAAGCTGCAGGCGATCGGCGAGTGCATCAACGCCAAGACCCCCCGGGACGCGATCCCGCAGCTCGCGCCCTTCCTCGGCTGAGAACGAGCGTGGGATCGTGCCCGCTCGGCGGACACGATCCCACACACGCCGGAACCGCTAGGACTACACGGGTTCCGCGGCGACCTTCTTGGTGCGGGCGTACAGCGCGACGCAGATCGCCGCGAACAGCACGACGCCCAGCGCCTCGCCCCAGTGCAGCCAGCCCTCGCCGATGAACGGCAGCGCCAGCGGCTCGTCCTTGTCGGTGGCGACGACGATGCCCGCGTAGATCACGCCGAACAGCGACTCGCCCACGATGAGGCCGGTCGCCAGCAGCGTGCCCAGGCGCTTGCGCCCCTCGGCGGCCTCACCGGTCGCGGAGCCGTCCGCCCA
This sequence comes from Tsukamurella sp. USMM236, assembly GCF_037148755.1. Lineage (NCBI taxonomy): Bacteria > Bacillati > Actinomycetota > Actinomycetes > Mycobacteriales > Tsukamurellaceae > Tsukamurella > Tsukamurella sp. USMM236. Next base: position 64,109 of record NZ_JBBCSS010000009.1, read on the forward strand.
GCGGTTGTAGAAGTAGCCCAGCAGGGCGCCGACGGGGATCATCAGCGTCACGCTCATCGGCAGGTACATGCCCATGCCCACGGCCAGCGGCGGCAGGCGGAACTTCGAGGTCCGGGACAGCACCTCGTCGATGAGGATGACGACGGCGCCGATGATCGCGCCGAGGCCGATGAGGCCCCAGTCGAGATCGCCGCCGAAGACGCCCTTCGACAGGCTCGACAGCAGCGAGGCCTGCGGCGCCGCGAGGGCGCTCTCGCCCGCGCCCGGTGCACCGACGAAGCCGAAGCCCTCCTGCAGCAGGTCGAGCACCGGCGGGATGATCGCGGAGCCGAAGGCCACGCCGATCACGAGCGCCACCTGCTGCTTCCACGGCGTCGCGCCGACGAGCTGACCCGTCTTGAGGTCCTGCAGGTTGTCGTTGGAGATGGTGGCGATGCTGAAGATGATCGCCGCGGTGAACAGCGTGTACGCGACCAACGCGTTCGCGGTGTCGCCCTCCGACGGGCCCCAGACCGCGCGGATCAGCAACGCCGCGGACAGCACGACGAGGATGCCGACGCCGGAGACGGGGCTGTTGGACGCGCCGATGAGGCCGGCCATGTAGCCGCACACGGACGCGACCACGAGGCCGAGGACCAGGATGTAGACGATGCTCAGGGTGATGATGCCGCCGGCCTGGCCCTCGAGCGCGGTGCCGCTGGTGAAGGTCCACAGCAGCACACCGATCGGCACGAGGGAGGCGATCACGATGCCCGCCACGTACGGGAAGGGCATGTCGCGCTCGGTGATGTCGACGAGCTCGCCCTCGCGGCGCTTGCGGGAGGACGCGATCGAATCGGCGATGCCGCGCAGCACCGGGCCGAGGATCTTGATCAGGGTCCACACGGCGGCGATGGCGATCGCGCCGGCGCCGATGAGGCGGACCTCGGTGCTGAACGCGGTCGAGATGACCTTGGTGATGCTGCCCGTGTCCGGGAGATCGCCCGCGGTCCACATCGGCAGCAGCACGAAGTAGGAGATGACGAGGCCGACGATCATCGCGAAGCCGACGGTCACGCCGACCAGGTGGCCGACGCCGATGAGCGCGAAGGACAGGCCCGGCACGAACAGGGTGCCGCCGTTGCCGATCCGCAGCGTGGTCGACAGACCCTCGGCGACGATCTTCATCTTGGCCAGCAGCGCGTAGCCCGCGGCCGCCAGCGAGCCGACGACGATGACCATCAGACCGCGCTTGTTCTCGTTCGCGCCCTCCGCGGTGTCGCCGACCTTGAGCACCTCGGCCGCCGCGACGCCCTCGGGGAAGGGCAGGTCCGAGCCCGTGACCAGGGCCCTCCGCAGCGGGATCGAGTACATGACGCCCAGGACGCCGCCGATCAGGCAGACCAGCGTGGTGGTCCAGTACGGGAAGTTCGCCCACCACCCGATCATCACGAGGCCGGGGAGGATGAAGACGATGGCCGAGAGGGTGCCCGCGGCCGAGGCGATCGTCTGGACGATGTTGTTCTCGACGATGGAGTGGTTCGCGAAGTAGCGCAGCAGCGCCATCGAGATCACGGCCGCCGGGATCGACGTGGCGAAGGTCAGGCCGACCTTCAGGCCCAGGTAGGCGTTGGCCGCGGTGAAGACGAGCGTGATGATGCCGCCGAGGATGACGGCGCGGGTCGTGAACTCGCGGACGCCGGATTTCGGCGCGGCGGGTACCGGTGTGGACATGGATGTATCCCTTCTCAAGGACGTGGCCGGTTCGGCCGAACGTGAAAACACTAGGTCCCTGCACGCGATCGCACGACTCGAACGCGCGAGGTCGTGTGTAACGGTCACGAGTCGTAGGGTGGAAGCGTGCGATTCGGAGTGGTGATCCTGCCCCAGTACCCGTGGCCCGAGGCGCGTCGGCGCTGGCGCAAGGCGGAGGCGCTGGGCTTCGATCACGCGTGGACCTACGACCACCTGTCGTGGCGCACGCTCGCCGATCAGCCCTGGGGCGCGACGGTCCCGCTGCTCACCGCGGCGGCGACCGCGACGGAGCGGATCCGGCTGGGCACCTTCGTCACCTCCCCCAACTTCCGCCACCCCGTCCCGTTCGCGAAGGACCTGGCCGGCGTCGACGAGATCGCCGGCGGCCGCCTGCTGCTGGGGATCGGCTCCGGCGGCACCGGATTCGACGCCTTCGTCCTCGGACAGCCCGAGCTCACCCCGCGCGAGCGGCACGACCGCTTCGTCGAGTTCACCCGGGACCTCGACGTGCTGCTCCGGTTCGAGCAGGAGGGCCCCGTCTCCTTCGACGGTCCGCTGTACCGCGCCGTCGATGCGCGCATGGTCGGGGAACCCGCGCAGGCGCCGCGCATGCCCTTCGTGCTCGCGGCGAACGGCCCGAAGGGGCTGCGCCTCGTGGCCGAGCAGGGGCAGGGCTGGGTCACCACCGGGCCCGACGGTGACGGCGGCGACGCCTGGTGGTCCCGCGTCGCCGGGCTGTCGAAGCGGCTCGACGATGCGCTGGACGCGGCGGGGCGCGACCGGGGCACCGTCGACCGCTACCTGTCGATCGACTCCGGCGGCACGTACTCCCTGAGCTCACCCGGCGCCGCCGACGACGCCGTGGGCCGCGCCGCGGAGCTCGGCTTCACCGACGTGATCCTGCACTGGCCCCGCGACGGCGAGCCCTACGAGGGCACCGAGGCCGCCCTGGACGCCTTCGCGGACCGCCACCTCACCGCCGGCGGCCACTGACCGCCGAGGGTTCGGCGCCGACTCGCTCGGGCTATTTCCTATGGGTACCTAAATGTACTTTGGGCTTCCGTTACCGCGACTTTCCCTGACGCTCACGTCGCCCTGACACATTGACCGGGATTCAGCCAGACAGATCCCGCTCAGCCCTCAGCCCCAGGGAGACCCCATGCGCCTGCCCAACCTGCGCCTGCTCACCGATCACGACGGTAAGTCGGCCCGCTCGCACACGACCTGCAAGTACAAGTGCGGCAACCAGTGCTTCCGCGAGCACGACAACCAGTCGGACAACGAGTACTTCGGCGACATCACCCGGCGCACCGTGCTGCGCGGCGCGGGCGTGGCGGCGCTGGGCGCGGGCGCGGTCACCGTCCTCGCGGCGTGCGGCGACAACGGTTCCACCGGCGCGGGTGCCTCTTCCAGCGCGGCCGCGGGGAACGGCGCACCGTCGGAGAACGTGAACGCCCCCGGCCTGAACTTCAACGCCATCACCCCGAACAAGGCCGACGCCGTGACGGTGCCCGAGGGCTATGAGCAGGCCGTCGTCATCCGCTGGGGCGATCCGGTGGTCCCGGGCGCGCCGCAGTTCGACTTCGACAACCAGACCCCCGAGGCGCAGGCGCAGCAGTTCGGCTTCAACAACGACTTCACGGATCTCATCGCCGTGGACGGCAAGCCGGACACCTTCCTCATGGTGTGCAACCAGGAGTACACGACCGGCACCGCGATGTTCAAGGGCTACAAGGAGGGCGATCCCACCGAGAACCAGGTGCGGGTCGAGATGGCCGCGCACGGCATCACCGTGGTCGAGGTCAAGGGCGAGCCCGGCTCGGGCAAGCTGACTCCCGTTCTGGGCGAGTACAACCGGCGCATCACCGCGTCGACGGAGTTCGAGCTGCGCGGCCCCGCCGCGGGCACCTTCTTCACCCGCACCGCCGCGGACCCCACTGGCACCCGCGTGCTGGGCACCATCGCGAACTGCTCGGGCGGCATCACGCCGTGGGGCACCATGATCTCCGGCGAGGAGAACTACACCAACTACTTCTCCGGCACCGACAAGCCGCCGCTGGACGGCCTCAAGGAGGGCTGGAAGCGCTACGGCGTGGGCAAGGACGAGGACGCCCACCACTGGATGAAGTACGAGGACCGGTTCGATCTGTCCAAGGAGCCCAACGAGATCAACCGCTTCGGCTACCTCGTGGAGGTCAACCCGCACGACCCGAAGTCGACGCCGATCAAGCACTCGGCCGTGGGCCGGATGAAGCGCGAGGGCGGCAACATCTACGTCACGCCCACCGGCGAGGTCGTCACCTACTGCGGCGACGACTCGAAGTTCGAGTACATCTACAAGTTCGTCAGCTCGCGGAAGATCCAGCCGGGCAAGGGCGCCGCGGCCATGGAGTCGAACATGCGGATCCTCGACGAGGGCACGCTGTACGTCGCCAAGTTCGAGGGCCGGCAGGTGGAGAACGGCAAGGTCCCCGAGGGCGGCTACAAGGGCACCGGCAAGTGGATCCCGCTGCTCACCACCAAGGCCGACGGGAGCGCCGAGTCGCACGTCGACGGGATGCCGGCCGAGAACGTGGCGCTGTGGACCCGCGTCGCGGGCGACAAGGTGGGCGCCACCAAGATGGACCGCCCCGAGGACATCGAGCCGAACCCCAAGACCGGCAAGATCTACTGCGCGCTGACCAACAACAGCGACCGCGGCACCGAGGGCAAGGCCGGTATCGACACGCCGAACCCGCGCGTGAAGAACAAGAGCGGCCAGCTGCTCGAGATCACCGACAACCACACAGGCACCGAGTTCTCCTGGGACCTGCTGCTGGTGTGCGGTGACCCCGCCGCCGCCGACACCTACTACGGCGGCTTCGACAAGACCAAGGTCTCGCGGATCAGCTGCCCCGACAACGTCACCTTCGACTCCCACGGCAACCTGTGGATCTCGACGGACGGCACCAACGCCACCTTCGACAGCAACGACGGCCTGTTCGGTGTCGTCCTGGAGGGCAAGGACCGTGGCCTGACCAAGCAGTTCCTCACGGTGCCCTTCGGCGCCGAGACCTGCGGCCCCGTCGTGCGCGACAACCGCGTGCTCGTCGCCGTGCAGCACCCGGGCGAGACGGACGACGCCACCGCCGACAAGCCCACCTCGCACTGGCCCGACGGCGGCTCCAGCCAGCCCCGTCCGTCGGTGGTCGCGGTGTGGAAGAAGTCGGGGAACATCGGGTCGTAACCCCTCGCTCCTCCGGTCCGACGGTGCCGGGCTCGCCCACGGGCGGCCCGGCACCGTCGGATTTGTGCCTAGTATCGGGGCATGAATTCCGTGTCCGATGCGCCCGGCGCACCGTCGACCCCGCCCTCCGACGCCGAGGTGGACGACCTCGCCGCGCGACTGCGATCCCCCTTGCTGCAGCTCCACTTCCTCATGCGGCGCAACACGCCGGGACCGGATCTCACCCCGGCGCAGCAGTCCGCGCTGCAGAGCCTGCTGCGGCTCGGCCCCGTGCGGATGGGTGAGCTGGCGCGGTTCCTGCGGATCCGGCTGCCCTCCGCGACGAGCGCCGTCGACGGGCTCGAGCGCCTGGGGCTGGCGCAGCGCACCCCCGACCCGGACGACGGGCGCGCGGTCGTGGTGCAGCTCTCCGAGCACGGCGAGCAGCTCACCTCCGAGCTCATCGCGGCGCGCAACGCGGTCCTCGCCGAGCATCTGCACGAGCTGACGGACGAGGACCGCCGGAACCTGGACCTGGCGGTGCCCGCGCTCAACAAGCTCATCGACCGCTACCGCGACGGCGACTGAGGAATCGATCACACCGACTTGTCCTTAACACAGGGTAATAGTTAGAATTTCGTAGTAACCCGAGAGGAGCTGCGATGACGACCACCGCCGAACACACCCAGACAGAGCACGCGCACCCCAGCCTGCGCGACACCCTGTCCCATCAGCCCAAGGCGGTGTGGGTCACGGCCTTCGCCGCGGTGATCGCCTTCATGGGCATCGGCCTCGTCGATCCGATCCTGGTGTCCATCGCCGACTCCCTGCACGCGACGCCCAGCCAGACCACCCTGCTGTTCTCGTCCTACCTCGGCGTCCAGGTGGTCGCCATGCTGTTCATCGGCTGGTTCACCTCGATGTTCGGCGCGAAGCGCACCGTCATCGCGGGCCTGCTGCTCATCGTGATCGCCGCCGGGGCCTGCGCCCTGGCGAATTCGATCGGCGCCCTCGTCGCGTGGCGCGCCATCTGGGGCCTCGGCAACGCGCTGTTCATCGCGACCGCCCTGGCCGTGATCGTCGCCGCCGCCACCGGCGGCCAGCAGGGCGCGATCCTGCTCTACGAGGCCGCGCTCGGCGTGGGCCTGGCCGTCGGGCCGCTGCTCGGCGCCGTCCTCGGCGGCGTCTCCTGGCGCGGACCGTTCGCCGGCACCGCCGTCCTCATGCTGATCGGCGCCGTGCTGTGCGCGACGATGCTGAAGCCCGATGCGGCCGAGGCGAAGGAGAAGCGGCAGCGTGAGGGCACCGTCTCGCCGCTGGCCCCGCTCAAGGCGCTGCGCCAGCGCGGCCTGTTCCTCACCGGACTCGGCTCCGCGTTCTACACCGCCGCCTTCTTCACCATCCTCGCCTGGTCGCCGTTCGTGCTGCACCAGAGCGCGTACTTCGTCGGCGCCGTGTTCGTCGGCTGGGGCCTGCTGGTCGCCGTGAGCGGCGTGTGGCTCGCGCCGAAGGTCGCCGCCGCCCTCGGCGAGCGCACCGGCTCCATCGTGGCCGTGCTGGTCTACGGCGTGCTGCTGGTGGTCGCCGCCATCGGCCACGAGAACGTCGCGGTGGTCGTCACCGTCGTCGTGCTGTCCGGCATCCCGTCGGGCGTGCTGAACACCCTGTTCACGGGCACCGCGATGTCGATCGCCGACGCGCCCCGCCCCGTCGCCAGCGCCGGCTACAACTTCCTGCGCTGGGCCGGCGGCGCCCTCGCCGCGACCTTCGTGGCGCACTTCGCGAACTGGTTCGGCAGCCCCGCCGCCCCGTTCTACATCGGCGCGATCGCCTGCGTCGTGGCCGCCGTGGTCCTGACCCAGGTGCGCGGCAAGGACGCCGACTCCCACGAGGTCCCGGCCGAGGCCGCCCTCGTCGGCGACGCGGAGTTCTGAGCGCTCGTCCCAGACCCGAGAACCCCGGCGGATCCCCAGGATTCGACCGGGGTTCTCCCGTACCCGGGGCCTTCGGTAGCGTGACCGCATGACCGACGACGCCCGCCCCCTCGCCCTCGTCACCGGCGCCTCCCGCGGGCTCGGCGCGCACATCGCGCGCGGGCTCGGCGGCACGCACCGGCTCCTGCTCGGCGGCCGCCCCTCCCCCGCGCTGGACGGCCTCGTCGCCGAGTTCGACGATGCCGCAGCGTTTCCGGCCGACCTCACCGATCATTCCGCGGTCCGGGAACTCGTCGCACCGATCGACCGGCTCGACGTGCTCGTGCACAACGCCGGCGTCGGCCGCATCGGGCGGATCGAGGACACGTCCGCCGCCGACTGGCGGGAGATGTTCGAGGTCAACCTGCTCGCGGTCGTCGAGCTCACCCGCGCCCTGCTGCCGGCCCTCCGCGCCGCCGGCGGCCACGTCGTGCTGATCAACTCGGGCGCCGGCAAGCGCGCCAACCCCGGCTGGTCGGCCTACGCGGCCAGCAAGTTCGGACTCACCTCCTTCGCCGAGGCGCTCCGCGCGGAGGAGCCCGCGCTGCGCGTGACCAGCGTCTTCCCCGGGCGGATCGACACGGAGATGCAGCAGGGCATCTTCGCCGCCGAGGGGCGCGAGTACGCGACCGAGGGCCTGCTCCGCCCGGAGAGCGTCGCCCGCGCCGTCGTTCAGGCGATCGCGACCCCCGGCGACGCGCACCCCACGGAGATCGTGCTCCGGCCCCGCTGATCCCCGTGGCCGGGGTTCGCCGATGGGCGTAGGGTCGGGACGGTGAGCAGCGAGTCCTGGGCCGAGACGGACGACTACCTCGAGCGGACGGTCGCCGTCGACGCGGCCGCGTTCGAACCGATCCGCGCCGCGCAGGCCGCGGGCGGCCTGCCGGACATCGCCGTCTCCGCGACGCAGGGCAAGTTCCTCTACCTGCTCGCGTCCATCGCGCGCGCCGACCGGATCCTCGAGATCGGCACCCTCGGCGGCTACAGCACCGCCTGGCTGGCCCGGGCCGTCGTGCCGTCGGGGTCGGTCGTCACCCTGGAGTTCTCGCCCGAGCACGCCGCGGTCGCGCGGGCCAGCCTCGACGAGACCGGGCTGGGCGACCGCGTCGACATCAAGGTCGGTGCCGCGCTCGACACCCTGCCCTTCCTCGAGGGCCCGTTCGATCTCGTCTTCATCGACGCCGACAAGGCCAACAACCGCGCCTACCTGGATTGGGCTCTGCGGCTGAGTGTTCCGGGCACCGTCATCGTTCTCGACAACGTGGTGCGTCGCCTGCAGGACGAGGGGCCGGACGCCGACGGCATCCGCGGCGCCCTCGAGCGCCTCGGCTCCGACCCGCGGCTGGACGCCACCGCGCTGCAGACCGTCGGGATCAAGGGCTGGGACGGCCTGGCGATCGCCGTCGTGCGCTGATCAGGCGTCGCCTGCTGATCAGGACCGGTACGCGGGCAGCGTGATCGGGGACTTGTAGAGCGAGTTCACCCGCTCCCCCGCCAGCCAGTCCTGCAGCCGAGCGGCCTCCGCGTCGAGGGCCTTCCGCGCCGCGCGGGGCGTGCCGGGCGCGAGGACCAGCCCGACGGCGCCCTCGTCGTCCTGGACGTAGGCCCCGACGACGCGGCCTTCCCACCACGCCGTTGTGCCCGCGTTGCCGGCGCTGTCGTAGATCGCGGCGGCGAACCCGGGATCGAGATAGAAGGCGCGCTCCTTCCAGCCCATCGGCGTGGGATCCAGTGCGGGCAGGAGCGCGGCCCACGGCTCCACCGGCGCCACGGGATCCACGTCCTCCGGCAGCACCCAGCCGGTGCCGTCGCGCTCCAATCGCACGTGGACCGCGCCGATCTCGGCGAGCGCGGCGCGGATCGCCGTCTTGGTGGCGCCGAACCACCACACCACGTCCGTCTCCGTGACCGGGCCGAAGGCACGCAGGTACTCGCGTACCAGAATCGCGTAGGCCTCCGCCGGATCGATGCGCTCGGCCGGCCCGCCGAGCCACTCGTCGGCGCGGGACCACTGGTTCCGGTTCACCCGCCAGTGGCTCTCGTTGTGCCCACGCACCAGCGCCCCCGCCGCGCCGAGCCAGGTGAGAACCCTGGGCGCCAAGTGCATCTCGCCGCCGTACTTCTTGCCCTCCGACATCATCACCTTGCCGTCGAGCTCGGGCACCTGCTCGCGAAGCCGCACGGCGCTGAGCTCGCAGCCGCGGAGGGCGTCGAGGACCGCGGCGCGCGCCTGTGCGAGCCAGGCCTCGCCGTCGTCGGCGATGCCGCCGCGGACCGCGTCCTTGGCGATCTTCGCGTGCTCCTGGGCCGCGACGCGGTCCGACGGGCCGCTCAGCGCGGGGCCGTACAGATCGCGCGGGAAGACGAACATGGTGCGGCGCATGGCGAGCTGCTTGACGAGCGAGCGCTCCTCCCAGAGTTCGCGCTCGTACTCGTCACGGGCGAAGTCGTGCATCCGCGCGTGCACCGACAGGTACGGCGTCGCCGGCTCCGTGGCGTGCAGGACGCCGACGGCGCGCACCGCGTCCAGCACGGAATCGGTGCGATGCTGCGGCGCGAGGGCGTGGCGGCGGGCCATGCGAGCGCGGCGCTCCGCATCGTCGATCAGGCGCATCCGGCGCTCCCCTCATCCGAGGACTCCAGGCTAAGGCATCGCTGCCCCGCCGGAAACATGTTCGAGACTATTGCCCTCTCTCGCACACGAGCGTAGAATTGCAGTAGCGAAGGGAGGCGGCTCATGATCGATTCCGGCACTGCGGCTGACTATCTCGATGCGCTCGCCTCCTTCGAACAGGCCGCCGACCGCTTGGCCGCGATGAACCCCGTCATGCTGTCCTCGCAGGAGGTCCTCGGCAGCCTCCGGCGCCTCGAGCGCGCCGCGCGCACGGTCCCCAGCAGCCAGCACTGGCTCACCGAGGTGGCCATCGAGCAGGACCTGCCGGCCCAGCTCGGCTACACGGGCGCCAAGGAACTCCTGGTCGATCAGCTGCGCCTGGCGGGCGTCGAGGCACGGGACCGGATCCGCGGCGCCCGTTCGCGCGCGCCGCGGCAGGAACGCGGGCACGCTCCCGAGCCGCGCCTGCCCCTCGTCGCCGCCGCCCAGCGCGCGGGCACGCTGTCCGAACGGCACGCCCTGGCGATCGAGAAGGCCTTCGACACCTGCTCCCCCAAGCTCTCCCATCCCGACCTGCACGATCTGGAGGACATGCTGGTCACCGCCGCCGTCGGCGGGTGCACGCCGGAGGACGTCGTACTCCTCGGCCGGCGTGCGTACGAGCTCCTCGACCCCGACGGTGCCGAACCCTCCGCGGAGGACGTCGCCCGCAAGCGCGAGTTGACCGTCGGCAAGCAAGGCGACGACCTCATGTCAGCGCTCGGCGGGGTGCTCTCACCGGAGGCCCGCGCGCTGATGGACACGATGCTGGAGAAGCTCGCCCGCCCCGGCGTGAACAACCCGGCGGACGCGGAGCACCCCGTCGACATCGACGATGCAGAGGCCGTCGCCGAAGCGGCGAAGCGGGATCGACGAAGCGCCGTGCAACGCAACCACGACGCGTTCGTCGCGGCACTCCGGATCGTGATCGGCTCGGGTGCGCTCGGGCAGCACCGCGGGATGCCGTGCGTCCCGATCATCACCCTGGGGATCGATCAGCTCGAGTCCGAGACCGGCATCGCCACCACCGCCACCGGTGGTCGGCTACCCGTCGAGGACGCGCTTCGGATGATGGGCGCCAACCCCAAGTACGTTCTGCTGCTGGATGTCGCGTCGCGCCCGCTGTACCTCGGCCGCGAGAAGCGCCTGGCGTCCGCGGACCAGCGCATCGCCCTCTACGGATCCGAGAAGGGCTGCAGCGCACCACGGTGCGATGCGCCGGCCACCCGCTGCCAGGTGCACCACAAGACCGAGTGGCGCGACGGGGGCGCCACCGACGTCACGGTGCTGACCCTGGCCTGCGATGCCCACCACGGCAAGGTGGTCCCCAGTGACGACGAGGTGCGCCGCGGATTCGAGACCGTCACGCTGCCCGAGGGCGACGAGTACGCCGGCCGCACCGGGTGGCGCCGCACCGGCGATCCCACCGGCGAGTACCGCGTGAACCACTCGCACCACGCGGAGGAGCTCTACCGGCTGGCGCAGGAACACCACCGCCAACGGCACCAGCAGTACGCCGACGAGTGGCGCGCGCAGGACGAACGCGCCCTCTACCGTGACTTCGTGGGCACCATCCACGACGACATCGCCGCGATGCTGGACGGGCCGAATGGCCCTCCGCTGCTGGAGGACCTGCTCTCCGACCACGACGCCGACAACCATTGGCGCGAGGATCCGCCGTGCCAGCTCGCTGTCGTGGCATGACCCGAGGTGACATTCGGCGACTGTTCAGCCGCGCCGGCGGAGCGCACGGCGGGTCAGCACATCGGGGCCGTCGGCTCCGTGCAGGGGCACGTCCGCACGGGGCGGGCTCAGCGCGTACCGAGGGCTCCCAGGTTTCGGGTGAATCGACCCAGGCCCGGCCCGGTCAACTCCTCCAGGACGACGGTGCGGCCGCCCATAGCGAGCAGCAGCGCCTCGGCCGTGCCGCGGACCTCGGGCCCGCGGCCGAAGGACCAGTCGAGGTCGTCGGCGACGAGGCGCACTCCCCTGCCCCGGAGCGCGCCCCGCACCGGCGGCGCCCAGAGTGCGAAGTTCAGCGCCGGCCGGATGCGCTCCCCGGGGATCGTCCGCGGCAGGTTCAGCGGTCGGCGGACGTCCTGCTGGTGGATCATGCCGTCCAGCAAGGAGATACGGCACCCGAAGCCGGAGGTCAGTCCCGTGGGCCGCTGGTGTGCGCGGAGGGCGGACACGACGTCGCCGGTGGTGAGCCCGGCGAGCTCCGCGAGGCGTGCATCGTTCGAAGAACTGCCAGGATGCGCGCGGCCGGTGACCATGCGCTGCAGCGTCTCCCGCCCTGCGAGCAGGTCGTAGCTGATGTGGTGCAGCACCACGTCCCGGACGCTCCACCCCGGACACAGGCTGGGCGCACTCCACTGCGCTTCCGTGAAGCCCTCCACGAGTTCGAGCAGACTGCGCCGCTCCTCGGTCGCGAGGTCCGCCACGGATCCGATCACGGGTTCTCCTCCTCCGCGTGCCACAGATCGTCGTCCCGATCCTTGACGAAGATCCGGCCGCGAGGTTCCACTTCGACGACATCCGTGAGCCAGAAGGTGTCGCCCGGCGCCCACCCCGCGATCACCGAGTGCACCCCCGGCTCCACCTCGATCGCGGTGCCGCTCGCCGCCAGATACGCCCCGACCTGCAGGTGCGCCGCGTCGTACACCTGCGCCACCGACGCCCAGTCCGGCATGACCCAGCGGGTGTCCGCGAGGCCGGTGGTGCGGTACCAGTCGTGGCGCTTCGAGGCGGTCACCTCCAGCGGATACTCACGACAGAGATCCGCCCACACCGCTGCGGAATCGATCTCGAGTACCCGGCCGGCGCCACTGACGCCGTGCACCGTCGCCCGAGTCTCGCCTAGCCCGTCCTCCACCAGGTACAGACCGGTGGGGACGCACGCCTGCGCCGAACACGTCTGAATCAGCTGGTGCGGCGGACAGGACCACCAGATCGCGCTGTAGGCCGCACGCGGATCGCTCGGGCGTTCCACCGCCGCCCGTGCCTCCTCGGATCTGGTGTCCTCGGCCCACGTCGTGAGGACGGATCCCGCTGGCAGCCGAGCTCCTTCGCGCCAGCCCTCCCTGCGCACCTGGAACTGATCCGCAGCCATCGGATCCGTCCACCACTGTGCGATCGGAGACTTCGCGATGAGATCGGCGATTCCATTGATCTCGGGCGCGATCTCCGGTCTCGCCGCCAGAATTTGCGCGCCTTCGGGTTCCTGCCAGTACATGGCCTGCTCGACCGCAGTCTCGAGTGCGAGGTGCACAAAATGCTCCTCGACGTCGCAGACCGACGCCAAAGCCTCTTTCAGCGCGATCATCTCCGCACTCACATCGATCGGCTCATCGTCCCCGTCGCCGATCCGGAGCCGGACGGTCGGCCCCGGGTCCAGGTGATGACGCAGCTCGAATCGTGCTCGGGTAAGGGCAGGATCCGTGAAGGACGGCGTCTCCACGCACACCTGCCGACCGCGAGGGCCGGCCATGAGTTGCTCGGCGAGAGAACTCATGCCCGGACTCCTCTGTTACGGAACGATGTTGACGAGCTTGCCGGAGACGACGATCACCTTGCGCGGCGCGCCGTCGAGCAGCTCGGCGATCCTCGGGTCCGCCAGGGCGGCGGCCTCGAGGGCCTCGTCGGAGGCGTCGGCGCCCACGGTGATCCGCGAGCGGACCTTACCCTTGACCTGCACCGGGATCTCGACGGTGTCCTGTACCAGCCACTGACCCTCGGCCACGGGGAAGGGGCCGTGCGCCAGCGACTCGGCGTGGCCCAGCCGGCTCCACAGCTCCTCCGCGATGTGCGGGGCGACGGGCGCGAGCATCAGCGTCAGCGGCTCGGCGAGCGAGCGCGGCGCGCCGCCGGGGTACGCCTTGGTGAGGTGGTTGGTCAGCTCGATCAGCTTGGCGATGGCGGTGTTGTCGCGCATCTCCGAATAGTCCTCGCGGACACCGGCGATCGTCTTGTGCAGCACGCGCATCGAGTCGTCGGCCGGCGTCTCGTCGGTGACGCGAACGACGCCGGTCTCCTCGTCGACCACCGCGCGCCAGGCGCGCTGCAGGAAGCGCTGCGCGCCCACGACGTCCTTGGTCGCCCAGGCGCGGTCCTGGTCCAGCGGACCCATGGACATCTCGTAGACGCGCAGGGTGTCGGCGCCGTAGTCGCGGGCGATGTCGTCCGGAGCGACGGAGTTCTTCAGGGACTTGCCCATCTTGCCGTACTCGCGGTTCACCTCCTGCTCGCCCAGGAAGAACTTCCCGTCGCGCTCCACGACGTCCTCCGCCGGCACGTAGACGCCGCGGGAATCGGTGTAGGCGAAGGCCTGGATCATGCCCTGGTTGAACAGCTTCCGGTACGGCTCACGCGAGGTGACGTAGCCCAGGTCGAAGAGCACCTTGTGCCAGAAGCGCGCGTACAGCAGGTGCAGCACGGCGTGCTCGACGCCGCCGACGTACAGGTCCACGCCGCCGGGATCGCCCGCGCCGTTGACCTCGGGCCGCGGGCCCATCCAGTAGGCCTCGTTCTCCTTGGCGCAGAACGCCTCCGCGTTCGTGGGGTCCACGTAGCGCAGCTGATACCAGGAGCTACCGGCCCACTGCGGCATGACGTTCGCGTCGCGGGTGTAGTCCTGCAGGCCGTCGCCGAGGTCCAGCTCGACGTTCAGCCAGTCGGTGGCCTTCGCCAGCGGGGGAGAGGGCTGCGAGTCCGAGTCCTCCGGATCGAAGGCGACGGGCGCGTAGTCCTCGACCTCCGGAAGCAGCACGGCCAGCTGGGATTCCGGCAGGGCGTGCGGCGCACCGTCGGCGTCGAAGACGATGGGGAAGGGCTCGCCCCAGTACCGCTGGCGCGCGAACAGCCAGTCGCGCAGCTTGTACTGCACGGTGCCCCGGCCCGCGCCGGTCTTCTCCAGGTACGCGATGACGGCGGCCTTCGCCTCCGCGACGCCGAGGCCGTTGATGTCCAGGTCGGCGTTCGCCGAGTTCACGGCGGGTCCCTCGCCGATGTAGGCCTCGTCGGCGACGCCGGCCTCGCTACCCACCACCTCGACGATGGGCAGGCCGAACTCGGTCGCGAACTCGTGGTCGCGCACGTCGTGGCCGGGGACGGCCATGATGGCGCCGGTGCCGTAGCCCATGAGCACGTAGTCGCCGATGAAGACGGGGATCTCGGTGCCGCTCAGCGGGTTCACCGCGAAGGTGCCCAGGAAGACGCCCGTCTTCTCCTTGCCCTCCTGGCGCTCCAGGTCGGACTTGGCGGCGATCGACGCGCGGTACGCGGCGACGGCCTCGGCGGGGGAGCCGGCACCGCCGGTCCACCGCTCGTCCGCCCCGGCGGGCCAGGCATCGGCGGTCAACTCGTCGACCAGCGGGTGCTCGGGGGAGAGCACCATGTAGGTGGCGCCGAACAGGGTGTCGGGGCGGGTGGTGAAGACCTCGATCCGCTCGCCGGCGGCGGTGAAGGCCACACGCGCGCCGCGGCTGCGGCCGATCCAGTTGCGCTGCATGGACTTGACCTTCTCGGGCCAGTCCAGCACGTCCAGGTCGTCGATCAGGCGGTCCGAGTACGCGGTGATCCGCATCATCCACTGCCGCAGCTGCTTGCGGTACACGGGGAAGTTGCCGCGTTCGCTGCGACCGTCGGCGGTGACCTCCTCGTTGGCGAGCACGGTGCCCAGCCCGGGGCACCAGTTCACCAGCGAGTTGCTCTCGTAGACCAGGCGGTGATCGTCGAGCACGGCGGCGCGCTCGGCCACCGTCAGGCCCGACCACTCCCGGCCGTCGTCCAGAGCCCGCGCGCCCGAGGCGAACTCGGCCTCCAGCTCGGCGATCGGCCGCGCGCGGTCCTGGGCGGCGTCGTACCAGGCGTTGTAGATCTGCAGGAAGATCCACTGCGTCCAGTGGTAGAACTCCGGGTCCGTGGTGGAGACGCGGCGGCGCTCGTCGTGGGCGAGGCCCAGCGAGCCGATCTGCTCCAGGTACCGCTCGATGTTCTTCTCGGTGGTCACGCGCGGGTGCGTGCCGGTCTGCACCGCGTACTGCTCGGCGGGCAGGCCGAAGGCGTCGAAGCCCATCGTGTGCAGGACGTTGGCGCCGTTCATCCGGTGGTAGCGCCCGAAGACGTCCGTCGCGATGAAGCCCAGCGGGTGGCCGACGTGCAGGCCCGCGCCGGAGGGGTACGGGAACATGTCGAGGATGAACAGCTTCTCGGGGGGCAGCGCACCGTCGGCCACCGCGAGCGGCCCGACGGGGTTCGGGGCGTTGAAGACGCCGCCGTCGCGCCACTGATCGCGCCACCTCTGCTCGATGGCGCCCGCGAGCTCGGCCGTGTACCGGTGGGCGGGGCCGGCCGAGGGAGTCTGTTCAACGTTCTGCGTCACCCCACCAGCTTAGTGACGGTCCTGGTCGGCCCCGCAAACACCTGCATGAACGCGATTTGCACGGGTCTCTAAACTAGAGATCGTGTTCGTGCTGGTTGTGATCCTCGCCCTGGCCGCCGTGGCGGCCGTCGTCGTCGGCGGCGCCGGGCTCGCCGGCCGCCTCCCGGAGAACGGCATCGTGGGGGTCCGTACCGAACAGACCCTCTCCGACCCGCTGCTCTGGCGCACCGCGAATCGCGTCGCCGGGCCCGGTCTCGTGGCCGCGGGCGTCATCTTCGGCGGCGGCGCCCTCATCGGCCTCGCGATGGACGCGCCCTGGTCGTACGTCGCGATCGTCGTCGCCGTGGTCGCGGGCCTGTTCCTCGCCGGTTTCGGCGCGCTGCAGGGCGCGCGCGCCGCGTCGATCCAGGCGCGCCTGCAGATGCCCGAGGCCACCTGCTGCAGCGCCGACGACGAGGCACCGTCGGACGACCCCTCGGCGGATTGCGGCGTGACCGGCGGCTGCGGCGCGTGTGCCCTCAAGGGCATGTGCGACCACGAGGCGCGGCCCGCCTAGCCGATGCGGAACCTCCTCGGCAAGCTCTCGATCGACGGCTTCATCCTCGCGATCTTCGCCGCCGTCGGCCTCGCGGCCCTGTTCCCGGCGGAGGGGCGCGCGGTCCCCGTGGTCGACGGTGCCGTCACCGTCGCGATCGCGGTCCTGTTCTTCCTGTACGGGGCGCGGATCCACCCGATGGAGGCGCTGGCCGGCCTCAAGCACTGGCGCCTGCACGTGGTGATCCTGGGCTTCACCTTCGTGGTCTTCCCGATCATCGGGGTGCTGCTGCGGTTCGCGCCGGAGGTGCTCCTGCGGCCCGAGCTGTACGCGGGCGTGCTGTTCCTGACGCTGCTGCCGTCGACGGTGCAGTCGTCGATCGCCTTCACCTCGATCGCGGGCGGGAACGTGCCGGGCGCGATCGTGAGCGCCTCGGTCTCCAACCTGCTCGGCGTCTTCATCACGCCGCTGCTGGTGCTCGCGCTGATGGCGACCACCGGCGAGGTGCAGTTCCACAGCAGCTCGATCGTCGACCTGTGCCTGCAGCTGCTGCTGCCCTTCATCCTCGGCCAGTTGCTGCGGCCGTGGGTGGGGGAGTTCGTGGCGAAGCACGCGGCCGCGCTGAAGTACGTCGACCGCGGCTCGATCGTGCTCGTGGTCTACTCCGCCTTCTCCGCCGGCATGCGCGAGCACATCTGGAGCCAGGTCTCCTGGGTGGGCGTGGTGCAGCTGATCGTGCTGTCCGTCGTGCTCGTCGTGGTGATGCTGTGGCTCACGCGGAACACCGCCGAGAAGCTCGGCTTCGACCGCGCCGACATGATCGCGATCCAGTTCTGCGGCACCAAGAAGTCCATGGCCACCGGTCTGCCGATGGCGGCCGTCCTGTTCGCCGGACAGCCCGTCGGCCTGCTGGTACTGCCGCTGATGATCTTCCACCAGGTCCAGCTGATGATGTGCGCCTGGTTGGCCGCGAAGTACGGGCGCGAGCTGGAGCCGGAGACCGTGTCGGCCTGATCGGTCCGCCGCCCCGTCGCGCCGCGTACGCTGCCCGAGAAGCAGCCGACGATCGGGGTGGGGCGAGTGGGGACGAAGATCGCGATGTGGCGGATCGACGGGGAGCCGCGGCGAGTGCAGCCGGCGAAGCTGGCCCTCGAATCGCGCCTCGAGGACATCATCGAGACGCAGACCGACGTGCTCGGCCAGCCGATCCTCCTGATCGGACGCCAGGTTCCCACCAAGTACGGGAAGTTCATCGACCTGCTCGGCGTCAACACCGACGGCGACGTGGTCGTCATCGAACTCAAGCGCGACCGCACACCCCGGGACGTCGTGGCGCAGGTCCTCGACTACGCCTCGTGGGTCCAGGATCTGGAGAATCCCGAGGTCCGTGCGATCTTCGACGACTACCAGCGGCGTACCGGCGGCGCGGCCTCCTTCGACGAGGCCTTCGCCGAGGTCTTCGGCGACGGCGCGCCCGACGACCTGAACACCCGGCACCAGCTGATCGTCGTCGCCAGCGACATGGACGACGCGACCGAACGACTGGTGGCGTACCTGTCGGGCGGTTACCAGGTGCCGATCAACGTGCTCCTGCTCGACTACTTCGCCGACGGTGACCGCGAGTACCTGGCCCGCACCTGGCTCATCGACGATGCGAGCGTCACCGCGACCCGCAGCGGGGCGGCGTCCGCGGCGAAGAAGCAGGCGGCGTGGAACGGCCACGACTGGTACGTGAGCTTCGGCGAGGAGGCGGGCGGGCGCAGCTGGGACGATGCGCGGACGCACGGGTTCGTCTCCGCGGGCGGCGGCGAGTGGTTCTCCCGCACGATGCGGCAACTGCCCGTCGGCGCCCGCGTCCTCACCCACATCCCCAAGTCGGGCTACGTCGCCGTCGGTGAGGTCCTCGCGCCCGCCCGGCCGTTCGAGGACGCCGTCGTCGACCACGACGGCTCCGAGGTGCCCCTCTCGTCATTGGCACTGCAGGGCACCTACGTGTTCCCGGAACGCGACGACGACCAGGACCAGCGCGAATGGGTCGTCCCCGTTCGATGGCTCACGGCTGTGCCCCGCGCCGAGGCCTTCTGGAAGCCCGGCTTCTTCGCGAACCAGAACTCCGCCTGCAAGCTCCGGAACGAGTACACGATCTCCGAGGTCTCCAGCCACTTCGGTCTCGACTGAGCCGCTGCGGATCCGCCCGTCACTCCACGAGCGGCTGCTCCGCGACCTTCGCGAGGGTCGGCTCCATCGTCTGCAGGAACCAGGCCCGGCTCAGCGACGTGGGCTGGTAGACCGAGTAGGTGAGGTCCAGGTCCGCGACCACGGCGGTGCCGCGTTGCACCTGCGGCAACGCCGAGTAGCCGGGCAGCCGCAGCAGGTCCTCGCCCGTCGCGCCGTTGGGGTAGATCGCCATGACGTTGGCGCCCACGCGGGGGAGCAGCTCCAGCGAGACCATGCCGCGGGTCGCGGGGTTGACGAACCGCGGCTCGTCGCGGATCGCCTTCGGCACCGTGAGCCCCAGCTCCGCCAGGAACAGGTTCGTCGGGTCCTGCGGGCTCGCGATCACGTTGAAGCTGGACGCCGCGGCCGCGTACTGCGCCACGAACCCCGTCTTCCCCTGTAGGCCCGGGTACCGCTTCGCGAATCCCGTCACCAGGTCGTGATCGGCCGCGATCACCCGCTTCGCCTCGTCCTCCTTGCCGACGATCCGGCCGAGGGCGAGGAGCTGGGCGTTCCAGCCGGAGTCCGGGCCCGTGGCGGCGATGCCGCCGAGGACCTTGGTCACGCCGCTGACCGCGGCGAAGTTCTCGCCCTTGACCACCCGGTGGTCGCCGACGAACAAGTCCGGCTGGTACTTGGCGATCTCCTCGGCCGGCAGGCTCGTGGCGCCGGGCGCCTTGATCACCGGCACGTCCTTGAGCAGCTCGCGCTGCCACGCGGCGGGTAGCGGCTGGGTCAGCTGCACGATCGCGACCGGCTTGATGCCCAGGGCCAGCACGTTGTCGATCGCATAGCCCTGCGCCACGATCCGCTTCGCGCCCACGGGATAGTCGATGGTGCCGTTGGCCTGGGCGATCGACACCGTCGAGGCCGACGGTGCCGCCGGCTCCGTCGTGCCCGATCCGCAGCCCGCGAGCAGGGCGAGCGCCGCGACGGCCGCCGCGAGGCGCCGCATCATGCCACCGCCTGCTGCTGCGCCGCGTTGACGAGGAGCGGCTCCAGCTGCGGCAGGATCCATTCGCGACTCAGCGGGGTGGGCTGGTTCAGCGCGATCACGGTCTGCAGGTCCACTACCTGGGTGGCGCCCGAGGTCACCTGCGGCAGGCCCGCGTAGCCGGGCAGGCGCTGCAGATCCGCCGCGGTGGCGCCGTTCGGGTAGATCACCATGAGGTTCGAGGCGATCTGGGGGAGCAGCTCCAAGGAGACCGGGGTCCGGCCGCCCTGCTGGCCCGCACCGACGGCGAAGCGCGGGTTGTCCTTGATCGCCTTCGGGAGGGTCATCCCCAGCTCGGCGAACATGGTGTTCGTCGGGTCGGCGGCGGAGGAGACGAAGTTGAACGTGCTCGACGCGGCGATGTACTGCGCGAGGACCGCCGATTTTCCCCGCAGTCCCGGATGCCGCTCGCGGACGGCGGCGAACCGGGCCTTGTCGTCCGCGAGGATCTTCGTGACGGCGTCCTGCTTGCCCAGGATCTGACCGAGGGCCTTGAGCTGGACGTCCCAGGCCGCGCTCGTCCCGTTCTCGCTGATGCCGCCCAGCACCTTGGTGACGGCGGACAGCCGCTCGAAGGTGGGCTGGTCGACCACGTAGTTGTCGCCGGCGAACAGCTCGGGGCGGTACTTCGCGATCTCCTCGACCGGCATGGACTTCTTGTCCGGGGACTTGATGATCGGGATGCCGTCGAGCTGCTTGCCGTGCCAGGGCGCGGGCAGCGGCAGCCCGCCCTCCACCACGGCGACGGGCTTGATGCCGAGGGCCAAAATGTTGTCGATCGAGTAGCCGGTGGCGACGATGCGGGTCGGGCCGACGGGGAACTCGGTGACCCCGTTGACCTGCGTGATCGTGACGGTGCTCGCCGCGGGGGCGGCACCGTCGGAGCCCGATCCACCGCACGCCGTCGTGACCAGCCCGACCACCGCTACCGCGGCGACGAACGCCGAGTTGAACCGCCTCATGACACCCTCCATCGAATAGGAAGGTAAGACTAGCCTAATCTCCTCGCGGAGTGGCGGCCGATCGGTACCAGAGGTAGGCGGCCAACGGGATGACGGCCGCGAACAACACCGAGTACAGGACCCCGACCGGGGTCCGGGCCGAGAACAGGCCGTGGTCGCTGTAGAACAACGCGGCCAGCGGAAGCCCAACGGCCGCCATGTATCCCAGCGGACGCCCGAGGAAGACGCACACGGCGATCACGGCGTACGCCAGCGCCGCACCGATGGAGCCGGCCGACGTGTTCGTCACCGGGGACTCGAGCGCTTGCGCCACGTGCGCGACCGTCACGACCGTCAGCAGCAGGCCGAGCGTCACCCTCGCGAGCCGGGGGCGCGGACGTGACCCGTCGACCACTGCCATCCGCCGATTCCTTTCCGAAAGACCGTGCTCGGAATGCTACGACGACTACTGCTGTCAGTCCGGTCGAGCGAGCCGCGCGGCCCGCGGCCTACCGGCAGCACTCCTCCCGCACGGTCGCCCGGATCACGAACACGGCGACCGGAACGACGAGGAGGTCGACCACCGGGTCCATCGCGTCGATCGGATTCCCGTAGTAGGCGAACGACCGGTAGTCGCCGAGCAGTATCAGCCCGATCAGCGGGAAGATCGCCGCTGCGAGATACCCCCATCGCTCACCGAGCAGCACCATGCCCAGGAGGACCAGGTACACGATGCCGAGGCCGGCGCACGACGCGTCGTCCGCGGCGCAGGGCAACGAGCCGATCCGGGCCAGATAGACGAACGCCGCCACCGCCAGGAGCCCGGCGAGCAGGAGGCGGCTCGGGGGATGCCCACTGAGTGCGCGCTTGACGACGGTCATCTCGTCGCTCCTTATTTGGTCAGTCCGACCTGACCAAGATACGACAACACCTGTTGTCACGCACGTCGGAGTGACAAGTCCGACAATCGTCCGGCTAACCTGACCATCATGTCCAGGGGGAGATCCGCCACCGATGCGCTGACCATCGTCGATCCGGGACCCGGGGCGCGCATCCACCTGCTCGCCCGCCGGGTCGGCGCGATCGTCGCCGACCGGCTCCTCGACGAGGTCCATCAGCGCGATTCCCGCCTCCGCACCGGGCACATGCGGGTGCTCGCGCTGATCGACGCCGAACCGGTGCGGATCGTCGACGTGGCGGCCCACCTGGGAACCACCAAGCAGACCGTCGCGCCCACCGTCGACGAGCTCGTGGCCTGGGGCTACGTGGCGCGCACCGTCGACGAGAACGACCGGCGCGCGCGCATCCTGACGCTGACGCCCGAGGGCGAGGAGCTGACCGCGGCGATGCTCGGCCGGTCCGTCTCGCTGGACGAGGAGTTCGGCCGGCTCCTCGGGGACGACGTCGAGGTGTGCCGATCCGCGCTGTGGCGGATCATCGAGTCGCAGCGGGCGCCGCGCGACTGACGTCAGTTGACCGAGACGTCCACCGGGTGGGTCGCGAGCAGCGCGGTCGGCAGGCCCTGGCGGCGGAGCACCCTGCCCCACAGGTCCACCCGCGCGGGCACCAGTACGTCGGTGTGCAGGGATCCGCAGGGGATCCAGTCGTCGCGCTCGAGCTCATCGTCGAGCTGACCCATGCCCCAGCCGCTGTACCCGGCGAAGACACGCACGCCGTCGAGCAGCTCGTCCATCATCTCCACGTCGGAGTCGAGGTCCACGAGCACCACGCGGCCGGTGACGGGCTGCAGGCCGCGGATGCCGTTCACGTCGACGCCGGCCTTGACCACGCCCAGGCACAGCGCCGCGGACTGATTGACCGGCCCGCCGACGAAGACCGCCTTCGGCTTGGCCGCCAGATCGTGCCACCGGGGGAGCACCCCGTGCACCGCGGACTCGCTGGGTCCGTTCAGGACCACGCCCAGGCTGCCCGACTCGTTGTGCTCGATCAGGTAGACGACGGTGCGCGAGAACGTCGGCTCGACAAGCTCCGGGGAAGCGACCAGCAGCGTGCCCGACGACACCTCGAAGCCCGCGCTCCCGGACTCGCCGGAGGACGCGCCACCCTGCGTCGGCTCATTCGAACGATCGGGACCCACGTCCCCATCATCGCACGTCGACCACCATCGGGGTCCGCCGACGCGGAAGCGCCCGCGCCGATACGCTGTAACCCGTGACGACCAGCGGAACGGATGCGCCCGCCGCCGCTGCGAAGCCGGCGTGGCGGACCTTCCGCGACCTGCCCGACCTGCTGCGTCTGCTCGGCGTCCGCCTCCTGAGCCAGTACGCGGAGGGCCTGTTCCAGGCGGGGCTCGGCACCGCCATCGTCTTCAACCCCGAGCGCAACGCCACCCCGGCCGCGATCGCCACCGGCCTCGCCGTGCTGCTGCTGCCGTACTCCGTGATCGGGCCCTTCGCGGGCGCCCTGCTGGACCGCTGGGACCGGCGCCGCGTCTTCATCGTGGCCAACCTGGTGCGCGCGCTGCTCATCGCGGCGTGCGCGGGGGTGCTCGCGTCGGGGGCGGGGGAGACGGCGATCTTCGTCGTCGCGCTGGCCGTCGGCGGCGCCGGCCGCTTCGTGGCGTCCGGCCTCTCCGCCGCGCTGCCGCACGTCGTCGACCGGCCGCAACTCGTCGCGATCAACTCCCTGACCACGACCATGGGAGCCGGCGCGACCGCGGTGGGCGCCAGCACCGCCGTCGGGCTGCGGGCGATCTTCGGCTCCGACGACGGGGGCGGCGCCTGCGTCCTCGCCGTCGCCGTGCTCGTCGCGGTCCTCGGCGCGGCGCTCTCCACCCGCTTCCCCGCCGGCGTCCTCGGCCCCGACCACGACGTCTCCGGCAAGCACGAGAAGCCCGCGACCGCCCTCAGCGACGTCGCGGCCGGCCTCGCGCACGGGGCCCTCGCGGCGTGGCGCGCACCGTCGGTCACGGCGGCGCTGACCGGCATGGGGGCGCACCGCACCGTCTTCGGGTTCAACACGATGATGCTGCTCCTGCTCACCCGGCACCACTTCACCGACGGGACCCTGGGCCTCGCCGGTTTCGGCTCGATGGCCGGCGCGACCGCGCTCGGCATGTTCGTGGCCGCCGTGTTCACGCCCTTCGCGGTGGCCCGGTGGGGACGCCGCAACACCGTGGTCGGGGCGCTCGTCGTCGCGTGCCTCACCCAGCTCACGGTGCTCTCCCTGAACTTCGTGATGCTGGTCGTCGCCGCCGCGGTGCTCGGCCTCGCGGGTCAGGTGGTGAAACTATCGGGTGACGCGGCCATGCAGCTCGACGTCCCCGACGAACGCCGCGGCCAGGTCTTCGCCTTCCAGGACGCCCTGTTCAACGTCACCTTCGTGGGGGCGGTGGCCTTCGCGGCCGCGGTGGTCCCGTTCGACGGCGTCTGCCGCCCGCTCGCCGCCTTCGGCGCGCTGCTGTACGCCGTCGCCGTGGGAGTCGTGGTCCTCCTGTACCGACGAACGGGAACCTCGGAGGCCGCCGGCGCGTCCAATTGATATGGGGGACGAACTGATCGAGTACTGGTTCGGCGACGGAGACCGTGGTGTCACCCGCTGGACCTCGCCCGCGGTGCAGGGGTCCGTCCTGCTCGACTTCGACGGGGACGGCCGGATCGACGACGCCATGGTCGATCTCGACCGGGACGGCCGGGCCGACGTGGCCGCGCTCGATCTCGACGACGACGGGACCCGCGAAGTAGCCTTCCGCGACGACGGCTCGGGCCGCTGGGCGCAGCCCACGACGGCGCCCGGCTCAGGCCCCGGACCCGGGTCGACGGGGCCGGGTGGCGGTGCCGACGGGACGCCCGGTGCAGCGGGAACACCGGCGCGGGCGGCACCGTCGGCCTGCCCCATCCCCGGCGTCACGGGCGCACAGGCCCCCGGACCCGAGAAGCCGGTTCGGGTCGTGCCCGTGCCCGCGGAACCGGGGCAGCCGGCCCGGCAGGCCGTCGCCGACACGGACGCCGACGGTGCACCCGACGTCCTGCTCTTCGACACCGACGGCGACGGGACGGCGAACGGCGCGACCGATCTGCAGCAGTAGGAATCAGATCTTTCGCTTCCTGTTCGCGGCGGATACGCTGGCCGCATGCGGAAGACCCTCCGGACCGCCGCGGCGGCCACCCTCCTCGCCACGTCGCTGATCACCGTCACGGGCCCCGCCACCGCCGCGCCCACGCCGGCGCCGAAGCCGGGGAACACGGTGGTCGTCGACGTCCGGACCACGGTCTTCCTCACCAGCGAAGCCCCGCCGCGGACCACGGTGTACGCCGACGGACGCATCATCACCAAGGCCGTCGCGCCCGGGTCGCGGCTCGTCCAGCTGCAGGGCAAGCCCGCCGACGTCGCGGACCTGCGCGCCATCACCGAGCGCGTGCTCCGCAATCAGCCGCAGTACGACCGGAAGGCGCAGATCTTCGACGGCTGGATCGTCTCCGCCACCGTACGCACCACGGACGGCGCGGTGCTCAACGCCACCGTCGACAACCCCGAGCCGCGCGGATGGTCCGCCCTCTCCAAGCTCCCGAGCGAGCTGGACAAGCGGATCGCCCAGATCCCGGGACCGCGCACCCCGTCCACCGAGCCCCGCTAGGAGCCCTGGCGCTCGGCCCACCACTTGGTCAGCTCGGCCTCGGCCTCGTCGCGGTCGAGGGGCCCGCGATCGAGGCGCAGCTCCTTGAGGAACTTCCACGCCGCGCCGACGTCCGGGCCCGGCTGTAGCCCGAGCAGCTCCATGATCGCGTTGCCGTCGAGGTCGGGACGGACCCGCGCGAGGTCCTCCTTCGCCGCGATGGCCTCGATGCGGCGCTCGAGCCCGTCGTAGGTGGCCTGCAGCCGCGCGGCGCGCCGCTTGTTGCGCGTCGTGCAGTCGGCGCGGACCAGCTTGTGCAGGCGGGGGAGCAGCGGCCCGGCGTCGGTGACGTAGCGGCGGACGGCGGAATCGGTCCACTGGCCGTCGCCGTACCCGTGGAAGCGCAGGTGCAGGAACACCAGCTGGGCGACGTCCTCCGTCACGGCCTTCGGATAGGCCAGGGCCCGCATGCGCCTGCGGACCATCTTCGCCCCGACCACCTCGTGGTGGTGGAAGGAGACGCCGCCGTTCGGCTCGTGCCGGCGGGTGTCGGGCTTGCCGATGTCGTGCAGCAGCGCGGCCCAGCGCAGGATCAGGTCGGGGTCGGACTCCTCGAGGTCGATGGCCTGCTGCAGCACGGTCATCGAGTGCCAGAAGACGTCCTTGTGCTGGTGGTGCTCGTCGATCGCGAGCTTCATGCCGGGGATCTCGGGGATCACACGCTCGGCCAGCCCGGTGTCGACGAGCAGCACGATCCCGTCGACGGGGTGCTCGCCCAGGATGAGCTTGTCCAGCTCGGCCCGGACCCGCTCGGCGGTGATCCGGTCGAGCTCGGGGGCCATGTCGGTCATGGCGCGCTGCACCCGCTCGGCGACGGAGAAGCCCAGCTGGGAGACGAAGCGAGCGGCGCGGAGCATCCGCAGCGGATCGTCCGAGAACGATTCCTCGGGCGTCGCCGGCGTGTCGATCTCGCCCGCGAGCAGCGCGTCGAGACCGTTCAGCGGGTCCTGGAAGTCCTCGGCGCCGTCGCGGCCGATGCGCACGGCCATCGCGTTGATCGTGAAGTCGCGGCGCACCAGGTCGTCGCGCAGGCTCTCGCCGAACTTCACGACGGGGTTGCGGGTGACCCGGTCGTAGGCCTCGGCGCGGTAGGTGGTGATCTCGATCAGCTGGTCCGCGAAGGCAGCGCTGACGGTGCCGAACTCGATGCCGGTGTCCCACATCGCGTCGGCCCAGCCGCGCAGCAGCGCCTGCACCTGCTCGGGGCGGGCGTCGGTGGTGAAGTCCAGATCGGTGGTCAGCCGGCCGAGCAGCGCGTCGCGCACGGAGCCGCCCACGAGGTACAACTCGTGACCCGCGTCGGCGAACCGGGCGCCCAGCGGGGCCAGGACGTCGGACAATTCGCGCAGCGAGATGTGCGCCGCCGCCAGCAGGCGGGTGCGGCGTTCGGCACGCACGTCCGCCGGGCCGGCGGGAGAGCTTTCGGTCACGACCGACCAGTCTACTGCCGGGGGAAAACGCGACGGTGGCGTATGGGAGCGCAACCGGCCAGTAGCATCGGGGGGTGACCTCCGCCGAATCCGCCGACTCCTCGGGCCGCCCGCAGCGCCCGGGTCCCGTCGGCGACTCCGCGGGCGGAGCGCCCTCCCGACCGCGGCGTCGGCGTCGCCGCGGGGGCCGCGGGCGCGGCCGCGGCCAGCTCTCGGCCGTCACCGATCAGCAGGCGAAACCGGAGGCCGACGGCGCACCGTCGGAGCCCGCCCCCGCCGCGAAGCCCGCCCGTAAACAGGGCACCCCCACGTCCAAGGCCAAGCGTCCCGTGCCCGGGCGGGCCCGCCCCGACCCGCGCATCCGCACGGTCCGCGAGACCTCCGCGGGCGGCCTCGTCGTGGCCGGGCTCGACGGTGCCGACGAGCTGCGGGCCGCGCTCATCGGGCGCGTCGACCGCCGGGGCCGCACCCTGTGGTCGCTGCCGAAGGGGCACATCGAGACGGGCGAGACCGCCGAGCTCACCGCGATCCGCGAGGTCGCCGAGGAGACGGGCCTCACCGGCTCCGTGCTGGCGCCGATCGGCAAGATCGACTACTGGTTCGCCGTCGAGGGCCGCCGCGTGCACAAGACGGTGCACCACTTCCTGCTGTCCTGGGAGAGCGGCGACCTCTCGACCGAGGACTACGAGGTCTCCGAGGTGGCGTGGGTGCCGCTGGCCGAGCTCCCGACGCGGCTCACCTACTCCGACGAGCGCAAACTCGTCGCCACCGCGCGCACCGTCATCGACGACCTGACCGCCGACCCGGACGAGCTGGCCACCCGGTTGGCCGCCGCCCCGCGCAGCGAGCCCACGGCGTACGAGCGCGCCGCGGCCGAGCGCAACGCCGTCCGCAACGATCCGCCGAAGCCCCGCCGCCGGCGCGGCGGGAGGCGCTCCCGCGGGCGCCGCGGCGGTGGTGGCGGGAGCGGTCAGACGTGACCCGGTCGGCCCGCCTCCTGTGCGTGCTGACGCTCCTGATCGCGATCACCGGCCTGCCCGCGCCCAGCGGGGCCGGCCTTCCGGACGCGCAGTTCGTACGGATCAACGTCGACGAGGTCACCTCGCGGATCACCGACACCTCCCCGAACGAGGTGGTGGTGCGCGGCACCGTCGAGAACTTCGGCGACCGCGACGTGAGCGACCTGGACCTGCGGATCCAGCGGGCGCCGGCGGTGTCGACCTCCGCGCAGCTGCGCTCCGACCTGGTGGCCGACAACAACGTCTACGACACGCTGGGCCGGTTCGAGCCGGTCTCGAAGGTCCTCAAGCCGGGGGAGAAGACCTCCTTCAACGTCGCCATCCCCGTGCGGCCCTCGCCCACGACGCGCGGCGCCACCCTCGGCATCGACCGGCCGGGCGTCTACCCGCTGCTGCTCAATCTCAACGGTAAGCCCGCGTACGGCGGCGCCGCGCAGCTCGACGACTCGCGGACCCTGCTGCCCGTCCTCGGCCTGCCCGACGGGAGCGCCGACACCCCCGGCGGCGTCGACAAGGCCGTCACCACCTCGCCCGCGCAGGTCACGCTGCTGTGGCCGCTGGCCGACAATCCGAAACTCGCGGGCGGCGTGCCCGGCGGCGGCGAGACGCCCGTCCGGCTCGTGGACGACGCGCTCGCCGGGTCACTCGGCGAGGGCGGCCGGCTCGACGGCCTGCTGTCGGCCTACGAGGACGCGACGCGCGGCCCCGACCCGCGGCGCACCGCCCTGCGGACGGCCGCCTGCCTCGCGATCGACCCCGACCTGCTGGTCACCGTCCAGGCGATGACCGCGCCGTACCGCGTCTCCCGCAATCCCGCCGACCCGCGCGGCCCCAGCACCGCCGGCACCGGCAGCGACGAGGCGAGCGCCTGGCTGGAGAAGCTGCGGCGCGTCGCCGCCGACTCCTGCGTGGTCGCGCTGCCCTTCGGCCAGGTCGACCTCGAGGCCCTCAGCCGCTCCGCCGAGCCCTCGCTGCAGCGCGCCGCCCTCGACACCCCGTCCGACGTCATCGACTCCATCCTCGGCGTGCAGTCCGTGCGGGGCGTCGCCATCCCCACCTCCGGCGTGCTCCTGTCCGACGGTGCGCGGCAGCTCCGCGCTTCCGACGTCGCCGCCACCGTCGTTTCCGCCACCGCGGTGCGGGCGCCGGACCGCGGCGCCGGCACCCCGTCGGGCATCGTCCCGGTGGGCCAGGGCATCGGCGCGGCCGTCTTCGACCCGAGCGTCTCCGCGGCGCTCGCCGCGATGGGGAAGACCACCGACGGGGCCGAGGACGGCGTCGCGCCCGGCCCGACGGGCACCGTGCCCACCTCCTCGACGTTCACCATGTCCGAGGAGTCGGCGGCCATGCGGCGGCAGGCCGCGGTCGGCGCCGTGACCGCTGCCGCGCTCGACCCGACCCAGCGCTACGCCCCGCCCGACGGGTGGGCCGCGAGCACCGCCACCGATCCCGTCGCGCGCGTGACCGGCCGGTCGACGCTGATCGTGCCGCCCCAGGTGTGGGCGGCGGGCCCCGACGACGCCCGCGCGGTCCTCGACGCCGTCTCCGCGCAGTTCGGGGCCGGCCTCGCGGGCCCCCGCACGTTCCGCGACGTGGTCGCCTCCGCCCAGTCGACGGGGCGGGACCCGGCGCGCAACGCAGCGCCTTGGACGCTGCGGCAGCCGCCCGAGACGACGGCCTCGCGGGTCCCCGACCGGATCGTCACGGCCGCCGCCGCCCACGTGCGGCAGGTCGACCAACTCGGCGCCGCCCTCCTCCCGCTGCCGAAGACCCCGCTCACGCCCCGCATGTACACCTCGCCGCTGCGGGAGGACGCGGTGCGCGCGCTGCGCTGGGCGCCGTCGCGGCAGGCGGTCGACGGTGACGCCTCCATCCGGCTCACGGCCGCGCGGGCGTCGATGTCGGCGCAGCTCGCCTCGGTGCGCTTCGTCAGCCCCGGCGGCGCGTACACCCTGGCCTCGGACAAGTCGCCGCTACTCATCGTCGCGCGCAACGACCTGCCGCTGCCGATCCGCACCGTGATCGACTGGTCCGCCCCGCAGGGGGTGACGATCGACGCCTCCGAGGTGCAGGAGCTGCCGGCGCGCGGCACGCGGCAGATCGAACTGCCGACCACCGTCGACTACTCGCGGCAGATCTCCGTGCAGCTGACACTGCGGTCGAGCAGCAACATGCCGCTGGGCGATCCGATCTCCGTGTCCGTGCACTCCAATGCGTACGGCCAATCGCTGTTCTGGATCACGTGCGGCGTCGGAATCCTGCTGGTCCTGCTCGCGGGGCGGCGCCTGTGGCGCCGGTTCCGCGGCCGGCCGGACCCCGCGGACGCGGACCGTCCCCCCGCGGACGAGCACGAGAAGCGGATCGCGAACAGTTACGCTGCACATCGACCGACCGCATCGCACGAGAATCCGGAACCGAAGGACACATGAGCCGCGCCGAGCCCCGGCACATCCCGCCGAGCAGCAGTCCCGCCGCCGGCGGGAAGGACGGCGGCGGCACAGCCAGCCTGCTGCGTTCCACCGGCTCGGTCGCGGTCGCCACGCTCACCTCGCGCATCACCGGCTTCCTGCGCACCGTGCTGCTCGCGGCCATCCTCGGGCCGGCCGTCGCCTCCGCGTTCAGCATCGCCAACGCGATGCCGCAGCAGGTCTCCGAGCTCGTCCTCGGTCAGGTCCTCACCGCTCTGGTGATCCCCGTGCTGGTCCGGGCGGAGATGGAGGACAAGGACCGCGGCCAGGCCTTCTTCGAGCGCCTCTTCACGCTCTCTCTGACGATCCTCGGCGTCGCTCTGGTGGTCTCGCTGGCGCTGTCCCCGGTGCTGGTGGGGCTGCTGGTCGGGGGCTCCAAGGTCGACGAGGGCCTGACGCAGGCGCTCGTCATCATGTTCCTGCCACAGCTGATGTTCTACGGGCTCTCCGCGCTGTTCACGGCGATGCTCAACACGCGGGACGAGTTCAAACCCGGTGCGTGGGCGCCGGTGGCGTGCAATACGGTGCAGATCGCCACCCTGGTGACCTTCTACCTCATGCCCGGCGAGCTGACCCTGAACCCGACCGCGATGGGGCAGCCGAAGCTCCTCGTCCTGGGCATCGGCAGCACCCTGGGCGTGGTGCTGCAGGCACTGATCCAGATCCCCGCCATGCGCCGCTCCGGGATCAAGCTCCGCCTGCGCTGGGGCGTCGACACCCGGCTCAAGCACTTCGGCACCATGGGCATCGCGATCGTCACCTACGTCTTCATCTCGCAAGTCGGCTGGTACGCCGTCACGCCGATCCTCTCCCACGCCTCCGACGGCGGCCCCGCGATCTATCAGTACGCGTGGATGGTGCTCCAGCTGCCGTACGGCGTCATCGGCGTGGCCTTGCTGACCGCGGTGATGCCGCGCCTGTCGCGCAACGCGGCCGAGGGCAACCGCAACGCGGTACTCGATGACCTCTCCGTGGCGACGCGCCTCACGATGGTGGCGTTGATCCCGATCGTGGCCTTCATGACGGTCTTCGGACCTTCCATCGGCCGGGCGCTGTTCAACTTCGGTCAATTCTCCCAGGACGACGCCAACTTCCTGGGCACCGCGATCTCGTTCTCGGCGTTCGTGCTGGTCCCCTACGCGATGGTCCTCATCCACCTGCGGGTCTTCTACGCCCAGGAGCGGGCGTGGATCCCGACGGGGATCGTGATCGCGATCGTCGCCGTGCAGATCGGGCTGTCGTACCTGGTGCCGGTCTTCGTGGAGGACGACCATCGGATCGTCGAGTTCGTCGGCACCGCCCGCGGCCTGGCGTACACCGCCGGCGCGATCATGGGTTGGTACCTCCTGCGCCGGACGCTCGGCCCGCTGCACCTGACGAATGTCGCTCGCACTCTGGTCCAGACCACGACGGTGTCCGTTCTGGTCACCGTGACGATCTATCTCGTCATGCGACTGCCCGTCCTCAAGGCGATCGATCGCAGCGGGCCCGCCGGCGCACTGCTGTACCTTGCAATCGCAGGCACCCTCTGCATGACGTTGATCTACGCGCTGCTCGCCCTGTGGCGAGTACCGGACGTGCTGGCGATCCTGGCACCCCTGCGGCGCATCGCGGGCCGGTTCGTCCCGGCGCTGCGGCCGGGCGCACCGTCGGAGCCGGAGCGCGCGGCCTCCCGCGCCCCCGACACCCGGGAGCTGCGGCTCGACGAGCTGGAGGCCTACGCGAGCCTCCGGCGCGAGGAGATCACCGCCCAGCTGCCGCGGATCGCCGACGACATCGGCCTCCCGTATGCTGGTCAAAGCCATGTTCCCCGGCGTCCGCGGGCGAGCGCAGAACTACCGACCACGGGCCTTCGATACCGCAGAAGAGGAGCATTCGCAGTGACCGAGGACGACTCCGCACGCATGTCCGGCCACGAGGCACCCAGCACCGGTCAGATGCGACTGCCGTCCCAGCAGCAGGCGGGCCTTCCGGCGGCGTCCGAGCCCGCCGATCCCGTGGCGTGGGACGACGACGCCCCGCGCGGTCCCGAGCTCATCCCGGGCGCGGTCGTCGCGGGCGGCCGGTACCGCCTCATCGAGCACTTCGGCGGCATCCGCGGGCTGCAGTTCTGGCAGGCGCGCGACATCAACCTCGACCGCGACGTGGCCCTGACCTTCGTCGATTCGGAGCAGACCGCGCCCGTCCCCGAGCGCGGCGCACAGATCAGCCTCCGCGGTGAGGGCCCGCAGTCCATCCTCTCCCGCACCCTGCGCCTGGGTCGCGTGCACTCCAACGGCCTGGCGCGGGTGCTCGACGTGGTGCGCGGCAGCTCTGGCGGCATCGTGGTGGCCGAGTGGATCCCCAGCAGCTCGCTGGCCGACGTGGCCGGCACGCATCCGTCCGCGATCGGCGCGGCGAAGGCCGTGCGCGCCCTCGCGGGCGCGGCGGAGGGCGCGCACCGCGCCGGCGCCGCACTGTCCATCGATCACCCGGACCGGGTGCGCATCTCACAGGACGGGCACGCCTTCCTGGCCTTCCCCGGCACCCTCGCGGACGCCTCGAAGGAGTCGGACGTCCGCGGCCTCGGCGCCGTCCTCTACGCGCTGCTGCTCGAGCGGTGGCCGCTCGACGACGCGACGGGCCGCATCGTGACCACCGGGACGGGCACCGTCGCCGGGATCCAGCAGGCGGACGCCGACGCGAACGGCAACCCCGTCGAGCCGCGGGACGCCAAGCGCGACATCCCGTTCGAGATCTCCGCGGTCGCGACCCGCACGCTCGAGGGCGGCCAGGGCATCCGCACCGCCGCCACCGTGCAGCAGCTGCTGGACCAGGCCTCCGTGGTGGACGTGAAGACCGACCTGCTCGCGCCCGTGCGGGAGGAGTCCCCCCGGGAGGCTCCGCGCCAGGCCCCGGCGGCGGCCGCCGCGCGCCCCGCGCAGCCCTCGGTGCCGCTGGATCAGCAGCCCACGCCGGCCAAGCGGATCCAGTCGAAGCAGACGCTGCTGCAGCGCGTCTCGGGCGGCAAGAAGAACGTGCCGCTGCTGGTCATCGCGGCGTGCGCGGTGGCGCTGCTCGTGATCATCGGGCTCACGCTGCTGATCAGCAGCCTCACCGGCGGCAAGGACACCCAGTCGGGCGTGGGCTCGCTGTACACCTCCAGCGCGACGGCGAACGAGAGCGCCGCTCCCGCACCGGCTCCCGGCGTCGGGTCCCCGGTGAAGTCGACCGATGTCGCGCTCGTGGACTTCTCCTCCTCGAAGGACTCGGCCACCAACCTGCCGAACGTGCTCACCGGCAAGAACCCGCCGTGGAAGACGGACACCTACAAGGCCGGCCCGGTCTTCGGCAATCTCAAGAAGGGCGTCGGCTTCCTGGTGACGCTGGACAAGGCCGTCTCGCTCACCCGCGGCACCATCGTCTCGCCCAGCGCGGGCACCACCGTGGAGGTCCGCACCTCCACGAAGGACACCGTGAAGTCGCTGGACGACACCTCGCTGGTGTGGTCCGGCTCGCTGCGTCCGGGCTCCAACGACTTCCACGTCAGCTCCGTGGCGCCGCGCGCCCGCTACGTGCTGGTCTGGATCACCGGGCTGACCAAGCAGTCCGGCAACGACTGGTACTCCACCATCAACCAGGTGTCGTTCCAGGGCTCCTGACGTCCGCGGCGTCGGCCGTCGCGGCCTCGACCCTCGCCGGTCCCTCGTCAGGTATCGAGATCACCAGCGGCCGAGCGGTTCCCACGTCCCGGTAGTCGAGAAACCGCACGAGCCAACCGGTGCGCGTGCGCAGGGCCGCTTCCACGCGCACGTCCTCCGGGATCTGCAGCCCGCGGGAGCGGGCGTGGTCCGCGGCGGCGGCCCGCGCCTCCTCGGGAGTCCGCCCGGGCACCCCGTCGTACCGCGGGCCGTCGCCCGTCCACTGGGTGAGGCCGGATTCCTTGAGCTCGCTCCAGGATTCGTCGAGGAGGCGCTCCGGCGCGAGCTCGCCGAAGGCGGCCCACCACGTCGGCGCGTCGAGCCATTCGTACTCGCACATCCGCACCAGGTGATGCAGCGCCTCGTCGTGCTCGAGGCGACCGCCGAGCGCGGCCGCGACCTCCGCGGACGTGCCGACCGGGGGAAGAGGCGCGCCGGGCAGGGGAGCCTCGGCGGCGAAGGCACCGTCGTCCCAGATCCCCGTCCAGGCGTACCGGCCGGCACAGACCCGGTGATCGAGCACCGCGACGTGTTCGAGCCACGGCGGTCCGCCGGCGACGCGCTCCGCGGGTCCCGGTGCGCCCGGGACGCGCCAGCCGAGGTCGCCGCAGGACAGCACGGCCCGGTCGGGCCCGAACCAGGCCAGCGTGGCGCCGGCCGTCGACGAGGAGTCGTACCGGGCGACGCCGCGCGTCCCGCCGTCGACGGTGACGCGGAAGGGCAGCGGCGCTCCGGCCGCGGCGAGCACGGGCTGCGCCGCCGCGAGCAGGCGCCAGCGGGCGCGGATGAGCCGGAGCGGCACGGCACTGTCGGACATGACCGGATCCTCGTCCATGGTGCTGAACGGGCGCTTGTCGCGGACTTGTCGGTGGGGTGCTCTACGGTGCGGAGACGGCGCCCGCCGGGCGCGCTCGATTCGAGGGGGGACGAGATGACGGAACCGACTGACGGCGTGGTGATCGGCGAGGACGGGCTGGCCCGGCCGGCCTGGGCGGCCGACGGGCTGCTGCGCGAGTACTACGACACCGAATGGGGCATGCCGATCCGCGACGAGCGCGGGCTCTTCGAGCGGATCGCCCTGGAGGGCTTCCAGGCGGGCCTGTCGTGGGCGACGGTGCTGCGCAAGCGCCCGGCGTTCCGCGCGGGCTTCGCGGACTTCGACCCCGACGCGGTGGCGGCGTTCGACGAGGGGGACGTCGAGCGCCTGCTGGCCGATGCCGGCATCATCCGGAACCGGCAGAAGGTCGAGGCCACGATCGGCAACGCCCGGGCCGTGGTCGCCCTGCGGGAGGACGGCGGCCTCGTCGACCTGGTGTGGTCCTTCCGGCCCGAGCGCACCCCCGAGCCCCGCACGATGGCGGAGGTGGCCGCCACGTCCCCGGAGTCGGTGGCGCTCTCGAAGGAGCTGCGGCGCCGGGGCTTCCGGTTCGTGGGGCCCACCACCATGTACGCGCTGATGCAGGCGGTCGGCATCGTCGACGATCACCTCGTGGACAGCCACCGCCGCGGCAGCTCGGGGGTGTGGACGGGGTGACCGCCGCCCGGCGGCCGGGCCCTAGTGGCCCGTCCCGCCGGCGAGGTGACCGTACCGGTGCCGGGTGGTGCTCACCGCCTGCTCGCGCAGCACGCTGAGCAGTTCGCGCCGGCCGGACAGTAGCACCGGTCCGCGGAGCACGCTGTGGCCGTGCTGCGCCGCCGCGGCCTCCACCTCGGGTTCCGGCGCGCCCAGCAGGCGGATCCGGACGGGCTCGGCGCGTCCGGCCAGGCCGTCGGCGTAGTCCCGCGCGGTGTGCTCGGGCGCCTCGAAGGGCATCGCCGGGGCCTCAGGGCTCACCGTCACGTCGAGGCGGGTCCCGGTGCGGGCGGCGGCCAGCTGCAGCCGCACCAGGTCACGGGGGCGGGCGCCGGCGCCCACGCGCACCTCCAGGTGGGGGAGCGGCCGGTAGCGGAACACGTTCGTCTCGCTCGCCAGGCCGGTGGGATCGTGCTCGACGCCGAATTCGGCGTCCCAGGCGCGCTCGTCGGACGCGGCGGCGGCGTGCAGCCAAGCCAGGTCGTCCGGGGCCAGGTCCCGGGCGCCGGCGATGATCCGCTCGCTGAACACGGTGGGCGCGACCTCGGGCGCCGCGGGCACGGCCGTGTCGGCCCAGCGCCCGAACTGGGCGACGTAGTTGGGGCCGCCGGCCTTGGCGCCGGGGCCGATCGAGGAGCGCTTCCAGCCGCCGAAGGACTGCCGTTGCACGATGGCGCCGGTCATGTGCCGGTTGATGTAGAGGTTGCCCGCCTCCACCTTCTCGCGCCAGTGGTCGATCTCGTCGGGGTCGAGGCTGTGCAGGCCCGCCGTGAGGCCGTATCCGGTGGAGTTCTGCAGGCGCAGCGCCTCGTCGAGCGTCGCGGCGCGCATGATGCCGAGCACCGGGCCGAAGAGCTCGGTGGTGTGGAACCAGCTGCCCTCGGCGACGCCGTCGAGCACGCCGGGCGCCCAGAACCGGCCGGTCTCGTCGAGCCGCCGCGGTGCGACCAGCCAGCGCTCGCCCGGGGCGGGCTCGGTGAGCCCGCGCAGCAGCTTGCCCGAGGCGGGTTCGATGAGCGGGCCCACCGTGGTGCCGAGGTCGTGCCCCTCGCCCACGACGAGGGTGCGGACCGCGTCCTGCAGCTGCCCGAGGAACCGCTGCGAGGAACCGACGCTGCCGACCAGGATCCCCAGCGAGGCGGCGGAGCACTTCTGCCCGGCGTGGCCGAAGGCGCTGCGCACCAGGTCGTTCACCGCCAGATCGGGGTCTGCGGCGGGCGTCACGATCATCGCGTTCTTGCCGGAGGTCTCCGCGAGCAGCTCGAGCTCGGGCCGCCAGCCACGGAACAGCGCCGCCGTCTCGCTCGCGCCGGTGAGGACCACCGCGTCCGCGTCGGGATGGGTGACCAGGCGGCGCCCGGCATCCGCCTCGTCGGCGTTGACGAGCTGCACGAGGCCGGCGGGCACGCCCGCGGCGTGCAGGGCGGCGATCGCCGCGGTCCCGCAGCGGAGCACCTGCGGCGCCGGCTTGATGATCACGGCGGCGCCGGCGGCGAGGGCCGCGAGCACGCCGCCGAGGGGGATCGCGACGGGGAAGTTCCACGGCGGGGTGACCACGACGAGGCGGTGCGGGGTGAAGGCCGCCTCGTCGTCGCGGAGTTCGAGGGCGCTCTGCGCGTAGTAGCGGGCGAAGTCGATGGCCTCCGAGATCTCCGGATCCGCCTCGGCGACGGTCTTTCCCGCCTCGTACGACATGACGGTGAGCAGCTCGCCGCGGCGGCGCGACAGCTCGTCGGCGACACGGCGCAGCAGCGCCGCCCGCTCGTCGGCGGGAAGCGCCGCCCAGGCCCGTTGCGCCGTCAGCGCGGTCGCGACGGCCGAGTCGACGGCAGCCGGATCCGTCACCCGCGCAGGCGGTTCGACGGTGTCCGGCGCCGCGAGGGCGGCGCGCGCCCACGCCCGGTTCGCGGGGGTCGAGGGGTCGGTGTCGGGCTCGCCGACGAACGGCCCGTCGCCCGGAGCCGTGATCCCGGTCGCGGTCGCGGTCGTGCGGTCCTGCACCCGGTTCGGGCCGTCCTGCACGGCGGCACGTCGGGCGAAGGCGGTGCGGAAACGCCTCTCCTCCAGCGCGATCGCGTCGGGGTCGGGGCTGAACATGGAGTACAGGAAGTTGTCGCTGGAGGCGTTCTCCTCGAGCCGGCGCACGAGGTAGCTGACCGCCACGTCGAAGTCGCCGGAGTGCACCACCGGGGTGTAGAGGATGAGCGAACCGACGTCGGCGCGCACGGCGGCGGCCTCCATGGGCGCCATGCCCTGCAGCATCTCGATGTCCAACTGGCGCTGCACGTCCCGCTGCTCCGCCAGTTCCACCGCGTAGGCGACGGAGAAGAGGTTCTGCGAAGCGACGCCGATGCGGAGCGCGTCGGCGTTCTCGGGGCGCAGCGCGGTGTCGACCATGCGCAGGTAGTTCGCGTCGACGTCGGCCTTGCTGCCGTACGTGGCGAGCGGCCAGTCGTGCACCTCGGCGTCCACCCGCTCCATGGCGAGGTTGGCGCCCTTGACCAGCCGCACCTTGATCGGGGCGCCGCCTGCGGCGACGCGGCGACGCGCGAAGTCGGTGAGCCGGGCGAGGGCGCCCATGGCGTCGGGGAGGTAGGCCTGCAGCACGATTCCGGCGGTGAGGGAGCGGAACTCGGGCTCGTCGAGCAGGGCGGTGAACACCTCGATCGTCAGGTGCAGGTCCTTGTACTCCTCCATGTCGAGGTTGACGAACTTCCCGCCGTCGCGGGCCGTCCGGTACAGGGGCCGCAGCCGCTCGACGATCCGGTCGCGGTTGCCCTCGAGATCCCACGGGACGAGCTGGGCGACCACGGACGAGACCTTGATGGAGACGTAGTCCACGGCCGGGTCGGCGAGCAGCTCGTGCGTGCGGGCGAGCCGGCGATCGGCCTCGCCCTGTCCCAGCACGGCCTCGCCGAGCAGGTTGAGGTTGAGCCGCACGCCCGTCTCGCGGGCGCGGCGCAGGCGCCGCTGCAGGTGGTCGCCGTCGGCATCGAAGACCAAGTGGCCCACCAGCTGTCGCAGCCGCAGCCGCGCGACGGGCATCGCGATCGACGGTGCGATCCCCGCGGCGACGGTGCCCGCGCGGAGCAGCGCCGCGTCGACGGGGCTCATGAAGGCCCGCCCGGGCGCGCCACCGGCGGCGGGGGAGACGAGGCGCCGCAGCGCCTTCGCCGCGACCCGGTCGTCCTCGGGGCGCGCCACCTGGTCGACGAAGCCCATCGTGAACTCGACGCCGCTCGGATCGTGCAGCAGCGCCGCGAGACTGGAGGTGGCGGCGGCCTCCCGGCGGCCGACCTCGGCCGGGCGCGGCCCGCGGCTGGTGCGCAGCCATCGCTGCGCCCGGGCGACGGCGGCGTCCACGATGCGGGTGCCGTCGGGACCCGCGGCATCGGCGCCGGGAGAGCCGAAGGACGGCAGGGGAGCGGACGGACGTGACGAATCGACCATGAGAGGCCTCCTGAGTAGCTCGCGCGGTGAATGGAGAATCCACAGCGACGGGTGCGCCACCTGGCCTAGACGCGAGTGTAATACCGCTCACACGGAATCCGCGAGCCCCATGCGCTATCGCAAATCCGCCGGCGTATTCCGTGTCGAAGATTGAATAGCAAAGAAATGGTCTCGGAACGGTATCGGGCCCCTCTACGATCCCGTGCATGACCGAGTGGGGGAACACCATCTCGCGGTCGGCCGGGTCGGGGGATCCGGTGACCGATACGCCGCACGACGCCGCGTGCGCGGCCCCGGCGGGCGCCGGGCACGCGTCGGGCGCCGGGCACGCCCCGGTCTCCGACGAGAAGCTGCTGGCCGACGCCGCCCGCGGCGACGGCGACGCCTTCGCTGAGCTCTTCGAACGGCACGCCCGGCAGCTGCGGGCGACGGCGCTACGCACCATCCGCGACTACACCGACGCCGAGGACTGCCTGCAGGACGCCATGCTGCGGGCCTTCCAGCTCTCGCCGAGCTTCCGCGGGGACTGCAAGGTGGGGAGCTGGCTGCACCGCATCGTGGTCAACGCGTGCCTGGACCGGGCGCGACGCAATCAGGTGCGCACGTCGCTGCCCATGCCCGACGACCTGAGCGGCCTCGCCTCGGACGAGGGCCGCGGCGCGGAGGAACTGGACCGCCGCCTCTCGGTCGAGGCCGCGCTGCGGATGCTGCCCGAGGACCAGCGGGCCGCGGTGGTCGCCGTCGACATGTACGGGCTGTCCGTGACGCAGGCCGCGGAGCAGCTCGGCGTCGCGCCGGGCACCGTCAAGAGCCGCCGGGCCCGGGCCCGCGTCCGGCTCGAGCGACTGCTGCGCTGATCCGGCCGTTTCCCGGCCCTGCGTGCGGGTCGTTCGCCAGCCGCACAACAAGTATTGAAATCGATGGGAACCGATCGGCGGGCTGGTGCGTCCAATTCATGAGAGGAGGTTTCCGATGGGGAAGGCAGTACCGCCGGCGGACGGCGAGGACGACGACCGGCCGCTCAGTCGCGCACAGGAGGCGCGGCTCGACGCGGCGCTGGCGGAGTACCGCGACCGCACGTTCGCGCAGTGGTCCGCGCCGGACGGTTTCACCGCCGACTCCCCGCTCGGGGACCGCCGGATCTCGGCCGCGATCCGCGCCGCTCGGCCGCCGGTCCTGCCGCGTCGCCGGCTGCGGTACTCCCTGGCGGCCGCGGCGGCCGCCGTCGGCGTGCTGGCGGGCACCGTCGCCCTGAGCACCGTGCGGGACGCGCCCGCCGAGCCCGAGAGCGGCGTGCTCCTCGCGGCCGCGACGCCGGGCGGCGACCGCGGTCCCTTCGCCGACGTTACGGCGCTCGCCCGCTGCCTGGACACGGCGTCCGTGCCCGCTGCACAGCGGACCCTGCTCGGCGCGGGGCCCGTCCACGTCCGGGACGACCGCGCGACGGTGCTGCTCCTGCCCGGCGGCAGGCTGGGCGACCTGCGGCTGCTCGCGGTGACCCCGTCGTGCGCCCGGGGGGAGGTCTCGTCGGTGCTGGTCGACCGCGTCCTCACCGGTGGCGGGGCCGGCCGCGCGGCCACGCCGTAATCTGGGAGGAGGCGGCGCGGGAACATTGTCGGGTCCGGCGCCGTTGGCACACATGTCGGCCCGGGACGACCGGGCGCTTCTTCAACAGGTTGGGTGGGTAATGACTGCAGCGGGCACCGATATCGCGGACGTGATCATCATCGGATCGGGTCCGGCCGGATACACGGCGGGCGTCTACGCCGGTCGCGCGGAGCTGAGCACCATCCTGTTCGAGGGCACCAACTTCGGCGGCGCGCTGATGACCACCACCGAGGTCGAGAACTACCCCGGCTTCCGCGAGGGCATCATGGGCCCGCAGCTCATGGACGAGATGCGCGAGCAGGCCATCCGCTTCGGCGCCGATCTGCGCATGGAGGACGTGGAGTCCGTGCAGCTCGACGGCGAGATCAAGGAGGTCGTCACGGCCGAGGGCACCTACCGCGCCCGCGCCGTGATCCTCGCGATGGGCGCCGCCGCCCGCTACCTCGGCATTCCCGGTGAGGAGGCCCTGCTCGGCCGCGGCGTGAGCGCCTGCGCCACCTGCGACGGCTTCTTCTTCCGCGACCAGGACATCGCCGTGGTCGGCGGCGGCGATTCGGCGATGGAGGAGGCGATCTTCCTCACCAAGTTCGCCAAGTCGGTCACGCTGATCCACCGCAGCGAGAACTTCCGCGCCTCGAAGATCATGCTCGACCGCGCCCGCGACAACGAGAAGATCCGCTTCCTCACCGACGCCAAGGTCAACGCCGTGCAGGGGGAGAAGTCGGTCGAGTCGCTGCTCGTCGAGAACACCGTGACGGGCGCCGTCTCCACGCTCGAGGTCACGGGCCTGTTCGTGGCCATCGGCCACGACCCCCGGTCCGCGCTGGTCGCGGGCCAGGTCACCGTCGACGACGAGGGTTACGTGCAGGTCGAGGGCCGTAGCACCGCCACCGGCGTGCCCGGCGTCTTCGCCTCGGGCGACCTCGTCGACCACACCTACCGCCAGGCCATCACGGCGGCCGGCAGCGGCTGTTCCGCCGCGATCGACGCCGAGCGCTGGCTCGCGCATCACCGCGAAGCCGCCGTCGCCCAGTAGTCCGTCCCCCGAAGAACCGCACCGAGGAGTACCGCCATGGCCGAGATCGTCACCCTCACCGACGACACCTTCATCGAGCAGGTCCTGCAGTCCGAGAAGCCCGTCCTCGTCGACTTCTGGGCCACCTGGTGCGGCCC
Organism: Tsukamurella sp. USMM236; assembly: GCF_037148755.1. Taxonomy (NCBI): domain Bacteria; kingdom Bacillati; phylum Actinomycetota; class Actinomycetes; order Mycobacteriales; family Tsukamurellaceae; genus Tsukamurella; species Tsukamurella sp. USMM236. Next base: position 105,780 of record NZ_JBBCSS010000009.1, read on the forward strand.
GTGCAAGGTGGTCGCACCCGTGCTCGAGCAGCTCGCCGCCGAGCACGGCGACAAGGTCACCTTCGCGAAGATCGAGGTCGACCAGAACCCCACCGCGCCCCGCGACTACCAGGTGCTCAGCATCCCCACGCTGATGCTGTTCCAGGGCGGCAAGCCGACCGCCAAGCTGGTGGGTGCGAAGAGCAAGTCGGCGATCCTCAAGGAGCTCGACGGCCTGGTGTGACGCGCCGTCGCGTTGGGTCGGAGGGCCCCGAGGCCGTATCGTGTACTCGATTTCCCGTCCTGCGGGCCGCCCGCCCGCAGGAAGCTACCGAAGGGTCCTCCATGCCACGCATCAGCCTCGGTGATCACGGTGGCGCCGTGGCGGAGATCCGCGGCATCCTCGCCGACCAGGGCTTCCTCCGGGACTACGTGGCCCCCACCGACCTGGTGGTCGGCGGGTGGACCGTCCCAGAGGCCGTCTTCGACCGCCGCTTGGACCGCGCCACCCGCGCCTTCCAGCAGCAGCGCGGCCTGCTGGTCGACGGTGTCGTAGGCCCCGCCACGTACCGGGCGCTCCGCGAGTCCACCTACCAGCTGGGCGCGCGCACGCTGAGCTACATCGCCTCCGCGCCCCCGTCGGGCGACGACGTGGCGGCCCTGCAGGCGCGCCTGCAGAACCTCGGCTTCTACGCCGGCATGATCGACGGCCTCTTCGGCCCGCAGACCCACCTGGGCCTCTCGGCCTACCAGCGCGAGTTCGGCCTCGTCGCGGACGGCATCTGCGGGCCCGCCACGCTGCGCTCGCTGACCTTCCTCGGCTCCCGGGTGACGGGCGGCTCGCCGCACGCCATCCGCGAGGAGGAGCACGTCCGCAGCTCCGGCCCGCGGCTGTCGGGCAAGCGCATCGTCATCGATCCGGGCCTGGGCGGCCCCGACCGCGGCGTCGCCGTGCGCGGGCCCGACGGCCGGCCCATCACGGAGGAGGAGATCCTCTGGGACCTGGGCTCGCGGCTCGAGGGCCGCATGGCCGCCGCCGGCATGGAGACCTACCTGTCGCGCCCGCGCGGCATGGACGCCGACGACAGCACCCGCGCGTACACGGCGAACACCTTCGACGCCGACATGATGATCGCGCTGCGCACCGCGCACTACCCCAACGACCGCGCCCACGGCGTGGCCTCGTTCCACTTCGGCAACACGCACGGCGCCAGCTCCAACATCGGCCGCAACCTGGCCGGCTTCATCCAGCGCGAGATCGTCGCGCGGACGCCGCTCACGGACTGCCACTACCACGGCCGCACCTGGGACATCGTGCGCCTGACGCGGATGCCCACGGTGCAGATCGACATCGGCTACACCACCAACCCGCACGACGCGGCCGTCCTGGCCTCGCCGCAGATGCGCGACACCATCGCCGAGGCCATCCTCGTGGCGGTCAAGCGCCTGTACCTGCTGGGCGAGAACGACCGCCCCACCGGCACCTACACCTTCGCCGAGCTCCTCGAGCTCGAGGAGAACGCCGAGAACCGGGCCTGACGGTCCGCCGCCCGCGCGCCCGGCACGGGGGAGCGCACCGTCGGGGCCTGAGCGGCCCCGTGCGGCGTCAGCGCTCCCCGGCCCTCCCCACGGGTGCCGCGGCGTCCCCCGTGCCCTCCAGCGCGGTCCTGAGGGCCGCTTCGGCGGCGCCGGCGGCCAACAGCTGCTCCAGGGCGTGCTCGACGCCCGCCTTCCAGCCCAGCCCCTCGGACAGTTCGAGGCGCAGCCGCGGGAAGCGGTGGTGCGGCGCGACGGTCTCGAAGCCCATCTGCTCCAGGAAGTCGGCGTCGGTCAGGGGCGGGGTCTTGCACCCGCACGGACCGCAATTGATCTGCGCCACAACGTCTTCCGTCAACATCCCGACGGGGGTGAGCAGGGCGAAGGCCTCCACCGCGCGGACGCCGCGGCGCACCAGGTCGGTGCACACGGCGGTCACCAGCTCCTCTTTGACGCGCACGTCCATGCCCGGTTCGGCGCCGGCCCAGGTGAGCAGGACCGCGTCGGGGCTGACGGGGGCGGTGGGGAAGTCGGCGACCCGGGGAACGCTGCGGGGCGGCGCGTAGAAGGCCACGCCCACCACCCGTTCGGTGCCGTCGACGGCGTGGTCGATCGCGACCTGCCCGCAGGAGCCCCACTCCAGCATGAGCATCGACAGCCACGCCTCTTTGTCGAACTCGGTGTCGGTGAGGGTCTCACCGTCCGGCGCGACCTCCCAGTAGACGCAGCGGCGGATGTGCCGCGGCAGGTCGTCGAAGCCGCCCAGGGTGAGGGGGACGATCGTCAGCGCCATGCCGCGTCACTTCTCGGCGAGCAGGGTGACGATGCGCTCGAGATCGTCGACGGAGCCGACCTCCACGACGATCCTGCCCTTCCGCTTCCCCATGGAGACGGTGACCTTGGTGTCGAGGCGATCGGCGATCCGGTCGGCCACCTCGCGCAGGCCCGGGTCGGCCGGCTGCGGACGCTTGGGCGCCGCGGGTACGACGGTGCCGTCGCCGCGGTTCGCGAGGGTGACCGCCTCCTCGGTGGCCCGCACCGACAGGCCCTCGGCGACGATCCGCGCGGCGAGGAGGTCCTGCGCCTCGGCGCCGGCCTCCAGGGCGAGGAGCGCCCGGGCGTGACCGGCCGAGAGCACCCCGGCGGCGACGCGGCGCTGCACGGCGACGGGCAGCCGCAGCAGCCGGATGGTGTTGGTGACGACGGGCCGCGAGCGCCCGAGGCGGGTGGCGAGCTCGTCGTGGGTGACGCCGAACTCCTCGAGCAGCTGCGCGTAGGCGGCCGCCTCCTCGAGGGGGTTGAGCTGCACCCGGTGGATGTTCTCGAGGAGCGCGTCGCGGAGCATGTCGCCGTCGGCGGTCTCACGCACGATCGCGGGGATGGCGGCGAGGCCCGCCTCCTGGCTGGCGCGCCAGCGCCGCTCGCCCATGACGAGCTGGTAGCGCAGCTCGCCCTGCGGCCGGGGGAGCGGGCGAACCACGATCGGCTGCATGAGCCCGAACTCGCGGATCGAATGGACGAGCTCGGCGAGCCCCTCCTCGTCGAAGACCGAACGGGGCTGCTGCGGGTTCGGCTGGATCGCCGCCGGGGGGATCTCCCGGTACACGGCGCCGGACTCCGCGAGGTCCGACGGTGCCGGCTCCTCCGTCGCGGGCCGGGCCTGCCGCGCGGGCCGCTCGCGCGGGTCCTCCGGGGCCGGGGTCGCCGGCCGCGCACCGATGATGACGTCGGCTGCGGCGTTGCCGAGCCGGGGGCCCTCCTCGGGGCCGGTGGGGATGAGTGCGGCGAGTCCGCGGCCGAGGCCGCCCTTCTTCTGCGCGGCCATGACTACACCGCCTGCCCGGCGCCGCGGAAGGCGAGCTCGCGGCCCGCGTCGAGGTAACTCATCGCACCGCGGGAGCCCGGGTCGTAGTCGAGGACCGTCGTGCCGTAGCCGGGCGCCTCCGAGACCTTGACGCTGCGCGGGATCGTCGCGCCGAGCACCCGCTCGCCGAAGTGGTTGCGCACCTCGGCGGCCACCTGGTCGGCGAGCTTGGTGCGCGCGTCGTACATCGTGAGGAGCACGGTCGAGACGTGGAGGTCCTTGTTCAGGTGCGACTGCACGAGCTCGATGTTGCGGAGCAGCTGCCCCACGCCCTCGAGCGCGTAGTACTCGCACTGGATCGGGATGAGCACCTCCTTCGCCGCGACGAGCGCGTTGACCGTGAGGAGACCCAGCGACGGCGGGCAGTCGATGAAGACGTAGTCGATGTCCTCCGCCGCCGCGACGCTGAGCGCGTTCTTCAGCCGGGTCTCACGGGCCACCATGCTGACGAGCTCGATCTCGGCGCCGGCGAGGTCGATCGTCGCGGGCACGCAGAAGAGATTGGGGGAGTGCGGGCTCTGCGCCATCGCCTCCTCCAGCGTCGTCTCGCCGAGCAGGAGCTCATAGGTCGACGGGACGCCCGAGCGGTGGTCGACGCCGAGCGCCGTGCTCGCATTGCCCTGCGGGTCCAGGTCGACGACGAGGACGCGCAACCCCTGCAGCGCGAGCGCGGCGGCGAGGTTCACCGCGGTGGTCGTCTTGCCGACGCCGCCCTTCTGGTTGGCGATCGTCAGGACGCGGCGCTCCAACGGCTTGGGCAGGGTGCCCGCCGCCCCGGGAGTCAGGACCTGGCTGGCACGGCGGGCGGCCGCGGCGATGGGGGTGTCATCTTCAGTGGTTCCACGTGAAACGTCGAAGCCGGATTCGTGATCAGTCACGCGCTCTCCTCAGCTGTTGACCCCATCCTAGTTTCTCCGCGAGGGTGCGTCAGCCCGGCCTCCGCGAGGACGACCCGTTCCGTCCGCGGCCCGTCGCCACGCGGGGGTTCCACGTGAAACGTCGCCACGTCGTCGACGCACGTCCCTCCGCCGACGGTGCCGGCACGGCTGTGTCCGGCACCTCGGCGCCAGCGACGTGGCACGCCTGATCCCGATGACCCCGCCGGGCGCGTCGACGCGGATTCTTGTCGCGGCGGCGGCGTCGTCGTCATATCCGGGGGAGCGGGCCGGCCGGTGCCGTCGCGGCGTGTACCGCCGCTCGGTCGTCCCGCCGCCTTCGGCTGACGGCGCGAGCGCCCAGCCGGTCCGCGGTGACGGGGTCCCGTACGTCACTTCGACGAAGACCGGCCCGCCGCGGTCGCCGCCGAGTCGAGACACGGTGTCGACGTTCCACGTGAAACAGACGCCACGGCGACGTCAGGAACGGCGCCGGCAAGAGCGGCGGTGTGCCCATCGTCGGCCACGTCGCGCTACCCCGCGGCGTCGATCGGCCCCGTGCCGCGGAGTCAACGCCGCGGACTGCGCGCTCCCGATCGTCCAGTCCCCGCGCCGGCATCGGTCTGTGCTTCGTGCCGTCGGCCATCGCCCGCGATCCGCAGGCCGCCGCGGCGTCGCCTCGCGTCGCGACAGGAGCGCCCGGTGGCGTGTCCAAGGCGCGCGCACGGCTCGAGGGCGGTCTCTTGGTCGGCAGAGTCGGTGCGCTCCGCGCCGGTGTCGCTCGGGACGGTCTTCATGCCGCCGTCGCACGTCCGTGTCAGCACCTCGCCGGCTACTTCTCGTTTTCGTGTCTCGCCGCCCGCCCGTCACTCCGTTCCTCACTGCGGCGCTCGCCGGGGCAGGCGATCCGGCCACACGAATGCTGCGCTCTACGGGCGCCCGTTCCGTGCTCATCGCCTCGGCGGCGAGACGACGCCGCGCCATCGGGAGCGTTCCACGTGAAACGTCCCGCCCATCTGTTCTGGCACCGGAATCAGCGCGACCGTTCACGCACCTACGCCACGCCGACCGGCAGCCTGTTCCACGTGAGCCGATGCGCCCGTCCATCCGTGCACCGGAGCCTGCTCGCACACGGCGCACCGTCGCCGTGTCCCACCGTCCCGCGATGCGCCGGCCTTCCCTCACCCCACCCACAAAGCCGTCGGTTCTCGTCACACGTCGCACCGTCCTCCGTTCCCGCGAGTCCCCTCGTCGGCGTCCCATCCCGTTCCGCTTCGCGCTTTCCGCGGTACCCCACCCCGACGCCGGTCCGCCGAACCATGTCTCCGCCCGTTCCACGTGAAACGCCGCCTCGTCCGCGCGAGTATCTGCGACGCTCCCACATGCACGACCGCATAGCGGCCACGTCTCCCGCGGGCCCGATGCCGACAGGTCTGCGGTTCCACGTGAAACGCGCCCTCGTCCGCGCGAGCGTCTGCGCCGCTCACGCACACACGACCGGATGTCGGCCATGTCTCCTCGCGAGGACGCCGACGGGTCTGCCGTTCCACGTGAAACACAGCGAGTCGCGAATCGCTCCGGTGCGCGGTGATCCGCGGTGCGAGCTCTCCGGCCAATGCCGCGAGCGCGGCCCCGGTTCATTCGTCGGGACAACTCCTCGCCCGCCGACTTCTTGTGGGTCGTGCCGGTCCAGTCGACGCCCGCAGAGCCCGACCCAGCGCCGCCATCAACACCTGGGCAGACCGGCCGGCCAGGCGCCTACTCCACTCCGCGACCCATTCGGACCGCCGCGTGAGCCCACCGACCGCGGCGCAGCGCTATCCCGCTTCCCACGTTCGGCCGCCCGCGCCGGTTCGGGGAGTAGCCCTTGGGGAACGGCGTGTGCATCCGGCTCGTCCCTCCTCGCCGTGGGCTCGGGAACGACCGCACGACGGGCCGTGCAAGTCTCACCCTGGACCGCCGTCGCAGCCGATTCCAGGGACTCTGTGGCTCGCCCCCGGTCGGCAGGCGAAATCGGCAGGGGAAGGAGCAGCCCTACCCGCCGCACGAGTCCGCCGCCGCGCCCAGGACCGCCCAGCGCCGCCTCGCGCTGCGCCGCGCCGTCCGCTGCACGCCGCCCGCACCCCGGTTCCGATCGCTCCCTACGCGGCGTGCCTACCCCGAGTACCGCCGGCTCCGCCGTCGCCAACGAGGCGGCGACTCACCGCGGGGGCAGGGCGGCCCGCCCCCAGAGAGAGACGATCGGGCGAGCGGCTCCCGGCGGACGGCGCCGCACGCGCTCCGCTTCGAGCCGCTCGGCGCACCAGCGCTTCTCCGCCGGACCGATGGGATGGGTCGAGATCACTGTCCGGTCACTGTCCGGAGATCCCGTCTCGGCGCTGGACTCACGCGCCCGCTGCGGCGGCCCCGACCCGGCCGGGCTCCCGAGTCGTCCACTCCCGAACCGAGGACGGGGCACCCGATGACTCGTCCGCAGGGTCCCGGGCGCCCGGCAGCCTCTCCGGTCGCACGCCGCCCGAGTGACTCGCCCTCGGCGAATGACAGCCGACGGTGCTCGGACGCGCCCTCATTCAACTCCGCCTGGGCCTCCGGATCGAGGCTCAGCTCGCCGACGAACGAGCCCGCTCGACGCTCCGTCAGACGGTCAGGTGATGGCCCGGCGGCGCGACCGGGCCGGCCGATCCCGAGCGGCCGCGGGCTCACCGTCGCGGTTCACGGGGAGCCGGCGCCGGCCCGCCCGCGGCGGGGACTCGCGCCGAGACCGGTGACCTCGGTGTCGGGGGAGTGGGGGTGAAAGGACGCAGATCCCATCGCGGCCGATCGTCCCACGGCGATTTTCTCGTACGATCGTGCCAAATAGGCCACCGAGGGACGCGCTGTGGGGCCGTCAGAATCCGGCTGGTGTCACGTGTCGAAACAGCCCGTGGGTGGTCGGGTGCGCGAAAACCGCGCCGTAAATGTCCGGTTTCGGGCTAGCGTCGAGCCTTGGCACGCTTCTTCTTCACCGGCGCGCGACGGACGGCACGCACCACGGTGGTCGCGGGATCGACGATGCCGACGCCGCACAACACGACCTCCGGATCGCGCAGACCCGCCTTCGTCAGGATCGCGCCGTGCTCCTCGATCTCCTCCGCCGCGCGCGAGCCCTTGAGCGCGAGCAGCCGCCCGCCGTCGCGGAGCAGGGGAGCGGACCACGGGGCTAGCTTGGGGAAGCCGGACACCGCGCGCGACGTCACCGCGTCCGCACCGCCGACCGCCTCGACGACGGAGCGCTCCTCGGCGCGACCTCGGACCACGCGGACGTTCGGCAGCCGCGGCCCGCAGAACTCCTCGAGGAACACGGCGCGGCGCAGCAGCGGCTCCACGAGGATCACCTCGACGTCCGGCCGGGCGATCGCCACCGGCACGCCGGGCAGGCCGGCGCCGCTCCCGATGTCGACGAGGGTCTCGCCGGCCTCGAGCAGCTCGCCGAGCACGGCGCAGTTCAGCACGTGCCGCTCCCAGAGCCGCGGAACCTCACGCGGGCCGATCAGCCCGCGGACGACGCCGTCGGTCGCGAGCACCCGGGCGTACTCCTCGGCGAGCCCGAGGCGATCGCCGAAGACCTCCCGCGCGACCGGGGGAGCGGGGGGCAGCGCGTCCACACTCGCCTCGTCGTCGGCGGGGTTCTCCGCCACCTCGTCGCGCCGTTCCACGTGAAACCTCTCTTGTAACAATCGCACACACCAGTTTCGGGCTATCCGTGCCCGGAAACGACGATGGGCCCCAGGCGCACGGCCCGGGACCCATCGTTCACCTACGTCCAGTCTAGGCGCTGGGCAGCACCACGACGCGACGGTTCGGCTCCGCGCCCTCGCTCTCCGAGCGGACACCGTCGACCTTGGCGACGGCGTCGTGGACGATCTTGCGCTCGAACGGCGTCATCGGCTTGAGCGACTCCTTCTCGCCGGACTCCGCGACCCGCTGCGCGATCTCGGTGCCGAGGCCGGAGAGGCGGGTGCGCCGGCCCGCGCGCCACCCGGCGACGTCGAGCATCAAGCGGCTGCGGTCACCGGTGGACTGCTGCACCGCGAGCCGGGTCAGCTCCTGGAGGGCATCGAGCACCTCGCCGCGCTGGCCGACCAGCTTCGCCAGGTCCTCGCCGCCGTCGATCGCGACGATGGCGCGGCCACCCTCCACGTCGAGGTCGATATCGCCGTCGAAGTCGAGGATGTCGAGCAGCTGCTCGAGGTAGTCGGCGGCGATCTCGCCCTCCTCGACCAGCTCGTCGACCTCGTCCGCGGGGCTCTCGTCGGCGGGGCTCTCGGCCGGGACCTCGGCGATGGCCTCGGTCACGGTCTGCTCCTCCTCGACGGTCACGTCGTCAGGCATGGGTACTCCTTGGGAATTCGATCATCAGGGGTTCGTGGGGCCGCGCTCAGCGCTTGCGCTTCTTGTTCCGATTGCGCTGCTGCTGGTTGCGCTGCTGCTGCCGCGCATTGGCGGAGGGGTGCTGGGGCTTCGGCTTGGCTCCGGGGGTCGGCTTCGACGGTGCCGCCTCCTCCGCCGCGTCCTCGGCGTCGTCGGACACCGTCTCCGCGGCCTTGGTGAGGGACGTCGCCGTGCCGGCCTTCTTGGGCTTCGCACCGGGCTTCGGGGCATTCTCGGCCCGCTTTTCCTGTGCCAGCCGCTTCTTCTCCTCGTCCTCCTTGTCGAGCTTGCCGAAGACGATGTGCTGCTGGCAGTACGTCCAGATGTTCTGGGTGACCCAGTAGATCAGGATGGCGACGGGCAGGAAGAAGCCACCGACCAGGACGCCGATGGGGAAGACCCACAGCATGAGGCGGTTCATGATGGCCGTCTGCGGGTTGTCCAGCGAGGCGACGGGCTGGCGGGCGATCGACGCGCGCGAGTTGAAGTGGGTGGCGAGGGCCGCGACGATCATCAGCGGCACCGAGAGCGCGATGATCCACCACTTCTGGAAGTTCGGCTCGATGTACGCGAGGTCCGGACCCACGGGCATGAAGGCCTGGAACTGCGCGACGGGCTCCTGGACGTACGAGGACAGCGGCACGCCGAAGAGGCGCGCATCGAGGAAGCTCTGCACGTCGGTCGCGGAGAAGAAGTAGTTCGCCGTGTGCCGGGTCTCGTACGCGTTCATGTCCGGCGAGCCGAACATCTGCGCGGTACCGCCACTCATCCGGTTGAACGAGCGCAGCACGTGGAACAGGCCGATGAACACCGGCACCTGCAACAGCGCGGGGAGGCAGCCGAGCAGCGGGTTGAAGCCGTGCTCCTTCTGGAGCTTCTGCATCTCCAGGGCCAGCTTCTGCCGGTCCTTGCCGTACTTCTTCCGCAGCGCCTGCATCTGCGGCTGGAACTCCTGCATCTGCCTGGTCGTCTTGATCTGCCGGACGAAGGGCTTGTACAGGATGGCGCGCAGGGTGAGCACCAGGAAGATCACGGAGAGGGCCCACGTGATCCCGCTATCGGGGCCGAGGCCGGGCACGATGGAGAAGACCTTGTGCCAGACCCACATGATGCCCGACACCGGGTAGTACACGTAGTCCAAGGACATCGGATTGAAACTTGACACGGGGCTGTGCTCCTTGCCGATCTATTTCGAACAGGTTCGTGGGCGCGGTGATTCGCGCATCGGGGGGTGGAAGCCGCTGGCGGCGGCGGCTATTCCGGGACGGGGTCCCAACCGCCGCGGTGCCACGGCCCGCACTTGAGCAGGCGAATGGTACTGAGGTACACGCCCTTGACGGCGCCGTGCGCCGAAAGCGCCTCCACCGCATACTCGCTGCAGGTGGGAGTGAATCGGCACGTCGGCGGCCGCACGGGGGAGATCCATGTCCGGTACAGCTGCACCAGAGAGATCAATGCCCGCCGGGGCACAGCGCGCAGCGTGCTCCCGGCGCTCGTACGTGGGGCCGCGGTCACAGCGCACCCAGCTTCGTCAGGCCCGAACGCAGTTGTGCGGTCAGCTCGTTCGCGTCGTCGTCCGCCGCAGCACGCAGCGCGCGGATCACGACGAGGGCCCCGTCGTCCAGCTCGCCGGCCACGGAGGCGGCGGCGGCGCGCAGCCGGCGCGCGACGGAATGCCGAATCACCGCGTTGCCCACGGCTTTCGAGACGACCAGGCCCACCCTCGGCGCCGGCGTCACCGGATCGTCCGTGGACACGACGAGGCCCGGTCCCCCCTCGGAAGCGGGGACCGGGCTCGTCTTCGTCGATGTCGCCACGTGCACCACGATGGAGCGGCGGCCCACACGCCTACCGCCTTTGACCGCCGCGGCGAAGTCGCGCGACGAACTCATGCGGTAGCGGGCGGGTAGCACGTCAGTGGTCTGCCTTCTCCATCGCCTTTGCAGCAGCGCCACCGCGACCGGGCGGACCGGTACGCGGTGGCGCTACGCGAGAGGGGAAATCAGGCCGTCAGCTTCGCGCGGCCCTTGGTCCGACGCGAAGCGACGATCGCGCGCCCGGCACGGGTGCGCATACGGAGACGGAAGCCGTGCACCCGCGCGCGGCGACGGTTGTTCGGCTGGAACGTCCGCTTGCCCTTGGCCACGGTGACACTCCTTGTTCAATGGGCGGCGCTCATGCGCCGCCGTTCGGTGGACGGAAATCTTCGGCGGCACGTGAAGCTCGACTTGAGGTCGAACTCGCCCGAGGAATCGGTGTGCGCACAGACCGGTCAAGACTACTTATCCCCACTGACAAGGTCAAACCGAGGCACGCGGGACGGCGTGACGAGCCTCACAATCCGTCCGCGGCGACACGCCGAGCGCCTCCGACATCCCACCGCATCCTGCGGGAATGTGCGTTGTGTTGAGGACCGCGCTCCACTCTGTTAACTTTGCCGAATGCGATTGCTGAGCACGGCCGCGGCACCCCGTGGACCCCGAGCACGGCAGCTTCGGGCCGAAGGGCACCGGGCGTGTAGCGGGCTCGGTGCTGCACCGTAATCCGGTTCGACCGGAGCACTGACCCGCAGTTCTACGACCTCGTCGTTCCCAGCCGAAGCCAACGGCTGACAACACCTGTACCCGCAGTCCTCCACACCTGTGGATGAACCTGTGGAGTACAGTTCATCCGCAGGTCGGGCGGGGTGCTGTTATGCACAGCCCGACATGGAACGTGTGAACGTGCGAACGAGAACGCCGGTCGGAAGCCGGAGACCGAAGGCTTTCAAACCCGGTGTGGAGGACCTGATGACCGTCGATCCGCTGATCGAGACGTGGACCGCCGTGGTCGACGAACTCTGCGGAGACAACACCGACCGCACCCTCACCAAGCAGGAGAAGGCCTGGCTCAAGCTGGTCCAGCCGCTGACCCTGACCGAGGGCTTCGCGCTCGTGGCGGTGCCCTCCCAGCTCATGAAGGACGCGATCGAGCGCAGCCTCCGCGAGCCGCTCGTGGCGGCGCTCTCGACCCGGCTGGGGCAGGACGTGGAGCTCGGCGTGCGCATCTCGCCCGACGCCACGCCGCCGGCCGCGCCGCCCGCCCCCGTCGCAGTCGCGGTGGACGAGGGCCCCTCCGGCCCGAGTACGGCGGACCTCACCGTTCCCGTCAGTGAGATCGCGGCGGGGGCGCGCGGCGCACCGTCACCGTCGGTCCACCTGCCCCCGCCGATGACCGGCCCGGCGACCAACGGCACGGCGATGACCGGATCGTCCGGCTCGAGCCTGAACCAGAAGTACACCTTCGAGACCTTCGTCATCGGCGCCTCGAACCGGTTCGCGCACGCCGCCGCCTTCGCCGTCGCCGAGGCCCCGGCCCGTGCGTACAACCCCCTCTTCATCTGGGGCGAGTCCGGGCTCGGCAAGACCCACCTGCTGCACGCCGCCGGCCACTACGCCCGCCGCCTGTTCCCCGGGATGCGCGTGAAGTACGTGTCCACGGAGGAGTTCACGAACGACTTCATCAACTCGCTCAAGGACGACCGGCAGGTCCAGTTCAAGCAGCGGTACCGCGACGTGGACATCCTCCTGGTCGACGACATCCAGTTCCTCGAGGGGAAGCTGGGTATCCAGGAGGAGTTCTTCCACACCTTCAACACCCTGCACAACGCGAACAAGCAGATCGTGGTCTCCTCCGACCGCCCGCCGAAACAGCTGGCGACACTGGAGGACCGGCTGCGCACGCGGTTCGAGTGGGGCCTGATCACCGACGTCCAGCCGCCCGAGCTGGAGATCCGCATGGCGATCCTGCTCAAGAAGGCGCAGATGGAGCGGATCCACGTGCCGCCGGACGTGCTGGAGCTCATCGCGACACGCATCGACCGGAACATCCGCGAGCTCGAGGGCGCGCTGATCCGCGTCACGGCGTTCGCCTCGCTGACCCAGACCGACGTGACGTACGAGCTCGCCGAGATGGTGCTCCGCGACCTGGTGCCCGACACCACGACCATCGAGATCTCCTCCAGCACCATCCTTTCCGTGGTGGCGGAGTACTTCGAGATCTCGGTCGCGGACCTCAAGGGCATCGAGCGCGCGCGGGCCGTGACGCACGCGCGGCAGATCGCCATGTACCTGTGCCGCGAGCTGACCGAGCTTTCGCTGCCGAAGATCGGGCAGATCTTCGACCGCGACCACACCACGGTCATGTACGCCGAGCGGAAGATCCGCAAGGAGATGCCGGAGCGGCGCCGGGTCTACGACCAGGTGCAGGAACTCACCACGCGCATCAAGCGCCGCAGCCAGTAGTCGAACGCCACCGCGGGCCGGCGCCCGTCGGCGCCCGACCCGCGATCACATCGGCGGCGCGCCTACGAACGACCCGCCGTGCAGATCAGCGGTCCGCCCGAGCCGTCGGTACTGCTCTCCTCGGAGACGACCTTGCCGTTGCGGGTGATCGAGCAGCCGACGTCGCCGGTGTAACCGAGGACCGTCACCGTGACCAGCGGCGCGTCCGAGGTGAACGCCTTCGACCACGGGAGCGGCTGCGTACCGAAGAGACCCGTATCCGGCACGCCCACCGTGACGAGCTGCGCCGAGCCGCTGCCCGTGACCTCCACCCGCCACTGACGGGCGTCGGGCCCCGTGCTCGAGCCGCCGCCGAAGATGGGCGGGATCGAGATGCCCGACGGGACGCCGCTGGGCAGCGTGATGCCGCCGGGCTTGGTGCTCGTGGTGGTCGTGGTCGGGGGAGCGGTCGTCGTCTCGGACGAGGCCGTCGTGTTCGACGGGCCGCCGCTGGTCGCCACGAGCGCGACGATCACCGCGAGAACGAGCGCGAAGGCCACCGCCGCCGCGGCGATCCACAGCAGCTTCCGGTTGCCGCCCGAGCCGTCACCGTCGCCGCCCGAACCACCGCCCGGGCCGCCGGGGCCCGGGGGAGGACCCTGCGGCGGCTGCGCGCCGTACTGGCCGTACTGATCCCCGTACGCGCCGGGCGCGCCCGGCGCGTAGCCGAGCTGATAGCCACCGTCGTACTGCTGCGTGGGCGGCTCCTGCGGCCCCGGCCCGGCGGGCCCCACCGGGCCTCCGACGGGTGCCTGCGGGCCCTGCGGTGCGCCCGGATCTACCGGTCCGTCACCGGGGCGCTCGTATTCGCGTGTCGGTTTCGGCACATTCTGCGCGGCGGGGCCGACGGGGTAGTTCTGGCCGCCGGGGTGCTCTCCCGGGCGCTGCGGATCCGGATATCCCATGGTCACACCGTACGCGCCGGGCGGCGGCCGGAGAACTGTGAGTTACTCACCAGTACTGCACACAGCCTGTGGATAGATCCCCGAAATCCCAGGAGTGACCTGGGGAGAGTTCATCCACAGGTTTCCACAGGCGGCGTTCCTCACCAATCACACGGATGTAGTTCCACAATCGCTGCGGCGCGTCGTCAACACCCCGACACGCCACCCGCGCTGCGCGGACGGCGAGTTTCCACATCCTCCACAGGCCTTATGACGATGACATATTTCTTCCCTAGATACTTCTTCTGAAAAGAGGCGCAGTGAAGGTCCGGCGGACTCCGCTGGCCCGAACCGGTAGTTCGCGCCAGCGGCCACCTGAACGCCACCGGATCACTCCGGCTCCTATAGCATCGAAGACCTCACGGTCGTGCCCGCCACGCCGTCCCCGAACGACCCCCACCGAAAGGCCCCGTCGGCATGAAGTTTCGCGTCCCGCACGAGGAGTTCGCCGAATCCGTCGCGTGGGTGGCGCGCAGCCTGCCCTCGCGCCCACCGGTGCCGGTGCTCGGCGGCGTCCTGCTCACCGCGGGTGACGACGGCCTGACCGTGTCGGGATTCGACTACGAGGTCTCCGCGCAGGTGCGCGTCGGCGCCGAGGTCGCCGACGAGGGCCAGGCCCTCGTCTCCGGCCGCCTGCTCGCGGACATCACGAAGGCGCTGCCGAACAAGCCCGTCGACGTGCAGCTCGACACCACCCGCGTCGCGATCACCTGCGGTAGCGCGAAGTTCTCGCTGCCGACGATGCCCGTCGAGGACTACCCGCAGCTGCCCGAGCTGCCGCAGCAGACAGGCGCCATCGAGCGCGGCACCTTCGCCGAGGCGATCGCGCAGGTCGCGATCGCCGCCGGCAAGGACGACACGCTGCCGATGCTCACCGGCATCCGGGTCGAGATCGAGGGCGAGCGCGTCGTGCTCGCGGCCACCGACCGGTTCCGGCTCGCGGTCCGCGAGTTCGACTGGCAGCCCGCCTCGTCCGACGTCAAGGCCGCGGTCCTGGTGCCGGCGAAGACCCTCTCCGAGGCCGCGAAGACCTTCGCCGTCGACCCGGAGGTCGGCATCGCGCTGGGCGCCGGCTCGGCCGTGGGCGCCGACGGCCTGCTCGGCGTGGTCGGCGCGGACCGTCGCACCACCACCCGGCTGCTGGACGCGGACTTCCCGAAGTTCCGGCAGCTGCTGCCCGCGTCGCACACCGCCCTCGCCACGATGGAGATCGCGCCGCTGCTCGAGGCCATCAAGCGCGTGGCCCTCGTCGCCGACCGCGGCGCGCAGGTCCGGATGGAGTTCGCCGACGGCTCGCTGCGCCTCTCGGCCGGCGGCGACGACGCCGGCAAGGCCGAGGAGGAACTGCCCGCCGACTTCCAGGGCGAGGCGCTCACCATCGCCTTCAACCCGGGATACCTGCTGGACGGCCTGGCCGCGATCCACACCGAGTCGGTGACCTTCGGCTTCACCACGCCCAGTCGGCCTGCGGTGCTGCGCCCCGCGGAGGAGAATGGCTACCAGCCGGACGACTCCGGCGCGTTCCCCGCGCCCCAGAGCCCGTACACGTACCTGCTCATGCCGGTGCGCCTGCCCGGCTGATCGAACCGTCGTCTCCGCACGGAAGGGTGCCGCGAACATGCAGTTGGGTCTGATCGGTCTGGGCAAGATGGGCGCGAACATGCGCCAGCGCATCCGCAACGCCGGCCACGAGGTGATCGGCTACGACCCTCGCCCGGAGGTCACCGACGTGCCCTCGCTGGAGGCGCTCGCGGAGTCCCTCGCCGCGCCCCGCACCCTCTGGGTGATGGTGCCCGCCGGCGACATCACCCGCGAGACGGTGCGCAAGCTGGCAGACATCCTCGAGCCCGGCGACCTGGTGATCGACGGCGGCAACTCCCGCTACACCGACGACCAGGTCAACGCGGAACTGCTCTCCACCAAGGGGATCGGCTACCTCGACTGCGGCGTCTCCGGCGGTGTCTGGGGGCTGGAGAACGGCTACGGCCTGATGGTCGGCGGCTCGCAGGCCGACGTCGAGCGCGCCCTGCCGATCTTCGACGCGCTGCGGCCGGAGGGCGTGCGCGAGGACGGCTTCGCGCACAGCGGCCCCGTCGGCGCGGGTCACTACGCCAAGATGATCCACAACGGCATCGAGTACGGCCTGATGCAGGCCTACGGCGAGGGCTACGACCTGCTCGAGGCGGAGCCGCTCATCGAGAACGTTGCCGGCACGCTCCGGGCCTGGAGCAAGGGCACCGTCGTGCGGTCCTGGCTGCTCGACCTGTTGGTCAAGGCCCTCGAGGAGGACCCGGGCCTGCAGGAGATCACCGGCTACACCGAGGATTCCGGCGAGGGCCGGTGGACCGTCGAGGAGGCCATCCGCCACTCGGTGCCCGCGCCCGTCATCGCCGCCGCCCTGTTCGCGCGATTCCAGTCGCGGCAGGACGATTCGGACACCATGAAGGCGGTGTCCGCACTGCGCAACCAGTTCGGCGGGCACGCCGTGCGGCGCGCGGACTGACCGGGGCCGACTGCTCCTTTGTACGTCCGCCGGCTCACCCTGCACGACTTCCGGTCCTGGGACGACGTCACCGTCGACCTGGAGCCGGGCGTCAGCGTCTTCGTGGGCCGCAACGGCTTCGGTAAGACCAACCTCGTCGAGGCCCTGAACTACCTCGCGACGCTGGGCTCGCACCGCGTCGCCACGGACCAGCCGCTCATCCGCGTCGGCGCGGACAGCGCGTCCGTCGCGGCGACGGTGCACAACGCGGGTCGTGAGCTCACCGCGGAGATCGACATCGTCGCCGGCCGGGCCAACAAGGCGCGGATCAACACCGCGCCCTGCCGCCGGCCCCGCGAGCTGCTGGGGATCCTGCAATCCGTGCTCTTCGCGCCGGAGGACCTGGCCCTGGTGCGCGGCGAGCCCGGCGGCCGCCGCCGCTTCCTCGACGATCTCGCGATCCTCCGCACGCCCCGCATCGCCGCGGAGAAGGCCGACTACGAGCGGGTTCTCAAGCAGCGCAACGCCCTCCTCAAGACGGCGTACGCGGCGGCCCGGCGCGGCGGCCCCGACGCCGACTCCATGCTGTCGACGCTCGACGTCTGGGACGCGCAGCTGGCCCGGTTCGGTGCCGAGGTGCTCGCGGCCCGGCTGGAGGTGGTGGCGTCGCTGGCGCCGCACCTCACCGTGGCGTACGCCTCGCTGGCGCCGCACTCGCGGGCCGCCACCGTCGCGTACACGAGCTCGCTGTTCGAGGACTTCGACGGTGACCCGTCCGCCGCGTCCGTGGCCGAGCTGGAGCGGCTGATGCTCGACGGCCTCGCCGCGGCCCGGCAGCGCGAGATCGAGCGCGGCGTGTGCCTCGTCGGACCGCACCGCGACGACCTCGACCTACGGCTCGGGAACGAGCCGGCGAAGGGCTTCGCCTCCCACGGCGAGTCCTGGTCGTACGCGCTGGCGCTGCGGCTCGCCTCGCTGGAGCTGCTGCGCGCCGGCGGTTCCGAGCCGGTGCTCCTGCTCGACGACGTCTTCGCCGAGCTCGACGCGAAGCGGCGCACCGCTCTGGCCGAGGTGGCCGCCGACACGGAACAGGTGATCGTCACCGCCGCGGTCCCGGAGGACCTGCCGCCCGCGCTGCGGGCCGCCACCTTCCAGGTCACCGTCGACGGGCCGGCCGACGCCCGCGTCTCCCGGCTGGCCGAGGCGGAATCCGGCGCTCCGGGGCCGTCTTCTGCGGTGTAGACCCCTGCCGCGTACAGTGCCACTGTTCGGCCCAAATGGGAATGATTATTGATAACGGCGTGTCAGCGACGTCGTCGGAAGGGGAGAGCGGTGCGCATCGCGATCGCATGCATGGGCTCGCGCGGCGACATCAGCCCGCTTCTGGCGGTGGCCCGCGTCCTCGCCGACCGCGGCGACGACGTCCGGGTCGGCTGCACGGTCGAATCCCAGGCGTACGTGGTCTCGCACGGCTTCGAGCCGCACATCCTGACGACGCTGAACCTCAAGGAGTTCCTGCAGTCGCCGCAGGGCCAGGAGAAGTTCTTCGGCGCGAGCACGACGACGCAGCTGCGGGAGGTCGGCAAGCTCGCGGACTCGCACGCGGACGAGTTCGACGAGCGCCTTGCCGAACTCTGCCGGGACGTGGACTGCGTCATCAGCACCAGGATCATCGAAGAGCGCGCCGCGCTGGTCACGCACCGCGAGGGTGTGCCGCTCGTCATGGTGGAGTACTTCCCCGGCGACGTGCACAGCACGGTCCCCAATCCGCTGCTGGGCCCGCGCCTGCAGGACGTGACCGCGCGGATCCCGCTGCTCCTGCCGCTGACCTACCGGGTCTTCAATCTGGGCTGGGCCCTGAGCATCTTCAGCAAGACCGTCGAGCTGGCGAAGCGGGTCGAGTACCCGCGGCGCATCATCGATCCGCGCTCGGTGCTCGCGGGCCGCGACATCCTGCGCGTCGAGGCCTTCGGCCGGGCGCTGGTGCCCCCGCGGTCGCGCGAGGACGCGCGGCACCCCCGCATCGGGTTCATCCGCATCGAGGGCCGGCCGGCGGATCGCACCGAGCGCGACGCGATGATCGAGGCCTGGCTCGCGCAGGACGACCGCCCCGTCGTCTACGTGGGATTCGGCAGCATGCCCGTCGTCGACTTCGACGGCGTCGTCGGCGGCCTCGCGGAGATCCTGGCGGAGGACGGCCTGCGCGTGCTGGCCGTGCCGGGCTGGTCGGCGCGGACCCGCGACGAGGTGGTGAACACCCCCGACCTGCTGATCGTGCCCGACGTGGACCACGACACCGTCTTCCCGCGCTGCGCCGCGCTCGTGCACCACGGCGGGGCCGGCACGACGGCCATCGCGGCGGCGTCGGGCCGGCCGTCGCTGGTCTGCAGCCAGGCCTTCGACCAGCACTTCTGGGGCCGCCGCATCGAGGCCGTCGAGGCCGGTGCGATCCTGCCGCGCCGCCGGATGACCGCCAGGACCATCGCCGAGGGCGTTCTGCGCCTGGTGCGCGACGAGTGCATCGTCGACGGTGCCCGTCGCACCGGCACGGCCGCCGCCGCGGACCTGGGCGGGCGGGACGAGTTCCTGGCCGCCTTCGACGCCTTCCTGGCCGAGGTCGACGGTGCCCGCGCCGCGGCCGCCGATCGCTGACATGACCGTCTCCGCCGGCGGACGGTCCGGCGCGACGCGCTGGATCTCGCTCGGCACCCTGTGCATCGCCGTGCTGATGACCGGCATGGACAACAGCATCGTCACCATCGCCCTCCCCACCCTGAGCGAGGAGTTCGGCGGCGGCATGAGCGCGCTGCAGTGGATCGTCGACTCGTACACGCTGGTCTTCGCGGGGCTGCTGCTCGCGACGGGCTACCTCGGCGACCGCCTCGGCCGGCGGAAGGTGCTCATCGCCGGCCTGCTGTGCTTCGTCGCGATCTCGGTTCTGGCGACCCGGTCCACGTCCCTGGCGGAGCTCATCACGGCCCGGGCCGCGCTCGGCGCCGCCGCGGCGCTGATCTTCCCCGCCACCCTGGCGATCATCTCGGACCTGTTCCCGGAGAAGGAGGAACGGACCAAGGCCATCGCCGTGTGGTCCGCGGCGGCCGGCGCGTCGATCGCGATCGGCCCCGTGGTGGGCGGCTACCTCGTCGAGCACTTCGCCTGGTCGTCGGTGTTCTGGATCAACGTGCCCATCTCGATCGTCGCGATCGTGGGTTGCCTCGCGCTCGTCCCCGAGTCCTTCGGCTCGGAGCGGCCGTCCTTCGACCTCCTCGGTGTGCTGCTGTCGATCTCGGGGATCACGCTGCTCGTGTGGGCCCTGATCGAGGCGCCGAACTTCGGCTGGGGCAGCGCGCCCGTCGTCGGGGCGCTGATCGGCGCCGCGGTGTTCCTGGTGTCGTTCGTGTTCTACGAGCGACGGCACCGCAATCCGGTGCTCGACGTGACGCTGTTCCGCTCGCGCGGCTTCGCGATGGGCTCCTTCGCGATCTGCGCCGGCTTCTTCTGCCTCCTCGGCTTCGTCTTCATCACGATCATGTACTTCCAGGCGGTGCTGGGCTACGGGCCGCTGGAGACCGCGGTGCGGGTGATCCCGTTCGCGCTCGCGGCCGTCGCGGTCACGCCGCTCGCGGCGCTGGCGAACACCGAGCGGCGGATGCGGTTCACGATCTCGCTGGGGCTCGCGATCATGGCCGTCGGCTTCGTGCTGACCTCACGACTCACCGAATCCGCCGACTACCTCACGCAGATCCTGCCCGCGATGTCG
The DNA here is from genome assembly GCF_037148755.1 of Tsukamurella sp. USMM236. Classification (NCBI taxonomy): domain Bacteria; kingdom Bacillati; phylum Actinomycetota; class Actinomycetes; order Mycobacteriales; family Tsukamurellaceae; genus Tsukamurella; species Tsukamurella sp. USMM236. The sequence goes on from NZ_JBBCSS010000009.1 coordinate 125,952, forward strand.
GTGATCGCCGTCGGCCTGGGCCTGCTGCAGGGGCCCGCGACCACCTCGGTGATGACGTCCGTGCCGTCGGGCGAGGCCGGCGCCGGCTCCGCGGTCAACGACACCACCCGCGAGGTGGGCGGCGCGCTGGGCGTCGCCATCCTGGGATCGGTGGTCGCGCACTTGTACTCCGCGAAGGTGGCGGAGGACGTCGCGCGGCTGCCCCTGACGCCGGACGCCAGGGCCGAGGCCGAGTCCTCGGTGATCGGCGGCATCCGCGCGGTCGGCGCGGCGGCGCCCGAGCTGCAACCCGTGCTCGGGCACACCGTGCAGCAGGCCTTCGTCTCCGCCATGCAGTCGGCGAACCTCGTCGCCGCCGGGGTGGGCGTGGTGGCGTGCATCGTGGTCGCTGCCTTCCTGCGCACCCGGCCGCCGTCGCGGCACCGTCGGACCGCGGAGGGTGAGCGGGTCAGCGTGCAGGAGCTCGTCGCCCGGGCCGGCGAGGCCGTGACGGCACCGATCATGCTGCCTTCCGCGAACCTCCCGCGAGGAGTCCCGCCAGTCCGCACAGCCACGCCGTCGGGTAACTGACCGCGAGCGACAGCGGGATCACCGGCCGTCCGTACTCCCGCAGCACCAGGGGCACGAGGACCGGGAGCACCGCCGCGGCGAGGGTGACCCATCCCCAGCGGCGCGCGGTCCCGCTGCCGCGGCGGACCAGGCGCAGGTTGGCCCACCAACACAGCAGGCCGAGCGCGCCGACGACGTACAGGTAGCCGTAGAGCGGCGCGGCCTCGCCGTACTTGCCGACGGGGTCGTACAGCGCGTGGAGGTGTCGGTCCAGCCCACCGAGTGCGAGGTGGTCGGCGAGCGCGTAGCCGAGGCCCGCGGCGGTGGCGAGCGCGCCGAGCCCGTAGGCGACGACGGTGCGGCGGGTTCCGGTCGACGGTGTCGCGGCCCCGCGGTCGAGTGTCTGCTGCGTCATGTCCCTCTCCTTTGGTACTCCGTGTACCAAGTTGGTACACCGAGTACCATAGGTCCGTGAGCGACAGTTTGGAACCCCGAGTACCAAAATCGGGGACAACCCCGAGGCGACAGCGGCTCGCCCTGAACGAGACGCGGCGCCGGGTCCTGGAGAGCGCGGTGGACCGCGTGCTGATCGACGGGCTCGGGAGCGGCCTCGAACACGTGCGGCTGGAGGACGCGGTCCGCGACGCCGACGTCTCGCGCACCGCCGCATATCGGTGCTGGCCGCAACGGGAGGACTTCCTCGCCGACGTCCTCGCCGCTCTCGCCGAGCAGGCCCTGCCGATCGTCTCGACCCGCGGGGCGCGGGCCACGACCGTCGTTCGCGGTGCCGTCGGGGACGACCCGCGGGCCCTGCGGACGGTGGAAAACCGTCGCGCCGCGCTCCTGCGCGGCGTGACCGCTTCGGCCGATGACGACCTGCTCGCCGATCGCGAGGAGGACCGGCGCTGGCGGCTGTACCTGACTCTGGCACTGGTCGTTCCGTCGCTGCCGGCCGGGCCGCACCGTGACCGCGTGGTGGCGGCGGTCGATGGAGCGGAGGAGGCCGTGCTGGCCCGGCTCGAGGAGAACTACCGCCGGCTGTTCGAGCTCTTCGGGTACACGAGCGTCATCGGGTACCGGGAGCTCGCGACCGTCGGGCTCGCGCTGATGCGCGGGTACGTCGTGGGCGGCCACACGGGCGCCGGGCCCGGCCGCCCCGGACTCGGGTACGCCCTTCTCGCCGACGGGGCGGCGACACCGTCGGACCGGGAGGAGTGGGACGAGGAGCGCGGCCGGCGCGTGCTCGACCGACTCGCCGGGACCGACGTCTTCGACGGGGCCTGATCGTCACCGGGAAACGTGTCGGTGCGAGTGAGTAGCCTGGTGACCACAGGCTCCGGCGAGGGAGGTGTCATGGCTGAGCAGAACAGTGACGGGCCGCTGCACGGCTCCGATATTGCGCGGCGCGCCCTCGAGGAGGCTCGCGCGGCGGCGAAGGCGGCGGGCAAGTCCGTGGGCCAGGGCCGCTCCGAGCCGATGACCGGCGGGGTGCGGCGGCTGCGCCGCGGCTCCAAGCGATGGAGCGGGCCCTCGCCCGACAACCGGGATCCGCAGCCCTTCGGCGCCCTCGTCGGCGGCATCGCCAAGGCCCGGGGCTGGGACAAGAAGGTCAACGAGGGGACCGTGCTCGGCTGCTGGGAGACCGTGGTCGGCGCCGACGTCGCCGCGCACGCCCGGGCCGTCAGTTTGCGGGAGAAGGTGCTTTACGTGAGCGCCGAGTCCACCGCCTGGGCCACGCAGTTGCGGCTCATGCAGTCCCAACTGCTGGCGAAGATCAACGCGGCCGTCGGGCAGGGCGTGGTCACCTCGCTGAACATCACCGGGCCCAGCGCACCCAGCTGGCGCAAGGGGCCACTGCACGTGTCGGGCCGCGGACCGCGCGACACCTACGGCTAGGCGGAGGGCGGTTCCGGGAGGAACTGCGCGAGGTCGATGCCGCGGTCGGCGGCGAGGGCCTGCAGCTTCGAGGCGTCGTCGACTTGGATGCAGACGCACGCGTGCGGGCCGTCCTCGTCCCGGCGCAGGACGTAGTAGGCGGTGCTGTCGGTGAGCAGCGCTCCGTCGGCGTCGAGGAAGAGCCAGCGGACGTGGACCAGCGTGATCGCGCCGGTGAGCGGGGTCGCGGACAGCAGTTCGTGGCCCACGGAGGCGAGTCCCAGTGCGCGGTACAGGGGGTAGGAATGCTCCAGGCCGCGGGCCATCGCCGCCCGGTCATCGAGGACTCCGGAGAAGCGGTCGTCGACGATCATTCCGGGCTCGGCCCACAGGCTCGCGGCGGCCGTCGCGTCGAATCGCGTGAGCGTCTCGGCGTAGCGGTCGAGGTAGTCATCGATCTCGGCGTGATCCATGCCTCCGACTCTACGATCGATTGCCGGTTCACGCCCCAGCGTCGCCGTGTGCGCGTCGGATCGCATTTCGGAGTGAGCGGACCGAAACGAGGTTGATCGCGTCTGCGACGCGATGAGGGCGTGGCAAACGCATTCATCGTCGTGAAGAGGAGTAGACTAGAAGGGCAAGAGTGCCTCGTCTCCTCGGGGTGCTGTCCGATCGCCATCGTGGCGGCTGCGGCCCGTGGAAGTTCACGGCCGTTCGCCCGGTGGTTTCGACGAAGGAGCGCCAACACATCGTGGCGGCTGACAACAACGCGGACAAGCCCAAGGGCTCGTACGGCGCGGAATCCATCAAGCAGCTCGAGGGCCTGGAGGCGGTGCGCAAGCGCCCCGGCATGTACATCGGCACCACCGGACCCCGCGGCCTGCACCACATGATCTGGGAGGTCGTCGACAACTCCGTCGACGAGGCCATGGCAGGCCACGCGACCCGAGTCGACGTGACGCTCCGCGCCGACGGTGGCGTCGAGGTGGTCGACGACGGCCGCGGCATCCCCGTCGCGATGCACGCCAAGGGCGTCCCGACCGTGCAGCTGGTACTCACCTCGCTGCACGCGGGCGGCAAGTTCGACTCCGATGCGTACGCCGTCTCCGGCGGCCTGCACGGCGTCGGCATCTCCGTGGTCAACGCGCTGTCCAGCCGGGTCGAGGTCGAGATCGACGTCGACGGCTACCACTGGCAGAACAACTTCCACTGGGACGAGAAGAAGCGCGACTCCGTCGCCGAGGACCTGATCAAGGGCGAGCCCACCACGCGGACGGGTACGACGGTGCGGTTCTGGGCCGACCCGAAGGTCTTCACGGAGACGACGCACTACGACTTCGAGACGGTCTCGCGCCGCCTGCAGGAGATGGCCTTCCTCAACAAGGGCCTCACGATCACCCTCACCGACGAGCGTCCCGTCGCCGTCGAGGTGCCCGACGAGGACATCTCCGAAGAGGCCCCGTCGGCGCACGAGGAGGTCGTCGCCGCGGCGCTCGCCGAGGTCGCGCCGAAGAAGCGCGAGCGCATCTTCCACTACCCGGACGGCCTCGTCGACTACGTCAAGCACATCAACGCGCGCACGTCGAAGTCCCCGATCCACAGCTCGATCATCTCCTTCGAGGGCAAGGAGAAGGGCCACGAGATCGAGATCGCGATGCAGTGGAACTCCGGCTACTCCGAGTCGGTGCACACCTTCGCCAACACCATCAACACGCACGAGGGCGGCACCCACGAGGAGGGCTTCCGCACCGCGCTGACCGGCGTCGTCAAGGCCTACGCCAAGGACAAGAAGCTGGTCAAGGAGAAGGACGGCGAGCTCTCGGGCGACGACATCCGCGAGGGCCTCGCGGCCGTCATCTCGGTGAAGGTCGCCGAGCCCCAGTTCGAGGGCCAGACCAAGACCAAGCTGGGCAACTCCGAGGTCAAGGGCTTCGTGCAGAAGGTCTGCCGCGAGCAGCTGCAGTTCTGGTTCGACTCGAACCCCGCCGACGCGAAGACGATCGTGCAGAAGGCCGCCGCCTCGGCGCAGGCCCGACTCGCGGCCCGCAAGGCGCGGGAGCTGGTGCGCCGCAAGAGCGCCACCGACATCGGCGGCCTCCCCGGCAAGCTGGCCGACTGCCGCAGCAACGACCCCGACAAGTGCGAGGTCTACATCGTGGAGGGCGACTCCGCCGGCGGCTCCGCCAAGAGCGGCCGCGACTCGATGTACCAGGCGATCCTGCCCATCCGCGGCAAGATCATCAACGTCGAGAAGGCGCGGATCGACCGGGTGCTCAAGAACACCGAGGTCCAGTCGATCATCACGGCCTTCGGCACCGGCATCCACGACGAGTTCGACATCGCCAAGCTGCGCTACAAGAAGATCGTCCTGATGGCCGACGCCGACGTCGACGGCCAGCACATCGCGACGCTGCTGCTGACGCTGCTGTTCCGGTTCATGCGGCCCCTGGTGGAGCACGGACACGTCTACCTCGCGCAGCCGCCGCTCTACAAGCTCAAGTGGCAGAAGGGCGCCGAGCCGCAGTTCGCCTACAGCGACAACGAGCGCGACGTCCTGCTGGCCGACGGCCTGCAGAACGGCAAGAAGATCAACAAGGATGACGGCATCCAGCGCTACAAGGGCCTCGGCGAGATGAACGCCAAGGAACTGTGGGAGACCACGATGGACCCGGCCGTGCGCGTGCTCAAACAGGTCACGCTCGACGATGCCGCCGCCGCCGACGAGCTGTTCTCGATCCTCATGGGCGAGGACGTGGTGGCCCGCCGCTCGTTCATCGCGCGCAACGCCAAGGACGTGCGGTTCCTCGACGTGTGATCGCCGGCGCGCCCGCATGCCGGGCGCGCCGCGCACCGTCGAACCGATGAACTCGAAGGACTGAAATGACTGACACCACTCCGCCCGCCGAGACCGGCGGCCACGACCGGATCGAACCGGTCGACATCCAGCAGGAGATGCAGCGCAGCTACATCGACTACGCCATGAGCGTGATCGTGGGCCGCGCCCTCCCCGAGGTGCGCGACGGCATGAAGCCGGTGCAGCGCCGCATCCTCTACGCGGCCTACGACGCCGGCTACCGGCCCGACCGCGGCTACGTGAAGTCCGCCAAGCCCGTCGCCGAGACGATGGGCAACTATCACCCGCACGGCGATTCGTCGATCTACGACGCCCTCGTGCGCCTCGCCCAGCCCTGGTCGATGCGGTATCCGATGATCGACGGGCAGGGCAACTTCGGCTCGCCGGGCAACGATCCCGCGGCCGCCATGCGTTACACCGAGGCGCGACTCACGCCGCTGGCGATGGAGATGCTGCGCGACATCGACGAGGAGACAGTCGATTTCACGCCGAACTACGACGGCAAGACGCAGGAGCCGACCGTGCTCCCGTCGCGCGTGCCGAACCTGCTGATGAACGGCTCCGGTGGCATCGCCGTCGGCATGGCGACCAACATCCCGCCGCACAACCTGCGCGAGCTCGCGGACGCGATCTTCTGGTGCCTGGACAACTTCGAGGCCGACTCCGAGGCCACCCTTGAGGCGTGCATGGAGCGGATCAAGGGACCGGACTTCCCGACGCACGGCCTCATCGTGGGCAGCCAGGGCATCAAGGACGCCTACTCCACCGGCCGCGGCTCGATCCGCATGCGCGGCGTCGTCGCCGTGGAGGAGGACTCCAAGGGCGCAACGGAACTCGTCATCACCGAGCTTCCCTACCAGGTGAACCCCGACAACCTCGTGCTGTCGATCGCCGAGCAGGTGCGCGACGGCAAGATCGCCGGCATCAGCAAGATCGAGGACCAGTCCTCGGATCGCGTCGGCATGCGGATCGTGGTGCGGCTCAAGCGCGACGCCGTCGCCAAGGTGGTGCTGAACAACCTCTACAAGCACAGCCAGCTGCAGACCAGCTTCGGCGCGAACATGCTGTCCATCGTCGACGGCGTGCCGCGCACGCTGCGCCTGGACCAGATGATCCGCTACTACGTGACGCACCAGTTGGACGTCATCGTGCGGCGCACCCGGTTCCGGCTGCGCAAGGCCGAGGAGCGGGCCCACATCCTGCGCGGCCTGGTCAAGGCACTCGACGCCCTCGACGAGGTCATCGCCCTCATCCGGCGGTCCGAGACCACCGAGATCGCGCGCGCCGGCCTGATCGACCTGCTCGACGTCGACGAGCTGCAGGCCAACGCGATCCTCGACATGCAGCTGCGCCGCCTGGCGGCCCTCGAGCGGCAGAAGATCATCGACCAGTTGGCCGAGATCGAGCTCGAGATCGCCGACCTCAAGGACATCCTCGAGAAGCCGGAGCGCCAGCGGGCCATCGTCCGCGACGAGCTCGGCGAGATCGTCGAGAAGTTCGGCGACGACCGCCGCACCAAGATCATCGCCGCCGACGGCGACGTGACCGACGAGGACCTCATCGCCCGCGAGGACGTGGTCGTCACGATCACCGAGACCGGGTACGCCAAGCGCACCAAGACGGACCTGTACCGCAGCCAGAAGCGCGGCGGCAAGGGCGTCAAGGGCGCCGACCTCAAGCAGGACGACATCGTGGCGCACTTCTTCGTGTGCTCCACCCACGACTGGATCCTGTTCTTCACCACGAAGGGCCGCGTGTACCGCGCGAAGGCCTACGAGCTGCCCGAGCAGAGCCGCACCGCCCGCGGCCAGCACGTTGCCAACCTCCTGGCCTTCCAGCCGGAGGAGCGCATCGCCCAGGTCATCCAGATCAAGGCCTACGACGACGCGCCCTACCTGATCCTGGCCACCAAGAACGGCCTCGTGAAGAAGTCCAAGCTCGAGGACTTCGACTCGAACCGCAGCGGCGGCATCGTCGCCATCAACCTGCGCGACGAGGACGAGCTGGTGGGCGCGGTGCTGGCCTCCGAGTCGGAGGACCTGCTGCTGGTGAGCAAGAAGGCCCAGTCGATCCGCTTCAAGGCGACCGACGAGGTGCTCCGCCCCATGGGCCGGGCAACCTCCGGTGTGCAGGGGATGCGGTTCAACGACGACGATCAGCTGTTGGCGCTCAACGTGGTTCGCGAGGACACGTACCTGCTCGTCGCCACGTCGGGCGGTTACGCCAAGCGGACGTCGATCGCTGACTACACTCCTCAGGGGCGTGGCGGCAAGGGCGTGCTGACGATTCAGTTCGACCCGAAGCGCGGCGAACTGGTGGGTGCACTCATCGTCGACGACGAGACCGAGCTGTACGCCATCACGTCCGGCGGCGGAGTGATCCGCACGGCGGCGCGGCAGGTCCGCAAGGCGGGCCGGCAGACCAAGGGCGTCCGGCTGATGAACCTGGCCGAAGGCACTAGTCTTTTGGCCATCGCCCGCAACGCCGACGAGAGCGACGAACCCGAGCAGGCGGACGGCGAGGCATAAGCCGCCGCGGAGCACGAAGGAGCGCATGTGAGTACCCCTGGAACCGGATCCGGCCAGCCGCCGGAGTCCGGACCGGAGGCGGGCCGGCAGCCCGTCCGGATCCCGCGACGCGACACCGATGTCGGCCGCGTGATCGATGCGCCCACCGAGGGCGTGGAGCGCGACGAGCTGCCGAAGAACCTGCCGGACCTGGACAAGATCCATCAGGTCGCGCCGGCCTCCGCGCCGACGGTGCCGGTCCCCGCGCAGTCGGCCGCCGCGGCGACCGAGGCGCCCACGGCGCCGGCCGCTCCGGCCCCGGCGGAGGAGACGGCATCGTCGAACCTGCACACCGTGGGCGGCGCTCCCGCCCGGGCCGCGGGCGTGAAGACACAGGCCGCGAGCGGGCCGGTGCGGGCGGGCATGCAGCTGCGCAGCATCGACCCGTGGACCACCTTCAAGCTCAGCGGCGTGGTCTCCGTGGTGCTGTTCTTCGTGTGGATGATCGCCGTCGGCGTGCTGTACATCGTGCTCAGCGGCATGGGCGTCTGGAGCAAGATCAACGACAGCTTCCAGACGCTGACCAACGAGCAGGCGGGTGTCAGCCTGCTGACGGCGGGCAACGTGTTCACCTACGCGGGCCTCGCCGGCCTCGCGAATGTGATCCTGCTGACCGCGCTCGCCACCGTCGGCGCGTTCATCTACAACCTCTGCGCCGACCTCGTGGGCGGCGTCGAGGTGACCCTCTCCGATAGGGATTGACCAGCAGTTTTGTAGAACCCGAGGTGCGCTGGTAATGTTCCACCTCGGTTCACGGGCCTATAGCTCAGGCGGTTAGAGCGCTTCGCTGATAACGAAGAGGTCGGAGGTTCAAGTCCTCCTAGGCCCACCACACCCCGTCCCGGGGCCTTAGCTCAGTTGGTAGAGCGCCGCCTTTGCAAGGCGGATGTCAGGAGTTCGGCCCTTATCTCCAGCTGACAGGCTTGGTAAGGGGTTGACCAGCAGGGATGCTGTGGTGGACATGTCCGTCACGAGGTCGTAGTTTGGCGGTGGGACGGTGCCCAGCAGCGGGTGCACAACCACACACGGGGGCTTAGCTCAGTTGGTAGAGCATCGCCTTTGCAAGGCGAGGGTCAGGGGTTCGAATCCCCTAGCCTCCACAGATATGATGAGTTTCTGACTGCTGTCAGCTAGGAGCCCCCCCCCGGATCGCCGGCCCCGGGGGTTCTGAGCGTTGGGAGGTCCAGCAGATGACGAAATGCTTGACTGGCCATGAGGCTGGTCCGGCGAGTCCGTGATGGTGGCGGGTGCGCGGGGTGACTATTGTGGCGTCATGGCTCCGACGCAGCGTACGTATCGATGTGTGGAGGCCGACGTTCGCCGACGAAGCCGACGTGAGGCGTTCCTGGACGCCGCGCTCTGTGTCTTCACCGCGTTTTGTCGACGGTGCTCCGCGAACACCTCCAAGTCCTCCCCGCCGCTTCACAGGCCCTGATCTGCCAGAGCGCATAAAACCTAGTCAGAGCACTCGATATCGCACCGCTACTCAGTGGAGGAATCAGCCTCAAAACCGATCCTCCCATGCGCGCCATCCACGACGATGCCCGTGATACTCAGACGGCGAACACCGCCTCTACCGATCCCCTCGCAGCCGACACCACCACAACCAAGTTAGGGCGCCCTCGGGCCTGACTGTGTCGGATCGGTGACAATCGACAACGCCTTGCGGTGCCGGTGAACCACATACGACACCGACCACCGCGACGTCAGATCCTCGAGCTGCTGCTCCTCAAGCAACTTCACCCGCACCCACAGATGACTGCTAAGCCCCGGTATCCCGAGCGATCACATGCTCGGCATACGCGCACACCGAAGCCCGATCCCACCCTGACGGGACAACGACCGTCCGCCGAGAAGGCATCTGCAGATCATCCTCCCCATCCACATCCACGAACCTACGACCAAACGCGGCCACCCGCCTACAGTCGGGGCCAAATCACACCGCCCTGGTTGGAGCCAGACCAACTTGACATAGCCACCCGCTGGCGGGGTGTACTGCTGCGAGCGAGCAGTGATTCGAGATCTCCCGGTGTCCCGATCCACCCCGGGGACCACAACCGTTGCGCTGACCCGCAACGGTTGCTTGATCCAGTCGGGGGGAGCGCTCACCGGGCCGGTAAGAGCGCGAGGACAGGCGCTTGGCAACCACGCCCCTCGAGGCCGTGTTCGAGCATCACCTGGCCATCGGCCTCGTCGGCCGCGGTCCACGATGGGGGACTTGTACGACCGGATCCGCCAGTCGTCCGTCGCATCGCCCCGACGCACCGTCTATGGCGTCGACGGCGATGGCTCGCAGCGTGTCGACAGATCGCCACGACGGATCAGGACCCAGGTGAGCGGGAACCGGCGTCCTGCTCACGGTGGTGCTCCTGCGTGCGTTGTGTGAACGCGGCGGCCCTGCTTAGCGCCCTACTCGCGGACTTCCCGCGACTGGCCCGGTTAGCCTGACAAGGATGCTGCGGCCTTTCGCAGTGACGCCTCCAGAGTCGCTTCCGCCTCGGGTAGAGCTGCCGCGAGGGTTGTGACGGATCGGAGCCGCTCGGATGAGGCGTGATCCTTCTGTACTGCTGCGCGTGCGACTGCAGTCCAGGATGTCGCCGCATGGTGGGCGTTGGCTGCAAGGATGGCGGTTGCGTGATCGCCGGTGAGGCGTGCGATTTCATCGCAGCCCTGTGCCAGCAGTCGGCGGAAGAGGCCACCGCCGGTCCCCGCTTTCTCGATGAAGGCGCCGAGGCTGAATAAGTGCATCTCGAGGTCGTCGGTGGACAGGGCTCCCCAGCTGCAGACGTCGGATGCGAGAGCGCTGGCCGCGTCGAGGCCGTGTGACCCATGTTCTGCGGGCCCGGCGATCGTCGATGCGCCTGGGGTGCTCAGGCTCGCTGCGGATTGCGCGAATGCCTGTGCGGCCACCTCGATAATTGAAGGCGGCGTCTGTGGCCAATTGATACGAAACTGCGTGTGTCGGGTTGGCTCCGGGAAGGAGGTCGAGCGGCGCGCGCGTGCGAGTGCGTCCAGTGGGACGCGTTGAAGATCTTCGCGATCGTTGTCGGCGATGTACGCGATGCCTTGCGTCTCGTCGTAGCCGACTACCACGATGTCGTGGCGGCTCATGCGCAACTGGACCCGCAGATAGGGGAGTTCTGCGATCTCCGCCCAGACCAGTGCAGGGCGGCCCTGATCGATCTCGCCACGAAGGTTCTCCCAACCCTCGGCCGGGTCGTCGGTGGCAAGCACCTCGACGGTGCCGCCCAGACGGCGGGGGAGGTCCACCTCAAAATCAGGTCCTCGTCCGACCAAGTACACGGGTGGCATCAGCGCGCTTGATCGAATGTAGGTGAGGGAGAGGGCTCCGCCGAGGGCAAAGACGAGGCCCTCATCGGGTGGGCCGTCGAAACCGAGCCCGGTCCACTCCATGAGGTCTCGCATCGCACCGGACCCACAGTGGCCGCCCATTCGGTGCGGGTAGGGGTCGATCATCGAGGGGCCGGACACTGACACGAGTCTCCTGTGTTGAGGCGGTGCGGATCTTGTTCGTAGAGTCGATTGCCGGCCGACGACTGAGGCAGGTCGGGTTAGGCGTGGAATGCATCTAGTGGCGTCGCACGCTGCGTGAATATCAGAGGGCCATAGGCCTGTTTGAGAGCCGCCAGGATGTTGTCGAGAGGCAGGTCGTTGTACGTACCTCTTTCGCGGACGTACTCCATGTGTGTTGAGCCGTCCGCGGAGTGAGCGTGGAGCAACGCGTCGCTGTCGCCGGTGAAGTCGATCGGGGCAACTCCGAACCGTGCGCACAGTTCCGAGTTGAACGCGGGTGTTGCCTTGAGCCACCGTCCGTCGATGTAGACGTGGCTGTACCCGTGATAGACGAAGACGTCGGTTCCCATCAGCTCACGTAGGGTGCCCGTTTGGAGGTGGTTACGGACGTCGGCGAAGCCGAACCGCGCTGGGATCCCGGCGGCGCGAAATGCGGCGGTGAGCACGACGGCCTTGGGGACGCAGTATCCACGTCCGGATTCGATTACGTGGCTGGCCCGGTAATGCTCTGGGTCGTTGGAGACGGTGTACGGGTCGTAGCGGATGGCGTCGCGTACCGCGGTGAACAGGCGGCGAGCTTTGTCTTTGTCGGTGGTCGCGTTGCCGACGGCTTCGCGTGTGAAGGTCGCGACGGTGGCGTGCTCGATGTCGAGGAAGCGTGAACCCGTCAGCGCCGCCGGGCTGACCGCGTTTGTCGGTGATGTGGTCATGGGGTCGCTCCGATCAATGCGGACCTGACGATCGGCGCTCGTTGTGCAATGGCGCGCTTGGCGTTCACGAAGTCAGCGGGTCTGTTGACGCAGTCAGCTGCAATCAGTTCTCCGGCGGAGAAATAGTAGCAGGTGAAGTCGCGGCCATGGGCGGGGTCGCCGCTGACCAGCACCTCGTCGTATCCGGTGTTGAGCCCGGCGATCTGGAGTTTGAGGTCGTATTGGTCGGACCAGAACCACGGCAGTGCGGCACGACCGGTTGTGTTGTCGCAGATTGTGGCCGCCGCGATTTTGGCGTGCTCGGTTGTTGCGGACACGCACTCGAGACGAACACGTCTCCCGTACCGCTCGATTCGGTGGTTGGCGCAGTCGCCGGCTGCGACGATGTCAGGATCGCTGCTACGAGCGCGGTCGTCGACGAGGATGCCGTTTTCGACGTCGATGCCCGCAGCTGCTGCGAGCTCCGTGTTCGGAATGACGCCGACGCCGACGATGACCAGGTCAGCGGCCAGCGTTTCTCCACCGGCGAGGACAACGCTGGCGACTCGTTTGTCGCCGCGGAACCCCTCGACGATTGCGTCGATCCGTACGTCGACACCCTTCTCGCGGTGAATTCGATCGAAGAATTCCGACACGACGGGCGCCGTGACACGTTCGAGTACGCGTCCTGCCGCCTCCAGGACGGTCACTTCGACACCCAGGGTTCGAAGCGAGGCCGCTGTCTCCAGGCCGATGTACCCGCCGCCGACAATGACGACCCGCGAACCCGGGACCGCGGCGGCGCGGATGGCCTCGACGTCGGTGGCGGTGCGCAGATAGTGCACGCCCGGCAGATCGGCCCCAGGGACGGGCAGTGCGCGAGCTCGAGCGCCGGTGCACAGGGCCAACTTCGAGTAGGACACCGCGTCGTTGTTGCCGAGAGTGACGGTTCGTTCGGCACGGTCGATCGAGGTTACGGTTCCGTCGACGAGCTGGATCCGTTGCTTGTCGTAGAACTGGTGGCTTCGGATCGCGACATCGTCGAGATGGCAATCGCCGGCCAGGTATGCCTTGGACAGCGGCGGCCGCTGATACGGCAGGCGGCCCTCGTCGCCGATCAGCAGGATGTCTCCAGCCCACTTCTCCTTGCGCAAATTGGCCGCCAGCTGTGCGCCGGCGTGGCTTGCGCCGACGATCACGACCCGATCAGTGCTCACGTCTCCTGCTTGGGAGTCAGACGGACCATCATCTTGCTGATCCCACGAACGAAGTTGGACTGCACGTACTCCGGATCACCGACCACCGCGATGTCGTCGAAGCGCTCGAGGAGTTCTTCCCAGAGAATGCGCAACTGCAATTCGGCCAGGCGGTTTCCCATGCAACGGTGCACGCCGAAACCGAACGCGATGTGGTTGCGAGCGTTGGACCGATCGATGATGAGCTCGTCCGGGCGGTCGAACACTCGCTCGTCGCGGTTGCCGGAGGCGTACCACATGACGACTTTGTCGCCTTTGCGGATGAACTGACCGTTGAGCATCACGTCCTTCTTGGCGACCCGGCGCATGTACGCCAGGGGGGTTTGCCACCGGATGATCTCCGACACCGCGTTGGGGATCAGGTCCGGATTGGCTTTGAGTTTCTCGAACTGGTCGGGATACTCGTTGAGAGCCAGCACTCCGCCGCTCATCGAGTTGCGGGTGGTGTCGTTGCCGCCGACGATCAGCAGCACGAGGTTCCCGAGGAACTCCATGGGGCTGTCGTCGAGAAGGTCTTTGGTGTCCTCGTTGCTCTGCAGCATGGTGATGAGGTCGAAACCAGGCTCCTCGCCTGCCGCGGTCCGCGCGGCCTTGTCTCGCCATAGCGCACTCAAGCCCTGTGCCATCGCGACCATCTCGCGGAAAACTTTGTCGTTGTCTGATGGTCCGCCGTTGGCCTGCTCCATCGACGTGGCCAGATCCGACCACTGGACGAGTTTGTGGCGCTGCTCGTAGGGGTAGTCGAGCAATGTCGCGAGCATCCGCGCGGTCAGTTCGACCGACACGGTCTGGACCCAGTCGAACGGTTCGTCGAGCGGTAGCTCGTCGAGGACTTCCCGGACGCGCGACCGGATGAGGCCCTCCATCTCGCGCAGGTTCTTCGGTGCGACGACTCCCTGGACGGCGGCGCGCTGCTTGTCGTGCCGCGGCGGGTCCATGGCGATGAACATCGCGATGTCCATGAAGCGGGGCGGCCGACCGATGATGATGAACGGTTCGGCGGAGAACGCGTCGTGGTTCTTGTCGACAGCGATGATGTCGGCATGTCGAGTGACCGACCAGAACGGCCCGAAGGGACTGCGGGGCTGGAAGTGAACGGGCGCCTCATTGCGCACACGCTCGAAGTAGGACCGCCACCTGCCCTGTCGGTAGAGGAATGGGTTGCTCAGATCGATGTCGGTGAGTTCGACTTCCTCGACAGGCGGGATGGGGGTCTCGGTGAAGATCTTTTTGCCGTCGGTTCGGGTGACGATCCGGCGGGCCTTGTCATAGACGTGGGCGCCACGGATTTGTAGATCGATCGGGATCATGGACTGCGCTTTGTCGGCGAGGGCAGTTGAGATGCTCATAGATGTTGCTCTTTCGCTTTAGACGTTCACAACTGGAACTCGGGAAGGCGAACGGTCAGACCGTCCCACTCGTTGTTGGCGGTCATCTGGCAGGCCAGTCGCGAGTTGGCCTCACGTTCGGGGTGCATACTCAACATGCCTTCTTCGACGTCTGTGCTGTGTCCGACGGTGTCGATCCACGCGCTGTCGACGACGACGTGGCACGTTCCGCATGCCGCCTCACCGCCACAGTCGCCATCGATCCCCGGTATCGCCTCGTCGACTGCAATCTGCATCAGTGACCTGCCGGGCGTCACCGGCGCGGGGTAGTCCTCGCCGTCGTGGGTCACGTAAGTGATCGTGGCCATGGCCACCTCCTTGTTCGTGGGTCGTAGAGGTGAGTGTGCACGCGGCAGATGTGCTTGATCCAGGCTCGGACGTCGCGATGTCTTGTTAAATTGGCTCATGTGAGCCTTGTCGAGTTGGGGATACCGCCGCTAGCGTTCGCGCAGCTCCTCGACAGCGGTGCCCTGGGCGCGGCGGAGACGCGAGCGTTCGGACGCATCATGGCCCGCGAGGGCGTCGATCTCGCGGTCGTCATTGCGCGACAGGGCCAAGTGCCTGTCCGGTGGTTTCACGAGGTGTATCCGGCGATGGACGCCCAGCAGGGATTCCGGTTGGGCGTGGCGTTCGCCGAGCACGCCCAGCTGACCTCTTTCGGCCCCCTCAGTTTGCCGCTGGTCAGTGCGGGTTCCGTCCTCGAAGTTGTTCAACTGCTTCGGTTCTTGCCCCTGATATCGACCGCGCTGAGCACCGAGTTCCAGCACGGAGACTCTGGACTGACGATCGCTCTGGCCGGGCGCACAGATAGCCCCGGCACCGATTGTCTCGCCGTCACCTACGGTGGTCTGGCTGTCCTGCGGTTGGTGGACATGCTCGCCGGTGCCGTCCCCTCCGTGGAGCTTCATCTGACATGCCAGGCGCCGGCAGACCTGATCGTCGTGGGTGAGATCGGCCATCGGATCCTTTTCGACGCGCGCGCGGCGTTCGTGCATATACCGGCTGCCGTGCTCTACGACGTGTGCCGCTTCTCCGACCCCGTGGCCTACCGGATCGGTATCGCCGAGCTTCGACGCGTCTACGAACAGCGCAGGCCCAATTCCTACACGCAGCTGGTCCGCGCACAGTTCGATGCTGACCCTGCGCGCGCTGACGGCGCTCGTATCGCGGCGGAGCTGGCGACATCGGTGAGCACACTCAAGCGACGCCTGCACGCCGAGGGCACCACCCTGCGTCGCCTGCGGCAGCAGTTCGCCCAAGAACGAGCCACCGCGCGACTGCTGGATCCCGGCATCAGTGTCGGCGAGATAGCCGCAGAACTGGGGTACTCCGAGGTCGCCAGTTTCTCCCATGCATTTACACGGTGGGTCGGGTGCTCCCCGACTCAGTTCCGCCGCGCACCGTCGAATCAGCGGGCAGCGCCGGGCATCTGAGCAGGTCAGTCCGCGCGGAGGAAATTGACGAAAAAGCTGTCTACCGTGGAGGTGTCGGCGTAGCGCGCGAAGTGCGTGAGATCGACTTTCACGAACTCGCTAGTGGCGGAAAAGTAGGTCTCGCCCTCCACGGTCCCGCTCGCCCCGATGTGCAGGGTGTGATCGGCGTCCTCGTCGATCCACGCCGTGAGGCGTACTGGTACGTGGAGGGGTACCGGTCGGCGGTACTTGACCGTCAACGTGCGCGTGACGGCCGGGGTGCCGGCGATCCACAGCGTAAATCCCATGATGTCGTCGCACGCGGCCGAGATGGCCCCTCCATGCGCCAGACCTGGTCCACCGGAATGCTTTTCGGTGAAGGAGTGATCTGCAAAGACTCGGTCCTCGTCGCGGTAGACCTCGAGCTGCAGGCCGCTGGCATTTTCCGGCCCGCAGCCCATGCACGATGGGGAGTGCGCGGGCAGTCTGCTGGGTGCTGACATCACAGTCCTCGAATCGATGCTCGTGCCGGTAGCGGACCGCTACTGACGGTATCGTTGGCAGGATGCCACATACGTGGACCAACAGCGAGAAGAATGCGGGTAGCGGTGAGCATCGATGGCCTCGACGACGTCGATCCGCGGCGGGTTCGTTCCAGGAACCGTCTACTCGACGCCACGGCGGTGTTGCTGCGCAGAGGGGGAGTGGAGGCTGTCACCGTCGAGGCGGTCACCAGCTTGTCCAGGGTTGCCCGCACAACCCTCTACCGGCACTTTGGCAGTACCACCGACCTGGTCGCCGCTGCCTTCGAGCGTTTGCTGCCCCAGGCCGATCGCCACGAACTCTCGGGGTCGGTGCGCGAGGACTTGATCCGGTTGATGGATCGTCAGGCGGACGTCATCGAACAGGCGCCGCTGCAGGTCACCACGGTCGCGTGGTTGGCGATGGTGCCCGAACGGGCCGGCGAGCAGAGCAACGCCCTGGCCCCACTGCGTGCGCGGGTGGTCGATCACTACCGCGAACCGTTCGACCGATTGCTCACCAGTGCCAGTGCCGTCGACGAGCTCGACGATTTCGACCTGACCCTGGCCATCACCCAGCTCGTCGGACCGCTGATCTTCGCCAAAATCACCGGCATCCGGGCCGTCGACGCCGATGACCGCCGCCGCATCGTCGACGACTTCCTGACGGCGCATCGCCGCATGCCCTGACCGCTCGCACGGTCCACGCCGAGTCCGAAGACGAGCGACCGCGCCACCGCTTTTCGCTACATCATGTAGCGTACCGATCCAGGTAGTTCCGTTTCGGCAGGAGTGGTGTTGATGGTGGTGCACCGGCGATCGGCTGGCGCGCGGTCAGAACGCGCGGAATACAGCGCCACGCTTGCGCGGGTGGCTCGGTACGCGCTAGCGCACAAGGTTGTCGTCGTCGGCGCGTGGCTCGCGGTGGGTGTGGTGCTGGCGCTGGCGTTCCCGCAGCTCGAGACAGTCGTGCGCCAACAATCGGTCGATCCGATCCCTGCGGGAGTGCCGTCATTTCAGGCTTTCGACCGGATGGGTACGGCGTTCGGGGAGAAAGGCGCCAAGACAACGGTTTTCATCGCCATGGAGAACCGTGGCGGCCTCACCCCGACGGTGCGCGTACGCTACGACGAGCTTGTTCAGAAACTTCGTGGCGCCACCGCCGATGTCGCTTCCGTCCGTGACCTGGTGGGGGATCCGACGACGGCGTCGCAGGCGGTGAGCCGCGACGGGACGGCCTGGTACCTGCCGGTGGGGCTGACCGGAACGCTGGGCGGCCCCGCCGCGACTCGCGCCTTGGATTCCGTGCGCGACCTCGCCTATCATTCGTTCTCCGGCACCGGTACAACCGTACACGTCACCGGGCCCACCGCCACCTTCAGCGATCAGATCGTCACGGCCGAAAAGGACCTTGTGGTGATCACCATGGCCACGGTTCTGCTGATCGCGTTCATCCTGCTGGTGGTCTACCGGTCGCTGTTCACCGCGCTCGTACCCCTGCTGGTGATCGGGATCAGCCTCGGGGTGGGTCGCGGTGTGGTGTCAGCGTTGGGCGAGTTCGGAATGCCCGTTTCACAGTTCACCGTCGCGTTCATGACGGTGATCCTGCTCGGTGCCGGCGTCGACTACACGGTCTTCTTCATCAGCCGCTACCACGAGCGATTACGGTCGGGCGCCGAGCACGCACCTGCGCTCATCGACGCCACCGCTACGATCGGGCGCGTCATCCTCGCCTCCGCCGCAACCGTCGCCCTGGCGTTCCTGGCGATGGTGTTCGGAAAACTGAGCGTCTTCTCCACTCTCGGGCCGGCATGTGCGATCGCGATCGTCATCGGGTTCCTCGCCACGGTCACCCTGCTACCGCCGGTCCTGCACGCCGCCTCCCACCTCGGGTGGGGTGCACCCCGCGCGGACCTGACGCGGCGCTACTGGAACCGCATCGCGGTACTCGTCGTACGGCGCCCCGCCTCGCTACTGGCTATGACACTCGTCGCTCTGCTCGCCCTCGGCGCAGTGGCGTTGGGCATCACCATCACCTACGACGACCGCAGCGGACAACCCGCCACCACTGACAGTAACGAGGGTTACGCACTGCTCGACCGGCACTTCCCGACCAACACTACCGTCCCGGAATTCCTCGTGATCCAATCCCCGAACGACATGCGTACCGCGAAAGGGCTGGCTGACCTCGACGACCTGGCATCACGCGTCGCGCAAGTCCCGGGAGTGACCCGGGTTGTCGGCGTGACCCGACCCACCGGCAGCCGCCTCGAACAAGCCCAGCTGTCGTGGCAGAACGGACAGATCGGTGACCGACTCGCCGCGGCAGTCAGTGACGGCCGATCACGCACTGGCGACCTGTTCCAACTTCGAGATGGCGCCGACCAACTCGCGACCGGCCTTGCCACGCTCGACAGCCAGATCCGCGCCAACCTGACACCGCTGTTGCGAATTCTCGACCAGGCCACGACCGCGGGACAACAGATCCAGCAATACCGACCACTGCTCGGTCAACTCCGCACAACCGCACCCGCACTCGACCAACTCATTGGGCAGGCACCGCAATTGGCCACCGCGGCAAGGCAGGCATCCGACGCCTTGAGTCTCGTGACCGCCGTGCGGCCCTTGCTCGACAACGCTCCCTGGTGCGCCCCGATCCCTCAGTGCGCCGCCGTCCAACAGCAACTCCGGACCCTGGGCACACTGCGGGATTCCAACTTCCTCCTCCAAATCGGCGCTCTCTCCGGGCAACTGGGCAACCTCGGCACACCCATCACCACCATCACCGCGCAACTCACCGCCGCAGTGGACACATTGGACACAACGCTGGGTGCTGTCACCGCGCGCGACCTCCCCGCACAACTCGCCCAGCTTCAGAACGGGGTGAGTCAACTCGCTGCTGGCTCCCGCGCGATTGCCGGGGGAGTCGCCGCACTCGTCGACAGCAACCTGCAACAGTTCGCCGGGATGGCCACCCTTGCCGCGCAACTACAGACCACCGCCCGCGAAACCCGCGGCTCGGACGCCGCCACGGGTTTCTACCTACCGCCTGACGCGTTCGTCAACCAAAAGTTTTCCGACGTTGCTGCACAATTCGTCTCTCCAGACGGGCGGACAGTGCGCTATGCCATCCAAACCGACGCCGATCCCTACAGCAGCCAGGCGATTGAACTCACCAACGCCATCACCACCGCAGCCCAGACAGCGAGACCCAACACCGCCCTGCAGAACGCATCGGTGTCGCTAGCGGGATTCCCCGCCATCAACGCCGACCTGCAACGCCTGCTCAGCCACGATTTCCGGCTACTCGCCCTGGCCACCCTCATCATCGTCGGCATCATCCTGATCGCACTACTCCGAGCGCTCATTGCACCGCTTTACCTGCTGGGAACCGTTATCCTGAACTACGCTGCAGCCCTCGGCGTGGGGGTGGTGATCTTCCAATGCATCCTTCGCACCGAGATTGCCTGGCCTGTACCGCTTCTCGCGTTCATCGTGCTCGTCGCCGTCGGCGCCGACTACAACATGCTGTTGATCTCCAGGCTGCGTGAGGAATCCCACCGCAGCATTCGCATCGGAGTCCTACGAACCGTCACCAACACCGGCTCCGTCATCACCTCCGCCGGCCTCATCTTCGCGGCAAGCATGTTCGGACTGATGGTCGGCTCGATCGCCATCATGACCCAGGTCGGCCTCATCATCGGTGTCGGACTACTCCTCGACACCTTCGTCGTCCGAACGATCGTCGTACCCGCAATCGCCACCCTGGCCGGACCAGCGAGCTGGTGGCCAGGCAAACACGGGTGACCCGAATCCACTGCGCCCGCATGACGACGAAACATAACGGTCGGCACGCGGCCCGTCGGCCCCACACCCAGCTCGCTATCTGATAACGCACACCGTAAGATCGACAGATTAAATAACTGGATGACGGTCGCAGGACTTGGTCGTAAGACCGCGGGCGTGTGCTTCGCGCCAGGCGGCGGCGAGGTTGTCGGCGCGGCTGTGCCAGGTCATCTCGCCGAGGTACTCGGCGTGCTTCCTCGTCGCATCGGTCCACCGCAGCTCCGCGTACAGGCGCCGGTACTGGCACCGGAGGACCACCCGCCCCAGCGCGTTCGGTGCGGTGCGGATGGCACGGTTGTGGCGGCCGCCTGCGGCGTCGTCCTGCTCTTTGGCCTGCACTGCCTTGTTCGACCCGTGCGGGACGCGCCAGTGGTGGTCTTTGACCGCGTCCTTGCTGTTCCAGCCCCACCGTGACATCCCTGGCGTCCCCCGCGCTGTTAGACGACGGTCAGGTGACGGCTGCCGGCGGTGGCACCCTCGGGTGCGCCGAACAGGCTGGTGCGGTTCTCGGCGGTGAGCAGTGTCAGGGCGTCGAGCTCGGTGGTGCTGTATCCGTCGGTGGCGAGCTGGGCGAGAACATCGCGGGCGAGCTCGGGTGTCTCGGTCGGGACACCGGGCCGGGTGCCGTACATCCGGCCGGTTTCGTTGAGTAGTCGGAACATCGCCCGGTACTGCCGGTCGGAGAGCACGCCGCGCTCGCGTGCTCGGACAACGAGCGAGGACTCGCTCACGCCCCAGTCCAGGCGCAGCTCGTCGAGCTCGTGCACGGTCCGGGTCGAGACCCGGTCCAGCGCCGGGCCGATGTCGTCGACCGGGGCGAGGAACTCGGCGGCGAAGACATTTGCCCGTCGCTCGGTTTCGGTGGGGCTGACCAGGGTCATCGCATCCATCACCAGGTGCCCGAGTTCGTGCGCGAGGGTCATGCGCATCCGGTCCGGCGGTAGTGCGGCGTTGACGTACACCAGGTGCGGGTGATGCGCGGTGGCGCGTAGGGTGACCGCGTCGATCTCGCGGTCGTGGAAGTCCTCGACGACGACGAAGACCCCGGCCGCTTCCAGCAGTTCGGTCATCGACCGGATGGGGCCGGCGATGCGCCAGAGCCGGCGCAGGACTTGCGCGACCGTGATTTCGCCGAGATCGGCGGCGTAGTCCCCGGGGTCGAGATCGGGCAGCGCCAGTTCCGGATCGAGATCGGTGTGGGCGACGACCCGGCCTAGCCGCATCGCGACCAGGTTGGCGCGCGCCCAGACGCGGTCACGTTTCCACTCCGCTGTGGTGGCGTTGGCGCGGAAGTGCGTGCCCTGCGCAGGTGAGCGCTCGAACGCGACGCACAGCGCCTCGACCGGGCATTGCAACGCCCGGGCGTAATCGTCGAGCGCCTTACCTGCCAGCGGCAGAGCGCCAGCCTCGACCCGGGTGACGTGCGATCCGGAGATCCCGGCCTCCTCAGCGAGCCGCTTCTTCGACCAGCCGTGCGCCAGTCGTGTCAGCGCAACCATCACCGGGTTCGCCTCGGCCTGCGAGAAGAGTGCCGTCACCCAGATCGCCTCCATATCCTCGATCGATCCCTGCGTTCCACGCTATCGCGGTAACAGCCGAAATCTGCGCAGAAACACCGTGTGAACTGCGACTTTCTGCCCGACGCGGTTATCTCCATCCGAAACGCAAGTGACTGATGTGACGTCCGTCTCGCTCGCGAGAGCGAGGCGAGACGGTTTGGCCAATTCTGCAGGTCACGGCGTGTTGTCTTGCTGAGAACTGTACCACGTTAGGCAAGATTCCATGCAAGTAATTACATCGATGGGAGACAGATCGTGACGGCACTCATGGACGACGACATCAACCCGCTCGACGCGGGAGCGGTTTCTCGGAAGGAGGCGCAGCGGATCCTGCGCCCGGTGACGATCGGCGTCGGCGCGCTGCTGCTGGCCGCGGTCGATCACTGGAACACGCTGACCGCGGGGCAGCCGGCGCACTTGCGGACGGTGCTGCAGCCGCTGCTGCGGGGTAGTCACGTTGCGGCGTTTGTCTCCGCCGGCACCAACGTGTGGCTGAGCACCCAGGGGATGCACCCGCCCGGGCACCTGGTCAAGCGGCCGTATCAGTGGTCCGAGGTGAGTAGTCACGGCCGTACTTACCTGGCGATCCATCACAAGGAGATGGAGGGCACCAACACTCGGCGCAAGGCCTTCATCAAGCAGGACTCGCAGACTCTGCAGCTGGTGGGCGATCCCACGCACTGCGAGCTGACCTGGGACTACGACGCGGCGACCGATTCGCACGTGCGGCGGATCTGGGTCAGCGCCCCCGGGGTGCAGTGGGAACGGTTCGAGATCCCGATGGACCAGGTGCAGCAGAGGTACGCCGCGTGGCGCAAGCGGGACGTGCGCTGGCTGCCCGGGCGGCTGCCCGCTGCGTCGATCGCCGACGCCGCGATCGCCGATGACGTGGTCATCGATGTGCGTGACGAACAGCAGCGTCGGCGCACTGACATCACGACCCGCCGGCCGCGCCGCGCCGACGGCCTCGAGGACCAGCGATGAGGGCCGCCCCGGTCACGGTCCACGGGGTCCGGTCGTGGACCGTCGTCGACCAACAGGGTTTGCCGGTGCTCGAGATCGAGCAGTTCCTGCATTGGCAGCGGGCGATCGGACGTTCTCAGAACACCGTCCGCTCGTACGCGCGGCACCTGAGTCAGTTCTATCGTTGGCTGGCTGCGCGGGGAATCGTTTGGGATGAGCTGGATTTCCGGCAGCTTTGTGACTTCGTCGCCGTTCTCACCGCTGGACTGCCGCCGCTGCCGTCGCGGTGCGGGGGCCGTGCACCCGGCACGGTGAAAGCGGTCAGCGCCGCGGTGCGGGAGTTTTACGAGTTCCACCGCGTCGAGGGCCGGGGACCGCAGGATCTGGTACTGACCCGCAACCCGTCGAAGCTGCCGCGGCGCGCGCACAGCTTCCTTGCGCACCTCGAACACCGCCGTCCGCGCGAAGTCTCCCGCCTGGCCCGGCCCGACCGGCAGTCGGCAGAGACCGTGCAGGTCATCGACTTCGAGACCGACTTCGCCAAGCTGCTCGCCGCGGCGTCGACCACCCGTGACCGACTGCTGCTGTCGGCGCAGTACGACCTGGGCCTGCGGGTAGGCCAAGCGCTCGGCCTGCGCCACGGCGACTTGAACCCGATGCGCAGGCAGGTGATGATCCGCCGGCGTGACGACAACGCCAACGGGGCGCTATCAAAGCAGAAGACCCAATTCATCGTCGAGGCTCCGCGGCGGTTCTTCGACCTGTATGCCGCGTACCTGCTCGGTGAGATCGCCCACGTCGACAGCGATTACGTGTTCGTCAACCTCTCACGCCCACCCGTCGGTGGTCCGATGACCTACTCCAACGCCTACCAGCTCATCGAACGGATCGGCGCCGCCGCCGGGATCGACGACCTCAACCCGCACATGCTCCGCCACACCCACGCCACCGCCCTGGCCAAAGCCGGATGGACCGCGGCCGAGATCGCTGCCCGCCTCGGCCAATCCCATTCGGCCAGCGCCGACGTCTACATTCACCTCGCCAGCGACGACCTCGCCGAAAAGCTCCGCACCACCGAGCATCTGGTCTGGCGAGAACCGCAGCAGTACCGACTGAAGGGAGACGGCGATGGCGCGCGGTAACGGCGAGCGCGCCCGGTCCGGGCCCCGCGGCGTCCCCGCTCTGCAGGTGCCGGACGGGCCTTGGTGCGCATCGACGTGGCCGGTCGTCGACATCGCCGGCGACCGCCGCCGCGCCGCCACCGACCCGTGCGCCGTCTCCGACTGCGACGGCGAGCGGTACTGGCTCGGCGGCCCCGGTGGACGCGCAGCCGCCACCTCGGGGCTGTGCTATGCCCACTACTTCCAGTGGTTCCGCGCTGGACAGCCCGCCGACTTTGACGCCTGGGCCACCACCAGCGCTCTGCCCGTCGGCGTGCCCCGTGGACGGCCCGCCACCACGCAGGTCGTCGACTTCCGCCGCATCCCAGCGGCGGCCGCCGACGAAGTCCGGTTCGTCGCCGCAACCAAGATCGGCCGCGGCGACTGGACCCCCAACGCCGGCCTGCGCCGCGCCCTGATCGTCCTCATCGAGGTCGCGCACGGGCGTATCACCAGCTCCCTGACCGAACGCCCCGTCGACGACTGGCTGCTGCTGTGCAGGCAGCACTGGCCTTACACCAACTTCGACTCCCTCTGCGCTCCCTACATCCGGAGGTTCTTCCGACTCCTTCACGGGGCCACCGACCCCGACCCATGGGCCGCGGATCACTGGCGGTGGCGCGACGGATTCGAGTTCGTCCTCGACGCCACCCAAGCCGGGGCGACACGAACCGCTGTCGACTGGGCCACCATCCCGGTGCCCTGGCTCAAAGAGGCCGTCAAAAGCCTGGCCCGCCAACAGTTGTCTACCTCCCGCATGTCCTGGGGAACGCTCACCCAGTGGCTGCGCGCCACCCGCCAGCTCGCCCAGTTCCTCACGCTCGACGGAACCGTTCCCGAACCGTCTGCGGTCACTCGGACGGCGTTCCTGGACTACCTCGAATGGACGCGCCGCCCCGACACCAAGGCAAGCCCCCAGCTCGCGAACACCGCGGCCTACCTGCTCGAAACACTGCGCGACTGCGGACTCGTCGACGACCTGGGATCAGCGATCTTCCTGCGCCGCGGCGAGAACGTCCACCGCAAGACCCGCCGACCGAGGCCCTTTCCACCCGATGTCATCGAACGCATCGACACCCTGATCGTCGACAACCCGGCCACCGACCCCACCCTCCGGGCGATGATCGCCACCACACGATGGGCGGGGTGCCGCATATCCGAACTCGTCGCCCTCCCGATCGACTGCCTCCAACACAGTGAGCAGGGCCACTGGATCGAATACTGGATGACCAAAACCAGCGCCTGGCGGCGGCTTCCAGTCCCCGAAAGCCTCGCCGAGATCATCCGCGACCAGCAGACCCGCGTCCGCGACACCTACGGCCCCGACGCCGAGCACCTCTTCCCTGGCGCCCGGTCCAGCGCCATCGCCGGCCGCACCCAGCCCTGGTCCACCAGCGGGCTACGACACCGCCTCGCCGCACTGTTCCGCGAGCACGGCATCACCACGTCCGTCGCCACCGGCGAGAAGATCTCCGGAGGCGACGTCCACCGCTTCCGCCACACCATCGGAATGCACCTGCTCAACAACGGATGGACCCAACCGGAAGTGCGCGACTTCCTCGGCCACCACAGCGACACCATGACCGCGACCTACGCTCGCATTACCGACGACACCCTCGCCCGCAAAGCCCGCGAATTCTGGGACACCAACCCCGACAAGGGCGTCGACGCCACCGTCGAGCGCCTGCGCGCCCGCTTCACCACCGCACTGCCCAACGGGTTCTGCACGCTCCCCGCGACGCAGCGCTGCGAGTTCCGCCCGAACCCCTGCATCGACTGCTCCTTCCACGACCCCGGCGGCCGCACCTTCCTCGGCGCACACATCACCCACCGCGACCAGCTCAGACAGCTCGCCGCCCAAGCACAAGACAACGGCGACCGCCAGGCAGCGGACCTGAACAAGACCATGCTCGACAAGGTCACCAGGCTCATCGACGAAATCGACTCAGACACGCAGGAATCCAGGTGAGCAATGGCGACCGCGATCACCGCACTGCACGCCTCACCGCGGCCGCCGCCGCCCGCACAACCAGCGCGACCGCCCGCGCACGTCGAGCCATCACCCGGCTGCACAACACCGGACAACCCGTCACCTTCGTCGCTGTCGCCAGAGCCGCCGACGTCTCAACCAGCTTCCTCTACAAGCAAACCCAGCTCCGGCAGGATATCGACGCGAAGCGCGGCACCGCCACCGCCGGAATAGAACGCTCCAGGGCAGCCAGTGCCGAATCCCTCCGCACCAAGCTCGCAACCGCGATCGACCGCAACCGCGAACTGACCGAACAGCTCGAGCAACTACACACCGAGAACGAGGCGCTCCGAAGCCGACTCCTCGAACTGGGAACCCGGCCGCCGGCCAAACAAGAAGCCCGTCGAGGAGAACATGCAGATAATCCGTCCGCCACAGGGCCACAACAGCCACGATGAGACCCGTCAGCCACGTCGTGGACAGTCAGGAGGCTCCTAGAGATATCGAATCTCCTAGGCTCCACAAACACTTCGCGCGATCACAGGCGGTTTCCGGTCTCCCGGGAGCCGCCTTTCGTCGTTTCCGACGGTGCCTGACCTGCTCCGATGCCGGATCGGCGATCTTGACCTACTCTTTACTCAGCGACCTGCGAATCGGCAGGCCCGATACAGAGAGAATCGATGAGACGCGCCTCGCGCAAACGCCGAAGACCCCGATCCGCTGAACCCGCGCCCCACCGAGGGGCCGCCGCGTGATCACCCTCCTCACCATCCTGGCCGGCGTCGTCGTCGTGCTCGTGATCACCGCGTTCACCGGCTACTTCGTGGCCCAGGAGTTCGCCTACATGGCGGTGGACCGCTCCCGGCTCAAGGCGCGCGCGGAGGCGGGCGACGAGGCCGCGGCCCGCGCCCTGCAGGTCACGCGCCGCACCTCCTTCATGCTGTCCGGCGCGCAGCTCGGCATCACGGTGACAGGCCTGCTCGTCGGCTACGTGGCCGAGCCTCTGATCGGCCGCGGCGTCGGGACCCTGCTCGGCGGCGCGGGCGTGCCCGCGGGCGTGGGCATCGCGATCGGCGCGGTCCTGGCCGTCGGCCTCTCGACCATCGCGCAGATGGTCTTCGGCGAGCTCTTCCCGAAGAACCTCGCCATCGCCCGGCCGGAGCCCGTCGCCCGCCGCCTGGCGCTCTCGACGACGCTGTACATCCGCGCGTTCGGCTGGCTGATCCGGTTCTTCGACCAGGCCTCGAACCTGCTGCTGCGCGCCGTGAAGATCGAGCCCGTGCACGACGTCGAGCACTCGGCGACTCCCCGGGACCTCGAGCACATCGTCGCCGCCTCGCGGGACGCGGGAGAACTGCCCCGCGAGCTGTCGACGCTGCTCGACCGGATCCTCGACTTCCCCGGCCACACCGCCGAGCACGCGATGATCCCGCGCGCCCGCGTCGACCTGGTCGCCGCCGACGAGCCCGCGGCCGTCGTCCTGGAGCGCATGGCCGACGGCCACACCCGGTACCCCGTGGTCGGCGCGAGCGCCGACGACCTGATCGGCGTCATCACGCTCCACGACCTGCTGGGCGACAGCACCGGCACCGCGCGCTCCCGCTGCCGCCCGGCGGTGATCGTGCCCGGCTCCATGCCGCTGCCCGCCGTCGTCGCGCGACTGCGGGACGCGGGCCAGGAGATGGCCCTCGTCATCGACGAGTACGGCGGCTTCGACGGCGTCGTGACGGTCGAGGACATCGCGGAGGAACTGGTCGGCGAGATCGACGACGAGCATGACGGCACCGACCCGGCGCCCGCCGTGCCCGACGGCGACGGCTGGCTGCTGCGCGGCGACATGCACCTCGACGAGGTCGAGCGCCTGCTCGGCGTCGACCTCGAACCCGGCGACGCCGAGACCCTCGGTGGCGCCGTCACCGCGCGCCTCGGGGCGCTGCCCCGGCCGGGCGACGTCACCGACCTGCCCCTGCTGCCCGATCCTGCGGCGGTGCCCGGAACCGCCCGGCCCGCGCTCCGGGCCGAGGTGCGCACCGTCGAACGACGGGTGCCGGCGGCCGTGCACCTGAGCCTGCCCGCGATCGACCGGACGGAGGACGACGATGAGTAGCCCCTGGACGATCGTGGCGATCACGGTCCTGTTGATCGCGGCCAGCGCCTTCTTCGTGGCCGTCGAGTTCTCGCTCATCGCCGCGCGCCGACACCGGCTCGAGGACGAGGCGGCGCACAGCGCTTCCGCGCGGGCCGCGCTGCGCAGCTCCTCGGAGCTCTCGCTGCTGCTCGCGGGCTCGCAGCTGGGCATCACCGTGTGCACGCTGGCGCTGGGCGCCATCACCAAGCCGGCCGTCGACGGGTGGCTGACGCCGCTCCTCGCGGCCACCGGTATGCCGGGATGGATCGCCGACGTGGGCGGCTTCGTGCTGGCCCTGCTGATCGTGACCTTCCTGCACCTCGTGGTCGGCGAGATGGCGCCGAAGTCGTGGGCCATCGCGCACCCGGAGCGGTCGGCGATCCTGCTGGCCCTGCCGATGCGGGCCTTCATGACGGTGTTCCGCCCGCTGCTCCTGGTGCTCAACGAGGCGGCCAACCGATGCCTGCGGCGCGTCGGCGTGACGCCCGTGAACGAGGTCGAGTCCGGCCAGGACCCGGCGGCGCTGCGCCACCTCGTCGAGCACTCGGTCACCGTCGGCGCGCTCGACGAGCAGCACTCCGGCCGGCTGACCAGCGCGCTCGAGCTCGAGGCGCTGACCGTCGGCGACATCGCGCGGTGGGACGCCGCGCCGTCGTCCGTGCCCGGTTCGGCGACGCCCGCACAGGTCCGGGAGGCCGCCGACCGGACGGGCCACCTCCGGCAGCTGGTGACGGGCGGTGCGCACCTCGGCGTGGTGCACGTGCGCGACTGCCTGCGGGCCGACGGGACCGCGACCGCCGCGGATCTCATGCGGCCGGTCCTGATCCTCGCCGCCGCCGAGCCGGCGTACGCGGCCCTCGCCACGATGCGGGAGTCGCGGGCGCACCTCGCCGTGGTGGAGCGCGACGGTGCGCGGGCGGTGCTCACCCTCTCCGACCTGCTCGGCAGGTTGATGCCCGTGTGATCGCGGTCTCCGGCCCGCGGGGTTACACTTCGCGGGCCGGATGCGGAATCCCCTCGGGAGCGGTCGCGCCACTGTGAAGCCAGACCCGCGCCGGCACGCCCGGGCGACCGGGCACCGTCGAACCCCGTCTACCCGGGCGCGAAACCCCGGACGAAGGAGCGCCGCCCATGGCGAACGCATCCACCACCGCCCACGCCGGTGACCTCTCCCTGCACGTCTCCCGCCGGGCGGTGTGGCTCTCCGCCACCCTGATCCTGGCCGTGCTGGCGTACTACTTCATCGGCATCGACCAGGGCGCCGTCTCGGTGTTCGGCAACGACATGCACGTCCACGAGTTCTTCCACGACGCCCGGCACTTCCTGGGCTTCCCCTGCCACTGATCGGGGAGACATGGAGAAGCACGTCATCGCCCGCGGCGCACTCGCCGGGGCGAACGGAGGACTGCTCGCGTTCGTCTTCGGGCGGATCATGGTGGAGCCGATCATCGGCCGCGCTATCGATTTCGAGGAGGCCCGCAACGCCGCGGAGCACGCCGCCCACCCGGGAATGGCGATGGAGGAGCCGGAGCTGTTCACCCGCGCCGTCCAGCAGAACGTCGGGCTGGGCGCCGGCCTGATCCTGTTCGGCATCGCGATGGGCGCCCTGTTCGCGGTGGCCTACTGCGTCGCGGCGCCGAAGCTCGCGCAGTGGACGCCGCGCGCCGTCGCGCTGGCCGTGGCCGGCTCGCTGTTCGCCGGGATCTACGCGCTGCCGTACCTGAAGTACCCGCCGAACCCGCCCGTCGTGGGCGATCCCGAGACGATCCGCGAGCGCACCGGCGCGTACCTGCTCATGGTCGCGATCTGCCTCGCGCTCGTGGCGGCCGCTTGGGTCATCGGTCTCGCCGTCGTGCCCCGGCTCGGGGCGTACGGCGCCGCGCTCGCCGGCGGGGCCGTCGTGATCGTGGGTCTCGTCGTGGCCTGCCTGGTGCTGCCGGCGACCGTCGCGACGCCGGAGGGCTTCGACCCCGACGACCTGTACTGGTTCCGCACGTACTCGTTCCTCGCGCAGGCCATCCTGTGGGGCGCGATCGGGCTCGTCGGCGCGGAGCTCCTGCAGCGGCTCACGGTGCGGAAGGGCGACGCGACGCGCACGGCCGTCTCGGCCTAGCCTCCTCGTAGAACGACGCAGCGGCGGCATACCCTGGGGGTATGAACCGCCGCTGCGCTCTGTGCTGGGTGGCCGCGCTGATCTCGATCATCGTCTCCGCCACCATCCACTACCGCGGGGGTAGCGGCGGCCTCGACGGCCTGTTCTTCGTGATCGCGCTGGCCTGGGCGCTGCTCGCCATCCAGGCGCACCAGCCCGCGGGCTGGCGCGGCTAGGCGGCTACTCGCCCTTCTTGCGCGGATCCTCCTCGGCCGGAGACTCGACGGCCACGTCCTCCTCGGTCTCCTCCACCTGCTCCAGCTCCGGGGCGGGGGCGCTGTCTCCGGTGGCGCCACTCGCCGGGCGCACGCGGGGCGGCTCGGCGGCGACGGGCGGCGCCGACGGGGTGCGCAGCAGCTTGAAGGCGACACCGCCCACGGCCAGCACCAGCGCGAGGACCGCGCCGATCAGCAACGGCTTGCGCAGGGCCGGGCGGGACGGCGCACCGTCGGACAGGGTGATCGCCTGCTCGGGATCGACCTCGGCGGGGGCGATCCACGACCGGACCAGCCCGTAGACGCCGGCGATCAGCTTGCCGGCGAGGGACAGGCCGAGGCCCGAGAGCGCGCGCAGGATGTTGGCGGGGCCGACGATGCTCTGGCCGAGGCCGGAGACGAGGCGCTGCACGTTCGAGGGGGCCGACGGTGCCGGGGCGGCGTCGGCGGCGAGGGCGTCGTCGAGCAAGGGGGTGGTGGCCATCGGTGGCGTGATCCTTTCAACGGACGGGAGTGCGTCTTTCCACCGTCGATTCTTATCCGATCTCCTGGGGTTCGCACTTGCAGAAAATGGCAGAATGGCGGTGTGACCAACTCCAACGCTACCGCCCACGTGACCCTGCACACCTCTGAAGGTGACATCCGTATCGCGCTGTTCGGCAATCACGCTCCCGTGACCGTGGCGAACTTCCTCGGACTCGCCCAGGGAACGAAGGAATACACGACCACCAACGCCTCCGGCGGCGACTCGGGCCCGTTCTACGACGGCTCCGTCTTCCACCGCGTGATCGACGGCTTCATGATCCAGGGCGGCGACCCGACCGGCACCGGCACCGGCGGCCCGGGCTACGACTTCGTCGACGAGTTCCACCCGGAGCTGCGCTTCGACCACCCGTACATCCTGGCCATGGCCAACATCGGCCGCCCGGCGACCAACGGCTCGCAGTTCTTCATCACCGTCGGCAAGACGCCGCACCTCAACAACCGGCACACGATCTTCGGCGAGGTCGAGGACGAGGCCAGCCGCAAGGTGGTCGACGCCATCGGCGGCACGCAGACCGACCGCGCGGACCGCCCGGTCAAGGAGGTCACCATCAACTCCATCACCGTCGAGGAGTAGTCGCCCCCTCCCCACGCGTGTGCCCGGCCGGGTGATCCGGCCGGGCTTTCGTGTCTCCGGGGCGTCTCGGGCCGTCGCCGGGCGGGCTCGGCGGGTCCGGCGCAGTGAATTTACTTCGCCTAACTCCTCCATCAGTGTGGATCAGATTCTGCACGGAATTCCGGATATCTCAAGGATTCGTGTGAGCCGGGTCTCGATCGACGCAGGTCGGTGAGCATCTTCACGGCACAACGCCCGCTCTGAGATGGACACCCGTCGTCCGGTCTTCGTAACGTTGCCGTGATCTTGTGGAGACCGAGGCGTGACCGACACGCCGCTCCACGGAGTCGGGAGTTCGACGAAAGTGACCAGCGACAGTACGAAGACCATGACCGTCCGCAGCACCCGCCGCGGCACGATGCGCGCGGCCCTCGGAGCCGCAGCCGCCGTGATCGGAATCGTCGCCGCACCCGCCGTGGCGCAGGCCGCCCCCGCGCCCGCCCCGCAGGCACCCGTCGCACAGGCCGGGCAGATCGCCGGACCCGACCGCTCGTCGGTCGTGCAGGCCGCGCTCACCCGCGTGGGCATGCCCTACGTCTACGGCGCCGCCGGCCCCAGCTCCTTCGACTGCTCCGGTCTCGTCACCTGGGCCATGAACCAGGCCGGCGTCAGCGTGCCGCGCAGCAGCTACTCGCTGATGAGCGCCGGCACTCCCGTCTCGCAGGCGCAGCTGCGCCCCGGCGACGTGGTGATCACCAACGGCGGCGGCCACGCCGCGCTGTACATCGGCAACGGCCAGGTGGTTGAGGCGGTGACCTCCGGCATGCCCGTGCGCGTCGCCGGCATCCGCGGCTTCGTCACCGCACGTCGCTACTGATCAGGTGAAAGATCTCCGTCTCTCAGCGGTGTCGCGGGCATGACTGCGGCGTGTCGCGCTGAGAGGCGTCGATCTTTCAGGCGGGCCGCAGGGCCTCGAGCTGCTGCGCGACGAGCGTGGGCGCCTCGCCCAGCTCCCAGCGGCCGAGGAAGAGCAGGTCGTCGCCGCGCGTGAGCTCCAGCAGCACCGACTCGCGGCCCCAGTGCCGCGTGGTCGTGCGCTTGATCTCCAGGCCGTCCCACGGGAAGACCTTGCGGCCGAAGGCGCCGCGGTAGACGACGCCGGCGCCGTCGGCGGACAGGCGCGGGCGGAGCACCAGCACCTGCGCCCCGAGGTAGATCAGGGCGAGCACGCCGATGCCCACGAGCACCATGCCGACGGGGTCCTTGATGGCCTGGAAGCCGACGGCCGCGGCGCCGAGCAGGAGGCCCGCGACGAGCAGGACCACGCCCACACCGCGCGGGGCGCTCCAGTTATCCACAGGTTTATCCACAGCTGGGGATGAATGACATCGTTGTGATTTCGCTGGTCAGGGCTACTTCCACCACATCGTCATCAACAGACCGGCGATCATGAGGCCGAAACCGATGGCGAAGTTCCACGCCTCGAGGTTCGCCATCCACTCCAGCGGCTTGCCGGGCGCGCCCAGGCCGTTGGGGTCCGCACCGACGTAGTACACGAGCAGCCAGGCCAGCCCGGCGAGCATGAGCGCCAGGAACGCGACCACGAACCACCGGCCCGACGGAGCGCTCACCTTGACCGGCGTGCGCGAATCCGTGGCGGTGTTGATCGTGTAATCGGTCTTCTTCCGGACCTTCGACTTCGGCATGGCTTCCTTCTACCAGGGTGCGTTTCACCTGCCAGGTTATCGGATGTACCTGCGCCACCCCACCCCGCTACGCTGGACGGCGTGCGGATCCTCGTCGTCGACAACTATGACAGCTTCGTGTTCAACCTGGTCCAGTACCTCGGCCAGCTGGGCGTGGAGGCGGACGTGTGGCGCAACGACGATCCGCGACTGGACGATCCGGCCGCGGCGGCCGCCCAGTACGACGGCGTGCTGCTCAGCCCCGGCCCCGGCACCCCGCAGCGCGCGGGGCAGACGATGCCCATGGTCGAGGCCGCGCGGGCGGCCGGCTCCCCGCTGCTGGGAGTGTGCCTCGGGCACCAGGCGATCGGGGCCGTCTTCGGCGCGACGGTCGACCGGGCGCCCGAACTGCTGCACGGCAAGACCTCGCTCGTGCACCACAACGGCCACGGCGTGCTCGCCGGCCTGCCGGACCCCTTCACCGCGACCCGCTACCACTCGCTGACGGTGCTCGAGCCCACGATCCCCGCCGAGCTCGAGATCACCGGCCGCACCGATTCCGGCGTGGTGATGGGCTTCCAGCACCGACAGCTGCCGATCCACGGCGTGCAGTTCCACCCCGAGTCCGTGCTCACGCAGGGCGGCCACCGCATGCTGGCGAACTGGCTGGCCGTGTGCGGCTACACCGTCGCCGAGGCGCGCGTCGCCGAGCTCGAGCAGGAGGTCGCCGCGGCGCTCGGGTGAGCACCGCGGACCGTCGGGCGAGGTGCCGGTGGTCCCGGCCTCGCCTCAGGACCGGCGGACGTGCAGGACGATCGTCGCCGACGAGTCCACCTGGGCGCCGACATCGGGATCGGTGCGCCAGACCCGACCGCGGTCGAACAGGCCCGACGGGGCGTCGACCACGACCGAGATGTTCTCCGACGAGAAGCCGGCCTGGATGAGTGCGGCGCGGGCCGCGTTCTGGTCCTGATTGATCACGTTCGGCATGGTGATCGGCTTCGCCCGGGCGACCTGGAGCGTCACCGTGCTGCCCTTGTCCGCGTTCTGCCCGCCGGTGGGGTTCTGCCGCACGACGGTGCCGGCCGGGGCCGGGTTGTCGACGCGCTGGATCTCCACTTGGAATCCCAGGCCCTTGAGGTTCGCCTCCGCCTGCGAGACCTGCGTGCTCGTCACGTCCGGCACGCGCACCTGCTCCTTGCCGAAGCTGACGGTGAGCTGGATCGGCGTGTTCTGCGGCGTGTTCGCGCCGATCGCCGGGTTGGTGGAGATGACGTTGCCCTTGGCCACCGTCGGCGACGGGTCGTTCTTGACGTCCTTGGCCACGGTGAAGCCCGCCTTCTCGAGGATGTCGCGGGCCTCCTTCTCGGGCTTGTTCGCGACATCGGGCACCGCGGCCATCTTGGGGCCGGTGGAGACCTGTAGGACCACCGTCGAGCCCTTGGCGACGCTCGCGTTCGGCCCGGGCAGCGTCGAGATCACGTGCTCGGCGGGCACGGTGTTGTCGGGCATGCGCTGCACCTCGACGGTGAAGCCGAGCTTCTGCAGCGCGACCTGGGCATCCGCGGCCGGCGCGCCGATCTGGGAGGTCACAGTGGCGTTCTGCTCGCCGCCGCGGCTGTTGAGCAGGTACCAGGTGGTGCCGCCGATGAGCACGAGCGCGATCACGGCCGCCGAGAGCAGCATGAGCAGCTTCGAGCGGCTGCCGGTCGTCGCCGGCGCCGCACGCCGGCGCCGCACGGGCGCGTCCGCCGGGGTCGTCTCCACGATCTCCGTGGGCGGACCGTCGTCCGAGGGCTCGGCGCTGTTCGCGCCCGCTGTCCCGGCGGCGGCCGCAGCGGCGACGGGGGCCGCGGCGGCCCGGCGACGGGGCTTCGCCGGCTCGGTGAGCAGCGCGTCGCGCTCCTCGTCGGAGAGCACCATCGGCGCCTCGGGCTTGCGGCCCGCGAGCACGCGGATCAGGTCCTGCCGCATCTCGCCGGCCGTCTGGTACCGGTTGGCGGGGTTCTTCGACAGCGCCTTGAGCGTGATCGAGTCCAGCTCGGGCGGGATCGTGTCCAGGATCGCGGACGGGGTCGGCGGATCCTCGCGGACGTGCTGGTAGGCCACGGAGACCGGGGAATCACCGGTGAACGGCGGCTGCCCCGTCAAGAGCTCGAAGATCACGCAGCCGGCGGCGTAGACGTCGGAGCGGGCGTCCACCGAGTCGCCGCGGGCCTGCTCCGGCGAGAGGTACTGCGCCGTGCCGATCACGGCGGCCGTCTGCGTCATCCCGGCCGACGGATCGCTCATCGCCCGCGCGATGCCGAAGTCCATCACCTTGATCTCCCCCGCGCGGGTGAGCATCACGTTGGCGGGCTTCATGTCGCGGTGCACGATGCCGTTGCGGTGGCTGAAGTCCAGCGCCGCGCAGACGTCGGCCATCCACGTCATCGCCGCCTGCGGGGCGATGGTCCCGTCGCGGCGCAGCACGTCGCGCAGGGTCTCCCCGTCGACGTACTCCATCACGATGTACGGCAGCGGCCCGCCGCTGGTCTGCGCCTCGCCGGTGTCGTAGACCTGGACGATCGTCGGGTGGTTCAGCGACGCCGCGTTCTGCGCCTCCCGCCGGAACCGCTCGTAGAAGCTCGGGTCACGGGCCAGGTCGGCGCGGAGGATCTTGATCGCGACGTCGCGCGACAGACGCGTGTCCCGGGCCAGGTGCACCTCGGACATGCCACCGAACCCGAGCGTCTCGCCCAGGTCGTAGCGGTCGTTGATGCGACGCGGCGGGGTAGTCATCTGCTTGTCCGTTATCCGTCAGTTGTTGGGGCAGGGGAGAGGGATCCCGAAGATACCGGTGCACGGCGGCTTCGTGGTCGGCTCGCCTCCGGTGACCGGCGGGTCCGAGGTGGTGGTCGGCGGCGGGGTCGTCGTGGTCGGCGGCGGCGGGGTCGTCGTCGGCTTGGGCGGCGGGGGCGTGGTCGTCGGCTGCACCGTCGACGTCTCGGTCACCGTCCGCGGCGCCTCCGTCGTCGTCCGGGGCGGCACCGGGCGGGCCGGCGTCGAGGTCCCCGTCGGCGGGGGTGCGACGGTGCCCGTGTCGGTCACGCTCGTCGACGGCAGCGGCGTCTCACTGCCGGTGTCCCGGGTGATGAAGTAGCCGCCGATGATCGCCGCGGCCAGCAGCAGCAGCGCCACCGAGACCCCGAGGATCGTCTTCTGGGCCTTGGTCCAGCCGCCGCCGTCCGAGTAGGTGGCGGGCGCCGCGGCCCGCGGCGTCGGGGTGGAGTTGCGGGAGACGGGCTGCGGACCGGGGCGCGAGGCCGGCGGCACGATCGCCGTGGCGGCGGTCTCCGGGACCCCGGTCGCGGCGGCGGCCGCCGCCGGAGCGGCGCCGGTCCAGCCGCGCGGCATGGGCGGGCGCTGCCCGGCCTTGACCGCGGCGACGGCGTCGGCGAACTCGCCGCCGTTCGCGTAGCGCTGCCGCGGGTCCTTGCCCAGGGTCAGCGTGATCAGCTCGCGCACCGGCGCCGGGAGGTCGCTGGGCAGCGGCTCCGGCTGGTCCCGGATGTGCTTCATCGCGACGGTGATGGCACCGTCGCCCGAGAAGGGGCGCTTGCCCGCGAGGCATTCGTAGCCGACGACGCCGAGGGAGTAGACGTCGGAGGCGGCGGTGGCGTCCTCGCCGGAGGCCTGCTCGGGGGAGATGTACTGGGCGGTGCCCATGACCATGCCGGTCTTGGTGACGGGTGCGGCGTCGACGGCCTTGGCGATGCCGAAGTCGGTGATCTTCACCTGCCCGGTGGGGGTGATGAGGATGTTGCCGGGTTTGACGTCGCGGTGCACGAGGCCGGCGGTGTGCGCGACCTGGAGGGCGCGTCCGGTCTGCTCCAGCAGATCCAGGGCCTGCGCCTGGCTCAGGTGCCCGAGGCGGGAGAGGACGGCGTTGAGGGGCTCGCCGTTGACCAGCTCCATGACCAGGTAGGCCAGGGGTGCGCCGCCGGCCTGGTCGGCGGTCTCGCCGTAGTCGTAGACGCCGGCGATGCCGGGGTGGTTGAGGGCGGCGGTGGTGCGGGCCTCGTTGCGGAAGCGGGCCAGGAACTCCTGGTCCTCGGAGAACTCGGCCTTGAGGACCTTGACGGCGACACGGCGGTCGAGCCGTGTGTCCATCGCCTCCCACACCTGACCCATGCCACCGGTGGCGATGAGCCGGAGGAGTTCGTAGCGGTCGGCGATCACCGATCCGGTCTGCAGACTCATCAGTTCCCCTGCCCGTTCACCGCGGCGCCTATCACCGCTCGTCCGATCGGCGCGGCGAGCGACCCACCGGTCGCCGCCTCGCCTTGATTTCCACCGTTCTCAATGATGACCGCCACCGCTACCTTCGGATCGTTCACCGGGCCGTACCCGATGTACCAGGCGTGCGGTGCCTCGCCGCCGCGCTGGCCCTGAGAGTGTTCCGCCGTACCGGTCTTCGAGGCGATCTGGACCCGGCCGCCCGAGCCCTTCGTGTGCTGCTCCGACGCGATCATCAGCTCTCGCATCTGCGCCGCGACCTGCGGCGAGATCGCCTGGCCCAGCCGCTTCGGCGACGTGCCGCCGAACGTGCTCAGGTCGGGCGCCTGGAA
Source organism: Tsukamurella sp. USMM236 (assembly GCF_037148755.1). Lineage (NCBI taxonomy): Bacteria > Bacillati > Actinomycetota > Actinomycetes > Mycobacteriales > Tsukamurellaceae > Tsukamurella > Tsukamurella sp. USMM236. The sequence continues at coordinate 163,983 of NZ_JBBCSS010000009.1, forward strand.
GGAGTCCACCAGGTAGGGCTGCATGCGGACGCCGCCGTTGGCCAGCGTCGCCGCGATCACCGCGTTCTGCAGCGGGGTCATCGCCACGTCGAGTTGGCCGATGGCCGACTGGCCCGTCTGGGCACCGTCGGACAGCGGACCGGTCACCGACTGCGCGACCCGCAGCGGGATGGGGTCGGGCGTCGAGTTGACGCCGAAGTTGTTCGCCATCGCCTTGATCGCCTCGCCTCCGTCCTGGATCTTCGTCGTGGCCAGATCCACGAACGCCGTGTTGCACGAGTACTGGAACGCCTGCAACAGGCTGACGGTACCGCCCGAGGATTCGGGACACGTCATCCCCGCGTAGTTCTGCAGTGTCGTGCCGCCGCCGCCCGGCAGAGTGATCTGCTTGTCGGCGGTGAGCCGGGTGTTCAGGTCGACGCCCTTGCCCTGCGCCAGCGCGGCGGCCGTGGTGATCACCTTGAAGGTCGATCCCGGCGGGTAGGTCCAGCCGGTCGCCCGGTTGTCCATCGGCTTGTCCGGGTCGTCCTTGAGCTGCTCCCAGGTCTTGCTGACCGCGCTCGTGTCGTGCGACGACAGCGGATTCGGGTCGTAGCTGGGGGTCGAGACCATCGCGAGGATCTTGCCGGTCGACGGCTCGATCGCGACGGCCGCGCCGTGGCACGGGCCGTTCGAGCCGCACGCCGTGGTCAGCTTCTCGTACGCGATGCGCTGCATCGTCGGGTTGATCGTGGTGATCACGTTGCCGCCGCTCGGGTCGCGCCCGGACAGCAGGTCGACGACGCGGCGCCCGAAGAGCCGGTCGTCGCTGCCGTTGAGCACCGACTCCTCGGCGTGCTCGAGCCCGCTGGAGCTGTAGATCATCGAGTAGTAGCCGGTGAGCGGCGCGTACGCGCGCGCCATGTCCTCCGGGTAGGTGCGCAGGTACTTGTACCGGTCGTCGGTCTTGATCGACTGGGCCATGACCTGGCCGCCGGCCAGGATGGAGCCGCGCTGGCGCGCGTACTCGTCGAGGAGCACGCGCTCGTTGCGGCTGTCGGCGCGGAGGTCGTCGGCGCGGAAGACCTGCACCCAGGTGGCGTTGGCGAGCAACGCGACCACGAGCAGGACCACGACGAGGGAGATGCGGCGGATCGGTGCGTTCATACGCGCTTCACGATCTCGGTCGGCCGGTCGGGGACCGGCGCGCCGGGCTTGCGGGCGACCTTGGGCTCGCGGGCCGCGTTGGAGATGCGCAGCAGCAGCGCGATGAGGGCGTAGTTCGTGAGCAGCGACGAACCGCCGTAGCTCATGAACGGCGTGGTCAGGCCGGTCAGCGGGATCAGCTTGGTGACGCCGCCGACGACGACGAAGAGCTGGATCGCCATCGTCGACGCCAGGCCGGCGGCCAGGAGCTTGCCGAAGCTGTCGCGCACCGTCAGGCTCGCGCGGAAGCCGCGGAAGATCAGCACCAGGAACAGCATGAGGACGGCGGCGAGGCCGATCAGGCCGAGCTCCTCGCCCACGGCGGCCATGATGAAGTCGGTCGACGCGAAGGGCACCATCGTGGGCCGGCCGGAGCCGAGGCCCGTGCCGGCGAGGCCGCCCGTGGCCAGGGAGAACAGGGCCTGGGCGGGCTGGTAGCCGATGGTCTCGTAGGCGGCGAACGGATCGCGCCAGACCTCGACGCGCACGCGCAGGTGCGGGAAGAGCTGGTAGGCGGCCACGGCGCCGATCACCGCGAGGCTCAGGCCCACGACGATCCAGCCGATCCGCTCGGTGGCGATGTACACCATCGCGAGGACGGTGAAGAAGATGAGCAGCGGCGTGCCGAGGTCGTTGGCGTAGCCGAGCACGCCGAGCGCGACGACCCACACCAGCAGCAGCGGCGCCAGGTCGCGGGCGCGCGGCAGGTCGATGCCGAGGACGCGGCGGCCCGCGGAGGTGAACAGGTCGCGCTTGGACACCAGGAAGGCCGCGGTGAAGATGATGAGCAGGATCTTGCTGATCTCGCTCGGCTGGATGTTGAACAGCGGCGTCTTGATCCAGTTCTTCGAGCCGTTGATCTCCGACAGACTCGACGGCAGCAGCGCCGGCAGCGCCAGGAAGACGACTCCCGCGAGGCCGATCGTGTACGCGTACTTCGACAGCGTCCGGTGATCGCGCAGCAGCGCCAGCACCGCGACCAGCACCGCGAGGCCCAGCAGGGTCCACAGGATCTGCTGGTTCGCCTCCTGCGTCTGCGAGACGCGGCCGTTCTCGGCGTGCGCGTTGCCCAGGTCCAGGCGGTGGATCAGCACCAGGCCGAGGCCGTTGAGCATGGCCACCACGGGCAGGATGATCGGGTCGGCGTACGGCGCGAACCGGCGGACGGCGTAGTGCGCCGCGCCGTACAGCACGATGAAGGCGACCACGTACTTCGCCAGGTCCAGGGTGACCCGCTGCTCCTGCGCCCACTCCACCAGCGCGAGCGAGGTCCCCGTCACCACCGTGGCGGCGCCGAGGAGGACCAGCTCGTAGGTCCGGGACTTTCGGTTCGGGTCGAGCGCGATGCCCGCACCGGGAGTGCTGACGCCCGACGTCACGAGGGGCCTCCGCGGCAGGGCCGCTCGGGCGTCGACGTCTGCGTGACGACCTTGGTGACGGGCGCCGGGGGAGGCGCGAGCGTCTCGCCGGCCGGCGGCGCCATCGTGGTCGACGGTGCCGGGACGTTCGGGTCCTGCGGGGTCACGGGCGCCGGCGCCTCGATCTCCGTGGTGATCGCGCATCGCTCCATCAGGTTGTCGCGGTCGGTGAGGTTCCGGGCCTGCTCGCGGGCGTCGTCGAGCGAGCTCGCGTAGGGCAGGCCGGCCAGGTTGGCGCGGCCGCGCGGCGTCAGGTCGTCGACGGTGAGCGGCGTGCAGCCCTGCGCGGCGCGGCCCTCGCCGGCGGTCTCCGCGATGCAGACGACCTCCTGCTGCGAGTTCAGCGCGCGGCCGAAGATCGAGACCTTCACGCCGTGCGAGATGGCGATGGTGCCCTTGTCGGTGGCCGCGACGAAGTAGCTGGAGTTGACCACCGAGCGGGTGACGATGAGGCCGATGGCGCCGCCGACGAGCAGCACGAGCAGCACGCCGAGGGCGATCCACTTGCGGCGCGAGCCGGTCTCCGGCTCCTCCTCGACGTCCGTCGCCACGACGCGGCGGGGTGCCTTCTTCGGCGGCCGCAGTGCGGCGGCGCGTCCGGCGGCGGTGTTGGCCGGCGGGACGTAGTCCTCGTCGTCGTCGTTCGCGGCGCCGCCGACGATGGGGCGGCTCTGCCCGAAACTCGAGTCCTCGACGCGGGCGACCACGACGGTCACGTTGTCGGGGCCGCCGGATTTGAGCGCCAGCTCGATGAGCCGGTCGGCGGCGGCGCTGACGTCGTCGGTGGCCAGGGCCAGGGTCTCGCCGATGGTCTCGTCGGAGACCACGTCGGACAGGCCGTCGGAGCAGAGCAGGTAGACGTCGCCGGCCTTGGCCTCGCGCAGGGTGAGCGTGGGCTCCACCTCGTGCCCGGTCAGCGCCTTCATGATCAGCGAGCGCTGCGGGTGGGTGTGGGCCTGCTCCGCGGTGATCCGGCCCTCGTCGACGAGGGTCTGGACGAAGGTGTCGTCCTTGGTGATACGGATGAGCTCGCCGTCGCGGCGCAGGTAGCCGCGGGAGTCGCCGACGTGGATCAGGCCGAGCTTGGAGCCGGCGAAGAGGATCGCGGTGAGGGTGGTGCCCATGCCGTCGAGCTCCGGGTCCTCGGCCACCTGCTCGGCGATGGTCTCGTTGCCGGCGACCATCGCCTCCTCGAGGGTGTCCAGCAGGTCGCCGCCGGGCTCGTCGTCGTCGAGCGGGGCGAGCGCGTTGATCATGAGCTGCGAGGCGACCTCGCCCGCCGCGTGGCCGCCCATGCCGTCGGCCAGCGCCAGGATGCGGGCACCCGCGTACACGGAGTCCTCGTTGTTGCTGCGGACGAGGCCCCGGTCGGAGCGGGCGGCGTATCGAAGGACGAGGCTCACGGGCGCAACTCGATCACTGTCTTGCCCACGCGCACCGGGGTGCCCAGCGGGACGCGGGTGGGAGTGGTGACCTTGTTGCGGGCCAGGTAGGTGCCGTTGGTGGAGCCGAGGTCCTCGACGTACCAGTCGTCACCGTCGCGCGAGAGCCGCGCGTGCCTGGTCGAGGCGTAGTCGTCGTTGAGCACCAGGGTGGAGTCGTCGGCGCGGCCGATGAGCACGGGCTGCTGACCGAGGGTGATCCGCGTGTTCGCGAGCGGGCCGTGGGTGACCACGAGGTACTTCGCGACCTTGCTGGTGCGGGAGAACAGGGCCCGACGGGGCGCCTTGGCCTCCTTCTGGCGGGGCCGCAGGCCCGACGCCAGCCGTGCGTCGGACCGCAGCGCGCTGATGACCAGCCAGATGCACAGCCACAGCAACAGGAGGAAACCCGCCCGGGTCAGCTGCAACACGAGTCCCTGCACGGTGTCTCCCTCCTGGTCGTATCCGACGCACACTCGTCCAGCGCCCGCCGTGCGGGCGCTGTCATACGGGTCTGCTTTCGCCGCCCCGAGGTGAAATCTACTGGAAGCGGACCACGATGTCGGAGTGGCCGACGCGGATGCGGTCGCCGTCGGCGAGCTCCCAGTTGGAGACGGGCACGTCGTTGACCGCGGTGCCGTTGGTGGAGCCGAGGTCGTTGAGGACGGCGGCGTAGCCGTCCCAACGGATCTCCACGTGCCGCCGCGAGACGCCCGTGTCCGGGAGACGGAACTGGGCGTCCTGGCCGCGGCCGATCACATTGGTGCCCTCGCGCAGCGCGAAGGTCCGGTTGGAGCCGTCCTCCAGGTACAGGGTGACCGCCTGCGGCTGGGCGTAGCCGCCCTGCGGCTGCTGGTAGCCCTGGTCGTAGCCGGGCTGCTGGTAGCCGCCCTGGTCGTACCCCTGCTGGCCGTAGCCCTGGTCGTACGCGGGCTGCTGCTGGTAGCCCTGGTCGTAGCCGGGCTGCTGGTAGTTCTGCTGGCCGTAGTTCTGGTCGTAGCCGGGCTGCTGCTGGTAGCCCTGGTCGTACCCCGGCTGCTGCGGCTGCGCGTAGTTCTGGTCGTACGCGGGCTGCTGCTGGTAGCCCTGGTCGTAGCCGGGCTGCTGGTAGTTCTGCTGGCCGTAGTTCTGGTCGTAGGCCGGCTGCTGCTGCTGATAACCGGCCTGGTCGTAACCCTGCTGCTGGTCGTAGCCCTGCTGGCCGTAGTTCTGGTCGTAGGCCGGCTGCTGGTAGTTCTGCTGGCCGTAGTTCTGGTCGTACCCGGGCTGCTGCTGGCCGTAGTTCTGGTCGTACCCCGGCTGTTGCTGCTGCTGGTAGCCGCCCTGGTCGTACTGGCCGCCGTGCCGTCCCTGGTCGTATCCGGGATTGTTGCTCATCGAATCGGCTCCTGATTCTGCAGGTGGTCGCTGGGGTACAAGGTTCTGGGGGACTGCATCCGGATCCACAGTGCCGCGGGCCCGGAACTGGCCCGTGTGCAGGCCTGGTGACTGCTCGAAGTGCACGACCACGTCACCATAAGTCTGCCAGCCGTTGTCATGGATGTATTCGTCGAGGTGCTTCGAGAAGGCACGGATCGCGAGCTCGCGGTCCGCCTCGAAGGTCTCCTGATCGGTGGGGGAGACGGCGATGACGTACTTGTTGGGTACCAGGTACGCCCCGTCTCCGAGGGTTTGCAGCTGATCCTCAGCCTCGCGTTGGAGAGCGGCCTCCACTTCCTGGGGGACCACCTTGCCGCCGAAGACGCGGGCGAAGCCGTCGCCCACCGCGCCCTCGAGCTTCCGCTCGAACCGCTGCAGGATTCCCATGGAACGACTTCCCCCTTCCTCAGCGTGTCGTGATGCATGTACTGACCAATGATGATAGCCGCGATCGGGGCACGGCGAAGTCAGCGTAACCCCATTGGTCCCAACTGTCCCTTTGGTAGCACGAATGTGCACGGCCCGGCAAGGTCGGAGGGCCAGGTCGCGGTCCGATTTCGCGGGCCGCGTCGCCTCGTGTTAATCTTCTCCGGTCGCTCGGGCGAGTGGCGGAATGGCAGACGCGCTGGCTTCAGGTGCCAGTGTCCTTCGGGACGTGGGGGTTCAAGTCCCCCTTCGCCCACCACGAGCAGTTCTATGAACTGCTGGACCCGAGGTCGCGAACTCAAATGAGTCCGTGACCTCGGGTTTTTTGGTCACCAGAGCCGTTCGATTGGCGAATGCCGATGACGGCGGCCGTGCTCCCCCGGATCTCGTTGAGGCGATAGAAGCACGGGTGTCGCGCGCGCCTGGCGCCGCGACGTAGTCCGGTTTCGGCGGCATAGCTGAGGTGCGTAGTTGGTGGCGCATCACACGTCGCTGCTGGTATAGGTGAAGTCGATCGACGAGGTTGATCCCGTACATCCCGAGGCGAGACGGCCAAGTCAACGATCTGGGGGTCACCGTGGGGATCGCGCAAGCACTCGAGTTCGACGATTGTGCCGAACTTCCGGAGTTCGGACCACCGTTCATGGCACACATCTCCGCCGGCGCCCTTGACGTCGTTGCACCTTTGACGGCGACGGACAACGTTGGTGCCGTGGTCGCCAGCCGAAGTGCGGCCACTGCTCGCCGCGCGCTGAAGCGCCTTCGCAAGGAGAATCAACGCGCTGCAATCCTCCTCGATGCAGCCCAATACACCGGGAACTCACGGCGAGTCGGCGCGACCGGGATGTCCGAGCAGTGGGTGAACGATCAATTCGCAGCAGGCCTGACGTGGGCGATGACGGACTCCGGCTACATTCCGAAGGGCGACGGCGAGTCGCTCAAGTCCGTCCTCGGATGGGGGACGCACTCCGATCGACTGTTGGTGTGTCTGCCGTTGGCCACGGACTGGCTTACTGCCAACCTCGACACGCTGATCGAGGTGATCACCGCCACTGGACGCCCAGTTGCCCTCGTTCTCGAATCCGAATCGGACCCACTGCGTCACAAGGAGACCGTCGCCGGACTTATCGAAGTACTCAGGTGCGACGTTCCGACCTTGCTGCTGCGCTCGGACACATCCGTACTGGGAGCGCTCGCGCATGGTGCGGCAGCGGTTTCGGTTGGTGTTCGATCAGGATTGAGGCATCTGTATCCGGCGACCGATGGTGACGACGAAGTTTTCACACCTCCGCCGTCGGTGTACGTACCCAGGCTGCAGTCGTACTACATGCTCGACAAGGTCGAAGGTGGCATCACCACCAATCCGCAATCGCCTGTCTGGAGGTGCTCATGCAGCGTGTGCCATGGGCGCTCTCTGGCGTGGCTCTTCGACCAGAGCGACGTCGCCAGCGCGGCCATGGAACACTCGCTGGCAGCACAAGCACAGATCGCCAGGCAGCTGCTTGAGCACCCCGCGCCGGCCAGGCCAGGAGAATGGCGAGACCGATGCGAGCAGGCCATCAAGAACCACTCACAATTGCTGACTGCTCGGTCGCAGCCATGGAAGCCCCACAAGGCCGTCAAGGCCTGGCTCGCCGCAACGCCACGCGTCAGCGTCTAGATGCCCACACCAACGTCGAGTGCCCACGCAAAGAGCTGTTCCTCCTTGTGCCTAGTCGACGTCATCCGGCACGCAGTCGCCGCCGGACCCGGACGGCCTTCTACGAGCACCGCCGAGTCCCGCTCGCGAACGACCCACGTATCAGCGACATCGAACTCAGCCAGGGTGATCGACCGTGGTGACTCAGCTTGAGTAACCCACATTCCGGCACCGAACCCAGACACCCTGCCTAACGCCTCGAGGGCGTACTGAGGCTGGGCCGCCGTTGAGACGAAACCAACGATTGTCAGCGGACTGCGAGGCGGGCAATCACCCAACTCGTGGATCCAGGATTCCCAGACCGCCAACGTCGACCGATCATGCTCGGGCGGTTGATTGTTCGATATCCGCTCCGCCCACACAGCCTGATCTATCGCGACAACCGGAAAGAGAGACACGCCCAGCACGCTCGTGCGTGGAAGCACAACTCCTGACCAGCCGGAAGCTTCGACCGCTCGGGTCACCGATCCCATCGTGTCCGCCGACGCTACCCGGCCGCGCACGCCACCCCCTCAGAAGAGAACGACACACCAGCATCCAGGTCAGGTGAGCCTTCGGCAGCCCCGCGGCCGAGATCCTGCAATTTGAGGGTTGCCAAGGCATCGACCCCGGGAATGGACCAGTCCCCAGGATCGACGGCGACGTACATCGCCTCGACCCACGTTGCGCCGAGTGCTCGGGCGATCGAGGCCTGCGCCGCGATACCCATCGGACCAGCACAGTGTCCGGCAACGAGCAGGACACGCTGACCGTCCAATCGCTCCGACTCGTCTACGACAAGCACGTTCCCGTCGGCGATGGACGCGGCTGCAACTAGGCGTTCAGATGTGCGGTCAACTGCTGACACCGCGAGCCCGGCCTTGACGGCGTGAGCTGCGATGAACTCACCAGCGCGGCGAAGATCCTCGCCGCGCAAACGCGCGTTCTGTGTTTGCGCTTCGAGAACATCCGAAAGCAAGGAGACCGTCATATAAGCAAGTTTACTCTCCTAATCCCATGAATGTAACTCAGATCGGGGCCTTGATAAGCAAAATTGCGTAACGCATGCTTGCTTGATGGAGGAGGAGGCCGTCTCGCTTGCGCTCGCCGCCGAGAGGCTCGGCGTGACGCGGCAGCGGGCGCAACAACTGCTCCGTGATGGCGTATTGACCGGCCCGGCGCAACCACAGGGGCAGCGAGCTGTACGCAACGCTCCGCGGGTGTTCGTTCACTCACTGGAGGCCGAGGTCGAACGCCGAGCACAGCGACCACGAAAGCGGCAGTCCAGGTCCTCGACGCGCCCTCCTGTCGATGCGCATCTGATTGACGACATCAACCGACTCGCACTTGCCTACGCGAGCGCCCGCGACGACCACACTGCGATGCGTGAGATCGTCAAGCGACTGACGAGCCAACTCGCCGACGCGTACGCGGCCCTGGCTGCTCAGCAAGAGCTGCTAGATCACTCCGCGTATCGGGAAGAGCAAATCGCCAGCATCATCACCAACCACTTCGGGCCGGAGCCCGGGGGACTGCTGCACGATCGGGTGACAGTGTCGGTGTCATGCCGCTGAGGCGGCTGTGTTGATGATCGTCTCGTATTCGACGGGCGTCAACCGGCCGAGGCGGACCTGACGGC
>NZ_JBBCSS010000010.1:0-155222 GCF_037148755.1 Tsukamurella sp. USMM236
GGCCCACCGCTCACCAACCTCGGCACACCTTAACCCCATATGTGATTTAAACCCACCCCCCACGCATTTTTTCACCTATTTTGTTCCGCATTCAACTGGGCGGCCCCCGTGCCCACCCGGGGCCGCCACTGACGGGTTTTCGAGCTACAGGGTCACGGGTTTGTATGCGGGCCTGCGGCTTTCGAACTCGGTGATCGCCTCGTCCTGCTGCAGAGTGATGCCGATGTCGTCCAGACCGGCCATCAGGCGGTATCGGACCGGGTCGTCGATCGTGAAGGGAACTACCAAGTCCCCGGCGGTCACCGTCTTGTCCTCGAGGTCGACGGTGATCTCCAGCCCGGGATCGTTCTCGAGGGCCTTCCAGAGCAGCTCGACGTTCTCCTGCTCGACCAGAGCGGCCACGAGGCCCGCCTTGCCCGAATTGCCGCGGAAGATGTCCGCGAACCGCGACGAGATGACCACCCGGAAGCCGTAGTCCATGAGGGCCCACACGGCGTGCTCGCGGGAGCTACCGGTGCCGAAGTCCGGTCCGGCGACCAGCACCGAGCCGCGGTCGTAGGGCGGGGTGTTCAGGATGAAGTTCGGATCGCCACGCCAGGCCGAGAACAGTCCGTCCTCGAATCCGGTGCGGGTCACGCGCTTGAGGTAGACGGCGGGGATGATCTGGTCGGTGTCGACGTTGGTGCGGCGCAGCGGCACGCCGATGCCGGTGTGGGTGACGATGGCTTCCATGCTCGTTCTCCTTGACTGCGGACGGGCGGGCGCTACGCGCCGGCGACGGGGGCCAGATCGGCCGGGGCGGAGAGGGTGCCGCGGACGGCCGTCGCGGCGGCGACCGCCGGCGAGACCAGGTGCGTGCGGCTGCCCTTGCCCTGGCGCCCCTCGAAGTTGCGGTTCGACGTGGACGCGGAGCGCTCGCCGGCGGCGAGCTGATCCGGGTTCATGCCCAGGCACATCGAGCAGCCGGCCTGCCGCCACTCGGCGCCGGCGTCGAGGAAGACCTGCCCCAGGCCCTCCTCCTCGGCCTGGGCGCGCACGCGCATCGACCCGGGTACGACGAGCATGCGGACGCCCTCTGCCACCTTGCGGCCGCGGAGGATCTCGGCGACGGCGCGCAGATCCTCGATCCGGCCGTTGGTGCACGAGCCGACGAAGACGGCGTCGACGGCGATGTCGCGCAGCGGGGTGCCCGCCTCGAGGCCCATGTACTGCAGCGCCTTCGCGGCGGTCTCCTTCTCGCCGTCCGAGCCGAAGGACTCGGGATCGGGCACCGAGGCGCTCAGCGGCAGGCCCTGGCCGGGGTTCGTGCCCCAAGTGACGAAGGGAGTGAGCGCGCTGCCGTCGATGTCGACCTCGGCGTCGAAAACCGCGCCCTCGTCGGTGCGAAGGGCGTCCCAGGCCTCGATCGCGGCGTCCCAGTCGGCGCCCTTCGGCGCGTGGTCGCGCCCCTCGAGGTAGTCGTAGGTGATCCGGTCGGGCGCGATCAGGCCGGCGCGGGCGCCGGCCTCGATCGACATGTTGCAGATGGTCATCCGCGCCTCCATCGATAGCTTCTCGATGGCGCTGCCGCGGTACTCGAGGACGTAGCCCTGGCCGCCGCCGGTGCCGATCTTGGCGATGATCGCCAGGATCAGATCCTTGGAGGTGACGCCGGGCTGCAGCTCGCCGGAGACGTTGATGGCCATGGTCTTGAAGGGCTTGAGCGGCAGGGTCTGGGTGGCCAGCACGTGCTCGACCTCCGAGGTGCCGATGCCCATGGCGATGGCGCCGAAGGCTCCGTGCGTGGACGTGTGGCTGTCGCCGCAGACGACCGTCATGCCCGGCTGGGTGAGACCGAGCTGCGGTCCCATCACGTGGACGATGCCCTGCTCGCCGTCGCCCATGGAGTGCAGGCGGACGCCGAACTCGGCACAGTTGCGGCGCAGGGTCTCCACCTGGGTGCGGGAGACCTCGTCGGCGATGGGTTGGACCAGCGTGTCGGTGGGCACGTTGTGGTCCTCGGTGGCGATGGTGAGGTCGGGGCGCCGCACCGGCCGGCCGGCCAGGCGCAGGCCGTCGAAGGCCTGCGGGCTCGTCACCTCGTGCACGAGGTGCAGGTCGATGTAGATGAGGTCGGGCTCGCGCGAGGCGCCCTCGCCCTCCCCCTTGACGACGACGTGCTGATCCCAGACCTTCTCGGCCATTGTGCGCGGCTGCATGCTTCCCACCTGCTCCATGATCTTCGCTCCGCCGGTGGACGCGGGCTGCGCGTTGAATCCCACCATGCGAGAGCCTAGTATCGAACTATGGGAAATGATACCGCACCGTCGGACACCCCCGAAAGCCTCACCCCGGTGAGCGGGATCGGCGTGCTCGACAAGTCGGTGGCCGTGCTGCGCGCGGCCGCGGAGGAGCCGGCGAGCCTCGCCGAGCTGTGCGGCCGCACCGGCCTGCCGCGGGCGACGGCGCACCGTCTGGCCGTCGGGCTGGAGCTGCACGGCCTGCTCACTCGGGACGGGGACGGCCTGTGGCGGCCCGGGTCCGCGCTGCGCGAGCTCGCGGCCAGCACCGCCGACGCGCTCGTCGACACGGCGGCGATGGTCCTGCCCCGGCTCCGCGAGATCACCGGGGAGTCGGTCCAGCTCTACCGCCGCGAGGGCGATCACCGGGTGTGCGTCGCCGCCGCCGAGCCGCCCTCGGGCCTGCGCGACACCGTGCCGGTGGGATCCCGGCTCCCGATGACCGCCGGCTCGGGCGCGAAGGTGCTCGCGGCGTGGGCGGATCCCCGGACCGACTCCTTCTTCAGCGACCGCGCGCTCGCCGAGGTCCGCAAGCGCGGCTGGGCGCAGAGCGCCGGCGAGCGCGAGTCGGGCGTCGCCAGCGTCTCGGCGCCGGTCCGCAATCCGCGCGGCGAGGTGATCGCGGCGATCTCCGTGTCCGGCCCGACCGACCGCATGGGCCGGCGGCCCGGCGCCCGGTGGGCCGCCGACCTGTTGCAGGCGGCGGAGGCGCTGCAGCGCCGGATCTGAGCCGTTACGCCGCCGGACCGCCCACCCGGCAGCGCACCGCGGCACCGTCGACCACGAGGACCGCGGAGACGCGGCTCGTCGTGTCCGCCATGCGCGCCGCGCGGTGCGCGATCACGGCCTCGGCCACCATGGGCCAGACGTCGTGCCGGATCGCGCGCCGGACGGAGCGCGCGCCGTACACCGGGTCGAAGCCGGTCTCCACCAGATGGGCGGCGACCGCGTCGTCGATCGTCAGGTCCACGCCCCGCTTGCGGGCCCGGTCCGCGAACATCTCCAGCTCGTGCCGGGCCACCTCCACCGCGGTGTCCTGGGAGAGCTCCTCGAAGAGCGTCACCTCGTCGATCCGGTTGAGGAACTCGGGATCGAAGAACCGGGCGATCGATTGCTCCGAGATCCGGTCGAGGCGCCCCTCCAGGACGCGGTCCACCCGCTCCCCCGCCGGCGCGGGCAGTAGCCGGGAGACCGAGCGCCCGGCCCGGTGCCACGGACGCTCCTGCTCGGCGCGCAGCTCGCGGCTGCCGAGGTTGGAGGTCATGAACACCAGGCAGTTGCGGAAGTCGTAGCGCTGCTGCCCGTTCGCCAGGGTCAGCTGCCCCCGGTCCAGCACGTGCAGCAGGGCCCGCAGCACCGTGGTGTGGGCCTTCTCCACCTCGTCGAAGAGCACGATCCCGGGCATGGAGACGGTGCCCTCGATGCGGTCGCGATCGAAGACGCTGAGCCCCTCCTTGGAGCCGGAGTAGCCGGGCGGCGCCCCGGCGAAGGACGCGGCGTAGTGCTCCTGCGCCATGGCCGACATGTCCACCTGGCAGAAGTCGTCCGGCCCCGTCCGCAGCGCGGAGGCCAGCTGGCGGACGATCTCGGTCTTGCCGGTCCCGGTGGGGCCGACCAGCAGGTGACTGGCGAGAGGACGGGTCTTGTCCGTGAGGCCCGCCTGCACCACCGAAAGGGTCTTGAAGATCGACTCGATCGCGTGGTCCTGTCCGAAGACGTTGGCGCGCAGCTGCGCCAGGATCCGCGCCGCGTCGACCCGCCCGACCGCCGCCTTGGCGAACTCGGCGTCGATGGGGCGGGACTCGGAGTGGCCGGACCCCTGGCCGCCGACGGCGACGCCCTCGGCGGCCAGGCGATCGGTGATGAAGGGCACGGTCTACGCCTCGCGGGTCTTCTCGGTGGGCAGGGTCCCGACGGGGCAGTCGGCGACGCCGATCGTGTCGCGCGTGAAGGATTCGACCTGCTCCCGCGCGGCCTCGGCGTCGGTGACCCACAGCTTGTAGAAGTCGAAGGGGCACTCGGCGACGCCCTTGTCGCCCTCGCCCGCGGCGTGGATGCCCGTGTAGCCGCGGTGGAGGATCTTGAAGAGGTGGTTCTGCGACTGGTCGTGCTTGCGGGCGTCGCGGATCGTCGAGACGGAGAGCTGCGCGTACTGGATGCCGTACTCCTCCTCGCCGGTCTCGCCGAGCGTGCGGCCGTCGAAGCCGATGATCGCCGAGTGGCCGAAGTAGGAGTAGACGCCGTCGAAGCCGGCGGCGTTGGCGACGGCGACGTAGACGTTGTTGGCCCAGGCCATGGCCTTGGCCATGAGCACCTGCTGATCCTTCGACGGGTACATGTAGCCCTGGCAGCGCACCACGAGCTCCGCGCCCTTCATGGCGCAGTCGCGCCAGATCTCCGGGTAATTGCCGTCGTCGCAGACGATGAGCGAGACCTTGAGCCCCTTGGGGCCGTCCACGACATAGGTGGAGCTGCCGGGGTACCAGCCCTCGATGGGGGCCCACGGGATGATCTTGCGGTACTTCTGGACGATCTCGCCCTGGTCGTTGATGAGGATCAGGGTGTTGTAGGGCGGCTTGTTCGGGTGGTCCTCGTGCTGCTCACCGGTGATGGAGAAGACGCCCCAGGTGCCGGCCTTGCGGCAGGCGTCGGAGAAGATCTTCGTCTCCTCGCCGGGGATCGCGGCGGCGGTGGCGTACATCTCGTCGGGGTCGTACATGATGCCCTGCGTGGAGTACTCGGGGAAGACGACGAGGTCCATGCCCGGCAGGCCGGCCTTCATGCCGACGATCATCTCGGCGATCTTGTGACAGTTCTCGATGACCCCGGCACGGTCGTGCAGGCGCGGCATCTTGTAGTTGACGACGGCGACGCCGACGGTGTCCGGGCTGGAGGAGATGTCTCCGTGACGCATGGTGGGACCTTTCGTTGATTTCGTTGATGTCGTTGCAGGGCAGGGATTGCCGGATCAGGCGGCCTCGGGCGCGGCGGCCGCCGGCACGGACTGGAGCGCGGACGCCGGAGCCGGCAGCGACGGCAGCACCCGCGCCGCCACGGCGCTCAGCACCAGGAGCGCGACGGCGATCACCACCGCCCACAGGGCCGCCGACGTACTGGTGGGCCAGTTCCCCCGCCAGATCAGCAGCGCGGGGACCGTCGCGGTCAGGTGCGAGCCGACGAGGATCAGCCAGCCGGTGAAGGGCATGAGCGAGGTCTTCCCGACGGCCAGGATGAGGAAGAACAACAGCCACATCACGGCCCAGACGAACCAGATGACGCCGAAGACGGGGTCCGACGAGAAGGAGAAGACGCCGAAGACGATCGCCATGGCGGACACGAAGAGCGAGTACCAGCCGAGGCCGCGGCCGTCGTTGCCCATGAGGTTGTTGACGCCGACGTAGAGGTAGGTGAGGCCGAACAGGTAGCTCGACCCCGCCCCGAAGACCCCGCCGAGGTCACCGTCGGCGGCGACGACCGCGAGCGTCGGTAGGACGACCTGTATCGCCCCGACGAAGAGGTTGAAGACGCCCGCCTCGCGGGCGGAGATCGCCCCGAGGAACCAGGCCCCGTTGACGAACAGAACGGCTCCGACGAAGAGCAATCCGAGTGTGGTCATCGCGACTCCCGATTTATTACCGATTCGGCACTATCTCTGATCGGTAGTATTCGCGGACAGCTCGATGCGCGCAGCGGAATCGGTGAAAACGCAGGTAGGGGTTGCTACGACAGGCGCAGGACGAGCGACTCCCAGACCTCGCGGCCGGTGTCGGAGAGCGTCAGCAGAACACTGCGCCGGTCGCCCGGAGCGGGTCGCCGGTACGCGAGGTTGCGCTCGACCAGGCGGTCGACCAGGCGGGTGGTGGACGACGGAGTGGTGCCGGTCCGGGCCGCCAGCTCACCGACGGTGGCGCCTTCGACCGCGGCGAGCAGGCGCAGCGCGCGGAAGTGCTCGACGGTGAGGTCGTGCTCCGCGAGGGCCGGAGTGAGGACGTTCATGACGAGATCGTCGGCCTCGCAGACGGCCGCGAAAGCGGTGCGCGCCGGCGCCTCCCGCAGGTCCGCGCTCGCGTCCATGTCCGCCCCGATCCTCGACTGTGTCATCGCAATCCGCGACCACTGTATCGCGTTCTTCCCCGGCTGCGGGCGCGCTCCGCGTAGGCTCGTCTGCACACCGGTCCGTAGGGCAGGACTTCAGACGAGCGGACGTCCATGAGCGAGTACACCGTTGGGTTGTTGTACCCCCGACGTGGCCCCGCGGGGCTGTTCGGCCCGTCGTGCCTCAGTTGCACGACGCTGGCCGCCGACGACATCAACACCCGGGGCGGGATCCTCGGGCGCGAGTTGACCGTGCGCCCCATCGACTCCGCCACCGGCGTGGCGAACGTGACGCGCGAGGTCGAATCCCTGCTGGCGGCGGGCGAGATCGACGCCATCGTCGGCTGGCACACCTCCGACGTGCGGCGCGCGCTCTCCGCGCGGCTCGACCTGCGAGTGCCCTACGTCTACACCGCGCTCTACGAGGGCGGCGAGTCGACGGCCGGTGTCTTCCTCACGGGCGAGACGCCCGAGGAGCAGATCCTCCCCGCCCTCGAATGGCTCCGCCGGGAACGCGGACTGCGCCGGTGGTGGATCGTCGGCAGCGACTACCTCTGGGCCCGCGACAGCGCGAAGGCGTGCGTGCGCTTCGCGCGCCGCCTCGGCGACGATCTCGTGGGCGCGCGCTTCGTCCCCGTCGGCACCGAGGACTTCTCGTCCGTCGTCACCGACATCGCGCGCTCCGACGCCGACGGCGTGCTCATGCTCCTCCTCGGGCAGGACGCGGTCGAGTTCAACCGGGCCTTCGCGGCGGCCGGCCTCGACGGTGCCTTCGTGCGCTATTCGCCGCTCATGGACGAGCACATGCTGATGGCCTCGGGCCCGGACGCCACGCGCGACCTGTTCGCCTCGGCGGGCTACTTCGACTCCGTGGTGACGTCCGAGTCGATGGAGTTCGGCGCCCGCTACTTCGGCCGCTTCGGCCCCGACGCCTGCACCCCGACGTCGATGGGCGAGTCCTGCTTCGAGGGCATGCTCCTGCTCGAGTCCCTGTTGTCGACGGTGCGCAGCACGGACGTCCGGGACATCATGGCGGGGGTCGGCGGCGTGCACTACGAAGGGGCCCGCGGCAACATGGCGCTCCGCGACGGCCACGCGCATCAGCGGATGTACCTGGCGCGCGCGGAGGGCTGCGACTTCGACGTGATCAGCCAGCTCTGAGCGTCCCACTCGCGGGCGGCGCGCTGAGGGCCGCGAAGGTGGGGACCTCGGTGTAGAGATTGTCCAGCGCGTGCACGTCGGCCGGCCCGGTCGAGCCGTCGGGCTTCAGGCTGAGGGCGCCGCGCACCTCGGCCACCCAGATCGCCGTGTTCGGGTTGATCCCGCGCTGGGCGGCGCTGCGTTCGAGGTGGACGTCGTAGGCGCGGCCGTGCGGATCGTTCACGCTCGGCGCGGTCGGCGCCATGGTGCGCCACCCGCCGGCGAAGACCGGCACGACGCCGGGCCCGGGCCGGCGCCACAGGTCGCGGATCGCCGCGAGGGCGTTGGCGATCCGGTATCCGAAGCCCAGCGAATCGTTCTCGACGGGGCCGGTGGAGCACAGGCCCGGCCCGAGCATGGACCAGTCGAAGCGCAGCCCCGGATAGTCGTCGTAGTCCTCCGGCCGGACCGCGGCCTTGGGTCGCACGGACTCCCGCAGCCGGCCGCGTTGCGCCACCTCGCCGACCATCCAGAGCAGGGACCGGTCCGAGTAGAAGGAGTTCTCGTACCCTCCGCCCACGTCGAGGTGGACGCCGTCGAACCACACCTGCCGGATGTCCCGGTGCGCGCCGCCCCACAGGCAGGGCGCGAAGGGCCGGCGGCGCTCGCCGAGCGCGAGGGCCTGTCGGGCGCGGTTCACCTTCGGGCTGAGCTCGACGTCGTGGAACCGGTACTTCTCGCGGGCGATGCCGGGGAGGCCCAGGGCGCCGACGGTGTCGAAGACGCCCAGATTGTCGATGGTGACGACGCCCTCGTCGTAGCAGTACGGCTGCAGCCTCGCGAGGTCCGCGTCGTGCTTCGGGTCCTTCTTCTCGCCCGGCGGCCGCGTCCGGTACACGGACATCGCCTCGGGTAGCTTGTCCTGCGCGACGCCGTCCGGGGTCAGAAGGCCGACGTGGGAGATCATCCCGATGAGGCTTCGCGCCGTGTAGGCGCCGCGGCTGAAGCCGAACACCGAGATCCGGTCGCCCGGCTCGTAGTTGAGCGCCAGGAAGCAGTAGCAGTCGAGGATGTTCGCGTCGAGCCCGAACCCGAAGGCACCCGCGAGAACGCGCTCGATCCGGCTGCCGGCGGAGCCCACGCCGCGCTGGTAGTAGACGATCTGGGGCTCGCCGTCGTGCCCGACGGGGGCCACGCCGCGGGCGATCTTCTCCACGTTCGAGACGTGCTTGTTGTCGGGCTTCTGCCACGTGCCGTCGCAGCAGATCACCAGGGTCTTCGGCTTCCGGATGGCGTTCATGGTCCGACCGTACGAAGCGGGCGGACAGCGGTCACGAGTAGTGGGCTACTCGATTCGGGCCGCATCGCGGCGCCCCCGCACGAGCGCGGACGCGAGGCCCGCGCGATCGGTCGCGTCCACCTTGGCGCAGGCGCGGTAGATGTGCCCCTCGACCGTCCGGACCGACAGGAACAGCCGGTCCGCGATCTCCTTGTTCGTGAGTCCGGCGGCGATGAGATTCGCGATCTCCCGCTCCCGGGTGGTGAGCGGGAGCGGGTGGGCGGACTCCGCGAGTGCGGGCGTCCGCAGGCCGCCGCACGCCGCGGCCAGACGGTCCGCGGTGGCCGCGGAGGCGTGCATCGCGCTCCGTGCGTCCGCCAGTGCGTGCATGCTCGCCGCCGCAGCGGCCGCATCCGCCGCCGAGGGCAGGGCGCCGATCCGCTCGAACTCCGCCGCGCAGGCGTCGAGGCCCGCACCGTCCCGGTCGGCCAGCGCGCGGGCGTGCCGGGCGTACACCGGGACCAGCACGCCGTCCAGTCGTTCCGCGAGCGCATCGAGGCGGTCGGCGATCCCGGGCTCCGCGTCACCGAGCCGCGCGGCGGTGTGCAGCGCCTCCGCCTCGAGGGCGTGCTGCCCGCTCGCCCCCGCGGCGTCGGCCGCCGCCCGGGAGGTGGCGATCGCCGCGGACGTGGTCCCCGCCGCCGCCTCCTGCCACGCCTGCGCGATCATGAGCTGGTGGCCGAACACCGCCACGTTGTCCCCGAAATGCCGGCGGGCGTCGAGCATCGCCGCGGCCGCCGCCTCCGCCTCGCCGAGCGCGGCGTACGCCTGCGCCAGCTGGAACCGCGCGGGGAAGACCCACGAGACGTCGGGGCGGTCGCGGACCGTCGCCAGGGTCTGCTCCGCCTGCTGGACGACCCGCGCGTAGTTCCCCTCCGCGAGGTCGACCGCGCTGACATGGATGCCGGAGAGCGCCCACGCGAGGAACTGCCCCGCGGAACGGAACTCGACGTAGCGCTGCGCCGCGGCGCGGGCGCGCTCGAAGGCCCCGGTGAGCGTCAGCGCGAGGATCTCCCCGTAGCCCGCGGGGAACCGCAGCACGCCGTCCGTGTGCGGTTCGGCCTCGCGGCCACGCACCGCGAGCGCCGCCACCTCGTCGCCGCGGCCGGCCAGCGCCCGCGCGAAACCGCCTGCGAAGACGGCCCATTCCACGGCCCAGGGCGTTGCCGCGGGCGACCCGATGACGCCGTCCGCCAGCTCCAGCGCCCGCGGCAGGTCATCGGTGAACGCGGCGCACGCCGCCCCGATGCCCTGCACGATGAGTGCGAGGACGGGCGCCTCGACGCGCTCGGCCAGCAGCGCTAGCACCTCGTTCGCGGCGGCCACGTCGCCGACCGCCCAGAACAGGTTCCCGATCCGCTGCGCGCCCCACAGCACGAGCTCGACCTCGTCGAGATCGTCGGAGTCGAAGGCCCGGAGCACCCGGTCGGACTCGGCCGCCTCGCCCTGCCACATCAGCGCGCGCGCCAGGAGGCACGCGGCGGGCAGCCCGGCCCCGCCGTCCAGTGCGGCGCGGGCGAAGCGCTCCCCCATCGGGACGTTCGCGAGCATCAGGGCGTCGCGGGCGGCATCGCACAGGAGGCCCGGTTCGAGGTCGGCGTCGCTGTCGAGAGCCAGTCCCGCGAGCCGGATCCGGTCCGACGCCGAGGAGACCTCGCGCCGCCCCAGCGCCTCGACGAGGTGCCCGCGCAGCCGCCGCGACGCGGCGAATCCCAGCCGGCCCCGGATCACCTCGCCGAAGAGCGGATGCGCGTAGCGGACCGAGAGCGCGCGGCCCTCGCGGGCGATCCGGATCAGCCCCTCGGCCTCGGCCTTCTCCACGGCGTCGTCCCCACCGAGGTCGGCCAGCACGTCGAGGTCGATCGGCTCGCAGAGCGTCAGCAGCTTCAGCACGTGCAGCACGGCGTCGTCGAGGTGGTCGACGCGCCCGTCGAGGAGCGAGGCCAACTCCGAGGTCACCGCCGCCCGTCCGCGCATCTGCCACACGCCGCCGACCTCCCGCAGCGCCCCCGATTCCAGCGCCCCCTGCACGAGGTGCTTGAGGTAGAGCGCGTTCCCACCGGAGGCCTCCCACATCAGGCGGGCCGACAGGCCCTCGAGGCGTCCCCCGACCGCCGCCTCGACCAGCTCGACGCTCTGCTCCAGCGTGAAGGGATCCAGCGCGATCCGGACGACGTGGCCGTCCTTCCACAGGCTGGTGATGGCGTCGGGCACCGCCTCGCCGCTGCGGACCGTCGCGATGAGGTGGACGGCGCGGTCGATGGCGAGTTGGTGCAGCAGGGTCGCCGAGAGCTCGTCGAGCAGATGCGCATCGTCCACGCCGACGACGAGGTGCCCGTCCGCGAGCAGCGATTCCCGCGCCGCCGACAGGTAGGTGACCGGATCGGTGGAGGTGGCCGGGCCGACGAGATGCGCGAACACCCCGAGGGGGATCCCGCGCGCGGATTCCGTTCCCGCGACCCACTGCACGTGCAGCTTCGAATCCGCCGCGACCGACCGCGCGAGCGTCGTCTTGCCGACGCCGGCGTCCCCCGTCACGATGACCCCACAGCCCGCGGACCCCGCATCGAGCGCCGCGCGGACGTCGTCGTACTCGCGCCCCCGCTCGACGATCCGCAACTGCTGTCGCATGAACACCTATTCTAGTCCCGGTGCGGCCCGACTGCGCAGGTCGAATCTCCCGGGTTTTCCTGCCCGGCACGTCGATTCGGGTACTAATGGTCGAAAATTCGATGTTTGCGATCCGCCGCGGCTGATCTCGCACCGCCGTCCACGGAGCCGGCGAGAAATCAGGTAGTGCGCTACTCGTGTGCTCGGCGTCGCTGCTGCGCAGACTTTCCTTCAGGTCGCCGTACGCACCAGCGGAATCCCTCTCCCGCCCCGGCGATCTCCGCACCGAAGGAGCGAGCGAATGTCCGTTTTCGTCTTCTGCGCCCGGGGCACCGGCGAACCCGTCTCGGGCAACATGCTGGACAACGTCACCCGGCAATTGCGCGAGGTCACCGTGGAACAGGTGATCTACAGCGCCTCGATCAGCCTCGACAACGCCGCCCGCGATCCGCTGGCACCGTCGGGCGACAACAGCGCGACGCAGGTGGTGGACTGGCTCCGCAGCCGGACCGCGGCGCTCCACCCCGGGGACCGTTACATCGTTCTCGGCTACTCGCTCGGCGCCGTCGGCGTGAACCGGTGGCTCAAGACGAGTGCTGACACGGCGGGTTGCCTGATGGTCGGCACCATCGCCGACCCCAGCCGGCGGGCGGGCGTCTCCTACGGGCTGCCGATCGCGCCGAACCGCTTCGGCATCTACGCGACGGGCGGCACCGGGACCGTGCCGAACGACCAGCGGTCGCCGGTGCCGTTGTTCGAGATCGCCAGTCCCGGCGACGTGATGACCTCCTGCCCCGCCGTATCGCCCCTGCACGCCTTCGCCGGTCCGGTGATGGCATTCACCCTGACCGACCCGAACCGCCTGATCGCGCAGCTCGTCGACGACGGGATCGAGGACGTCGTCTCCGATCTCGCGAACGTCGGGCACTGGTTCGACCCGGGGTGGTGGTCCTGGCCGGCAGATCTGTCGGGCTTCGCGAGCGGACAGCACACCACCGCGTACGGCCTCCCCATGTGGCGCGACAGCGCGAACCGGCCGGTCTCCGGGATCGACCTGCTCGCCCGTGTCTGCAGCTGGAAGAAGTCGGTGGTGCCGGTATGAGCGCGTACACCCGCGACGGGGTCGCCGCCGCGTTCATCGCGGAGGGGCGCCGGTCCGGCGTCTCCGAGCGCGGGATCGTGATCTGCCTGGCGACCGGCCTCGTCGAATCGAACCTCACCGTCTACGCCAACCCCGCCGACCCCGATTCCCTCAAGGAACCCCACGACGCCATCGGCTCGGACGCGAACAGCGTCGGGCCCCTGCAGCAGCGGGCACCGTGGTGGGGCTCGAGCGCGCGGGAGCGCATGGACCCCACCCTGAGCTCGCGCCTGTTCTACACGGCACTCAAGGCGCAGCCCTTCGACTCGCCCGCCCACACGCCCGGCTGGTACGCCCAGCAGGTCCAGCGCTCGGCCTTCCCCGATCGCTACGACGAGCGGATGGCGCAGGCGCAGGCGATCTACGACCGCTTGGCCGCGGCCGCCCCGTCACCCTTTCCCGACGACGCGAACGGAGTCGCGATGTCCCCCGCACCCGCCTACACCGAACTCGACCGGATGGGCGGTTCCCGCTCGTCGCGCAACGGCGCGGTGATCCGGAACTTCCTCCTGCACACCGAGGAGGGGAACAGCACCGCCGAGCGCCTCGCCGCCTTCTGCAACGACGCGGCGCACGGCGCCAGCTACCACTACACCGTGCGGGACGGGGTGGTGTGCGACGTCGTCGACACCGACTTCGCCTCGTGGAGCGTGCTCAGCGCCAACCCGTACACGATCAACCTGTGCTTCGCGGGCAGTCACGCCGGGTGGTCGCGCGCCGACTGGCTCGAGCGCCGCGCCGACCTCACGATCGCGGCGTGGCTCGCGGTGGCGGACGCGCGCAAGTACGGCTTCGCCACGACCGTCGTCGCCCCGCCGTACCGGGTCACCGACGGCATCAGCGATCACCGGTACGTCACCCGCGCGGGCATCGGCGACCACACCGACGTGGGCGACGGCTTCCCCTGGGACGTCTTCGCCGCGGACGTCGCCGTGTTCAGCGGCGCGGCGGCTCCCGCGGACGCCGCCAAGGCCGGCGCTCCCGCAGCGCCGGCCGCCGCGGGCCCGGTGCCCGTCCCGCCGCCGATCGACGCCGCGGCGCAGGCGGAGGCCGCGATCGGCGCCGTCGCTGCCCGGGCCGCCGACTGGCTCGGCCCGCGGAAGGACCTCGTCGCGGTCGCCTGCCCCGACGAGCGCGGCTGGTTCGCGGCCTTCCGGGGCGGCACGATCTACTGGACCGCCCTCACCGGGGCGCACGCCGTGCCGACCCGCTTGCTGGAGTCCTACACGTCCTACCAGCGGGAGAACGGCCCCCTCGGCTACCCGGTGGTCGACCACACCGAGCTGCCGGACGGGCAGGTCGAGGCCTTCGAGCGCGGGGTGCTCTACCGGCGCCGCGACGCGGCGCAGGGCTTCTTCGTGGCGGGCACGATCGGCGCCCGCTGGGCCCGCGACGGCTACGAGAAGGGGCCTCTGGGATGGCCCGTCTCGTCGGAGATGAGGCTCGCCGACGGCGGCGTGCGGCAGGACTTCGAACACGGGCGGCTGTACTGGTCGCCCGACGGAACCACGGTGGTCGGCGCGGCCGGCGCACCCGATGCGGCCGGCGCGGCGCCGGCCGCCTGACACCGGAAGAGGTGGAGATCATGGAGGAGAACAGGAGCCGGATCCTCCCGCGGAGGATCCCCGAATCAGTCCGGCGCGCGCTGTACGCCACCGCGGGCCCGCTCGTCACACTGTTGGCCGCGGGCGGCCTCATCCCGGGGAACCAGGCCGCGGCCTGGACCTCGCTGGTGATCGCAGCCGTCACACTGCTCATCGCGGTGGTCAACTGCGAGTCCCGCTGGCGCAACGCCGTCTATCTGACCACCGCGGCGCTCCAGGCCGTGCTGCAGGGCTACGGCATCGGCACGGACGCGACGTGGGCGGCGATCAGCGGCATCGTGGTGTCCCTGCTGGGGATCGGGCTGGCCGCGGCGTTCACGCCGTCGGGGCTGGCCGAGGAGAACCGCACCGCAGCGCCGCGCGCCGTGCCGGTGGGATAGCTCCGGGGAGGAACGACGAAGGCCCGGATCGCATGATCCGGGCCTTCCGTTGTACCCCCGATGGGATTCGAACCCACGCTACCGCCGTGAGAGGGCGGCGTCCTAGGCCGCTAGACGACGGGGGCCAGAACTATTGCCGATGCGCACGAGGCGCCTCGACGATGTCGATGAAGGTAGCACACCTGCATCGAACGTACCCCCGATGGGATTCGAACCCACGCTACCGCCGTGAGAGGGCGGCGTCCTAGGCCGCTAGACGACGGGGGCTAGGACTGCGCCCTCCGCACGCGGAGGGCGCTGTCACGCTGGCCTACCAGGACTCGAACCTAGAACAACTGAACCAGAATCAGCCGTGTTGCCAATTACACCATAGGCCACTGACTCAGTTCGAAGTCGTTTCCGACCTCGTTTTGAGCCGCGATCCAGCTTACCCAGCCGCACTGGGAACGCCAAATCGGCAGGTCATCCCCTACTGCGGGGCGGCACCGTCGGCGGGTACCAGGGCGCGGGCGGCCACGAGCCGGCTCAGCGTCCGCTCCCGCCCGAGGAGCTCCAGCGACTCGAACAGAGGCGGGCTGATCGGCGAGCCCGTCACGCCCACGCGGATCGGGGCGTAGGCCTTGCGCGGCTTGAGCTCGAGCTCGTCGATGAGCCGGCCCTTGAGGGCGCCCTCGATGGCGTCGGTGGTCCAGTCCGCGAGCCCGTCGAGCGCGGCGATGCTCTCGTCGAGCACCTGGCCGGCGTCGGCCTTGATGTTCTTCGCGGCGGCCGCGGGATCGACCTCGAAGTCGGCCTCGTCGACGTAGAGGAACTTCAGCAGGTCCCAGGCGTCCGAGAGCACCACGATGCGGGTCTGCACGAGCTCGGCGGCGGTCGGGAACTCCGCGCCGAGGCGCGCACCGTCGACGAAGCCCCGGTCGACGAGGAAGGCCCGCAGGCGCGCCTCGAAGTCCTCGGGGGCGAGGAGGCGGATGTGCTCGGCGTTGATCGCGTCGGCCTTCTTCTGATCGAAGCGCGCCGGGTTCGAGTTCACCCGGTGCACGTCGAAGGCGGCGATCATCTCGTCGAGGCTGAAGACGTCGTTGTCGGCCGAGATGCCCCAGCCGAGCAGCGCGAGGTAGTTGAGCAGCCCCTCCGGGATGAAGCCGCGGTCGCGGTGGTGGAAGAGGTTGGACTCGGGGTCGCGCTTGGACAGCTTCTTGTTGCCCTCCCCCATCACGAACGGCAGGTGTCCGAACTCGGGGGTGCGCTCGGCGACGCCGATCGCCTCCAGCGCCTCGTACAGCGCGATCTGCCGCGGCGTGGAGCTGAGCAGGTCCTCGCCGCGCAGGACGTGCGTGATCTTCATCATCGCGTCGTCGACGGGGTTGACCAGGGTGTACAGCGGGTCGCCGTTCGCGCGCGTGAGAGCGAAGTCGGGGACGCTGCCCGCGGCGAAGGTGGTCTCGCCGCGCACCATGTCGTTCCAGGTGAAGTCGTGGTCGGGCATCTTCAACCGCACGACGGGGTTGCGGCCCTCGGCGAGGTAGGCGGCCTTCTGCTCGTCGGTGAGGTCACGATCGAAGTTGTCGTAGCCCAGCTTCGGGTTCCGGCCGGCGGCGACGTGCCGCGCCTCCACCTCCTCCGGGGTCGAGAAGGCCTCGTAGGCGTAACCGCCCTCGACGAGGCAGCGCACGACGTCCAGGTGCAGGTCCTTGCGCTCGGACTGGCGGTAGGGGCCGTAGGGTCCGCCCACCTCGGGCCCTTCGTCCCAGTCGAGTCCGAGCCAGCGCAGCGACTCGAGGATCGCTGCGTAGCTCTCCTCGCTGTCGCGGGCGGCGTCGGTGTCCTCGATCCGGAAGACGAAGGTGCCCCCGGTGTGTCGCGCGTGGGCGAAGTTGAACAGCGCGGTGCGCACCATGCCGACGTGCGGCGTGCCGGTGGGCGACGGGCAGAAGCGCACGCGGACGGACCCGGGCGCGGCGGCGTTCGACGGTGCGGCGGAAGACTCAGTCACGACGTCCAGCGTAGTCGCCGCGCACGACGCGGCCGCTCACGCGTGCGCCGCGACCAGCGACCGGATCTTCTCGAGTTGCAGCGCGGACACCTCGTCGGCGCGCTCGTCCTCGGCGAAGACGTTGGAGCAGATGATCGCGTCCTCGCGGGCGAGGAACCCGGAAGCGCCGAGGTGGCCGAACAGCTCGTCCCAATCCACATCGCCGTCGCCGATGGTGAGGTGCTGGTGCACGCGGACCGCGTTGCCGGGCGGGTTGGTGATGTACCGCAGGCCGTGCGAGCGGCGGTGATCGAAGCTGTCCGCGGCGTACACGGCGCCGAGCCGCTCCCCCAGCTGCGGGATCAGCGTGGCCGCGCGGTCGCCGTAGTGGAAGGTGTGGCTGCCCACGTACACGAAGCCGACGGCCGGGGTGTCCAGCCCGCGGATGATCCGCCAGGCCTCGAGCCCGTCCTCGACGAAGTCGTCGGGGTGCGGGTCGATGTTCAGCGTCACGCCCTCCCGCTCGAGGAGCGGGACGAGCTCGTCCATGCTGCGGTAGAAGCCCGCCTCGGACTCCTCGGCGCGCTCGGGCCGGCCGCTGAACTCGGTGTTGATGACGGGCGTCTCGAGCTCCGCGGCGATCGCGATGATGCGCCGGAAGTTCCGGACCGCCACCTCGCGCTGCGGTTCGTCGGGCCACGAGATGCGCTGCACCGGGAGCAGCGACGTGATCCCGACGCCCGCGTCGGCGGCGCGCTTGCGCACGCGCGCGAGCTGCGCCCGGTCCACGCGCGGGTGCGCGAAGAACGGGATGAAGTCGGCGTGCGGGGTCAGCTGGATCCACTCGTAGCCGGCCTTGGCGGCCACGTCGAAGAAGTCCTCGAAGTCGTGCGTCGAGTGGTACGGCGTGGGATCGAGGGCGATGCGGACCACGATGCCCCCTAGGCACGCTCGGCGTAGAACGCCGGCATCTCGGGGAGCTCGACGGGCACGGGGCCGGTCGTCTCCAGCGCCTTGACTCCGGCGGCGCAGCACACGGCGACTTTGTAGCCGTCGAAGGCCGACGGTCCGGCGATGGTGCCCGCCTTCGCGGCGTCGACCCAGGCCTGGACCTGGCGGTCGTAGGCGTCGCGGAACCGGGTGGTGAAGTCGGCGTGGTCGGCGACCGAGAACCGGCCCTGCTGCCACATCTGCAGGCCCGAGGGCTCGCCGATGCGGGCGACGCCCTGCTCGAAGACGGCCTCGGTCGCGACCTGGTAGCCGAACTCGATGGAGACGTTCATCTCGACGTCGACGAGCACCCCGTTGTCGAGCTCCATCAGGACGAGGATCGGCTCACGCAGGTGCTCCGGGCTCCGCGAATTGCGGCGCGGGTACTTCACTTCGACCGAGGTGACGACTCCGCCCGCCAGCCACGGGACGACGTCGAACTCGTGCACCACGGAGTCGTTGATGAGCATGGTCTGCACGTAGCTCTCCGGCACCGAGGCGTTGCGGTGGCGGGCGTGCAGCATGACGAGCTCGCCGGCGGGCTTGGCGGCCACCACCTTCCGCAGCTCCTCGTACTCGCGATCGAAGCGGCGCATGAAGCCGACCTGGATCAACTGCCGGCCGCCGGCCATCTCGGCCTCGACGACGCGCCAGGAGGACTCGGGGTCCTGGGTGAGCGGCTTCTCGCAGAGCACGGGCAGTCCCGCAGCGAGGACCTTCAGCAGCGCGTCCTCGTGGAACTGCCCGGGCGTGGCGACGAGCACGCCGTCGACGACGCCCGAGGCGAGCGCGGAGTCGAGGTCGGCGAAACCGGCGGTGCCGGGCGCGAGTCGGAGGGCGGCGGCCCGGCGGGCCTCGTCGGGCTCGACGACCGCGGCGACGGACGCCCCCGCGGTGATGGTGGCGATGCGCTTCACGTGGTCGGCGCCCATCATGCCGGCGCCGACCACTGCGACGCGGAAGTCGTTGGTCATCTGTGGGTGTCTCCTTGCGGGGCTTCGGGGTCCGAGCTCGATGTCCGGGTTCGGGATCAGCGGGTGCGGGTGAGCGGGTGGCAGCCGAAGATGTGCTGCCGAGTGCGGGTGGCGATGCCCGCGGGGAGGTCGATGTCGCAGCCGGGCATGTCCTGCTCGACGATGGCGAACAGGTCCGGGTTGATGCGCAGCGCCGCCTCGATGACGGGCGCGAAGTCCGGGATCCCGTTGGGCGGCTCGACCATGATGGCGGAGGCGGCGTCGGCGAACGGGGTGTCGTTCTTGAGCACCTCCCAGATCAGCGCCGGGTCGATCTGCTTGAGGTGCAGGTAGCCGATGCGCTCCGGGTGGCGCTGCATGAGGGCCACGTTGTCGCCGCCGTAGTAGGCGAAGTGGCCGGTGTCGAGGCACAGGTTCAGGTACCGCGGGTCGGTCTCGGCGAGGAGGCGCTCCACCTCGCCGGTGGTGCCGACGTGGCTGTCGGCGTGGGAGTGGAACTGCTGCTTGATCCCGTACTCCTCCGCGAGCGCCTTTCCGAGCCGGTCGTGGCCGGCGGCGAGCGCCTTCCATTGCTCGTCGTCGAGGGTGCGGGACTCGAGGGCCTCGCCGGTGAGATCGGAGCGCCACAGGTCGGGGATGACGACGATGTGCTCGGCGCCCAGGGCACCGACGAGGGTGGCGACGTCGCTCACCTGCTTCCAGGCGCGGTCCCACTGGTCGGCGCCCTTGTGGAAGCCGGTGAAGATGGTGCCGCCGGACAGCTCGAGGTCGCGCTCGGCGAGCTCGTCGCGCAGGCGTTCGGGGTCGGTCGGCAGGTAGCCGTAGGGGCCGAGCTCGATGTAGTGGTAGCCGGCCTCGGCCACCTCGTCGAGGAAGCGTTCCCACGGGGTCTGGCGCGGGTGGTCGGCGAACCAGACGCCCCACGAGTCGGGGGCGGTGCCGATGCGGAGGCCCTCGGTGTGGGCGGCGGCGGAGGCGGTCGTGCCCAGGGTGTCGGTCATGACGATGGTCCTTACGTCGGATCGTGAGAGTGGTGGGGCGAAGGCTCAGCCGAGCAGCGGCCGCTGCGCCTTCTGCTGGTCGAGGTACTCGGCGCGCGCGGTGACGGTGCTGTCGATCGTCGACACCGCGGCGACCGGGACGTCCCACCAGCCGTTGCCCTCGGGGGCGTAGACCAACGGGTCGTTGTGGATCTGGATGACGGTGGGGCCGGTCGCCGCCTTGGCGGCGCGGACGGCCTCGGTGAGCTCCGCGACGGAGTCCGGTCCGGGCGCGATGTCGATGACCCGCGCGCCGTAGCTGCGCGCGTTGGCCGCCAGGTCGACGGGCAGGAACGCGCCGCGATCGAGTTCCGGTGCGGGGACGCCGCCCGACTCGTCCGCGGTGCGGTACCGAGTGCCGAAACGCTGCGAGCCGACGGTCTCGGAGAGGTGGCCGATCGAGGCGTAGCCCTGGTTCTCGACGATGACGACGATGAGCTTGATCCCCTCGGCGACGGCGGTGACGAGCTCGCTGTTGAGCATGAGGTAGGAGCCGTCGCCGACCATGACGACGACGTCGCGGTCGTCGCCGAGGGCGAGCAGCCCGCGCTTCGCGCCGAGCCCGCCCGCGATCTCGTATCCCATGCAGGAGAAGGCGTACTCCACGTGATAGCCGAGCGGGTCCCGCACGCGCCACAGCTTCTGCAGGTCACCCGGGAGGGAGCCCGCGGCCTGGATGATCACGTCGGCCGGGTCCATCGCGGCGTGCACCGCGCCGATCACCTCGGGCTGGCCCGGCAGGTCGGCCCCGGTGGGCGCGAGGGCGACGTCGACGACCGCGTCCCAGTCCGCCTTGGCCGCAGCGGCCGCGGCGACGGACTCCGGCGGAACGCGGTAGTCGGCGAGCCCCGCTCGCAGCGCGGCGAGGCCCTCGCGGGCGTCGGCGATGAGCGGCAGCTGCGAGCCGTGCTTGTAGGCGTCGAACGAGGCGACGTTGAGGTTCACGAAGCGCACGCCCGCGTCCTGGAAGGCCGTGCGGCTGGCGGTGGTGAAATCGCTGTACCGGGTGCCGATCCCGATGATCACGTCGGCCTGCGCGGCGATGGCGTTCGCCG
This sequence comes from Tsukamurella sp. USMM236, assembly GCF_037148755.1. Taxonomy (NCBI): domain Bacteria; kingdom Bacillati; phylum Actinomycetota; class Actinomycetes; order Mycobacteriales; family Tsukamurellaceae; genus Tsukamurella; species Tsukamurella sp. USMM236. The sequence continues at coordinate 20,623 of NZ_JBBCSS010000010.1, forward strand.
CCGCGGTGCCGGTGGCGCCCACGCCGCCGAGGTTCAGCGGGTGGTCCCAGGCCAGCGCGCCGCCGCCCGCCTGCGTGGTGCCGACGGGGATCGACGTGGCCTCCGCGAACCGGCGCAGCTCGTCCTCGGCGCCCGCGTAGAGGACGCCGCCGCCGGCGACGATGAAGGGGCGCTTCGCCTCCCGGATCGCCGCGACGGCGCGGGCCAGCGGGCCGCGCTCGGGCAGGGGCCGGCGGAGGTGCCACTCGCGGTCCGCGAGGAACTCCTCGGGGACGTCGACGGCCTCGGCCTGGACGTCCTCGGGCAGCGCGATGGTCACGGCACCGGTCTCCGCCGGGTCGGTCAGCACCCGCATCGCGGCCAGCGCGATGGAGAACAGCTGCTCCGGCCGCTGCACCCGGTCGAAGAACTTCGAGAGGGGCCGGAAGGCGTCGGAGACCTGCAGCCCGATGTCGTGCGGGTGCTCGAGCTGCTGCAGCACCGGATCCGCGACGCGGGTGGCGAAGGTGTCGGAGACCAGGAGCAGCGCGGGCAGCCGGTTGGCGGTCGCGAGCGCGGCGCCCGTCAGCATGTTGGCGGCGCCCGGGCCCACGGAGGCGGTGCACGCGTAGGTGCCGCGCCGGCGGTGCATGCGGGCGTAACCGACGGCCTGGTGCACCATGGCCTGCTCGTTACGGGCCTGGTGGTAGGGCATGAGCCCGGCATCGGTGGTCGCGTACTGCAGCAGGGCCTGGCCCACGCCGGCGACGTTGCCGTGGCCGAAGATGCCGAAGGTCGCGGGGACGGTGCGCTCGCGCACGGTGCTCACCGTGCCGTCGGCGAGGACGATCTCGTCCACGGTCCACTGGTGCGCCAGGAACTCGATGAGGGCCTGGCCCACGGTCATCCGCCGGGTGCTCATCGCTCGTCTCCTTCGGTCGGTGCGGCCGCGTAGGGCAGCCGCGGGTCGGTGGCCTGCGTGGGCCAGGTGTCCCGCAGCCAGGCCTGGCGCGGGTCGTCGCTGATCAGCCAGACCCGTTCGGGGTCGGGGCCCGCCATGACGTTGAGGTAGTAGAGGTCGTACTCGGGGGCGGCCATCGCGGGGCCGTGGTAGCCGAAGGGCACGAGGGCGATGTCGCCGGTGCGGACGAGGGCGTTGGTGTCGATCTCCCCCGCCGCGGACGAGTAGGTGACGAAACTCCCGAAGGCGTCGGTCGTCTCGGGCACGGTCCCTGCCGGTAGGCCGCGGGCGGGCGCCGCCTCGAAGTAGTAGATCTCCTCGAGCCGGGATTCGTGGCCGGCGATGTGCTCGTCGTGCTTGTGGGCGGGGTGACTGCTCCAGTTGCCGCCGGGGGTGATCACCTCGCACACGATGAGGGCGGCCGCGTCGAGCGCGCCGGGCGTGCCGAAGTTGTGCACCTGCCGGGTGTCCCGGCCGGCGCCGCGCACCTCGACGGGGACCTCCGTGGCGGGGATGTACCGCGTGGGGCGGCGCTGCGACGTGGGCGCCTCGGCGATGGCGATGCGCGCGGTTCCGCGCACGGTGAATCCCCCACCGGCGCCGACGTACAGGACGTCGGTGGGCCCGTCGAAGACCGACGCGCGGCCCGCGAGGGCCACGGACGGCGCACCGTCGAAGCTCGCGGCGGCGGCGCCGTCGAGCTCGACGTGGCACCCGCCCGAGAGCGGCACGACGATGCGCTCGATGTCACCGCCGGGCAGCACGACCGGCGCGTCGCCGAGGTCCGCGACGCGGATCCCGGTGTGCGCCCAGCCGGGCAGGGAGCCGTCGACCACCGATTCCCACCCGTCGCGCGCCAGCGCGCCTCGGGCGTGGAACCATTCGTTGGGCGTCGTCGCCATCGCCGTCCTCTCCTGTTTCCGTCCTCGCGGACGATGGTGCTGCCGGAATGAAGTCCGCGTCAGTCGTTCTGGGGGAATCCCAGGTCGACGCCGCCGTGGCTGGGGTCGAGCCACCGGCTCGTGATCGCCTTGAGCTGGGTGAAGAACTTCACGCCCTCGGCGCCGTGCGCCTTGGTGTCGCCGAACATCGAGTCCTTCCAGCCGCCGAAGCTGAAGGTGGCCACGGGGACCGGGATCGGCACGTTGATGCCGACCATGCCCACGCGGATGTCCTTCTGGAACCGGCGTGCGGCGCCGCCGTCGTTGGTGAAGATCGCGGTGCCGTTGCCGAAGGCGCCGGCGTTGATGAGATCGACCCCCTCCTCGTACGAGGCGACGCGCACGATCGCGAGCACGGGGCCGAAGATCTCCTCGGTGTACACCCGGGAGGTGGTGGGCACGCGGTCGATCAGGGTCGGACCGAGCCAGAAGCCCGCCGCATCGCCGTCCGGGGTCACGTCGCGACCGTCGACGACCACGCTCGCGCCGTCCGCGACGGCGACGTCGATGTAGGAGGCGACCTTGTCCCGGTGCGCCTGCGTGACGAGCGGCCCCATGTCGCAGCCGCGGCGGCCGTCGCCGATGCGCAGCCCGGCCATGCGATCGGTGATCTCCGCGATCAGCGCGTCCGCCACGGGCTCGACGGCGACGACGACCGAGATGGCCATGCACCGCTCGCCGGCCGAACCGAAGCCGGCGTTGATCGCGGCGTCGGCCGTCAGGGCGAGGTCGGCGTCGGGCAGCACCAGCATGTGGTTCTTGGCGCCGCCGAGGGCCTGGACCCGCTTGCCGTGCGCGGTGGCGGTCTCGTAGACGTACCGCGCGATGGGCGTCGAACCGACGAAGGAGACGGCGGCGACGTCCGGATGAGTCAGCAGGCCGTCGACGGCCTCCTTGTCGCCGTTGAGCACGGTGAACACGCCCTCGGGCAGGCCCGCCTCGCGCCACAGCTCCGCCATCCAGATCGCGGCCGACGGATCCTTCTCGCTGGGCTTGAGTACCACGGCGTTGCCCGCGGCCATCGCGATCGGGAAGAACCAGGCGGGCACCATGGCGGGGAAGTTGAACGGGCTGATCACCGCGACCACGCCGAGGGGCTGGCGGGTGGAGTAGACGTCGATCCCCGAGGAGACCTGCTCGCTGTACTCACCCTTGAGGTGATGCGCCATGCCGCAGGCGAATTCGACGACCTCCTGGCCGCGGCTGATCTCGCCGAGGGCGTCGGAGAGGACCTTGCCGTGCTCACTGGTGATGATCTCGGCGAGCTCACCCTTGCGGGCGTTGAGCAGCTCGCGGAAGGCGAACAGCACCGACTGGCGCTTGGCGAGAGAGAGCTCCCCCCAGTTGTCCGAGGCCTTCTTGGCGGAGGCGACGGCGGCGTCGATCTCGGCGCGATCGGCGAGCGCGACCCGCTTGGTCACGACGCCGAGCGCGGGGTCGTAGACGTCGGCGGTGCGGCCGCTGGTGGACGGGTACTCGGCGCCGTCGATCCAGTGCGGGACGACGGTGAGGGTCTCGGTGGTGGTCATGGAGCGGCTCCTTCGCGGAGGTGGATGCGGGTGGTCAGGCGCCGTGCACGAGGCCGGCGGCGGTGTCGACGGCGGCGGTCACGTCGCCGTCGCGGGGATAGAGCAGGGTGCGGCCGACGACGAGGCCGTGCACGCCGGGCAGGGCGAGCGCCTTGGCCCACGAGGCGTAGACGGCAGCGGGGTCGCCGCCCGGGTCGCCGCCGAGGAGCAGCGTGGGCAGCGTGGTCGCCGCCATGACGCGTTCCATGTCGTCGACGACGGGGAGTTTGAGCCAGCTGTAGGCGGAGGTGTTGCCGAGGCCGGAGGCGATGGCGACCGAGTTGATGACGGCCTCCGTCGAGAGGTCGTTGCCGATCCTCCCGTCGGTGCGGCGGCTCATGAAGGGCTCCAGCATGATCGGCAGCTTCGCGGCCGCCGCGGCGTCGACGGCGCGGGCCGTGGCCTCGAGCGTGACGACGGTGCCGGGGTCCTCGAGGTCGACGCGCACGAGCAGCTTGCCGAAGTCCAGGCCGCCGCGCCGCATCGAGGGAACGTCGTAGGCGGTGTACCGGTCGTCCATCTCGAACGCCGCGCCGCGCAGGCCGCCGCGGTTCATGGAGCCGACCACGATCTTGTCGTCGAGTAGGCCCAGCAGCGCGAGGTCCTCGACGACGTCGGGGGTGCCGAGCACCCCGTCGACCCCGGGGCGGGAGAGGGCGAGCGCCATCCGCTGCAGCAGGTCGTACCGGTCGGCCATGGCCATCGCGTCGGAACCGACGCCGAGCGCGCCGCGGGCGGGGTGGTCCGCCGCCACGATGAGCAGCCGGCGGTCGCCGCGGACGAGGGGGCGGCGGATCCGTGCGCCGAGCACATCGGCGATGGCGTCGGGGTTCTCGTGCCGGGCGGCGCGCAGCCGGTCGAAATCGCCCGCCGTGAGCGGGCCGGTGGTGCGGGCGGTGTCAGACATGGTTGTTGTCCCGTTCCTCGATGACGGACTCCACCTCGTCGGTGGTGGGCATGGCGGTCGAGCATTCGCGGCGCGAGGCGACGATGGCCCCGGCGACGTTGGCGAAGCGCAGGACCCGCTCGAGCGGCCAGCCCGCGAGCAGGCCGTGGCAGACGGCGCCGCCGAAGCCGTCACCGGCGCCGAGACCGTTGATCACGTCGACGAAGTGCGGTGCGACCTCGACACTCTCGTCCCGGGTCTTCGCGAGGACGCCCTTGGGGCCCTGCTTCACCACGGCGAGCTCGACGCCGCGCTCCAGCAGGGCGTCGGCGGCGCGGCCGGGCTCGGTCTCGCCGACCGCGACCTCGCACTCCTCGCGGTTGCCGATGGCGACGGTGACGTGCTCGAGGGCCTTGCCCACCTCCTGGCTCGCGACCTCGGCGGACTCCCAGAACATGGGCCGGTAGTCGAGGTCGAGGACGGTCAGCGGGGCGCGGCCGCGGGCGTTCCACGCCGTGTGGTGCGCGGAGCGGCTGGGCTCGCGGGAGAGCCCGGTGACGGTGGCCCAGAAGATCTTCGCGGAGCGGATCGCGTCGAGGTCGAGCGCGTCGTCGTCCAGCATGAGGTCCGGCGCGATCGGGTCGCGGTAGAAGTAGAGCGGGAAGTCGTCCGGCGGGAAGATCTCGCAGAAGGTGACGGGGGTGTTCAGGCCGCGGACCTCGCCCACGTACCGGTCGTCGACGCCGAGGCGCACCAGCTCCTGATGAACGAAGCGCCCGAACGGATCCGCGCCGGTCGCCGTGATGACCGCGGACCGTCGGCCGTGACGGGCCGCGGCGACGGCGACGTTGGTCGCGCTGCCCCCGAGGTACTTGCCGAAGGTCTCGACACGATCGAGTCCGACACCGTCCTGCAGGGGGTAGATGTCGACCCCGACCCGCCCGATGGTGATCAGGTCGAACGGGGCACCGTGGGTACCGGCGTCAGTCATGTGGGAGGCCCTCCTTAGCCTGGTCCCGGACGAGACGTGGATCACTCCCGCTCGTTTGTCCTGTCAATCTAACAGAAGGGGGCGACATTCTTCAATAGGCTCCTAGCTGCAGAGATCCACCCCATCGCAGCATCGCGAATCCGATAGAGCCGTCGGCGACCGGCTGACATGGACGCCGTATGTGCGGACATAGACCTGATCGCGCCGCAAGGGGCGATTGTACGAACAAACGCTGATCAGCGCCCGCATTTCCCGCTTCGGTGCACTAGACTGCATCGCATGTCTCCCGCCCCGGTCTCGGTCGAACTGGACCGCACCAGCCCCGTGCCGCTGTACTACCAGCTGGCGCAGGCCCTCGAACGTTCCATCCTGAACGGCGAGCTGGTGCCCGGCGACCGGATCGAGAACGAGATCGACCTCGCCAAGCGGCTCACCCTGTCTCGTCCGACTGCGCGGCAGGCGATCCAGGCGCTCGTGGACAAGGGCCTCCTGGTGCGCAAGCGCGGCGTCGGCACCCAGGTGGTGCGCAACGAGGTGCACCGCGCGGTCGAGCTCACCAGCCTGTACGAGGACCTGATCGCCGCGGGCCAGACCCCGTCGACGGAGCTGCTCGACTACCGGCTCGGCCGGCCCGATGAGGAGATCGCGGACGAGCTGGGCATCGAGCACGACGCCCAGGTGGTGTCGATCCGGCGCCTGCGCAGCGCGGACGACGTGCCGCTGGCGATCCTCACCAACTACATCCCCGCCGAGCTCGCCCCCGCCCCCGACGAGCTGCAGAGCAAGGGCCTGTACCAGTGCCTGCGCGGGCGGGGCATCACGATCGCCCAGGCGCAGCAGCGGATCGGCGCCCGCATCTCCGACGACGAGGAGTCCCGGCTGCTCGACGAGCCCGCGGGCGGCGCCGTGCTCACCATGCAGCGCGTGGCCTTGAACGAGTCCGGCACGGCGATCGAGCTGGGCCGCCACGTGTACCGGGCGTCGCGGTACTTCTTCGACGTCTCGGTGTTCAGCCGCTAGCTGTCGACCCCGGCCAGGTTCGGCGGCACCACGATCTGGATCGCGGTGGGCCGCGGCCGGTGCGGACCGTCGATCGCGCCGTGGAAGGCCATGATCGCGTGGGCGGCGCCGCGCAGATCCGCCCGCAGGTCGTGGTGCAGCACCGCCGAGATCCGACCCGCCAGCAACAGTTCGCGGTTCGATTCGGCGAGATCGTGTGCGATGTAGCCGCGATACCTCCTCCCCGCCTCGTCGAACGCCGCGATGATCCCCCGGTTGCCGCCACCCGGCGAGTAGACCGCGGCGATGTCCGGGTCGCTCGCGAGCACCGCGGCGACCTCCCGGCGGCACACCGCGTCGAGGCCACCCGTATCGGCGACGCCGACGATCCGCCGCGCCGGATCAGACCGGTGGATCTCGCTGCGGAACCCCGTCTCCCGTTCCTCCTCGCCCCGGAAGAGCCGGCCGCTGGTGACGACGAGCAGGGCTCCGCGCGACTCACTGACCCACTGGGTGACGAGGTGCGCCGCGGTCACGCCCGCGGCGCGGTTGTCCATGCCCACGTACGCGATCCGGGCGCTCTGCGGAACGTCGGTGACCACGGTGACGACGGGGATGCGGCGCGCGGTCAGGCGCGCGATCGCCGCCGCGACTGCGGGCGTATCCGGAGCCTTGAGGACGACGCCGTGGCTACCGCGGCGCGCGATGCCGTCGAGCTCCGCGATCAGTTCCTCCGGCTCCCACGCCTCCCGCACGTGGTAGCGCGCGCGGAAGACCGCCGGGCGCAGAGTGGGGAGCTCGGCCTCCAGCGCGGCCCGGGTCAGGTCCGAGAAGCGGCGCGGAGTCTCCATGACGAGATCGACCATGAACCGGCGACCCGACAGCCGCAGTTGGGAGCGCTGCCGGTCGAGATCGGCGATCGCCTGCCGGACCTGTGCCGCCGTTCCCTCGCGCACCCCGACGCGGCCGTGGAGCACGCGGTCGACGGTGGCCTCGCTGACGCCCGCCTGCTGCGCGATCTCGCGGATCGGATGGGAGTGCGCCACCGCGGGCCTCCTCGTGCTGAGGGATTCTTGAGGGTTTTCCGGGCTACCCGGGACCTCGACAGCTTGCCACGATGAATGCGGGGACGGACACCGATTCCCCACTCCCGCTTCGCATCGACGTCAGGAAAGCGATATGCCCACCACCTTCTCGGCCCGGACCGGGGCGCCGGACCGCACGGGCCGGATCAGCGAGGCCGACTGCCGCCTCGAGGACTTCACGGCGCAGCTCGAGTTCGAGACCGACCTGACCAGGTACCCCTACGCGGATCGGGCGGTACGCGGGGTCCTGTTCTACGGCGCCGCGGCCACGGAGGCCGCGGCCGATCCGGACAGGCGCGGGCAGCTGTCCGACGAGCTGGCGCGGGCGCTCCTGACCGGCCCGGGCATCGTCGCCTTCGACGGTGCCTTCGACGACCGGCACGGCCTCGACGAGTCGACGGCGCTGTTCACCGCCATGATCGCCGAGCAGCGCGCGAACGGCTCCGGCGGCGGCGACCACTTCGCCGCGCCGGGCGCGAACGACCGGATCTGGAACGCCCTGAGCAAGCACGCGCTGCGCGATCCGGCATCGTTCGCCCGGTACTACGCCAATGACGTGCTCGCGCTGGTCGCGACCGCCTGGCTGGGGCCGATGTATCAGGTGACATCCGCGATCAACGTGGTGAACCCCGGCGGGACGGCGCAGTCCCCGCACCGCGACTACCACCTCGGCTTCATGGAGCCGGAGACGGCGCAGCGTTTCCCCCGGCACACGCACCTGCTCTCCCCCGCGCTCACGCTGCAGGGCGCCGTCGCACAGGTCGACATGCCCGTCTCATCGGGTCCCACCCTGTACCTGCCGTACTCCCAGCGGTACGAGCCCGGCTACCTCGCCTTCAACCTCCCCGACTTCCGGGACTACTTCGAGGCGAACCACGTTCAGCTCCCGCTGCGCGCCGGAGACGCCGTCTTCTTCAACCCGGCACTGTTCCACGCCGCGGGCTCGAATCGATCGGCGGGCATCCGCCGGATGGCGAACCTGCTGCAGATCAGTTCGGCGTTCGGACGCGCGATGGACGCGGTGGACCGGTCCGCGATCCTCCGCGCCGTCTACCCCGAGCTGCAGGGGCTCGCCGCCGCCGGAGACGCTCGCGCCGTGGAGAACCTCGTCGCCGCCTCGGCCGAGGGGTACGCGTTCCCGTCGAACCTGGACCGGGACCAGCCGCTCGGCGGCATGCACGGCGAGACCCAGGCGGACCTGACGCGCCGCGCGCTCGCGTCCGGCCTGGCTCCGGAGGCCTTCGCCGCCGAACTGGCCGCCCTCGACGAGCGGCACCGCCCGTGACCGGGCGGCCCGCCGATCTCGCGGACAGGGTCGTGTTCGTGTCGGGCGGCAGCCGGGGCGTGGGCGCCGCCGTCGTCCGCGCGGCCGCCGCGGCCGGAGCCCGCGTCGCCTTCTCCGGACGGGATGCCGCCGCCGGGGAGACGTTGCGGTCCGCCCTGGCGGCGGAGGGGACGGAGGCGCTGTTCGTTCGGGCCGACGTCGCCGATCCCGCGCAGGCGACGGGGTCGGTGGAGGCGGTGGTCGAGGCCCTCGGCCGGGTCGACTGCCTGTGCAACGCGGCGGGCCTCACGTCTCGTGGCACCCTCACCGAGACCACGCCGGCGCTGTTCGACGAGCACGTCGCGATCAATCTCCGGGCGCCCTTCTTCACGATGGCCGCCGCGGTGCGTGACATGCGCGCACGGCGTGCCCCCGGAACCGTCGTCAACATCATCTCGATGTCGGCACACGGCGGACAGCCCTACCTGGCGCCGTACGTCGCCGCGAAGGCCGGGCTGATCGGGCTCACGAAGAACGCGGCCCACGCGCACCGGTTCGACCGGATCCGGATCAACGGCCTCAACATCGGCTGGACCGAGACGGAGGGCGAGGCCCTGGTGCAGAAGCGGTTCCACGACGCCCCTGACGACTGGGCCGAGCGCGCCGGGCGCGAGCTGCCCGCGGGCCGCCTCGCCTCCGCTGCGGACGCGGCTGCGGCGGTGGTGTTCCTGCTGTCGGATCGCAGTGGTGTGGTCACCGGCTCGATCATCGACTGGGACCAGCAGGTCTGCGGCGCCTACGACTGAAGACTTGCACCCTGAGCCCATTTTGACCGAACATAATGACATGTCGCGCATCGCTGCGCTGATCCGCAGGCGCGAGGCCGCGAGCTTCAGCCGACCGCTCGCGCTCCTCGTCGCGGGAGCACTGTTCCTCGAGAACCTCGACGGTGCGGTGCTGCAGACGGCAGCGCCGGCGGTGGCCCGCGACTTCGGGGTCGCCCCGGCGGCCGTGAGTCCGGCCATCGTCGGCTACCTCCTCGCGGTGGCGGTGGCCGTCCCCGTCGCGGGCTGGGTCGCGGAGCGGTACGGCACGCGACGCGTCTTCCTGTGGGCGGTCGCCGGTTTCACGATGGCGTCGGCCGCGTGCGCGCTGGCACCGGACCTCCTGTGGCTGTGCCTCTTCCGCATCGTCCAGGGCGCCGCCGGAGCCATGATGATCCCGGTGGGACGGATCGCTGTGCTGCGCTCGGTGCGGCCGGTCGACCTCCTCGCGGCGATGGCCTACCTGACCTGGCCGTCCCTCGTCGCGCCGGTGGTCGCTCCGTTCCTCGGCGGCGTCATCACCGACGTCGCGGGGTGGCGGTGGATCTTCGTGCTCAACGTTCCGATCGGCGTCGCACTGGCGATCGGCGGGGCACTCCTGATCCCGCGGAACGACACGAGCTTCCGAACGCCGCTCGACCGCTGGGGCTATCTGCTCACCGCGGGTGCGGTCGTCTGCCTCACGGGCGGCGTGGAACTGCTGCGGGGCGGACGGCCGTGGGTCGTGGCCGCGCTGCTGGTAGCTGCAACGCTCCTCGCCTGGGTGGCCGCACGAGGGATGGCGCATCGCCCCCACCCGCTGTTCGATCCGGCGGTCATGCGCATCCAGACCTTCCGCGTGGGCAACGTGAGCGGATCGATCTACCGCCTCGTGATCACGGGCGCGCCCTTCCTCTTCGTGCTGCTCTTCCAGGCCGGGTTCGGATGGAGCGCGGCCGCGGCGGGCGCGATGGTGACGGCGGTCTTCGTCGGCAACCTCGCGATCAAACCGCTGACCTCCCCGATCATCCGGGTGCTCGGGTTCCGACGCACCCTCGTCTGGTCGATCGTCGCGGGCGCGGCGACGCTGCTCGCCTTCGGGTGGGTGCACGCGTCGACGCCCGCGCCGGTGATCGCCGCGCTCCTGGTGTTCTCCGGGGTGGTCCGGTCCATCGGCTTCAGCGCCTACAACACCGTCATGTTCGCCGATGTCCCCCGCGACCTGCTCCCCGCCGCGAACGGTCTGTCCGCCACCCTGCAGCAGGTGGGCACCGCCCTCGGCATCGCAGCGGCCGCCGCAGCCGCGAGCCTCGGCACGTCATGGGCCGGGCCGGATCCGGTCGAACTGGGCTACCGGGTCGCGTTCGTCCCCTTCGCCGCGCTGCTCCTGCTCCCCCTCCTCGGAGCGCTGCGCCTCCCGGCGAACGCCGGCGGACACGCCACCGCCCGACGGTGACGGGCACCGTCGGGCGGGTGGTATCGGAGGCGGCTACAGGACTATCGTGACGCCCTCCGCGGCGGACCGCCGCGCGGCGGCGAGGGCACGGGCCTGCGCGATCGCGTCGTTCCGGCCGAAGGCCGGCTCCGCCCCGCCGGCGAAGGCGGCGCTCGCCGCCTCGAACTCGATCCGGTAGGCGTCCTCGTTGTCGGGCCCGGGTGGCGTCAGGCCGAAGGCGCCGCCCGGATCCGCCGGCAACCGCTCCGCCCGTTCCCCGCGGATCAGCTCGACGGCGCCGAACCGGCACAGCCACGGATCGTCGACGACGATCCGTCCCTCCGTACCGACGAGCTCGAGCTGGTCGCGCCGGTCCAGGTCCAGTCCGACGTCGATCAGCCCGAGGACGCCGCCCTCCAGTTCGAGGACCGCGGAGGCACGCAGATCGTGGCCCGCGCCGGTACCGGCCGGATCCGCGACCCGCACGGCGCGCACCGTCGACGGTTCGCCGCCGAACAGCCGCACCGCGCTGACGCAGTACCCGCCGAGGTCCGCCAACGCGCCGCCGCCGAGATCGGTCGTGCGCCGGATGTCGCCTGCGGGGGCGCTCACGCTGAGCGCGGCGCGGACGAGCGCGAGCTCACCGATCGCGCCCTCCGCGAGCAGTCGACGGACCAGCAGCGTCTGCGGGTGCAGCCGCCACATGAAGCCCTCGATCGCGTGCCGCCCCGCGCGCTCCGCGGCGTCGAAGACGGCCGTCGCTTCATCCGGGTCCAGGGTGAGCGGCTTCTCGCACAGCACGTGCTTCCCCGCCTCCAGCGCCCGGATCGCCCACTCACCGTGGAGCGTGATCGGCAGCGGCACGTAGACCGCGTCGATGCCGCTGTCGGCGAGCAGCTCCTCGTAACTCCCGTACGCGGCGGGCGATTCCACCTCGGCCGCGTAGGCGGCGGCGCGCCCGGTGTCACGACCCGCGACGGCGGCGAGCTCGGCGCCGCCGGCGGCGGCGATCGCGCGGGCGGCGACGCGACCGATCCCCGAGGTGGCGAGTAGGCCCCAACGCACCGTCACGCCCGGACCTCGACCACGGCTCCGGTGCGGAGGGACTCGGCGGCGGCGTCGGCGAGCACCAGGGCCGCGCGGCCGTCGACGAACCCGGGCGATGCCGCGCCGCCGGTCTCCGTCATCGTCACGAAGGCGTCGAGCTCGGCGCGATAAGCCGGGGTGTACCGGTCCAGGAAGAAGTTCAGGACCGGCCCCGCGGCGCCGGTGTGAGCCGCGCCCGAGAAGGCCACCGACGTCGCGTGCTGGTTGGCGGCGGTGAGCGAACCCAACGCGCCGAAGGCCTCGAGCCGCTGGTCGTAACCGTAGGCGCAGCGCCGGGAGTTGGTGATGGTCGCCAGCTGCCCGCCGGCGCCGCGCAGCACGACCATGGCGCCGTCGATGTCGCCGGCCGCGCGGATCTCCGCGGAGACCAGGTTCGATCCCAGCGCCGACACCGCTACCACCTCGCCGAGGAAGAACCGGGCGAGATCGAGATCGTGGATCATCATGTCCCGGAACAGCCCGCCCGACGAGGCGACGTAGTCCGCCGGCGGCGGCGCGGGGTCGCGGCTGGCGATGGTCAGCTGCTCCAGCGGGCCGATTTCGCCCGCCTCGACGCGACGGCGGACCTCGGCGAAGGAGGAGTCGAACCGGCGGTTGAAGCCGAGCATCACCCTGTCGGTGAGGTCGCCCAGATCGGCGCGGCAGGCGTCGACCCGGGCGATGTCGAGGTCGATGGGCTTCTCACACAGCACGGTCCGTCCCGTTCGCACGGCGCGGGTGAGCAGGTCGACGTGCGTCGGCGTCGGCGAGGCGACCACGACGGCGTCCACGTCACGGGCCTCGAGGACCTCCTCGACGTCGGTCGTCCATGCGGCGCCGAAGCGCTCGCCGACCTCCTTCGCCGCCGCCTCGATCGGGTCGAAGACCCATGCCAGCTCGGCGCGCTCGCTCACCGCGACCGAGTCGGCGTGCACGCGCCCGATCCGGCCGCAGCCCAGCACCGCGATCCTGATCCTGCTCATCGCACCTCCTCCAGGTTCTGCGCGGCGCGCAGCGTCTCGACGGCCAGGGCGACGGATTCGCGCTGGCCGAGCGTGTAGTCCTCGTTCTCGATGGACAGCGGGCCGTCGTACCCGGCGTGCCGGAGCGCGGCGATGAACCGCACCCAGAAGTCGACCCCGTCCGGGTGGCCGGTGCCGACCGCGACGTAGTTCCACGCCCGCTCGCCGGTGCGCGGATTCGGGACGGTCTCGAGCCGCGACGCGACCGCCGCCCGGTCCTCGATGCGGGTGTCCTTGGCGTGCACGTGATGGATCGCGCCGTCCAGGGCGCGGATCGCGGCAAGCGGGTCGGCGCCCATCCAGATGAGGTGGCTGGGATCGAAGTTCGCGCCCACCACATCACCCATGGCGGCGCGCAGCCGCAGCAGGCCGGGCACGTTGTAGACGAGCTGGTTGGCGTGCATCTCGACGGCGATCCGCACGCCGCGAGCGCGAGCCTCATCGGCGATCGGCCCCCACCAGTCGATGGCCCGTTCCCACTGGTAGTCCAGGAGCTCCAGATTCTCCGGCGGCCAGACCGTGGTGATCCACGGGGGCACCGTGTCACCCGGATAGCCGGGAAGGCCGGACATCGTGACGACCGTGCCGATCTCGAACTCCTCCGCGAGCCGCAGCGCGCCGCGCAGGACCGCGGCGTCGCGCTCCCCGTGCCGGGGATGGAGCGGATTCCCGGCGGCGTTGAAGGCCTCGAGCCGCAGCCCGCGCGATCCGATGTCCCGGGCCAGCGCGGCCCGGGCGGCACCGTCATCCAGCAGTTCCGCCAGATCGGCGTGCGGGGCGGGCGACCACCCGCCGTGCACACCGCCCAAGCCGATCTCGACGGTCTCGACGCCGAGGTCCACGGCCGTGTCGAGGGCCTCGGCGCGGGTGAGCTCGGAGAGGCTGTCGGTGAGCAGTCCGATCTGCACGTCAGCCCTCGATCCCGGACGCCGCAGGCACCGTCAGACCGAACAGCCCACGACGACGGACGAAGGAGTCGTCGGGCACGCCGATCTCCGCGAGACCGGCGACCCCGGAGGTGAACAGAGCGCCGTCGAGTGGGAGCGGCACTGTCGCGCCGAGGGCGCCCGACGCGTACGCGGCCACGGTGATCTCGAGGATGTGCCGGGCCGTCGCGGCATCGACGGCGGGCGCACGGCCGCCGCCGATCGCATCGGCGAAGTCGAGCACCGTGTCGCGCATCGACGCGGCGATGAGGGACTCCAGTTCGGCGCCCGCCGGGAGGTCGACGGTGCGCGTCCCGGACTCCGTGGTGACGGTGAGGGATTCGAACGGCGCCCACGGCATCGTCCCGTCCGCGCGGTAGTGCGCGACGGCGCGGCCCCGATCGCCCTCGACCGCGACACCGCCCTGGCCCATGCCCCACGCGATGTTCACCATCGCGACGCGGCGGCCGGCCTCGAGGCGGCACAACGCGATTCCGTCGACGGCGTCGCCGTCGGTCGCGCTGTCCACGAACGCGGAGACCCGCTCCGCGCGGGCGCCGAGGAGGGCCTCGGCGAGATACACCCCGTGCAGCATGTCGACCAGGACGCCCCCGCCCGCCTGCGCGGGATCGTGCCGCCACGTGGGCCGATAGCCCGCCGCGCCCGGCAGGTCCAGGACACCCAGCATGTCGACGCGCGCCGTGCGGATCTCGCCGAGCTCCCCCGAGTCGATGATCGCCGTGAGCGCCACCACCTCCGGGAAGAACAGGTAGTTGGCGACCACGGCGAGGACGGTTCCCGCCTCCTCGGCCGCGACGCGCATGGCCTCGGCGTCCGCGGGAACGGCGGCGATCGGCTTCTCGCACAGCACGTGCTTGCCGGCGCGGGCCGCGGCGATCGCGACGTCGCGATGCAGGTGCTGCGGGGTGCACAGGTCGAGCGCGTCGACGTCGTCGCGCGCCAGCAGGTCGGCGACGTCCGCATGTACCTGCTCCGGCGTGAGCCCGGCCGCGACGCGCCCCAGCTCGAGCCGTTCCGGTGTCGGATCGGCGATGCCGACGATGCGGAACCGGTCGTCCGCGGCGAGGTAGGCGGGGATGTGGAAACCCAGGGCGATGTTGCCGCAGCCCACGAGGGCCACGCGGATCGGCTCGGTCATGCGGTGCTCGATTCGGGTCGGTGGTGGTCAGGTGTCGACGGAGACGGGGCGACCGGCCTCGTCGGACCGGACGGCGGCCTCGACGACGGCGAGGGTGCGGACGCCGTCGGCGACGTCGGGGAGATCAACCAGGTACGGAACGGGGTCCTCGCCCAACGCATCGGCGAGCAGCGCACGAGCGAAGTCGCGGTAGAGGTTCGCGAAGGCGAGGGCGTACCCGTCGGGGTGGCCGGCGGTGAACCGGGACGCGGCGATCGCTGCCGGTGTCGCCGCGGGTCCGGCCTTGGTGAGCAGACGATCGGGCTCGCCGTCCGCACGCCACCACAGCGTCTCCGGGGTGTCGTGGTCCCAGGCCACGCTGCCGCGGTCGCCGTAGACGGTGACCGCGAGGCCGTGGGTGGCCCCGGCGGCCTGGGACGTGCTCCAGCAGCGGCCGCGGGCGCCGCCCTCGAATCCGAGGCCGAGGTAGGCGTTGTCGAAGGCGACGTGCTCGGGGGCGACCCGCGCGAGGTCCGCGGCGACCGTCGTGATCCGCCTGCCGGCGACGAACTCCGCGAGGTGCAGCGCGTGCGTGCCGAGATCGGCGATCAGCGCGGTCACGCCGCCCTCCGTGCCGTCCACGCGCCACGAGCCGGGCGGTGTGTTCGCCGCGTACATCCCGCCCGCGAACCTGCTCTCGACCAGGGTGATCCGCCCGAGGTCGCCCCGGGCGACCATCTCCCGCGCCTGGCGCACCATGGGATAGCCGCTGTAACAGTGGGTCAGCATGAGCCGCCGGCCCGATCCGGCCACCGCCGCCGCGACCCGGCGGGCGTCGGCGGCGGTATCGGTGAGCGGCTTCTCGCAGATCACGTGGAAACCGGCTTCGAGGAGGTCGCAGGCAATCTCGGCGTGGCTCGACGGCCGGGTCGCGACGATCACCGCGTCGACGGGGTCCGCCCGCGCGGACTCCCCCGCGATGAGCGCGCGGTGATCGGCGTAGGTGCGGTCCGGTGGCACGAGCCACGACCGCCCGGTGGCCGCGTTCGTCGCCGGCGTGCGGGAGAAGGCTCCCGCCACGAGGTCCCACAGACCGTCGGTGCGGAGCGCGATGGCGTGGGTCTCGCCGATGTAGCTGCCGATCCCACCGCCGACCATCGCGACCCGCAGCCGGCGCCCGAAGCGTTCGAGGAGCGTCGCCGCCACCGGATCACCTGCGCAGTTCGTGACTGAGGGTCTCGAGCTCGTCGCCGCCCGCCATCTGCGAGGTCAGCTCCTCCAGGCTGATCTCGTCGTACGTGCAGTCCAGCTTCTGCCGGCCGCGATTGAGCAGCACGAAGTGATCGCCGACCATGTACGCGTGGTGCGGGTTGTGCGTGATGAAGACGACGCCGAAGCCCTGGTCCCGGGCCGCGGTGATGTACCGCAGCACCATGCCGGACTGCTTGACGCCCAGCGCGGCCGTCGGCTCGTCGAGGATCAGCACGCGCGCCCCGAAGTAGATCGCCCGGGCGATCGCGACGCACTGCCGCTGGCCGCCCGACAAGGAGCTGATCGGGGCGTCCACGTCCGGGAGGTCGATGCCCATCTTGAACAGCTCCTCCTTCGTCGTGGCGCGCATGGTCTGCACGTCGAGGCTCTTGAGGAAGCCCGAGCGCAGCTCCTGCCCGAGGAAGAAGTTGCGCCACACCGGCATCAGCCCCACGACGGCGAGGTCCTGGTAGACGGTGGCGACGCCCTTCTCGAGCGCGTCCTTGGGCGAGTCGAGGGTGGTGACCTCGCCGTCGACGAGGACCTCGCCCTCGCTGGGCTTGTGCAACCCCGCCATCGTCTTGATCAGCGTCGACTTGCCCGCGCCGTTGTCGCCGAGCACGCAGGTGACCTCGCCGGGGAACACGCGGAGGTTGATCCCCTGGAGCGCGATGATGTTGCCGTACTGCTTGCCGACGTCCTTGAACTCGATCAGCGCGACCTTGTCGTCGCCGGTGTCGGGCGTCTCGGCCTGAATATCGTCCGTGGTCATCGGGTCACCTCTTCGCGGCGAAGTTGCGGAATGCGTTGTTGGCGATCACGGCGAACAGCAGCATGATGCCGAGGAAGAACTTGAACCAGTCGGGGTTCCAGCCGGCGTAGACGATGCACTGGTTGACCATGCCGAAGATGAAGGCGCCGATCATGGCCCCGACCGCGGTGCCGTAGCCGCCCGTGAGGAGGCAGCCGCCGATGACGGCGCCGATGATGTACAGGAACTCGTTGCCGACGCCTTGCCCGGACTGGACGGTGTCGTAGGCGTACAGCAGGTGCTGGCCGACGAACCAGGCGCAGAAGGCCACGAACATGAACAGGCCGATCTTGACCTTGGTGACCGGGACGCCCACGGCGCGTGCTGAATCCTGGTTGCCGCCGACGGCGAAGATCCAGTTGCCGACGCGGGTGCGCATGAGGACGTACGTGGCGACCGCGGTGAACAGGATCCACCACAGGACCGTCACCTTGAGGCCGACGCCGAAGATGTGGATCGTCGAGGAGAAGACGGCCTGCGCCGACGGGAAGCCCTCCATGTCCGCGATCGTGGGGGTGGCGACCTGACCGGTGACCATCTTGGTGACCGCGAGGTTGATGCCGGTGAGCATGAGGAACGTGGCCAGCGTGATGAGGAAGCTGGGGATCTTGGTGCGCATCACCATGTAGCCGTTGAAGGCGCCCACCACGAGCGACAGCCCCAGGGCGAGCAGGGATCCCACCCACGTGTTCAGGTGCAGGTTGTAGGCGAGCATCGACGCCGCGAGCGACGAGAAGGTCACGGCCACACCGGTCGACAGGTCGAACTCGCCGCCGATCATGAGCACGGCGACGCCGCAGGCCATGATGCCGATCGTCGAGCTGGCGTACAGCACGGTGGCGAAGGCCTCCGGGCTGCGGAAGGGCGGCGCCACGATCAGGAAGAAGATCAGGATTGCGATCGCGCCGATCAACGCACCCATCTCGGGGCGCAGGATCAACCGCTGCAGGGGCTTCTGCTTCTTGACCCGCTCGTCGGTGACGGGCGTGTGCGTACTCAGGTCGAGGGCCTCGTCGGTGGTCATCAGCGGGTCCCGCCCTTGGCGAGCTCGGCGACCTTGTCGACGTTGGTCTTGTCGATGAACGCCGGACCGGTGAACACGGCCTGGCCGCCGCCGATGGTGTTGCCGTTGATGATCTGCAGCCAGAGCGAGTCGATGGCGAGGTAGCCCTGGAGGTAAGGCTGCTGGTCGACGGCCCACGCGACCTTCCCGTTCTGGATCGCGCCGACCAGTGCCGCGTTGGTGTCGAAGGTGACGATGCGGGGTTTGCTCGCGGAGCCCTCCAGGGCCTTGCTCGCCGTCAGCGCGAACGGCGCACCCAGAGCCACGACGGTGTCGATGCTCGGATCCTGCTGCAGCTTGGCGTTGACCTTGGACTGCACATCGGTCATGTCCTCGCCGTTGACGTTGAGGTTCTCGACGGTGCCGCCCGCAAGGCCGGTCCGGACCCCCGCGCATCGCGACTCGAGCTGGACCTGGCCCTGCTGCTGGATGATGCAGATGGCCTTCTTCGCGCCCTCCTTGGAGAGGCGCTCGCCCACCGCGACGCCCGCGGTGGTCTCGTCCTGGCCGAAGTACTGCTGGATCCCCATGCGCGCGTAGTCGTTGTAGCCGGCGTTGAACGCGGAGACCGGGATCCCCGCCTTCTGCGCGTTCTGCACCACGGCCTGGAAGGCATTGGGTGTGGACAGCGTGAGCGCGATCCCGTCGACCTTGCTGTCGATCGCGGCCTGCACCAGGTTCGCCTGGTTGGGCGCCTGCGGGTCGTTGGAGTACCGGAGGGTGACGTTGTCCTTCTTCGCCGCCATCTCCGCGCCCTTGCGGATGAGATCCCAGAAGGTGTCGCCGGGCTGCTGGTGCGTGACCATGGCGATGGTCAGGCGCTTCGTGCCCGCCGAGCCGACGCCGGCACCGCCGTCGCCGGTGTCGCGCGGAGCGCCGCCCGTGCTCGAGCAACCCACCACCGTGATGAGCGCCGCCGTGCCGGCCGCGGTCGCGGCGAGCAGGGTACGGAGCCTTCGCGGCCGCTGCGTGGTCTTCTTCATGCTGTGTCCCTTCGACCTCACCGAGTGAGACGACCCACTCGCTGAGCTGAATGTAGTACAGATCACAGCGCTTGCCTAGTGTTTGTTCAGACATACGCACATTGCCGCGATCTTGTGGCTCAACTGGGTGCTCCCGTGGTCCCCCGGACGACCAGTCGCGGTGCGAGAACATCCCTCTCGCTGTCGCGCGCCGACGACGATGCGCCGCCGTCCGCCCCCATCCGGTCGCGCAGGAGCGCACCCGCCCGGTTCCCCACGTCGAAGCTGCGGTCGTCGACCGTCGTCAGCCCCACCAACCGGGTCGACGCCAGCGAAGTGTCGTCGTAGCCGACGACGGAGAGATCGCGCGGAACGTCCCGCCCGTGTTCGCGCGCCGCTCCGAGCACGCCGACGGCCATCACGTCGTTCGCCGCGAACACCGCGGTGACCCCGGGATCGGCGGCGAACAGCTCGGCGGCGGCGCGGAACCCGGCCTCGTCCGACGCCTCGCCGCGCCAGGAGGCGTCCACCACGGTCGCGCCGAGGCGCGAGGCCTCGACGGAGAACGCCGCGCGCCGCACCTCACCCGCGCCGCCGCCGGCGCACACCTGACCGAGGGTGCGATGCCCCAGTTCGACGAGGTGCCGGGCGGCGAGGCGCGCCCCCTCGGCGTCGTCGTTGGCGACCGCGTCGAACCGCGCGTCGTGCGCCGCCCGCGTGCCCGCGACCACGACCGGCGGCAGCGCGGCACCGTCTCGGGCCAGCAGCGATTGCGGTGGATCCATGCCGAGCACGAGCCCGTCGACCCGCATGGCGAGCATGGACTCGACCGGATCCTCAGCCTGATCCGCGGTCGCGACGTCCACGACCGCCAGCCGGTAGCCGGCCGGGCCGAGCGCGGCGTGCAGGCCGCGCACGAGGTCGACGAACCACAGGTTCGTGTAGTCGTCGATCAGCACCCCGACGGTGCGCGTGCGCCGCGCGGCGAGGTTCGCCGCCGCCCGGCTGGGGCGGTACCCGAGGTCCGCGATCGCCTCCTCCACCGCCCGGCGAGACGCCTCGCCGACCCGCGGGGATCCCTGCAGGACCAGTGATACCAGGGATTTCGACACCCCCGCCCGCCTCGCGACGTCGTAGATCGTCGGTCGCTTACCTTCCATGCGCCACCCTCTTGACAGGACATACGAACATTGCTCATGCTTGTTGGAGCGCTCCAATTCACATCGACACTAGGTCGCGATGGAGCGCACAGCAACCTGAAGGAGGGAACATGAGCGGGAACAGCATCGGCGTCGCCGTGATCGGCGCCGGCATGGCGGGCAAGGCGCACGCCGCGGGCTATCGAGCCGCCACCGCCGTCTACGGCCCCGGACTGCCGGACGTGCGGCTGGTCTCCATCGCCGACGCGTACGAGCCGCTGGCGCACGACACCGCTCGCCGGTTCGGCTTCGTGCGGCACGACACCTCCTGGCAGGCGATCGTCGCCGCCGACGACATCGACGTGGTGAGCGTCGTCGTGGCCAACGCGCTGCACCGCGAGATCGTCGAATCCCTTCTGGCCGCGGGCAAGCACGTGCTCTGCGAGAAGCCGCTGTCCGACACCATCGACGACGCGCGCGCCATGGTGTCCGCCGCGGACACGGCGGCCGAGCGCGGCGTCCTGGGCCGGATCGGCCTCACCTACCTCCGCTCCCCCGGGATCGCCCTGCTCGGCGACCTGGTGCGCAGCGGCCGCCTCGGCCGGCTCATCAACTTCGACGGCGCGTACTGGACCGACTACGCCTGCGACCCCGACGGTCCCATCAGTTGGCGGTTCACGGGGCCCGCGGGTTCGGGCGCGCTCGCCGACGTCGGCAGCCACCTCACCTACATCGCCGAGCTCTTCGGCGGCCCCGTCGCCACCGTGCGCGGCGCGACGCTGCACACCGCGTTCCCGACGCGGCCGAAGCCGTTGGGCCGCGTGATCGGTCACGAGCACGGCGCCGTCAGCGACGAGCGCGACACCGTCGAGAACGACGACGTGGCAGGCTTCTTCGTCGACTTCGCCGGCGGCGGGACCGGGGCGCTGCAGGTCTCCCGCGTCGCCGCGGGGCACCCCAACACCCTGAAGTTCGAGGTCTTCTGCGAGCGCGGATCGGCGGCGTTCGACTTCCGCAACCCGGGCCGGGTCCAGGTCCTGTTCACCGACGAGGGCCATGCGCTCGGCGGCCCGCGCACGGTGACGCTCGGCCCCGACCACCCGTACTGGCGAGGCGGCCTCGCGATGGACGCGCCCGGCGTGGGGATCGGCCAGAACGACGGCTTCGTCTTCCAGGCCCGCGCGATGCTCGAGGAGGTCGCGGGCCTACCTGTGGACGAATCGCTGCCGCGGAACGCCGACTTCGTCGACGGGCTGCACAACATGGAACTCATCGACGCCGTCGCCCGATCCGCCGTGGCGGGTGGCACGCCGGTCGACGTGCCGTCCCTCCTCCCCCAGTCCTGATCACCCCAGTCCCGACCAACTCCGACGGAGCCTCCATGAAACTCGGTCTGTACAACGCCATCTACCACGACCGCCCCCTGCCCGACGCGCTCCGCGCCATCGCCGCGGTGGGCCTCACCGGAATCGAGCTCAACACCGGTGGCTTCCTGCCGCCGGTGCACGTGCCGAACATCGCCGACATACTCGTCAGCGACACGGCCCGCGACGACTACCTCGGGATCTTCGAAGGCACCGGCGTCGCCATCGCCGGCCTCAACTGCAACGGCAACCCGCTGCATCCGAACCGCGCGATCGGCGGCAAGCACGCCGACGACGTCCGCCGCTCGATCCGGCTCGCGGCCCGCCTGGGCCAGGACCGCGTCGTCACCATGTCGGGCCTGCCCGGCGGTGACCCCGGTGCACTGCACCAGAACTGGGTGGTCAACGCCTGGAACTCCGCCGCGCTCGACGTCCTGGACCACCAGTGGGAGATCGCCACCGACTTCTGGCGCGAGACCGACCGCATCGCCCGCGACCACGGCGTCAAGGTCGCGCTCGAGCTGCACCCGCAGAACATCGTCTTCAACAGCGCGACCGTGCACGAGCTGGTCGAGCGCACCGGCTCGACACACCTCGGCGTGGAGCTCGACGCCTCGCACCTGTTCTGGCAGCAGATGGACCCGGTGGCGGTGGTCCGGCACCTCGGCGACCTGGTGGTGCACGCCGCAGCCAAGGACGTCCGCATCAACCCGGAGTACGCGGCGCTGAACGGGGTTCTGGACAACTCGTTCCACCGCCTGGGCCCCGACGAGGCCCGCACCAACCTCGGCGGCGACGAGTGGGCCAACGAGTGGCCGACGGAGTCCGCCTGGGACTTCGTCGCGCTGGGCAAGGGCCACGACGTCGCGTACTGGACCGAGTTCCTGCGCGCCCTGCACGACGTGGATCCCGACATGCTCGTCAACATCGAGCACGAGGACACCGAGCTGGGACGGGAGGAGGGCGTCGCCGTCGCGGCGGAGGTCCTGCTCGCCGCCGACTCCGCCCTGGCCGAGTCCTTGCTCGCGGAGTCCGCGAGCGCATGACGGACGAGGGTGCCGGCGGTCCGCCGGCACCGTCTCCCCGCGCGGGTTCACGCGAGCGTCACCCAGCGCCCCTCGTCGACCGAACGGGTCATGGCGTCCAGCGCTCGGGCGCTGCGCACGGCGTCCAGGGCCGTCGCACCCTCCGGGACGCCGGTGACGATGGAACGCAGGAAGTGCTGGGCCTCGATCACCTTGAGGTCGTCGTAGCCCATGGGATTCGCCGCGCCGGGCTGGAAGGCGGCGTAGTCGCCGCTGCCGGGCCCGACGTGCACCGTCGACACGGGCTGGTCCTGGAAGGAATCGCCGAGCGACGCCTCGATTTCGCCCATGCGCCGGTAGTCCCAGCGCACCATGCCGGACGTGCCGTGGATCTCGAAGCCGTAGGAGTTCTGCTCCCCCACCGCGACCCGGCTCGCCTCGAGGACGCAGCGCGCCCCGGACGTCAGGCGCAGCTGCGCCGACAGGTAGTCCTCGTTCTCGACGGGGCCCCGCACGCCCGAGGTGGCGAGCTGGTGTCCCGAGGTGGCGCCCGTCGGCTCCGACCGCTCGGGGATGAAGATCGCGGTGTCGGCGACCAGCGCGTCGATGTCGCCGAGCAGGTAGGAGACCAGGTCCACGCCGTGCGAGCCGAGGTCGCCGAGGACGCCGTTGCCGCCGCGGTCCCGCTGGTAGCGCCACGTGAGGGCACCGTCGGGATGGGCGGCGTAATCGCTGAACAACCGGAACCGCGCGTGCGTGACGGTGCCGAGCCGGCCGTCGGCGACCATGGCCCGGGCCGCCTGCACCGCGGGGGCGTTGCGGTAGTTGAAGCCGACGGCAGTGCGGCGATCATTGCGAGCGGCGGCCTCCGCGACCGCGGCCGCGTCGGCCTCGGTCAGGCCCACGGGCTTCTCGATCCACAGATGCTTGCCGGCGTCGAGCACCGCGACGCCGATCTCGCGGTGGAGGAAGTTGGGCACCGTCACCGAGACGGCGTCGATCGACGGATCGCCGAGGACGTCGCGCCAGTCGGTGTACGCGGAGGCCGCCCCGAACCGGGCGGCGAAGGTCTCCGCGCGCCCGGGGACGTCGTCCGCCACCGCGGCCAGGACGGGCACCGCGACGCCGTCCGGGTAGTGGTGCGGCACACGGGCGTACGCCTGCGCGTGCACCCGGCCCATCCAGCCCATGCCGATCACGGCCACCCGCACCGGGGTCGGATCCTGCTGCGTACCGTCGTGCATCGTGTGCCACCTCCGTCGTTTCCAGCCGTGCGAACGGTTTCAGGATGCCACACGCTCGATAGTCATGTCAGGACATTCTTTCAATCTTGTCGAACTACTTGTCAAACAGGCTCGCGGTCTGCTGTGATGTTCCTCACGCGGACAGCGGGAAGGACTCCAGAATGACGGACGGACTCACCAGCACGCCGGAGGGCCGAACAGCCCTGCCGGCCCTCAGACCCGGCCCCCACCAGCGGCGGATGGACCTGGTCGCGGTCGTCGCGACCTTCGGCGGGCTGCTCTTCGGCTACGACACCGGCGTGCTCAACGGCGCGCTGGAGCCGATGAAGCACGACCTGGGGCTGACCACGACGACCGAGGGCCTGGTGGTCAGCACCCTGCTCATCGGGGCCGCCGTCGGGGCGCTGGTCTGCGGCCGGCTCGCCGACGCCGTCGGGCGCAGGAAGACCATGATCATCCTCGCGGTGGTCTTCTTCGTCGGCACGCTCGGCGCCGTCTTCGCGAACGACCTGGCGGTGATGCTGCCGGCCCGGTTCGTCCTCGGCCTCGCGGTCGGCGGCGCCTCGGTCGTCGTCCCCGTCTACCTGTCGGAACTGGCGCCCACGGAGCGACGCGGCACCCTCGGCGGCCGCAACGAGCTGGCCATCGTGATCGGCCAGCTGCTGGCCTTCGTGATCAACGCGATCATCGCCCGCGTGTGGCCCCCGCTCACCGACGCCAACCCCGACGGCCATCCCGGGGTGTGGCGGATCATGCTCGCGGTGTGCGCCGTGCCCGCCGTCTTCCTGTTCCTCGGCATGCTGCGGATGCCGGAATCGCCCCGCTGGTACATCTCGAAGGGCCGCGACGACGAGGCGCTCGCCGTGCTCATGCAGGTCCGCACCGAGGACCGCGCGCGGGCCGAGATGGCGGAGGTCGAGGAGCTCGCCCGCGAGGAGGAGGCCGCGCAGACCGGCGGCTGGGCCGACCTGGCGATCCCGTGGGTCCGCCGCATCATGCTCGCCGCCGTGATCCTCGCGATCGCCCAGCAGCTCACCGGCATCAACTCGGTGATGTACTACGGGACCGAGATGCTCAAGACCGCCGGCTTCAGCGACAGCGCGGCGCCGATCGCGAACATCTTCATGGGCGTCTCCGCGGTCGTCGGCAGCGCGGTCTGCCTGTTCTTCCTCATCGACCGCGTCCCCCGTCGCACGCTCATCATCGCGGGCATGATCGGCGTGACCGTCTGCCACGGCCTCACCGTGCTGTCGGCGCTGATCCTGCCCGAGGGCAAGGTGCAGGCCTACGCCGTCCTGATCTTCGTCGCCCTGTTCGTGCTCGCCATGCAGACGGCGCTGAACGTGCCCGTGTGGGTGTGCCTGTCCGAGCTCTTCCCGCTGCGGCTGCGCGGCTTCGGCATGGGCCTGTCAGTACTGGTCCTGTGGCTGACGAACGCCCTCGTCGGGCAGCTCTTCCCCACCCTGATCAAGGTCGGTGGCATCGTCGGTACGTACGGCACGTTCTTCGTGGTGTGCGCCCTGTTCGGCGTCCTGATCTACAAGACCCTGCCCAACACCAGCGGCCGCTCCCTGGAGGACTTGGAGGAGTCCTTCTCCGGCGGCGACTTCCGCTGACCGGATCGTTCTCGACACGAGGAGCATCATGACCATCATCGTCGCGGTCCCCGGCACCACCGAAGGCCCCGTCGCCCTGCGCGCCGGCATCGAGGAGGCGAGATCCCTCGGCACCGATCTCGTGGCCGTCAACCTCGGCATCGCCAAGCTCGACGTCTCGGGCGTCGACGGGGACGTCGCCATCACCGTCGTGGAGCGGACGGGGCGCGGCGACCGCGACCCCGTCGACGCCGTGCTCGACGAGATCGACGAGCGCGGCGCGACCCGCCTCGTGATCGCGGTCCGCCGCCGATCGCTGGTGAGCAAGGCCGTTCTCGGCAGCGTCAGTCAGCGGCTGATCCTGAACTCGCCGATCCCCGTGCTCGCCGTCAAGGCCGACTGAGTCAAGGCCGACTGAACGGCGTCAGCGGTCCTCGGCGAGGCTGGTCAGCGTGCCGATGCCTTCGACGGTGACGGCCACGTGCTGGCCGGCGGTGATGGGGCCCACGCCCTCCGGGGTGCCGGTGAGGATGACGTCGCCCGGCAGCAGGGTCATGACGGACGAGATCCACTCGACGATGTCGCCGATGGAGTGGATCATCAGCGACGTGCGCGAGTCCTGCTTGATCTGGCCGTCGAGCTCGGTGTAGATCCGCGCGTCCGACGGGTCGAACTCCGTCTCGATCCACGGGCCGAGCGGGCAGAACGTGTCGTACCCCTTGCCGCGGGTCCACTGGCCGTCCTGGCGCTGCTGATCGCGGGCGGTCACGTCGTTCGCCACGGTGTAGCCGAGGATGACGTCCTTCGCGCGGGCGGCGGGGACGTCGCGGCAGGGCTGGCCGATGACCACGGCCAACTCGCCCTCGTAGTCCACCTGCTCGGAGCTGCGCGGCAGCTTGATCGGCGCCAGCGGGCCGATGATCGACGTGTTGGGCTTGATGAAGATCACGGGATCCTTGGGCGCCTCGCCGCCCATCTCCGCCGCGTGCGCCGCGTAGTTCTTGCCGATGCAGACCACCTTGCTGGCGAGGATCGGCGCGAGCAGGCGAACGTCGTCGAGCGCCCAGCTACGGCCGGTGAACTCCGGTGTGCCGAAAGGGTGCTCGGAGATCTCGCGGGCCCGGGCCCCGTCCTCCGGGTCACCCTCGATGGCCGCGAACGCGACCCCGTCACTGCTGGCGATTCGTGCAAGGCGCATGCCGCGAGCCTACCGTTCGACTCCGATACTTCGATCCACTAGGCTTCGTCTCAAATAGTAAGCATGTCGTCTCACTAGTTGGGAGTAGCGATGGAGATGTCCGCCGCCCGCCGCTGGTGGATCCTGGTGGTCTCGATGACCGCCGCGATCACCACCACCGCCGCCGTGAACTGCACCGCGTTCCTCCTCCCCCAGCTCATCCAGGGCGGCCTGAGCCCGCAGCGCGCCGGGCTGTTCGCGGCCGCCGCGCCCGCCGGCCTGCTGCTCACCACGATCCTGTGGGGCGTCATGATCGATCGCTACGGCGAGCGCCGCGTCCTGCTGATCAGCATGGCCGGAGCCGTGGTCGGCCTGGCGGCGGCCGTCGCGGCGTTCGCGGCGCACGCCCCGTTGTACGTCGCGGCCGTCGCGCTCTTCGGCGCCTCCGCCATGGCGGCGAGCGGCAACGGAGCGAGCGGCCGCATCGTCGTCGGCTGGTTCCCGGCGTCCAGCCGCGGCACCGCCATGGGGATCCGGCAGACCTCGCAGCCCCTGGGCATCGCGCTGCTGTCGCTGACGATGCCACTGCTGGCGAGCCGTGCCGGACTCACCGCCGCGATGCTCGTCCCGCTCTTCATCGCGGTGGTCTCCGTGGTGCTGGTGTGGGCGTTCATCGTCGATCCGCCCCGGCCCGAGACCGGCCCCGCGGCCGCGGACGCCCGGTCGAACCCCTACCGCGAGGACTCCTTCCTCGTCCGCATCCACGCGGTCTCGCTGCTGCTGGTCCTGCCGCAGGGCGCGATCTGGACCTGGGGCATCACGTGGCTGATCGTCGGACTGCACTGGGCGCCGGCGACCGCGGGGCTCCTGATCTCGGCGAGCCAGCTGCTCGGAGCGGGCGGACGGATCCTGGCCGGTGCGTGGTCGGACCGGCTGGGCTCGCGGACCGCGCCGATCAAGTGGATCGCCGTGGCCGCCGCGGCGTCGATGGCCGGGCTCGGCGCGCTCGCCGCGATCGGCTCGCCCGTCGCGGTCGTCGTCCTGCTCGTCGCCTCGGTGGTCACCGTCGCCGACAACGGCCTCGCCTTCACCGCGATCGCCGAGAAGGCGGGACCGTTCTACAGCGGGCGCGCCCTCGGGATCCAGAACACCGGGCAGTTCGTCGCCACGACCGCGGCCGGGCCGATCCTGGGCGCCCTCATCCACGCGACGAGCTTCGGCGCCGCCTTCGCCCTCGTGGCCCTGGCCCCTCTGCTCGCCTACCCGCTCGTCCCCTCCGACGCGAAGCGCGCGGACCAGCCGGAGAGTGCGGACGCGGCACCGTCGCTACCCCTGAAATGACTTAACAGCGTTAGCCCAGGGCGCTTCCTGGGGGAACGCCTGCTGCTAACGCTGTTAAGTCAGGGATGGGCTCGACGGTGCCCCGACAGAGGGCGGGCGACGGGTTACGCGCTGAGGGCGGCGGCGATGCGGTCGCCGACCTCGACGGTGCGGATCGGGGCGTCGCCGCGGGCTGCGAGGTCGGCCGTCACGGCGGCCTCGATGCGCTGCGCGCCGTCCTCGTTCCCGAGGTGCCGCAGGAGCATCGCGGCCGACAGGATGGCCGCGGTGGGATCCGCGACGCCCTGGCCGACGATGTCCGGGGCGCTGCCGTGCACGGGCTCGAACATCGACGGGTTGGTGCCCGTCGCGTCGATGTTGCCCGACGCCGCCAGGCCGATGCCGCCGGAGATCGCGCCGGCCTCGTCGGTGAGGATGTCGCCGAAGAGGTTGTCGGTGACGATGACGTCGAACCGCGACGGGTCCGTGACCAGGTAGATCGTGGCGGCGTCGATGTGGCTGTAATCCACGGCGACGTCGGGGAACTCGGTCGCCACCTCGTCGACGGTGCGCTGCCACAGCGAGCCGCCGAAGACGAGCACGTTGGTCTTGTGCACCAGCGTCAGCTTCTTCCGCCGGGTGCGCGCCAGCTCGAAGGCGAAGCGCACCACGCGCTCCGCGCCGAACCGGGTGTTGACCGAGGTCTCGTTGGCGACCTCCTGCGGGGTGCCGACGCGGATCGCGCCGCCGTTACCGGTGTACGCGCCCTCGGTGCCTTCGCGGACCACGACGAAGTCGATCTCGCCCGGGTTCTTCAGCGGCGACTCGACGCCCGGGAAGAGCTTCGACGGGCGCAGGTTCACGTGGTGATCCAGCGCGAACCGCATCTTCAGCAGCAGGCCGCGCTCGAGCACGCCCGGCGGGACCTTGCGCGGGTCGCCGATGGCGCCGAGCAGGATCGCGTCGTGCTCGCGCAGCGACGCCAGGTCCTCGTCGGTGAGTAGCTCGCCGTTGCGCTCGTAGCGGCGCGCGCCCAGGTCGTAGTCGGTGGTCTCGATCTCGCCGACCACCGCGCGCAGCACCTTGAGCGCCTCCGCCGTCACCTCGGGGCCGATGCCGTCCCCGCCGATCACCGCGAGCTTCACGACAGGTCCACCTGCGCGATGGTGGTGGCGGCGACCGCGTCGCCGATGGCCTGCTGCACCTCGGCCGAGACGGGCTGGCTGACGCGCAGCAGCACCGTCGCGCCCGCACCCTCGGCGTCCTGGCTCAGCGCCGCGGCCTGGATGTCGATGCCGGCGTCGCCGAGCAGCGTGCCGATCTTGCCCAGCGAGCCCGGCTGATCGCCGTAGGCGATGAACAGGTTCAGGCCCTCGGCGCGCAGGTCGAAGTTGCGGCCGTTGATGTTGGTGACCTTCTCGACGCGGCTCAGGCCCGAGAGCGTGCCCGCGACGTTCTGGACGGTGCCGTCGCCGTAGACGGCGCGCACGTCGACCAGGCTGCGGTGGTTGGGGCTCTCCGAGACCTTCTCCAGCTCGACGGTGACGCCGCGCTCCTCCGCGAGGGCGGGGGCGTTGACGAAGGTGACGGCGTCCTCGATGACGGCCGAGAACAGGCCGCGCAGCGCCGAGAGCTGCAGGATGTCGACGTTCTCGCTGGCCAGCTCGCCGCGGACGGTGACGCCGATCTTCTCCGGCAGCTGCCCGGGCAGGCCACCCAGCAGCACACCCAGCTTGCGGGTGAGCTCGAGCCAGGGCGCGACCTCCTCGTCGACGGCACCGCCCTTGACGTTGACGGCGTCCGGGACGAACTCGCCGGCCAGGGCCAGGCGGACGCTCTTGGCGACGTCGGTGCCGGCCCGGTCCTGGGCCTCCGAGGTCGAGGCGCCGAGGTGCGGGGTCACGACGACCTGCGGCAGCTCGAACAGCGGGCTGTCGGTGCAGGGCTCGGTCTCGAAGACGTCGAGGCCGGCGCCGAAGACGTGACCCGAGGTGATGGCGTCCGCGAGGGCCTGCTCGTCGATGAGGCCACCGCGGGCGGCGTTGACGATGACGACGCCCTTCTTGGTGCGGGCGAGCGCCTCACGGCCGATCAGGCCCTTGGTCTCGGGGGTCTTCGGGAGGTGCACCGAGATGAAGTCGGCGCGCTCGAGCAGCTCGTCCAGCGTGAGCAGCTCGATGCCGAGCTGCGCGGCGCGGGCCGGGCTGACGTAGGGGTCGTACGCCACGATCTTGGTCTCGAAGGCGGCGAGGCGCTGCGCGACGAGCTGGCCGATGCGGCCCATGCCGACGACGCCGACGGTCTTGCCGAGGATCTCGACGCCGTTGAAGGCGCTGCGCTTCCAGGTGTGCTCGCGCAGGGTCTTGTCCGCGGCGGGGATCTGGCGCGCGGTGGCGAGCATCAGCGCGACGGCGTGCTCGGCCGCGGTGTGGATGTTCGACGTGGGCGCGTTGACCACGAGGACGCCGCGCTCGGTGGCGGCGGGCACGTCCACGTTATCGAGACCGACGCCCGCGCGGGCGACGATCTTGAGCTTGGTGGCGGCGGCGAGGACCTCCGCGTCGACGGTGGTCGCGGAGCGCACGAGCAGCGCGTCGGCCTCGGGGACCGCGGCGAGCAGCGCGGGGCGGTCGGGGCCGTCGACCCACTTCACCTCGACGTCGTCACCGAGCGCCTCCACTGTCGACGGTGCCAGCTTGTCGGCGATCAATACCACGGGACGGGTCACTTGCGCTCCTCATTCACGGTGCCGGTTGCACCGTCAGCTTAGTGACCTGGTGCTCGGCGGAACTCGGGCGGGTCGCGCGGCGGCGCGCATCGAGCATCGCGCAGCCGAGCCCCGCGACGAACATCGCGAGGCACAACGCCAGCGCGAGAACCAGTCCGCCCGCGTCGTGCGGGCGGGCCAGGTACAGGCCCGACGTCGCGGTGAGTGCCACTGTCGCCGACAGCCGCTGTACCAGCTGGAGGAAGCCCGCCGCCACGCCGTTCGCCGCGGGCGGGGCGTACTCCAGCGTCAGGGCCCGATTGGGGGCGTCGACGAGGCCCGACGCCACGCCCGAGGCGGTCGACAGGGCCGCGACCACGATCAGCACGCCCGGGCCGCTGAGCACGCCGACTGCGCTCACGTAGGCGACGACGATCACGGCCTCGGCGACCAGCGCCCAGACCACCGTCGCCCGGCCGAACCGCGCGGCGACCCGCCACCCGATCCCGGAGGACGCCGCCATGGCCAGACCGCCTCCCGCCAGCACCAGGGCCGCCTGCAGCGCGCTGAGCCCCTCGCGCTCGATGAGGTACATGGTGAGGACGGTGTTCGCGGACAGCGCCGCACCGAAGTAGAAGGTCGCCACACCGGCACCGAGGGTGAAGCCGCGCGCGGCCAGCAGCTCGGGGACGAGCACCGGGGTACCGCCGCGGCGCGCGTAGCCGCGCTCCCAGCGCACGAGGAGCACGACGACCGCTCCGGCCGCGACGACGCAGGCGCCCGTTCCGGCCGCTCCGAGGCGGGCGACGAGCGGGATCAGCACCAGCAGCACCGCGGCGGCCAGCAGCGCGAGCCCGACGAGGTCGAACCGGGCCGCGCCGCGCGGCGCACCGTCGCGCCGCAGGAACACCGCGGCGCCCACCAGCGCGAGCACCCCGAACGGGACGTTGAGCGCGAGCGCCCACCGCCAGCCGGTCTCCTCCCCCGCCAGGCCGAGCACCAGGCCCCCGGTCACCGGCCCGGCCACGCCCGCCAGCCCGATCGCCACGCCGTAGGCGGCGAGCGCGCGGGCCCGGAGCACCCCGGTGAACCGATCGGCGATGATGCCCAGCACCTGCGAGCTGATGACGCCGGCGGCGACGCCCTGCAGCAGGCGCGCGGCCACGACCTGCCAGGCCCCGTCCGCGAGGGCGGAGACCAGCGCCGACGACGAGAACACCGCGACCCCGCCCAGGAACAGCCTGCGCCGGCCCAGCACGTCGCCGAGTCGGCCCGCCGGAACCAGTGCCAGTCCGAACCCCAGGGAGTAGGCGGCGAGGACCCATTGGGTCTGCCCGGGGGTGGCATCGAGCTGCGCGCGCAGCGCGGGGAGGGAGACCGCCACCGCACCCGAATCGAGCAGCGTCGCGAACCCCGCGAGGCAGCACACCAGCACCTCCCAATGGGCCCGGCCCCGCGGCCTCGGACGCACGGATCTCCCGTTTCGCAACGTCTCCACCAGGGGTGCAAACCCGTGGTGGCCGTGGACATTTCCCCCGGATCGAGATGATCCGAATCGTTGACGCCGGACGGGCGCGGGACGAACGTGAGTGTCCAGATCCGATGACCACGAGACGGGAACCACATGGCGCAGAACGCATCCTCCTCCGCGGACCGGCCGACGGGAGGGACGCCGGAGCTGCATCTCGGCGTCGCGCTGGACGGCGCCGGATGGCACCCGGCGGCCTGGCGCGAACCCGCCGCGCGGCCGCGGGAACTCGGCTCGGCGGGGTACTGGTCCGACCTCGCGAGCGAGGCGGAGACCGGGTTGCTCGACTTCGTCTCGATCGAGGACGCCCTGCGCGTACCGTCGCACGACGTCGGCCGGGTCCGCAGTCGCGTCGACGCGCACCTCATCGCCGCGCTGATCGCCCCGTCGACCTCCCACATCGGCCTGATACCGACTGTGACGACCACGCACACCGAGCCCTTCCACGTCTCCACCGCGATCGCGACCCTCGACTACACCTCGCGCGGCCGCGCGGGCTGGCAGCCGCGCATCTCGCCGACCGCGGCCGAGGCGGCGCATTTCGGGCGCCGGACCATCGCGGACCCGACGCCCGCCGAGCTCGCCGGATCGCAGCCGTCGCAGGCCCTCGTCGACCTGTTCGACGAGGCCGCCGACGCCGTCGAGGTCGCCCGCCGCCTGTGGGACAGCTGGGAGGACGACGCGGAGATCCGCGACGTCGCGACGCGCCGCTTCATCGACCGGGACAAGCTGCACCGCGCGGACTTCTCCGGGCGCTTCTTCTCGGTCCGCGGGCCGTCGATCACGCCGCGACCGCCCCAGGGGCAGCCGGTGGTGGCGGCGCTGGGACACGCTCCGGTTCCGTACGAGTTCGCCGCCCGCGCCGCCGATCTACTGTTCGTGACCCCCACCCTCGCGGACGGGCCCGCCCCCGTCCTCGCCCTGGTCGACGAGGCCGCCCGGCGCGTGGGGCGCGACGGGGAGCGGCTGCGGGTGTACGCCGATGTGGTCGTGTTCCTCGACAGCGGAACCGAATCCGGCGCCGAGCGCCTGGCCCGGCTCGACGCGGACGCCGGATCCCCGTTCACCTCCGACGCCGCGATCTTCGCCGGCTCCGCGGACGACCTCGCCGACCTGCTCCTCGACTGGTCGGACGCCGGCGTGGACGGGGTGCGCCTGCGCCCCGGCGCGCTGCCCGACGACCTCACCGCGATCACCCGCCGTCTGGTCCCCGCGCTGCAGGCGCGCGGCCGATTCCGCACGGAGTACCCCGACGGTCCGCTCCGCGCCCTGCTGGGCCTTCCGTCGACCGTCCCCAACCGCTACGCGACCGTCTGAGGAGACGCCATGAGCGAGAACAAGAAGCAGGTCATCCTGGGCGCCTACCTGGGCGGGGTGAACCACCACACGGCGTGGTGGCACCCGGACGCGGGAAGCCAGATCGACTTCAGCAGCTTCGAACACACGGCGCGCACCGCCGAGCGGGGCCGGTTCGACTTCTTCTTCCTCGCCGAGGGCCTGATCCTGCGCGAGCGCGCCGGGCAGGTCTTCGACCAGGACATCATCGGACGCCCCGACACCTTCACCGTGCTGGCGTCGCTGGCCGCCGTCACGCAGCACCTGGGCCTCGCCGGCACCGTCAACGCGACGTTCAACGAGCCCTACGAGTTGGCGCGCCGGTTCGCGAGCCTGGACCAGCTCTCCGGCGGCCGCGCCGCGTGGAACGTGGTGACCTCCTTCGACGCGTTCACCGGCCAGAACTTTCGGCGCGGCGGCTACCTGGACCCGGCCGACCGGTACGTGCGCGCCGAGGAGACCCTCGAGGCGGTCCGGGCGCTGTGGGACAGCTGGGGCGAGGGCGAGCCCCTGGCGGACAAGACCGGCGGCCGCTTCGTCGCCGATCCGGGCACCGGCGACTTCGGCATCCGCGGCGAGCAGTTCGACATCGAGGGCACGTTCACCGTGCCGCGCAGCCCGCAGGGCCGCCCGGTGGTCCTGCAGGCGGGCGTCTCGCCGCAGGGCCGGCAGTTCGCCGCCGCGAACGCCGACGCGATCTTCTCCCCCTACGGCAAGCTCCCCGAGGCCGCGGATTTCTACCGCGACATCAAGTCCCGCGCGGTGGCCGCGGGCCGCGGCGCCGACGACATCAAGATCCTGCCGTCCGCGAGCTTCGTCCTCGGCGACACCCCGGCGGACGCCGCCGAGAAGCACCGCGAGGTGGTGCACGGTCAGGTGACCGGGCAGACGGCCCTGATCCTGTTGGAGCAGATCTGGAACCGCGACCTGTCGGACGTCGACCCCGACGGCCCGGTCCCCGCCATCGATCCCGACCCGGAGGCGCCGCCGATCATCCAGGGGCGCGCCTTCGTGCACCAGGACCGGTTCGCGACCGCGCAGCGGCTGCGCGAGGTCGGCGAGGCGAAGAAGCTGTCGCTGCGCGAGGTGGTGATCGACCAGTTCGAGCGCGGGCCGCTGATCGGCACGCCGGAGCAGGTCGCCGCGCAGATCGACGAATTCGTCCAGCAGGACGGGTCCGACGGCTTCATCCTCGGCTCGTACCTGGTGCCGACCGGGCTCGACGAGTTCGTCGATCGCGTCGTGCCGCTGCTGCAGGACCGCGGGGTCCTGCGGGCCGACTACGCCGAGGCGAGCACGCTGCGCGACAACCTGGGGCTCCCGGTGCCGCACCGCCGAGTGCAGGCGCGCACCTAGCCCGCTCCGAAGATCCGGCGCACCGCGAGCGCCACCTCGACGTCGAGCCGGTCGTCGCCGATCTCGCGGCCCCGCCGCGCCACCGCGCGGCGCACCCGGTACTTCACCGAGTTGGCGTGCAGGAGCTGCTGTTCTGCGGTGGCCTTGAAGCTACCGCCGGTGCGCAGGAAGATCTCGAGCGTGCTGCGCAGGCGCTCGTCGGCGGCGGACACCCCGGTCAGCTCCCCGAGCACGCCGTCGGCCCAGGCCCGCGCCGCGGCGACGTCGTGTGCGACGAGGGCCGCCAGGCCGACCCCGGGATCCGTCGCGACCAGCAGCCGCGCGTCCGTCGCGTCCGCCACCCGCCGCACCTCGCGCGCCGCCCGGTTCGTCGCGCGGAAGCCCTCGAGCCCTTCCCGCGGCGGCCCGAACACGACGCGCGGCGCCTCCGAGTCGGCGGCGGCGAAGTCCCGCGCGTCCGCGACCGCCGCGTCCCCGTCCGCGACCGGCAGCCACGCCCACGCGGTGAGCCGGTCGACCGCCACCGAGAGCGGAGGCGCCGCCGTTCCGATCGCGGCGCCCAGCTCGCGGAGGAAGCGCTCGATCCGCTCGACCTCGTCGACGCCCTCGGCGTACCAGACGACCATCCCGATGTGGGTGGCGCGCAGGGGGTACCGGATGCTCGCGGACGCCGCGGCCACGCTCGGCACCTCGCCGTCGAGAACCTCGAGGACGCGCACCGTCCGCGCACCGCTGCGGGCGTCCACCCACGCCGCGCGCTCGGTCTCGTACTCGTCGAGGACGCGGCGGGTGACGACGTCGTTGTAGTCGAAGGACCAACCCACCAGCCAGCGCATCGCGGCCTCACGCAGGTCCTGCTCCACCCCGGCCTCCGCGTCGAGGGCGTCGCCGATGAGGGCGATCATCGTCTGCTGGCCCAGGTAGTAGGCGCGGACGAGAGACGTCGCGGCCATGCCGCGCTGCGCCACGCGGCGCGGGTACTCGAGCGCGGCCAGCGGGACCTCGACCCGCTCCACCGGGACGTCGAGCACGATGGCGTGGGTCACGTTCTCGACGTTGGCCTCGACGCTCGCGGCCAACGCGCCGAGGATCGCGTCGTCGGCTCGCAGGTCGGGGAGGTCCGCGGCGATCCGCTCGGTCATGGCGTCCGACACCGCGCGCCGGGACGCCGCGCTCAGCAGCCGGGCGATCAGCCTGCGCGGCGCGTCGGGTTCCATCACCAAATCTTAGCGACGATTCCGGCCCGGTCATCGACGAATTCGTCCTGTGAGGACGAATGTGCGGTCACATCTCGTCGCCGGTGGACGATGTGACCCCGGTCACGGGCGACCTACCGTGGATGCACCCACCGGACTAGGAGCCACCGTGACGCACGACTTCACCACCTTCGCCCACCTGCCCGCGGCGCGTGCCGCCGCGGCCCCGCACGCGCCCGCGGTCGCCGACGACGCCGTCGACCTCGACAACGCCGCCTTCGACGGTGCCGTGCGGAGCGCCGCCGCCGCCCTGCGCGCGGCCGGCGTCGGCCCCGGGGACGTGGTCGCGGTGAAGCTGCCGAACACGGCGCTGCTCGTGGTCACGCTGTTCGCGTCCTGGCACCTGGGCGCGGCCGCGACCCCGATCAATCCGTACCTCGCGCAGCCCGAGGTCGAGTACCAGGTGCAGGATGCGGGCGCGGCGGTCCTGGTCACCGATACCGGCGCGCCGGCCGGGGTCGCGGTGATCGCCGCCGACGCGCTGCTCGGGCACGCGCCCGACACCACGGAGCCGGT
Source organism: Tsukamurella sp. USMM236 (assembly GCF_037148755.1). Classification (NCBI taxonomy): domain Bacteria; kingdom Bacillati; phylum Actinomycetota; class Actinomycetes; order Mycobacteriales; family Tsukamurellaceae; genus Tsukamurella; species Tsukamurella sp. USMM236. The sequence continues at coordinate 57,356 of NZ_JBBCSS010000010.1, forward strand.
GGCCGCGCCGTCGGACCTCGCGCTGCTGATCTACACCTCCGGCACGACGGGGCGCCCGAAGGGCGTGATGCTCGACCACGCGAACCTGGTCGCGATGAGCGAGATGTCCTCCGCGGCCTTCGACTTCGACGCCGACGATCACAGCCTGCTGATCCTGCCGCTGTTCCACGTCAACGCCATCGTGGTCTCGACGCTCAATCCCCTACGCGGCGGCGGTCGCGTGACCATCGCGGGCCGATTCGACCCGCGCACCTTCTTCCAGGTTCTCGAGGAGACCGGCGCGACGTACTTCTCCGCGGTTCCCACGATCTACACGATGCTGGCGGGACTGCCGCCCGAGGTGCGGCCCGACCTGCCGAAGGTGCGCTTCGGCGTGTGCGGGGCCGCGCCCGCGAGCCGGGAACTGTTGGAGGGCTTCGAGGCCCGCTTCGGCTTCCCCCTGATCGAGGGCTACGGCCTGTCCGAGTGCACCTGCGCCGCGACGTGCAACCCGCTCGACGGGGTGCGCAAGGTGGGCAGCGTGGGGGTGGCGCTGCCCGGCCAGCGGGTCCGGATCGCCGGGCCCGACGGTGCCGACGTCCCCGTCGGCGAGCCGGGCGAGGTGCTGCTCGCGGGACCGAACATCATGCGCGGCTACCTCGGCAGGCCCGAGGAGACCGCGAAGACGATCGTCGACGGGTGGCTGCACACCGGCGACGTGGGCATCCTCGACGAGGACGGCTACCTCCGTCTCGTGGACCGAGCGAAGGACATGATCATCCGCGGCGGGGAGAACATCTACCCCAAGGAGATCGAGACCGCGGTGTACGGCGTGACCGGAGTCGCCGAGGCCGCGGTGATCGGCCGGCCGGACGCCAAGTACGGCGAGCTGCCCGTGCTCTACGTCTCGGCCGCGCCGGGCGTGCGGCTCGACATCGACGCCCTCGCCGCGCACGCCCGCGAGCAGCTCGCGAAGTACAAGCAGCCCGTCGCGATCACCGTGCTCGACGCGCTGCCGAAGAACCCCGTCGGCAAGATCGACAAGCCCGCCCTGCGTCGCCTCGACGCCGCCGCCCCCACCGCCTGATCCGATTCCCCCGGAAGGACTTCTCTCATGGGATTCATGAAACCCGACCTCCCCGAGGTCGATCCGGCGGAGTTCATCACCCGCCCGCTCCAGGACCGCCTCCGCTTCGCCACCCAGCGCTGGGTGGACCACGGCTTCGGCACCCAGAAGGTCGCCTTCGTCATCTACGTCGTGAAGCTGCTGGTGCTGTACGCCTTCGGCGGCGTGCTCTTCGCCACCGCCACCTCGGGCCTGCACTTCTGGGAGGTCTCGACCTGGTGGAACCAGCCCATCGTGTACCAGAAGCTGGTGCTGTGGACCACCCTGCTCGAGGCCATCGGCGTCGCCGGCGCGTGGGGCCCGCTGACCTTCAAGATCAAGCCGATGACCGGTGGAATCCGGTTCTGGGCCCGCACCGGAACGATCCGGCTGCGCCCCTACACCTGGGTCCCGGGCACCACCGGGACGCGGCGCACCGCGCTCGACGTCGGCCTGTACTGGCTGCTGCTCGCCTCGCTGGTGCTGGGCATCGCGCTCCCCGGCGTGATCGTGACCGACTCGTCGCCGTACGAGCTGGTGGCGCCATGGCTGATGATCGCCCCCGTCGCCCTGCTGGTCCTGATCGGCCTGCGGGACAAGACGATCTTCCTGGCCGCGCGCGGCGAGCAGTACATGCCCGCACTGATCATGTTCGGGCTGCTGCCGCTCCTGTCCTTCGCCACGATGATCGTCGGGCTCAAGCTGCTCATCGTGGTTGTCTGGGTGGGCGCCGGCATGTCGAAGATCGGCAAGCACTTCATCAACGTCATCCCCGTGATGGTGTCCAACTCGCCGTGCATGCCCTTCAAGGGCCTCCGGCGCGCCCACTACCGCAACGCCCCGCACGACCTGCTGCCGTCGCGCCTCGCCCGGTTCATGGCCGAGGGGTTGGGCACGTTCGTGGAGATCGTCGCGCCCCTCATCCTGCTGTTCTCCATGAACCGGACCGTCACCGTGGTGTGCGCCGTTTTCATGGTGTGCTACCACCTCTTCATCATCTCCACGTTCCCGCTGGCGGTCCCCCTGGAGTGGAACCTGCTGTTCGCGTACACCGCGTTGTTCCTGTTCGTCGGGTTCCCCGCGCAGGACGGCTATTCGGTGCTCGACATGTCTCCGTCGTGGCTGATCCTGGTCGTGCTCGCCGCACTCCTCTTCTTCCCCGTGCTGGGCAACATCCGGCCCGACAAGGTCTCCTTCCTGCCGTCGCTGCGCCAGTACGCCGGCAACTGGGCGACCGGCATGTGGGCTTTCGCGCCCGGCGCCGAGGAGAAGCTGAACCGGGTGCAGCGGCAGACGACGAACACCGTCGACCAGTTCGTCGCCACCGGCGTCTCCCGCGAGTGGGCCGAGACGCTCATGAACATGGGCCTCGGTTGGCGGGCGTTGCACAGCAACGGCCGCGGCCTGTTCTCGACCCTGTTGAGCCACGTGCCCGATGTCGAGCAGCGCACCCTCCGCGAGGGCGAGCTGGTGTGCAACACCATGATCGGCTTCAACTTCGGCGACGGCCACCTGCACGATGAGACTCTCATCGCCGCGGTGCAGGAGCAGGCGGGGTTCGAGCCCGGCGAGCTGATCGTGGTCTGGGCCGAGTCGCAACCGGTCACCCGGTTCAGCCAGGACTTCAAGATCATCGACGCGGCCCTGGGCGTGGTGGCGCGCGGCCGGTGGAGCGTCACGGAGTGCGTGACGACGCAGCCGTGGCTGCCGGACGGCCCCGTCGCGTGCGATATCACCTGGTCAGCAGACCACGCCCGCTTCCCGCTCGGCACCGGGCTAGGCTCGCGGGCATGACCACCGGCACCGTCGTCGGCGGCGGGCCCAACGGGATCGCCGCCGCGATCACCCTCGCCCGCGCGGGCGTCGAGACGACCCTGCTGGAGGCCGCCGACACCGTCGGCGGCGGCCTGCGATCCTTCGAGGCGATCGTGCCCGGCCTGATCCACGACCACTGCGCGGCGATCCACCCCATGGCCGTCGGCTCCCCCTTCCTCGCCACGATCGACCTCGCCCGGCGCGGGCTGCGCTGGCGCTCCGCCGAACTCGAGTGCGTGCACCCGCTCGACGACGGGACGGCGGGGGTGCTGCGGCGCACCGTCGGGGACACGGCCGAAGGTTTGGGGCCCGACGGTGCCGCGTGGCGGGCCCTGTTCGGCCGGCCGGTGCGGAACTTCGACAAGATCGGCCCGTCGATGCTGGGGCCGCTGCTGCGGGTGCCGCGGCACCCGGTGGCGCTGGCCGGATTCGGTGCGCCCACTCCCCTGCCTGCCGCGGCGCTCGCCCGCGCCTTCCGCACCCCGCAGGCGCGGGGGCTGTGGGGCGGCGTGGCCGCGCACGCCTTCCGGCCCCTGCACGAGCCGATGAGCTCGGCGATCGGGAAGGGCATGCTCACGGCCGGCCACGCCTTCGGCTGGCAGGTGGCCGAGGGCGGCTCCGGAGCGATCGCCGCCGCCCTGCTCGCCGAGTTCGAGGACCTGGGCGGGCGCGTGGAGACCGGGGTGCGGGTGACCGCGGCGAACCTCCCCGCCGCCGACGTGACGCTGTTCGACCTCGATCCGCGCCAGGTGGCGGCGGTCCTCGGCGACCGCCTCCCGGCCCGGGTGCGCCGCGCCTTCGGGCGCTTCCGGTACGGGCCCGGCGCCTTCAAGGTGGACTTCGCCGTGGAGGGCGGCGTGCCGTGGACCAACCCGGACGCCCGCCGCTCCAGCACCGTGCATCTGGGCGGCGAGTTCGCGGAGATCGCCTCGACCGAGAAGGCGATCGCGGCAGGGCGGATGCCCGAGCGGCCCTTCGTCCTGGTCGGCCAGCAGTACCTCGCCGACCCGTCGCGGAGCGTCGGCGACGTCCACCCCGTCTGGTCCTACGCCCACGTGCCGAGCGGCTACGCCGGCGACGCCACCGAGGCGATCATCGCGCAGATCGAGCGCTTCGCCCCCGGCTTCCGGGAGCGCATCGTGGGCACCGCCGTGTGCTCGACGACGGAGATGTCGCGGTACAACGCCAACTTCGTCGGCGGCGACATCAACACGGGATCGAAGGACCCGCTCCAGCTGGTGTTCGGGCCGCGGATCACCCTGCAGCCCTACGACCTCGGCGTGCCCGGTATGTACATCTGCTCCGCCGCAACGCCGCCCGGACCCGCCGCGCACGGCATGTGCGGATTCCACGCCGCGACGCGAGCGCTCGACCGGCTGGGCCGGTGAGCGTCCCGAAGTCCCAACGATCGGGGCACCGTCGCCCCGGAACGGAGATCACATGACCGAGATCTTGCTGCTGGTGCGGTCCGCCGCCGCGTCGCCCGAGGTGGAGGACGAGTACAACGCCTGGTACGACGAGGTGCACGTACCCCAGATCCTCGAGCGCGTACCGGGCGTCCTGTCCGCGCGGCGCTACCGCCTCGCCGACGCGCAGCTCGCGCCGGCGGACAAGCTCCCCGTCGCCTACCTGGCCGAGTACCGCATCGAGACCGACGATCCCGCGGCCGCGGCGGCCGCGCTCGGCGCGGCCCTCACCGACGGCACGCTCGACATGAGCCGGACCATCGCGCGGCCCGAGATCCTGTTCTACCGCCCGGTGTAGCGCTCCCCGGCGACCGGCCTACTGCGCGGCGTAGGCCGGCTCGCTGCGGAACCGGGAGATGCGGCCGTCGATGCCGCAGATCCGCCACATGAGCTTGCTCAGCGGGTTCATGAGGCCGCACTTCTCGGCCATCATCCGCACGTCGCCGAAGACGTCGCGCTTCATCTGCTGCGACTCGTCCGAGCGCCAGAAGATGTCCTTCTTCACGGACCGCGGCACATCGAAGGTCTCCCAGAACTCCTTGGGCGGCATCATGATCATCGTGACCATCACGCGCATGGTGATCGGCAGCATCAGCGAGAGCACGAGCCGAGGGAAGGCGCCCCGGGTGGGGATGCGGTGCTCGAGCAGCTGGTGGGCGAAGCCGATATGCCGGGCCTCCTCGGCCACGTGGATCTGCATGATCGAGCTCATCGCCGGGTGCTGCTCGGAACCCGAGCGCAGGAACTGCTTCTGCAGGTGATCGATCGGCTCCTCGCCGCCGAGCACCATCATGTAGAAGTACAGCGGCGTCATGGTCGCGAAGAGCGGCACGATCGGCGAAATGCGGCGCAGGAACCAGCTTCCGCCCGGGACGTCCATGCCCACGCGGTTGACGAACTCCTGGAACATCAGCGTGTGCTGGCACTCCTCCTTCGCCTCGTGCGTGGCGTAGCGGAACTCCGGCGAGTTGTTCGGCAGGGCCGCCGTGTACTGCATGATGCCGCGGATCAGCATGGACTCGAACTGCAGGCCCACCTTCGCGACGTTCGCCTGGCGCCACATGCCGATCTCGATCTGCTTCGCCAGCGGCTGCGCCTGATACCAGGGGTGACGGCCGATCGGATCGAAGCGGGAGTCGCAGACCCAGCGCGGATCGTCGGGGACGATCGCCAGCTCCGGCGCGTCCCAGTCGATGTCGAGGTACGGGTCGAAGTTCCGGCGTACCGACGCCTCGGAGAGGTCGGTCAGCGCCTGCTCGTACTCGGCCTGGCCGGGGAACGGGTCCCCCTGCGTGCGTCCCATGTGCGTGAGGGCCAGTCGCATCCACGTCTCGCTTCCATCCGCAGCCATCGCCTTCGTGATAGCCGTTCGGGTCCACCCTATCACTATCAATCAGCAGTGCTGGTTTCTTCGGCGACGAACTAGGCGTAGGACAGGATCAGCACGCCCGTCGAGAAGGCGAGCATGCCGAGGCAGTTCACCCAGAAGGTCGAGCCGAGGAACCCCGCCTTCACGTGCGCGACCGCCGCGCACACGAAGTAGACGACCACGCCGGCGTTGGCGGCGACCCCGACGCCCGGGTAGGACAGGCCGGCGACCAGTCCTCCGACCGCGACCAGCTTGATCACGACGAGGGTCCACCACCAGTCCCGCGGGAACCGGACACCGTCGAGGCAGTCGCGGATGAAGGCGGGCGGGCGCAGGGACATCAGCGCGTCGCCGAGCAGCACGACGGCGAGCGCGACGGTGAGCCACGGCCAGTGCGGGGTATCGATGAAACCAGTGGTCATTGCGGTGCTCCTTCTCCCAGGATCTGTCCGATCGCCTCGACGAGGCGCTCCGCCGCGGCCTCCCGCGTGACCGCTCCGCCCGAGGTGGCGAACAGCAGGCCGATGTAGACGAAGTAGAGGGAGCGGGCCGCGGCGCCCGGGTCGGAACACCCCGTCGCCGCGAAGACCTGCTCGAAGTCGGCCTGCAGTTCGTCGCCGAGGTCGCCGAAGGTGCGGGAGCGGTGCTTGCCCCGCGCGAGGACGGCGGCGTACTCGCGGGAGAGGTCACCGTCGGCGTTGAAGTAGGTGACGAACGGCCGGACGACCTCGACGAGGCGCACCGTCGCCTCCCCCGGCGTCAGCGGCGGCAGCTCCGCCGCCGGCTCACGGTCGGCGTGCACGGCCGCGATCCAGTCGTCGACGATGGCTATGAGCAGCGCGTCCTTGTCGCCCACCCCCATCACGGTCCCGACGCTCACGCCGGCATCGGCGGCGATGCCGCGCACCGCCGTGCCCGCGAAGCCGTGCGCGCGGAACGAACGATCGGCGGCGGCGAGCACCCGCGCCCGGGTGCCGGCCTTCGCCTCCGCCCTCGACTGAACGTGTTCATTGAACATGTTCAGAAGCATAACGCGGGACCTCCGGACATGCAAGAGCCCCGTCGGACTCGGGGTCCGACGGGGCTCTCGACGTGACGCGGGTGAGACCTAGGCGGTCTCGGTGATCGGGCGATCGACCCAGCTCATCAGGTCGCGCAGCTTCTTGCCGGTGACCTCGATCGGGTGCTCAGCGTTCTCCTTGCGGAGGGCCTCGAGCTCCTTGTTGCCGCCCTCGACGTTCGCGACGAGGCGCTTGACGAAGGTGCCGTCCTGGATGTCCGTGAGGATGTCCTGCATGCGCTTCTTGGTGTCGGCGTCGATGACGCGCGGGCCCGAGAGGTAGCCGCCGAACTCCGCGGTGTCGGACACCGAGTAGTTCATGCGGGCGATGCCGCCCTCGTACATGAGGTCCACGATGAGCTTGAGCTCGTGCAGGCACTCGAAGTAGGCCATCTCGGGGGCGTAGCCCGCCTCGACCAGCACCTCGAAGCCGACCTTGACGAGCTCCTCGGTGCCGCCGCAGAGCACGGCCTGCTCACCGAAGAGATCCGTCTCGGTCTCCTCCTTGAACGTGGTCTTGATGACGCCGGCGCGGGCGCCACCGATCGCGGCGGCGTAGCTCAGGGCGAGCGCCTGGCCGTTGCCGGTCGGATCCTGGTCCACGGCGATGAGGGCGGGGACGCCCTTGCCGTCGACGAACTGACGACGCACCAGGTGGCCGGGGCCCTTCGGGGCGACCATCGCGACGGTGACGTTGGCCGGGGCCTCGATCAGCTTGAAGTGGATGTTCAGGCCGTGGCCGAAGAACAGCGCGTCGCCGTCCTTGAGGTTCGGCTCGATGTCGGCCTTGAAGATCTCGGCCTGCGCGGTGTCGGGCGCGAGCAGCATGATCACGTCGGCCCACGCGGCGACCTCGGCGGGCGTGCCGACGGTCAGGCCCTGCTCCTCGGCCTTGGCGCGCGACTTCGAGCCCTCCTTGAGGCCGATCCGCACGTCGACGCCGGAGTCGCGCAGGCTCAGCGAGTGCGCGTGGCCCTGCGAGCCGTAGCCGATGACGGCGACCTTCTTGCCCTGGATGATGGAGAGGTCGGCGTCCTCGTCGTAGAACAGTTCGATTGCCACTGTGGTTCGGTGTCCCTTCTTGGTTTTCTGCAGTAGTGAAGTTAGCGGGTCGCGGTGATCGACTTCGGACCGCGTCCCAGCGCGATGACGCCGGACTGCGCGATCTCGCGGATCCCGAAGGGATCCAGGACGGCCAGCAGCGCGTCGAGCTTGTCCGGCGTGCCGGTGGCCTCGATGGTCACCGAGTCGGGCGAGACGTCCACGATCTTGGCACGGAACAGGTCGACGGTGTCGGTGACCTGGCCCCGCGAGGTGGCGTCCGCGCGCACCTTGATGAGCATGAGCTCGCGCGCCACGGAGGTCGTCGAATCCTGTTCGACGATCTTGAGCACGGAGACCAGCTTGTTCAGCTGCTTGGTGACCTGCTCGAGGGGCAGCTCGTCGACCGTGACCACGATCGTCATGCGGCTGACCCCCTTGAGCTCAGTGCCGCCCACCGCGAGCGACTCGATGTTGAAGCCGCGGCGGGAGAACAGCGACGAGACGCGGGCGAGCACGCCCGGGCGGTCCTCGACCAGGACGCTCAGCGTATGCGTGGTGCTCACTTCTGCTCCTCCGAACGCTCCATCGCGGCGTGGATGACGGCCGGCTCGTCGGCCGCGTCGTCCTCGTCGAACAGCGGACGGATGTCCCGCGCCGCCATGATCTCGTCGTTGCTGGTGCCGGCGGCCACCATCGGCCACACCTGGGCGTCGGCGCCCACGATGAAGTCGATGACCACCGGACGGTCGTTGATCTCCCGCGCCTGCGCGATGATCGCGTCGACGTCCTCGGCGCGCTCGCAGCGGAAGGACACGCAGCCCATCGCCTCACCGAGCTTGACGAAGTCCGGGATCCGCATCGAGTGCGTGGACAGGTCGGTGCTGGAGTAGCGCTGGTCGTAGAACAGCGTCTGCCACTGGCGGACCATGCCCAGGTTGCCGTTGTTGATGATGGCGACCTTGATCGGCGCGCCCTCGATCGCGGCGGTGGCGAGCTCCTGATTGGTCATCTGGAAGCAGCCGTCGCCGTCGATCGCCCAGACCTCCTTCTCGGGCGCGCCCATCTTGGCGCCGAGGGCCGCGGGGACCGCGTAGCCCATCGTGCCGAGACCGCCCGAGTTCAGCCAGGTGCGCGGCTTCTCGTACTTGACGAACTGCGCGGCCCACATCTGGTGCTGGCCGACGCCCGCGCAGTAGACCGCGTCCGGGCCCGCGGCGACGCCGAGGCGCTCGATCACGTACTCCGGGCTCAGCGCACCGTCGGACGGGGTGTTGTAGGCCAGCGGGTAGGTCGCGCGGATGCCGTTCAGGTACTCCCACCACGTGGTGAGGTCCGGGGCGGCGATGGTGGCGCGGTCCTCGGAGATCGCGGCGATGAGCTCGGCGATGACCTCCTTGCAGTCGCCCACGATCGGGACGTCCGCGAACCGGTTCTTGCCGATCTCCGCCGGGTCGATGTCGGCGTGGATGACCTTCGCGTCGGGCGCGAAGGAGTCCAGCTTGCCGGTCACGCGGTCGTCGAACCGCGCGCCCAGGGTCACGAGCAGGTCGGAGCGCTGCAGCGCGGCGACGGCGCCGACGGTGCCGTGCATGCCGGGCATGCCCATGTGCTGCTGGTGGCTGTCGGGGAAGACGCCGCGCGCCATCAGGGTGGTGACGACGGGGATCCCGGTCAGCTCGGCCAGCTTGAGCAGCTCCTCCGAGGCCTCGGCCTTGAGCACGCCGCCGCCGACGTAGAGCACGGGTGAGGACGCCGCGGCGATGAGCCGGGCCGCCTCGCGGATCTGCTTGCCGTGCGGCTTGGTGACGGGGCGGTAGCCGGGCAGGTCGATCTGCGGCGGCCAGGAGAAGACGGTGTCCTCCTGCAGCACGTCCTTGGGGATGTCGACGAGGACGGCGCCCGGGCGGCCGCTCTGGGCCAGGTAGAAGGCCTCGGCGATGACGCGCGGGATGTCGGCGGCGTCGTAGACGAGGAAGTTGTGCTTGGTCACGGGCATCGTGATGCCCGAGATGTCGGCCTCCTGGAAGGCGTCGGTGCCGATCAGCGGGCGGCCGACCTGGCCGGTGATCGCGACGATCGGGACGGAGTCCATCTGCGCGTCGGCCAGGGGCGTGACCAGGTTGGTCGCGCCCGGGCCCGACGTCGCCATGCACACGCCGACCTTGCCGGTGGCCTGGGCGTAGCCGGTGGCGGCGTGGCCGGCACCCTGCTCGTGGCGCACCAGGACGTGGCGCACCTTCTTGGAGTCGAGGAGCGGGTCGTAGACCGGGAGGATGCAACCGCCGGGAATGCCGAAGACCGTGTCCACACCGATCTCCTCGAGCGACCGGACCACCGACTGCGCGCCGGTGACCCGCTCGGGGGCCACGACGCGGGCGCCCTCGAGGGCGCTGTGCGCGACGTCGGCGACGTGCTGCTTCGATGCGGCGGAATGCGGGCCGGGGATGCCGGCGCCGGGCTTGCGGGCCCCGGGCTTCTGCCCCGGGTGGGGCCGGGCTGTAGGTGCGCTCACGACGTGACCTTCTCGTGCTCTAGCGGTGCTCTACTCAATGGACATATCGACGTGCGTACGTCGTCCGAAGACTATCCGGGCAACAAAAAACCCCCGTCAGCGGTAGCTGAGCGAGGGTAGCGCGTCGATGCTGGTGCGAAACGGTGATAACCGGTTCAGGCGTTGACGCGCCGACCGATTACGAGAAGCTGGTTGCTGTGTTTCACACCAGTGAAACTAGGCCCCGGTGTGCATTCGCGTCAAACCAGTGAGCACCGCCGTCTCACAAGATGGGATTCTGCTGCCGCGTGCGACAATGCGTGTTATGAGCGAGAGCCCTGCGAAGCAGCCGAGCACGACGGGCACGACCCGCACCGTGACCACCGACCACACCTCGGACACCGCCGTGCCGATCGACGCCGGCGACCGGGTCGTCTTCAAGCATCCCCGCATCGCGCTGCTCGGCGTCGCCCTGTTCGCCGTGTGCCTCGCCCCCATCGTCGGCCCCTGGACCGTGGGCCGCTCCATCGACGGCAGCACCGCCGGCACCGGCGCCGCGATCCTCGGCTGGCTACTGCTGATCGTCCCGATCCTGCTCGCGCTGTGGATCCTGCGCGTGCGCACCGTCATCGGACCCGACGGCGTGCGCTCCGTGCGGGTCCTCAGTGCCACCACGATCCGCTGGGACGAACTGGCAGGCATTAGAATCGGACGCAACGGTGCGGTGTACGCAGTCCGCACCGACGGTTCCGAGGTGCGACTACCCGCCGTCACCATCAGCCAGCTCCCCCGCGTCGCGGTCGCCTCCGGCGGCCGGATCCCCGACGTCACGGCGGAATAAAACCCGCCGGACAGGCCTTTTCCTGTTCACGGGGAGCATGTCTCCCACCAGCCCGCACGATACGAAGATCCGAGGCGAGAAGCTCATGCCACCGCTCCGCTCACGCACCACCACCGTCGGCCGCAACGCCGCAGGCGCCCGCTCGCTCTGGCGCGCCACCGGCCTCACGGACAGCGACTTCGGCAAGCCGATCGTGGCCATCGCGAACTCGTACACGCAGTTCGTGCCCGGCCACGTGCACCTCAAGGACATGGGCGAGATCGTGGCCGAGTCCGTGCGCGCCGCCGGCGGCGTGGCCCGCGAGTTCCACACCATCGCCGTCGACGACGGCATCGCCATGGGCCACGGCGGCATGCTCTACAGCCTGCCCAGCCGCGAGATCATCGCCGACTCCGTGGAGTACATGGCGAACGCCCACACCGCCGACGCGCTGGTGTGCATCTCCAACTGCGACAAGATCACGCCCGGCATGCTCAACGCCGCGATGCGCCTGAACATCCCGACGGTGTTCGTCTCCGGCGGCCCGATGGAGGCCGGCAAGGCCGTCATCGTCGACGGGATCGCCAAGGCCCCGACCGACCTCATCACCGCGATCTCGGCGTCCGCGAACGACGCGATCGACGAGGCCGGCCTCAGCGAGGTCGAGCGCTCCGCGTGCCCCACCTGCGGCTCCTGTTCCGGCATGTTCACCGCCAACTCGATGAACTGCCTCACCGAGGCCCTGGGCCTCGCGCTGCCGGGCAACGGTTCGACGCTGGCGACCCACGCGGCGCGCCGCGCGCTCTTCGAGCGGGCCGGCTCGGTCGTGGTCGAGGCCGCGAAGCGGTACTACCGCGACGGCGACGAGTCCGTGCTCCCCCGCAACGTCGCGACCCCCGCCGCGTTCCGCAACGCGATGGCGCTCGACGTGGCCATGGGCGGCTCCACGAACACCGTGCTGCACACGCTGGCCGCCGCGCAGGAGGGCGAGGTCGACTTCGACCTGTCCACCATCGACGCGATCAGCCGCAAGGTGCCCTGCCTGTCCAAGGTGTCGCCGAACAGCGACTACCACATGGAGGACGTGCACCGGGCCGGCGGAATCCCCGCCATCCTGGGCGAGCTGCGCCGCGGCGGCCTGCTGGAATCCGACGTGCACACCGTGCACGAGCAGTCCTTCGACAAGTGGCTCGACGACTGGGACATCCGCTCCGGCAAGGCCACCGACGAGGCGCTCGAGCTCTTCCACGCGGCCCCCGGCGGCGTCCGCACCACGGAGCCCTTCTCCACCAAGAACCAGTGGGAGACCCTCGACACCGACCAGGCGGGCGGCTGCATCCGCGACATCGAGCACGCCTACACCGTGGAGGGCGGGCTCTGCGTGCTGCGCGGGAACATCGCCGTCGACGGCGCGATCCTCAAGACCGCGGGCATCGACGAGGAACTGTTCACCTTCGAGGGCCCGGCCGTGGTGGTCGAGTCCCAGGAGGACGCGGTCTCGAAGATCCTGGGCAAGCAGATCAAGGCCGGCGACGTGGTCGTCATCCGCTACGAGGGCCCCAAGGGCGGGCCGGGCATGCAGGAGATGCTGCATCCCACCTCGTTCCTCAAGGGCCGCGGCCTGGGCAAGGTGTGCGCCCTGATCACCGACGGCCGGTTCTCCGGCGGCACCTCGGGCCTGTCCATCGGCCACATCTCCCCCGAGGCCGCGGCCGGCGGCGCCATCGGCCTGATCGAGGACGGCGACCGGATCCGCATCGACGTGCACACGCGCGCCCTCGAGCTGCTCGTCGACGACGAGGAACTGGCGCGTCGTCGCGCGAAGATGGACGCCTCGGAGCGCCCGTGGCAGCCCGTGGACCGGCAGCGCACCGTCACTACGGCCCTGCGCGCCTATGCCGCGCTGGCGACCTCGGCCGACAAGGGCGCGGTCCGGTACGTGCCGTAAGGAGCACCGTCGAACGACGAACGCCCGGCACTCCCTCACGGGAGGCCGGGCGTTCGTCGTCTGCGACTACTGCTTGACCAGCGGGTTCGCGCCGTTGAGCAGGATCCATACGGTGATCGCGGCGGCGACCGCGATGATCAGCCACACGACCGAGCCGATGTGCGGGCGTCGCGCCCAGCCCCGGTTGAAGTCCAGCGAGAGCTTGCCCGGCCCGGTGAGGATGATCGCCACCGACGCGAACAGGAGCAGCAGCTCGAACTCGACGCCCTTGTCCTGGGCGAAGAAGACGAAGCCGTTGCCCGCGGTTGTCAGCTTGAACAGCGTGGCCGACAGCATCACGCCCACCGCGCCCGCCGCGGCGATCGGGGTCAGCAGGCCGAGGATCAGCATCGCGCCGCCGCCGAGCTCGACGACGCCCGTCGCGATGGCGATGATCTTGGTGAACCGCTCGAAGCCGAGCGACGGATCGCTGCCGTTCTGCAGGTAGGCGGCGAAACCGTCGATGCCGGGGCCACCCCAGATCCCGAAGAGCTTCTGGATGCCGTGCGCGACGAGGATCGCGCCGACGGCCACGCGCAGCACGAGCAGCCCGAGGTCGGTGGTGCCGCGGCGCGCGGCCTTGCGCGCCTCCTCCAGCTCTGCGGGAACGTCGGTGACGGGCTTGCCGAACCGGCGGCCGGGCGGCGGCGCGATCTCCTCGGTGGCCGCGGCCTCGATCGGGATGCCCTCGGCCTCCGCGCGTGCCTGCGCGGCGCGCTCGCGGCCCCGTCGGCGGTTGTAGCGCTTGCCGAACTCGTCCCGCTCGTCGCTCGAGAGGTCGGCGCGCTCCGTCGCCGCGTCCGGGGTCCCGGACGTGGAGATCGCCGCGGTGGCCGCGTTCGCGGCGGCGATCGCGGCCGCGAGATCGCTGGTGTCCGGCACGGAGGTGGTGGGCTCGTCGGCGCCCGACGGTGCCGGGGTCACCGCCGCGGTGGGCGCACTCGCCGCGGCGGCCGGGGCCTCCGCGGGCTCGGAGGCGGGCGTCGCGCCCGCCGGCTCGTCGCGGTAGCGCGGCAGCACCGGCCCGATGCCCGTGTCCGAATCGTCGTGGGGGTCCAGGATGAACCCTCCTGTGGGGTGCTTCTCACCGAACCGGGGCAGCTCGCCCGTCGGCCGGAAGTCGAAAGGGGATTCGCCCGCACCCTCGCTGGTCGCGTTCTCGGTTCCGTCCTTGTCACTCACGGAAACCACCCTAGAGTGCGAACGCGCCGCGGGCCGGGAGCGAACCGCGTCCGGGGCCCGATCGGTAGGGTGGCGGCATGAGTGTGGGGACCTGGCGCGCGCGTTCCGGCGCGCGTCGCGCCGTCGTGGTCGCGACCGCGGCGGCGCTGCTGGCGGGGTGCGCCGACTTCTCCGGCAGCGAGGCCGCGCCCTTCACCGGCCCGCCCACGGGCCAGGTCACGACGACCAAGCCCACCGGCCCCGCCCGGCCGAGCGCGGCGCCGAAGGCCCCGGGCCCGTGCATCGACCAGGACGCGAACGTGCTCGCCACGTGCCTCACCGAGCCCACCGACCTGATCCCCACCGACGAATTCGAGCACGCCTACGTCGCGGAGCGCGGCGGCGCGATCATGTACACCACCTCGGACCTGCCGAACCGCGAGGTCGTGCGACTCGGCGTGGACGCCTCGGGCGACGGCGGCCTCACGGCGATCGCGCTGTCACCGTCGTACAACCAGGACCGGTTGTTCTACGCCTACGTGAGCACCCCCACCGACAACCGCGTGGTGCGGGTGACGCCCGGTGACGACCCGAAGGTGATCCTCTCCGGCATCCCCAAGGGCCCCACGGGCAACGCCGGCTCGCTGCTGTTCTCCGGCCGCGATCTCCTCGTGGCCACCGGCAACGCGGGCGATGCGAACGCCGCACGCGACCCAGGTTCGCTCGCCGGGAAGGTTCTGCTGCTGCCGTCGCCCGGCACCGTCTCGCCGGTCCGGCCCAAGGTGCTGGCCACTGACGGCGGCGTCCGGCAGTCGCTGTGCGGCGCCCCCGGAGGGCCGCTCTTCATCGCCGACCAGGGGCTCACCCAGGACCGCCTCCGCGTCCTCACCCCGAACTCGCCGGCGTCCGTGGTGTGGAGCTGGCCCGATCGTCCCGGCCTCGCCGGGTGCGCCGTGGTTCCCGGCGGCGTCTTCGTCAGCGAGTCACGTGCCGGCAAGGTCGAGATGGTCAAGCTCCCCGAGGGATCGACCAGCGCCGACGGCGAGCCGGTCCAGGTCCTGGACCGCGCGAAGTACGGCGTCTTCGGGCGCCTCGCGATCGGCCCGAAGGACGCGCCGCAGGGCGTGACGACCAATAAGCCGCAGCCGCAGGCTCCCACCGACGACCGGGTCGTGCTGATCCCGATGCCGAACGGCGAGTCGACCACCACCGACGACTGAGTCTCTGAGCGCCGCGAACGTCCGGTAACGAAAACCCCTGTTCCGCGATCACCCCTTCGGTATCGGTCGTTCGGTCGGCAGGAGCACTGGGTGAAGACATCGCCGCCCCGCGGGGTGCGCACGGCTGTCGCCGTGCGGGATCTGGCCCGGTGGATCGCGTACGTCCGCGCGACGTGGTGGCGCTCCGGGCCCGACTACGACGACCGGATCGACTACTTCGCCAGTCGAAGCCTGCTCCGCGGCTTCCGCGTGGTCGTCAGTGTGTGCGCCGCGCTGCTCGGATCGATCTCCGCCGCCCTCCTCCTCAACGACCAGACCCGGGAGTTCGCTGCCTTTCCCGCGGCACCGGCGGCCATCCTCGTGACCGGCGCGGTCCTGGGCCTGTACTGGGCCGTCCGCTGGCAGCTCGGCGCAGCGCCGAGCGAGAATGCCGCACTCGCCTTCGTGCTCAGTTCCACGATCTCGATCGCCGCCGTCTCCTGGACCGATGCCGAGACCATGGCGGGCGCGGCCGGGCTCAGCGCCATCGTCCTGGTCGCCGTGTTCACAGCGTTCATGCTCTCGCCCGGGCACTTCGTCGCCCACTCGATCGTGTCCGCCGCGGCGATAGCTCTGTTCGTGCCGCCGATCGTCGCCGAGTACGGCTGGGTGATGGCCGTGGTCAAGGCGGTGATGCTCGCGGTCGTCACCGTCTGGGTGCCCGCCTGCGTGCAGATCGGCATCGCTTTCCTGTCCCAGGACGCCGCCGATTCGGACACCGACCCTCTGACGGGTGCACTGAACCGGCGGGGTTTCGGCCGCGCGAGCCGGCGGCGCGTCGTCGACCACGCGACGGGACGCGGCCCCGTCCCGATCGCCGTCATGCTGATCGATGTGGACGAGTTCAAGGTGGTCAACGACGAGCTCGGTCACGACACCGGCGACGCCGTCCTCGTCCGCGTCGCCGACGTCCTGCGCACGGTGTCCGACGGTGCGGTCGTCGCCCGGATCGGCGGCGACGAGTTCGCCGTCGCGGTAGTGGGCGGGACGGCCCCCGAGCACCGCGCGACGGCGGACCGCTTCCGGCGCGCGATCGAGGCGATACCCGTCACCGGGGGCGCCGTCGTGACCGCGAGCATCGGCGTCGCCACCGCGACGGTGACGGCCCACGACCGCACCGCGGTCGACGTGCTGCTCGCCCGGGCGGACGGGGCGATGTACACGGCGAAGCGCGCGATCGACCGGGGCGTCGTGATCAGCGACGTCGGCGCGATACGGCGAATCGGTTCGACGTCACTCGCAGGCGGCGAGGACTAGCTCCCGGACGCGGGCGGCGTCGGCCTGGCCGCGTGTGGCCTTCATGACATCGCCGACGATCTTGCCGGCGGCCTGGACCTTGCCGGCCTTGATCTTGTCGACGATGTCGGGGTTGGCGGCGAGCGCCTCGTCGACGGCCTTCTGCAGCGCGCCGTCGTCGCGGACCACCTCGAGCCCGCGGGCGGCGACGACCTCGTCGGGCTCGCCCTCACCGTCGAGCACGCCGACGATGACCTGCTGCGCCAGCTTGCTGGTGAGTTTGCCCTCGTCGACGAGGGCGATCACGCGGGCGACCTGCGCGGGCGAGATCGCCAGCGCCTCCAGCTCGACGTCGCGGGTGTTGGCCTGCTGCGGCAGGAAACTGCCCCACCACGACCGCGCCGCGTCGGGGGTGGCCCCGGCATCGACGGTGGCGATGATCTTGTCGATGGCGCCGAGGTTGACCAGGTCGCGCATGACCTCGTCGGACAGGCCCCAATCGGACTGGATCCGGGCGCGGCGCAGCCACGGCAGCTCGGGGATCGTCGCCCGCAGTTCCTCGACGAGCTCCGCCGGCGGCGCGACGGGGCCGAGGTCCGGATCCGGGAAGTACCGGTAGTCGTCAGCGGTCTCCTTGGGCCGGCCGGCGGTAGTGGTGCCGTCGCCCTCCTGGAAGTGCCGCGTCTCGAGGACGACCTCGCCGCCGGCGTCGAGCACCGCGGCCTGGCGCCGCATCTCGTAGCGCACGGCCACCTCGACCGAGCGCAGCGAGTTGACGTTCTTGGTCTCGGTGCGGGTGCCGAACTCCGTGGCACCGACGGGCTTGAGCGAGACGTTCGAATCGCAGCGCATGGAGCCCTGGTCCATGCGGACGTCGGAGACGTCGAGCGAGGCGAGCAGGTCGCGCAGCGCGCTCACGTAGGCCCGCGCGATCTCGGGCGCGCGCTCCCCCGCGCCCTCGATGGGGCGCGAGACGATCTCCACCAGCGGCACGCCGGCCCGGTTGAAGTCGAGGAGCGAGTGCGAGGCGCCGTGGATCCGGCCGGTCGCGGACCCGATGTGCGTCGACTTGCCGGTGTCCTCCTCCATGTGCGCGCGCTCGATCTCCACGCGCCACGTGGTGCCGTCCTCCAGCGGGACGTCGAGATGGCCGTCGTAGGCGATCGGGTCCTCGTACTGGCTGATCTGGTAGTTCTTCGGCTGGTCCGGGTAGAAGTAGTTCTTCCGCGCGAACACCGAGCTCGGCCGGATCGAGCAGTTCAGGGCAAGGCCGATGCGGATGGCCGAGCGCACCGCCTCACTGTTGACCACGGGCAGCGCGCCCGGCATGCCGAGGCACGTGGGGCACACCTGGGTGTTCGGCTCGGCACCGAACTCGGTGCGGCAGCCGCAGAACATCTTGGTGGCCGTGCCGAGCTCGACGTGGACCTCCATGCCCATGACGGGCTCGTAGCGGGCGACGACGTCCGCGTACTCGGGAAGGTCGATATCGGCAAGCTCGGCACTCATGCCCCCAGCCTAATGGGCGCCGGTCAGCGGACCGAGACGGCCACCGCGTCGGCGGTCACGGTGACGGTGCCCGAGACGTAGCCCGAATCGGATCCCCTGAGCGGCGCACCGTCGCGCCCGGTCGCCGTGAAGGTCCACGGACGGTTGTCGCGGAAGGAGACCTCCCCGTCGCGGACGGTGTCGCCGAGGTCGATGTCCTGGACGTTCGGCGCGGTCCAGGTGTAGGTGCCGTTCTCGCCGGAGAAGTCGGACTGCGGGCAACCGGACGGGTACCGGTCCTTCGAGGCGGCGCAGGCGGAGTACTTCGCCGCGATCTGCTCGCGCGCGGAGGTCTTGGCGGCGTCGCTCAGGCCGAAGGCGATGCTGAACGTGCTGCCCACGCTGTAGCGCGACAGGCCGTCGACCGGGGCCTGCCCCTTGTTGTCGCCGACGCTGATCTTCTCCTGCTGCGGCACCAGGTTCTTATTGGCGGAGCCGAGGTCCAGCGCGCCGGGGAAGACGTAGACGACACCCGACGCGGGCAGGGGCTTGCCGAGAATGGTGATGTTCTTCTTGTCCGAGTCGTACGACGAGTACGGCTTGAGCTGGACCGCCGCGGTCTGCAGCTTCCACTCGTCGCCGACCTTCTCGAGGTTGAGGTTCTCGTCGTAGGACACCTCGCCGATCGTCACCGTCAGGTGCACCGAGCCCATGAAGCCGTCGGTCTCGCTGACGATCTTCACGTCCTTGATCGGTGCGAGCTCGCGCTGCTTGCGCAGCATCTCGTCGGTGAGCAGCTCGGTGGAGGCGGGTCCCTCCTTGCCGTAGCTCAGCGCCTTCTTGGCGTCGCCCGCCTGCAGGGCCGCGAAGTAGGCCTTGACGGTAGCGCCGGGCGAGCCGGTGTCGCCCCCTCCGCCGACGCTCTTGGCGATGGCGATGCCCGCGATCAACACGATCACCAGGGCGATGGCGCCGCCGCCGATGAGGGCGGGGATCAGCCAGGCCGGGCGCGGCTTCTTCGGCGCACCGGGCCCGCCGGGCGTCCCGGGCGCTCCGGGTGCCGGCGGGAACGGGGGCACGCCACCCTGCGGGCCGGGGGCGGGGAAGCCCTGCGCCGCGGGGTACTGGGGGTACGACGGTGCGCCGCCCTGCTGCGGGTACGACGGCGCGCCGCCGATCGGAGCGTCCGGCTGCCAGGTGGGGCGCAGCTGGGTCTGCTCGTTCGGGTTCGACGGATCCTGGCCCGGGTAGCCGCCCGGGTTCGAGGGAGGATTCGGATTCATACCGGGAATCCTGTCCGACGCCTCTTAAGGATCGCTTCAGGGTGGCCAATCCTGTACACGGTTCGCCGGTCAGCCGAAGAATTCGGCGGCGTCTTCGTAGCGCTCCTGCGGGACCCGTTTGAGCTGCTTCACCGCCTCGGCGAGGGGAACGAGGCCGATCTGAGCGCCCCGCAACGAGACCATCTGTCCGAACTTTCCCGCGTGGGCGGCGTCGGCGGCGTTGACACCGAACCGGGTGGCGAGGACCCGGTCGGCCGGGGTCGGGGTGCCGCCGCGTTGGACGTGGCCGAGGACGGTGGTGCGGACTTCTTTGTTGATGCGTTTTTCGATTTCGACGCCGAGTTGGTGGGCGACGCCGGTGAACCGTTCGTGGCCGAATTCGTCGGTGCCGCCGACCCGCAGTTCCATGGTGCCGTCGGCGGGTTTGGCGCCTTCGGCGACGACGACGATGAAGCTGGCGTGGCCGCGTTGGAAGCGGCGTTTGATCATGGTGCACAGTTCTTCGACGTCGAAGGGCACTTCGGGGATGAGGACGGCGTGCGCGCCGGAGGCGAGGCCGGAGTTGAGGGCGATCCACCCGGCGTGGCGGCCCATGACCTCGACCAGCATCACGCGTTGGTGTGATTCCGCGGTGGAGTGCAGGCGGTCGATGGCGTCGGTGGCGATGGTCAGGGCGGTGTCGAAGCCGAAGGTGACGTCGGTGCAGTCGATGTCGTTGTCGATGGTCTTGGGGACTCCGACGACGGGGACGCCTTCGTCGGCGAGCCACGACGCGGCGGTGAGGGTGCCTTCGCCGCCGATGGGGATGAGGACGTCGATGCCGTTGTCGTCGAGGGTGGCCTTGATGCGGTCGAGGCCGGCTTTGAGGACGTCGGGGTGGGTGCGGGCGGTGCCGAGCATGGTGCCGCCCTTGGTGAGCAGGCGGTCGTTGCGGTCGTCGTTGGACAGGTGGATCCGGCGGTCTTCGAGGAGGCCGCGCCAGCCGTCCTGGAATCCGACGACGGCGGATCCGTAGCGGGAGTCGCTGGTGCGGACCACCGCGCGGATCACCGCGTTCAGGCCGGGGCAGTCACCACCACCGGTCAACACTCCGATGCGCAGGCTCATGGCATCGATCTTGCCGCCTGGGCCCGCGCCCGTCCTGGCAACTCGCGAGGAGTTCACCCCGGGGTGACGACGCCGGTCTCGTAGGCGTAGACCACGGCCTGCGCCCGGTCGCGCAGGCCGAGCTTCTGCAGGACCTTGCTGACGTGCGTCTTCACGGTCTGGTCGGAGACGAACAGGGCCGCGGCGATCTCGGCGTTGGACCGACCGGCGGCGACGGCCTCCAGCACCTCGCGCTCGCGGGGCGTGAGCGTCGCGAGCTCGGGCGGCGCGGTTCGACGGTGCGCCCGGGCCGCGGTGACCTCGGCGATCATGCGCCGGGTGACCGACGGGGCGAGCAGCGACTGGCCCTCGTGCACCACCCGGACGGCGCGGACGAGTTCCTCCGCAGGCGCGTCCTTGAGCATGAAGCCGGACGCCCCGACGCGCAGCGCCTCGTAGACGTAGTCGTCGATGTCGAAGGTGGTGAGCATGAGCACCCGCACGCCGTCGTGGCGGCGCAGGATCTCGGCGGCCGCCTGCAGTCCGTTCATCTCGGGCATGCGGACGTCCATGAGCACCACGTCGGGCAGCAGTCGCGCGACCTCCGCCACCGCGGCCTTCCCGTCGGGGGCGTCCCCGATCACGGAGATGTCCGGCTGCGCGCCCAGCAGGGCGCCGAAGCCCTGCCGGACCATGGCCTGATCGTCGGCGATGAACACGGTGATGGGCACGCGCCCAGCCTAGGCGGTGGCGCCGTCGGGGCGGGCGGGGAACGAGGCGCGCACCGCGAACCCGCCGCCCGCCGTCGGCGTGGCCGACAGGGAGCCGCCGACGGTGCGGGCCCGCTCGGTCATGCCCGGGATGCCCTGGCCCAGGCCCGGTCCCCCGAGATCGGCGTCGGAGGTGCGCGGGCCGTTCTCGATGCTCAGGTTGAGCGTGCCGGCGTCGAGCGTCAGCGCGACGGTGATCGCGGCGCCCTGCGCGTGCCGGGTGGCGTTCGCGATCGACTCCTGCACGATGCGGTAGGCGACGAGGGCCGTGCTCTCGCCGATCGCCGACGGATCGGGCAGCGGCAGGTATTCGACCACGACCCCCGCCGCGCGGGCACCGTCGATGAGCTCGTCGACCCCGCCGAGGCCGGGCGCCGGAGCGAGATCGGCGGAGGCGTCGTCGAGCCGCAGCACGCCGAGCAGCGCACGGACCTCGTTGAGCGCCTCGCGGGCGGAGACGGCGATCCCGTCGAACTCGACGCGGGCGCGCTCGGAGACGTCGGGCACGCGGTACTGCGCGGTCTGGGCCTGCACGACCACGAGCGACATCCGGTGCGCGACGATGTCGTGCAGGTCGCGGGCGATGCGGGTGCGCTCCTCGAGGATGGCGCGGCGGCCGCGCTCGAGCTCACTGACCTCGGTCTGCTCCTCGAGGCGGTTGCGGGACTGCAGCGCCAGCCGCAGCAGCAGGATGATCACGAGCGAGACCAGGATCCCCGCGACCCAGCCACCGCCCGTGCCGTCCTGGGCGTTGAGCCAGAACAACATCGACGAGGCCGCAGCGATGGCGATGGCGTCGAGCGGCGAGCACTTGAGGAAGGCGATCCAGCTGGTGATCAGCATGGCCATGATCAGCGAGACCTGCCAGTTCCATTGCCAGTCCTGTTTCGCATCGAACCACAGCAGCGGGAAGACCGCGGCCGTCGCGGCGACGATCCCCCACGCGGCGCGCGGGTGCGCCCAGGCGATGGCAATAGGCAGCACGGACAACCCGCTGATGATCGGCAGCAGCGCCGCCGGCACGGCGAACTGCTCGTTCAGCGTGGGCCACGCGACCGCCCACATGATGAGCGCCACCAGCAGGAACAGCCAGTTGATCTTCCGCGACAGGAAGATCCCGAGCGGCGTGGCGTGCAGCGCGCCATCGGGGGCCTTGATGTGCAGCGCGCTCTGCTGATCCAGGTACCGGCCGGCGCGCACCGTGGCGCGTCCGACCCGCTCGATCCTCTTCGTCGTCGTCCTCATGGAAGACAACGCTAGGGGCACCGCGCGCTCGGCGTCCTCATACTTCCGGGTGATATCGGACCCCTCGCGCAGCCGATCCGCGCGTCCGTTCGGCGTTCCTAGCGTCGCTGTCATGAACCGCCGCATGCTCGCCGCCGCAGCCGTCCTCGCCGTCCCCCTCTCGTTCGGGATCTCCCTCCCCGCCGCCGCAGGTGACACCGCCGAGCGCGAGGACGCCGCGACCGCCGTCGCCGTCCGCGCGATCACCGATCCCGCGCTGGACCCCGCCGACCAAGTACGCACCGTTCCCCGCACGCTGGGATACGCGGCGGCCGTCGGGCCGGGATACGCGGTGAACCCGCACGGCGACTGCTCGTCGGTGGTCCGCCTGCCGGCCGACTTCGACGCGCCGTGCAAGGGGCACGACCTGGGCTACGACCTGCTGCGGCACGCCGACGCCGCCGGTCGTCCCCTGGGCGGCTGGGCACGGCACCGGATCGACGACACCTTCGCCGACCGGCTCGCCGCCGCCTGCGCCGCGCGCCCCGTCGCCCAGCGCCGCCACTGCACCGAGGTCGCCGGGCTGACGGTGATGGCGGTGCGCGCCAACACCTGGCGCCAGCACGACGGTCCGCCGCGCGCCGAGTCCGCGGGCGAGCTCGTCACCAGCTGGCTCACGGGCGGGGAACGGCTGTGATCGCGCCGCCGCGCATCCGAGGCGGGGTGCTCACGGGCTACGCGGTCGGGGTGGCGTGCGCGCTGTTCCCGAACCAGCTGCCGCGCACCGTCGTCGTGCAGCTCGTGGTGTGCCTGGTGTTCGGCGCCATCGGGGCGTTGGTCGGATGGGCGGTCGTCCGCCGTCGCGCGGTGTCCGACGGTGGCTGCCGCGTCGCGCTGTACCTCGGGTCGGCGGCGCTGGTCGGATGGGTGCTGTGGCAGAACCACCTCAGGGCTGCCGCCGGCGCGGATCCCGTGGGGCCGATGGCCTTCGCCGCACTCGCGGTCGCGGTGGCAGCCGCACCGGTGGCGGTCGCGGCGCTGTGGCCCGTCCGGGCGCGGGCCGCCGCGGGAGCGCTTGCGGCGGTCGCGGTCGTCGCCGGGATCGCCTGGCCCGCGACCGCGACGTCCGCGGAGAGCGCGTCGTACGCCGAGCGTTTCGTGGGGATCGAGTCGTCGTCGCAGGGCGTACGGGCGTACGCCTCGCTCGCCGACGGCGCCTCCCCCGCCGCCCGGGCCGCGGTGGCGGTGGACCGGCTCATCGCCGCGGGCGGACTCGCCCGTCGGGCCGTGGTGATCGCGGTGCCGACCGGGTCCGGCTGGGTGGACCCGCATTTCGTGCGCGGGGTCGAGGAGGCGATGCACGGGGACAGCGCGATCCTGGCGGTGCAGTACACGGAGATGCCGAGCTGGCAGTCCTTCGTCCTGCATCGCGACGCCGCCGCGGCGAGCACGGCGGCCCTGATCGACGAGCTGCACCGGCGGGCACCGTCGACCCCGGTCCGCGTGTACGGGCAGAGCCTGGGCACGGTGGGCGTCCTCGCCGCCCAGCGGCGGGCGGCGGAGCTCCACGTCCCGATCGCCGCGACCCTCCAGGTGGGCACACCGGCGGGCGTCGCGGTGACCGGCCCCGCGCAGCTCAACGCCTCCGATCCGGTCGGGATCTGGTCGTCGCGTCTCCTCGTGGCGCCGCCGGAGCGGGCGGCGTCCGGGTCCGGCCGCGCCACGCCGCGGCCGCCGTGGCTGCCCGTCCTCTCGTTCGTCCAGGCCACCGTCGACCTGCTGGGTGCCACCGCCCCGCCGCCCGGGCTGGGGCACCGCTACGACGAGCGGCAGGGCTCGGAGCTGGTCGCGGACCTCGTCGCCCGGAAGGGCTTGCCCGCCGCGGCTTAACCGGATATGTTGTGTCCAGGTTAAGGAGGCGGGCATGCGGATGAGCGAGGGCGTCGAGTGGGCGGCGCACGCGTGCGTGCTGCTGCACTGGCTCGACGAGGGCGGCATCACACCCGTCCCCGCCTCGCGACTCGCCGAATCCTACGACCTGCCCGCCGCCTACCTCGGGAAGCAGCTGCAGGCCTTGGCGCGCAACGGGATCACCGAATCCCTCCCCGGCCGCCGGGGCGGGATCCGGCTGGCCCGTCCCGCGTCCGAGATCACCCTGATGGACGTCGTCGCGGCCATCGAGGGAGGAACAGCGGCCTTCGCCTGCACCGAGATCCGGCAGCGCGGGATGAACGAGGGCAAGCCGCGCAGCGAGTTCTCGCAGCCGTGCGGCATCGCCCACGCCATGCGCGGCGCCGAGCTGGCGTGGCGGCGGGAGCTGGCCGCGACCTCCATCGCCGACCTGTCGGCCGCGACGCCACGGCGGGTCGCCGACGCCGCCCGGCGCCACTTCGGCGGCGCCTGAAGCCCCCCCCTTTGCAACCACCCGAGACCCCAGGCCCGAAACCTGGACATTAGATATCCGTTTATTGGAAGGAATCCACCATGAGCCGCACCCCCGGAGCCACGTCGTCGCCCGAGACCTACAAGGCGCTGGTCGCGCTGGACGGCCGGTTGGCGAAGTCGCTCGGCAAGGTCCTGTACGACATCGTCAAGCTGCGCGCTTCGCAGATCAACGGCTGCGCGTACTGCGTGGACATGCACGCGAGCGACCTCGAGCGGCTGGGCACGCCCACCCGCACCATCTACGGCATCGCCGCGTGGGAGGAGAGCCCCTTCTTCGACGAGACGCAGCGCGTCGCGCTCGCCTTCGTCGAGCGCCTCACCGGCGGCATCGACGCGGTCGACGACGCCCTGTGGGACGAGGCCGGCCGTCTCCTCGGCGAGGAGCGCCGCACCGACCTGCTCGTCGCCGTCGGCACCATCAACACGTGGAACATGCTGGGCGTCACCACTCACCTCCACCCGGCCGCGTAGTCGGCCGGGCGGGTCGGGGCACCGTCAGGCGACGGGGCCGCGGGCGGCCTCGTACGCGGCGCCGACCTTGTACAGCCGGTCGTCCGCCTGCGCGGGCGCCAGGATCTGCAGCCCGACGGGGAGTCCGTCGTCGCTGGACAGGCCCGACGGCACCGACATTCCGCAGTGGCCGGCGAGGTTCGTCGGCAGCGTGAACAGGTCGAACAGGTACATCGCCAGCGGATCGCCGACCTTCTCCCCCAGCTTGAACGCCGTGGTGGGGGTGGTCGGCGAGACGATGACGTCGACCTGCTCGTACGCCTTGGCGAAGTCCGCAGCCAACAGGGTGCGGACCTTCTGCGCGCTGCCGTAATAGGCGTCGTAGTAGCCGGAGCTCAGCGCGTAGGTGCCGATCATGATGCGCCGCTTGACCTCCGCGCCGAAGCCGGCCTCGCGGGTGAGCGCCATGACCTCCTCCGCGGAGTGCGTCCCATCGTCGCCCGACCGGAGGCCGTAGCGCATCGCGTCGAACCGGGCGAGGTTCGAGGAGACCTCCGACGGGAGGATCAGGTAGTACGCGGCCAGCGAGTACTGCAGCGTCGGCAGCGAGACCTCGACGGTCTCCGCGCCCAGGTCGCGCAGCTGCTGCACGGCCTTCTCGAAGGACGCCTGGACGCCGGCCTCGGTGCCGTCGGCGCCGAACTCCTTCACCAGGCCCACCCGGACGCCCTTGAGGTCGCCGGAGGCGCCCGCGCGGGCCGCGGCCACGACGTCGGGCACCGCGGCGTCGAGCGAGGTCGAGTCGCGCGGGTCGTGCCCGGCGATCACCTCGTGCAGGAGCGCGGTGTCGAGGACGGTGCGCGCGCAGGGCCCGCCCTGGTCCAGCGACGAGGCGCAGGCGACGAGGCCGTAGCGGCTGACGGCGCCGTACGTCGGGCGCACGCCGACGGTGGCCGTCAGCGAGGCGGGCTGCCGGATGGAGCCGCCGGTGTCCGTGCCGATCGCGAGCGGCGCCTCGTGCGAGGCGAGCGCCGCGGCGCTGCCGCCACCGGAGCCGCCCGGGGTGCGGTCGGCGGCCCACGGGTTGCGGGTCACGCCGTACGCCGAGTTCTCCGTCGACGAGCCCATGGCGAACTCGTCCATGTTGGTCTTGCCGAGGATCGGGATCCCGGCGGCGCGCAGCTTCGCGGTGACGGTGGCGTCGTACGGCGCGGTCCAGCCCTCGAGGATCTTGGAGCCGCAGGTGGTCGGCGCATCGGTCGTGGTGAAGACGTCCTTGAGCGCCAGCGGCACGCCGGCCAGCGCGGACGCGGGCTCCTCGCCGCGGGCCCGGGCATCGTCGACGACGCGCGCGGCCGCGAGGGCCTCCGCGCCGGAGACGTGCAGGAAGGCGCCGAGGTCACCGTCGACCTCGGCGATCCGGTCCAGGTGCGCCTGGGTGACCTCGACGGAGCTCAGCTCGCCCGAGGCGATCTTCGCAGCCAGGTCGGCGGCAGTGGCGCCGGTGATCTCGTTCGATGCTCGCAGGTCGGTCACGGTCACTCCTCCCCCAGGATGCGCGGCACGGCGAAGCGGTCGCCGTCGCGGTTCGGGGCGCCCGAGAGCGCCTCCTCCGGTGTCAGGCTGCCCGACGGGGCGTCGGCCCGGTTCACGTTCATGTTGCCCTCCGGCAGGGTGAGCGGCGCGACGTCGGCGTCGCCGACCTCGGTCACCACCTTGACGTGCTCGAGGATCGAATCGAGCTGCGTGGCGAAGACGTCGAGCTCTTCGTCGGTGACGGCGAGGCGCGACAGCCGCGCCAGATGGGCGACCTCGTCCCGGGAGATGGCAGACATGCCCTAGATCCTAGGCGGCGCGGACGGGCGCCCGCACACGGCGGTCACGGCACCGTGACGACCACCTTGCCCCGCGCGCCGCGCGTCGCCGCCGCGGCCAGCGCCTCGTCGAACCGCGCCAGCGGCACGGTGGCCCGCACCCGGGGAACCAGGACGCCCTGCTCGACGAGCCGGAACAGGCCGGCGAGACGCTCGCCGTCCGCGCGGACCGACACCGCGGCGGACCGGATCCGATCGGTCCGGGGCTCGGCACCGGGGAGCACGCCGACGTACGCGCCGCCGTCCCGGATCGTCGCAGCGACCGGCTCTCCGAGGGCCGCGGTGTCCAGAGCCGCGTCGTACCCGCCGGTGAGGTCGGTGATCGCCACCGCACCGAGGGCACGGATGCCCTCGCCATCAGCGGGTCGCGCAAGACCGGTGACCGCCCACCCGGCCCGCGCGGCGAGGACGACCGCGAACCCGCCCACCGCGCCCGCGGCGCCGGTGATCAGCAGCCGGCCGGCGGGCTCACCGGCGAGGTCGAGCGACTGGGCGGAGGTGAGCGCCGCGAGCGGCAGCGCCGCCGCGTCGACGGTGCCGATCCCCTCCGGGACGACCGCGACGTCGGAGGCGGGCAGCGCGACGTACTCCGCGAAGGTGGCGACGGTCGGGTCGGCCACGAGGGCGGCGACGCGGGTGCCGGGCGCGAGTGCGACGCCGTCCGCCGCGGCGACGACCTCGCCCGCGAGGTCCCAGCCGAGGCCGAGCACGGCGTCGGGGCCGACCCAGCCGGCGTCGCGCGGGCCGCCGGCGGCGGTGAAGCCGTCGACCGGGTTCACCGCTGCGGCGGCGACCCGGACGAGCACCTCGCCCGCGCGGTGCGTGGGAACGGGGAGGTCGACGAGCGCGGGAGCGCCGCCGGGGACGACAGTGACTGCCTGCATGATGGGTTCCTTCCGTCGATCGCCCCGCGGTTCGGGGCGTTGCTCGATCACCATCGCAGCGCTACTCTCCAATGGGAAGTACGTACCCGAGAGTGCGTTAAGAACGCGGAGGACAACCATGCCGACCACGACGGCCGCCCAGCGACGCGAGATCGAGCGCCTGGAGTACGACGCCTTCCTCGCGCAGTGCCCCAGCCGGCAGCTGCTGGACCAGCTGTCGTCGAAGTGGGTCACCCTCCTGCTGTGCGCGTTGCACGAACGGCCGCAGCGGTATTCGGAGCTGTCCCGCGAGGTGGCGGGCGTGAGCCAGAAGATGCTCACCCAGACCCTGCGCACCCTGGAGCGCGACGGCCTCATCTCCCGCGCCGTCGAGGCGACCGTTCCGGTCACCGTGACCTACACGATCACCGAGCTGGGCGAGTCCCTCTACGTGGTGGTCCAGCACCTCAAGCGCTGGGCCGAGAGCAACATGCCCGCGGTGCATCGGGCCCGCGCCGACTACGACGCGGCGGACCGCGCCCCGACCACGCGGTAACGGCCGCAGAGGAAGGCCTTGTTGCGGGCCCACTCGATGAGCTCGAAGTCGAAGGCGCGCGGGAACAACGGGCGCCCCGACCCGACGGTGGCGGGTGCGTAGCTGATGACCACCTCGCCGAGCATTCCCGCCTCGGCGAACTGGGCGGCGAGATCGCCGCCGCCGACCACCCACACGCCCTTCTCCCCTGCGGCTTCCTCGATCGTCGCGCGCAGCTCGGCCGGGGTGCCCGCCACGAAGCGCACACCCGGGTGGATGGGCTCCAGTTCCCGGTGGGTGAAGACGAACACCGCGTAATCGCTGTAGTACCACGGTTCGTCGCCGGCCTGGACCCGATCGACCACCCACTGATAGGTGGTGTAGCCCATCACGATCGCGCCGACGCCGGTCATGTATTCCTCGATGTTCATCGGCCCGCCGTCGTCGATGGGCTGGCTGAGCAGCCAGTCCAGGCTGTCGTTCTCGTCGGCGAGGAAGCCGTCGAGGGTGGACGCGGTGTAGTACGAGTACGCGGTCATGATGCTCCTCCGGTGATGCGTCGGTGCCAGATGATGGGATCGGGATCCAGTTCAGGGGTGCCGAGGGCGACGCCGGCGTCGGCCAGCATCCAGCGCACAAGCAGCCGTCGGTGCGCCGAGAAGGTCAGCTCGTGCGCGAGGATCTGCGAGAGCAGGAAGGACTCGGGCGGATCGCACAGCGCGTCGATCACGCGATCGCCCCACGCGCCACGTTGCTCGATGTCGCGGATCAGCCCCAGCCACCGCGGCGAGATCCGCTCGTGATGCACGCGAAGAACTTCCGGGTCGGCGTCAGGATCGCGTTCGGGCTCGGGATCGCCCGCGATCGTCGCGAGCCACGGCTCGGTGCTGTGCACGAGGTGCCACATCAGTTGGGAGAGGGACTCGTCCGGTCCGTCCCAGTGGCGCGGCGACGACCCGGGCAGTCGCACCATCCGGTACTCCTCGGGCGACAGTCCCGCGACCGCGTCCAAGAGCGCACCGATATCGGCCGCGTCGTGCTGTACCTGCAGCGCCAGCACGTCCCCCGTGGACTCCTCATGCCCGTCCTCGACGTAGAGCACCGTCGGCGAGTGGAAGTGCAGGCCGTTCGGGGACGGCAGCCAGTGCCCGACCGTGGCCGGGAGCTGCGAGGGCGAATGCCCGTAGGCGCGGGCGAAGGCCCGGATGAACCCCTCGACGGACTCGTACCCAGCGGCGAAGGCGGCGTCGGTCACCGTCGACCCGCGCTGCAGTTGCCAGGCGGCGCGCTCGAGCAGCACCCGGCGGCGCAGGGCGACGGGCGATTCGCCCGCGCCGGCGCGGACCTGACGGGCGAAGTGATGCGGCGAGCTGAGCGCGCCCGCGGCCATGGCATCAAGGCTCTCGTGCGGATCGGCGAGGACGGCGTCGAGGAGTCGGCGCAGCGGATCGGCGGGTTCGGACATGGGAACCAGTATCGACCGCCCGGACCCGCCGCCGCTTGACCGTTCTTGCTCAGCTCGAGATCAGGTGAGCGAGCGGCGCTCCAGCCACGGCTTGATCCGCGCGGTCACCCACGGCAGCACCAGGAAGACCATCAGCGGGGTGTTGATCAGCGTCGCGATCAGGGTGCGGCCGACAAGGCCCCAGCCGTGCGCGGGCAGGAACGTCAGGTGCGGGAGCACCAGGAAGTTGATCAGCAGCGATAGCGGGAAGAAGCCCAGCCAGATGGCGACGGCCTGCTTCCACCGCGGCGGAACCTTCGCCACGGGGGCCGCGACGGGGCCGGCACCGTCGGACTGCGGGGAGAACCAGCCCTCGATCCCGGACAGGCGGTGCGTGGCGGTCTCGACGGCGAGGCCCTCGCACCGCTCCAGCCAGTGCTTGCGCACCCGGGAGCGCTGCCAGTCGTCCAGCTCCTCGTCCGAGGCGAAGCGGTAGATCACGAAGTAGAGCTCGAGGTCGTCCGCCGAGCGGACCCACCCGCCGCCCAGGAAGCCGCGGTAGGTACGGGCCAGGGCGATTCCCGCGTCGGTCCAGGCCAGGAATTCGTGTTCACGGCCGGGGGCGATGCGTCGGGCGACGGAGGTCAGCGAGGCCTTGTGGGCCGCTCCTGCCTCCGACCGGGTCTCGGTATGGGGCATGCGTACCAGTGTCAGGGCCGACGGTCCGCGACACCAACCGAGGCGGTGTGATGTTCGCGACGTCCCGACCGCGCCGTCACAGGCGACGGGCCGCGCCCGGGCGGGTCAGCGCGACGCTGGGCCGGGTGCCACAATCGGAGGCGTGTCCTACCTCCTGCGTGTCCGCCTCACCGACCGTCCCGGCAGCCTGGGTTCCCTGGCCGTGGCCCTCGGCTCGGTGGGCGCCGACATCCTCTCGCTCGACGTCGTGGAGCGCGGCGAGGGCTTCGCCGTCGACGACATCGTCGTCGACCTCGGACCGCAGTCGCTGCCGGACACCCTGATCACCGCGGCGGAGGCCCTGGACGGCATCACCGTCGACTCGATCCGCCCGTACGCCGACGTCCTGGACACCCACCGCGAGCTCGAGCTCATCGATCACGTGGCCGGGGCCGGGCACGACCAGTTGCAGATGCTGGCGGATCAGGTGCCGCGCGTGCTGCGGGTGGGCTGGTGCGCGGTGCTGAGCAACACCGCGGACACGCCGTGGCCGGTCTTCGGCTCGTCGGGACTGCCGGAGACCCCGCCCGAGCATCTCGACTTCCTGCCGCTCAGCGGGCCCGTCGAACTCGACGCCGAGGCGGACTGGGTGCCGGAGGCCTGGCAGCAACTCGACACCAAGCTGGCCGCAGCACCGCTGGGCGCGATCGGCAAGGTGGTCCTCGTCGGCCGCCCGGGAGGCCCCGACTTCCGCCCGTCCGAGGTGGCCCGGCTGGGCTACCTCGCGGGCATCGTGGCGACGGTGCTGGTCCGCTAAGTGCCGCGATGTCGGATTCACCCAGGCCAGGGCCTTGCGCATTTGTATAGACAGCGCTATACATAGCGGGTGTGATCCGCCACACACCTCCGCTCGCCTGCTAAGGAGTCCCCGTGAGCGACCTCGGCTCCACCCTGGTCCGCGGCCTGTCCGCGCGCCACATCCGCTTCATCGCCCTCGGCTCCGCGATCGGCACGGGCCTGTTCTACGGGTCCGCGTCCGCCATCCAGTCCGCCGGGCCCGCGGTCCTCGTCGCGTACATCATCGGCGGTGCCGCGATCTACATCGTGCTGCGCGCCCTCGGCGAACTCGCCGTGCGCAACCCCGTCGCCGGCTCCTTCGGCGAGTTCGCCTCCGCGAACCTCGGCCCCCTCGCGGGCTTCATGACCGGGTGGACCTACATCTTCGAGATGATCGTCGTCGCGCTCGCCGACGTCACGGCGTTCGGTGTGTACATGGGCTTCTGGTTCCCCGACGTACCGCGCTGGATCTGGGTGCTGTCGATCATCTTCTTCATCGCCGCCGTGAACCTGGTGGGCGTCAAGACCTTCGGCGAGCTCGAGTTCTGGTTCACCCTGATCAAGATCGCCGCGATCATCGCGATGATCGCCGGCGGCATCGCCGTCCTCATCTTCGGCTTCGGCCTGCACGACACCTCGCAGGGCGTGTCCAACCTGTGGTCGAACGGCGGCTTCTTCGCCACCGGTCTCGGCGGCTTCCTGGGCTGTTTCGCCATCGTCATCTTCGCCTTCGGCGGCAGCGAGATCATCGGCATCACCGCCGGTGAGGCGAAGGATCCCGAGAAGACCATCCCCCGCGCCGTCAACACGGTGCCGATCCGCATCCTGCTGTTCTACGTGCTCACCCTCGCGGTGATCATGACGATCATCCCGTGGAACGAGATCACCAAGGACCGCAGCCCGTTCGTGCAGATCTTCGAGGCGCTGGGCGTCGGCCCCGCGGCGGCGGTCCTCAACGTCGTCGTCATCACCGCGGCGCTCTCCGCGATCAACAGCGACGTCTTCGGCGCCGGCCGCATGCTCTACGGCATGGCGCAGCGCGGGCAGGCACCGCAGGCACTGACCAAGGTCTCGCGGAACGGCGTCCCGTATCTCACCGTGGTCATCATGGCCGGAGCGCTGCTCGTGGGCGTCGTCCTGAACTGGCTGATCCCCGAGAACGTCTTCGCGGTGATCGCCTCGATCGCCACCTTCGCCACCATCTTCGTCTGGCTGATGATCCTGGCCGCGCAGTACAAGGCGCGCCGCTCGATGACGCCCGAACAGGAAGCGGGCCTGAAGTTCCCCGTACCGCTGTGGCCCTACGGCCAGCTGATCACGATGGCCTTCCTCGTCTTCGTCACCGTCCTGCTCGCCTTCCACGCGGACACCCGCGTGGCCCTCTACGTCGGCGCGGCCTGGCTGGTCATCCTGGCCGTCGCGTTCCGCCTCCTCCCCCGCACCCCGAAGATCGAAATGGAGAAGATCTGATGAGCACCGTCACCGTCGGCCTCGGCCCCGTCAGCCCCGAGGACGTCCTGCGGGTCGCCCGCGAGGGCGCCGCCGTGGAGCTGTCGCAGGAGTCGCTGGACGCGATGGCCGCGACCCGCGCGCACATCCGCGCGCTCGCCGACAGCCCGGAGCCCGTCTACGGCGTGTCCACCGGCTTCGGCGCACTCGCCACCCGGCACATCCCCACCGAGCTGCGCAAGCAGCTGCAGCGCAGCCTTATCCGCTCGCACGCCGCCGGCTCCGGGCCGGAAGTCGAGCGCGAGGTGATCCGCGGCCTCATGCTGCTGCGACTCTCCACCCTCGCCACCGCCCGCACCGGCGTGCGCCCCGAGGTCGCGAAGGCCTACGCGGCGCTGCTCACCGCCGGCATCACCCCTGTCGTGCACGAGTACGGCAGCCTGGGCTGCTCCGGCGATCTCGCGCCGCTGGCGCACTGCGCGCTCGCGGTGATCGGCGAGGGCACGGTCCGCACGGCCGACGGTGCGCTCGTCCCCGCCGCGGAGGCTCTGGCCGCCGCCGGGATCGAGCCCGTGGTGCTCGAGGAGAAGGAGGGCCTCGCCCTCATCAACGGCACCGACGGCATGCTCGGCATGCTCGTCATGGCCTGCCACGACCTGCGCGGCCTGCTCAAGCTCGCCGACATCACCGCGGCGATGAGCGTCGAGGGCCTCATGGGCACCAACCGCGTCTTCGCCGCCGATCTGCAGGCCCTGCGGCCGCAGCCCGGCCAGGCCGTCGCGGCCGCGAACATGACGCGCCTGCTCGACGGCTCGCCGATCGTCGCGAGCCACCGCGAAGACACCACCGTGGTGCAGGACGCCTACTCGCTGCGGTGCGCCCCCATCGTCACCGGCGCCGCCCGCGACACCGTCGCGCACGCCGAGACCGTGGCCGGCTACGAGTTGGCCGCCGCCGTGGACAACCCCGTCATCACCCTCGACGGCCGAGTGGAGTCGAACGGCAACTTCCACGGCGCACCCGTCGCGTACGTGCTCGACTTCCTCGCCATCGTCGCCGCCGACGTGGCGTCCATGAGCGAGCGGCGCACGGACCGGTTCCTGGACAAGGCCCGCAACCACGGGCTGAATCCGTTCCTCGCGGACGACCCGGGCGTCGACTCCGGCCACATGATCGCCCAGTACACGCAGGCCGCGATCGTCTCCGAGCTCAAGCGCCTCGCGGCGCCGTCGTCGGTCGACTCGATCCCCTCCTCCGCGATGCAGGAGGACCACGTGTCGATGGGCTGGTCCGGGGCGCGCAAGCTGCGCCGCGCGATCGACGGCCTGACCCGCGTGTTGGCGATCGAGGCGCTGACCGCGGCCCGCGCCATCGACATGCGCGCGCCGCTGCAGCCCGCCGCCCCGACCGGCGCGGTCCGCGACCTCATCCGCAGCCGCGTCGAGGGGCCCGGTACGGACCGCTACCTCGCCCCCGAGATCGAGGCCGTCGTCGAGCTCGCCGCGTCCGGCGCGCTCGTGGCCGCGGCGGAGCAGGTCGCGGGCGAGCTGGCCTGAGCCGGCTGCCTGGGCCCGGAGGGCGCGACGGTGCGGGGCGGGGGCGCGGCGGAGCGGGGCACGGCAGTTGCGGCGCTTCGGCGGCACGTGTAGTCGCTCGCGGCGGCCATGCGTGCCACGCATGGCCGCGTTTCCGCTGGTGAGATCCATGATGTGAGGGTGGGGCCATGCGCGCGGCGCATGGCCCCATTCGGCTGCGGCGAGGCGTCGCCGCCTCGCGCGCTCGCGCGAGCAGGCGTACGTCGAGGATCCGGCGTTCAGCGTGGGAGAGCCGGCGTTCGATGGGGGAATCGGCGCCGCGCGGGGGACGGCCGAGCCCCCACCGGACGCGCGTCGTGCGACGGGGGACGAAACGCCGGACGGGGGAATCGGTGCGGCGCGGGGGACGGCTACCGGTGCGGGCGAGATCCGCGGCACGCGCGAGTGAGGCTATGCGCCTGGCGCATAGCCTCACTCGGAGAAACAGTCTATGAACAGCGCATTTCACGCCATGCGCGGCACGCATGGCTGTCGCGATCGCCCCTCACTCCGACTGGAGCGGGGCGATGCCATCGCGACGGACTCTCAGCGGCGGGTGACGATGCGGTGGATGAGGCGGGCGGCGGTGCGGGCCGTGCGGTTGTCGACATCCAGCGACGGGTTGAGCTCGGCGACGTCGAGGAGGCGGAGCTTGCCGCTCGCGGCCACCACGTCGCACACCCGCGAGATCACCTCGAGCGGTACCCCCAGGCCCGCGGGCGCGGAGACGCCGGGGGCGACGGCCGCGGGCAGCACGTCGAGGTCGATCGTGAGGTAGAGCGCGTCGATCCCGCCGAGGAACTCCTGCACGAAGCGCTCCACGGCGGGCATCGACAGCACGCCGCACTCGTCGTCGAGCAGGTACCGCACACCGAGGCGCTCGGCCTCGTCGAACAGCGCTCGGGTGTTGCCCGGCTGCGAGATCCCCACGACGGCGTAGTCGAGTCGTCGCCCGAGGGACGCCTCCCGCTCCGCCATCTGCCGGAACGGAGTGCCGGAGCTGGGCCGCGGCGCGACACGAAGATCGAAGTGCGCGTCCAGGTTCAGGACGCCGAGGCGCGCGCCGTCGGCGACGAGCCGCGAGTCCGCGATGCCGAGATAGCTGCCGTAGGCGACCTCGTGGCCGCCGCCGAGGACCACCGGGAGACCGCCGTCGTCGAGCACCGACGTCACCTCCGCGCCGAGCCGCGCCTGCCCCGCCTCGAGATCGTCGTCGCCGGTGACGACCACGTCGCCGAGGTCGGTGATCCCCGGATCGGCTGCGAGCGCGAGCGTTCCGAGGGCGCCGCGCAGCGCGGCCGGGCCCGCGGCGGCGCCGGGCCGGCCGAGGTTGCGCACCACGCCGGCGTCGCTCGCGAAGCCGATCAGCGCGGTCGCTCCTGGGACCGGGCCGGAAGCCATCGCGGAGTGCCAGCGCCGGTGCTCCGCGCCGGGACCGTCGTCGCGCCCCGTCCAGGCCGACGGTGCCCGGTCCGTCATCGCTCGACTCCGGCCGAGAACACCCGGGAGACCAGCGGCACGCCGGGCCGGTAGGCCAGGTGCAGGTGCGACGGGGCGTCGAGCACCGTCAGGTCGGCCCGCATGCCGACGCGCACGGCCCCGACGTCGGTGCGCCGCAGCGCGGCCGCGCCGCCGGCGGTGGCGGCCCATACGGCCTCGTCCGGGCTCATGTGCATCTCCCGCACCGCGAGCGCGATGCAGAACGGGATGCTCGTGGTGTAGCTCGTGCCCGGGTTGCAGTCGGCCGCCAGGGCGACGGTGACGCCCGCGTCGAGCAGCGCCCGCGCGTCGGGGTACTTGTTGCGGGTGCTGAAGTCCGCGCCCGGCAACAGCGTCGCCACGGTGCTCCCGCCCGCGAGGGCCTCGACGTCGGCGTCGGTGGTGTAGGTGACGTGATCCACCGAGGCGGCGCCCAGCTCGACCGCGAGCCGCACGCCCGCGCCGTACGAGAGCTGGTTGCCGTGCACGCGCGGCACCAGTCCCGCGGCCATGCCGGCCGTGAGCACCGCGCGGGACTGCTCCTCCGTGAAGGCGCCCTCCTCGCAGAAGACGTCGATCCACTTCGCCCGGGGCGCGCATGCCGGGATCATCTCATCGACGACCATCGCTACGTAATCATCCTGCCGCCCCGCGTATTCGGGCGGCGCGACGTGCGCGGCGAGCAGCGTCACCTCGTCGGAGACGCCCGCCGCCACGTCCAGGCTCCGCGACTCGTCGCGTACCGTCTGGCCGTACCCGGTCTTGATCTCCAGCGTGGTCGTGCCCTGCGCCCGCGCCTCGGCCGCGAGCCGGGCGGCGTTGGCCGACAGCGCCTCGTCGGAGGCGGCACGGGTCGCGGCGATCGTGGTGCGGATGCCGCCGGCGCCGTACGCTGCGCCGGTCATCCGGGCCGCGAACTCCTCCGCCCGGTCGCCGCCGAAGACGGTGTGCGAGTGGCTGTCCACGAACCCCGGGAGCACCGCGCGGCCCTCGACATCGATGCGCGTGCCCGCGGCACCGTCGGGCACGCGGGCCGACGGGCCGACCCACTGGACGGCACCGTCGCCGATGACGACGGCGGCGTCGCGGATCAGCCCGAGCCGCCCCTCCCCCGCCTCGGGGTCATTGGTGACGAGCGAGCCGATGCCGTCGACGACGGTCCAGCCGGACGACATCAGTTCTCCTGCATGGGGATGCGGACGCCGCGCTCGCGGGCGACCTCGTTCGCGTACTCGTAGCCCGCGTCGGCGTGGCGGATCACGCCCATGCCCGGGTCGTTGGTGAGCACCCGCTCCAGCTTCTGCGCCGCGAGTGCGGTGCCGTCGGCGATGCACACCTGGCCGGCGTGGATCGAGCGGCCCATGCCGACGCCGCCGCCGTGGTGGATGGACACCCAGGACGCACCCGACGAGGTGTTGACCAGCGCATTGAGCAGGGGCCAGTCGGCGACGGCGTCGGTGCCGTCGGCCATGGCCTCGGTCTCGCGGTACGGCGAGGCGACGGAGCCGGAGTCGAGGTGGTCGCGGCCGATGGCCAGGGGGCCGATCTCGCCCGCGGCGACCATCTCGTTGAACTTGACGCCGGCGCGGTGCCGCTCGCCGTAGCCGAGCCAGCAGATGCGGGCGGGCAGGCCCTCGAAATGCACCTTCTCGCCGGCCATGGTGATCCACCGCTTGAGGTGCTCGTTCTCGGGGAAGAGCTCGAGGATCGCCTTGTCGGTCTTGGCGATGTCCTCGGGGTCGCCGGAGAGCGCGGCCCAGCGGAACGGGCCGAGGCCCTCCTCGAACAGCGGGCGGATGTAGGCGGGCACGAAGCCGGGGAACTCGAAGGCGCGGTCGTAGCCGCCCTTACGCGCCTCGTCGCGGATCGAATTGCCGTAGTCGAAGACCTCGGCGCCGGCGTCCTTGAACCCGACCATCGCCTCGACGTGCGCGGCCATCGACTTCTGCGACTCCTCGGTGAAGTACGCGGCGTCCTTCTCCGCCATCTTCTGCCAGTCCTCGACCGCGATGCCGACGGGCAGGTAGGACAGCGGGTCGTGCGCGGAGGTCTGGTCGGTGACGATGTCGATCGGGGCCTTGCGCGCGAGCAGCTCCGGGAACACCTCGGCGGCGTTGCCCACCAGGCCGATCGACAGCGGCTCGCGGGCGTTGCGCTTGGCGATCGCCAGCTCCAGCGCCTCGTCGAGGGTGGCGGCCTTGGTGTCCAGGTAGCCGTGGGCGATGCGGCGATCGATGCGCGACTCGTCGACGTCGACGCAGATCGCGACACCGTCGTTCATGGTGACCGCGAGGGGCTGCGCGCCGCCCATGCCGCCCACGCCGGCCGTGAGGGTGATGGTGCCCGCGAGGGTGCCGCCGAAGCGCTTGCGTGCGACGGCGCCGAAGGTCTCGTAGGTGCCCTGCAGGATGCCCTGGCTGCCGATGTAGATCCACGAGCCGGCCGTCATCTGGCCGTACATCATCAGGCCCTCGGCCTCGAGGTGCCGGAAGTGCTCCCAGTTCGCCCAGTCGCCCACCAGGTTCGAGTTGGCGAGCAGCACGCGCGGCGCCCACTCGTTCGTGCGGAAGACGCCGACGGGCTTGCCGGACTGGACCAGCAGGGTCTCGTCGTCGGCGAGGGTTTTAAGGGTGGCCACGATGGCGTCGAAGGCCGCCCAGCTGCGGGCGGCGCGGCCGGTGCCGCCGTAGACCACGAGGTCGTCCGGGCGCTCCGCCACCTCGGGGTCGAGGTTGTTCATGAGCATGCGCATCGCGCCCTCCTGCTGCCAGCCGCGGCAGGAGAGCTCGAGGCCGTGCGGGGCGCGCACGGGACGGGCGCCGGCGGAGAAGTCGTGAGTCATGGAGGCGAGTCCTCTCGAGGGGACGGAAGTGCTGTCGTGATCCATGACACACGGCATCCACCCACTGCGGCCAGGCACGGCACCGTCATGTCTCGCATCCGAGACACCATCTGCGGGCGGCCCGCCGGGTAGTGTGCTCACCGAGGAGGTTCGACGGTGACGATTGCGGACACGGAGGTCGCTTCGCTCTATCGTGCGCAGCGACTCCCCGGACCGGCGTACCGCCGCCTCAAGGATCTCGTCGTGGAGCAGATCGCCAGCGGGCACTGGACCGAGGGCCAGCAGCTGCCCGCGGAGACCCTGCTCGCCACGTCGCTCGGCCTGTCCCGGATGACGGTGAACCGCGCGCTGCGCGAGCTGACCGCGGAGGGCCTCGTCGTGCGCACCGCCGGCGTCGGGTCGTTCGTCGCGAAGCCGAAGGCGAGTTCCGCCCTGTTCGAGGTGCACTCCATCGCCGACGAGGTGGCGGCGCGCGGGCACCGGCACCGCGCCGAAGTGCGCACCCTGACAGCGGAATCCGCGGATCCGCGCACCGCTGCGGACCTCGACGTCCCCGAGGGCGCCGACGTCTTCCACTCGGTGCTGGTGCACTTCGAGGACGACCGGGCGATCCAGCTCGAGGACCGCCTCGTGGTCGCCGCGGAGGTGCCGAACTACCTGCGACAGGACTTCACCCGCCGCACTCCGCACGACTACCTCATGGAGATCGCCCCGCTCATGCGCGGCGAGCACGTCGTGGAGGCGGTCACGCCGACCGCGGAACAGCGCCGGTTGCTGCAGCTCGGCGAGAACGAGGCGGGCCTGATGATCCGGCGGCGCACCTGGTCCCGCGACCGCGTCGTCTCGGTCGCCCGACTCCTGCACCCCGGCACCCGGTACCGGCTCGAGGGCGTCTTCGACGCGTAGCCGCGGCTACTCCGGCGCGCGCCCGGAGATCCGGGCCGTCAGCCGGGCCGCGCCCTCCCGCAGTACCTCCCCGACGGTGCCGGGCTCGGGCAGGGCCAGGTGCCGGCGCCACGTGGTCGAGAGCGCCGCGACCGGGTGCCCGCTGTGGTCGAAGACCGCCGCGCCCACGGACCGCAGACCCGGGGAGACGTCCTCCACCTCGTCGGCCCAGCCCCGCTCGCGCGTCTCCGCGAGGAGTCGCCGCAGCTCCGCGAGCGAGCGCGGTCCGCGGCCGGTGCGGCTCACCAGCGCCGACGAGCGCGTGTACAGCGCCGCCACCTGCGCGTCGGGGAGGGCGGCCAGGATCGCGCGGCCGTTGGCGGTGAGGTGCGCCGGCAGCCGCACGCCGACGTCGGTGATGAGCGAGACCTCGGCCGCCGGGCCCGACGAGGGCCGCTCCTTGAGCAGGTACAGCGTCTCATTGCCGTGCAGCACGCCCAGGTGCACGGCCTGCCCCAGCTGGATGGCCAGCCGGTGCAGGATCGGCTGCGCGAGGCGCTCCAGCGGGGCGTGCCGCAGGTAGGCGGAACCGATCTCGAAGGCCGTGACGCCCAGCCCGTAGCCCTGCTGCTCGGGCAGGTGCACCACGAAGCCGCGGTCCTGCAGCACCGTCAGGATGTGGTACACCGACGACCGCGGCAGGTCGAGCTCCCGCGCCAGGACGGCCGCCGACACCGGCCCCGGCTTTCCGGCCAGGAGCAGCAGGATGTCGAGGGCGCGGCCCACCGCGGGCGAGGCGCTCATGCC
The DNA here is from genome assembly GCF_037148755.1 of Tsukamurella sp. USMM236. NCBI lineage: Bacteria > Bacillati > Actinomycetota > Actinomycetes > Mycobacteriales > Tsukamurellaceae > Tsukamurella > Tsukamurella sp. USMM236. The sequence goes on from NZ_JBBCSS010000010.1 coordinate 98,161, forward strand.
CCGACACTCACTCCGCCGCCGGCCCCTCGGCGACCGACTCCTCGGCCGACGGGGGCCGCACCGCGTCCGGCCCCTCCGTCAGGAGGGTGGTGAAGCCGTCCTCATCGAGGATCTGCACGCCCAGCTGCTCCGCCTTGTCGGCCTTGGAACCGGGCGCGTCACCGATCACGACGAAGGCCGTCTTCCTCGAGACGCTTCCCGCGGCCTTGCCGCCGCGCACCAGGATCGCCTCCTTGGCCTCGTCTCGCGAGTAGTTCTGGAGCGACCCGGTGACCACGATGGACAGGCCCTCGAGGGTGCGCTGCACCGACTCGTCCCGCTCGTCCTCGAGGCGCACGCCGGCGGCGCGCCACTTCTCGACGATCTCGCGGTGCCAGTCGACGGTGAACCAGTCGATCACGGCCTCGGCGATCGTGCGCCCCACCCCGTCGACCTCGGCGAGCCGGTCGACGTCGGCCTCCGCGATCGCGTCGAGGCTGCCGAACTCCTGCGCGAGGGCACGGGCGGCCGACGGACCCACGTGCCGGATGGACAGGCCAACGAGGACGCGCCACAGCGGCTTGTTCTTGGCCACATCGAGATTGGTGAGCAGGCGCAGCGCGTTCGCCGAGAGGGTGCCGCCGTCGTTGGTGAACAGCGGGACCTGCAGCAGGCTTTCCTCGGTGAGCCCGAAGACGTCGCCCTCGTTGTGCAGCACCGGCGAGGCGGTGAGCGCGGAGGCCGCCTCGTAGCCCAGCCCCTCGATGTCGAAGCACGTGCGCCCGGCGAGGTAGAAGAGCCGTTCGCGGAGCTGGGCCGGGCAGGTCTCCGTGTTGGGGCACCGGATGTCGGCGTCGCCCTCCTTCGAGGGGGCGAGGGTAGCCCCGCACTCCGGGCAGGTGACGGGCATGACGAAAGCCCGCTCCGAGCCGTCCCGCAGGTCCACGACCGGCCCGAGGACCTCGGGGATCACGTCGCCCGCCTTGCGGATGGTGACCGTGTCGCCGATCAGCACACCCTTGCGCTCCACCTCGGAGGGGTTGTGCAGCGTCGCGAACTCGACGGTCGAGCCCGCGACGGTGACCGGCGCCATGTAGGCGTACGGCGTGACCCGGCCGGTGCGGCCCACGTTGACGCGGATGTCGAGCAGCTTCGTGGTCACCTCCTCCGGCGGGTACTTGTAGGCGATGGCCCAGCGCGGCGCGCGCGAGGTGGCGCCGAGGCGGCGCTGCAGCGTGATCTCGTCGACCTTCACCACGAGGCCGTCGATCTCGTGCTCCGGGTCGTGCCGGTGCTCGCCCCAGTAGAAGACGCGCTCCACCACCGCGTCGGCACCCGATACCTGCTTCGTATGGGCCGACACGGGAAGCCCCCAGGCCGCGAGCGCGCGGTACGCGTCGTGCAGCGACGACGGCGACCACTCCCCCTGGATCCGGCCCAGCCCGTGGCAGATCATTCCGAGCTGCCGCCGGGACGTGATCTGCGGGTTCTTCTGGCGCAGCGACCCGGCGGCGGAGTTGCGGGGATTGGCGAAGGGCGGCTTGCCCTCCGCGACGAGACCGGCGTTGAGCTCCTCGAAGTCGGCGAGGCGGAAGAAGACCTCGCCGCGCACCTCGAGCACCTCGGGGATCGGGAACTCGTCCGACGGGGTGAGCACGTGCGGCACGTCCCGCAGGGTGCGCGCATTGAGCGTGACGTCCTCGCCGGTGCGGCCGTCCCCGCGGGTGGCTCCGCGGACCAGGGAGCCTTTCTCGTACACCAGGTTCAGGGCGACGCCGTCGATCTTCAGCTCGGTGAGGAAGACGACCTCGCCGCCGACGTCCTTCTGCACGCGGGCGATCCAGTCGCGCAGCTCGCCCTCGTCGAAGACGTTGTCGAGGCTCATCATCCGCTCGAGGTGGTCGACCGCGGTGAACTCCGTGGAGAAGCCGCCGCCCACCAGCTTGGTGGGTGAGTCCGCGACGGCGAGCTCCGGGAACGCCGTCTCCATCTCCTGCAGGCGGCGCAGCAGCGCGTCGAACTCCCCGTCGGACAGCACGGGCGCGTCCTGCACGTAGTACCGGAACTGGTGCCCGCGCACCTCCTCCGCGAGTTCCTGCCATGCGCGGCGGTCGTCCTCGGTCAGCTCCTTCGACATGCCCTGAAGATTAGTCGCTGGCACTGACGAGTCGTCGCGGCTCCACGCCGGTCGGCGCTCCTGTCGTCAGCCGGCCGCGGTCAATCGGCCGCGGTCAGTCGGCCGCTGCGCCGACGGCGTCGGCCAGCCGGCGGAGGTACTCGCCGGCGGCGGCCTCGTCGGAGTCGACCGCGGGGTACAGCACGTCGGTGACGCCGGCCTCGCCCCAGCGGGCCAGCCGGTCCCCGTCGGGACGGCCGTCGAGCGCGACGATGCGGGGCGCACCGTCGCGCTCGTGCTCCCGCCACACCTCGGCGAGCCGGCGGGCGGCGTCGGTGATCCCCCGGTCCTGCGGGGTGGTGATCCAACCGTCGGCGTTCTTCGCGATCCAGGTGAAGTTCTTGTCGGTGGCGCCCGCACCGACGAGCACGGGCACCGATCCGGCCGGCTTGGGCCACGCCCAGCTGGGACCGAAGGAGACGAACTCGCCGTCGTACTGCGCCTCCTCGTCGCGCCACAGCGCGCGCATCGCTTCGAGGTACTCGCGGAGCATGGTCCGGCGCCGACCGGCGGGCACACCGTGGTCCGCGAGCTCGTCGAGGTTCCAGCCGAAGCCGACGCCGAGCGCGACCCTCCCGTTCGAGAGGTGGTCGACGGTGGCGATCGTCTTGGCGAGCGTGATCGGATCGGCCTGCACGGGAAGGGCGACGGCCGTCGCGAGCTCGATCCGCTCGGTCACCGCGGCCGCGGCCGCCAGCGTCGTCCACGGGTCGAGGGTGCGGAGGTAGCGGTCGTCGGGAAGCTCCGCGGTGCCGGTGCCAGGGTGCGCCGCGTCGCGCCGGGTGGGGATGTGGCCGTGCTCCGGCACGAAGTAGGACGAGAAACCCGCCGCCTCGATCAGCGGCGCGAGCCGCTGGGGCGTCAAGCCCCGGTCGGAGGTGAACTGAACGATTCCCGTGCGTACGCCGTGTTCCCGCATCATCGAATTAGAACATGTTTCAATCCGAGAACGCACAGAAGTCCGATGGATTCACCACGACGACGTCCATCCTCGACAGAGTGTCAATCGGAGAAAACGTGACACCAGTCACGTTTTGCGTTAACGTCCTGTCCCGGAAGATACACGTTGTCGCCACCATTGACCTGGGTAGTTTCAAGAACAAGGAAACCCACATGATGATCGGGAAATCTTCTGCTTCGCCGGACCTGCAGCCGAACCGCGCCACTCGCCGCGCGACCCGCGCCGCCAGTCATCGGATGAATCGGCGCACCTCGGCATGGCGAACCGGCCTCGTCGCCGCGGCGGCGACCACCGCGCTCATCGGCACCGTGGGTGCGCCGATGGCGACAGCAGCGCCCGGTGCCTCGGCCGCCGCCGCGGCCGCCCGGACCGCGAGCCAGCAGGGCGACATCATCATCGGCGGCGTCAACCTCCGCGACTACGGCATCGACATCACCAAGCTGACCGGCGAGAATCCCGACCTCAGTGGGATCGACGTCCAGAAGTTGCTCACGCTCCTCGACAATTCCGCCGTCGCGACGATCGTCGCGTCGTGCCGGACGGGCGGGCTCGGCACGGGAGGCGGCGGGTCCGGCACCGATTGCAGCGGGTCCACCGGCACCGGCGCAGCGATCGTGCTCCCCGGGAGGGTGGACCTCGCCGCCGTCGCCGATCAGATCACGATCAACCTCGGCCCGGACAAGTGGATCGTCATCGCCACCATCCCCCTCGGCGAGCAGACCCCCTTCGGCATCCTGAGCGCACTGTCCGTCAAGCCGACGGGCCTGATGGCGATCGGCCTCGGCGCGATCGGCCTCAAGGACATGGATCCCACCGCGATCGGGCGGTACAAGACCCTCGCCGACGTCGCCGCGGCCGCCGCGCTGCCGTACAAGCCGGTCCAGGAGCGCTACTGCGAGAGCGGAGCCACGATCATCTGCTGGGGCGGCTGGAAGTACCGCACGGTCGACGGCAACCTCGCGACGCGCACCGAGGCACTGAGGATCGCCGGGCAGCTGTCCGGCCGCACCTACGACTACACGAAGCCGACGGTGCTCGAGTTCAGCCCCGGCCCGTCCGGCTCGTCGACGATCCTCGGCAGCGGCTACTCGTTCGCCCTCTCGCGCTACGGCGGCACCGCGATCGCGGAGACGAGGAACAAGCTCGCCCTCGCGCTCGCCGGCGCGGACGGGGCCGGCGCGACGTCGCAGGCCACCGCGAGCCTCGGCCTCGCCCTGGCGCTCAACATGAACACGAGCACGCTGGGGCTGGACTGGTTCGGCTCCCCCTTGAACTTCGACAAGATCAAGAATTCGAAGGTGCTCGACCTGCTGGCGCAGTTCAACATGCTGCCGGCGGGGGTCGACATCACATCCATCACCAGCGCGATGGAGCTCGCGCAGAACCTGAAGCTCCCGGACCTCAAGGAGGTCAGTTGCCTCGGCGGTTCCACGTCCGCGTCGGCGTCCGGCCTCGGCGAGTGCTCCAACACGCTCGGCCTGTTCGACTACTACAAGGACCTGCGGGCCCCCACCGTCGGCCAGAGCCGGCAGACGTCGTGGGGCCTCACGGATCCCACCTCCCTGTTCCTCGGCAGCGGCAACCTGCTCAGCCGGGGACTCACGCCGGGCGCCCTGCAGGTGCTGACCGCTCTCGCGGGCGGTGACCTCAGCAAGGTCCCGCCGGCGGAGCTGGCCGCACTGCTCCAGAATCCAGTGGCCAAGGAGGTCCTGGATGCGCTGTTCTCCGAGGAGAAGCGGCTCAAGCTCACCAACGACTTCGTCCGCTTCACCCAGGAGGTCACCACCACCGAGACGGGCAGCACCACGCGGTACCTGCTCACCAGCGACTACGGCCTCCGCGCGCCGATCACCGTGGACTGGCTGGGATACCGTCTCACCGTGTTCCCGGCCGCCGAGGTCAACGGCACGATGCGTCCGAACTACCTCGGCCTGCCCACCATCACCCGGATCGACGGTGCCGCGCCCAGCCTGCTCCCCAGCGTCGGACTGATCGAGCTGGCCAATCCGTTCGGCCTCGGCACCGTGCCGATCATGCCGTTCGCGCCCTTCACCGCCCTCGACAGCTGGATCAAGAGCGTGACCATCAAGGACGACGTCGAGCGGATCGGCACGCTCATCCCGCTGGCGCAGCAGGCGCTCGGCGGCGGAAAGCCGGCCGCTGAGAAGCCCTCCGCGCCCGAGGCCCCGGTCGTGGCCGCGGCGCTCGCGGCCCCGGCCGACGACGCCCAGGAGACCGTGGTGACCTCCGGCGGCGCGTCCGCGGATCCCGCCACCGCGGCGGGGTCCGGGTCGACGGGCACCCCTGCCGTCGAGGCGTCCGAGACGGTTGCTCCCGACGCCCCGTCGACCGGATCCACGGCGTCGCCGGAGACGGAGACGTCTCCGGAGCCCGCCGCCGAGGCGCCCGCGACGGCGGCGGCGGAAGCCACCGTCGAGCCGGAGGCGGACACTGTCGACACCGACGCCCTGGAGACCGCCGACGCGGCCTGATCGGGACTGAACGCGCGGATGGGGCATGCCGCCGAGCGCTACGCTCGGCGGCATGCCCCATCCGATCATGTTCTCCGACGACGATCCGGCGCTCGCCCGGGTGCGAGAGATCGCGCTCGCGTTCCCGGAGGCGACCGAGAAGATCGCCCACGGACGCCCGACCTTCCGCTGCGGCAAGATGTTCGCGGTGTACGGCGGCGGCACGAAGAAGACCGCCACGCGGCCGCACGAGCAGCGCAACACCAGCGTGCTGTTCATCGCCGATCCCGCCGAACGCACCGCGCTCGAACAGGACGAGCGCTTCTACCTGCCGGCGTACATGGCGTCCGCGGGCTGGCTCGGCCTGGACCTGACGATCGGTGTCGTCGACTGGGACGAGGTGCACGAGCTGGTGGACGCGAGCTTCCGGCAGATCGCGCCGCAGCGCGCGATCGCCGCCCTCGACAAGGGCTGACGTCGGATCAGAGCTGCGGCCCCTGCTCCCGCAGGTCGTCGACGTCCTTCATGGCCTGCCGCAGCTGCCCGAGCCAGTCCTCCGTGTGCTCGCCGACGAGCCGCACGCACCAGGCCAGCGCGTCGGCGCGCGAACGCGCCACCCCGGCGTCGACGAGCGTGTCCAGCACCAGCCGCTCGGGCTGGCGCAGGCGGGTCATCACCGGCACCGCCTGGTGGGTGTAGAGGATCGTCTCGGATCCGGTGTCCACGCCCCAGGAGACGCGCCGCTGGTACCGCTCCTGCGCCTCGTCGGCGATCCGCATCCGCTGGTCGCGCGTCTCCTCGCGGAACCGCGCGGCGCGGCCCTCCCGCTGCGCGGTGGAATCCTCACCGCCGGCCGGCAGCGCGCCGACCACGACGATCTCCTCGCGGTCGACGGTGACCGTCGGCGGACCGTCGAACCAGCCCTCCGGGAGCCGTCCGGCGAACCATTCGCCCGCATCCTTCGCGTCCGGCGCCGCTCCGCGCGGCCCTCGTCCTGCCATCATGGGAGACCTCCTCAGTCGGTCCTGATTACATGATTACATGATTACTCAGACCGAGTGCGGCAGTCGAGAGGTATCGCCGAGAGCGAAACGCGCCTACCGGCGCGTGAGGGTGATCGAGGGCAGGCGCAGCTCGTCGCCCTGCAGGGTGGCGGTCTCGCTCGAACCGCCCCGATCGCGGAGCAGCACCTGGTCGCCGGTGACGGTGTACGTGCCGCCGTAGGCGTTGACCTGGCCGCGCAGGTCCTCCTCCCACGTCCCGTCGGCGGCGAGCCGGACGACCCAGTCGCCGTTCGCGTACGTGCCGGGGACGTGCGCGGGGATCGCCGCGGCCGACTGCGGGGGCGCCGAGGTGGAGGAGGACGCGGGGGCCGGGGTGGAGGCCGCGTCCGAGCCCGAGTTCGACGAGCATCCGGCGAGCGCGCCCGCGGCGATCAGGGCGACGACGAGGGCGGAGAAACGGTGCGATCCGGTCATAGCGGCACGATACCTTTGCGGCCGCATCAGCGTCCGGGTTCGAGCCGTCCGCCGCGCACGTGCAGGTCGTAGGCGGATTCGGCGTGCTGCCCGTCGTCGAGGCCGTCGGCCTCGTGCTGCGGATCGGCCCGCAGCCCGATGGTCGCCTTGAGGACCAGGCCGATGACCAGCGTGACCACCATGGCGTAGCCGAGGACCGCGACCACCGCCACGGCCTGCCGCCACAGCTGATCGACGCCGCCGCCGTACAGCAGGCCGTCGCGCCCGGCCGGGGCGGAGGCGCTGCCGACCAGGCCGATCATGAGCATGCCCACGACGCCACTGACCAGGTGCACGCCGACCACGTCGAGCGAGTCGTCGTAGCGCCAGCGGTACTTGAGTTCGATCGCGTACGAGCTGATCGCGCCCGCGGCGGCGCCCACCGCGAGCGCGCCGATCGGCGTCACCGCCGAGCACGACGGCGTGATCGCCACCAGCCCGGCCACCACGCCGGACGCGGCGCCGAAGGACGTCGGCTTGCCGTGCCGCACCTTCTCGACGATCAGCCACGAGACCATCGACACCGCGCCGGCCCCGAGGGTGTTCACCACGATCAGCGCCGCCGAGCCGTTCGCCGCCAGCGTCGAGCCGGCGTTGAAGCCGAACCACCCGAACCACAGCAGACCAGCCCCGAGCATGACGAAGGGCAGGTTGTGCGGCCGCATCGGATCCCGCGGCCAGCCCGCGCGGCGCCCCAGTAGGAGCGCCATGACCAGCGCGGACGCGCCGGAGTTGATCTCGACCGCGGTACCTCCCGCGAAGTCGATCGCCTTGAGGTTCTCGACGATCCAGCCGCCGTGCTCGGCGGTCAGCCCCGGCACCGAGAACACCCAGTGCGCGACCGGGAAGTAGACCAGCGTCGCCCAGAGGGCGGCGAAGACGAGCCAGGAGACGAACCGCATGCGGTCCGCGACCGCGCCGGCGATCAGGGCGACGGTGACCATGGCGAAGCCCGCCTGGAACGCGACGAACAGGAGCGCGGGAACCTGCCCGACCAGCGGCACCGCGCCCGCGTCCGAGCCGTCGGCGCCGAACGCACCGAGCAGCCCGCGCAGGCCCGCGAACGTGGTCGGGTCGCCCACGACGCCGCCCCGGTCGGGCCCGAAGGTCATCGAGTAGCCGAAGGCCACCCACAGGAGCCACACCACCGGGATGGCGGTGAGGCACATCATCATCATGTTGAGGACGCTCTTGCTGCGGACCATGCCGCCGTAGAACAGGGCGAGCCCCGGCGTCATCAACAGCACGAGCGCGAACGCGGCGAGCAGCCAGGCGGTATCTGCACCATCGACTGCCCCGGTGGTCGGGAACATCGCCGAAGTGTAACGGGCTACTCCGCCGACGCCTCCGCCAAGACGGCGCGAATCTCCTTGCAGGCGTCGAGAATCGGTCGAATTCCGGGCGAACCGGGCGAACCGCACACGGGGGTGACGGTGGCGCGGGTGAGATCGCGGCGCGGCAGGCCGACCTCGTCGTAGAGGCGGATCGCCGGGGCGGCCAGGTCGGCGGGCGAGCGACGACGCGGCGCCGGTGTCGCCGGTGCGAGGCCGAGCCCCACGACGGTCCGAGACTCGGCGAGCTCGCCGAAGCCCTCGTAGTCGGCCGCCGTCAGGCGGGTCGCGTCGAGCAGCGCACCGTCGACGGGGACGCGGCGCACGACGTCCCAGTCGATCGGGCCGCAGAGGTGCAGTAGGACGGGCGCGTCGACGGCTTCGACGACGGACGCGAGGATCTCGGCCGCCTCGGGCGCGGGGACGGCGCGCACCGGGTCGAGCTTGGTGAGCGCGGGAACCGTGCCGTGCACGACCGACCACAGCGAGGGCTCGTCGAGCTGCAGCACCACGTCGGCACCGAGGCGGCGCCGCAGGTCGGCGACGTGCCGGATGAGGCCCTCCGCGAGCGAGGCGGCGACGTCGCGCATCGCCCCGCGGTCGCGGGCCACGCGGTGGCCGTTCGGCAGCTCCAGCCCGGCCCCGAGGGTCAGCGGGCCCGCGACCTGGGCCTTGACCAGGCCGCCGCCCCGTCGCCGCGCGACCTCGTAGGCCTCCTCGAAGGCGTCCAAGTCGCGCTCCAGGTAGTCGGCGGTGAGCCGCGCGACGCGCCCGTCGGGGACGCCGATCCGGTAGCCGGTGGTGGAGACGTCGAAGCCGATGTCGACGAGGAGCCCGGCGCCGCGGCCGATCATGTCGGCGCCGATCCCCCGGTCCGGGAGCTCGGGCAGGAAGGGCACCTCGAGCTCGCCGACGACGGTGGCGGCCGCCTCGCGCGGGTCCGTGCCCGGTACCGAGCCGATCCCCGTCACTCCCCCGACCAGCGGCGCGAGGGGATCAGACATGCGCGGCGTCGTGCGCGGTCGAGCGGATCGTTCCCGACCCGAGGACCAGGTCGCCGCGCTCGGCGTCCGGCGCGTACAGCACCGCGGCCTGCCCGGGGGCCACGCCGCGGAGCGGCGTCGCCAGGTCCATGACCAGCCGGTCGCCGTCGGCGGACACGGTGACCGGGGCGAGCCCGCCGTGCGCGCGGACCTGCACCATCGCCTCGACCGGGCCCGACGGTGCGCTCCCGGAGGTCCAGACGGCACCGTCGGCGACGATGCGCGTGACGTCGAGGCGCTCGCCGCGCCCCACGGTGACGTCGCCGGTGGCGGCGTCGATCGCCGTGACGTAGCGGGGCTCGCCGTCGCGGGCGGGTCCGGGCAGGCCGAGGCCCTTGCGCTGGCCGATGGTGAACTCGTGGACGCCGGCGTGCTCGCCGAGGCGCTCGCCGGTCTCGCCGTCGACGACGGCACCGGGCCGCACGCCGATGCGGGCGCCGAGGAAGGCCTGGGTGTCGCCGGACGGGATGAAGCAGATGTCGTGGCTGTCGGGCTTGTCCGCCAGGGCGAGGCCGCGGCGGGCGGCCTCCTCCCGGATCAGGGGCTTCGGGGTGTCGCCGACGGGGAACAGCGCGCGGGAGAGCTGCTCGGCCGTGAGCACGGCGAGCACGTAGGACTGGTCCTTGTCGGCGTCGACGGCGCGGCGCAGCTCGCCGTCCTCGAGACGCGCGTAGTGGCCGGTGGCGACGGCGTCGAAGCCCAGCGCGTAGGCCCTCTCCGCCAGCGCGGAGAACTTGATCTTCTCGTTGCAGCGCAGGCAGGGGTTCGGGGTCTCCCCCGCGGCGTAGGCGGCGACGAAGTCGTCGATCACGTCCTCGCGGAAGCGGTCGGCGAAGTCCCAGACGTAGAACGGGATGCCCAGCACGTCGGCGGCGCGGCGGGCGTCGCCCGCGTCCTCCTTGGAGCAGCAGCCGCGCGAGCCGGTGCGCAGGGTGCCCGGGGCCTCGGACAGCGCGAGGTGCACGCCGACAACGTCGTGCCCGGCCTCGACGGCCCGCGCCGCGGCGACGGCGGAGTCCACGCCGCCGCTCATCGCGGCCAGCACGCGCATCAGCGGGCCCCCGTGAAGCTGAGCCCCGCGGCGCGGGCGCGGTCGACGACCTGGGCGAGGGCGTCGAGCACGGCGTCGACGTCGGCCTCCGTGTTCTCGGGGCCGAAGGAGAAGCGCAGCGAGCCGCGCGCGACGCCGGGATCGGCGCCCATGGCCTCGAGGACGTGGCTGACCCGCGCGACGCCGGCGCTGCAGGCGGAGCCGGTGGCGCATTCGATGCCGCGGGCGTCGAGCAGCATGAGCAGCGAGTCGCCCTCGCAGCCGGCGAAGGAGACGTGGGCGATACCCGGCAGCGCGGGGATGCCGTGCGCGGCGCCACCGTTGATCACGGCGCCCTCGAAGCCGCGGACGCCCGCGAGGAGGCGGTCGCGCAGCGCCGCGCGGCGCGGCGACTCCTCGTCCATCCGGCCGATCGCCACGGTGAGCGCGGCCGCCATGCCGGCGGCGCCCGCGACGTTGGGCGTGCCGGAGCGCAGGTCCCGCTCGTGGCCGCCGCCGTGCGCCAGCGGCACGAGGGCGACGCTGCGGCCGATGAGCATGGTGCCCACGCCCTGCGGGCCGCCGAACTTGTGCGCGGCGTTGGTGAGCACGGCGAGGCCGCTGGTGCCGAAGTCGATGGGCACGTGCCCCGCGGCCTGGGTGGCGTCGGAGTGCATCGGCACGCCGTCGCGGGCGCACTCGGCGGCCAGCTCGGCGATCGGCTGCAGCGTGCCGACCTCGTTGTTCGCCCACATCACGCTGACCAGCGCGACGGTGCCCGCCGCCTCGTCGAGCGCGGCGCGCAGGTCGGCGGGGTCGACCAGCCCGCGATGGTCGACGGGCAGCAGGCGCACCACGGCGCCCTCGTGCTCGCCGAGCCACTCGATCGCGTCGAGCACCGCGTGGTGCTCGATCGCGGAGGCGATCACGGTGACCGCGGCGGGGTTCTCGGCGCGGCGGGCCCAGTACAGGCCCTTCACCGCGAGGTTGACCGCCTCGGTGCCGCCGCCGGTGAAGATCACCTCGGAGGGCCGGGCGCCCAGGTCGCGGGCGATGGACTCGCGCGATTCCTCGAGGATGCGGCGCGCCCGGCGGCCGGAGCCGTGCTGCGAGGAGGCGTTGCCCGGCCGGGCCGCGGCCTGCGCCATCGCCGCCAACGCCTCGGGCACCATCGGGGTGTCCGCGGCGTGGTCGAGGTAGACGGGGTTCTCGCGGTCGGGAGTCATCGCGTCCCAAGAATACGCGCGACGGCGGCGCCACCGATATCGGCGGTCCTCCCCGTTTCCGGGCTCAGGCCGCTAGCGGCAGCGGCGCGGCGGCGTCGAGGAACTCGGCATCGGCGAAGACGGCCGCCTCGGCCCGCGCCGCGAGGGCCCCGCGGCCCGCGGTGACCCACTGACCGGCGTCGATCACCTCGGTCGCGTGCACCCGCACCGCGACGCCGCGCGCGGCGATCACACGGGCGAGCGTGCTGATCTCGGTATCGGACCCGACGTAGGCCGCGACGGTGCTCTGCCGCGCGCCGCGCGCCGGGCCGGGCAGCCGGATCGAGTACCGCAGCGAGACGGGCACCACGTCGGCGCGGGCGTCGATCGCGGCCTGGAAGAACGCGGGCCGGAAATCGCCTCGGTGGACGCCGCAGTAGGTGGTGCCCTCGGGGAAGAGGGCCACAGTGCGGCCACCGCGGAGCAGGCCCGCGACGTGGTCGACGGTGCCGGGGAGCTCGCGCAGGCGCTCCCGGCGCAGCGGGATCGCGCCGAATGCGCGCATCAGCACCGCGACGGGGCGGACGTCGAAGATGTCGGCCTTGGCGATGAAGGCGGCGGGCGCGATCGACGCGATGGCGACGATGTCGAGCAGCGACTGATGGTTCGCGGCCACGAGGGAGCGCAGCGGCACGTTGCCGACCGGCTCGACGCGCATCCCGAGGGACCACAGCATCGCCCGCGCACCGCCGCGAATGACGACACGGCGCGTGGTGGCGCCGCACGGGTAGGTGAGCCCGAGCGCGAGCAGGCCCATCACCATCACCGTGACGAGCGCGGCCCACCGCACCGCCCGGAGCCAGGCCGCGGCCTCCTGCGGCTCGCCGGCGGAGCAGCCCGCGTCGCACGGGGCGACCTGCTGCCAGGGATGCCGGGCCAGTTCCGCGACGGGGATCACGGCTAGAGGCTTCCCGCCGCCTGCTGCAGGCGTTCGAGGTACCGCACGTTGAACCGGGTGCGGTCGATGATCATCGGGAAGTCGGCCACGTCGAAGACCGGGTCGAAGCTCGGGGCGCCGAGGATCTCCGCGTTCATCCGCAGGTAGCCGGTGACGAGCGGCGGGAAGGTCCGGCGGGAGGCGGGCTCCGCGGTGATCTCCTCGACCGTGGTGCGCGGGGTGACGACCCACTGGGCGCGATGCTTGGCGTCGACCAGCTCGCGGACCGCGCGGACCGTCGCGCCGCGGCCGTACCCCTCGTACTGCATCGGGACGCTGACCGCGCCCATCGCGTAGCGGATGCCGCGCAGGTCGCTGTAGGCGAGCAGGCCCGCCCACATCAGGCACAGGACGCCGCCGGTGCGGTGGTCGGCGCGCACGCAGGCTCGCCCCATCTCGAGCGTCTCCGGCCGGATGTGGTCGAGGGCGCCGAGCTCGAACTCGGTGGCCAGGTAGAGGCCGCCTGCGGCGATCGCGCCGGGCGGCGGGAGGATCCGGTAGCAGCCGACGATCGCGTCGCTCGGCTTGTGCCGGATCACGAGGTGGTCGCAGAACTCGTCGAAGCGGTCGGCGTCGCGGCCGTCGGAGACCCCGGCCATCGAGGCCTCGAAGCCCGGCTCGGAGCCGAAGACCTCGTAGCGCAGCCGCTGCACCGTGTCGACGTCGTCGGCGCGGGTGGTGAGCACCACCTCGTACTCGGCGCCGTGGATCAGGGTCTCGCGTGCGGGGGTCCGGCCGATGAGCAGTGTTCCCGGTGTACTCATGACCTCACAGTGGGCCGGTCAGGCGACCTGCCGGTGAACCGCGACCGAGCGGGTCGGTGAATCCTGTGAGAACGCAGGTGAATAGCGGGCTACGCCCCGGTGCCGCGCCCCGTCGTCACAGCGTCGGGCGCGGGATGTTCGACGGCATCGACGCGACGTACTCGGCGGCCTCCGCGAACTGCAGGGAGTCGATCGCGCCGCCGAGCGGCAGCTCGGGCTCCACGGGTTCGATCGCCCGCTCGGCGGCGAGCAACTCGGCGACGGTGCGGTGCTCGGCCACGGCCCGCAGCTGGGACCAGGTGGGCGGCAGCAGGAAGCAGCGGCCCGCGGACCAGTCCGCGAGGGCCTGTGCGGCGGTCCGCCAGCCGGCCTCCTCGACCTCGCTGGTGCGGTCGTCGGCGCGCTGGCCGGCGGGCAGGGCCGCGAGGAAGAAGCGGGTGTCGTAGCGGCGCTTCTCGTTCTTCGGCGTGATCCAGTGCGCGAAGGGCCGCAGCAGATCGGCGCGGAGCACGAGGTCCTCGTCGCGGAGGAACTGGGCGAGGGAGAGCTCCTTGGCCTCGAGCCGGGCGCGGGCGGGCGCGAGGGCCGCCACGTCGGGCGCGCCGCCGTCGGCCGCGGAGACGAGCACGACGCCGCACTCCTCGAAGGTCTCGCGCACGGCGGCGCAGACCAGCTGGCGCGCGTCGCGCTCGGTGGCACCGAAGCGCTCGGCCCACCACGGGGCGGCCGGGCCCTGCCAGGCGAGGTCGGCCTCGCCGTCCCGCGGGTCCACGCCCCCGCCGGGGAAGACGGTCATCCCGCCGGCGAAGGCCATCTGCTGCACGCGGCGTTGCAGGAAGACCTCGATGCCGTCCGCGCCGTCGCGGACGAGGACGACGGTCGCCGCGTCCTTCGGCTGGGGCGGCGCCGCGGGAGATTCGATGTTCGAAGACATTCGCTCACCGTATCCGACCCGTCCGCGCCGATGTCCGGTTCGGTCGGGCCGATTCAGGTGAGCCCCAGTGCCCGCCCGAGCGCCCGCGCGCCGGCGTCGATGTCCCGGGTCAGGGCCGCGAGGTCCGTCGCGGTGCGCGGGTCCGACGGTGCGCTTTCGGCCGCGGTGCCGAGCCGCCGGATCGCGCGACGGAACGGGCGCTCGAAGCCTCCGCCGTAGAGGTCGGGGGAACCCATACCGTCGGACACCCCTTCCGCCGCGTCGTCGGGCGACGGCGGGCCCGCGCCGAGGGCGGTGGCCAGGTGCGCGACCCGCCCGATCAGGTCGTCCGTCAGCCCGCCGACGGTGCGTTTCCCGGCGGGTGCCGCGAGGTCCGCCGCCGCGGCCTCCGATAGGAGGGCCGCGTACTCCCGCGCGGCGCGGTCCAGATCCGCGGTGTCCATGTGGCCTCCACGTAGGTTCGAATGATCGACGGTGCAGCTGCACCGTGCACCACGGTAGACGATATTCGTGCACCGCGGTAGAGGACATGGAGGAATCGTGGTCACAGACGACCCCACGCCCGGACCCGACCTCGCCGAAGCGGTCGGCGTCCTCGGGCACCGCCTGCTGGCGCTGGAGGAGCCGATCCTGCGCGACACCGGGGTATCCATGTGGGAGTACGCCATCCTCACCACGCTGCTCCGGGGCGGTGCGGTCTCCCAGGTCGAGCTGTCGCGGCGGACCGGCCGCGACACCACCCGCCTCGGCAAGCACCTGGGCGACCTCGAATCGCGCGGCCTCGTCGCGCGCGAACAGGCGGACGACGCGCGCCGCCGCACCGTGGCGGCGACCGCCGACGGCGCGGCGGTCCAGGCCCGGGCGAAGCAGCGGATCCGCGCCGCGGAGGACGAACTCCTCGCCGCCCGACTGTCCGACGAGGAGGCCGCGACGCTCCGCCGCCTGCTCGCCCGGCTCCTGCCGGAATAGCCGGACGCCCGCTACGCGGGCGGCGGCGCGAAGGTGCGGAGCCGGCGAATGAGGCCGGTGAGCCGCTCGACGGTGGCATTGTCCGGATCGGTCAGGTGCAGGCATAGCAGCTCCCGCGCGGTCGCGTGCACCACGCGCGCCAGGTACTCGGGATCCTCGATCCCCGGGAAAGTGCTGCGCAGGCTCAGCTCCATGAACGCGACCACCGCGTCCCGCGATTCGGCGAGGCGCTCGTGCAGGGCGGGCGGCGCCCCCTCGGGAGGCAGGAGGAACAGCCGCCAGCCGGCGGGGTTCTCGTCGATGGCGCGCACCGCACCCTCGAAGGCCGAGACGAAGGGATCATTGCCCGAGTCGGGCGCCACCTCGGCGACGGCGCGGAGGTACTGCTCGCCGATCCGATCGGCCTCGCGGTCGATGAGGGCGACGAACAGCCCCGCGAGATCACCGAACTGCTGGTAGAGCACCGTCCGCGTGACGCCGGCCTCGTCGGCGATGCGCTTGGGCGTGGCCGCGTGGAAGCCCTCCGTGGCGACGATGTCGTGCGCCACGTCGAGGATCTGTTCGCGCCGCTCGGTGGCGCTCATACGAGTTCGCGTCATTCCCTTGACAGGATAACTTACACCCTGTCATCGTCGTACTTACGGAATGAAAGTTAAGGAGCGTTCCCATGCGGCACTACCCCGGACTCGCCGAACGGGTGCGTTCCCAGGCGGCCCTGCAGCCCGGCCTGTACGGCGCGATCGATTTCACCGCGGCGCCCTTCCGCCACACCGCGGACCCCGAGGTCCGGTCCACCCTGCGCCCGCGGCTGGGGCGGCGCGCGCGGACCCTCGACGACGAGCGGACCGTCGAACTCATCGCGACCACCACGCTCCTCGGCGACGTGGTCGCCGATCCGTACGCCTCGCTCGAGCCGCACTACGGCACGAAGACGCTGGTCGCGATGCTGCGCCGCGCCTGCCACGAGGGGATCGACGCCGTGCCGGACGCCCCGGAGGAGCTCCGCGCCTTCGTCGCCGCGATGGAGGACACTCCCTCCTGGGTCGACATGGACCTCGTCGAGGAGGGTGCGCGCCTCGCGCGGATCGGCTCCGCCCTCACGGCGCCGTTCATCACCCGCGGGGTTTTCCTCGCCACCTTCCTCAACACCTACGCGGCGCTGCCGATGGCGCTCACCGGCGCCCTGTCCGGCGCCCGCGCGGCGCGCCGGATCAACGAGACCTCGAACTTCTTCGCCGTGACCACGCTGCCCGGCGCCCTGCAGCGCCACCGGGAGGGTTTCGAGGCCGCCGCGATGGTGCGCCTGATGCACTCGATGGTGCGCTTCCACGCGCTGACCAGGCCGGGCGCCTGGAACCGGGAGGTCTACGGCATCCCCATCCCGCAGGTGGACCAGATGCCGGCGGGCACCGTCGGCAGCTACCTCATCGCGATCAAGGCGCTCCGCGCGAAGCGCGGCTTCGGCCCCGGCGAGCGCGCCATCGTCGAATTCAACCGCTACCGCTGCTTCCTCCTCGGGCTCCCGGAGGAGCTGCTGCCGACCACCCCCGAGGGCATCGTCGCCGTCTTCAACGGCCGGGCCGCCCTGCTGCGCGACGACTTCGACGACGAGACCTGCGGCGCCCTGGTCCGGTCGTCGATGGAGGCCTACCTCCGGCCGGGGCGCACCCCGTTCGACCGGGCCGCGGAACGGGTGGAGAAGGCCTGGAGCAAGACCGCCTTCGCGATCGCCTTCTGCGACTTCAAGCCCTCCGAGGCCGCCCGCCTGGGCGTCGACTTCTCGGCGGTCGACGTCGGCATCGTCGGGCTCACGTACCCGTTCCTCGCGGGGCGCCTCCTCGTCTGCGAGCGCGGTGTGAAGATCCCATTCCTGCGGGACGGGTCGACCGATACCTCACCGGGCTCGTACGGCGGCGCCTCGCCACCTACGGCCACCCCGAGTTCGTCTCCGACGGTGCCGACTACGCGCGGGCGTGAGCCGACTCGGCGGGGTTCCGCACGGTCGCGAAGGCGACCGCGCCGCCGATCACGCACAGCGCCGCCGAGACGAGCATCGCCCGGGCGAAGCCGCTCTCCAGCGACGGTCCGCTCGGGTCGGTGATCCCCACCGCGAGCGGGAGGACGGCCACGGCGAGCAGGCTCGCGAAACGCGAGATCGCGTTGTTCGCCCCCGATGCCGCGCCGACGTACTCGGCGGGCACGGCCTCGAGCACCGTCGCCGTGAGCGGCGCGACCGTCATGGCCATGCCCAGACCGAAGACGACGATCCCGGGCAACACCCCGCCCCAGTAGGTCGCGCCGGGAACGACCCGGACGAGGAGCGCGAGGCCGACGCCCGCGACCAGCGGGCCCGCCGTCATCAGCGCGCGCGGACCCGTCCGTTGCGCAAGCGCCCCCATCCGGCCGGACAGGACCAGCATGATCGCCGTGAACGGGACGAACGCCAGGCCCGCCTGCAACGCGCTGTAGCCGAGGTTCGCCTGCAGGTGCAGCGACAGCAGGAACAGCGCGCCGCCGAGCCCGGTGTACACCGCGAGCGTGACGATGTTCGTGCCGCTGAACTGCGACGAGCGGAACAGGCGCAACGGGACGAGGGGGTCCGCGGCGCGGTGCTCGACGACGGGGAACGCCGCGACCGCGAGCAGCCCGACGACGAGAGCCCCCACGACGGTGGGCGTCCAGCCCTGGACCGGCGCCTCGATCAGCGCGAACGTCACCCCGCCGAGGCCGATCGTCACGGCGGCCGCGCCGGCCACGTCGAGCGGCCCCCGCACCCGGGCGTCGCGGATACTCGGGACGTGGCGGACGGTGAGAATCAGGGCCGCCGCGGCGAGGGGCACGTTGATGAGGAACACCCAGCGCCACGAGGCGGCGTCGACCAGCCAGCCGCCGACGAAGGGCCCGATCGCGGACGAGACGCCGCTGAGCCCGGCCCACAGCCCGATCGCGCGGCCACGATCCTCCGGGCGGATGACCGTCTCGATCATGGCGAGGCTGCTGGGCACCAGCAGCGCGCCGCCGATGCCCTGCACGATGCGCGCGAGGATCAGGACCTCGCCGGTCGGCGCGAGCCCGCACCCGACGGAGGCGATCGTGAACACCACCAGCCCGGCGAGGAAGACGAGGCGCCGGTCGTACCGGTCTCCCAGCGCGCCGCCGAGCAGGAGCAGCGCACTGAGGGTGAGGAGGTAGCCGTCGAGCACCCACTGCAGCACCGACAGTCCGCCGCCGAGGTCCCGCCCGATCGCCGGTAGGGCCACGTTCACCACCGAGCCGTCGAGGAAGGCGACGCCCGAGCCGAGGGCCGCGGCGGCGATCAGCCAGCGCCCGGAGGCCGACGCCAGCGCGAGGCGCGGAGACTCGCCGTCGTGGTCGGCCATCATCGCATTCCGGTCGCGATCGGCGGTTCACAAAGCTCGGAGGTGGCCATCTGAACTCCTCGACGTGTCGCCCGCGGCGCCCGTCCGGGCCCCACGGCTCCGCCCATCGTAGGTCCTGCCACCACCTCGGAAAGGCCGCAGAACTGCCCCGAACCGTTCAGAATCCGCGGTCGTGTCCGGCGCGACGCACTAGCGCCGCAATGCCGTAGGAGCCCGCGACGCCTCCGACGAACATCGCCACGGCGCCAGGCAGCAGCCCGGCGGCGGACCGCCGCACCCCCGCGCGTGCGAGCCGCGACGAGGCCCACCACCAGAAGGGCAACACCGTGATCGGCGTGGTGACGACGCCGGGCGCGTAGCCGCCGAACCGCGCCGCCAGCGCGAGGTGCGAGAAGCCGTGCAGGCCGTAGGCCAGCAGCGCCGTCTGGTACCAGGCTGAGCGACCTCCGCTGCGAAGGCCGTCGATCGCGGCCGCGCCGACGACGACTCCCATGACACCGATCGCCGTGTGCGCCAGCTCGTCCGAGACCGGTAGTCCACGCTCGCGCGCCCACGGACCGTTCATGACCCATTCCTCAGCGTCGTGGATCGCCCAGACCGCGAACAGGCCCGCCGTCGCGGATACCGGCACCGTTGTATTACGTTCCGTCATGTAACGAAACTATACTGGGCGCATGCCCGCAGCAACCCCCGGACGACCGCGCAGCGCCGCGGCCGAACGCGCCATCATCGACGCCGTGCTCGCCGAGCTCGAGGACGTCGGGTACCAGGGCCTGACCATCGAGACCGTCGCGAAACGCGCCGGCGTGGGCAGGCCGACGATCTACCGTCGGTGGCCGGATCGCGACGCCCTCGTCGTCGGCGCCCTGATCGCGACGGTGCCGCCGCTGCGGGCGCCGACGACCGACGATCCGGTCGCCGACCTCCGGAGCCTCGCAGCGACCTTCGTCGCCGGGATCGCGCACTCCCCCGCCGCGCGAGCCGTGCTCGCGGTGCACGCCGCTGGGGCGCACCGCCCGGACCTTCGGGCGGCCCTGCAGGAGACTTACCTCGCACCCCGCGCGGCGGTCCTCGCGGACGCCATCACGCGGGCGCGGGAAGCGGGAGCGATCCGGGGCGGGGTCTCCGACGCGCAGGTGCGCGACCTGTTGTTCGGCCCAGCCGTCTACCGGTGGCTGATCGTCGGCGAGGTGCCGCCGCCGTCGGAGCTCGACGCCGTGCTCGACCTCGCGCTCGCCGCGCTGGCGCCGTGATCGCTACTCAGCGGACGTCGAAGGAGCCGCTGCCCGGCGTCGGTGCCAGCACGACCGCCACGGTGCCGGAACTGACGAAGCGGGCGGCGTAGGTGACCCTGCCGGTCCCCGTGTGCGCGACGGCCGTGGTGGGCACCTGTCCGTTGGCGAAGGGCTTGACGGTGACCGAACCCCGCGCGCCGGTGCGCACGTTGCGGAAGTCGATCCGCACCAGCGAACCGTACGAGTTGTAGCCGACGGAGCTGTGCGCGGCGAGGCGCACCTCGCCCGGCCGGCCCGTCGTGTCGGCGCCGATCCGGGTGGTGAAGGGCTGCGGGATGCCCAGGCCCGCGACCTGGGTGGCGGCCAGCGGTACCTGCGGCACGGCGAGCGGTGCGGCTTGCGCGGGCACGGCGCCGATTCCGGCGACCAGGCCCGCGGTGGCGATTCCGGTGACGAGCGTCTTCTTCAGCATGAGCGTCCTCCTCCGACTCGTCCGTGCCGCAGGGGGTTGCGGCACGGAGGGTTCCTCACCGGTGAGGTCGGCTCCGTCCTTGCGATCGTTACACCGGGTGTCGCCGTGCGCCCCGCCGGTCAATGCCCGCCGTGCGCTCCCGCGGATGCGGAGGGAGCGGAGCCCCCGGCCGACGAGGGCGCCGACGACGAGGGCATCGACATGCCCGGCATCCCCGCCATCTCCAGCCGGGTAGGCGCGGTCTGGCCCTTCCCCGCCACCACGAACTGGCCCATCATGCCGCGGTCCTCGTGGTAGAGCAGGTGGCAGTGGTACATGTACGGCATCGTCAGGTCGGTGTAGTCGGTGAAGCGCATGGCGAGGGCGCAGCTGTCACCGGGCGCGAGGTAGACGGTGTCCTTCCAGCCGCGCAGGTGCGCGGGCGGGGTCCTCCCGTTGAACGACGCGACCTGGAACTGCACGTCGTGGATGTGGAAATTGTGCGGCCAGTTGTCCTTGTTGCGCACCGTCCACACCTCGGTCGTGTCGACGACGGGCGCGAGGTCGATGCGGCTCATGTCCATCCGCTCGCCGTTGATCATGTACCACTGCAGGTCGAAGGCCCGCGCCGCCGGCGACGGTGCCGTCGCGCCCGCGGCGAGCGGCGCGATGGCGCCGAGGTCGCGGGGCACGGCGCCGGCCCCGGCGGCGAGGGTCTCGGACCCGACCAGCTCGAGCACGTCGAGGGTGTCCTCCTGCCCGTACTCGCGCGCCGTCTCGCCGGAGATCCTGCCGCGCTGCGTGATCGGGTACGAGCGCAGCATCGTGCGCTCGCCGGCGGCGACGCGAACCACGATCTCGGCGCGCTCACCCGGGCTGAGCATGAGGCGGTCCAGGGACACCGGCGCGGCGAGCAGCCCGCCGTCGGAGGCGATCATCTCGAACCGGCGGCCGTCCGCGAAGCCGAACTCGAAGCAGCGCGCGGACGCGCCGTTGAGCAGGCGCAGCCGCATCCGGTCGCGGCGCGCCACGAGGCTCGCGCCGGCGATGCCGTTGGTGATCACGGTCGGGCCGATGAGCCCGGTCTCGCCCGGTGCCGTCTCGTCCAGTTCGCCCGCGGGCGTGAACTTCCGGTCCTGCACGACGACGGGGACGTCGTCGACGCCGTACTCGGACGGCAGGCCCAGCGCGTCCTGCGCGTCGTCGTCGACGAGGAAGAAGCCGGAGAGCCCGCGGTAGACGTGCTTCTCGGTCACGCCGTGCGGGTGCGGGTGGTACCAGAGCGTCGAGGCGCGCTGCCGCACCGTCCATTCCGCCTTCCACGTGGCGCCCGGCTCGACCATCTGGTGCGGGCCACCGTCGGCGCGGGCGGGGACGTGCATGCCGTGCCAGTGCACGCTGGTCGCCTCGGCGAGACCGTTCCGCACCGTCACCGCGACCTTCTCGCCGTCCCGGGCGCGCAGCGTGGGGCCGAGGATGTCGCCGTTGAATCCCCACGTCGCGCTGCGGCGGCCGGCGACGATCTCCGTCGATCCGGCCTGCGTGGCGAGATCGAACCGTCGCACGCCGTCGGCGCCCACGACGGACCGCGCGAGCGGCGGGATCGGCAGGGCCCGGCGGCCGCCCGGCAGGACGGGCGCGCCGGGGCTCGACGGTGCCGCCGTCGCACGGCATCCTGCGACCGCAGCACCCGCGAGTGGGGCGGCGATCAGGGCGGTGAGGAAGCGACGGCGGTTGGTGCCGGCGACGGCTCGTGGCCGCGCGGCGGTATCGGTGATCATGCACTCCAGCGTCGTCGGCGGCGCCCGCGCGCGACTCCGCCCTTCGGACACGGAAACCGGGCGCGGGACTAGCCGGGAGGGGGTTGACAATCCCCTGACCCGACGCTATGTGCGCAGGTCACGGCTTCTCCCCCGGCCCCGCGGTGCCGTACGGTGCTGCCATGTCGCGCACCAGATGGACCGTCGGGGTACGGGTCGCTCCCCTCGTGGTGGTGCCCGTGCTGCTCGCGGTGAGCGTGTACCCCGGACGCTTCCACGCCTCGCCCGCGTACATCGCGGGATCGATGCTCGCCGCCGCGCTGTTCGCCCTCGGGGGCCGCGCGCCGTTCGCCGTCTCGATCGCCCTGTCCGTGCTGTGCGGTGGCCTGCTCTCCGCGGAGGCCTGGGGGCCGGCGGGCCTCGTGCCCTACCTCGCAGCGCTCGCCCTCGCCGAGCTCGCGGCCTCGCAGCGGCCTCGGTGGCAGGTGGTCACGGCGACACTCGTGTGGGCGGCCTGCTACATCACCGGATCGCTGTTCGACAACGAGCAGCACACGCTGATCCGGGTGCTGGCCGAGACGCTCAGCTTCGTCGGGCTCCCCGTCGTGGGCGGGCTGTACATGCGGGAGCGGTTCGCGCAGGCGGAACGCGAGCGGCGAGCTCTCGCGGAGGAGGCGCTCCAGGCCCGCCGCGACGAGCGCGCCGCCCTCGCCCGCGAGCTGCACGACCTGATGGCCCACCACATGTCGGCGATCTCGCTGCGCGTCGGCGTCGCGCGCACCGTCTACGCGGGCATCGACCCCGGCCTCGACGAGGTCCTCGCGGACATCCACGGGACGGCGACGGACTCCCTCGCCGACATCCGGCGGCTGCTGGCCGCGATGCGGGCGCGGGAGCCCGTGCAGGACCGGACGATCGACGACACCGACGCCGAGCTGCGGCGGGCGGTGGAGCGCACCGTCGACGCGGGCTTCGACGTCCGCGCGCGCATCGACCTGGGTGAAGCCGGCCCCGCCGCGATCGACGCCCTGACCCTGGTGCGGGTCGTGCAGGAGGCGCTCACGAACGTCATGAAGCACGCGCCCCGCGGCGCGACGGTCACCGTCGACGTGGGCGCGGCCGACGGCGCGTGGGAGGCCTGGGTCACGAGTCCGCTTCCCGCGCACGGGCACCGCGGGCACGGCTACGGGCTCACCGGGATGGCCGAACGCGCGGAGCTCGCCGGCGGCACCATCACCACCGGACCCGACGGTGACCGGTGGGTGGTCGCGCTGTCCGTGCCGATCCGCGCCGCCTGACGCAGCGGACGCGACTACCCGGAGGCGAAGCGCGCCAGCTCGACCCGGGACCGCGCGCCCGTCTTCTGCCGCAAGTTCGCGATGTGCGCCTTCACCGTCGACTCGGCGACATGCAGCCGACCGGCGATGGCCGCGTTGCCCAACCCGTCGGCGACCAGCGCGAGCACGTCGCGCTCGCGGTCGGTGAGCGGCACCGCGGGCTCCGCCCCCGACGGTTCCGCGGTGGCGGAGCGGGCGCGCAGGGCCTCGTCGAGCACCCGGCGCGCGGGGCCGGGCGACATGGGTACCTCGCCGCCGAGCGCCCGCCGCAGGCCGTCGAGCAGCGCTTCCGGGGCGATGTCCTTGACCAGGAAGCCCACGGCGCCCGCGGCGAGCGCCGGATACATGTGATCGTCGTCGTCGAACGTGGTCAGCACGACGATCCGGGCGGACGGGTCCGCGGCGATGATCCGCTCGATGCCGTGCACCCCGTCGGCGCCGGGCATCCGCAGGTCCATGAGCACGACGTCGGGCGCGAGCTCGCGGTAGGCGCGGGCGGCCTCGTCGCCGTTGGTCGCCTCGCCCGCGACGGTGAAGTCGGGGGCGGCGGTGAGCAGCATCTTCAGGCCGTCGCGGATCAGCCGCTGGTCGTCGACGATCAACACACTGCTCACGAGAGACGATCCTAGACGCGGACGTGCCCGCACCCGGCCCCGTCGGTGACGTCAGCCCTGCGCCTCGCGGACGGCCCGCTCGATCCTCTCCCCGATCTCCTGGTCGATCCGCCGCCAGTAGTCGAAGGCGCGCTGGAGGACCGGCTCCGTCACCCCGTCGAGCAGGTGGCCCGAGACGTTCGACACCAGCCGCTCGCGCTGCGCGTCGTCCATCACGTCGCGGACCAGGGTGCCGGCCTGGCCCCAGTCGTCGTCCTCGCGATGCGCGACGTACGCCGCCCGCACCAGCTCGCCGTCGGCCGCCCACTGCGGCTCGGGCTGCCCGGGGTAGTCGGCGGCGGGGCCGCCCTTGGAGTTCGGGGCGTACACCGGATCCCGGACCGGATCGATCCGCATCGCGCCGTCCTTGGAGTAGCTCCGCACCTCGGTGCGCGGCCGGTTCACGGGGATCTGCTTGTAGTTCGCGCCGAGCCGCGCGCGGTGCGCGTCGGCGTACGCGAAGACACGACCGAGCAGCATCCGGTCCGGGCTGAATCCGATACCGGGGACGATGTTGCTGGGCTCGAACGCCGCCTGCTCGATCTGGCTGTGGTTGTCGGTGGGGTTGGTGTGCAATGTCATCCGACCGACCTCCTGCAGCGGGTAGTCGGCGTGCGGCCACACCTTGGTCAGGTCGAACGGGTTGAACCGGTAGTCGGCCGCGTCGTCGAAGGGCATCAACTGGACCTTGAGCGTCCAGCTCGGGTGCTCGCCGCGGGCGATGGCGTCGAAGAGGTCGCGTACGTGGAAGTCGCCGTCGGCTCCCGCCAGCCGATCGGCCTCGTCCTGCGTGAGCGTCTCGACGCCCTGGTCCGACACGAAGTGGTACTTGACCCAGTGCTTGACGCCCTCGGCGTTGACCCACAGGTACGTGTGCGAGCTGTAGCCGTTCATGTGCCGCCACGACTTCGGGATACCGCGATCGCCCATCAGCCAGGTGACCTGGTGCGCGGACTCCGGCGACAGGGTCCAGAAGTCCCACTGCATGTCGTGGTCGCGGAGGTTGTTGTCGGCGCGGCGCTTCTGCGAACGGATGAAGTGCTGGAACTTCATCGGGTCCTTGATGAAGAACACGGGGGTGTTGTTGCCGACCATGTCGTACACGCCCGCGGGCGTGTAGAACTTGAGCGCGAAGCCCCGCGGATCGCGCCAGGTGTCGGGGCTTCCGCGCTCCCCCGCCACCGTCGAGAACCGGGCCATCATCTCGGTCTTCGCGCCGGGCGCGAAGACCTCCGCGCACGTGAAGGCGGTGACGTCGGCGGTCGTCTCGAACGTGCCGAAGGCGCCGCTGCCCTTCGCGTGCGGCTGGCGTTCGGCGATCCGCTCCCGGTTGAACTGCGCCATCTGCTCGATGAGGTAGTGGTCGTGCAGGGCGATGGGGCCGGCGGCGCCGACGGTCAACGAGAGCTCGTCGCTCCCGGCGGGCGCTCCGGAATCGGAAGTGGTGAAGTTCGCGTTCTCGGACATGGCTGTTCTCCTCCGCGTATGTGGTTGTCGTTCAGGACCGTTCACACCCGTCGGGCTGGTCGACGAGCGGAAGCGGGGTCCTCTCCCCACGGTAGCGAAGACGAACGAGCCCCGCCCGGACGGATCCGGACGGGGCTCGTACGTACGAGGTACTGCTATCAGCCCTTGTGCGCCTTGACGGCCGCGGTGAGCTGCGGGGCGACGTCGAACAGGTCGCCCACGATGCCGTAGTCGGCGATCTCGAAGATCGGGGCCTCTTCGTCCTTGTTGACGGCCACGATGGTCTTCGAGGTCTGCATGCCGGCGCGGTGCTGGATGGCGCCCGAGATGCCCAGGGCGATGTACAGCTGCGGCGACACGGTCTTGCCGGTCTGGCCCACCTGGAACTGGCCCGGGTAGTAGCCCGAGTCGACGGCGGCACGCGAGGCGCCGACGGCGGCACCCAGCGAGTCGGCGAGCTCCTCGACGACCGAGAACTTCTCGGCCGAGCCCACACCACGACCACCGGAGACGACGATCGTCGCCTCGGTGAGCTCCGGACGGCTGCCGCCCTGGATCGGGTTCTTCGAGGTGATCTTCACCGCGTTCTCGGCCTCGGCCGGGACCGCGACGTCGACGATCTCACCCGCGCCGGCGACACCGTCGGCCTCGATGGCGCCGGGGCGCAGCGAGGCGACGGGGGTGTCGCCACCCGCGGTCGCGTCGACGGTGAACGAGCCACCGAAGATCGAGTGGACGGCGGCGCCACCCGGGCCGAACGAGATCGCGTCGGCGATCAGGCCGGAGCCGAGGCGCGCGGCGACGCGGCCGGCCACCTCCTTGCCCTCGAACGTGGCGGCGGTGAGCACGGCGGCGGCGCCGGTGCTCTCGGCGAGCTCGGCGAGCACGGCGACCTTCGGGGTCACCAGGTAGCCGTCGGCGTCGGCCGACTCCGCGCGGTAGATCTTGGCGGCGCCGGCGGCCTTGAGCTGCTCGGCGACGGCGTCGGTGGTGCCGGGGGCGCCCACGACGACGGCGGACGGCTCACCCAGGGCGTTGGCGGCGGTCAGCAGCTCGGCGGTGACCTTCTTCAGATTCCCGTCGACCTGCTCGACGAGGACGAGTACTTCTGCCATATCGGCTTCTCTCCTTATGAGTGGATTCGAGGGGTCTTAGATGATCTTCTGGCCGATGAGGAAGGCCGCGACCTTGTCGCCGCCGTCGCCCTCGTCCACGACCTTCTCGCCCGCCTCCTTGGCCGGCTTCGGGGTCACGCCCGTGACGGTGGTGCCGGCGTTCGCGCCGCCGACCTCGTCGAGCTCCACGCCGATCTCCGCGAGGGAGAGGACGTTGATCTCCTTCTTCTTCGCGGCCATGATGCCCTTGAAGGAGGGGAAGCGGGGCTCGTTGATCTTCTCGTTCACCGAGACGATCGCGGGGAGCGAGGCCTCGAGCTCGAAGAGACCCTCGTCGGTCTCGCGCTCCGCCTTCAGAGCGTCACCCTCGACGGTGAGCTTGCGCAGGTGCGTGAGCTGGGGCAGGCCCAGGTACTCGGCCAGGATGGCCGGGACGGCGCCGACGCGACCGTCGGTGGCCTCGTTGCCGGCGATGACGAGCTCGACGCCCTCGATGGTGCCGAGCGCGCGGGCGATCACCCAGGAGGTCTGGATGGCGTCCGAGCCGTGCATGGCGTCGTCCTGCACGTGGACGGCCTTGTCGGCGCCCATGGACAGAGCCTTGCGGATCGCATCGGTGGCGCTGGCGGGACCGACGGTCAGCACGGTGACCTCGCCGCCGTTGGCCTCCTTGATCTGGAGGGCCTGCTCGACGGCCTTCTCGTTGATCTCGTCCAGGTACGGGTCGATCGACCGGTCGAGGCTGAAGTCATCGGCCAGCTTGCGCTCGGAACCCGTATCCGGGACCTGCTTGATCAGTACGACTACGTTCGTCATTGGTCTTCGTCGACCTCCATCGATGATCGGATACTCGTAGGCACATTCTCACACTGCCGCGAGGGACGGAAATCCTCCCCCGCCTCAGGTTCGGCGAGTAGAACTTAGCACCGCCTCACGACACTGTTTAACGCCAGAGTAAGTTACCGATTGGTAACTGTCCATGTGGGATGGCCCACCCCCGTCGACGACTAGGCTGAGAAGAATGTGTGACCCGCTGCCCCTGACCGGCGAGCGAACCGTTCCCGGAATCCCCGAGGAGAACTACTGGTTCCGCCGGCACGAGATCGCCTATCTCGCGATCGTCGACCGCTACGCCGGGAAGTCGGTCTTCGAGGCCGGCAGCGGCGAGGGCTACGGCGCCGCGATGCTCGCCGACGGCGGCGCGACGGTGACCGCGCTCGACTACGACGAGTCCGCCGTCGCGCACGTGCGCGCCGCGTACCCGAAGGTCACGATGCTGCACGGCAACCTCGCGGAGCTGCCGCTGGACGACGCGTCCGTCGACGCCGTCGTGAACTTCCAGGTGATCGAGCACCTGTGGGACCAGCCGCAGTTCCTCCGCGAGGTCGCCCGCATCCTGCGCCCCGGCGGCGAGCTCGCGATCTCCACCCCCAACCGCGTGACCTTCTCCCCCGGCCGCGACACCCCGCTCAATCCGTTCCACACCCGCGAGCTCAACTCGGCCGAGCTGGTCGAGCTGCTCGAGGACGCGGGATTCGAGGTGAACGAGAAGCTCGGCGTCTACCACGGCGCGCGGCTGGCAGAGCTGGACCGCCGTCACGGCGGCAGCTTCATCGACGCGCAGATCGAGCGGTCGCTGGCCGGCGAGCCCTGGCCGGAGGAGCTGTCGAACGACGTCGCCGCCGTCGCGGCGCAGGACTTCGACCTGCGCGCCGACGCCCCGGACAGCCTCGACCTGTTCTTCTACGCGAGGAAGCCGTGACCGCCGGGCGCGAGCCCGGGATGATCGCCTTCGTCCTGCATTCCCAC
This sequence comes from Tsukamurella sp. USMM236, assembly GCF_037148755.1. Taxonomy (NCBI): domain Bacteria; kingdom Bacillati; phylum Actinomycetota; class Actinomycetes; order Mycobacteriales; family Tsukamurellaceae; genus Tsukamurella; species Tsukamurella sp. USMM236. The sequence goes on from NZ_JBBCSS010000010.1 coordinate 126,745, forward strand.
CTGCCGTGGCTCGCCCACCACGGCGCGTGGCCCGTCGGCGAGGAGTGGCTGTACCAGTCGTGGGCGGCCTCCTACCTGCCGATGGCGGAGATGCTCGACCGGCTCGCGGCCGAGGGCCGCACCGACCAGCTCACGCTCGGCGTGACCCCCGTGCTCGCCGCGCAGCTCGACGACCCGTACTGCCTCGAAGCCATGCACCACTACCTCGGCAACTGGCAGCTCCGCGCCCACGAGGCCGCCCTCTCCGGGCGCCCCGCCGCGGCGGAACTCGGCGCGCGCGAGCACCGCAACGCCGCGCACGCCCTCGAGCTGTTCGAGACCCGCTGGCGCCACGGCGGCAGCCCCGTGCTGCGCCGGCTGGCCGACGCGGGCACCGTCGAACTGCTCGGCGGCCCCCTGGCGCACCCCTTCCAGCCCCTGCTCCACCCCCGCCTGCGCGAGCTGTCGCTGCGCGAGGGCCTCGCCTACGGCACGTCCCGGCTCGGCTCCCCCGCCCGGACCGGGATCTGGGCGCCCGAGTGCGCCTACAAGCCCGGCATGGAGACCGGCTACGAGGCCGCCGGCGTCACGCACTTCATGGTCGACGGGCCCACCCTCGGGGGCGACACCGCCCTCGCGCGCCCGGTCGGCGACTCCTCCGTCCTCGCCTTCGGCCGGGACCTGCCCGTGAGCTACCGCGTGTGGTCGCCCAAGTCCGGCTACCCCGGCCACGCCGCCTACCGCGACTTCTACGCCCACGACCACGCCACCGGCCTCAAGCCCAGCCGGGTGACCGGCAAGAACGTCGCCGAGGCCGACAAGGCGCCGTACGACCCCGCGCGCGCCGACGCGGTGATCGACAAGCACGTCGCCGACTTCGTGGACACCGTCGTGGCGCGCGTCCGCTCCGAGAGCGCGCGCATCGGCCGCGACGCCCTCGTGGTCGCCGCCTTCGACACCGAGCTCTTCGGCCACTGGTGGTACGAGGGCCCGATCTGGCTCGAGCGCGTCCTGCGCGCCCTGCCGGAGGCAGGGGTCCGCGTCGGCACGCTGCGCTCCGCCGCCGAGGCCGGGTACGTGGGCGCGGCCCGCGAGATCCCCGCGAGCTCGTGGGGCTCGGGCAAGGACTGGCACGTCTGGGACGGCCCGCTCGTGCGCGAGTTCGTCGAGCTCAACGAGGAGATCACCACGACGGTGCTGCGGGTCCTGGACAAGCGGGCCGGACGCACGCGCGACGTGGTGAGCGACCAGGTGCTGCAGGAGGCACTGATGTGCCTGCAGTCCGACTGGCCGTTCATGGTCTCCAAGGACACCGCCGCGGCGTACGCCCGCGACCGCGCCTACAAGCACGCCCACGCCCTGCGGGAGATCGCCGAGGCCGCCGAGCGCGGCGACGAGGCCCGCGCCGTCGCGCTGGCCCGCACCTGGCGGCTGGCCGACGATCCGTTCCCCGGCCTCGACGCCCGGCGCCTCCCCGCGCCGCTGGGAGGGTTCTGACATGCGCGTCCTGCTCGTCTCCTGGGAGTACCCGCCCGTCGTGGTCGGCGGCCTCGGCCGGCACGTCCACCACCTCGCGCTGCAACTGCGCGACCAGGGCCACGAGGTGGTCGTCGTCTCGCGCCAGCCGACGGGTACCGACCCCCGCAGCCACCCGACGTCCGACGCCGTCGTCGACGGGATCCGCGTCATCATGGCCGCCGAGGATCCGCTGGCCCTCGACTTCGGCACCGACATGATGCCGTGGGTGCTGTCGATGGGGCACTCCATGCTCCGGGCGGGCCTGCGGCTGGCCGGGTACAACCCGACCGCCGGCGAGGACGCCCTGCACGGCGCCGGCACCGTCGGCCGGCCCTGGGTGCCCGACGTGGTGCACGCCCACGACTGGCTCGCCGCGCACGCGGCCGTCGGCCTCGCCGAGGCCTTCGACGCGCCCCTCGTCGCGACGATCCACGCCACCGAGGCGGGCCGGCACAGCGGCTGGGTCTCCGGGCCCGTCAACCGGCAGGTGCACTCCACCGAGTGGTGGCTCGCCAACGAGGCCGACGCGGTGATCGCCTGCTCGCGCTCGATGTCCGACGAGGTGAACCGCCTCTTCGGGCCCGGACTCGCGCAGCTGCACACCATCGCGAACGGCATCGACGCCACGGCCTGGCCCTACCGGGACCGGTCCCGCACCGCCGCCCGACGGGGCGCGCCCCGCCTGCTGTACGTCGGCCGGCTGGAGTACGAGAAGGGCGTGCAGGACCTCATCGCCGCGCTGGCCCGGGTGCGCCGCACGCACCCCGGGACCACGCTGACGGTGGCCGGCGACGGGACGCAGGCCACGTGGCTGCGCGAGGTCGCGCGGGAGCAGCGGGTGCTGCGGGCCGTCGAGTTCACGGGCGCCCTCGACCACGAGGAGCTGGTCGCGCAGCTGCACTCGGCCGACGCCCTGGTGATCCCGTCCCGCTACGAGCCCTTCGGCATCGTCGCGCTCGAGGGCGCCGCGACGGGCATCCCCGTCATCGCGACCACCGCCGGCGGCCTGGCGGATTTCATCCGCACGGACGAGACGGGCCTGTCCGTCGAGCCCGCCGACGTACCCGGCCTCACCGCCGCGATCCGCGCCGTGCTCGACGATCCGGCATCCTCGCACCGCTGGGCCGCCGCGGCGCGCGCCGAGGTGGAGGAGCTCACCTGGGAGGCCGTCGCCCGCGAGACGACGCAGGTCTACCTCGCCGCGAAGCGGCGTCCGCGCACCCCGCTCGGGCGGCGCGTGATCGACGAGCGGCCCCTCCCCGAGCGCGATCCGACGAATCCGCTCTAGGTCGGCCCGGGCCCCCGACCTGCACGATGTGCATCATCGTGAATCCTGTGGCACGGTCGATTCATGACAGCGCGTTTGTTAGACCTCCTTCCCATGGACCACGGGAAGCAGCACGCGTGCTGATCCGCAACGAGACGCCGGAGGATCACGCCGCGGTCGCGGACGTCCACCGGAGCGCGTTCGCCCCCATGACGCCGCCCGGGCGCACGGAGCCGCTGGAGGTCGTTCTGGTCGAGGCGCTGCGGCTCAGCGGCGCCTGGATCGACGAGCTCTCCTTCGTCGCCGAGGACGACGAGGGCGCCGTGATCGGCCACGTCTGCCTCACCCGCGCCGCCGTCGGCGAGACGCCCGTGCTCGCCGCGGGGCCGCTCGGCGTGCGCTCCGAGGCGCAGGCCCAGGGCATCGGCTCGGCGTTGATCCTCGCCGCGCTCGGCGCCGCCGACGCCCTCGGCGAGCGGCTCGTCGCGCTGCTCGGCCACAAGGACTACTACCCGCGCTTCGGTTTCGTCCCCGGCACCGAGGTCGGCATCGAGCCCGACGTCGCGGAGTGGTCCGGAGACTCGTTCATGGTGCGCACGCTCGGCGCGTACACCCCGGACGTGCGGGGCCAGTTCCGCTACGCCCGCCCGTTCTACGTGCTGTAGCTCCTAGCCTGCGTCGAACTCCGCACGACGGTCGCGCGCCCACTGCGCGAACGGCCGGGCCACCCGCCCGGTGAGCGCTGCCAGGTCATCCGTCACGAGTCGGGACGCCGGACGCGACCGCGCCGCCTCGACCACCGCTTCTGCCAACGCGCGGGGACGGCCGTCGGCGAGGAGCTGCGCCAGGGCGGCGCCGTACGGCACCGCCTCGAACCGCAACGCCCGGCCGAGGACCGCGCCGAGCGCGTCGACCTGCTCGGCCCGGTCGATCGGTCGCGGGCCGGTGATCCTGTGCAACTCCCCCGCCCGCGGGTCGAGGAGCACCGCGGCCGAGGCGGCGGCCACGTCCCGCTCGTCGACGACCGCCGTCGGCGCCGTGGCGGGTCCACGCACGACGTCGCCGGCCGCGAGTTGAGCCCGCCACCCGCGGGCGTTCGACGCCAGGGTGTCCGAGCGCAGCACGGTCACGGGGACGCCCGTCGCGCTGAGGAGCGCCTCCATATCCGCGTGCGTCCGGGCGATCGGATCGGGCTCCGCACCGACGTCCGCCGCCGCATCGATCGCGGTCGACGAGAGGTACACGACCCGCGTCCCGGACTCCGTGAGGGCGTCGACGACCGGCCCGGACTGGGCGGTGCCGAGGAAGGGCCACATCAGCAGGACGGCGTCCACGTCGCGCAATGCCGCGCGCACCTCGGCACCGTCGGTGAGGTCCCCCATGACCAGGTCGTGCACCGCATTGGCGGGCGGCGTCCGGACCATCCCGCGCACGGCGGCACCGTCGGCGCGCAGGCGCGCCACGATCTCCCGTCCCAGGTTCCCTGCAGCACCGGTCACCAGGACCAGTCCATTCGAAGTGCGACTCATGGGCGAGAATGTAGGGGTTCAAGTCGACCTGAAGGCAAGGGCGCGATGACGATCGGTGAAGTTGCGGCGCTGCTGGGCGTCGAGGCGCACGTCCTGCGGCACTGGGAGGACGTGGGCGCGCTCATCGTCGCGCGCGACTCCCACGGCTATCGCCGCTACGACGCCGCCGCGGTCGAGCAGGCGCGCACGGTGCTCAAGCTGCGCGCCGTCGGCCTGTCACTGCCCGAGGTGATCGCGGCGATGGCCCCGACGAAGGCGGCGGCGCAGCCAGTCGTCGTGGCGAAGATCGAGGCCCTCGAGGCCGAGGTCCGCGCGCGCCGCGCGGCCATCACGTACCTGCAGCACACCGTCGACTGCCGGCACCGCTACCTCGACGACTGCCCCGAGTGCGCCACCTTCGTCCGCGCGCCCTAGCCGTTCCCCGGCAGCCCGCGGGCCTCGGCCTTCTTGCGCTCGATGTCGGCGAGCGCGCGCTCGAGCTCGGCGCGCTCGGCGATGGACGCGTCCCACATGTCCTTGCGGTTCTTCACCACGCGCGCCGGCGAGCCGACGGCGATCGAGTAGGGCGGGATCTCCCCGCGCACCACGGCGTGCGCGCCGAGCACGGTGCCGTGGCCGATGAGGGTGTTGCGGGTGACGGTGACCTTGGTGCCGACCCAGGTGTCGCCGCCGATGCGGACGGGCCCCTTGACGATGCCCTGGTCCTTGATGGGGATGTTGATGTCGTCCATCTTGTGGTCGAAGTCGCAGATGTAGCACCAGTCGGCGACGAGGGAGGCGGGCCCGAACTCGATGTCGAGGTAGCAGTTGACCACGTTGTCGCGGCCGAAGACCGACTTGTCGCCGATGCGCAGCGAGCCCTCGTGGCAGCGGATCTTGTTCGAGTCGCCGATGTGCACCCAGCGGCCGATCTCCATCCGGCCGAGGCCGGGCGTCGCGTGGATCTCGACGTTCTTGCCCAGGAAGACCATGCCCTTGAGCACGATGTGCGGGTTCGCCACCCGGAACTTCAGGAGGCGGAAGTACCGCACCAGGTACCAGGGAGTGTACGCCTTGTTCTTGAGGACCCAGCGCAGCGATGCGGGCGTGAGGAATCGCGCCTGCTGATCGGCCTGCCGCGCGTGCCGCCACCGCGATCGATACGGGGCGTTCCACATGCTCGTCATGCCGGGGAGCCTATCCGGCGGGTGCGCCCCGCCGGTCCGGTACCGCCGCCGCGCTAGTCTGTGGGGCGATCGTGGCAGTCGATAGTCGAGGGAGACACATGCGGTTGGGTAGGCGCGCGCTCACACTGGGCGCGACGGTGGCCGCCGCCGCGGTGCTGGTCTCCTGCACGCCCGACAACACCTGGGTGTACGCCGACGACTCCGCCTCCTGGCCCGGCATGTACGGCGACTCGCGCAACAACTCGTACGCGGAGAAGGACGCCGCCTCCTCCCTCGTCCCCGCCTGGACGCGCGACCTCGTCGGCCCCAACACCGTGCAGCCCGCGATCTCCAACCGCGGCGTGGTCTCGGTGACCGCCCGCACGGAGACCGGCTGCACCACGTTCAACCTCGAGCTCACCGTCGGCCGCAAGACCTACTGTCGCCGCGACGCCGCGGGCGCCGACCTGCAGGCCCCCGTCGTGGATCAGTTCGACTACACCTACCTCGGCATCCCCGGCTGGGTGTACAGCTTCAACGCCGACAACCAGGTGCGCTGGCGCTATCCCACCGCGGGCACCCCGCTGTGGATCAAGCTCGCCGGCGACAACACCGTGCTCGCCGTGACGCACCTCGGCCAGATGGTGCTCGTCGACACGCACGACGGGGACGCCGCGGGTGCCGCGATCGGACTGTTCCCGCAGGTCTCGGCGAACGCCAACGGCGCCGGCCTCGAGGACTGCGCGACCAACGGCCCCGGCTGCCCGGTGTCCGGGCCGCCCGCCGTCGACACGCAGGCCGAGCGCGCCTTCGTCGTCGTCGGGGCGAAGGGCGGACCGTCGAAGGTGATGGCGGTCGACTACGGCAAGAACGGCGGCGACCGGCACGACCTGCGGTACGCGTGGGAGCGCGCGGACCTGCCCGACGGTGCGATCGGCTCGCCCGCGCTGTCGACGGACCGCTCGACGCTGTACGTGAACCTGCGGGGCGAGAAGCTCGCCGCGCTCGACGCGAAGACCGGCGCCACGAAGTGGACGCACGACCTCGGGTACCAGAGCACGCTGCCCCCGTCGGTCTCGCCCGACGGGACGATCATCCCCGCCGCGCCCGGACTGCACCGCGCCTCGTTCGTCGCGCTCAAGGACGACGGCACGAGCGTCCGCGAGGCCTTCAAGCGCACCGACGTCGCGATGGTCTCCCCCGCCACGCAGATCCGCGGCGGCGTCGGCTACGCGGTGGTCCGCTCGTGGGCGGCCGTGCAGTCGCAGCTCATCGAGTTCCGCACCGACACCGGCACCACGCTGCGCACCTTCGACCTGCCGGACTCGGTGAAGTCCGCCTCGGGCGTCTCGATCGGGCCCGACGGCGAGCTGGTCACCGTCGGCGACGACGGGACCGTCTTCGCGTTCACGTCGGGCCGCCGCACGGGCGACAGCGTCGCCAAGAATTGACGCGCACGGGCACCGTCGCACGACGGTGCCCGGACGCTCGGGTCAGCGGTACGAGGGGCCGCGGTACGCGGTCAGAGCAGGGTGACCGGCAGCAGGTCCCGGAGCTCGTCGAGGCTCGTGCCGAAGGTCTCGAGCACGCGGACACCGTCGGGCCCGGTCTCGAAGACCGCGACGTCGGTGTACACCCGGTTGACGCAGCCGAGGCCGGTGAGCGGGTAGGTGCAGGCCGGGACGAGCTTGGACTCGCCGGACTTGCTGAACAGCGACATCATCACGTAGACCTGCTTCGCCCCGATGGCGAGGTCCATCGCGCCGCCGACGGCGGGGATGTCGCCCTCGCGGCCGGTGTGCCAGTTGGCGAGGTCGCCGCGCTCGGAGACCTGGTAGGCGCCGAGCACGCACACGTCGATGTGCCCGCCGCGCATCATGGCGAAGGAGTCGGCGTGGTGGAAGTAGGCCGCGCCGGGCTTCTCGGTGACGGGCACCTTGCCGGCGTTGGTGAGGTCCGGATCGACGGCGTCGCCCGTGGCCGTGGGCCCCATGCCGAGCATGCCGTTCTCGGTGTGCAGCACCACCTCGCGCTCGTCCGGCAGGTGGTCGGCGACCTTGGTGGGCTGGCCGATGCCGAGGTTGACGAAGGCGCCCCGCGGGATGTCGCTCGCGATCCGGGCGGCCAGCCGGTCCATCGTCATGCGCTGCTGCGTGGTCATCGTGCACCCTCCACGGTGTAGTGCCGAGCGGCGACCGGAACGATCCGGTCGACGTAGATGGACGGCGTGACGACCGCCTCGGGGTCGATCGTGCCGAGCGGGACGACCTCGTCGACCTGGACGATCGTGGTCGCGGCGGCCGTCGCCATGACGGGCCCGAAGTTGCGGGCGGTCTTGCGGTAGAGCAGGTTCCCCCACGGGTCGGACCGGTGGGCGGCGATGAGCGCGTAGTCGCCCCGGATGGGGAACTCGAGCAGGTACGTGCGCCCGTCGATCTCGCGGGACTCCTTGCCCTCGGCGAGCGGCGTGCCGACGGCCGTCGGGCAGTAGAAGCCGCCGATGCCCGCGCCCGCGGCGCGCATCCGCTCGGCCAGGTTGCCCTGCGGGACGACCTCGAGGTCCACCTTCCCCGCGCGGTAGAGCTCGTCGAAGACGTACGAGTCGCTCTGCCGGGGGAAGGAGCAGACGACCTTGCGGACGCGGCCGGCCGCGAGCAGCGCCGCGACCCCGACGTCGCCGTTGCCGGCGTTGTTGGAGACCACGGTGAGGTCGGTCGCGCCCTGCCGGATGAGGGCGTCGATGAGGTCGAAGGGCATGCCCGCCAGGCCGAAGCCGCCGATCAGGACCGTCGAACCGTCCTCGATGCCCGCGACGGCGTCGTCGACGCTCCCGTGCACCACTGCCTTGCTCATGCGCTTGCCTCCGTGTTCTCCGAGACGTTCTCCAGGACGACGGCGAGGCCCTGGCCCACGCCGATGCAGACGGCCGCGACGCCGTACCGCTCGCCGCGCGCCCGCAGGGCCTTCGCGAGGGTGCCCAGCAGTCGTCCGCCGGACGCGCCGAGCGGGTGCCCGAGCGCGATGGCGCCGCCGTAGGGATTGACGATCGCGGGGTCGATCCCCCACGCGTCGACGCACACCAGCGACTGCACCGCGAAGGCCTCGTTGAGTTCGACGACGCCGACCTCGTCCCAGGAGATCCCGGCGCGGGCGAGGGCCCGGTTCGCCGCCTCGACCGGGGCGTACCCGAACAGCTGCGGCTCCAGCGCCGCGGCGCCGCGGCCCGCGATCCGGGCGAGGGGGTCGAGCCCGATCGTCTCCGCCGCTGCACCCGAGCCCAGGAGGACCGCCGCCGCGCCGTCGCTGAGCGGGCTGGCATTGCCCGCGGTGATGGTCCCGTCGGGGCGGAAGGCGGGCTTGAGCGCCCCCAGCTTCTCGGCGGTGGACCCGGGCCGGACGTTCTCGTCGCGCTCGAGCCCGCCGACGGGGACCACGAGGTCGTCGTAGAAGCCCTCCTCCCACGCCGCGTGGGCCCGACGGTGCGACAGCGCCGCGAAGCCGTCCTGCCGCTCCCGGGAGACGGAGTACTTCTCGCCCAGTTGCTCGTTGGCCTCGCCGAGGCTCACCGTCCACTCGGGCGGCATCGCCGGGTTGACCAGGCGCCAGCCGAGGGTGGTCGACACCGCGGTGACGTCGCCTGCAGGAAAGGGCTTGGCGCTCTTGGGCAGTACCCAGGGCGCACGGGTCATGGACTCGACGCCGCCGGTGAGCACGACCTCGGCATCGCCGGTCTCGATCGCGCGGCTGCCCATCATCGCGGCGTCGAGGCCGGAGCCGCACAGGCGGTTCACCGTGGTCGCGGGGACGCCGACCGGGACCCCGGCGAGCAGCGCGGCCATCCGCCCGACGTTGCGGTTGTCCTCCCCGGCGCCGTTGGCGTTGCCCCAGACCACCTCGTCGACCGACGCGCCCGCGCCGAGGCCGGGGGCGCGGTCGAGCACGGCGCGGATCGCGGTCGCGGCCAGGTCGTCGGGTCGGACGGCGGCGAGGGCACCCGCGAACCGCCCGAAGGGCGTGCGTGCGGCGGTGTAGACGAAAGCTTCCATGGCTTCGACCGTAGGGCGAGACATACAGATACTGAAGTACCAAAATGATGGCTAATTGATATTCTTGTCGTATGAATCTGCGCCAGCTGCAGTACTTCGTCGCGGTCGCCGAGGAGCGCCACTTCGGCCGCGCGGCGCAGCGCCTGCACATGGCGCAGCCGCCGCTCTCGCACCAGATCCGGCAGCTGGAACAGGATCTGGGCGTCGAGCTGCTGCACCGCACCACCCGCCGGGTCGAACTCACCGACGCGGGGCGCGCCTACCTCGAGCGGGCGCGGGCCGTTCTGTCCTCCGTCGACGACGCGGCGGACCACGCGCGCCGCGTGGCCGCCGGCGCCACCGGGCACCTGACCATCGGCTGCGTCGGCACGGCGACCTACAGCCTGCTGCCGCCCCTGGCCCGCCGGCTCGCGGACGAACTGCCCGGCATCGACTTCGCCTTTCGCGGCGAGATGCTGGTGCCGGACCAGGTCGAGGCCCTGCGCACCGGCGCGATCGACATCGCGCTGCTGCGCCCGCCGGTCGCCGACCCGTCGCTGCGGGTCCGAGTCCTGCGGCGCGAGCCATGGGTGGTCGCGCTGCCCTCCGATCACGCCCTCGCGCGCCGGAAGCGGCTGCGGGTGGCCGACCTGGCCGGGGAGCCGTTCATCGTGCACAGCGCCGGCCGGCGATCCGCCATGTACGACCGCGTCGTGGCGCTGTTGCGCGAGGGCAGCGTGGCCCCCACGATCCGGCACGAGGTGGGCGAGACCTCGACGCTCGGGACCCTCGTCGCGGCGGGGCTCGGCATCGCGCTGGCGCCCGAGCCGATCACGGCGCTCCGGCTCGACGGCATCACCTACGTGCCGCTGGCCGGGGCAGGGGCGGGCGGCGGTGTCGAGCTCGCCGTCGCGCACCTGGCCGACCGCACCGATCGCCACCTCGAGCGGGTCACGGACCTCATCGCCGACCTGACGGCGGGCTAGCGGGGCGGGCTTCCCGCCGCGCGCTCGCGGGTCTGCGACGGGGACTCCCCGAACCGCCGCCGGTACATCGCCGCGAACCGCGACGGATGCGTGAACCCCCACGCGTACGACGTGTCCGTGACGGTCCGGTCGACGCGCGCGTCCAGCAGGTCGGCACGCACCCGGTCGAGCCGCTCCCCGAGGATGTAGGCGCTTGGCGTGATCTCCAGTCGCTCCTGGAAGGACCGCTGCAGCGAACGCACGCCCACCCCGGCGTGCGCGGCGACGTCCGGCACCGACAGCGGCCCGCGCAGGCCGGCGTCGATGTGGTCGAGCGCGCGCTGGAAGACCTTCGGGTGCACCCGGTCCGGACCGGACTCGTGCACCAGCGCGGAGTGGCTGTGCGGCTGCGCCACGAGCAGCCCCGTGATCAGGAGGTCGCGCCAGTGCCGGGACATCGCCGGCTCGGCGGCGAGCCCGGCCTCGTCATCGAGGTCGCGCAGCAGCAGGCGCAGCGCGTTCGACCAGCTGCGCATCCCCGGACCACCGAGGTCCAACGCGACATCGAAGACGACGGGCCCGCCGACGGGCCGCCCGACGAGGGATTCCAGGCGCTCGTGCACGGCCGCGCGCTCGAGCCGTAGGTGCAGTTGGCGGTACGCGCCGTCCATCCGCATCCGCGCCCGCATCCTGGGCGAGAGCAGCGCCGCGCCGGCGCCGTCGATCACCGCGCCCCCGTCGGCGTCGACGAGCTCGAGCCGGTTGCTGCCCCCGACGGCCAGCATCAGGTCGTAGTAGTCGATCCGATCGAGGATGTCGACGTCGACCGGCACGCCCTGCTCGAGGTAGATCATGCCCAGGTCGGCGATCCGGGCCGATCGCACCTCGCCGTCGAACGGCGCACCGTCGCCGCGGGGAACGACGATCGAATGGGTGCTCAGCAGCCCGCCCGCCGCGCTCCGGAAGGCGTCTACATCGCGGGTCCGCAGGCCCCCGAAGCGGCCGAGCGGGGACGGCGCTGTCGCGCCGCCCACCTCCGCGCCACCCCACATCGCACTCGCCTCCACAGCTCCGCGGGGCACCCCGGAGGCGCCCTCACCAGCACGTTACACCCGGCCGTCCCCACCACCGGCGGTCCGCGACACCACCTCGCGACGCGAATCGGCCGGTCGCGTCGCACAGCGGATAGTGGCGCCGGTCACAGCTTCGTAGGGTCCCTCCCATCGCACAGTCCAGCCCACCGTCCAGCCCCTGGAGGAGACCCGTGAACGCGGAACCGAGAAGCACCACCGAGTACGACGTCGCCGTCGTCGGCTACGGCCCGACGGGTCTCGTCCTGTCGTCGATGCTGGCGCGCGCGGGGCACCGCGTCGTGGTGATCGAGCGCTGGCCCGGCCTGTACGGCATGCCCCGGCTCACCCACATCGACGGCGAGACGGCCCGCATCATCCAGGCCGCCGGCGACGTGGACGCCGCGCTCCGCGACGCGGCCCCCGCGTCCGTGTACGAGTGGCGCAACGGCGCCGAGGATCTGCTCATCGCGGTGGACTGGTCGGGCGAGTCCAGTGGCTTCGCCGCGCACTACTCGATGTACCAGCCCCACATCGAGCAGGCGATCGACGACCGCAACCGCACGTACCCGAACGTCGACGTGCTCCAGGGCACGATCGTGGTCGGCATGGAGCAGCACGAGGACCGCGTCGAGCTCGCGGTGCGGCCGTTCACGCGCGACCGCGACGCGCAGTGGGCGGACGCCCCCGAGCGGGTGATCACCGCGTCGTACGTGGTCGGCGCCGACGGTGCCTCGAGCACCGTCCGGCACATCCTCGGCGTCGGCCTCACCGACCTCCACGTCGATGATCGATGGCTCAACATCGACACCGAATGCGCGCGCCCCCTGGGCGATCGGTTCGCCGTGGCCCGGCAGTTCTGCGATCCCGTCCAGCCGCACATGTTCATGCCGATCGGCCGGAGCCGCCAGCGGTTCGAAGTGGCCGTCCGCCCCGAGGACGACGCCGACGAGATGGCGACCGAGGAGTTCGCGTGGCGGTGGCTGCGGGCGCAGCACGGCCTCGGACCGGAGGACCTGACCATCCTGCGGCACATCGTCTACACCTTCTCCGCGCGCACCGCGGACGCATGGCGCGTGGGCCGCGTCTTCCTCGCCGGCGACGCCGCGCACACCATGCCGCCCTACATGGGGCAGGGCGCGTGTTCCGGCATGCGCGACGGGATCACGCTCGCCTGGAAGCTCGACCTGGTGCTGTCCGGCCGGGCGGACGAGGCCCTCCTCGACACCTACGAGCAGGAGCGCCGGCCCCACGTCGAGGTCATTCAGGCCTGCGCCGTGGAGCTCGGCCGGGTCGCGAACCTCAAGGATCCGGCTGCGGCCGCGGAGCGCGACGCCGCGTTCCTGCGCGGCGAGGTCCCGTCGCTGCCGCCCTTCCCGACGATCACCGCGGGCGTCGTCGACCACGACGACCGCAACTGCCTCGCGGGAACCCTCGCGCCCCAGGGCGTGGTGCGCCGCGGCGACCGCGCCGGGCGGTTCGACGATCTTCATCCGTGGGGATTCGCGGTGATCACGACGGCGGACGCGACCGCCGTACTCGGCGCCGACCGCCTGGCCTCCCTCGCGGGGCTCGGGGCGACCATCGTGACCGTCGAACCCGGGCACGAGCACTCCGTCGAGGACACCGGCGGCGCGTACGCGGCGTACTTCGCCGCCACCGGGACCGAGACGATCGTCGTACGCCCCGACTTCCACCTGTACGGCGCGGGCGCTCTCGACGATCTCCCGCGGCTGATCGACGGCCTCGGGGCCGCACTGCGCCGCGCCGCCGCCCGCCCCGAGGCGGTGGCCCGATGACCGGCGCGACCGCGGCCAACGAGGCGCACTGGCGGGCGATGGGCGTCACGCGCCTGCTCGACGCGGGCATGCGCTACGACGACGTGCTCGCGCTGCGCGCCGGCACCGACGCGGGCGAGCCGTGGGACGGGGTCGCCGAACGACTCGGCGCCGCGCGCGCGGCGCAGGCCGCGGACGCCGCGGCCGCGGGGCGGAGCGTCACCTCGTACGAGCTCTTCCGGGCCGCCGCCGCGTGCTTCCTGTTCGCGCAGATGGCCTTCAACGCCGACACCGATCGCAAGCGGGCGCTGTACGCGCGCTTCGACGGGGCCGTCGCCGCTGCGGCGACGCACTCCCCCGTGCCGATGTGGCGGATCGAGCCCGCGTTCGGCGGCCGCCGGCTCGCCGGCTGGCACCTGCGGCCCCCGGCGCCGCGCGGCACCGTCGTCGTCTTCGGCGGCCAGAGCGGCTGGGGCGCTACCTACCTGCGCTACGCCGACGCGCTGCTGGCGCGCGGGCTCGCGGTGATCCTCGCGGAGGGCCCCGGCCAGGGCGACTCCCGCCTCCAGCACAGCGTGTACCTCGACGTCGACGTCGCCGCCGCCATCGGGACGTTCGTGGACCTCGCGCGCGCCGACGGCCCCGTCGGCGTGTGGGGCAACAGCGTCGGCGGCCTCTTCGCGGCGCTCACCGCCGCCCGCCACGACGGGGTCGGCGCGTGCTGCGTCAACGGCGCCTTCGCCGCGCCGCGGCTGCTCCCCTTCCGGACCTTCGCGGAGCAGGCGCGCGCGATGCTCGGCACCGACGACGACGCGGCGGTCACCGCGAACTTCGCGCGCCTGCGCTTCGATCCTTCGGCCGACCGGATCGCGTGTCCGCTGCTCGTACTGCACGGCGGCGCGGATCCGCTCGTGGACCTCGCCGATCAGCAGCCGTTCCTCGACGGCGCCGACGACGCGACTCTGCGAGTCTGGGACGACGGGGAACACACCATCTACAACCACGCCGACGAACGGAACGCGGTGGCCGCGGACTGGTTCGCCGAGCGACTCACGGAGGTACGCGCATGAGGTTCACCCACGACACCCTCGCCCAGCAGGTCCGCTTCGGATCCGGCACCGTCGGCGACGCCCTGGCCGAGGTCACCTCGGGCGCGCAGCGGATCATGCTCCTCTGCACGCCCCGGGAGTCCGAGCGGGCTGCGGCCATCACCGCGGGCCTGCCGGTGGCGCTCGCCCACCACGACGTGGCGATGCACGTCCCGATCGAGGTCGCGGACCGCGCCCGCACCGCCGCCGCCGACGCACAGGCGGACCTGTTGCTGTGCTTCGGCGGCGGCTCCGCGATCGGCCTCGCGAAGGCGGTGGCGCTGACCTCGTCCCTGCCGATCGTCGCGGTCCCGACGACGTACTCGGGGTCCGAGGCGACGTCGGTGTGGGGCCTGACGGAGGACGGCCGCAAGACCACAGGGGTCGACCCGAGGGTGGCGCCGCGCGCGATCGTCTACGACGCCGAGCTGACCCTCGGCCTGCCCGTCGCCACCAGCACGACGTCGGGGCTCAACGCCCTGGCGCACTGCGTGGACGCGATGTGGGGCCCCCGGGCCGACCCGATCGACCGGGTGCTCGCCGCCGAGTCCGCGCGTGCCCTGCGCGAGGGTCTGCCGGCCGTCTCGGCCGACCCGTCGGGGCTCCCGGGGCGCGAGCGGGTGCTGTACGCGGCGTACCTCGCCGCGTCGGCCTTCTCCTCGGCGGGATCCGGCCTGCACCACAAGATCTGCCACATCCTCGGCGGCGCTTTCGACCTCCCCCACGCGCCGACGCACGCCGCGGTGCTCCCCCACGTCCTCGCCTTCAACGCGACCGGCGCGCCGGAGGCGGAGGCCCGGCTGGCGGAGGCCTTCGGCGCCGACGACGCCGTCGCGGGCCTCGCGGCCCTCTACGCCGAGCTCGGCGGGGTACGGCCGCTGCGCGACCTCGGCATGGCGGAGAACGACATCGATCCCGCCGTCGAGGCGATCGCGCCCCTCGTCCCGTCCGGGAATCCGCGCCCGGTCACCGCCGCCGACCTGCACCGCATCCTCTCCGCTGCGTGGTCCGGCGCCGCGCCCGGCACCGTCTAGGGAGTTCGCCATGGACCACACCGTCACCCCCGAGCAGTCGGCGGCCGAGCAGGCACTCACCGACCGCGTCCTGCGATCCTTCGCCGCGACCGACGATCCGCGCCTGAAGGAGTTGCTCGCCGCGCTCGTGCGGCACCTGCACGCCCTCGTCCGCGAGGTCCGGCTCACCGAGGCGGAGTGGGAGGCCGCGATCGCCTTCCTCACCGCGTGCGGCGACATCACCGACGACAAGCGGCAGGAGTTCATCCTGCTCTCCGACGTGCTCGGCGCGTCGATGCAGACCGTCACCGTCAACAACGAGCTCGACGGCGACGCCACGGAGGCCACGGTCTTCGGGCCCTTCTTCGTCGACGACGCCCCGGAGATCCCGTTCGGCGGGGACATCGCGGGCGGCGCCGTCGGCGAGCCGTGCTGGGTGGAGGGCACCGTCACCGGGACCGACGGTGCGCCGGTCCCCGGCGCCCGCATCGAGGTCTGGGAGGCGGACCAGGACGGCTTCTACGACGTGCAGTACGGCGACGACCGCACCGCGGCGCGGGCCTGGATCGCGGCCGACGCGAACGGGGCGTACGGGTTCTGGGGCCTGCGACCCACGCCCTACCCGATCCCGGCCGACGGCCCCGTCGGCCGCCTGCTCGCGGCGACCGGCCGGTCCCCGATGCGCGCGGCGCACCTGCACTTCATGGTCTCCGCCCCCGGGTTCCGGACGCTGGTCACGCACATCTTCGTCGAGGGCGACGAGCAGCTCGTCGTCGGCGACAGCGTCTTCGGTGTGAAGGACTCGCTGATCAAGCGCTTCGACCGGCAGCCGGCGGGCACCCCGGCGCCGGCGGGCCGCGACTTGGGCGGCGTCGCGTGGTCGCGGACGCGCTTCGACGTGGTCCTGGCGCGCGAACCCGCCGCTCGGTAGGTACGGCGCCCGCCTCGCGGTGTTACGCACGGACGCCCCGCGCGGTTACCGCCCGATCACCGACTCCTCATCGCGCTCCCCCGGTGTCGAGTGCGTTCGTGGACCTCTCCACCATGGTGCGATCCGTTCACCGCTCTGCGAAGGAGCTCAGCCCGATGCCCATCACCGATCGCCGGATCACCCTGCGGTTCCTGGCCGCACCCACCGACGTCGCCACCCTCGGTGGCGGCGTCCGCGGCGGCCGCGTCCTGGAGTGGATCGACAAGGCCGCCTACGCCTGCGCCGCCGCCTGGTCGGGCGGCTA
This sequence comes from Tsukamurella sp. USMM236, assembly GCF_037148755.1. Lineage (NCBI taxonomy): Bacteria > Bacillati > Actinomycetota > Actinomycetes > Mycobacteriales > Tsukamurellaceae > Tsukamurella > Tsukamurella sp. USMM236. The sequence goes on from NZ_JBBCSS010000010.1 coordinate 143,357, forward strand.
CTCCGTGACCGCGTACGTCGGCAACATCGGCTTCGGCCGCGACATCGCCTCGGGCGACGTGGTCGAGGTGCGGGCCACGCTGGTCTACACGGGGCGCAGCAGCATGCACATCCGGTGCGAGGTCGCCTCGGCCGATCCGCGGGTGGGCACGTTCACCGTCGCGAGCACGTGCCTGCTCGTCTTCGTCGCGGTCGACGAGGCCGGGAAGCCGACGCCGGTGCGCCAGTGGCAGCCCGTCCTCGCCGAGGACGTGCGCGCCGCGGAGGAGGCCGAGGCCCGCACCGACGTGCGGCGGCGGATCGCGGCGGCGATGAACGGCGCCGACTACACGCTGCCGAGCGAGGCCGAGCGGCGCACCACCCGCTTCCTCGCCGCGCCCACCGACATCAACTGGGGCGGCAAGGCGCACGGCGGCCGGGTGATGGGCTGGATGGACGACGCCGCCTACCTCTGCGCGGCGGGCTGGAGCGGCGGCGAGGCCGTCACGGTCTACGTGGGCGGCGTGCGCTTCTACCGGCCGGTGCAGATCGGGCAGGTCATCGAGGTGACGGCGCGGCTGCTGCACACGGGGCGGCAGACCATGCACGTCTCGGTACACCTCGCCACCTGCTGGCCGCACGAGCACGAGCCCCAGCCGGCGGCGCACGCGCTGCACGTGCTGGCCGCGCTCGACGCCGACGGGGACGCCACCGCGGTCCGGCCGTGGGCGCCGCGGCTGCCGGGCGACGTCGCACTCGACGCGCACGCCCGGGAGCTCATCGCGATCCGCGGCCGCCGCAGCGCCTCGGCCGCGACCCGGATGGTGGCGATCTGACCGGCTAAGCTGGGCGCATGGTCCGGCAGCCCCTCACCCCCGAACAGATCGCCGCGGGTCGGCGGCTGGGGGCGCGCCTGCGCACGGCCCGGGGCGATCGCCGGCCCGACGAGGTGGCCCGCGCGGCCGGGATCTCCCCGGAGACGCTGCGCAAGATCGAGACCGGCCGGATGGCCACCCCCGCGTTCGGCACCGTCGTCGCGCTGGCGGCCGTGCTGGGCGAGCCCCTGGACGGGCTGGCGGCGGAGTACCTGGCCGCGGAGCGGTTCAGCCCCACCGGCTAGCGCGTGGTATTTTAATACCATGATGGAGCTCAAGACCCCCGCCGAGATCGCGAAGATGCGCACCACCGGCATCTTCATCGCCGAGCTCCTCGAGGAGCTCACCACGATGGCCGAGCCCGGGATGAACCTCATGGAGCTCGAGTACCGCGCGCGGAAGATGATCGAGGACCGCGGTGCCGTCTCCTGCTACTGGGACTACGCGCCGTCCTTCGGCAGCGGCCCGTTCCGCAACGTGACCTGCCTGTCGGTCAACGACGCCTGCCTGCACGGACTTCCGCACGAGTACGTCTTCGAGGACGGTGACCTGCTCACCGTTGACATCGCGGTGTCGATCGACGGCTGGGTCGCCGACGCCGCCCGCAGCGTGAGCGTGGGCACCGCACGCGACGAGGACACGCGGCTCATCCTGGCCACGCGCGAGGCCCTCGACGCCGCGATCGATCACATGCGCCCGGGCACCAAGCTGGGCACGGTCTCGGCCTCCATCGGCGAGGTCGCGAAGAAGTACGGCTACCCGGTGAACACGCAGTTCGGCGGACACGGCCTGGGCCGGACGATGCACGAGGACCCGCACGTGCCGAACACCGGCAAGGCCCGCAAGGGCATGCTCCTGCAGACCGGCACGACGCTGGCCCTGGAGCCCTGGTTCTGCGCCACCACCGAGAAGATCATCTTCGATCCGGACGGCTGGACCCTGCGCTCCGCGGACGGCTCCCGCGCCGCACACAGCGAGCACACCGTCGCCATCACGGAGGACGGTCCGCTCGTCCTCACCGCCTCGGCGTAGCCGCTCGCTGCGAGGCGATGAGGACCCTCGCCGCATCCCGGGCACCGTCGACGACGCCGTCGGGCCCGAGGATGGCGGCGGTGGTGAGCGCCCCCTCGGTGAGCAGCCCGATCTGGATCGCGACGCGCTCCGGCAGGCCGGCCTCGGCGACGAGTGCGGCGAGCTCGTCCTGGTAGCAGGACTTGTTGTGCTGAGCGGCCTCGGCGACCGTGGATGAGGTCGCACCCAACTCGCCGTAGCTGTTGATGAACGAGCAGCCGCGGAAGTCGTTCTCGGCGAACATCTCGTCGAGCCAGTCGAAGACGGCGAGCACCCGTTCCTCCGGCGCGCCCGCCCGGTCGACGTACTTGTGCAGCCCGTCGGTCCAGCGGCGGTCGCGGATCGTCAGCACCTCGGCGACGAGCGCGTCCTTCGAGGGGAAGAGCTTGTAGATCGCCTTGAGCGAGACGCCGGCGGCGGTGCGGATCTCGTCCATGCCGACGGCCTGGATCCCCTTGCCGTAGAACAGCTTCTCCGCCGCCTCCAGCACGGCGGCGCGCTGCTGATCCGTATCCATTCCGCATGACCCCTTGACGTGAGAACGATCGTTCCCCTACTGTAGCACCCAGCGTGAGAACGCTCGTTCTCCGCGAAAGTCGACAAGGAGCAGATCATGAGCAAGACCGTCCTCGAGCCCGCCGCCCAGGCCTTCTCCGACGCCACCGCGAATCCGCCCTACCTGTTCGACCTCGGCCCCGTCGAGGGCCGGAAGACCGTCGACGAGGTCCAGTCCGGCGAGGGCGTCACCTTCCCCGAGGTCGACGAGGAGTGGATCACCGTGCCCGGCGGCCCCACCGGCGAGGTCCGAACCCGCATCGTCCGCCCGAAGGGCGCCACCGGCGTCCTGCCCGTCATCCTCTACGTCCACGGCGCGGGCTGGGTCTTCGGCAACGCCCACACCCACGACCGCCTGGTCCGCGAGTTCGCCGTCGGCACCGGAGCGGCCGTCGTCTTCCCCGAGTACGACCTCTCCCCCGAGGCGCGCTACCCGATCGCGATCGAGCAGAACTACGCCGTGGCGCAGTGGGTGGTGAATTCCGGCGCCGAGAAGAACCTCGACGGCACCCGCATCGCGGTCTCCGGCGACTCCGTCGGCGGCGACATGGCGGCCGTCCTCGCCCTGCAGGCCAAGGCCCGCGGTGACGTGACGCTGGCCGCGCAGGTCCTGCTGTACCCGGTGGTCGACGCGGACTTCGAGACCGGCTCGTACCGCGAGTTCGCCGAGGGCTACTTCCTGCGCCGCGACGCCATGCAGTGGTTCTGGGACCAGTACACCACCGACCCCGCGCAGCGCGCCGAGATCTTCGCCTCGCCGCTGAACGCCACCGTCGAGCAGCTGCGGGACCTGCCGCCCGCCACCGTCATCACCGCCGAGGCCGACGTGCTGCGCGACGCCGGGGAGGCCTACGCGGCGAAGCTCCGCGAAGCCGGCAACCAGGTGACCGCCGTGCGCGTGGGCGGCGTCATCCACGACTTCATGATGCTCAACGCCTTGCGCGAGACCCACGGCGCGCAGGCCGGATTCGACCTCGCCATCGCCGCGTTCCGCCGCGCGCTCGCCTGAGTCGAGTCCCTCCGCATGCCGCGACGGCCCCGGGCGCGTGCCCGGGGCCGTCGCCCGCGTTCGGTCAGTCGTGGATGATCACGCCACGGATGTTCTTGCCCTCGCGCAGGTCCGCGTAGCCCTGGTTCACGTCCTCCAGCGAGTACCGGGTGGTGATCAGCTCGTCGAGCTTGAGCTCCCCCGCATCGTAAAGACGCAGCAGCCGGACGATGTCGTACTGCGGGTTCATCGATCCGAACAGCGTGCCCATGATCGTCTTCTGGTTCAGCGTGAGATCGGTGCCGGAGACGTGCACGGTGAGCTTCTCCGGGTCGGCGAGGCCGGTGATCACCACCTTGCCGCCCTTGCCGATCGCCGCGGTCGCGTCCTGGACCACCTTCTCGTCGACGGTGCCCACCAGGATCAGCGCGGCGTCGGCGCCCTGCCCCCAGGTCAGCTCGGTCACCTTCTCCTGCGCCTCCTCCGCGGTCGCGAAGGCATGCGTCGCACCGAACTTCAGCGCCGTGTCGCGCTTGAGCGCGATCGGATCGACCACCACGACGTACTTGCAGCCCGCCGACACGGCGCCCTGCACGGCGTTGATACCGAGGCCGCCGATGCCGTAGATCACGGCGGTGTCGCCGGGGCGCAGGCCGCCGGCCGAGACCGCGGTCCCCCAGCCCGACGGGACGCCGCAGCCCACGAGGACGGCCGTCTCCAGCGGGAGCCAGTCGTCGATCTTCACCACCGAGTGCTGGCTGATGGTGGCCCGCTCGGCGAACGTGCCGAGCATGCACATGGCGCCGAAATCCTGCCCGCCGCCGTGGAACCGGAAGGTCCCGTCGGGCATCGAGCCCTCGAGGATCGTGGCGCCGAGGTCGCACAGGTTCTGGCGGCCGGTGGAACAGTAGCGGCAGGTGCCGCAGTTCGGGATGAAGCTGCACACCACGTGGTCGCCGGGCTTGACCTTCGTGACGCCGGGGCCGACCTCCTCGATGATCCCGGAGCCCTCGTGGCCGCCCACGATCGGGTACCGCGGCGGGAGGTCGCCGTCGGTCAGATGCAGGTCCGAGTGGCACAGGCCGGCGGCGGTGTACTTGATGAGCACCTCGCCGGGACCGGGGCCGTCGAGCTCGAGTTCCATGATCTCGAAGGGCTTTCCGGCTTCGAGCAGCACTGCGGCTTTGGTCTTCATGATGTTCCCCTTCCGCGTCAGAGCGCGATGTTGACGGACTTGGTCTGGGTGTAGAGGTCGATCGCGGAGTCGCCGAGCTCGCGGCCCCAGCCGGACTGCTTGAAGCCGCCGAAGGGCAGCGCCGTGTCGAAGCCGTTGTACTGGTTGACCCACACCGATCCGGCCTTGACGGCCGCGGCGGTGCGGTGCGCCTTGGAGACGTCCTTGGTCCAGATCCCCGCCGCGAGGCCGTAGATCGAGTCGTTGGCGGCGCGCACCACGTCGTCCTCGTCGTCGAAGGGCAGGGCCGCGACGACCGGGCCGAAGATCTCCTCCTCGACGATGGAGAAGCCGGGCTCGACGTCAACGAAGACCGTGGGCTCGATGAAGTAGCCCTCGTCGCCCCAGCGCTTGCCCCCCGTCAGCGCCCGCGCACCGTCGGCCAGGCCCTGCTGGATGTACCCGTTGACCCGGTCGAACTGCTCCTGCGAGACGAGCGGGCCGAGCTCGGTGGTCGGATCCAGCCCGGGCCCGATCTTGGCGGCGGCCGCGGCGTCGGCGACCGCCTGGGTGAACTCGTCGAAGATGGACCGCTGCACGTACATCCGGGTGCCGGCGACGCAGCACTGGCCGTGGTTGAAGGTCCACGCGGCGACCGAGCCTGCCACGGCGGCCTCCAGGTCGGCGTCCGCGAAGACGATGTTGGGGCTCTTGCCGCCCAGCTCCAGCGAGACCTTCTTGAGGTTGCCGGTGGCGGCGGAGACGATCTTCTTGCCGACCTCGGTGGAGCCGGTGAAGGCCACCTTGTCCACGTCGGGGTGACCCGACAGCGCGGCGCCGGCGTCGCCGAAGCCGGGGACGATGTTCACCACGCCCGGCGGGAAGCCCGCCTCCTCGAAGACCTCGCCGAGCATCAGCGCCGTGAGCGGGGTCTGCTCGGCGGGCTTGAGCACCACCGTGTTCCCGGCGGCGAGCGCGGGTGCCAGCTTCCACGTGGCCATGAGGATCGGGAAGTTCCACGGCACGATCTGGCCGCACACGCCGAGCGACTCTCGGCGGGTGTACGCGTGGAACTCGCCGCCGGGCGCGAAGGGCATCGACGGGGTGACCGCGGCGCCGCGGATCTTGGTGACGAGGCCGGCGTTGTAGCGCCAGACGTCGGCCGACCAGCCCACGTCGACGCCGGTGGCGATGGCGACCGACTTGCCGTTGTCGAGTGCCTCGAGCTGACCGAAGATCTCGGCGCGCTCGGAGAGGATGTCGCCGACCTTCCAGATCAGGCGCTCCCGCTCGTTCGGCTTCATCCGCGACCACGGTCCCTCGTAGGCGGCGCGGGCGGCGGCGACGGCGCGGTCGATGTCGGGGGCCTCGCCGTGCGCGACCCGGGTGATCACCTGCCCGGTCGCCGGGTCGTGGGTGTCGAAGGTGCGGCCGGACAGGGCGTCGACCCACTGCCCGCCGATCAGCATCCTCCGATCCCGGGAGACGAAATCGGCGACGGCGGGAAGCAGATCGGGCACGGCGATGGTGGTCATCGGATTCTCCTTGCGAACCGTGGGTGTGATGCACGCCACGTGGCGTCACCTACAGTTCTCGCACGGAGCGAGCGGGCGGCCGTGTTCGGAAACTGGACACTCCGGGTGGACGGTCACCGGGCGGCGCCGGGCCGCGCACCCTTCCTCACCAGCCGAAACGGTCCGGTCAGCCCCGGATGCCGAGCGCCCGGATGCGGGCGTACAGGGTGGTGCGGCTGATGCCGAGTTCCGCGGCGGCGCGGCTCTTGTTGCCGTCGGCGGACGCGAGCGCGGCGAGGATCGCCTGGCGCTCCGCCTGCTCCATCCCCCGCAGCCGGGCCGCACGGGTCGAGCCGCGGTACTCGGCCGGCAGGTCCTCGGCGGTGACGGTGCGCCCGCCCCGCGCGAGGACGGCGTCCGCCGCCTCCGTGAGCACCATCGACAGCTCCGCGAGGTTGCCCGGCCAATCCTGCGACAGCAGGGCGTCCGCGGCGTCGGCGCCGAGCTCGAGGTGCGGGTCCACCGCGGCCACGAGCCCCTGGCCGAGGGAGGCGATCTCGGTGGTCCGCTCCCGCAGCGGCGGCAGCACGATCCGCCGCCGGCAGCAGGCGACCAGCGCGCCGACGGCGGGCGAGAGCGACTCGGCCGGCCCCGTCACCACCACGATCGAGACCGCGGGGCCCGCCGCCGGGTTCGCGACGGCCGCGTGCAGCAGCCTCGCCGAGCGCTCGTCGAGCAGGTCCGCGCCGTCGACGACGAGGCCGCGGCCCGCCTCCCGACACGCGCGCAGCACCGCCGGAACGTCCGGCTCGCGCCCGGCGAGGATCGCGCCGGCCACGTCGAGGACGGTGTGCGCGTCCTCGGCGACGCAGGTCAGGGCGCGCGTGCTCCGGCCGGTGCCGGGCTCGCCGCTGACGGCGACGGTCGGCGCGGTCACGGGCCGCGGGGCGATGACCGGCGCGGAAGGCCCGCCGGGGCGCGGTCGAAGCCGGAAGACCGCGGCGTGCGGCGCACCGTCGGGCCTGCTGACCACGACGTCGGCGACGACGCCCGAGACGAGCGTGAGCACGGCCGTGCGCGGCGCGCCGTCGGCGAGCAACAGCCGCAGCGTGCCGAAGTCGCCGGGCGCGAGCAGCTGCGCGGCGGCGGCATTGGTGAGCTGCAGGTCGTCGCCGATCGCGGCCACGGCGACGTCCCGGCGTCGCGCCAGCCGCTGATAGGCGGCGATGACCGCGCGGTGCGAGGCATGGGAGCGGTCGAGCAGCCGGCCCGAGATGTCGTCGACCAGGCCGCGCACCAGCGGGATCGACAACGGGTTGATCCGGTCCGCGATCTCCGCCATGCAGATGACGCCGGCGAGGCGCCGCGTCGCCGGATGGATGATCGGGCGCCCGAAGCAGCTCAGCGTGCGGAACTGCTCGAGGTAGTGCTCGGCGCCGTTGATCGCCACGTCGCCCCGGACCTCGAGCGGCGTGCCCAGTGCCGTCGTGCCCATCTCCTCCTCGCCGAATCCCGCACCTGCGATGGCGCCCAGGCCCTCGAGGCGGCGCTCCAGGGTCAGGTCGGCCGTCACCCGGGAGACGAGCCGGGAGCGGTGGTCCACCAGCAGGAGCGCGGTGTTCGACCCGCTGAGCGCGGTGGCGGCCCGGGCCAGCACCGGCCGGGCGGCGTCGAGCAGGGCGTCGGCGGCCTCGATGGCGCCGATCTCGGGGTCGGGATGCGCGTCGGGGCGCAGGCCCGCGCGGTCCGACCGCAGCCACGAGGCCGCGATCACCGGGCGGTGCGGGAAGGTCTCCACCGCCCCAGTGTGACATGGATCACCGGATATGACACTCAGTGTCGGAACACGGGCCGCAGGCGGTGCAGCGCCTCCTCGATCTCGGCGGTCGCGCCGGCGAAACTGAGGCGGATGGTCCGCCGGCCGCGCACGGTGTCGAAGTCCAGGCCGGGCGTGATCGCGACGCCGGTCTCGTCGAGCACCCGCGCGCACCAGGCGAGGGAGTCGTCGGTGAGGTGGCCGATGTCGGCGTAGGCGTAGAAGGCGCCGTCCGGCGGCGCGACCTCCGTGACGCCCAGCTCCCGCAGTCCGGCGAGGACCACCTCGCGGTTGCGCGCGTACCCTGCGACGTGCGCGTCCAGCTCGACCCGCGCCTCGTCGGAGAACGCGGCGACCGCCGCGTACTGGCTGATGGCGGGCGGGCAGATGGTCATGTTCGCGGTGAGCCGCTCGACGGGCCGCCGCAGGTACTCGGGCAGCAGCATCCAGCCGAGCCGCCAGCCGGTCATGGCGAAGTACTTCGACACCGAGCCCATGACCACCTGCTCGCGGGACGTCTCCCACGCGCACGACGTGGGCCGGCCGTAGCTCACGCCGTGGTAGATCTCGTCGGAGATGAGCAGCGTGCCGTGCGCCTCGCACCAGCGCGCCAGGGCCACGAGTTCCGACGGTGCCAGGATCGTCCCGGTCGGGTTCGCCGGGCTCGCGACGATGAGTCCCTTGGGCGGCGTGTCGAGCGCTTCCAGCATCGCGACCGTCGGCTGGTAGCGGGTGTCGGCGCCGCAGTCCAGCTCCACGACCTCGCAGCCCAGCGCCGTCAGCGTGTTCCGGTAGGCGGGGTAGCCGGGCCGGGCCATGACGACGGTGTCGCCCGCGTCGAAGGCGGCGAGGAAGATCAGCGTGAACGCGCCCGACGAGCCGGTGGTCACGGCCACCGCCTCGGGCGGGACGTCGAGGCCGTACGCGCGGCCGTAGTGCGCGGCGATGGTCTCCCGCAGCGGCGCGATGCCCATCGACTCGGTGTAGCCCAGCGGCCCGGCGTCCAGCGCCGCGTGCGCGGCGGCGAGCACCGGCTTCGGCGCACCCGCACTGGGCTGGCCCGCGGCCAGCGAGATCACGTCGCCGTGGGTCTCCCGGCGCCGCGCCGCCGCGGCCAGCACGTCCATGACGTGGAACATCTCGACATCGGAGCGGCGGGATTCGTGCATGCGCTCCATGGTGTCATCCGCGGATCCGGCCGCCGCGGGAACCGTCGGAGCCGCTGACGCGTCCAATGGAAGAGGGGGCGATGCGATGCCGGCACAGGCGTGGGTCACGTTGGCGGTCGGGATGTTCGCGGCGATTGGCGTACTGGTGTCGTGGCGACAGAAGGTCGAGGCGGACCGTCGGGCGGAGTGGTGGCGGCGAGTCAGCTGGTCGTTCGATCAGGTCCTCAGCGACGACAGTGACCGCATGTCGTTCGGATGGGCAGTGATCGGCCGACTGAAGGAGTCGGAGATAGCAACACAGGAAGACCGGGAGATGCTCCGGTCACTTGCCGACGAGTGGGTCACCAGCAAGAATGAGGACGAGCAGGCCGAAGGAGAACGTCCATGACCGAGCGAGCCGAAGCGCCACGGCGAAGCGCGCGCGACGAGTTCTGGCGGAAGCGAGCGCTGCAGCACGCCGCGCACATCGTCCGCGACATCAGCGAGGAGACGGGCCGACCCATCAGCGCGGCCGTGCAGCGGGTGCTCGACGAGGAAGCGCGCGAGAACGCGAAGACCGCCTGATCACCGCGTCGGGCGGGTCAGGTAGGCGACGACCTCGCGGCCGATGCGGGTGATCACCACCGTCATGGGCAACGAGCCCGCCAGTTTCAGCTTCTTCCGCAGCGCATCCGGATCCACGCCTGCGCCGCGCGTCAGGATCTCCACCGACCCCACGTCGCGCCGCCGCAGCTCCGCGCGCAGCGCCTTCTCGGAGAACTTCATCTCCTCGAGGATCTCGAACCCACGCTCCCCCGCGGGCACGGCGTCGCCGCTGAGGTAGGCGATGTGCGGGTCGATCTGCCACAGCCCGTGGCGCGCGGCGTAGTGCCGCACCAAGCCGGCGCGGATCACGGCACCGTCGGGCTCGACGAGGTACTTCCCCGCCGGCTCCGGGTCCACGTCGTGCGGGTCGGTGGAGAAGACCTCGTAGCCGCGGGAACCCGACGTGCGCAGCACCGTCGCCCGGGTGAGCCCGGGGACGGCGACGGGGCCCGACCACAGGCAGGCCTCCCGGACGCCGCCGTCGAGCGAGACGATCTCGACCTCCCCGTCGAAGCCGCCCCGCCGCAGGCCGTCGTAGTCGATGCCGGGCGCCGTCTTCACCGCCAGCGAGCGTCCGGCGTACGCGGCGCGCAGGGCCGAGAGCGCGGGCGACATCTGTTCGGGATCGACGATGCGCCGCCCGCCCGCCCGGCGCGCGGGGTCGGCGATGACGACGTCGGCGGTGGACGTGGGGGTGAGCGCGTCGGCCACGTAGACCAGCGCGCGGGGCACGTTGTGCGCGGCCATCCGCGCGCGCAGCGGGTCCAGGTCGCTGCCGACGACCCGCGGGCAGACCTGCACCAGTGCCCGCAGCTCCGCGCCGATCGAGCAGGTGACGTCGTGCACCGAGAGCCACGCCAGGCGGCGGGCGCGGTGCTCCGCGACCGCCGACGGGGTGGCCTGCTGCACCGCCTCGTCGGTGAGCAACCAGCCGTCGACGTCGCCGAGCTTGGCGGCCGCGCGGCGGCGGGCCCGCACCTGCTCGATGACGGCGGGGGCGTGCGGACCGGCGATGCCACGCACCGTCCCCACGTCCGAGAGGAGGGTGCGGTCGGTCAACGCGAGCCGGTCCGCCGCGGCGACGGCGGCGGCGCCGTCGGCCGTGCGGAGATAGGCGAGATCGGCCCCGTCCAACCCGGCGTGCCCGGACTACTCGGGCTTGGTGCCCGTGATGGCCAGGTTGTAGAAGAACTTGCGCGGCACGACGCGGCGCATCACGGCCTCGTCGAGCGCGGAGAGCTTCTTCCAGCCGCCGAAGGCGAACCCGGCCCAGCCGAAGCCGAGCTTCGACGGCGGCACGGCCGCCTCGAAGGTGCGCACGGGCCAGCCGAGGAAGGCGGCGGTGAACTCGTCGGTGGTGGCCTCGACCTCGACGGCGCCGGCGCAGGCCGCCATGGCCTCCATCTCGTCGGGGTCGAAGGTGTGGATGTCGACGACGGCCTCGAGCGCCGCGGCGCGCGAGGACTCGTCGAGCTCGGCCTGCGGGCGGCGCCAGTCCGCGAGGAAGGGGAGCTTCGTCGCGTTGGTGGTGATGCCCCAGGTGATCCGTCCGAGCCACCGGGCGTAGAAGTCGCCGATGGTGGTGGGCTCGCCCGCGAAGACGAACCGGCCGCCGGGCTTGAGCACGCGCAGGACCTCGCGCAGCGACTGCTCCACGTCGGGGATGTGGTGCAGCACGGCGTGGCCGACGACCAGGTCGAAGGTGTTGTCCTCGTACGGGATCGTCTCCGCGTCCGCGACGCGCCCGTCGACGGTGTGGCCCAGGGCCTCGCCGTTGCGCAGCGCGACCTTCACCATGCCCGGCGAGAGGTCGGTGACCGAGCCGGTCTCCGCGACCCCCGCGGACATGAGGTTGAGCAGGAAGAAGCCGGTGCCGCAGCCCAGCTCCAGGGCGCGGCCGTAGGGCTTCTCGTTCTCCCCGCCGGTGGCGGCCTCGAAGCGGTCGCGGGCGTAGTCGATGCACCGCTCGTCGAAGCTGATGTGCCACTTCTCGTCGTACGTCTCGGCTTCCCAGTCGTGGTAGAGCACCTGGGCGAGCTTCGTATCGGAGAATGCGGCCTCAACCTCGTCCGCCGTGGCGTGCGGGTTGGGGGCCGGCTGCTGGTCGGTCATGAAGGCCTTTCGAGAAGATTGTTCCCGCC
>NZ_JBBCSS010000011.1:0-131195 GCF_037148755.1 Tsukamurella sp. USMM236
CCGTCAGGTCCGCCTCGGCCGGTTGACGCCCGTCGAATACGAGACGATCATCAACACAGCCGCCTCAGCGGCATGACACCGACACTGTCACCCGATCGTGCAGCAGTCCCATCCGGCTATCCCTAGCCTACGCCCTCGCCACAGCCAAGAGAGGTCCTGCGAGACCGAGACCACACAGGCGCGATGCACGCTGTCGACGAGCTCCGCTGTCTTGCGGCACGATAGAGTCCGTGAGTAGTTCAGGCGGTCGGGAGCGCGATCGCGACTCCGATGGACGGGCACGAAATGCCCGCCCACGCGATCGTCTCGGTCGCCCTCTCCCCATCGGGCGCGTCGGGATCGACCGTGTACCCGACGACTTGGACCTTCCGCCGGAGGTTGCGTTGTCCTGGGCGCAAGACTTGCTGAACCGCGGGTACGCCTTCACCGCGCACGAGGTCCTCGAGAGTGCGTGGAAGAGCCGCCCAGGCGAGGAGAGCCAGCTCTGGCAAGGGCTCGCGCAACTCGCGGTCGGCATCACCCATGTACAGCGGCGTAATCCGAAGGGAGCGATCGTCTTGCTCGAACGTGCGGCAGTTCGGATCGGGCACAGCCGCAGCGCCGCCCCTCACCGCATCGACTCGACCGGCCTTGTCCGATACGCCGAGGAGCTCATGGATCTGCTGCGGCGCGAGGTGGAGCCGACGCCAGGTCGGCTAGTCCCTCGCCTCACTCACGCACAAGCCGGAGAGGCAACCGGCGAACCGCGCTCCAACGGGCACTGAATCCTGTTCGTCGGACGAACGATAAGACTCGCCGGTGCCCGACATGTCGATCACAGGCGTACGCTTAAGAGGAGTTGATTTCCCACCGGGATTCCCTTGGTGCTCTCGACTTGCTCAGCGGAATTCTGTTCCGGATCGGAGCGTCCTCATGACGCATCCACTTCACCTATTGCCCCTCGAATCGGCGCGGTTCGAACTGAAACCGCTCGGATCGATCGTCGGTGTGGTCGACGGCGTCTGGTGGCCGCGGTCACGCAACCTGCGCGACGAGCTGCTGCAGGTCTATCCGCTCCTCCGCGATCGGGTCTGCCATCTCGAGAGGGTGTGCTACCGCTACTCGAACTGGGACTCGATCCCTCGCAAGGTATCGATCGACGGCGACGTCGTTCGGCTAGACGGCTACGCCACCCAGGAACTCGACACCGTTCGGTTCGTCGGCATCCGAACGTCATTGGTATGCGCTCTGATCCCACCCGGCACCGAACGCGAGGTCGCGGAGCTGGCATCCATGCTCGCGATGACCGGCGCGGTGACCCAATCCGCGCACGCACTCAACGAGGAAGCCGCCGACACCACTGCCAGGATTCATCAACGTCGGGTCGCTGAACGCGTGTGGGACGACGAGGGCGGTCACGCCCCATCGCCTTCCCGAACCGCCCTGCGCCCTGCTGAGGTGACGCCATGAACGCCCCACTGCGCATGTCCGTGGATCCCATCACGACGTACCGCAATCTCGACGGCTCCGTCGAACGGTGGTGGTCCGCCCGCACGCTCACGCATCGGCAGGTCACCATCGAGACCACGATCAAGACCCTCAACAACAGTGCTGGCGAGATCTCTGCCGCTGACGTCGAGCTACTGGTCACCGACCAGAAGTCACCGCGCCGAATCGGGATCCCAGTGGCGGTGCTCGACAGCGTCATCGCTGCCCTGACCACCGCGCGGGACGACGCGCGGACCGTCATCGCCACGGACGCGGGCACCGAGTGAGTTCACGCGCTCACCCCGGGCCCGAGGCTCTGCGACGGCTCCTCGATCGAGGGCCAGCTCGGGACGGAGTCCCGACGCCGATACCGGGCCGAGTGCTGCTGCCGCCCCGCTCCTCGCTCGCCCGCGGGATCGACGGGGTGTGGTGGCCCCGCAGCCGTGACCTCCAGACAGAGCTCCCCACCGTGCTCCCATCCGTCGGCTTGAAACTGCAGACCCTAGAGTGCATCCACTTCTGCCCCGCGGACTGGACCACCCGAGTCCGACAGCTTCCAGCACGTGACGGCACCGTCATCGAGACCCGTCACCTCGTCACCGCGGGCCTAGTGGTATTCACCGGCCCCCGGGTCGCGGTGATCTACGCACTCATCGCTCCCGACGCCTCGACATCAGCAGCAGAAGAGATCGCCGCGCGTCACCTCCCCGCTTGAGCGCGCCTACTTCATTACACCTCACTAGAAGATGAAGCGGTGTCGTCAATGCCCATCGGATCCCACCGACAGTCGACGCTCACACCGGCGTTGAACTCTCCTCACGCGAAGCATCGGTTGGACACCGGCACCGAGCGCGTGCGCCTGGACCTCGACGACGAGCTAAGAGCGGGCCTATGGTGGCCCCGCTCGACCGACTACGCCGCTGAGATCCACGATCTCGCATACAGCTGCGGGTTGGCACTCGGACAGCGCGTCGAGCGAATCACATTCGCATGGAACCACGAGACCATCGAGCGCCTTCGGACGATGAGACTCAGTAGTGGCCTCCTGCTCGGCGACCCGGGGGATGGTCAGCCGCGTGAGGAGATGCACGTGTACGTGGACGGCGGGCACATGGTTCCGCTCACCGTTGTTCCACCGGCAGCCCACGGTGTCGGCAGCCACGCCGCGCCGAGGGCAGAGTGACCCCGCGTCATGAGCTGATGGGCCGTCGCAGACGAAACTGGCCCCCGCCGATAGGCGGAGGCCAGTTCCCCGGTAGGCCGAAGATCAGCCGTTAGGGGTAGAGCTTCGTTCCCTGCTCACCGCGGAGGAAGAAGTCGTCTACGGAGCGTCGCACCTTGCCCCACCAGGTGGAGGGCTCATCGCTATCAGCGCCGCAATCGGTCACGGCAGGACCTGGACCGCGACCGCCTGCGGCCCTCGGTCGCCCGCCTCCGCGTCGTAGGAGACGCGGTTGTTCTCCTCGAGGTTGCGGAAGCCGCCGTTGGCCACGATGCCCGTGAAGTGGACGAACAGATCCTTGCCACCGTCGTCGGGGGTGATGAAGCCGAATCCCTTCTCGCTGTTGAACCATTTGACGGTACCTTGAGCCATGGAGATCTCCTGAGAAAGTGAATTAGCAGGGCGAACGATTTCGCGTCTGGGCCTGCGGAGTTCTACGAAGTTGAAGTACTGACATACAGGATTTCGGTGATTACCTGCCGCGTGAAGTTCTCGCGAGCGTATCACCAAGAAAGTCAACCAATTTCACAGTAGCACACATCGCTATGCCGAGGACGGTGGGGCTCAGAAGTGGGCTCCATTCATAGGCGCTCAATCCCGGGCAACCTCCGCCACTCGCCCTCCTCGTTCATCCGCTCAATCCCGGCTTCGAGTTCGCGCCGCTGGATCGCCACACGGATGCGCGCCTTCTCCGCTTCGCTCACGATCGCGGAGTCGCTGCACGCGACGCCCAGGCAGACCACGCCGCGTGATCGCCCGGACCTATCAGGCGCACAGAGTTGCTCGCGGCGATGTCCCACCGCCCGCCGAACAAGTGACGCTGGACATAGCCCGTCAGCATGCATCCGCTCGGCGGCAGCCTTCGCCCCCGGACCTCACGCGGAACATGGGGTTGTCGACCAAACAGACCCTCCAGAGGACATACCTGCCCAGGATTCGAGTCATTCACACGGCGTCGACCGGCGGCTGCGGTGTGGACTCGGGGTTTGCCTGCTCGACATCGGCTCCATCGGCCGGCCGCGCGAGCAGCGTCATCTCCGCGATGTTCGTGTCGAACGCAACAACGCCGGACGGCGGCAGCGCATTGGTGTGACGCGTCTAGGCCTCGTGGCCGAGAATCGTTTCCTCCGGGTTGTGCACAGGGCAGAGCGCCTTGAACGCGGCGCCGGCTTCGACGGCGGACTCTAGGTTTGATAGCCGGAGGTTCGCCTTGACCTTGCAGACCGCTGATACTCCCTCGACGAAGAAGTCCTCCGCCTTCTCAGGGTTCAGCGAATTGAATGCGTGGTTGGCGTTAGTGATCACCACATCTGCCTACTTGGACTCGTAGCCGTGGGAGTCGTTGACTGCGCCACGCCCCACGCGGATCGCCCGCGGTGGTAGCGCCGACGACCCTCTGCGTTGGGTCGGGTGGACGCGCCGCAACCCAGCGCCATCACCCCGGCGATGACGATCTCGGCCACGAGCAGCGACGCCGACATGGACCAGCTTCTGCTCGGGTTCACGAGGCACATGAGCGGCGACCTCGATGCTCTGCGTACCGCTGCCGTCACCCTCCGCGACACGCTGCGGCAGGTCCACCTCGCCTCTGCCGACCCGAGCCGCTGGACCCGACCGTCCGGGTGCAGCATCCGCCACCGCGGTGGTGTCGCGCCCCGATCGTCGCGTCAGCGGAACGGCGTCAGGTCTCATGGCTAAGCAGTGCGGCAGTATCCGTGAGCGCAGCACCCGGCGTGTGCACATAGGTGCGCATCGCCAGCACGCCACCATCGGCATGCCCGAGCCACGCAGCGATCATCGGCACCGGCGCACCCCGCAGAGCCAGCAACGAAGCAGCCGTGTGCCTCGACGCATGCAGCCGGCGGTGCGGCAGGTTGGCGTCCTCCAAACTCTTCTTCCACCACGCGTTCAAGGTTCTCGGCGAGAGCGGCGCTCCGAGGTCCAGTGCGAACACGTACGGATCGTCGCCGCCCTCCCACCGCTCCCCGAGTCTTCCGCGGTTGGCATGCATCTCCGCGTGCGCACGGCGGAGGATAGGGAGGAGGTGTGGAGGGATCGGGAGTGTGCGCGACGAGGAGGCGGTCTTTGCGTCATCCTGCTCGATAACCTTCCCTGTGACGGTCACGCGGGTCGCGGCGACTGCGATCGAGGGCGCACCCCCTTCGAGAACGACGGCGCTCCAGCGCAACCCGCTGAGCTCTCCGCGGCGGAGTCCAAGCAGCGCCAAGTGCACGAACGGTTCACGCCGTCGGGCGTAACCGTTCGCGCCGTCGCTGTGTGCCTTGATCAGCAGCTCCACCTCAGCCTCCGAGAGGCTGTCGTCGACCTTCATCGCGGGCTCACCACTCGGCTTGCGCAGCGGCTCTACCAATGCCACGACGTTCCGCGCTACGACTCCCTCCGCATGCAGGTCGGCCCAGACCTTCCGCCACCGAGCGAGCATCGGATTGATCGAGGTGCGCCTCCACAATCCGCGGTCGCCCGCGCCGGTGCGGAGGTCGGTGACGAGTCGCTCAACATCCGCCTTCGAGAGCTTCTGCACCTTCGTGTTGCCGTACGCGGCGACCACGGGTGCCAAGGAGAATTTGTACGCGGCGGCCGTGCTCGGCTTCGTCCGTGCAGCCTTCGCAGTGAGCCACGCCTCTACCGCCTCGTGCACCGTCAGGTCGCTGGGCGGCGTATGGGTACCGGATTCGAGTTCGGTGAGCGTCTTCGCGTGCCATGCCTTCGCCTCGTCGAACGACCGGAACCGCTTCCGGTGCTGGAGTCGCTTCCCAGTGGAAAGCGTGGCGTTGATCCGCGCCTCGTATCGGGGTCCACGCGAACCGTCGATGCGCGTGATGTAGCTGGGTAGTCGAGCCATGTGTACATCCCATCGGTGATTTCTATGATCACCAGCCAGCCGGGACGACACGCCGAAACTAGCGCCGAGAATTCCTTCGGCGATAGTGGCAAGGTGTGGCAAGTCTCGAGGGGCCCGATGCCGTGTCCGGCACCGGGACCCTGTTCTACCTGCGGAAGCGGAGGGATTTGAACCCCCGGTGGTTTCACCCACGCTCGCTTTCAAGGCGAGTGCATTCGGCCGCTCTGCCACGCTTCCCTAGCGCCGTACGATACCGGACCCACCAGAGGCTCACCGCTCAGAGACGCTCGATGATGGTGCCGTTCGCCATGCCGTTGCCCTCGCACATCGTCTGCAGGCCGTAGCGGCCACCGGTCTGCTCGAGGTGGTTGACCAACGTCGCGAGCAGGCGAGTGCCGGACGCACCGAGCGGGTGGCCGAGCGCGATCGCGCCACCGCGCGGGTTCAGGCGGGCGGGGTCGACGTCGAACTCGGCGGCCCACGCCATCGGCACCGAGGCGAAGGCCTCGTTGACCTCGAAGGCGTCGATGTCGTCGGCGCGCAGGCCGGCGCGGGCGAGCACCTTGTGCGTCACGGGGATCGGGCCGCTCAGCATGACCTCGGGGTCGGAGCCGACCACGGAGAAGGCGTGGAACCGCGCCCGCGGGGTCAGGCCCAGGGCCTCGGCCTTCTCCGCGCTCATGATCAGCGCGGCGGAGGCACCGTCGGTCAGCGGCGACGAGTTGCCTGGCGTGATCGACCAATCGATCTCGGGGTACCGCTCCGCGAACCTGGGATCGGCGAAGGCGGGCTTGAGACCACCCAGTCCCTCCGCGGTGGTCGAGCCGCGCACGGTCTCGTCGACGGCGTGCACTCCGCCGTCGGGGAGCGCGACGGGCACGATCTCCCGGTCGAAGCCGCCGGCGGCCTGCGTCGCCGCGGCCCGACGGTGCGACTCGGCGGCGAAGGCGTCGAGCGCCTCGCGGTCGAACTTGCCTCGTGCGGCGAGCAACTCGGCGCCGATGCCCTGGTGCGGCAGGCTCGGGAAGCGGGCGGCGAGCGGCGCGAAGGGCGCGCCTCCGGTGGGGCTGGTGCCCATGGGCACGCGGCTCATGGACTCGACGCCGCCGGCGATCACCACGTCGTACGCGCCGGCGATCACGCCCTGCGCCGCGAAATGCGCTGCCTGCTGCGACGATCCGCACTGCCGGTCGATCGTGGTGCCGGGCACCTCGATCGGGAGGCCGGCGGTGAGCGCGGCGACGCGCGCGATGTTGAGCGCCTGATCCCCCACCTGCTGGACGCACCCGCCGATCACGTCCTCGACGAGGGCGGGATCGAGGTCGTTGCGCTCGATGAGGGCGGAGATGACGCCCGCGAACAGGTCGACGGGGTGGACGGGGTGCAGAGCGCCGCCGGGCTTGCCCTTGCCGGACGGGGTGCGGACGATGTCGACGATGACGGCGTCGGTCATGGCAGTGTTTCCTTCGATCTCAGATGACTAGGGGGTTCAGCGCGGGGCCATGCGGATGGCGCCGTCGAGGCGGATGGTCTCGCCGTTGAGCATCGGGTTGCCGACGATGGCGGCGACGAGGTCGGCGTACTCCGACGGGTCGCCGAGCCGCGCGGGGTGCGGCACCTGCGCGCCGAGGGAGGCGCGGGCCTCCTCGGGCAGCGTGCCGAGCAGCGGCGTGAGGAACAGGCCCGGCGCGATGGTGACCACGCGGATCGCGAGCGACGCCAGGTCGCGGGCGATCGGCAACGTCATGCCCACGACGCCGCCCTTCGACGCCGAGTACGCCGCCTGGCCGATCTGGCCGTCGAAGGCCGCGACGGACGCGGTGTTGACGATGACGCCGCGCTCCTCGCCGTCGAGCGCGTTCTCGGCGATCGCGGTGGCGGCCAGCCGGATCACGTTGAACGTGCCGATGAGGTTCACCGAGATCACCTTCGAGAAGGCGTCGAGCGGGAACGCGCCCTTCTTGCCCGTGGTCTTGATCGCGTTGCCGATGCCGGCGCAGTTCACGACGATCGCGAGGGTGCCCTCGTCATTGGCGAGGTCGACGGCCGCCTGTACCGCGGCCTCGTCGGTCACGTCGGCGGGGGCGAAGCGCACGGCGTCGCCGAGACCGGCGAGCGCTGAGGTGTCGGCGCTCGGCAGGTCGATCGCGACGACCCGGGCGCCGCCGGCGACGAGGCGGGTCACCGTCGCCAGACCCAGGCCGGAGGCGCCGCCGGTGACGAGTGCGGTCTTGTTCTTCAGGTCCATCGCGGTCTCCTCGCCGTCGTGCCACCGTTTCAAGTGACAGAATGTTCATTCACTTCTAACATATGGCGGCCCTCGCTACCGCATTCCCGCGAAGCCGGGACCCACACCACAGCCCGCGCGACGGCCGCGCCCGGTGTGCTACCCATGAACCATGAGGGCCATCGACGTCGACGAAACCACGAAGGACCTGCGCATCATCGACCTCCCGATCCCCGAACCCGGCCCCGGCGAGGTGCGGATCGCCGTCGCGGCGACGGCGGTCAATCGGGCCGACCTGATGCAGCGTTGCGGCCTCTACCCGCCGCCGCCCGGGGCAAGCCCGATCCTGGGCCTCGAGGTCTCTGGCACCGTCGACGCCGTCGGCCCGGAGGTCGAGGGGCTCGCCGTCGGCGACGAGGTGTGCGCGCTCCTGTCCGGCGGCGGCTACGCCGAGTACGCGATCGCGCCCGCCACCCAGTGCCTGCCCGTCCCCGCCGGGGTCTCCCTCGTCGACGCGGCGGCGCTCCCCGAGGTCGCCTGCACCGTCCACTCCAACGTCGTCACCGAGGCGGGGCTCCGCGCCGGCGAGACGCTCCTGCTCCACGGCGGCGGCAGCGGCATCGGCACGCACGCGATCCAGCTCGGTAAGGCCCTCGGGGCGACGGTGGCCGTCACCGTCGGCTCGGAGTTCAAGGCGCAGCGCTGCCGCGAGCTGGGCGCCGACATCGTGATCGACTACCACGACGAGGATTTCGCGGAGATCCTGCGCGACCGGGCCGACGTGATCCTCGACATCATGGGCGCGAAGTACCTGCCCCGCAACGTGAGCGCCCTCGCCCCGCACGGCCGGCTCGTGATCATCGGCCTGCAGGGCGGCGTGAAGGGCGAGCTGAACATCGGTGCGCTGCTGGGCAAGCGGGGCCGGGTCAGCGCCACCAACCTGCGGGGCCGCCCCGCCGTCGGGCCGCACAGCAAGGCCGAGGTCGTGGCCGCGGTCCGCGCACAGGTCTGGCCGCTCATCGCCGACGGTGCCGTGCGCCCCGTCGTCTCCGCGCGCCTCCCGCTCGACGACGCGGCCGCCGCCCACGACCTCCTGGACTCCCCCGAGTCCGTCGGAAAGGTGCTCCTGACCCCATGATCGACGACCTCGCCGCCCGCCTCCTCGAGGCGCAGATCGCCTTCGCGCGCAAGCAGCTCCGCGATACCGCCTACCACTCGCTGGTCATCGACGAGGTGGACCACGCGCTCGCCGTCGCCTCCGAGCTGACGCTCGCGGAGGCGGTGACGCCCGACATGATCAAGGCCGTCGCCGCGAAGTACGCCGTGCAGGTCCCGGTCGAGGGCGCGATCCCCGAGCTCGTCGGGGAGATCGCCGGCCGCCTGTACCGCCACACCGTCAACGACACCACGCGGCTCGACGAGGTCATCGACAGCCACAGCTTCGAGAAGCTGGTGAGCACCGTGACGGAGATGGACCTCACCGGGCGGGTCCTGCAGGCCCTGTCCGAGAGCCCCGCCACCGAGGACGCGGTGGCCTCGGTACTGCATGCCGCCGCCTCGTCCGCGGCCGACGACGCGAACCGCGCCCTCGCCCGGAACGCGGTGACGCGCACCGTCGCCGGGGCCGCGGCACGGGCCCTGCGCCCGGCCCTCCCCGCGCTCGGCCAGCGCGCCGACGCCGCCGCACGGCAGGGCGTGCGCTTCGCCCTGCGCCGGGTCGCGGCCGACGGTGACGAGACCCTCGCCGAGGCCGTCCGGGACTTCTGGCGCCAGCACCGCGGCAGCGCGGTCGCGGAGTACCGCGGCGTGCTCACCGACGCCGACGTCGAGGACGTGGTGGTGCTGATCTTCGAGTTCTGGCGCACCTTCCGCGACACCGATTACTTCCGCGCGCTGCTCGACGAGGGCATCGACCACGTCTTCGACAAGTACGGCGACGCCTCGCTGTACGAGCTGCTCGCCGAGCTGGGCGTGGGCCGCGAGGACATGATCGAGGAGGCGCTGCGGTTCGGCCCGCCGGTGATCGCGACGCTGGACAAGCGCGGCGTCATCGAGGACCTGCTGCGACGCCGCCTCACCCCGTTCTTCGAGTCCGAGGAGTACCGCGCCGCGATCGACGGTTGAGCGGAATCAGGCGAACGCGGTCACCAGGATCACGACGGCGCACACCGCGACGATCGCACCGCCCGCGGCGGTGACGATCCGCCGCATCCGCGCGGTCGACCGCGCCCGGAGCACCGCACCCAATCCGATGAGCACGAGATTCCAGCCGAACGAGGCGATCCCGACGCCGATCGCGAAGGCCGTCGCCACGGGCGGGCGGTTCAGCCCCTCCCCCAGCCCGACGGCGATGGCGCCGAAGTAGACGAGCGGGAACGGGTTGACGGCGGTGAGCCCGAAGAACATCGCGTACCGCGCCCATCCCCCGCTCCCGCCGGCGGGCTCGGCACCGTCGGGCTCGGCGGGCTCGGGACGGAAGGCCTTGCGCACCATGAGGACCGCGACCACGAGCAGCAGCAGGCCGCCGACGGCGGCGGGCCACCGCCCCCACTGCGAGACCAGCGGCGCCAGCACCGAACCGGCGGCCAGCGCCAGCACGGCGAAGATCAGGTCCGCGGTGCCGACGCCGGCGGCGGCGGGGACGGCGCGGCGCCAGCCGCGGGAGGCGCCCTCGTGCAACAGCATCACGCCGATGGCGCCGAGCGGGAGGACGGCGCCGAGGCCAGCGAGGATCCCCGCGCCGAAGGCGGCCGCCAGCGCCGACAGTCCCACCGGCTAACCCAGGGAGGCGAGGGCGCGGACCAGCTGGTCCACGTCGTACGGGGTCGAATAGGGCGCCAGGCCGACGGTGACCGCGCCCCCGTACTCCGGCACGCCCAGCCCGGCGAAGTACCGGCTCGGCACGTTCGACAGGGCGCACACGCCGTTGTCGGCGAGGCGCTTGGCGGCCTTGGCCGCCGGCACGCCCGGCATCGTGAAGGAGACCGTGGGCACCCGGCGCTCGGCGCGGCCGATGATCGCCACCTGCGGAGCCGAGGCCAGGGAGTTGAGCAAGTAGAACAGGAGCCGCTGCTGGTACTGGCGCAGGCCGAACATCGACTGCTCCAGCCGGTCCCGGCGCGTGCCGACCGACGACTCGTCGAGGCCGGCGAGGTGGTCGATCGAGGCGATGAGCCCCGCCAGCATCGCGTACTGATGCTCGCCCAGCTCGAACCGCTCCGGCCCCGTCAGGCTGCGATCGGGGTTCACGGCGCGCAACCGGCCGAACAGCGACGGATCGCGGAAGGCCATCGCGGCCACCTGCGGGCCGCCCCAGCGGTTCGCACTCACGAGCAGCACGTCGGCGCCGAGGCGCTCGATGTCGAGCAGCTCGTACGGCGCGGCGCTCGTCGCGTCCACCACGAGGAGCGCGCCCACGCGGTGCGCCGCCTGCGCCGCCGCGGCCACGTCGATGACGGTGCCGATGGTCGACGAGGCGTACGGCACCGCGATCACCGAGGTGCTCGGACCGGCCAGCTCCTCGAACTGCCACGCCGGGACCTCACCGGTCTCGATGTCGGCCTCGACCCACCGGACCCGGCCGCCGCCGCGATCCGCGACGCGGAGCCACGGCGACTGATTCGCATCGTCGTCCAGGCGACAGAGCACGATCTCCGAGCCGAGCCCGAGGCGCGCGCTCAGCGACTCCGCGAGGGAGGTGAGCAACTGCTCGCGGCTGGGCCCCAGCACCACGCCCTCCGGCTTGCCGTTGACGAGGTCCGCGACCGCCACCCGGGCGGCCTGCACGATCGAGCGCGTGTGCGCGGCCCCGGCGTAGACGCCGTAGGGGTTGCTGACGAATCCGCGGAAGGCGTTGGCCACCGCCGAGGACACCGCCCCGGGGATCTGCGCGCCGGCCTGCGGATCGAAATGGATCCACCCGTCTCCCAGGGCAGGATAGAGCCCCCGGACGCGGGCAACGTCGAATGCGGATACCGCAACCGCAGTCGATGCCCGGCCGGGTGCACCCTGGCCTTCTGAGAACGTGTTCACTGGGACGCAGATTACACCGCCGCACCGACGACACCGTGGTCCGCCCGCGGGGAGCTGCCAGAATGGTGGTATGAGCGATCGCAACGAGGTGGAGATCATTCCCGCGGGTGCCGGCGCCGGCGCGCACGGCGAAGCGGAGGAACCGGACAACGCCGCGGAGGAACTGCACGGCATGGTCGAGCAGCCCGCGAAGGTGATGCGGATCGGCACGATGATCAAGCAGCTCCTCGAGGAGGTGCGCGCCGCACCGCTCGACGAGGCCAGTCGCGCCCGGCTCAAGGACATCCACCGGACGTCGATCAAGGAGCTCGAGGACGGGCTCTCCCCCGACCTGCAGGCCGAGCTGGAGCGTCTCGCGCTGCCCTTCACGGACGAGTCGACCCCGTCGGACGCCGAGCTGCGGATCGCGCAGGCGCAGCTCGTCGGCTGGCTCGAGGGCCTCTTCCACGGCATCCAGACCGCCCTCTTCGCGCAGCAGATGGCCGCCCGGGCCCAGCTCGAGCAGATGCGCCAGGGCGCCCTGCCCCCGGCGATGAGCCCCGGCCCGGAGTCGCAGACCGGTCACGGGCAGTACCTGTGACGGTTCCGCCCGCGGGCGGTCGGCGCACCGCCGGAAGGCGGCCGGGGCGCTCCCGCTCGACGTGCGCCGGGCGGACCGTCGGGACGGGTACCCTGGCCTACCGTGCCCGTCGATAGCCCCCACGCCGCCCAACCGGCGCCTCTCGTCTCGGACTCGCGCACCTTCTCGCGCGCGATCCGCGACCTGGTCGACGGCGCCACCGTGCATCGCGAGCTCTGGCTCGAACTGGGCTGGCAGGACATCAAGCAGCGCTACCGCCGATCGGTGATCGGCCCCTTCTGGATCACGATCGCCACCGGCGTCACCGCCAGCGCACTCGCGCTGCTGTGGTCGGTACTACTCGGCGCCGACGTGAAGACGCTGCTGCCGCAGCTGACCGTCGGCTTCGTGCTGTGGGCCTTCATCCAGAGCTCGATCATCGACGGGGCCGAGGTCTTCATCGCCAACGAGGGCCTGATCAAACAGCTCCCCGCGCCGCTGTCGGTGCACGTCTACCGCCTGGTGTGGCGACACATGCTCTTCCTCGCCCACAACATGATCATCGTGGTGATCGTGCTGGCGATCTTCCCGCCGAAGCAGTGGTCGTGGACGCAGCTCAGCGTGATCCCCGGGTTCGCCATGCTGGCCATCACCGGCGTGTGGGTCTCGATGTTCTTCGGCATCCTCGCCACCCGGTTCCGCGACATCGCGCCGCTGCTCACCGCCCTGACGCAGTTGCTCTTCTACATCACCCCCGTGGTGTGGACGCTCGACACCGTGCCCGGCGGCAACAGCGAGCGCGCGCAGCTGGTGAAGCTGAACCCGCTGTACCACTACCTGGAGATGGTGCGCGGGCCGCTCACGGGCAAGCCCTTCGATCCCCAGCACTGGTACGTGGTGATCGGCTGCACGATCGTCGGCATGGGGCTGACCCTCGTGCTCATGAAGCAGTTCCGTTCCCGAGTCGCGTATTGGGTGTGAGATGAGCGTTTCCATTCGGACGCAGGACGCCTGCGTCGACTTCCCGGTGTTCGACGCGAAATCGCGCTCGATCAAGCGCGCGGTCATGGGCTCCGCCGGCGGCAAGGTGATGGCCGACGACAACGTGGTCGTCGTCGAGGCGCTGCGCAACATCACCATGAGCCTCGACGAGGGCGACCGCGTCGGGCTCGTCGGCCACAACGGCGCCGGCAAGTCGACGCTGCTGCGGCTCCTCGCCGGGATCTACGAGCCGACCCGCGGCTCCGCGCTCGTGAAGGGCCGCGTGGCCCCCGTCTTCGACCTCGGCGTGGGCATGGATCCCGAGATCTCCGGCATGGAGAACATCATCATCCGCGGGCTGTTCCTGGGGCAGACCCGCAAGTCGATGCTGCGCAAGGCCGACGAGATCGCCGAGTTCACCGAGCTGGGCGACTACCTGTCGATGCCGCTGCGCACCTACTCCACCGGCATGCGGGTGCGCATCGCCCTGGGCGTGGTCACGTCGATCGACCCCGAGATCCTGCTCCTCGACGAGGGCATCGGCGCCGTCGACGCCGAGTTCATGCGCAAGGCCCGCAAGCGGCTCTCCGCGCTGGTGGAGCGCTCCGGCATCCTCGTCTTCGCCTCGCACTCGAACGAGTTCCTCGCGCAGCTCTGCGACCGGGCGATGTGGATCGATCACGGCGAGATCCGGCAGGAGGGCGGCATCGAGGAGGTCGTGACCGCCTACGAGGGCCTCGACGCCGGCGCGCAGGTGCGCAAGGTGCTCGACATGCTCGAGGCCGAGAAGGATGAGTGACCCCCGGGGCACCGTCGTCGCGGTCGTCGTCACCCACGACCGGGCGGCCCTGCTCGCGAAGTCCCTGGAGGTGCTCAGCTCGCAGGAGCGCCCCGTCGACCACCTGATCGTGGTCGACAACGCGGCGCAGGACGAGGTGCGCGCGCTGGTCGAGTCCCAGCCCGTCGCCACCACGTACCTGCCCTCGCAGTTCAACCTGGGCGGCGCGGGCGGCTTCGCCCTCGGCATGCTGCACGCGCTCGCGCTGGGCGCCGACTGGATCTGGCTCGCCGACGACGACGGCCGTCCCGAGGGGCCGCAGGTGCTCGGGACGCTGCTCGACTGCGCCGAGCGGCACGGGCTGGCGGAGGTCTCGCCGGTGGTCTCGACGATCGACGACCCCGAGACGCTGGCCTTCCCACTGCGCCGCGGCCTCGTCTGGCGGCGCAAGCGCTCCGAGCTGATCGACCCGGAGGCACCGTCGGACGACGTGCTGATGGGGATCGCCTCCCTGTTCAACGGCGCGCTGTTCCGCAAGGACACCGTCGCGGCGGTGGGCGTGCCGGACCTGCGGCTGTTCATCCGCGGCGACGAGGTGGAGGTGCACCGCCGGCTGGTGCGCTCGGGCCTGCCCTTCGGCACCTGCCTCACCACCGCCTACCTGCACCCGAACGGCGCCGACGAGTTCCGGCCGATCCTGGGCGGGCGCATGCACACCCAGTACCCGGACAACGAGACCAAGCGCTTCTTCACCTACCGCAACCGCGGCTACCTGCAGTCCCAGCCCGGGATGCGGAAGCTGATCCCGCAGGAGTGGGCCCGTTTCGGCTGGTTCTTCCTGGTGCAGCAGCGCGACGTCGCAGGGTTCCGCGAGTGGCTGCGGCTGCGCAAGCTGGGCCGCGACGAGCGGTTCACGCGGCCCTGATCCCGGTGGCGCACACCTCTTATTGAAGGGGGCTCAACAGAGCTCCCGCGATGCCTCTATCATCGTCGTCATGGGAACGAGCCTGGTCTCCGATCTTCTTCCGCAGGGCCACGCCCTGCTGCGCATGCTCCAGCGCCGGGTCGTCGACCCGGCACGCCCCGACGTCGCGCTCCGCGCGCTCGGCTACAACCGGCAGTACGGCCCGCAGGCCGCGCTGGTGATCAAGGGCGCCGCGGAGAACCCCGACCGCATCGCGATCGTCGACGAGCGCGGCACCCTCACCTACGCGCAGTACGAGGCGCAGTCGAACGCCCTGGCCCGCGGCCTACGCGCATCCGGCCTCAAGTCCGGCGACGTGATCGCCGTGCTCGCCCGCGACCACCGCGGCCTCCTGCTCATCATCAGCGCCGCCGCCCGCGCGGGCATGCGCCTGGCCATGATGAACACCGGCTTCGCCAAGCCCCAGTTCGCCGAGGTCTGCGCCCGCGAGAAGGTGCAGGCCGTCTTCCACGACAGCGAGTTCACCTCCCTGCTGGACGCCCTGCCCGAGGACATGCCGCAGTACCTGACCTGGGTCGACGAGGCCGACGCCGTGCCCGCGGGCGCGAAGACCATCGACCAGCTGATCGCCGGCCGCGACGCCAAGCGCGTCCCGCCGCCGGAGAAGCAGGGCGGCTTCATCATCCTGACCTCGGGCACCACCGGCCTGCCCAAGGGCGCGACCCGCAGCAAGGTGCCCTCGCTGGCGACCGCGATGCTCGTCGACCGCATCCCCTTCAAGCGCCGCGGCACCGTCGTCATCGCCTCGCCGATCTTCCATTCCACGGGATTCGCCATGTGGTCCGCCGGGATGTCGGTGGGCTGCACCACCGTGACGATGCGCCGGTTCGACCCGGAGAACACCCTCAAGCTGATCGCGGACAACCGCGCCGACATGCTGGTCGCGGTGCCCACGATGCTCACCCGCATGCTGAGCCTGCCCGCGGAGACGCTCGCGAAGTACGACACCAGCTGCCTCAAGTCCGTGGTCGTGGCCGGGTCCGCGGTCTCCCCCGAGCTCTCGGAGAAGTTCCAGGACGTCTTCGGCGACGTGCTCTACAACGTCTACGGCTCGACCGAGGTCGCCGTCGCCACCGTCGCGACGCCGCGCAACCTGCGCACCGCGCCCGGCACCGTCGGCAAGCCGCCGGTGCTGACGACGGTGCGCCTGTACGACGAGAACGACGCGCTCGTCGAGGGCGTCGGCAAGCGCGGCCGGGTCTTCGTGCGCGCCGGCGCGCCCTTCGAGGGCTACAGCGACGGCCGCACGAAGCAGATCATCGACGGCCACCTCTCGTCGGGCGACATGGGCCACTGGGACGAGCACGGCCTGCTGCACATCGACGGCCGCGACGACGACATGATCGTCTCCGGCGGCGAGAACGTCTACCCGCTCGAGGTGGAGAACCTGCTGGTCACCCGCGACGACGTGGTGGAGGCCGCGGTGATCGGCGTGCCCGATCCCGAGTTCGGCCAGCGCCTGCGCGCCTTCGTCGTGATCGACGGCGGCGCGCCCTCCGACGAGGAGGCGCTCGTGAAGGACCTCAAGGACTACGTGCGCGGCAACCTCGCCCGCTTCAAGGTCCCGCGCGACGTCGTCTTCCTCGACACGCTGCCCCGCAACCCCACCGGCAAGATCGTCCGCCGGGAGCTCCCGAAGGACTGACGCGACGACGAGTTCGGCCCCGGATCCGCAGCACGCGGACCGGGGCCGAACCCGTTATCGGGGAGCGATCACCAGGCGGGGAACAGCGGGCCGGTGAGGCCCAGGGGCACCGACTGGGTGACGTTGACGAAGTAGAACAGGATCAGCGCGCCGCCGATGAGCGCGAGGTTCTTGTTGAAGGAGATCATCTCGGTCTGCTTGGCCTGCGGATCCACGGCCTTCCAGAAGTCGTGCATCATCACGGTGACGGGCAGCAGGAACAGCACGAGCAGCAGCGCGCCCAGGTCGATCCACACGCCCAGGATCAGCGACAGGCCGCCGAGTAGGGCGATCACGCCGCTGCCGACCACGGCGAGCTTCGCGGCGGGGACCTTCTTGGCGGCGGCGTACTGCGCCATGCCGTCCGCGGCGGTGAAGTGGCCGACGGCCGACATCACGAACAGGACCGCGAGCAGGATGCGGCCGATCAGGAATACGACGTCCATGGTGGAGCTCCTCGTTCGAGGCGGCGCACCGTGCGCCGCGATACGGGAACTATAACCGGACCTCGGTCCGTATCATTCCCGAACCGCCGTGTTCCGCGTCACGGCTTCGCGCGCGTGGTCCCCCAGACGACGGCGGCGAGGGCGAGCAGCGGCAGGCCGATCGCCACCGAGGTACTGACCGCGGACCGCAGGTGCAGCGCCTCGATGACCACGGAGTACACCGCGCCGGCCCCCATCTGGAGGAAGAAGAACAGCCCGGCGCCGACGCCCTGGGCCTTCAGGTCCAGCTCCAGCAGCCCGGCCTGGGCGAACGGGATCGCCGCGCCCACGCCGAGGAAGCCGACGGCGAGCGGGATGACGACCGCGGCGGCCGTCGGGACCCCCAGGGCCGCCAGCGCGACCAGGGCGGCGCCTCCGAGCGCCGAGCCGATCGTGCACAGCCGCACCGCGGTCCGCGCGACGGCCGCCCGCCGGATCACCACACTGCCCGCGATGTACCCGAGCGCGGGCACGATGAGCAGCAGCCCGTACTGGATCTCCGTCGCGCCGTGCAGCCCCTGCAGGATGAACGCGGACTGCTCGATGAACAGGAAGTACCCCATCCAAGCCAGCGAGATCACCAGCGCGTGCCGGTGGAAGCCCTTGCGCGCAAAGGCCTCCGCAACGCCCCGCCCGATGGCGCGCGGGGTCGGCGCGACGGGCGTGGCCGGCGCGGCCGTGGGTACCAGGCGCAGGAACGCGAGGGCCAGAACGAGACCGACCGCGGCCAGGCCGAGGAAGAGGGCGCGCCACGGCGCGACCTGGACCAGCGCCGAGCCGAAGAAGGGTGAGATCGCGGGCGTCGCCGCGATGACGATCGACAGCGACGTGAGCAGGTGCATCCGCGCATCCGTCGGATACCGGCGCTGGATCACCAAGCGGCACAGCACCGTCGCCGAGGTGCCACCGACCGCCTGCACGAACCGCGCCACGCCGAGCACCGCCACCGTCGGGGCGGCGGCCGCGAGCACCCCGCCCAACGCGAACAGCACGAGGCCCAACGCCTGGAGGGCCCGCGCGTCGAAGCGGTCCGCGAGCACGCCCGCCGCGAACATCGACACCGCGTAACCGGCCATGTAGCAGGACAGCGTGAGTTGCACCGCGGAGACGGAGGTGTGCAGGTCGATCGCCATCTGCGGCGTCGACGGGTTGAGCAGGCTCAGGCCCAGCTGCGGTGCGGTGACCGCGACGAGCAGCATGATCGTGGACCACCGGCCCGGCGTGCCCACCGCGGCCTCCGTCCGGTCGGCGACCGCGCTCGCCTCAGCCACCGGTCACCGCCACCGACGCGGGCACCGGGTCCGACTGCGGCACCGCCGGATTCACCCGCTCGGCGATGGACCGCGCCACAGCGCGGGCGCGCCGGCGGATCTTGGCGATGCTGCTGATGTAGTAGAGGTCGCCCGAGGCGATCTCGCCGAGCGCGTACAGCCCCGGCACCGACGTGCCGTCGCGGCCGACGATCGCGTTGTCGGCGACGTTGATCCGCAGCCCGCCGTAGGGATTGCGGCGGGCGGTGCCGCCGTAGACGAGCGAGGAGACCAGGCTCGCCGCGGCACCCGAGGGCGCACCGGCCGGCGTCCGCGTCGCGTTGACCACGTGCTGGACGGCCTCGTCACCGTCGGCGCTGCTCACCACCAGCCCCGAGGCCGACGGGGCCACGTCGCGGACGCCGTGCCGGACGGTCAGCGCACCGTCGACCACCATGTCCCCCAGCACCTGCGCGCTCCGGGCGGGCAGCGGGTTGGCGAGCGCCTGGAAGGGCGCGTGCACCGACGCGACCATCGCCGACCGCGCCGAACGGGTCATCGCGGACCACAGGTCGTTCGCGTAGTACTGGGCCACGCAGATCACGAGCCGCTGCACCTCGGGCGCGATGGAGACGGGGCGGCCGGCGAAGCCCGCGAGCCGGGGCCCGGCGGGCTCGGCGATCGCGCGGAAGGCGGCGCGCACCTCGGAGCGGCGCAGGCCCTCGCCCACGGCGAGGTAGTCGACGATGTTCACGACGTCCTCCCATTCGAGGCCTCCGTGCTTGAGCTGCACGCGCCGAATGAGCGCGCCCACATCGGGATCGAAGTCGAGCGGCTCGAGGTCGCTGCGCACGTCGGGCAGGATGCCCTGGCGCGAGGCCATCAGCAGGCGGCCGTCCCAGCTTCGCGAGCGCACGGCCAGCGCGACGTCGATCGCGCTGAGGCCCGTGCCGATCACCGCGGCGGACTCCCCGGCGAGGACCGTCGGCAGCCACTCGTCGACGGGGTACGGGTCCTGCGTGTAGTGCTCCGTCCCCTCGAGCCGGTACGGGTCGGCGGGCGGGCTCGAACCCAGCGCGAGCACGACCACGTCGTGTCGGTACGTCTCCGGCGCGAAGCCGGGGCGGTGCACGACGAGCCGCCACACATCGCCCTCGCGCGCCGCGTCGGTGACGCGGCCGGTGATCCGCGTGAGCGAGTCGCCGAAGTCCACCGCGCGGGCCTGCGTGCACTGCCGCAGGTAGCGGCCGTACGCCCAGCGCGGGACGAAGCTGTGCCCGCCCTCGACGAGGAGCTCCGGCTCGTTCGCCCGGCACCAGTCGACGAACTCGTCGGGCTCCTCCGCGGAGATGGACATCGCGAAGGCCTGCCGGTTGAGCAGGGCGGAATCGGACTCCTCCGCATAGGCCCGGCCGGGGCCGATGACCCGGTCGGCGTAGACGGAGACGGACAGATCGTCGCTCACGGGCAGCTGCCGCAGCAGGCTCACGGCCGCGGCACCCCCTCCGACGATCCCGACTGACACCACGACGCTCTCCCCTCGATCGTTACCTGTGCGTAACGATCGTCGCGAAGGTCCGCGCGGCGGACAACCCCGCATATGTCACATCGGACAAGGGTGGACACGACGGACAAAGTCGTATATACGTCTAACGAACCGCTTTGCAACCGTTCACCAGTAGGTATGGCGGGTCTGCGGCAGTGGTTGCGGGTCCGGCCCCTCCGCGGGTGGCGGCTGCACCAGGTGCACCACCTGGAGGATGTGGAACTGCTCCTGGTGCACCACCGCGAGCCCGCCGTAGTCGAGCGAGACCTGCATGTCGGTGCCCATGAACCGGAACGGGCGGAAGGTCCACCACAGGTTGCCGTTCTCCTGCCGGAAGTCGTCCTCGGACCGGTCGGCGTCGGCGAGCACCCAGGCGGCGGTGCATTCGTCGGCCGCCCACGACGCCCACTGGTTGACGCCCTTCTCCTTGTCCCAGAGCTTCCCGTCGGAGCGGCGGTCCCCGTCGTTCCCCATGTCCCGCAGGCCGTCGAACATGCCCGGCAGGCCGTCGTGCGCGATGCGCAGCGAGGGCCACGCCCAGCTCGGCTGCACCTGGAAGAACACGCAGTCGCCGGGCCGCGCGTTGTCGCGGATGTAGCGCGCCGCGTAGCTGAAGTCGCTGCCGCCCGGCTTCGACAGCGGGCTGTGCTGCCACAGGTAGCCCGGGATCGCGGCCACCGTCAGCACGGCGAGCAGCGCCGCGCCGGCGACCCGCGGACGCGGCAGGGCCCGCGCCACCGTCGTGACCGCGGCCGCGAGCACGAGCACCACGCCGGGCACCGTGAAGCTCACGTACCGCCCCACGTACGACGGGACGATCGGCGAGACCAGCAGGATCGCCGCGAGCGGCACCAGGGCGCCGGCCAGGCCGTAGCGCAGCGCCCAGGTCAGGTCCATGGGGGACTCGCCCGACGGTGCCGCATCCGCCGGTCCAGCGTCCCTCGCCCGCGCGGATCCGGCGACGCCGCGCCGCCACCACAGCAGCGCGGCGACGGCGATCACGAGCCACGCCGCGATCGCGAACGCGTACGAGTGGTCGAACCACT
Source organism: Tsukamurella sp. USMM236 (assembly GCF_037148755.1). Classification (NCBI taxonomy): domain Bacteria; kingdom Bacillati; phylum Actinomycetota; class Actinomycetes; order Mycobacteriales; family Tsukamurellaceae; genus Tsukamurella; species Tsukamurella sp. USMM236. The sequence goes on from NZ_JBBCSS010000011.1 coordinate 21,126, forward strand.
GGTCGACCAGCACGTTCTGGAAGATGCGCCACCCCGGCCACTGGAGCCAGGACACCTGGTCGCGCTGGGTGGCCGCGAGGATCACCACGGGGCTCGCCAGCACGATCGCGGCCGCCGAGGCGATCGCCGCCGGCTTCAGGACGGCGCGGGTCCGGGTCCTCTCGTCCGCGGCGAACACCGCCGCGACCGCGAGCACGAGGGTCGCGGAGTAGAGGAAGAGCACCGTCGCGAGGAGCAGCGCCGCGCCGTAGGCGAGCCAGGCCCGACGGGCACCGGGCTTCCCCGTCGACGATGTCGCCCGGTGCGCCGCGATCAGCACGAGCGCCGCGGAGGCGATCACCCACGAGTAGGAGCGGGCCTCGACGCCCGACCAGGTGAGCCGCGGCAGGATCAGCGCGATCACGCCCGCGACCAGCGCGAAGGTCTCCCCGCCGAGCCGCCGCGCGAGGCAGTAGCAGGCCGCGACGGCCGCGCCGACGCCGAGCGCGGAGAAGGCCCGCAGCGCGGTCTCGTCGAGCCCGAACACGAGGGAGAAGGTGCGGACGCCCCAGTAGTAGAGGCCGTGCACGGCGTCGATGTTGGTCAGCAGGTGCCACAGCTCGCCGGGCGAGCGGTCGATGGCGGAGGCGGTGGCGAGCTCGTCGAACCAGACGGACGGACGCCCGCCGTGCCAGAGCGACAGCAGGACGCCGAGGAGCGCGAGGGCCCCGGGGACGAGCAGTGTTCGCCGCGGCCGAATTGCCCGGGCCATCACATCAGCTTGAAGATCACCGTGCGCTGGACGATGAAGTTGACGACCGTCGCGGTGCCCTGGGCGACGACGAAGGCGACGAGGCGGTTCACGTAGCTGCCGATGCCGTCCTCGGGCGGCGGGAACAGCGTGTAGAAGGCCATGTAGATGCCCAGCTGCACGCCGTACATGGCGATGTACAGCGCCCACACCGCGATCAACCGCTTGGCGGAGGGCTCGGCCTGGAAGGTCCAGCGGCGGTTGAGCAGGTACGCGGTGGTGGTGCCGAGGATGAAGCCGATGGTCTTGGCCAGGGCCTCGTCGACCCCGAATCCCTTGGTGAGGATCAAGAGCGTTCCGAAGTCGACCACCGCCGAGAAGCCGCCGGTCAGCACGAAGCGCACGAGCTGGGTCTTGAGATCGAGGGGTACCCGATCAGCGGCTTCGGAGGCGGTCACGAGGTCACAGCGTACCGATGGATCCTTCGTTATTCGAATACGTCGTCGTCGGCGGCCGCCGCGGCCTCCCGGCGACGCTCGGTCCGGGCCGCCAGGAACACGGCGCCGGCGGCGATCCCCGCACCCACGAGCCCGCCGACCGCGGCGCCCGCGATCGTGCTCGGGTCGCGGTCCAGCTGCAGCGAGCACCACACCGCGAGGTACGGGATCAGGATCGCCGCCATCACGGCCTTGCGCTTCGGGGTCATGAAGGCGCGGGAGATGGACGCCAACGGCACGTCGTGCCGGGTGCAGTACCGGTAGGTGGCGAGCTGCGTCGCCAGCAGCAGCAGGAGCACCGCCATCGCGGTGATCCGGGCGCCCTCCGCCGCCGCGATCAGGGAGGCCACGAGCGCCGCCGGGGCCGCCCAGTAGTAGCCCACCGCCATCGCCCGGTAGTACTCCTCGCGGTTGCGCTCGTCGCCCCACGCGGGGTCCGACGGCGCGAGGATGAAGTCCTCGATACGACTCTCAGCCGACATGATCGTCCTCCTTCAGGGGAAACAGCTCTTCGACGGTGGCGCCGAGGGCCCGGGCCACCTTCAGCGCGAGGTACACGCTGGGCGCGTAGTCGCCCTTCTCGACCGAGACCACCGTCTGCCGGCTCACGCCGACGGCGGCGGCCAGTTCGGCCTGGGTGATGCGCTGGACGCGTCGCCGCGCCCGCACCGGGTTCTCGTCGTCGTCCACACCATCGAGTCAAGCAGCCTTGACATTTGGTGTCAAGCATTCTTGTCATTCTTGGCTCGGTTGGCTTCGCCCGACCGAATCGATCTCATTTCTGCCCGATTACGGGCAGATAATTGACACGACACCGTCGGGCACGGAAGATCGAAGCCGTGCCGGATAGCGATCTCGTGGATCACATCGCGCGGACCACGGGGCTCTCCGCCACCGAGGCCGTGCGTGTCATCGACGACGTCACGGCCTACTACCGGGAACCGGTCGAGGAGTTCGTCCGCCGCCGGCATCGCGACCTGCAGGGACGCGGCGCCAAGAACGCGGAGATCTTCGCGACCCTCGCCGACGAGTTGAGCAGCCGGCTCGTCGCCGCACCCGATCTCACCGAGCGGCAGCTGCGCCGCCTCATCTACAGCTAGGAGCCGCCTCAGCATGTGCGGAATCGTCGGATACATCGGTGGCCAGACGGCCGTGGACATCCTCGTCGACGGACTCACCCAGCTCGAGTACCGCGGGTACGACTCGGCGGGCATCGCGGTGCTCGGCCCGTCCGGCGCGAAGCGGGTCCGCAGCGTGGGCCGCGTGCGCGACTTGGAGGCCGCGCTGCCGAAGCGGCTCGCGGGCAAGACCGGCATCGGCCACACCCGCTGGGCCACGCACGGCGCCCCGTCGGAGGCCAACGCGCACCCGCACACCTCCGCCCCCGACGCCGACGGCCACGAGCGGATCTTCGTCGTGCACAACGGCATCATCGACAACGCACGGGACCTGCGCCTCGAGCTCGAGGCGGACGGCGTGGAGCTGACCTCCGACACCGACACCGAGGCCGTCGCCCACCTCATCGCCCGCAGCGGCGCCGAGACCCTCGAGGACGCCGTGCGCCAGACGCTGCACCGCCTCAGCGGCACCTACGCCCTGGCCGTCATCGACACCGAGCATCCCGACCGGATCGTCGTGGCCCGCAACGGCTCCCCGCTCATCATCGGCGTCGGCGACAAGGAGATGTTCGTCGCCTCCGACATCTCCGCCGTGGTGCGGCACACCAGCCAGGTCGTGCACCTCGACGACGGCGAGTGCGCCACCGTCACCGCCTCCGGCTTCCGCATGTTCAGCGCCGACGACAACCGCGCCGTCGCGAAGTCCGCCACCACCGTGGACATCTCGCCCGACGACCTGGAGCTGGGCAACCACAGCCACTTCATGCTCAAGGAGATCGCGGAGCAGCCGAGCTCGCTCGAGCGCATGCTCTCCGGCCGGCTCGACGAGCGCTTCGCCACCGCCCGCCTCGACGGCCTGAACCTGGACGCGCAGGCCATGCGCCGCTTCAAGCGCGTCAAGATCCTCGGCTGCGGCAGCGCCTACTACATGGGCCAGCTGGGCGCCTCCGTCATCGAGGAGCTCGCCCGCATCCCTGCGGACGCCGAGCCCGCCAGCGAGTTCCGCTACCGCAACCCCATCGTCGAGCCCGACACCCTGTACGTCGCGGTCAGCCAGTCGGGCGAGACCGCCGACACCGCGTTCGCCGTGCAGGAGGTCAAGCGCAAGGGCGGCACCATCGTCGGCCTGGTCAACGTGGTCGGCTCCACCATCGCACGCGAGGTCTCCGGCGGCATCTACCTGCACGCCGGCCCCGAGGTCTCCGTGGCCTCCACCAAGGCCAACACCCACATGGCGGTCGGCTTCGCGCTGCTCGCACTCGCCCTGGGCCGCGTCCGCGACCTCTCGATCACCGACGGGACGCGGATCGTCAAGGGCCTCAAGGCCCTGCCCGCGCAGATCGGCGAGATCATCGACTCCCCCGGCGACGTCGAGGACGCCGCGAAGCTGCTCGCCGAGGCGCCGAGCCTGTTCTACATCGGCCGCGTGCGGGGCTACCCCACGGCCCGCGAGGGCGCGCAGAAGTTCAAGGAGATCAGCTACCGCCACGCCGAGGCGTACCAGGCCTCCGAGCTCAAGCACGGCCCGCTCGCGCTGATCAGCCCCGAGATGCCCACCGTCGCGATCGTCCCCGACGACGAGCTGTTGGACCGCAACATCGGTGCGCTGCACGAGATCGCGGCCCGCGGCGGCGATATCGTGGCCATCACCAACCCGGGCGTCGAGCTGCCCGAGGCGAAGGTGACGCTCACCGTGCCGAAGAACGAGCCCGAGCTGGACCCGATCCTGCTGATGATCCCCACCCAGCTACTCGCCTACTACGCGGCGCTGAGCCTGGGGCTCAACATCGACCGGCCCCGCAACCTGGCGAAGTCGGTCACCGTCGAGTAGGCGAACCGGTGCCGCATCGTGCGTCCGATCGCTGACGAGCACGACGTTCTCGGTCAGCGCGGCGCGCGCGGTGCGGAACCGATTGGCCGGGTCGTCGAGGTCGGGGTAGCCGAAGCCGATCGTCGCCACCACGTGGCGCGAGTCGTCGATCCCGAAGTGCCGGTGGAGGAACGGGGAGTACGCGGCCGGGGCCGCCTGCGGCGCGGCGGCCAGGCCGCGGTCCTGCGCCGCGAGCAGGAACGTGGCGATGTAGAGCCCGCAGTCGAGCACCCCGTACGTTCCGAGCTCGACGGGGCTGGTGATCACCGCGACGTGCGGGGCGTCGAACAGCGCGAAGTTGCGGAGGAACTGCTCCGCGCGACCGGCGTGGTCGTCCCGCTCGACACCGAGGCTCGCGTAGAGCGCGTGCCCGCACTCCCGTCGGCGGTCCCGGTGCCGCCCGGTGTACGCGACGGGGAAGTCGATGTCCGGCTTCACCTCTCCGCCCGCGGCCACATGCGCACACAGTTCCGCCCGGAACCGGTCCGTCGCCGCCGCGGTGGTCACCCACAACCCCCAGGGCTGGGTGTTCGACCACGACGGCGTCCGCTGCGCCGCCGCCAGGAGCTCCTCGATGGTCTCGAGTGGGACCTCGCGGTCGGGGATGAACTGCCGACACGTCCACCGGTCGGCCAGGAGGTCGTCGAGACGGGGAGCGTGCGCGATGCCCGGCATGAGCACTCCGATCAGTTGGTCTTATTTTGAGACCAAAAGCTAGCAGGGATCACCGCCGAGGGGAACCCCTTCGCGCACCGACCTATGCCGTCATGCCCGGCCCGGCCCCCGGCACCACGTCGCGCGCTGTCAGCCGCTCGCCGCAATCGCCGCAGGTCAGAACCGCGTGAGCCTCGCCGCCGCAGTCCGCGTGGCGGTAGTGCACCGGAGGGCCGTCCGGCGCCATGTACTCGTCGCCCCAATCCTTGATCGCCATGAGGATCGGATAGAGGTCCATGCCCTTCGGCGTGAGCCGGTACTCGTCGTGGGCGCCTTCTGCACTGGGCTGCTTCACGAGGATCCCGTGCTCGACGAGGCGCGTCAGCCGGTCCTGGAGACGGCTCTTCGAGATCGACAGAGACTCCTGGAAGGCGCTGAACCTGCGCACCCCGGCGAACGCCGTCTTGAGGACCAGCAGCGTCCACCGATCACCGAGCACCACCAGCGGCCGGGTGATCGAACAGGGAAGATCGCCGAGCTCCTCGTACCTCACCGCACCGACTCTACGACGCGGTCTCGGGCCCGCGCACCGTCGAACTCCCGTCAGTCCCGCTTCGGCCCCACCCAGACCTGCTGGGCGTTGACGAACTCGTGGATGCCGGCGCGGCCCAGCTCCCGGCCGTAGCCGGACCGCTTGACGCCGCCGCTCGGCAGCCGCGGGTCCGTCTTGACGATGCCGTTGACGCTGACCTGCCCGGCCTCGAGCTCCCGCGCGATGGCCTCGCCGCGGGCGGCGTCGGTCCACACGCTCGCGGCGAGGCCGTACGGGGTGGCGTTCGCGAGGTCGACGGCGTGGTCGGCGTCGACGGCCGTCATCACCGCGGCGACGGGACCGAAGGTCTCCTCGGAGCACGCCGCCATCCCCGGCCGCACGCCCGTCAGCAGCGTGGGCGGGTAGAAGAACCCCGGTCCGTCGGGCACCGTCCCGCCCAGGAGGCAGGTGGCACCGGCGGTCACGGTCTCCGCGACCTGGCGGTGCAGGTTGTCCCGCAGATCGGCGCGCGCGATCGGCCCGACCTGGGTGTCGTCCTGCCGGGGGTCGCCCATCCGCAGCGCGGCGAGCCGGGTGCGCAGGGCCTCGACGAGCTCGTCGTGCACGGACCGCTCGACGATGATCCGCTTCGCCGCGATGCAGGACTGGCCGGCGTTGATGATCCGGGACAGGGCGAGCACCTCGGCGGCGGCCTCGATGTCGGCGTCCGCCAGGACGATCGACGGGTCCGAGCCGCCCAGCTCCAGCACCGCGGGCTTGATCTCCGAGGCCGCGACCGACGCCACGGCGGAACCCGCGCGGTCGGAGCCGGTGAAGGAGACGGCGCGGATCCGGCGGTCGCGGATCACCCCGGCCACGTCGGGCGTCGCCACCGGGAGCGAGGCGAAGGCGCCGTCCGGAGCACCGACGGCCCGGAAGGCGCCGGCGATGGCGGCGGCGCAGCCCGGGACGTGCGGGTCGTGCTTCATGACGGCGGTGTTCCCCGCCATGAGCGCGGGCGCGCAGAACCGGAAGGCCAACCAGAACGGGGCGTTCCACGGCAGCACGCCGAGGACCGGGCCGATCGGCAGGTACTGCACGTAGCTCGAGGTGGCGTCGGATTCGACGGACTCGGCCGCGAGGTACTGCTCGCCGTGCTCGGCGTAGTGCTCCGCGGCCCACGCCGCCTTGACCACCTCGCCCCGCGCCTCGGTGATGGGCTTGCCCATCTCCTCGGTCATCACGTAGGCGTAATCCTCGACGCCCCGGCGCAGTTCGGCGCCCACCGCACGCAGGAGGTGCGCCCGCTCGGCGAAGCCCGCCCGCCGCCAGTCGTGGTACGCCGTCTCGGCGCGCTCGAGCGTCGTCTCGATCTCGACGGGGCCCGCGGCCGGCACCTCCCGGATCGGTTCGCCGGTCGACGGGTCGATCGCGGTCAGCATCGTGGTCATGGCAGCACCTCCGCCTCGGTCGTCTCCTGCTGTGGCCCCGGATCGATCGCGGCGCCGTTCACCGCGGAACCCGAACCGGCGCCGTCGTGCACGGCGAAATCCTCGTCGAGCGTGAAGAACGACTCGCAGCCGTCGTCGGTGATCCGGATGGTGTCCGAGATGCCGACGGTCTTGTCCCCGTCGACGCCCCACATCCACGGGATCACGTGGAAGGTCATGCCCGGCTCCAGCGCGGTGAAGTCGCCCGGGTTGAGGCTGAGGATGTAGCCCTCGTCCCATGACGGCGGGAAGGCGATCCCGATGGAGTAGCCCGACCGGGTGATCAGCCGCGCGCCGACGGTGTTGTCCGAGATGATCCGCCGGACCAGCGAGTCGGCGTCGGACACCGTCATCCCCGGCCGCATCAGCGATTTCAGCTCGGAGAGCGCCAGCTTCATCTTCTCCTGCGCCTCGTACATGGTGGGCGAGAGCTCGCCGTTGACCGCGGTGCGCATGAGCGCGGCGTGGTAGCGGCGGTAACAGCCGCCCACCTCGAGGAAGACGTGCTCGCCCGGCTCGATGGTGCGGCCCTCCCACGTCGCGTGGCCGATCATCGACCTCGGGCCCGAGGCGACGTAGGGCATGACGGCGGGGAACTCGCCGCCGGCCCGGAACATCGCGGCACTGATCGCCGCCGCCACATCGTTCTCCGTGTTCCCGGGGACCGCCGCCTCCAGCCCGGCGGCCATGCCGGCCTCCGCGGCGCGGGCGGCCTTGCGCATCACCGCGATCTCGGCGTCGGACTTGGTGGCCCGCCCCGCCTCGACGATCCCGAAGCAGTCCATGAGCACGCCCTGCTGGAAGGACGTGTGCACCCGGTCCTGTTGGTATGCGGGGAAGAAGTAGCTGTTGCGCTCGTAGCCCACCCGCTTGGTCCCGAGGCCGCCCTCCTTGAGGGTGAGCACCAGCTCCTGGATGGCGTCGCCGGTGTCGGGATACGGGCGGGTGCGCTCCACCCAGGTCCGCGCGATCACGTTGGACTCCTCCATCGCGCGGGTGATCATCACCGGCTCCTCGTCGAGCGGCACCACGAGCGCCTGGAAGAAGGAGTAGCCGGTGGTCTGGTAGTCGGTGAGGTACATCAGGTTCTCGGGATCGGTGATCACGACGGCGTCGAGCCCGCGCTTGTCCATCCGCTCCCGCAGCTCGGTCAGCCGCCGCTCGTACTCCTCCGGCGGGAAGGTCATGTCGTCGCGCCGCTTCATCGCGCCACCTCCGTCACGGCCGCCTCCAGGATGCCCAGGCCCGCGGCGAGGTCCTCGTCGGGGATCGTCAGCGGCGGGATGAGTTTCAGGACGCGGCCGCCGCTGCCGCACGGCCCGACGAGGAGCCCGGCGTCGAAACAGGCGGCCTGGACGGCCTTGGCGAAGGCCCCGTCGCCGGTGTCGAGGGCCTGCATCATGCCCTTGCCCCGCACCTCCCAATCGCGGTCCGGGTGCGCGGCGGCGAGCGCGGCGAGGCGCTCGCGCATCGTCTCCCCCTTCGCAGCGACGGCGGTCATCAGCTCGTCGTCGGCGAAGTAGTCCAGGGCGACGGTGCCGGCCACCATCGACAGGCCCTGGCCGCGGAAGGTGCCGGTGTGCGCCCCGGGCGACCAGTGCGCGTCGACGGCCGGCTTGTTGAGGTTCATGGCGATCGGCGTCCCGTAGCCGCCGAGCCCCTTGGCGAGGGTGATCACGTCGGGGTCGAGGCCGTAGCCGTCGAAGCTGAAGTAGCTTCCGGTGCGCCCGCATCCGGCCTGGATGTCGTCGATGATGAACAGCGCACCGATCTCCCGCGCGAGGTCCTGCACGGCGTGCAGCCAGTCGGCGCTCGCGACGTTGACGCCGCCCTCGGCCTGCACGGCCTCCACCAGGAAGGCGGCCGGCGGGGTGTGGCCGCTGGACGGATCCGCCAGGGCCGCGGCGTAGTCCGACAGGGCGGTCTTGCCGCCGGGGGCCGTCTCGAAGGGCAGCCGCACCACGTCGCGCAACGGCACTCCGGCCCACTGCCGAAAGGCGTGGTTGGCGGTGGCGGCGAGCGCCCCGAGCGTCATGCCGTGGAAGCCGTGGCTGAAGGCCACCACCTCGCGGCGACCGGTGGCGAGGCGGGCGAGCTTGAGCGCCGCCTCCACCGCGTTCGTGCCCGTCGGTCCCGTGAACTGCATGCGGTGATCCATGCCGCGCGGCGCGAGGATCACGTCGTGGAAGCGGGTGAGGAAGTCGCGTTTGGTGGTCGTGTAGGTGTCGAGGCTGTGGGCCACGCCGTCGGCCTCGAGGAAATCGATCATGGCGCGCTTCATGTTCGGGTTGTTGTGCCCGAAGTTGAGCACGCCGGCGCCCGCGAAGAAGTCGATGTAGCTCTTCCCAGCCTCGTCCACCTGCCGCGCGTTGGACGCGGAGGCGAAGACGGTCGGGAAGTTCCTGCAGTACCCACGGACTTCCGATTCCCAGTTCTCGAACGCAGCAGTGTCCATGCGAATTCCTTTCGTTCCGTGCGACTCTCTTCTGTCAGGGCGGCTCCGGCGCCCCCGCGAGACCCACCAGCAGGCGCGCGGCGGGGTCGAGCAGGGCATCGTCGAAGTCGTACTCGGCGCTGTGCAGCGGCGCCGCGGTGCCGGAGCCGAGGAGCGCGAAGGCCCCTGGGATCCGCTGCAGGTAGTAGCTGAAGTCCTCCGAGGCGAGCACGGGCGTCGCGGCGGCGAGTTCGGGCCAGTTCGGGCCGAGCACCGTCGACAGGCGCTCCCGCAGGTCGGCCGCCGGGCGAGGATGGTTGACGGTGGCCCCGTAGCGCACTGTCGTCACGGTCGCGGCGCGCACGCCGTGCGCCGCCGCGGTGGCGCCCGCGATCTCGTCGATGAGGGCGAAGACCCCAGTGCGGGCTTCGTCGTCGGCGGCGCGCACGCTTCCCGCGAGGCGGGCCGTATCGGGGGTGACGGTGGCGGCGCTCTCCGCGTGCAGAGAGGTCACGGCCACCACGGCGGCCTGCTGCGGCGAGGTGCGGCGCGCGACGATCTGCTGCAGCGCGACGACGACGGCGGCCGCGGCGAGGACGGGATCGCGGGTGGCCTCGGGCTGCGAGGCGTGGCCGCCGCGGCCGATCAGCTCGACCTCGAACGTGCCGTTGGCGGACATCACGGGCCCGTCGGGGCAGAGGGCGCGGCCAAGGGGCAGTCCGGGCCAGTTGTGCCAGCCGAAGACGACTTCCACGCCGTCGAGGGCGCCGTCGGCGATCATGCCGCGTGCGCCGTGCCCGCCCTCCTCGGCGGGCTGGAACAGCAGCGTGACCGGGCCGGGGAGGCTCGATTCGTGGGTGCGGAGCCAGCGGGCCGCGGCGAGGAGGGCGGCGGTGTGGCCGTCATGCCCGCACGCGTGCATGACGCCGTCGGTCGCGGAGGCGTACGGCAGGCCCGTGGCCTCGCGGATCGGCATGGCGTCGAGGTCGGCGCGCAGCGCGACGTGCCGGCCGGTCGCGGTCGGGGCGAGGCGGACGACGGTGCCCGTGTCCGCGCAGGGCCGCCACGCGAGGCCGATCGCGTCGAGTTCGGCGCGCACGGCCGCGGCGGTGGCGTGCTCCGCCCAGGCGAGCTCGGGGCGGCGATGAAGTTCGCGTCGGAGTTCGGTGGCCCGGGCAACGGTCTCGGCCCAAGAATCGTTCATCGGACCTCCTCGGATGGGTGTCCGTTTCGGTCCAGACCAACGTACCGCGATCCGACGTAAGGCGCGCGGACATCACCCGAACGGCGGATGTGCCCGGGCCCCGCGATGCCTAGCGTGAATCCGCATGGGGCACGGGGCGCACGACTCGCGGATCCGGGCGGCGCTGCCGCCCGAGCTGTATCGCGTGCTGCACCTGCGCGTGGTGCAGTGCCGCACCGTCGACGAGACCGCAGCACTGCTGCGGATCGCCCCGTCGACGGTGCGGCTGCGCCAACACCGTGCGCTGCAACGGATCCGCGGCGGCCTCTAGAGGCTGCGCGCGATCAGCTCCTTCATGATCTCGTTGGTGCCGCCGTAGATCTTCTGGACGCGCGCGCCGGCGTAGAGCTGGGCGATGGGGTACTCCATCATGTAGCCGTAGCCGCCGAAGAGCTGCAGCACGTTGTCGATGACGCGGCACTGCATGTCGGACGCCCAGAGCTTGGCCATCGACGCGGTCGCGGCGTCGAGGGTGCCGTCGATGGCGCGGCCGATGCAGTGGTCGATGAGCGTGCGGCCGGCGAAGACTTCGGTCTTGGCATCGGCGAGCACGAACTTGGTGTTCTGGAAGTCGGCGATCGGACGGCCGAAGGCCTTGCGCTCCTTGGTGTACGCGATGGCCTCGACCACCGCCTTCTCCGCCGCGTCGACGCCGCCGATGGCGATGCTCAGGCGCTCACGGGGGAGCTGGCGCATCAGCTGGTAGAAGCCCTGGCCCTCGACGCCGCCGAGCAGGTTCTCCACGGGGACGCGCATGTCGGTGAAGGAGAGCTCGCGGGTGTCCTGCCCGTGCTGCCCGATCTTCTTGAGAACCCGCCCCCGCTCGAAGCCGGGGAGGTCCTTCGTCTCCGCGACGATGAGGGAGATCCCCTTGGCGCCCTGGCTCGGGTCGGTCTTCGCCACGATGATCAGCAGATCGCAGTGGCTGCCGTTGGAGATGAAGGTCTTCGAGCCGTTGATCACGTACTCGTCGCCCTCGCGGACGGCGGTGGTGCGCACGGCCTGGAGGTCCGAGCCGGTGCCGGGCTCGGTCATCGCGACGGCCAGCACGGCCTCGCCCGACGCGGCCTTGGGCAGCCACCGCGCCTTCTGCTCCTCGGTGCCGCAGTCGTCGATGTAGTGCGCGCAGATGGTGGAGTGCACGCCGTAGCCGAAGGCACCGTCGCCCGAGAAGACCAGCTCCTCGAGCACGACGGTGTCGTGCCCGAAGTCGCCGCCCGCGCCGCCCAGGGACTCGGGCAACTCGGTGCAGAGCAGCCCCGCGGCGCCCGCCTTGTTCCAGAACTCGCGGTCCACCTGGTGCTGCTCGGCCCACCGCTCCTGGTTCGGGGTGGCCTCGCGGCGGAAGAACTCGGCGGCGTGCTTGCGCAGTTCCGTGTGCTCGGGGGTCTCCCAGGCGGGGCGGTAGTCGGGGAACAGTGCGGTCATGGGCGGTCTCTTCTCTTCGGCGCACGATCGGGCAATACATTCGTATAGTCCACGATGCGTGTGTACAGCGCAAGGCCCGGGCCGCTAGGATCACGCAGGTGGAAGGGACACCAGCGGCCGGCCTCCCCGCGTCGAACGACGACCTGACCGCGAAGGCCCGGATTCGCAACGCCGCGCTCGAGCTGTTCGCCGCGCACGGGACGAGCGCCGTCTCGCTGCGCGCGGTCGCCGCGCGGGCCGGGGTCACCGTCGGCCTGGTGCAACACCACTTCACGACCAAGGACGGCCTCCGGACCGCCGTCGAGGAGCAGATCGTCGAGTACCACGCGCAGGCGATCGCCCGCGTCCCCGACGAGGGTCCGCCCGCCGACGTCGCGGCGGCCCGGGACGCCTCCGTCCGCGAGATGCTCGCCCGGCACCCCGCGGTCGTCGACTACCTGCGGCGCTCCTTCCTCGACCCGGCGGGCTCGCAGCTCCTGATCCGGCTCACCGAACTGGGCCGCAGCGAGGTCGTCCGCCTGCGCGCCGCGCACCTCGCCTCCACCGACCGGGCGGAGTCCGACCAGGTGATCGCCATGATGGTCCGCCAGATGGGCACCCTGTTCCTGCAGCCGCTCGTCGACGCGATGTGGGAGCACCTGCGCGAGCCGGGCGCACCGTCGGACGACAAACCGCGACTGTCGGTGAGCACCGAGCCCGCGGGGTCGCACGGCCCCGACCTGTGACCAAGACGAGGTCACAGCAGCTTCAACCTCAGCATCGACTCAGGTTGGGCGCGGTAATCTGATGGGCGATGTCCGAGACAACTCTTCCCTATCTGCCCATCTCGACGCGCAAGCTGGTGGGCTGGTCGCGCACCACGCCGATCGAGGGCCACGTGCTGTCCACGCCCGACGTGGACCAGATCGCCAAGGCCGTCGCCGTCGTGGCCGACGCCGAGGCCGACAAGCCCGCCTACCTGCGACGCGGCGTGATCGCGCGCGGGCTGGGCCGCTCGTACAACGAGTCGGCGCAGAACACCGGCGGCCTCACCATCGACATGACGCCGCTCAGCGCGATCCACGACATCGACGTGGAGACCGGCATCATCGACCTGGACGCGGGTGTCAGCCTCGACGACCTGATGCAGGCCGCCCTGCCGTACGGCCTGTGGGTCCCGGTGCTCCCGGGTACCCGCCAGGTCACGATCGGCGGCGCCATCGCCCACGACATCCACGGCAAGAACCACCACAGCCAGGGCTCGTTCGGCAACCACATCACCGAGATGACGTTGCTCACCGCCGACGGCAAGGTGCTCACCCTGACCCCGAAGGGCTCGTCCGACGACCCCCAGGGCGAACTGTTCTGGGCGACGGTGGCCGGCGTCGGCATGACCGGCATCATCCTGCGCGCGAAGCTCCAGATGAAGCGCACCGAGAGTGCGTACTTCATCGCGGACACCGAGCGCACGGGTTCGCTGCAGGAGACCCTCGACCTGCATCTGCAGGACGGTTTCGAGGACGGCTACGAGTACGCGTCGGGCTGGTTCGACGCGATCAGCGCGCCGCCGAAGCTGGGTCGCGGCACGTTCTCCCGGGGCAACCTCGCCACGCTCGACGAGCTGCCCGAGAAGTACCGGAAGAACCCGCTGAGCTTCAACAACAAGCCGCTGTTCACCCTCCCCAACGTCTTCCCCCCCGGGCTGGCGAACAAGTTCGACTTCTCGATCGTCGGAGAGGGCTACTACCGCGCGGGCCCGCCCAGCAAGGGCAAGGTGAAGAACCTCACGGCCTTCTACCACATGCTCGACGCCTTCGGCGGCTGGAACTACGCGTACGGTCCCGGCGGCTTCTGCCAGTACCAGTTCATCGTCCCCACCGGCAACGAGCCCGAGTTCGTCAAGCTCATCGAGCACATCCAGGCGTCGGGCAACGTCAGCTTCCTCAACGTGATCAAGCTGTTCGGCGACGGTAACCAGGCGCCGCTCAGCTTCCCGTTCAAGGGCTGGAACGTGTGCCTCGACTTCCCCGTGAAGCGTGGCCTCGCCGAGTTCCTCGACGACCTCGACCGCCGCGTGATGGCCATGGGCGGGCGGCTCTACACGGCGAAGGACTCGCGGACCACCGCGGACCGCTTCCACGCCATGTACCCGCAGATCGACGACTGGATCGCCACCCGTCGGCGGATCGATCCCACGGGGGTCTTCATCTCCGACCTCGGCCGCCGCCTCGAACTCGCCTAAGACCCGTAAGGAATCAGTCACATGATCAACGCCGTAGGCGTTCCCCAGTCCCTGCTGCTGCTCGGCGGCACCTCCGAGATCGGCCTGTCGATCGTCGAGGAGTACCTCGCCAAGGGCCCGATGCGCGTCGTGCTCGCCGCACTGCCGAACGACCCGCTGCGCGAGCAGGCCGTCGCCCAGGTCGAGGCCGCCGGCGCCACGTCGGTCGAGGTCATCGACTTCGACGCGACCGACTTCGACGGTCACCAGAAGACCATCGACGCTGCCTTCTCCGGCGGCGACATCGACGTGGCGATCGTGGCCTTCGCCCTCGACTTCGACGCCGAGGAGCTGTGGCAGAACCAGCGCAAGGCCGTGCTCCTCGCGCAGGTCAACTACACCGGCGCCGTGTCCGTCGGCGTGCTCCTGGGCCAGAAGATCAAGGAGCAGGGCCACGGCCAGATCATCGCCATGAGCTCCGTCGCCGGCCTGCGCCCGCGCCGCAGCAACTTCGTCTACGGCTCCTCCAAGGCCGGCTTCGACGGCTTCTACCTCAACCTGGGTCAGGCCCTGGAGCCCTTCGGCGGCTCCGTCCTCGTGGTCCGGCCGGGCATGGTGCGCACCAAGTTCTCCGCGCACGTCAAGGAGGCCCCGCTGACGATCGACAAGGACGTCATCGCCACCCTCGCCGTCGACGCCGCGATCAAGGGCAAGTCGCTGATCTACGCGCCCGCGCCGTGGGGCTTCGTCAGCTTCGGCCTGAAGAACATCCCGCAGCCGATCTTCAAGAAGCTCCCGATCTAGGGGGCGCGTCCGATTCTCGGAACCACCCTTTACGCTGGCCCGCGTGACTGACACGCGCACCGTCGACGCCCCCGAGGCCCCCGCCCGGGGGCGGGACCTGGCCCTCGACCTCGCCGCCGCCGCGATCCTCGCGGCGGCGGTCGGCGTCGTCGGGTGGTTCGCCATCAGCTCCGTCGAGTGGCCCGCGTACAGCAGCTCCAACGTCACCCGCGCGTTCTCGACCGTCTTCCAGGTGATCGCGATCGTCGTGCTCGCCGCGTGCGCGGTACTGCTGTCGCGGTCCGTCCCGGCCTGGCAGGCCCGCGTCGCCCGGCTGCTCTCTTTCGCGACGGTGGCCGGGTTCGTCACCGTCACCCTGGCCCTGCCGCTCGGCGGCACCAAGCTCTACCTCGGCGGCATCTCCGTCGACCAGCAGTTCCGCACCGAGTACCTCACCCGGTTCACCTCGTCGCCGCGGCTGGCGGACATGACCTACATCGACATGCCGCCGCTGTACTCCCCCGGCTGGTTCTGGCTCGGCGGGCGCTTCGCGAAGCTCTTCGGGCTAGAGGGCTGGGCGGCGTTCCAGCCCTGGTCGATCATCTCCTTGGCCGTCGCGGCAGCCGTCGCGCTGGCCCTGTGGCTCACCGTCGTCGGTCCCGCGCGCGCGATCGCCGCGACGCTCGCCACCACGGTCGCGATGCTGCTCTACGGCTCCGCCGAGCCCTACGGCGCCGCGGTCGCGATCCTGCTGCCGCCCGCGCTGATCGTCGCCTGGTCCGCCATCCTCCGCGGCCGCCGCGGGGCGATCGTCCTGGTGGGCGTGTACCTCGGCGTCGCGGTGTGGTTCTACACGCTGTACCTGGGCGTCGCGGCGTTCACCATCGTGCTGATGGGCGTGGTCGCGCTGGTCGCCGCCTGGATCCGCGAGCGCCGGTTCGAGTGGCGCTACCCCGCGCGGGTCGCGGCGATGGGCGTCATCGCCATCGCGATCGGACTCCCCTCGTACGGGCCGTTCCTGCTGCGCGTTGCCCGCGACGGCACCGACTCCAAGGGCTCCGCGTTCCACTACCTGCCCGAGCAGGGTTCGGTCCTGTCGCTGCCGATGCTGCACTTCACGTTGCTCGGCGCGCTCGGCATGATCGGCGTGATCTGGGTCCTGGTGAAGGCCCGCTCCAGCCTGCCCGCGCAGGCGCTCGGCCTCGGCATCGCCGGCTCGTACCTGTGGGCCATTCTCTCGATGGCCGCCTCCCCCGCCGGCACCACCCTCCTCGGCTTCCGCACCGAGCCGGTCCTGCACATCCTGCTCGCCGCCGCGGGCGCGCTCGGCGCGGTGACGATGGTCGGCGCGCTCGGCGACGGCTACCCGCGCTACCGCGACGCCGGCGTCGTGCTCGGCGTGCTCGCCGCGATCGGTGTGGCGCAGACGATCCCGGCGCAGCTGGCCGGGGAGATCGCCGTCGCCTACTCCGATACCGACGGCCACGGCGAGCGCGGCGACCGCCGTCCCGCGGGCGCGGAATCGTCGTACAAGGACGTGGACGCCGCCATCCTGGCCGCGACGGGCAGGCCGCGGACCGACACCGTCGTGCTGACCGCCGACTACGGCTTCCTCGCGATCTACCCGTACTGGGGCTTCCAGAACCTCACGTCGAACTACGCGAACCCCCTGGCGCACTTCACCGCCCGGTCCGCGGCGATCGAGGAGTGGGCGAAGCTGGAGACGCCGGACGAGCTGGTCAAGGCGCTCGACGAGACGCCGTGGCGCGCCCCGGACGCCTTCGTCTTCCGACGGTCCGCCGACGGCCTCTCCCTGCGCCTCGCCGAGGACGTCTACCCCAACGACCCGAACGTGCGCCGGTACACCGTCGTCTTCCCCGAGAAGCTCTTCGAGGACCCGAGATTCGCCGTCACCGAGACGGGCCCGTTCGTCGTGATCGTGAGGAAGTGACCATGTCCCTGTCCCGTTCCGTGCGCGACCTCATGCAGCGCCGCAGCCTGCTGCCCGACTCCGTCGACGCGGCCCTCGCCGGGAAGGGCCGGACGCTGCGCGGCCTGCGGATCGTCGTGACCGGGGCGTCGGCGGGCATCGGCCGCGAGGCCGCCCTGCAGCTCGCCGAGCGCGGCGCCCACGTCATCGCGGTGGCGCGGCGCGAGCAGGAGCTCGAGGAACTGTGCGCGCTCACCGGCGGCGAGTACCGCGTCTGCGACCTGACGGACACCGACTCGATCGACGGGCTGCTCACCGACCTCGGCGAGGTCGACGTGCTGGTCAACAACGCCGGCCACTCCATCCGGCGGACCATCGCCGACTCCACCGAGCGCTTCCACGACTACCAGCGCACGATGAACCTCAACTACTTCTCCGCCGTGCAGCTCTCGCTGGGCGTGCTGCCGGGGATGATCGAGCGCGGCCGCGGGCAGATCGTCAACGTCTGCACCTGGGGCCTGCTCGCGAACACCTTCCCCAAGTTCTCCGCGTACGCGGCGTCGAAGAGCGCGCTCGCGATCTTCGGCCGCAGCCTGAACGCCGAGCGCCCGCACCCCGGCGTGCACGCGACCAACGTCTACTTCCCGCTGGTCCGCACCGAGATGATCGCGCCGACCACCGAGTACTCCGGGGCCTCCGCCCTCGAGCCCGACGAGGCGGGCCGGTGGATCGTCCGCGCGATCACGCACCAGCCCGTCGAGGTCTCGCCCGCGGCGCTGCGCGCCGTCCTGCCGGTGATGGACCTGCTGTCGCCGGGAACCACCGACCGCACGATCTCGTCGCTGACCTGAGCCGTCGCGCCGGACCGGCCGTCGAGATCGCACCCCTTACCCGAAGTAACTTTGATTTGCCTCACCTAACGTGCGCGGTACGCTTCGGCGCGTGATGAAACGATCCCTCGCCCGCCGGCTCGCGCCCGCGGTCGTCCTGCTGGCCGCCACCGTCGGCATCAGCGCCTGCTCGAACTCGAACGACGACGCCAAGACCCCGGGCAACACCGAGGTCGCGACCGGCGGCGAGCGCTTCGGCACCGCCGACGCCGAGACGGCCAAGCTCGGCACCGACGCGGCGCCCGGCGTCTTCCCGCGCACCATCAAGCACGCGCGCGGCGTGACCGAGATCCCGAAGAAGCCCGAGCGCGTCGTCGTGCTCGACAGCGGCGAGCTGGACTCCGTGCTCACCCTCGGCATCAAGCCCGTCGGCCTCGTGGTCACCGACGGCGCCAGCCCGATCCCGACCTACCTCGCCGACAAGGTGCAGGGCGTCGAGACCGTCGGCAAGAACACGAGCCTGAACCTCGAGGCCATCGCCAAGCTGAAGCCCGACCTGATCCTCGGCAGCCAGCTGCGCGTGGACAAGCAGTACGACCAGCTCTCCGCGATCGCGCCGACCGTCTTCTCCATCCGCCCCGGCTTCCCGTGGAAGGAGAACTTCCGGCTCATCGGCGCCGCCCTCGGCGAGGAGACGAAGGCCGTCGACGCGCTCAACTCCTACGCGGACAACGCGAAGGCGCTCAGCGCGAAGTTCACCGGCCAGAAGCCGGCCATCTCGCTCGTCCGGTTCATGCCGAACCGGCTGCGCCTCTACGGCAACAAGTCGCTCATCGGCGTGATCCTGCAGGACGCCGGCCTGCCGCGCGCCGGCAACCAGGGCGTCGACGAGCTCGCCACCGAGATCTCGCTGGAGAACATCTCCCAGGCGGACGGCGACTACATCTTCTACTCCAGCTACGGCAAGCCCGAGAACACCGGCGAGACCGCGGCGCTGGCGAACCCCGCATGGTCGCAGCTCAGCGGCGTGCAGAAGGGCAAGGCCTTCCGCGTGGACGACGACGTCTGGTACCTGGGCCTGGGCCCGACCGGCGCCAACCTCATCGTCAAGCAGCTGGGCGAGTACCTGGCGAAGTAGCGCACGACGCGGCGCCCGGGTGGCACCACCCGGGCGTCATCCGTCGGTCAACGATGTTACGCGTGTTGTTCATGTGTCTCATGTGACTTGTGGCTAGGGTCTCTACCCATGACCACACGCCGGGGATTCCTGCGCGCGGGCGCCGTCGCCGCGCTCGCCACCGCCAGCGCGGCCGCCACCGGCCGCATCGCGCACGCGCTGCCCGGCAGCACCGTCGCCGGGAACATCACCGGCACCACCCTGGAGCGGGTCAGCGTGCCCGGTCAGGCCCGCGCCGGCGGCTACCGCCCGCTGGTCGACGGTGCCGGCTGGCCCCTGTACGTGCGGCAGGAGCTCGCGACCGCGGGCGGCACCCGCGAGGCCGTCCGCGCCCCGCTCGCCTCCTTCGTGCAGCTCACCGACATGCACATCGTCGATGCGCAGAGCCCCGCCCGGTTCGAGTTCGTCCACCCGTTCCAGGCCCCGGCCTTCCGCCCGCAGGAGACGCTGACCACGCAGGGCGCGGTCTCCCTCGTCGAGCGGATCAACGCGATCGCGTCCGGCCCGTTCACCGGCCGCGCCTTCGACTGCGTCATCACCACCGGCGACAACACCGACAACCGCGAGTTCGCCGAGCTCAATTGGTTCCAGACGGTGCTCTCCGGCGGCACCGTCGTGCCCAACACCGGCGCCCCGGATCGCTTCGAGGGCCTGCAGGCGCACGGCGCCGCCCTGTACTGGCAGCCCGAATCCCCCTATTGGGACATGTACAAGGACAAGGGCTTCCAGCAGATCCCCGGCTTCCTCCGCGCCGCCATCGGCGCGCACACCAGCCCGGGGCTGCGCATGCCCTGGTACGCGGTGGTCGGCAACCACGACGACAGCCTGCTCGGCACGCTGCCCAACGGCATCGCCGACTGGCTCTACCTCTCGCCGGTCAAGCTCGACATCCCGCACACCGACCCGGCGGCACTCGCCATCGCCCGCGCGCTCACGACGGATCCGTCGCAGGTCGGGCCGATGCTCACCAAACTCAAGCTCTCCGGGCCGGTGATCCCCGTGACCGTCGATGCCAAGCGGGCCCCGTGCAGTCCCCGCGACTTCGTGCGCCGGCATTTCGACCCGGCGGTGACCGGCCCCGGCCCCGTCGGGCACGGGTTCTCCAGCCCGGACGGCCCCACCTGGTACGCCTTCCAGATCGCGCCCGGCGTGCTCGGCATCGCGCTGGACACCACCAACAACCTGGGCATCGCCGAGGGCACCATCGGCGAGAAGCAGCTCGCCTGGCTGATCGCGCAGCTGAAGGCCCACCCGGACCAGCTGGTCATCGTGTTCAGCCACCACACGTCGAAGTCGATGACCGCCAAGCTCCCCGACCCCGAGGAGCCCGGCGAGAAGCAGTACGACGGCGGCGTGGTCGTGAAGACGCTCACCGACCACCCGAACGTGATCGCCTGGGTGAACGGCCACACCCACAAGAACGAGATGATCCCGCACACCGGCCCCACGCCGAAGCAGAGCTTCTGGGAGATCAACACCGCCAGCCACGTCGACTTCCCGCAGCTGGCGCGGATCATCGAGGTCGCCGACAACCGCGACGGCACGCTGAGCCTGTTCACGCCGCTCATCGAGGCCGCGAGCCCCGCGACGGCGAACCCGTCGGACCTCAGCGCGAAGGGCCTCGCGAGCCTGTACCGGGAGCTGTCCTACAACGACATCCACCGCGACGACGCCCTCCTCGGCGCCGCCGCCGACCGCAACTGCGAGCTGCTCCTCACCCACCCGCTGCGCTGACGCGGTCCTCGCGACTACAGGCCGCGGGCGGCGAGGGCCTCGCCGAGGAGGTCGGCGTCGCGGATCAGGCGGACCAGCACCGTCGGGAGGACGCGGACGAGCGAGGCTCGCTGCCCCCGCGCCCACGCGGCCTCGCGGGTCTCCCGGACGACGGCGATCACCGTCGGGATGGAGCGGATGGTCAGGGCGATCAGCAGCTCCACGCGCCAGCCGAGCACCCGCCCGGCGAGCGCGGCGAGGTCCGTCGCGCGGGTGGTGAAGACCAGCAGGTTGCCCGCCAGCACGCCCACCACGAGCTGCCCGACGGGGCCGACGGCCGCGCGCGCACCATCGGACAGGCCCTGGCTGAGCAGGTAGAAGGCCGTGAGCACCACCGAGAAGAGCAGCGCCGGGCGCAGGGCCCGCCACAGGTGCACCGGGCGCAGCCGGGCGACCGGGAACAGCGCGGCCACCACCAGCGCCGACACCGCGAGCGGGACCGGCCGCGGAAGGATCGCCAGGAAGGTGACGAGCGCCAGCATCGCCAGAAGCTTCACCGCCGCGGGGGTGCGATGGATCGGGGAATCGCGGGGGACGTAGCGGCCCAGCATCAGCGGGCCGCCAGCTCGCGGTAGAAGGCGATCGACTCGGCGGGCGGGCCGTCGTGGACGAGGGCACCGTCGTCCATGACCAACACGCGGTCGAAGTCGTCGAGCATGTCGAGGTGGTGCGTGAGCAGGACGACCTGCTGGTCGAGCGCGGCGAGGCGGTCCCGGACCTTGAGCACGTTGCGCAGGTCGAGCAGGGTCGTGGGCTCGTCGCAGACGAGGATCTCCGGGTCGGTGACCAGCACCGACGCGAAGGCAAGCATCTGCTTCTGCCCCGAGCTCAGCAGCTGCGCGGGGGAATCGGCGTGGTCGGCGAGGCCGAACTCGGCGAGCACGGCCATCACCCGATCGGTGTCGACGGGCCGCCGTCGGCCGCGGCCCGGCGGGCGCAGCGACAGCGCGACGTCCTCGGCCGGCGTCGGCATGACGATCTGCGCGGCCGCGTCGGCGAACATGAAGCCCACCTTCCGGCGCACCTCGGAGCGCTTCTTCCGCACGTCCAGCCCCAGGGTCTCGACGGTGCCGCCGTCCGGGACGACGAGGCCGTTGAACGTGCGCGCGAGCGTCGACTTACCGGAGCCGTTGGCCCCGATGATCCCGATCCGCCGCTCCGACAGCTCCGCCGTGATGCCCCGCAGCACGGGGCGCTCGTCGTAGGCGTGGTGGACGTCGTCGAGCCGGATCACGCCCACGCCCTCGCGGGGGCGCGGCGGGCGACCCCGCGCGGGGTCATGCCCCCTTCTTCGCGATGGCCGGATACGCCCGCGCCACCGTCACCACCACGAGCGACGTGATGACCACCTTGATCAGGTCGCCGGGGACGAACTGGAAACCGAGCGTGAGCTTGGCGAACAGGCCCGAGCCGGTGCGCCAGCCCAGCCACGGCAGGCCGATCGCGTACACGATGAGCACCAGCCCGATGATGTTGGCGAGGCCCACCGTGAAGGGATTCGTGCGGCCCCACTTGTCGACGAGCCAGCCGGTCACCAGGGCCCCGATGATGCCGCCGATGAGGAAGCCGCCCGTCGGGCCGGTGAGCACCGCCAGGCCGCCGCGGCCGCCCGCGCCGATCGGCAGCCCCACGACGATGAGCAGCACGTACAGCGCCACCGAGGCCCCGCCCCACGGGAAGCCGAGCAGCGACGCGGCGAGCATGAACCCCAGGGTCTGCAGGGTGATGGGGGCGATGCCGCTGATCGTGATGGTGGGCATCGCCAGCACCGCGGTGAGGGCGGTGAAGACGGCGACGAGGGCGAGATCGCGCGGCGTGGCGCGATACGTGGCGGCGTTGAACACGGTTCAAGAAGTATCGGGGCGCTCGGCTAGAGTCAAGTCCGTGGCCATCAACCGCTCCGACGTGCTGACCTCCGCGATCGGCGTCCTCGACCGGTCGGGCCTCCCGGACCTGACGATGCGTCGGGTGGCGGCCGACCTCGGCGTCGCGCCGGGCGCGCTGTACTGGCACATCCCCAACAAGCAGTCGCTGCTCGCGGCGATCGCCGACACCATCCTCGCCGATCCGGCGCTGGCCGCGGCGGCGTCGAAGTCGCGGATGCGCTGGGACCGCCAGCTCACCGGCTACGCGCACGCGCTGCGCGCCGTGCTCCGCAAGCACCGGGACGGCGCGGAGGTGGTCTCCGCATCGCTGGCCTCGCAGCTGGGCACCAGCAATCTGCAGTCGCAGATCGCCGAGATCGCGGCCTCGGCGGGCGCGGGTCCTGCGGACGCTAGCGCCGTCGCCCTCACGCTGACGCACTTCGTCGTCGGTTTCACCTTCGAGGAGCAGACCCGCGAGGCGATGGCCCGCGCCGGGGCAGCCGCGGGCGAGCTCGACCAGACCGCCACCGATCGGGCCTTCGCGGGCGGCGTCGACCTCATCGTCGACGGGCTGCGCGCCCGCACGTCCGCGCCGGCCTGACCTCAGGACAGGTCGACGGCGCGGTCCACCGCGTAGCCGTACCCGGCGATCCCGAATCCGGCGATCACGCCGGCCGCGATGGGCGAGACGTAGGAGTGGTGCCGGAAGGCCTCACGGGCGTGGATGTTGGAGATGTGCACCTCGATGATCGGCACCTCGGGGATCACCAAAGCATCGGCGACAGCCACTGAAGTATGTGTCCATGCTGCCGGATTAACCACGATCGCGGAGAATTTTCGGTCGCGTGCGACATCGTGGATCCACCCCAGCAGCTCGGCCTCGTCATTGGTCTGACGGACCTCCACTTCGGCGTCGCGCGCGGCCGCCGCCCGACGGCAAACGTCGACGACGTCGGCGTACGAATTCTGCCCGTAGACCTGCGGCTGCCGCACGCCCAGCATGTTCAGATTCGGTCCGTTCAGCACCAGAATGCGGGCTCCCATGGGCCCAGAATAGCCCGGGGTGGATCACAGGAAATGGGATACATGTCCCACGCCGTGCGCATCTGACCCGCGGATCATGTAATCTCCCAGTATTCGCAATCTGGAAGGGAGGGCCTTATGACAACGTTCGCGGCCAAATTGAATCGACTTTTCGAGGTCGTGCATCCCGCAGACCGGGGGCCCTACACCTCCTCGGAGTTCTGCAGGATGGTCGAGGAGAGCGGCGGCAAGCTGTCCGTTCCCTATCTGTCGCAGCTGCGTTCCGGCCGGAGCTCGCGCCCCGCGTACGACATGGTGGCGTCCATCGCACAGACCTTCGGCGTCCGCGCCGAGTACTTCTCGGACCCGCTCTACGAGCGTGAGGTCCTGGGCGATCTGGAGCTGACCCGCGAGCTTCGCGAGTCGGGCATGCTCGAGATGGCGCGCCGTTCGACGAAGCTCTCGGCGGACCGCCGGGCAGCGCTCGCCGGCCTGCTCGCCGAGCTCGAGGCGGAGGACGACAAGGCCTAGGCCGCGCACCTCTCCGGGCCTCTGGCCCGCCGGGCCGGCAGCGGCCCACCGGGGCTCAGCGCACCCGCTCCAACAGGGGCGACGGGGTGTGCTGGGCCCTTTTCGTCACTGCGGCCGTCCAGCGCGAGGTCCGCCAGCCCGACGGGGGCTCCAGATCGACGGCGTGCACGGAGCCGTACGGCGCCTCACGATCCAGCCATCGCGCCACCGCGGCGGCGCGATCGACCGGCGAGGCGTCGGACAACTTGCCGTCGCCGGGGCTGGCCAGCATCGCCCAGCCGTCGAGCACGACGACGGCACGCGCCTCCGCCGTCTCGACCCAGCCGCCGCCCTGCCGCACGACGGCCTCGAGGTCGGGGAACAACTCCTTGACCTGCTCGTACGCCGGCCGGAAGTGCAGCCACTCCCGCGCCGAGATGAGGATCGACGCGAGCCACGAGGCCATCAGCACCAGCGTCCAGCTCGCGAACGCGGCGTCCAGCATGAACCGGTTCAGCCGGAGCACCCACACGCCCACCTGCAGCTGCTGGAGCAGGACGCCGCCGGCGATGACGTTCGCGACCGCGACGACCGCGAGCAGGACCCCGCCCAGCGCCAGGAGCCGCAACTGCGCGCGGTGCACCCGGCTGCGCTTGGACACCCGCCACGTGGACACGGCCACGACCAGCGCCGTGGCTCCGAGGCAGGTGTAGACCAGCGCCGTCTCGACCGCGAGCCCGAAGTCGCCGCCGAAGCCCAGGCCCGTCGGGTCGCCGAGGTGGCCGAGGGCGGACCCGGTCACGATGATCACGCCGACCACGACGAGCGGCGGCGCCCATACCAGGAGCCGGGCCCGGCTCAGCCGCCCGTCGAGCGCGAAGGCGAAGACGAGCGCGCCGTAGCAGGCCACGAGCAGCAGGACCCGCTCGATGGTCACCACTTCGTACTCGGACAGGCCCAGTCGGCCCAACGCCTCGATGGACACCGGGGTGTCGATGGTGACCATCAGCGCGAGCGCGACCGCGGTGAGCAGCGCACCGCCCGCCGGGGGGTTCCGGTTCGTCTGCCACCGGCTGAATCTTTCCAGCGCACCGAGCCAGAGGATCGGTGCGACGAGCGACGCGATCATCCGAGCAGTTCGTCGACCACCGAGTCGACGCGGGTGATCGTGTGCCCGGCCTTCACACGGCGCACGAGCAGCGTGGCGAAGGACTCCGCCTCGGCCTCGCACCGCGCGGCCCGGCCGCTGTCGGGATCGGAGGAGCAGCCCTGCTCGTGGCCGAGCACCAGGTGGCCCAGTTCGTGCGCGAGCGTCTGCTCGAAGGTGGCGACGCCGCTGGAGACCACCAGCAGGTCGCGTTCGTCGGAGCGCAGCCACATCCCGAAGACGCCGACGGGCAGCGTCATGCGCTGCACGTCGATCCGCCGGCCGAGATGCTCGGAGTACGCGGCGACCACTTCGGCGACGGTCCCCGGACCCGATCCGGACTGCGGGGTCACCGCACGCACGACGGCGCGGACTGCGCGTGTCGGCCGGTCGGATCCCCTCATGACCGAAACGATACGTCGGTTCGTCGGCTCGTTGTACACCAAGCCGCTCATAGAACCGGTTCGCCCGGATTCCGCCAGGTCGCGACGTCTAGACTCGCGGGGTGCCCGAACCGTCCGACGCTGCCCGCACCGTCCGCTCCACGGCCCGGACCGCCGCATTGACCGGCGTGCTCGGCGTCCTGTTCGCGCTGCTCACGCCCTTCATGCCGGTCCAGCAGACCACCGCGGCGCTGGACTGGCCGCAGCGCGGATCGCTCGAGGCGGTCACGGCGCCGCTCATGTCCTACGTGCCCGATAGGGTCGACATCACAATCCCCTGTTCCGCTGTGGGCGGACTTCCGGGGGGTGCTGGGACCCTGGTCGCGACCGGGCCCGTCGACTCCCCCGACACCGTCCGACGGGGCATGACCATCGGCGTCAACACACTCCCCGACCAGCGGCGCATGCTGGAGGTGGTGGTCCGCAACACCCCCCTGCTCACGGTCGACGTCGCGGCGCTGACCGCCCCGGGCTGTCGCGCGATCGTCTTCTCCGGCGACAACAAGACGGTGAAGGCCGAGGTCGTGGGCGTCTCCGCCCCCGACGGCACGCCGCTCGCGGGCGGCAAGGACAACGGCTTCGACTACCGGCCCCAGGTCGTCGGGGTGTTCACAGACCTGCATGGCACAGTCACGGACAGCACGCGGATTCAGTTCCGTGCGGATATCGACACGCGCTACTCGACGGTTCCGGCCGCCGCCCGGTGGGTCGTCATCGTCCTCGCGATCGCGCTGATCCTCGCGAGCCTCGTCGCCCTGCACCGGCTCGACGTCGCGGCCGACGGCCGCCGGCACCGTCGGATCATGCCCGAGGGGTGGTGGCGCCCGACGAAGCTCGACAGCACCGTCCTCGCCCTGCTGGCGACCTGGCACGTGATCGGCGCGAACACCTCCGACGACGGCTACATCCTCACCATGGCCCGCACGGCGGAGGCCGCGGGCTACACCGCGAACTACTACCGCTGGTACGGCGCGCCCGAGACCCCCTTCGGCTGGTACTACCAGGCCTTCGCGTGGCTCTCGCACCTCTCGACGGCCAGCCCGTGGGTCCGGCTGCCCGCCCTGATCTGCGGGATCGCGACCTGGCTGATCATCAGCCGGGAGGTGGTGCCCCGGCTGGGCCGGGCCGCGCGCTCGCGGTTCGCGCTGTGGGCCGCCGCCGGGGTCTTCCTGGTCTACTGGTTCGCCTTCAACAACGGGCTGCGCCCCGAGCCCGTGATCGCCCTCGGCGCGCTGCTCACCTGGTGCTCGGTGGAGCGGGCGATCGCGACGGGCCGGGTCCTGCCCTTCGCGGCGGCCGCGGTCTTCGCGGGGTGGACGGTGGCGGCCGGGCCGACGGGCATCATGACGGTGGCCGCGCTGCTGGCCGGCGTGCGGCCGGTGGGCCGGCGGATCCTCGCCCGGGCCCGCACGAGCCCCGCCGGGTTCCGGCTCACGATCGCCGCGTACGTGGCGCCGGTGCTCGCCGCCGGGGTGCTGCTGGTGCCGATCATCTTCTCCAAGCTCACCGCGTCGGCCTTCGTGCAGAAGACTCTGATGCAGTCCGACGTGGGCACCGTCGTCGACACCAAGAAGTGGTACAACGAGATCGACCGGTACTCGGCCCTGTTCACGTTCACGGCCGACGGCGGCGTCGCCCGACGGTTCGCGGTCATCGTCACCATCGCCTGCCTGCTGCTCACGGGCGCGGTGCTGCTGCGCAAGGGCCGGATCCCCGGCGCGAGCCTCGGGCCGAGCCGGCGCCTCGTGGCCGTCACGCTGGGCGGCCTGCTGCTGCTCATGTTCACCCCCACCAAGTGGACGCACCAGTTCGGCGCCTTCGCGGGCCTGGCGGGCGCGCTGGCCGCGCTCACGGCGATCGCGCTGGCCCCCGCGGCCCTGCGCAGCGCCCGCAATCGCGCGCTGAGCGCCTCCGTGGTCCTCCTGGTGCTCGGCCTGTCCTTCAGCGGCCCGAACGGCTGGTGGTACGCCAGCAACTACGGCGTGCCCTGGGGCGAGTCGACGGTGCTCGCCCTCGGCACGGTCTTCTTCGCCGGGGCGGGCGTCGCGCTGCTGGTCGCCGGGTGGCTGCACTTCCACGAGCCCGATCCGGCCCCGGTGCCGCCGCGGGCGAAGCGGGTCGTCGACTTCTTCAGTCGCCAGTCGTCGATCACGTGGGCCGCCTGGACGGTGGTCGTGCTGTGCGTCGGCTCGATGCTCGCGACGACCGGCATCACCCAGTTCTCCTCGTTCTCCAACGGCAAGGCGAACCTCCGGGCGTTCGGCGGCGACGGCTGCAACCTGGCCGATTACGTGCTCACCGAGCCGGATCCCACGTCGGGCCTGCTGCTGCCGCTCGACGGGAACATCCGCGACGGCCTCGCCGGGCCGGGCACCACCGGCGTCTCGCCCGACGGGGTGCCGACCATCATCAACGCCACCACCAGCTCCAACACCGACGATTCGAGCACCTCGCTCGACGCGATGGCGCGGCTGCCGCAGGACACCACGTCGGGCCGCACGTCGACGGCCGGGATCAACGGCTCGCACATGCGCCTGCCCTACGGCCTGGACCCGGCGCGCACCCCGGTGCTCGGCTCCTACTCGCAGGAGGGCCAGGTCAAGGCCCAGGTGGTCTCGAAGTGGTACCCGCTGCCGGCGAACGCCGCGGACCGCTCGCTCATCACGCTCTCCGCCGCCGGGAAGTTCACCGACGACGAGCTCTACGTCGAGTACTCCACCGATGCGCCGGCCGCCGGCGCGCAGCCGAAGGTCGCGGGCAAGAAGTCCTTCATCGACATCGGGCCGAAGCCGGCGTGGCGGAACCTGCGCCTGCCCCGCACCGACCTGCCCGCTGACGCCACCGCGATCCGAGTCGTCGCGCTCGACGACGACCTGGCGATCGACCACTGGCTCGCCGTGACCCCGCCGCGGGTGTCGAAGCTGGTCACGGCGCAGGAACTGATCGGCTCCACCGAGCCGGTGCTGCTCGACTGGACGTCCGGCCTGGCCTTCCCGTGCCAGCGGCCGTTCAGCCACGCCAACGGCGTCGCGGAGGTGCCGCAGTGGCGGATCACCCCCGATCAGAACCTGTCGCCCGTCACCACGGAGTGGGAGGGCACCCTCGGCGGCGGCCCGCTCGGCTGGTCGCAGATGCTGCTCCAGCAGGAGAAGATCCCCGGCTACCTCCAGGGCGACCTGGGCCAGGACTTCGGCGACGTGATGCGGCTCGTTCCGTACTCCCAGGCGCGTGCGGCGGATCTCACACTCGGGACCCGCACCGTCTGGGGCACGCACGTCGAGGCGCCGATCCGCAAGGACCGGACCGATTCCTGACGGACTTTCCTGACCTGCGGCATCGCACGGACTGAGAATCCCTTAAGCGATCCCGTCTTCCCCGGACGGCGAATCGGTTCTCGCAGCTGACTCGCATACCATGAGCACCCGTGTCCGTGCCTACGTCCCGCTCCGAGTCGGAGCCCGGCCCCCAGCGTCGAGCCGCCGCCGCGGCGCCGCCGCGAGCCGCCGGTGTCGCCCGCCTCGCCGCGGTCGTCGCCGGTGCGGTCGGCCTGCTGCTCTGCCTGCTGACCCCGCTGCTGCCCGTCCAGCAGGCCACCGCCTCGCTCGACTGGCCGCAGCTGCGACCCGGGGCCGAGAGCGCGGAGGTCACGGCCTCCCTCGTCACGCAGTCGCCCGCCGACCTCACGGCGACGGTGCCGTGCTCGGCGATCGCCCGCGCAGCCGGCTCCGGGGGCACCGTCCTCTCGACGCTGCCCGTGGGCTCGGGCGCCGCCCGCGAGTTGGGCCTGAACGTCACCGTCGGGGCGCCCGGGCCGGGCCAGGCGGTCACCGTCTCCTCCCGCAACACCGTCATCGCCGCGGCGCCCGTCGACCGGCTGCGCGGCTGCTCGCAGCTGCGCCTGTGGTCCAACGCCGCCGAGGTGGGCGCGCGCTTCGAGGGCATCGACGTGGCGGGGTCCATCCCCACGGAGAACCGCCCCGTCATGGGCGGCGTCTTCACCTCCCTGAAGGCCGCCGACGTCGCCGCCGCGGGCCCGGGCCTGCGCCTGCACGCGGACCTCGACACCCGCTTCGAGCTGTCGCCGTCGCCCCTCAAGGCCGCGGCGATCGGCATCGGCCTGCTCAGCGTGCTCGCCTCGCTGATCGCGCTGTGGCTGCTGGACCGGAACTTCGGCCACCACCGTCGCGCGCCGCACCGGACCGTCGGGCAGATCCTGCGCCCCCGCCTCGTCGACGTGGCCGTGCTCGGCGGCCTCGCCCTGTGGACCGTGCTCGGCGCGGGCAGCTCCGACGACGGCTACATCCTGTCGATGGGCAAGGTCGCGCCCGAGGCCGGCTACACGGCCAACTACTACCGATTCTTCGGCGCCCCCGAGGCGCCCTTCGACTGGTACTACACCTTCCTCTCGCACTGGGGCTCGATCAGCGCGAACGCGATCTGGATGCGGCTGCCGATGCTGGCCGCGGGCGCACTCACGTGGCTGCTGCTCAGCCGCGTGCTACTGCCGCGCCTCGGCCCGGGCGTGCGCCGCTACCCGCTGGCCGTGTGGACCGCGGGCGCGATGCTCCTGGCCTTCTGGTTCCCGCTGGCCTCGGGCCTGCGCTCCGAGCCGATCATCGTGCTCGGCACCATCGTCACCTGGGCCGCCGTCGAGCGGTCCGTCGCGACCCACCGCGCGCTGCCCGCGGCGGTCGCCGCGATGGCGGCGGGCCTGACGCTGGGCCTCGCCCCGCAGGGCGTCGTCGCGGCGGCCCTGCTGCTGGCCTCGTCGGCCGCGGTGCTCCGCGTGCTCGTCGCGCGACGGCGCGAGGCCGGCCTGGCCGCGCTGGTCCTGCCGGTGCTCGCCGCCGCGGCCGTGGTGATCCCGATCGCCTTCCGTGACCAGTCGCTGGCCTCGGTGGCCGAGGCCATCCGGATCCGGCTCGAGGTGGGCCCGGCCGCGCCGTGGACGCAGGAGTACCTGCGCTTCTTCTTCCTCACGGTCGAGACGACCGACGGCTCGCTGGTCCGCCGCGTGCCGGTCTACCTGTTCGTCATGTGCCTGTTCGTGGCGCTGTTCGTCATGCTCCGCGGCCGCCGGATCCCGCGGATCGCGCCGGGCCCGGTGTGGCGCCTGGTCGGCGCCGTCTTCATCGCGGCGGCCCTCCTCTCGCTCACCCCCACCAAGTGGACCGTGCACTTCGGGGTGTACGCCGGGCTCGCCGCCGCGCTGGCCGCGGTGACGACGGTGGCGGTGGTCGAGGCCGCCCGCACCTCCGTCCGGAACTTCACCTTCTTCCTGTGCGGGATGCTCTTCGCACTGGCCGCCGCCTTCGCGGGCTTCAACCTGTGGTCGTGGCCGTACCTGTGGGGCGTGCCGTGGTTCGACCGGCAGCCCGAGGTCGCCGGCATCACCTTCAGCAAGGCCTTCCTGATCCTGGCCGGCCTGGCGGGCGCGCTCGCCGCGTGGCAGCACTTCCGGATCGACTTCCGCGGTCGCGGCGAGGGCGGCCTGGTCGAGGACGGCACCGTCGACGAATCCGCGCTCGACGACGCGGAGCTCGCCACGCACACCCGGGCCGACCGCGACCAGGCGCTGCGCAGCCGGCGCCGGCTGCAGCTGGCCTCGCTGCCGCTGGTGGCGGTCCTGGGCATGCTGGTGCTCGGCGAGGGCGCGATCTTCGCGAAGGCCTATGTCTCGAACCCGGCCACGTACACCGTGGCCAAGGGCAACCTGGACGCGCTGCGCGGCAAGAGCTGCGGAATGGCGCGCTCGGTGCTCGTGGAGACCGACCCGAACGCCGACATGCTCACCTCCGCCGAGGGCCGTCCAGCCGCGCAGGCGCTGGTCGGGGCGGGATCGACCGGCTTCACGCCCGAGGGGATCCCGAACGAGCTCAAGCCCCTGGCGATCAGCTCGGCGCCCGGCCAGATCAACATGGCGTCGCCGATCACGTCGCCGTTCACGTCGACCGCGGCGACGGCGGGCACCGGAGGCGGCACCGGGCCGCGCACCGTCAACGGCAGCACCGCCGCCCTGCCCTTCGGGCTCGACCCGGCGCGCACGCCGGTCGTCGGCTCGTACGGCCAGAACACGGTGCCCGCGGAGCTCTTCAGCGACTGGTACAGCCTGCCCGCGCGGTCGGCCGACCGACCGCTCGTGGCCTTCGCCGCCTCCGGCGCCATCTCCTCCGTCGGCCCGACCGGCAAGAAGGAGTACGGCCAGCCCGTGACCCTGGAGTGGGCCGAGCGCCGCGCCGACGGCTCGATCGGCGCCCGCGGCGTCATCGACCCGATCGACCCGGGCCCCAACAAGCCCTGGCGCAACCTGCGGGTCCCGATGGAGGCCATCCCGCCGGCCGCGAACGTGGTCCGCATCCACGTGCGCGACCCGAACCTGGGCGCACAGCAGTGGGTGGCGGTGACGCCGCCGCGCGTGCCGCGCCTGCGGACCCTCCAGGACGTGGTGGGCGAGAAGGACCCGGTCCTGCTCGACCTGCTCGTGGGCCAGCAGTTCCCGTGCCAGCGCCCGCTGGCCATCCGCAACGGCACCTACGAGGTCCCGAAGTGGCGGATCCTGCCCACCCGCAAGGACGCGCTCTCGACGTCGGGGACCTGGCAGGCGCGGGAGGCCGGCGGCCTCCTGACGGTGCCCGACACGCTGCTGCGGACCACGACGCTGCCGACGTACATGACGGGTGACCTCACCCGGGACTGGGGCGAACTTCAGCAGTACGCGCCCCTCGCCGACGACGCCCCCGCGGCGGACCTGACGGTCGGTGTCCAGACGCGGTCGGGATGGTGGCGCCAGGGCCCCATCCGCGCGCTGACCAACCAGACGGTGAAGAGCTAGGAATCGATGATGAGCAGCGATAACTCGACCGCACCCGCGACGGTGCCGCCGGAGCAGCGCTACGGGAAGTGGCGGATCGTCGCCGCCGTCGCGGGCCTGCTGGGCTTCGTCCTGGCGATCCTCACCCCCTTCCTGCCCGTCAAGGAGACCACCACCGCACTGCACTGGCCGCAGAACGGCAAGGTCGCGAACGTCGAGGCTCCGCTGGTCTCGTACACGCCGGTGCGGCTCGACGTCACGCTGCCGTGCTCGGTGGTCGACGAACTCCCCGCGGCCGGCGGCACGCTGCTGCGGACGCTCCCGGAGGACGGCCCGCGCCCGGGCCTGCAGGGCCTGGTGATCCGCGCGGACGCCAAGAACGTCATCATCGCCGACCGCGACGTCGCGCTGGCGACGGCGAGCCGCGCCGACGTGGCGCGCGCCGGCGCGGGCTGCGCGATCCGCTTCGTCTCGACCCCCGAGGCGACGACGGCCGAGTTCACCGGGATGCCGGAGGGCGCGCAGACCTCCAACCAGCTGTCGAACACCGTCGCCGACCCGAACCTGCGTCCGCAGATCGCCGGCTTCTACACCGACCTCCCGCCGTCGACGCCCGTCGCCGGCATCGACGTGGCGACGCAGGTGGACACCCGCTTCAACACCTCGCCCTCGACGATCAAGCTGATCGCGATCATCGTCGGCATCGCCGCCACCATCCTCGCGCTCGTCGCGCTGGGCTTCGTGGACATGCGCGACGGCCGCGGCCACATCCGGTTCATGCCGCAGGGCTGGCTGCGCCCCCGGCCCGTCGACTTCACCGTGATCGGCGTGCTCGGGATCTGGTGGCTGATCGGCCCGAACACGTCCGACGACGGCTACCAGATCACGATGGCCACGCAGACGAAGTACAGCGGCTATCTGATCAACTACTTCCGCAGCTTCGGCGTGCCGGAGAACCCGGTCGGCTGGAACGACTACCTGTTCACCGCGATCTCGCACTTCACGACGGCGGCGCCCGCGATGCGCGTGCCCGGGCTGATCTTCGGACTCCTGACCTGGCTGATCATCTCGCGCGAGATGATCCCGCGGCTCGGCCGCGCGGTGCGCAACAACCCCGCCGCCCTGTGGGCCGGCGCGGGCGGATTCCTGCTGATCTGGCTGCCGCTCAACAACGGCCTGCGTCCCGAGCCTGCGGTGGTCTTCTTCTCCCTGCTGACCTGGGTCTCGGTGGAGCGCGCCATCGCGACCGGTCGCATGCTGCCCGTCGCGATCGCCGTCCCGTGCGCCGCGCTCTGCGTGGGCGCCGCGCCCGGCGGCCTCATCGCCGTGGCCGCCCTGCTCGCCGCGTCGCGCCAGATCATCACGCGCATCGTCAAGCGCCGGAAGCGCGACGGGCTGCTCCCGATGATCGCGCCGATCCTCGCCTCGGGCATGGCGTACCTGTTCTACGCCTTCTTCACGCCGACCGCGGCGGCCCTCCGGGAGGCCATCACCGTCAAGGGCGTCACCGGGCCGACGCTGGACTGGTAC
The DNA here is from genome assembly GCF_037148755.1 of Tsukamurella sp. USMM236. Classification (NCBI taxonomy): domain Bacteria; kingdom Bacillati; phylum Actinomycetota; class Actinomycetes; order Mycobacteriales; family Tsukamurellaceae; genus Tsukamurella; species Tsukamurella sp. USMM236. Next base: position 55,144 of record NZ_JBBCSS010000011.1, read on the forward strand.
GAGGAGGGCGTCCGCTACTACTACCTGATGCTCGAGACGGAGGACGGCTCCGCCGTGCGCCGCATCGGCGTGCTCACCGCCTTCCTCTGCCTGCTCACGGTGCTGACCTTCATGCTGCGCCGCAAGCGTCCGGCGGGCATCTCCGCGGGCCCCGTGTGGCGGCTCATGGCGGTCTTCTTCGCCACCGTGGTGTTGCTGGCGTTCACCCCGACCAAGTGGACGCATCACCTGGGCCTGTTCGCCGGCTACGCCGCGGGCATCGCCGCGGTCGCGGCGACGCTGACGATGGCGCCGATGATGCGCTCGAAGCGCAACCGCGTCTTCTTCGCCGCCGCCGCGCTGTTCATCGCCGCGATCTCCTTCGCGGCGCGCGTCGGCTACTACTGGGTGGGCACCTACGGCATCCCCTGGAACACCATGCCGCCGCAGCTCTTCGGGCTCGAGATCTCCTGGATGCTGTTCTTCGCCTCGGTGCTCACGGCCCTCTACGGCCTGTGGCTGCACTACCGTCGCGACTACGCGCCGGAGCCCACGAAGACCCACGGTCGTACCCTCCCGACGCTGGCGATCCTCACCATGCTGATGGTGCTCTTCGACGTGGGCACGATGGCGAAGGGCGCCTACGCGCAGCGCGGCAGCTTCTCCTGGACCGCGTCGAACGTCCGGGCGCTGCAGGGCGATACGTGCTCGATGGCGGACTACGTGCTGATGGAGACCGACCCCAACGCGGGGCAGCTCAAGCCCGCCCCGCGGCCCGACGGTTCCGTGCCGAGCGCGGCGCAGGCTCTGGCCGGCAAGTCGACGGGCTTCTCCCCCACGGGTATCCCCGGCTGGCTCTCGCCCGTGAAGTCGAACCCGGGCCACAACACCGACGTGACCAACTCCGACGTGCCGGAGACGGTGGGCGGCAAGCGCAATCCCGACCCGAAGACCGACGGGGTGCCGCTGCCCTTCGGCCTGAACCCGGCGACCACGCCGGTGCTCGGATCCTCCGGCGCGACCGGCCTGGCCAACCTGACCACCGACTGGTACACGCTCGGCGCGGTCGACGAGTCGACCCCTCTGGTGACCCTCTCCGTCGGCGGCCCCGTGGCGGCGACCGGCCTGAACGGCGTGAAGCGCGACGGCCGGACGCTGTTCCTCGAGGCCGGGAACCGGTCCGCGAACGGTGCGGTGCAGCCGCTGGGCCGCCTGGCACCGCTCGACGCGTGGACCAACAACAACTGGCGCAACCTCCGCTTCCCGACGGCCGACCTGCCCCGCGGTACGAACACGGTGCGCGTGGTCATCGACGACAAGGTGCCCTCGGCCGATCCGATCGTGGTGACGCCGCCGCGGATGACGCCGATGAAGACGCTGCAGGAGTTCCTGGGCCGCGACACCGTCGTGGCGTTGGACTTCATGGTGGCCTTCGCCTTCCCGTGCCAGCACCAGGTACGGGCGGTCAACGGCCTGTTCGAGCGGCCCGAGTACCGGATCTCGCCGGATTACATGGCGACCGTTCTCACCTCGAACACGTGGCAGGGCTGGAAGACGGGCGGCCCGCTCGGCGTGAGCGACGCGCTGTACCACGAGCAGATCGTGCCCACCTACCTCAAGGGGAAGTGGGCCATGGACTGGGGCACGCTGACGAAGTTCACCCCGTGGACCGCGGCCGAACCGGCGCAGCTGGAGCTCGGCACCACGACCCGCACGGGCTGGTACACCCCGGGGCCGATGCGCTCCGCGCCGTACTGATCGGCGCCGGCGCACCGGCCGGTCCGCGCTAGCGCACTCCGTCCCAGAGGGCGCGGAGTTCCGGTGCGGGATCGACGACGGTGCCGCCCTCCCCGCCGAACACCCGCACGGTGCGGGCGAGGAGGTAGGGCGCCCAGCCCGGGTCCTCGCCGCGGGTGAAACGCACCCAGGCGCCGTGGGTCTCGTCGGCGACGGCCTGTGAGGGGTCCGGCCCGGTCAGGTTGGTGACCCCGTCGGCGTGGAGGTTGTCGAAGGTGAAGGCGAGCTCGACGGCGTGGCAGGCGCCGAGGCGGCCGCCGAGCGCGGTGGACGGCTCGTCGAAGCGGTAGAAGAAGGTCTCCGCCGGCGCGTCCGCGCGGGCCTCGGCGATCCGCACCGCGGGGATGCCGAAGAACCAGTCGGCCATGATGCGGCAGAACAGGTCCCCGGGCGACGCGGCGGGCTCGGCCGCCCGGTACGCGGCGACCGCGGCCGCCGGGTCGGGCAGGCCGTACTTCGCGGCGGTGGGGGCGAGCGCCGCGTCGGGCAGTAGGTCGATCAGCCCGCCGGGAACGATGAAGAAGCGGGCCTCGTCGGCGTTGGCGCCCACCAGGACCCGCACGCCGGCGCCGGAGCCGGCGCGGATCGCGTCGATCGGCAGCTGCGGCAGCACGTCCCCGTCGATCACCGGCTCGAAGATCATCACGTTCCGCGAAAGCTCGCCCCACGCGGCGGGGTCCGGGTTCGCCTGGATCTCGGCGTCGAGGGCCGTCGTGGCGTCGACGAGGGCGGCGGGTTCGACCGTCGCGAAGCCCTCACGGCTGGGTTCCACGCCGAGGCGCTCGGCGAGGGCGCGGGTAACCTTCTGCGCGGTCTCCCGGGTGATCGCGTGGTGGCCCGCGCCGCTCTGCAGCACGGCCTGGGCGAACAGGCCCTGTGCGAGGGGCGATCCGAGCAGCGAGCCGACGCTCATCCCGCCGGCGGACTCGCCCGCGGCGGTGACCCGCGCCGGGTCGCCGCCGAAGCCGGCGATGTTGTCGCGCACCCATTCCAGCGCCATGATCTGATCGCGCAGGCCGAGATTGGTGTGCTCGTCGCCGGTGTCGAGGAAGCCGAGCGCGCCCAGCCGGTAGTTGATGGTCACGCACACGACGCCGTCGCGGGCGAAGGCGGCGCCGTCGTAGTAGCCGCTGCGGCCGCTGCCGTTGCGGAAGGCGCCGCCGTGGATCCAGACGAAGACCGGCAGCCCGTCGGCGCCCTCGGGCGCCCAGACGTTGAGGTTGAGGCATTCGGCGCCGGGGAAGTCCGGCTCGGCCGTGAGGATCTCGGCGACGGGGCCCTGGTAGCCGGGCTTGGGCACCGTCGGGCCGAAGGCGGAGGCGTCGCGCTCGCCCTCCCACGGCGCGGGCGGCGCGGCGGGCAGGAGCCAGCCGGCACCGTCGAGCGGGGCTGCGTAGGGCAGGCCCAGGAAGCGGGCCACACCCTGCTCGACGGTGCCGCGGACGCGGCCGGAACGGGTCTCGGCGGTGACGGAGGAGGTCATGCCTCCCTGTCTACCGGGAGGCGTCGTCCTTCGGATCGATTTCGATCGGCCCGGAGTGATCGGCGTCGTAGACCTCGACGGTGACCAGCTCGCCGGTGTGCGGCGGGTGGTAGAGGTCCTCCGGGACCTCGCCGTCGGAGTACACGGGCAGGTCGTCCGAGGGCAGCACGTCGGTGCTGTCGTCGGTCACCGCGAGCGTGTTGGCGTGCCAGCGCATCCGCTCGCCGAGCTCGTCGCGGTGCGCCCGCTCCGCCACGATCAGCGGATCGTGCCAGAGGTCCATCATCAGGCCCACGCACATCCCGACCATCACCACGAGGAAGGGCGCCGCCGCGATGATCGCCATCTGTTTGATGCCGGTCAGCGCATCGTCGCCGCTCACCCAGAGCAGTAGCGCCGCAACGGTACCGGTGAGCACGCCCCAGAAGATCGTGATCATCCGGTTCGGTTCCTCGGCCCCGCGCTGCGACAGCGTGCCCATCACGATGGACGCGGAGTCGGCCCCGGAGACGAAGAAGATCCCGACGAGGAGCACCACCAGGAAGGCGGTGATGGTCGGCCACGGCAGGTTGCCGAGGACGTCGAAGAGCATGACCTCCTCGTTCTCCGCCTTGCTGATGCCGAGGCCCGCCTGCTCCTGGTTGATCGCGGTGCCGCCGAAGACGGCGAACCAGACCAACGAGACCAGGGTGGGCACGGCCATGACGCCGATCACGAACTCGCGAATGGTGCGGCCGCGCGAGATCTTCGCGAGGAACAGGCCCACGAACGGCGTCCAGCTGACCCACCAGGCCCAGTAGAAGATGGTCCACGAGGCCAGCCACTTGCCGGCCTCAGGCTCGTTGGCGGCGGACCGGGCCGACATGTCCATGAAGTCGGCCGCGTACGCGCCCATCGACGTGGGCAGCAGGTTCAGGATGAACACGGTGGGGCCGACCACGAAGACGAAGACCGCCAGCACCAGCGCGAGCACCATGTTGGTGTTCGAGAGCCACTGGATGCCCTTGGCGACGCCCGAGACCGCCGAGGCCACGAAGGCCAGCGTCAGGATGGCGATGATGGCCACGAGCAGCAGCTTGCTGGAACCGTCCTCGGCCCAGCCGAGCCGCTCCAGGCCGGCGCCGACCTGCGCGGCGCCGAGGCCGAGCGAGGCGGTGGTGCCGAACAGCGTGGCGAAGATGGCCAGGATGTCGATGATCCGGCCGCCGACGCCGTGCCCGCCGGTGCGATTGAAGATCGGCGCGAAGACCGAGCTGATCAGCTGGCTGCGACCGCACCGGTAGGTGCTGTACGCGATCGCGAGGCCGACCACGGCGTAGATCGCCCACGGGTGGAAGCCCCAGTGGAACATGGTGGTCGCCATCGCGACGGCCACGTCGTGGCCGTTCATACCGGGAGGCGCGCCGACGAAGTGGTAGATCGGCTCGGCGGCGCCGAAGAACATCAGGCCGATGCCCATGCCCGCGCTGAACATCATCGCGATCCACGAGACGGTCTTGAACTCGGGCTTCTCACCGTCGCGTCCCAGCGGGATGCGACCGAATCGGGAGAAGGCGAGGAAAGCTGCGAAAAGGACGAAGAAGCTGGCTGAGATCAGGAACAGCCAACCCAAATCGGTGATGATCCAATTGAGGACATCGGAGGTCGTTTTCTTCAACCCGTCCGAATCCAGGAAACCCCAGAGGACGAACGCCAGAACCGCGGCGGCCGTCACACCGAAAACGACCCAGTCGGTCGTCCGGCGATGGTCTCCTGTCTTATTAGTTACAGTAGCCATGATCCCACTAGATCACAGTGGACATGGCGCCGGTCAAATCTCCGGTGAAGTCCCACAGGCCCTGACGCGGCGAACTACACTGCCCGACCTGGGCGTTCGTACGCCGGAGAAACCTTCCGACGTCTAACCGGACGGGACGACCGACCGCACCCAGCCCTCGAGGCCACGCGGGTTCCGGGTCTGCAGCAGCACCCGCCCCGGGCCGGTGAACTCGAAGACCATGCCCTCGCCGGACTTCATCGACTGGATCCACTTCCCCTGCACGGCGCGCCGCATGGTGAACTGCATGTTGAGGTCGTAGGCCACGACGTGCCCGGTGTCGATGACCACCTGCTCGCCCGGCCGCAGGTCGATCACGTCGATGGCGCCGTAGCAGGCGACGAGCACCTCGCCCTGGCCCGCGGCCTGCAGACCGAACGCGCCCTCACCGCCGAAGAAGGTCTTCGCGCCGCCGAACTGGGTGGTGGTCTGCACGCCGTGGGAGCTCGCGAGCCACCCGCCGCGGGTCACGTAGTAGGGCCGGTCCGGCTGAATCTGCAGGACAGCGATGTCGCCGGGCAGCGTGCCCGCGATGTCGACCCAGCCGCCCTGCGGCGGCGCGGTGAACGTGGAGACGAAGAACGACTCGCCGGAGAGCAGGCTGCGCTTGAGGCCCTGCATGATGCCGCCCTGCGCCTGCGACTGGAGGTTCATCCCCGCGGAGTGCGCCACCATCGCGCCCGACTCCACGGTCATCGGCTCGTTGGGCGCCAGCTGGCAGCGGGCCATGGAGAACGACGGATTGTGACGGAGCTGTACCTGCATGCCGTCGAATCTAGCCGAATCCGGTCACCCCGCGACACGCTCCCGGCGGCGGGCGTCCCGCTCGAGTGCGCGGTCGCGCGCGGCCTCGAACTTCCGCGCCCGGACGTCCAGCTCGTCGACGAAGTCGCCGATCAGGTCGCGCAGCCGCGCGGCCTCGCCGGTGAGGTCGGTCCGCTCGAGGAGCCGCCAATGGCGCAGCACCGGCACGACCACGGCGTCGCGGTGCTGACGCAGGTCGTAGATGCCGCTCTTCGCCATGAGCACGGCGTCGCGCCGGAAGTGCGGGAGCGCGGCGCCGGGCATCTGGAAGTTGGTGAGCACGGCGTGGATCGCGGCGAGGGCCTGCGCCGGCGCGACCTCGATCGCGGCGCCGAGGATGTTGCGGTAGAAGAGCATGTGCAGGTTCTCGTCGGCGGCGACCCGGGCGAGCATCCGGTCGGCGACGGGATCGTCGCAGACGGCGGCGGTGTTGCGATGGCTGATCCGCGTCGCGAGCTCCTGGAAGGTCACGTAGCTCACCGACAGCAGCATCGAGTTCATCCCCGGCGCGAAGCCGTGCTGCATCTGCGTCATCCGCAGGCCCTCGAGTTCGACGGGGTCGACCCCGCGGGTCACGGTGAGGTAGTCGCGCAGCACGATCGAGTGCCGCGCCTCCTCCGCCGTCCAGCGATGCACCCAGTAGCCCCAGGCACCGTCGAGGGTGAAGTTCTCGGCGATCTCGCGATGGTAGCTCGGAAGATTGTCCTCGGTGAGCAGGTTCATCACCAGCGACGCCCGGGCGACGGGCGACAGCGCGGAGTCGCTCTCCCGGAAGTCCTCCCCGCCGAGCGCGGCGAAATCGCGGCCGCGGCTCCACGGCACGTAGTCGTGCGGGTGCCAGTCGACCGCCTGCCGGAGGTGCCGGTCGACCTCCCGCTCGGCCGTCTCCGAGAGCTCGTACAGCAGTTCCAGGTCGGTCAGATCACTCATGATTCCCAGCCTGGCCCGCCGCGGCCGGCACGGGCAGGGGCGATGGTCCCCGACGGCGTCCCGCATCCCGGCCCGGCGGTGCGTCACCGCAGGTGGGGACGTGCGTACCGGGCGGGCCGGGACGTATGTCCCGTCCTCGCCCGGCGACGGTCCGCCGAGGAGGGCCCACGCCCCGTACGGGCCTACGCTGAAGGCATGTCCTCGGTATTCCTGGTCGACGACCACGAGATCGTCCGGCGCGGCCTGGCCGACCTCCTCGCCTCCGACGGCAGCCACACCGTGGTGGGCGAGGCGGCGACGGTCCGCGAGGCCCTCGCCCGCATCCCCGCCGTGCGCCCGGACGTCGCGGTGGTCGACGTGCGCCTGCCCGACGGCTCGGGCATCGACCTCGTCCGCACGCTCCGCGACCAGCTGCCCGACCTGCCCTGCCTCGTGCTCACCTCGTACTCCGACGACGAGGCCCTGCTCGAGGCGATCACCGCGGGCGCACAGGGCTACGTGCTCAAGCAGATCCGCGGGACCGAGCTGGTATCGGCGATCCGCACCGTCGCGGCCGGCGGCTCCCTCCTCGACTCCGCCAGCACCGCCCGGGTGCTGCAGCGCATCCGCCGGGGCCAGGAGGCGCCGCCGGCACCGACGGGCCTGACCGGGCAGGAGGAGGCGGTGCTCGAGCTGCTCGCCGAAGGGCTCACCAACAAGCAGATCGCGGAGCGGATGTTCCTGGCGGAGAAGACCGTCCGTAACCACGTGACCGGCATCCTGGCGAAGCTCGGCGTCGAGAACCGGGTGCAGGCGGCCCTGCGCGCGGCGCAATGGCGCGACGCGGGCGGGGTCCGCCGATGACCGGCTCAGGCCAGCGCCGCGCGGGCCTGGCGCCACGCGTCGACCGCGGGGGTGCCGCGCTGCACCGCGCGCTCCGCGAGCAGCCGGCCCAGGAGCCGGCACACCAGGTACTCCCAATCCAGGTCGTCGAGGGCCGCGGTCGTGCGCACCTCGTTCCAGCGGGCGAGGCGGCCGGTGTAGGCGGCCTCGGCGAGGTCCACGACGAGGGCGCGCACGTCGGACCGGTCCAGCGGGTCGATGTCGATTCCGTTCACGCCGCCCAGCGTGGCGGCCGGATGAGCTCCGCGCCAGGGACGTTCGTCCCGACGCTGCTCCTCCATCTGCGGGGAGCGGTCCGGTGACGGCGGAGCACGGGCCGGACGCCGACCTGCAGGACATTCTCAGCGCCGTGATGGTCGTGGCCCAGGGACTGGACCTGCCCGCGACGGTGCGCCGCATCGTCACCTCCGCGATGGCACTGGTGGACGCGCGGTACGGGGCGGTGGGCGTGAGCAGTGACGACGGCTCGCTGGAGGAGTTCATCTACGTCGGCGTGGACGCGGAGACGGCGGCGCTGATCGGTGATCCCCCGTGCGGCCGCGGCCTGCTGGGGTACCTCCTCGAGGTGCAGCAGCCGGTCCGGATCGCGGAGCTCTCCGAGCACCCGTCCTCGGTCGGCTTCCCACCGAACCACCCCCCGATGCACAGCTTCCTGGGCGCGCCGATCATCGTCGGCGGGAACCTGTTCGGGTGCATCTACCTGGCGGAGAAGGCCGACGGTGTCGCCTTCACGGCCGGCGACGCGAAGGCGATCGAGATCTTCGCCGCCGCCACGGCGGTCGCCATCGACAACGCCCAGATGCACGCGGAGACGCTGCGCCAGCAGCAGCGTCTCGGCGAGCTGCAGGTCATCGAGGAGCGCGAGCGGATCGGGCGCGACCTGCACGACCACGTGATCCAGCGGATCTTCGCCGCCGGCCTCGGGCTGCAGGTGGCGCGCTCCGCCGCGGCGGACGAGCCCGTCCGCGAGCGGCTCGACGCCGCGATCGGTGAGCTCGACCGCACGATCGCCGACATCCGCTCGACGATCTTCGAGCTCTCGACCGACGGGAGCGGGCTCCGGAGCCGGCTCGTGCGCGCGGTGCGGGCCGTCGCGCACGGCGGCGGGACGGCCGTCGACGTCGGCTTCTCCGGCCCGGTGGAGAGCGCCGTGGCCGACGACGGCCTCGCCCGTGATCTCGAGGCCGTGGTGACGGAGAGCGTCTCCAACGCGATCCGCCACTCGGGCGGCACCCGCGTCGCGGTCACGGTGATCGCGAGCGGCGAAGCGGTCACCGTGGAGGTCGCCGACGACGGGACGGGCATCCCCGACGGTGGCCGACGCAGCGGGCTGCGGAACCTCGCCACCCGCGCGGAGCTGCGGGGCGGCACCGTCGACCTGCTGCCGGCGGACGCGACGGCGGAGCGGCCCGGCACCGTCGTGCGGTGGTCGGTTCCGCGGGACTCCTAACCGGCGGAGGGCACCGCCGTGAGCGCCTTGTACCCACCCGCGAGGTCCGTGGCGCGGTGCAGCCCGATGTCGCGCAGGGCGGCGGCGGCCAGGGAGCTGGCGTAGCCCTCCGAGCACAGCACGATCCACCGCACATCCCAGCCGGTGGCCTCGGGGATCCGGGCGTCGGACGTCGGATCGAGCCGCCATTCGAGCACGTTCCGCTCGATGATCAGGGCTCCGTCGACCTCGCCCTCGACGGCGCGCTGCGCCGCGGGACGGGTGTCGACGAGGACGGCGCCGGCGTCCAGCTCGGCGCGCAGGTCGGCGGCCTCGACCCGGTCGATGCGGTCCCGCGCGCCCGCCAGGAGCCCGTCGACGCCGCGCCCGCCGGTGGGGCCCTCGGGTTCGTCGGTCAGCTCGCTACGCACGCGGCGCAGCCTGCCGACCGGCGTCACCTCGTAGTACGACATCGCGGTGAGCGGCGGGGAGTAGGCGTGCACGGAGAGGGTGGGCATGGCCGCCTCGCCCGTCGCCGCGTCGTGGGCGTCGGCGTGTCGGGTCACGTCGTGCACCCAGCCGCGGTCGAAGGACGCCTGCCCGCCGGCGTCGATCCGCCGCTCCCGCAGGGCTTCCCCGTCCCAGCTGCGCTCCGCGAGCGCGCCCGAGACCACGGTGAGCGCGCCCAGCGAGCCGGCGTGGTCGTGCAGCTCCGTCGAACGCTCGGGCACCCAGCTGATGAGCCAGACGTCCACGTCGTCGTCGCCCCACAGGCGGGTCGACCACCGCTCGCCCGCCGGCCAGTCGGTGGGGATCACGCGGTCGTACTCGCCGGCACACACCTTCGCGGCCTCGGTCGCGGTGAGCGCCAGCAGGTCCGGTGCGGTATCGGTCATGCGGTTCAGTGTCGGACGGGGCACCCGCGGGGTGAACCCTTCCGCTCACCGCGACCGAAAGCCGCGGGCCCTCAGCGGACGAGCCCCACCTTCTTGAGCCAGGTGGCGGCCACGTCGGCGGGATCGCGGCCCTCGATGTCGATCTGCCCGTTGAGCTCCTGCATCGTCTCGTTGGTCAGCAGGCGGCTCACCTTGGCCAGCACGTCCTTGATGGCGGGGTACTTCGCCAGCGCGTCCGTCCGGACCTCCGGCACGCCGTCGTAGGGCAGGAAGAACTTCCGGTCGTCCTCCAACAACTGCAGCCCGAGCTTGCGAATGCGGCCGTCGGTGGCGTAGACGTCGCCCGCGAGGCAGGTGTTGCCGGAGATCGCGGAGTAGATCACGCCCGCGTCCATCGTCGTGATCGTGTTCGCCGGCGTGCCGCTGCCGAGCGGCACCTCGTACTTGTCCAAGAGGCGCCCCAGTCCGTCGGGGCGCGACTGGAACTCGGGGTCGACGCAGAGGGAGCGCTGCGCGGGCGGCAGCCGGAACAACTCGCTCAGCGTGTTCAGCTTCAGCTGCGCCTTCTGCGCCGGGGTCACCGCGAAGGCGTAGGTGTTGTTGAACGGGGCCGGGGTGAGGACCTCGATCCCGTTGGCCCGCTCCGCGTCGCGGACGCGGGTCCACAGCGCGGTGGAGTCGCTGATCGTCTCGGTCTGCCCGAGGTAGCTGACCCAGATGGTGCCGGTGTACTCCCACGAGACGTCGGCGGCGCCGCTCGTCATCGCCTGCCGGGAGGACATCGAGCCCGGCGCGTTGGTGAGGTCGGTGATCTCGGCGCCCGCGGCCTGCAGGATCGTCGTGCTGATCTTGCCGAGCAGGATGCCCTCGGAGAAGGACTTCGACGTCACCGAGATCTTCGCGCCCGCCAGCGGGGTCTGGCCGTCCGCGGACTCGGCGTGCACGAAGTGGCCCGACGAACTCTCGAGCCCGCAGCCTGCGAGCACGAGCGACAGTGCCGCCACCACGGGCAGCAGTGCGCGCCGCACGCGCACCCGCCCGGTCCCGCGCGCCGTCATGCGGTCACCCCGCGCAGGCCGCGCGGCGCCAGCAGGTACTCGGCGAGCCGGGCCAGCCAGTCGATGCCGAGCGCGAGCAGCGCGACCAGCAGCGCGCCCGAGAAGAGCAGGGCCGGCAAGTACAGGGTGACGCCGGTGGTGATGAGCACGCCCAGTCCGCCGGCGCCGATGAAGGTGCCGAGGGTGGCGGTGCCGACGAGGATGACCAGCGCCGTGCGCACACCGTGCAGGATCACCGGAACCGACAGCGGCAGCTCGACCCGGATCAACGTCTGGAAGGCCGAGAAACCCTGGCCTCTTGCCGCTTCGATGACACGGTCGTCCACCTGCCGCAGGCCGGTCACGGTGTTCTGCAGGATCGGCAGCACCGCGTAGACGACGAGCGCGGCGACGGCGGTGCCGAAGCCGGTACCGAACCACATGGCGAACAGCACGACCATGCCCAGCACGGGCGCGGCCTGGCCGACGTTGGCGAGGGCGACGATCACCGGCGCGATGCGCGCGAACCGCTTGCGCGTCGCCAGGATCCCCAGCGGGATCGCGATGAGCACCACCAGCACGGCGGAGACCACGGTCAGCTGGATGTGTTCCCACACCGAACCGCCGAGCTCGGACCACTGCAGCTGCACCGCCTCGGTCTCCGAGAAGTCCTGGCTCGCGTGCCAGATCAGATAGCCGACGAAGCCGACCACGACGAGCAACGGTTCGAGGATCAGGTCGATCGGCACACCGCCCGCGAATCGCGGCGTGGGCCCGACGCGCGCCTCCTTGGACGCGTTCGCCGCGGCGGTCACGACGGGGCCGCCCGGTAGGTGTCGGCGGCCTGTTCCGGGTTGGCGATGGCCTGCCGCTCCCGGATCCGCTGCGCGACCTGTTCGATGGTGAGCGCGCCGATCACCTTGCCGCGCTGCGTGACCAGCACGCCGCCCTGGCTGGCGGCCAGCATCACGTCGAGCGCGTCCGCGAGGGTCGCGGTGCGCTCGGCGACGGGCAGCCGCTGGTCGACGTAGGTCGAGACGACGGGCTTGCTCAGCACCTCGGAGACGGAGGGCCAGGCGCGCGGCCGGTCGTCCTCGTCGACCACGACGACCCAGCTGAGCTTCGCCTCCTTGGCCCGCGCGGCCACCTCCTCCGACGGGTCGCCGGGGCGGGCGAGTACGACGGGGGCGCTGGGGATCTCGCCGACGGAGCTGAGCGAGAGGTGCTTGAGGGTGGCGCCCGAGCCGACGAACTCCTCCACGAAGGCGTTGGCCGGCGCCGTCAGGATCTCCTCGGGCGTGCCGAACTGCTCGATCTGGCCGCCCTCGGAGAGGATCAGCACCCGGTCGCCCAGCTTGATCGCCTCGTCGACGTCGTGCGTGACGATCACGATGGTCTTGTGCAGCTCCTCCTGGATCGCGAGGAGCTGGTCCTGCAGCCGCACGCGGGTGATGGGGTCGACGGCGCCGAAGGGCTCGTCCATGAGCAGGACCGGCGGATCGGCGGCGAGCGCGCGGGCGACGCCGACGCGCTGCTGCTGGCCGCCGGACATCTCCTTGGGGAACCGGCCGCGGAAGACGTCCGGGTCCAGCCCGACCAGTTCCAGCAGCTCGGTGACCCGGGCGCGGGTGCGGGCCTTGTCCCAGCCGAGCAGGCCCGGCACGGCGCCGATGTTCTTCTCGACGGTCCAGTGCGGGAACAGGCCACCGGCCTGGACCACGTAGCCGATGCCCTGCCGCAGGCCGTCGGCGTCCGCCTTGGTGACGTCCGTCCCGCCGATGAGCACCCGACCCGAGGTCGGCTCGATCAGCCGGTTGATCATCTTCAGCGTGGTGGTCTTGCCGCAGCCGGAGGGACCGACGATGGCGACGGTCTCGCCCGCTTCGATGACGATGGACAGCTCCTTGACCGCCGGCTTCTCCTGCCCGCGGTAGCGCTTGATCACCTTCTCCAGCTCGATGGCAACGCCCGTGGTTTGACTCATCGCAGTCCCTTCGAGACGGTGAAGCGGCCCAGGAGCACCAGCAGACCGTCGAGTACGAGCGCGACGGCCACCACGAGAACGGTGCCCACCAACGCGGATTCGAGTGCACCGGCGCCGCCGAGGCGGGCGAGGCCGGAGAAGATCAGGGAGCCGAGGCCCGGCCCGAGCACGTAGGCGACGACCGTCGCGACGCCGACCACGAGCTGGGTGCTGACCCGGATCCCGGTGAGGATCACGGGCCACGCGTTCGGCAGTTCGACGGTGGCCAGCACCCGCCAGCGGGGCATGCCCAGGCCGCGGGCCGCCTCGACCAGCGCCGGCGGCACCGCCTGCAGCCCGACGATCGCGCTGGTGAGGATCGGCAGCGTGGCGTAGAAGGCCAGCATCGTGACCGACGGGGTGACGCCCAGCCCGAACACGATGAGCAGCAGCGCGAGCAGGGCGAGGGACGGCACCGTCATACCGACGGAGGCGACGGCGGTGGCGAACGCGGCCCCCGCGCGCGAGCGGTACACCAGCGCCGCGATGACCAGCGCGATCACCGCTCCCAGCACCACGCATTGGATCACCAGCGAGGCGTGTTGATAGGTGAGGAAGCCGAGCTGACCCCCACGACCGTCGAGGAATCTTCGGAGGTCCACGGATCCGAACCTACAGACGATGGAGGGTTCGCGCGCGATTCGCGTCAGAGTGGGCCGAACCGGGAATGGACGGAGAAGGCGTGCGGCGAAGCGGGAGCGGACACACGGCACCCCGAAGTCTTCCCCTTCTAACTTATAACGCACCCCGGGCCTTGCCGCAAGGCCCCGTGGAGGGCGCATACTCGCTGGCCGGATCCGATTTCTGTCGAGGTGGGTGCATGTCTGAATACGAGAACGAGCTGACATCGGAGCGCGAGTACGTGGCGGGGTTGTACGCGCGATTGGACGCCGAACGGGACCGGGCGCGGCGACGCTACACGGACGCCCTGCGCGACCACGAGGGCCGGGCGGTGGACCGGGAGGGCGACGTGATGACCTCCGCGCGGGAGGTGCGGCGGCTGAGCGTCGCCGAGGAGGGGCTGGCCTTCGGCCGGCTCGACGGGGAGCCGGGCGGCACCGTCGGGACGAGGTACGTCGGGCGGCTGGGCCTGTTCGACGACGAGGACGGTGAGGAGGAGTTGCTGCTGGACTGGCGGGCCCCGGCGTCGCGGCCGTTCTACACCGCGACGGGCGCGCACCCGGAGGGCGTGCACCGGCGGCGGCAGTTCCTCAGCGAGGGCCGCGCGCTGACCGCGTTCACCGACGAGATGCTGGGCCGCCCGGGCGCCGACGCCCGCGGCGACGCGGCGCTACTGGCCGCGGTGAACGCGCCGCGCGGCGAGGGGATGCGCGACATCGTCGCGACCATCCAGGCCGATCAGGACCGGATCATCCGCTCCGACAATCCGGGCGTCACCGTGATCGAGGGCGGCCCCGGCACCGGCAAGACGGTGGTGGCGCTGCACCGGGTGGCGTACCTGCTGTACACGCAGCGGGCGCGGTTCGAGCGGCACGGCGTGCTGGTGGTGGGCCCGAACACGTCCTTCCTGCGGCACATCGGGCGGGTGCTGCCCTCGCTCGGCGAATCCGACGTGGTGTTCGCGACCCCGGCGACGCTCTACCCGGGCGTCACGACCGGCTCGGAGGACACGCCCGCAGTCGCGCGGATCAAGGGCGCGGCCGCGATGGCGGACGTGCTCGCCGCCGCGGTCGCGGACTTCTCCACCCTGCCGGAGACGCCCGTGTCCATCGGGCTCGGCGACGCCACGGTGCGGATCGAGGCCGACGTGGTCGGCTGGGCCCGGGACGAGGCGCGCGACAGCGGGCAGCCGCACAACCAGGCGCGCACCGTCTTCCTCGACGTGCTGACCTGGGCGATCACCGAGCGGGCGCTGGGCCGGATCGGGAAGCAGTGGCTGCGCCGCGAGGACACGCGGGCGTGGGAGGAGATGCGGGCCGGCATGCTCGCCGACCTCGCGGCGGACGGGACGTTCCGGCGCACCGTCGACCGGCTGTGGCCCGTGCTCTCCCCCGAGGCGCTGCTCGCGGACCTGCTGAGCTCGCCCGAGCGGCTGGCCGCGGCGGGCGCGGACCCGTCGCTGCTGCGGTCCGACGGTGCCGCCTGGACCGTCTCGGACGTGCCGCTGCTGGACGAGCTCGCGGAGCTGCTCGGCCCGCACGAGGTCCCGGACGACTCCGCGGCGCGGGCCGCGCGCGAGCAGGCGGAGTTCGCGGAGGGCGTGTTGGATTCGCTGGTGTCGCGGGCGGATTCGATGGACGACGAGGACCACCTCTTCGCCACCGACCTGCTCTACGCCGACGACCTGGCCGAACGCTTCGAGGAGCGCGATACTCGTGATCTCGTGGACCGCGCTGCGGCCGACCGCACCTGGGTGTACCGGCATGTGGTGGTCGACGAGGCGCAGGAGCTCTCGGCGATGGACTGGCGGGTGCTGATGCGCCGCTGCCCGTCCCGCTCGTTCACGGTGGTCGGCGACCTCACGCAGCGCAGCGCGCCCGCGGGCGCCCGTTCGTGGGCGGAGATGCTGGATCCGTACGTCGCGGGCCGGTGGGCGTACACCGCGCTCACGGTGAACTACCGCACCCCGTCTGAGATCATGGCGGTGGCGGCGGACGTGCTGGCGGAGTTCGCGCCCGGCACCGTGCCGCCGGAGTCGGTGCGCGCCTCCGGGGTCCGGCCGTGGGCGCGGCGGGTGACCGGCGACGGTCTCGCCGGGGCGATCGACGAGTTCGCCCGCGACGAGGCGGGGCGGGAGGGCACGTCCGTCGTCATCGGGCCCGACGGTACGCCGGGCGCGGTCCCGCCCTCGGAGACGAAGGGGCTCGAGTTCGACGCGGTGCTGGTGGTGGACCCCGAGGCGATCCTCGCCGACGGCGAGCGGGGTGCGGCGGAGCTCTACGTGGCGCTCACCCGCGCGACGCAGCGCCTCGGCGTCCTGCACCGCGCGCCGCTGCCGGCGTGCCTGTCCGGGCTCGGGAGCCCCGTCGCCGCGTCCTGACGCCGGGGCGCGACGGGCTCAGCCTCCGCTCTTGATCCAGTCCAGCGCGATCGCCACGACGGCCGCGTTGAAGAAGAAGCTGAGCACGCTGTGCACGATCACCAGCCGCCGCGTGGAACGCCGGGTGACGGTGACGTCCGAGACCGCGAAGGACGTGCCGATCGTGATGGAGAAGTAGACGAACTCGGTGAGCTGCGGGCGCTCGCAGTCCGGGAACTGCAAGCCGCCGGCGGAGAAGTAGTCGCGGGCGTAGATCTGGGCGAACGCGGTGTGCAGGAGCAGCCAGGAGAGGAGGACCGTGGCCGCGGCGACGGGCTGGAGCACGGGATCCGGCTCGTCGCCGCGGGTGGCGATCATGAGCAGGCCGCCCACCAGGCCGGAGCCGCTGACCACCGCCGCGAACAGCGTGGTCTGCCAGCGCGGCGCCGACATCAGGTCCGGATCGTCCTCGCCCGCGGGGATCCGGCGGCGCAGCAGGAACCAGCCGGCCACCACGTAGGCGACGGCCGCCACGTTCCACACGATGAGCAGGGGCACGGCGGAACTGCCGAACACCAGCACCGCGGCGAGCCACGCCAGGCCCAGCAGCGTGAGCACCGTTTCGAGCAGGGGGACCAGTACCGAGCGTCGCATGCGCTCAGCTTTCCACGGCACCCCGCGCCCGGCGGATACCATCGCCGCATGCCGCCCGCCCGCTCGAGCCCGTCGCGCTACGTGCAGCTGCGCTTCCTCGAGGCGGGGCTGGCGGTCCTGGCCGAGCGGGGGCACGCGGCGCTGAAGCTGGCCGCGGTGTGCGAGCAGGCCGGATCGTCGACCGGCAGCTTCTACCACGCGTATCCGAGCTGGCCGGAGTTCACGTCGGCGCTGATCACGTACTGGCGGCAGACCAAAAGCGACCGGCTGATCGAGGCCGCCCGCCAGGTGCCGGACGCCTACGACCGGCTGATGTCGCTCACGCACGTCGGCCTGACGCTGCCGCACGCCACGGAGGCGGCGATCCGCGTGTGGGCGGCGCACGATCCGGAGGTGGCGCGGCACCAGGCCGAGGTCGACCTCGAACGGCGCGATGTGATCGCGGAGACCTACACCGAGGTGATCGGCGACCGTGAGCTCGCCGAGAAGTACGCCACCACCGCGCTGTACCTGCTGGTGGGCTACGAGAGCGGCACCCTGCAATCGCTCGAGACCCTGGCCTTCGCCTTCCGCACCTTCACCGACGGTGCGCTCGGCTCGGCCCTCGACGATCCCGAACCGGGCGGTCCGGCAACCCGCTGACCGCGCGCGCCCGCTCAGTTCTCGCGGGAGAACTGCACCGGGAGCCAGGGGTCGGTGTGGGCGGAGTCGGGCCGCGCGAACCCGTGGCTCGGAGTGGGGATCTCACTGATCGCCCGCGCGAGATCGGCGAGGGGTGCCGCCGTCTGCGGCGGCGCGGGCGCCGGGCGCGGCCGCCCGAACCCCGCGAGGGAAAGGATCGCCCCGGCGGCACCGGCCGCGCAGAGCGACCACGCCCAGCGCGTGCCCGGATCGACCGGGGAGGCGACGAGCGCGGGCGTCTCCGAGCCGTTGTCCACCGACTCGCGGAGCTTCGTCTGTACCAGCGCGAGCTGCGCGTCGATCGACCGCAGTGCGACGTCCAGCTGCCGGAGACCGGTCGAGAGGTTCGTCGTCGCGGCCAGCGCCTGGGGTCGCGCCTTCTCGATCGTCGCGAGCCCGTCGCGCAGTGACCGCGCGGCGATGCGCGCCCGGCCCAGCGACGTCGACGAGGACGACGCCGCCTGCGTCAGCGATGTCAGCGAGGTGGCGAGGCCGTCCGCGGCGCCCAGCGCCGACAGTCCGTCCGTCGCTGCGATGAGCTGGTCCAGCTGCGCGACGGTCGCCGCCGCATCCGGGGTCGGCTGCGCCACGAGTCGCGTGCGCAGCTGCACCGCGTTGGTGCGGATCGAGACCGCCATCCCGGAGAGGCTCTGCAGCTCTCCGATGGTCCCGGACCACGACTTCGCCGACGCGGACACCTGGTCCAGGGCCGCCGACGCCGTCGCGGTCTCCGCGAGGCCCGCGGCCACCTCATCGGCGCCGGCTCGGGCCGTCGTCACGCTGTCGAAGACCTGCGGAACTCCCGCCATCGCGGTCGACATCCCGGCCGTCGACGTGGTGACCGCGTTGGACAGCAGGGTGAACATGGTGCGGGAGTCGTCCGCCGCCTTGAGCGCGATCCGCGCCGGGTCCGTGGGCGGTGCGACGGAGGCGGACGGTCCCGGAGCGGTGGCGACCGTCGGCTGACGAGGCGTCTGCGGGCGCGGGTGGCGATCATGAGCAGGCCGCCCACCAGGCCGGAGCCGCTGACCACCGCCGCGAACAGCGTGGTCTGCCAGCGCGGCGCCGACATCAGGTCCGGATCGTCCTCGCCCGCGGGGATCCGGCGGCGCAGCAGGAACCAGCCGGCCACCACGTAGGCGACGGCCGCCACGTTCCACACGATGAGCAGGGGCACGGCGGAACTGCCGAACACCAGCACCGCGGCGAGCCACGCCAGGCCCAGCAGCGTGAGCACCGTTTCGAGCAGGGGGACCAGTACCGAGCGTCGCATGCGCTCAGCTTTCCACGGCACCCCGCGCCCGGCGGATACCATCGCCGCATGCCGCCCGCCCGCTCGAGCCCGTCGCGCTACGTGCAGCTGCGCTTCCTCGAGGCGGGGCTGGCGGTCCTGGCCGAGCGGGGGCACGCGGCGCTGAAGCTGGCCGCGGTGTGCGAGCAGGCCGGATCGTCGACCGGCAGCTTCTACCACGCGTATCCGAGCTGGCCGGAGTTCACGTCGGCGCTGATCACGTACTGGCGGCAGACCAAAAGCGACCGGCTGATCGAGGCCGCCCGCCAGGTGCCGGACGCCTACGACCGGCTGATGTCGCTCACGCACGTCGGCCTGACGCTGCCGCACGCCACGGAGGCGGCGATCCGCGTGTGGGCGGCGCACGATCCGGAGGTGGCGCGGCACCAGGCCGAGGTCGACCTCGAACGGCGCGATGTGATCGCGGAGACCTACACCGAGGTGATCGGCGACCGTGAGCTCGCCGAGAAGTACGCCACCACCGCGCTGTACCTGCTGGTGGGCTACGAGAGCGGCACCCTGCAATCGCTCGAGACCCTGGCCTTCGCCTTCCGCACCTTCACCGACGGTGCGCTCGGCTCGGCCCTCGACGATCCCGAACCGGGCGGTCCGGCAACCCGCTGACCGCGCGCGCCCGCTCAGTTCTCGCGGGAGAACTGCACCGGGAGCCAGGGGTCGGTGTGGGCGGAGTCGGGCCGCGCGAACCCGTGGCTCGGAGTGGGGATCTCACTGATCGCCCGCGCGAGATCGGCGAGGGGTGCCGCCGTCTGCGGCGGCGCGGGCGCCGGGCGCGGCCGCCCGAACCCCGCGAGGGAAAGGATCGCCCCGGCGGCACCGGCCGCGCAGAGCGACCACGCCCAGCGCGTGCCCGGATCGACCGGGGAGGCGACGAGCGCGGGCGTCTCCGAGCCGTTGTCCACCGACTCGCGGAGCTTCGTCTGTACCAGCGCGAGCTGCGCGTCGATCGACCGCAGTGCGACGTCCAGCTGCCGGAGACCGGTCGAGAGGTTCGTCGTCGCGGCCAGCGCCTGGGGTCGCGCCTTCTCGATCGTCGCGAGCCCGTCGCGCAGTGACCGCGCGGCGATGCGCGCCCGGCCCAGCGACGTCGACGAGGACGACGCCGCCTGCGTCAGCGATGTCAGCGAGGTGGCGAGGCCGTCCGCGGCGCCCAGCGCCGACAGTCCGTCCGTCGCTGCGATGAGCTGGTCCAGCTGCGCGACGGTCGCCGCCGCATCCGGGGTCGGCTGCGCCACGAGTCGCGTGCGCAGCTGCACCGCGTTGGTGCGGATCGAGACCGCCATCCCGGAGAGGCTCTGCAGCTCTCCGATGGTCCCGGACCACGACTTCGCCGACGCGGACACCTGGTCCAGGGCCGCCGACGCCGTCGCGGTCTCCGCGAGGCCCGCGGCCACCTCATCGGCGCCGGCTCGGGCCGTCGTCACGCTGTCGAAGACCTGCGGAACTCCCGCCATCGCGGTCGACATCCCGGCCGTCGACGTGGTGACCGCGTTGGACAGCAGGGTGAACATGGTGCGGGAGTCGTCCGCCGCCTTGAGCGCGATCCGCGCCGGGTCCGTGGGCGGTGCGACGGAGGCGGACGGTCCCGGAGCGGTGGCGACCGTCGGCTGACGAGGCGTCTGCGGGACCGGCTCCTGCGCCGGCGTTCCGCCGAGCGCGTACACCGCACCACCCGCCGTCATCGCCCCGAAGACGGCGAGCATTCCGGACCCGGCGGCGGCGCGGGCCAGCCGTCCGGCGAAGTGACTCGCGCCACCTCGGGAACGCGCACTTGGATTGATCACAACGCGATGGTAGCCAGAAGTCGGCGGCCGAGCCGGGTCTGATCTCGGGCTAACGAAGTTGATACATCACACCGAAAAATGCTGCGCGCCTTGACCTGCCGTTCCAGGTCGCAGGTGTGCTCGGCCGCCCCGGGGAGCTGTTGTTCGGCGCCCGTCGCCGGGTTCGCGGTCGGGCCCCGTTCAGCCGGCCGGTCGGACGACGAGGGCGTCGAGCAGGGCGAAGACCTGCGCGGTGAGCACGGTGGCGGCGGTCTCATCGCCGAGGACCCGGCGGCGGACGGCACGCTCGAAGGGGCCGTCGAGCGCGGCGTAGGTGCCGGCGGCATCGAGGAGCGGCGCGCCGCCCGCGAGTTCGGCGTAGCGGCTCACGACCCGCCAGATCATCGCCTCGAGAGAGCCGTCGATCTCGCGGACGTCGTCGGTGAGCGCCGCCTCGAACATGGCCTGCGAGCGCAGGTCGTACCAGAGCTTGTGGGTCGGGAGGTCGTGCTCCATCGTCGCGGCGAGCCGCTCCGCGAACCGGGTCCGCAGCCCGGGCGCGTCGTCGTCGGCGCGGAGGACGTCGTCGTAGGAGGCGATGCACTCGGCCTTGTAGAGGTGGACGCAGTGCGCGATCAGCTCGAGCCGGTCGGCGAAGTAGTAGTGCAGCACGCCGTGGCTGTACTCGGAGTTCGCAGCGATCTCGCGCAGGCTGGTGCGCGCGTAGCCGAGCTCGGAGAGCGTCTTGAGTGCCGCGCGCGCCAGCTCGTCGCGCTTGGCCGCGACTTTCGTGGCGTGCTTGGTGGCGCCCACGGCGGCGGGCGCGGTCGCCTGCGCGATCACCTCGGTCACCCCGCACTCCTCTCCGCCGGCCGACGATTCGTCGGCATCGTCCCAGGATAACCCCCGTGCCGCGGACCGGAGCGACACCCTCACCAATTTCTCTTGACGATTGTCCAACATTTTCCTTGACAGTCGTCTAAATTCTGCGATGTGATGGTCGCCACAGAGTCGGCCGCACCGAAGTCCGATCCACCTCGAGCAAGGGAGTAGTCGTGAGCGCATTCGATCTGACCGGCCGGCGGGTCCTGGTCACCGGCGGGGCACAGGGCCTCGGCGAGGGCATGGCACGCGCGCTGGCCGCCGCCGGCGCCCGGGTGATGCTGGGCGACGTGCAGGCCGACCGCGCCGTCGCCGTCGCGAAGGAGCTGGGCGACGGGAGCGGCTCCGTCCACCTCGACGTCACCTCCGAGGAGAGCTGGTCCGCCGCCATCGACGCCACCGTGGCCCAGCTCGGCGGGCTGGACGTGGTGGTCAACAACGCCGGCGTCGAGATCACGGGCCTGCTCACCGAGATCTCCGTCGACGACGTGCGGCGGCAGCTCGACGTGAACGTGCTCGGTACCGCCCTCGGCCTCAAGCACGGGCTCCGGGCCCTGCGCCCCGGCGGCGCGGCGGGCGCAGGCGGGGCCATCATCAACGTCGCGTCCGTCGCGGCGACCATCGCCTTCCCCGGTATCGCGATCTACTCGGCCACCAAGTCGGCCATCGACCGGATGACGCGGGTGGCGGCCATGGAGGCCGGGAAGCTCGGCTACGGCGTGCGCGTGAACTGCATCTACCCGGGCCTCGTTCCCACCGAGATGGGTACCGGCCTCGCGGTCGACATGGCGAACATCGGGCTGTTCGGCTCGCCGGAGGAGGCCGTGGAGGCGGTCGTCGGCCTCACGCCCAGCGGCCGGCTCGGCGAGGTCCAGGACATGGCGGACGCGGTCGTCTTCCTCGCATCCGACGCCTCCCGCTTCGTCAACGGGGCAGGACTGCCCGTCGACGGCGGCATGGGCATGTAACGAAAACCTCTCAGGACGAAGGAGAATCATGAGCAACAAGCCGGTAGTGGTGTACGGGGCCTCGGGCTACACGGGCCGCCTCATCTGCGAGTACCTGCGCGAGTACAACGTGCCCTTCACCGCGGCGGGCCGCGACGAGGGCAAGCTGACCGACTCGATGAACGCGCACGTCGCGGGGATCGAGACGGCCGACTACGAGATCGTGGAGGTGAAGCACGACGTCGACTCCCTGACCGAGCTGTTCCGCGGCAGCAAGGTGGTCCTGAACACGGTGGGGCCCTTCATCAAGTTCGGCGACGCCGTCGTCGAGGCCGCCCTCAACGCGGGCGCGCACTACAGTGACACCACCGGCGAGCAGGACTGGCTGATCCACCTCGACGAGACCTTCCACGAGCGGTACGCGGAGGCCGGCCTCCTGCTGGCTCCCGGCATCGCCCAGATGTACACGACGGGCGAAATCGCCGTCCAGATCGCTCTGGAGACACCGGGACTCGACACCCTCGACATCGCGGTCTTCTGGGGCGGCAGCCCGACCATCGCCTCCACCCGGACGATCCTCGTCAACGCGGCGGGCGGCGACGCCTTCTACCTCGAGCAGAACCAGTACGTCTCGTTCGATCCGATGCAGGGCCTGGTGCCCCTGTCGGTGCCCGGGCAGCACGAACTGGCGCAGTCGCTGCCGTGGGGCGGCACCTCGCACCCGGTGTGGTTCAAGCGCGATCCGCGCGTCGCGAACTGCAAGGCGCAGGGCGGCGTCTTCAACGCGGCGCTGATGAACAACGTGCCGGTGATCGTGGCCGACGCGCTGGAGGCCACGAAGGACATGTCGCCCGAGGACCGCGCCGACGCCCTCGACGCCGTCGCCGCCCAAGTCATGAATTCGATGCCGCCGCGCGAGAATCCGCGCGTGAACAAGTCGCTGGACTCCGTCCACGCCTCCGGCCCGCTGGGCCGCTCGCACGTCGTGATCCACGGCAACAGCAACTACAAGCAGACGGGCCTGCTGCAGGCCTACGCCGCGTACTCGCTGCTGCAGCAGCCCCCGAAGCGCGTCGGCCTCGCCTCGGGGTGCCAGGCCTTCGGCCACCGCGAGCTCGAGGGCGTGCTGCGAACCTTCGGCCTCATCTCCGAGCCGATCGTCACGGTGCATCGATGACGGTGCGCGACCTGCCCGAGGTGCCCGCCCTCCCGGAGACCCGGGCGGCGCGGGCACCGGCGGCCCCCGCCCTCGCCGACGACCGGCTGGACCTGTCGAACGCCGAGTTCGCCGCGGCCGTCCGCACCGCGGCGATCCGGCTGGAGGAGTACGGGGTCTCCCGTGGCGATGTGGTGGGACTCCTCCTGCCCAATCGGGTCGAGCTGGTGGTCGCCCTGTTCGCCGCGTGGCGCCTCGGCGCAGCGGCCACCCCGATCAATCCCGCGCTCGCACCCCCCGAAATCGCCTACCAGGCCGCCGACGCCGGCGCCCGCGTGCTGGTGACGGAGGCCGACGCCGAGACCCCCGACGGCGTCGCCGCGGTCGCGTGCCACGAGCTCCTCGCCGTGTCCGACGGCGAGCCGGTGGAAGCCGTCGCCGTGCGGCCCTCCGATCTCGCACTGCTCATCTACACCGCGGGAACCACCGGGAAACCCAAGGGCGTCATGATCACCCACGGGAACATCGCGGCGATGACGGCCTCGTTCATCGAGCACTTCGCGTTCACCGAGCGCGATCACAGCCTGCTGGTGCTGCCGCTGTTCCACGCCAACGGCGTCGTGCTCGGCACGCTCAGCCCCCTGCGGGCCGGCGGGCGCGCGACGATCGTCAGCCGGTTCCGGCCGGAGGAGTTCTTCCCCGCGGTGGAGCGGCACCGTCCCACCTACTTCTCCGCTGTGCCCGCGATCTACGCGATGCTCACCGCGCTGCCGGAGGAGGTGCGCCCGGATTCGTCATCGCTCCGGTTCGGGATCTGCGGCGCCGCACCGATGCCCGTCGACCTCATCGAGCGGTTCGAGTCGCGTTTCGGGGTGCCGATCGTCGAGGGCTACGGGCTGTCGGAGACCACCACCGCGTCGGCGATCAACCCGCTCGACGGGCCGCGCAAGCCCGGCACCGTCGGGCCCGCGCTCCCGGGCCAGCGGATCCGCATCGTCGACGGTGCGCTCCGCGACGTCGCGCCTGGCGCGACCGGCGAGGTGCTCATCGCGGGCAAGGTGGTGATGGCCGGGTACCTGAACCGGCCCGAGGCCACCGCCGAGACGATCGTCGACGGCTGGCTGCGCACCGGGGACGTCGGACTGCTCGACGAGGACGGCTACCTGCGGCTGGTGGATCGCGTGAAGGACATGGTGATCCGCGGCGGCGAGAACATCTATCCCAAGGAGATCGAGGCCCAGCTGTACCGGAACCCGCAGGTCTTCGAGGCCGCGGTGATCGGGCGGCCGCACGAGGTGCTCGGCGAGGTGCCCGTCGCCTACGTCTCGCTCCGCGACGGCGCGACGGTCACCGCCGGCGAGCTGCTCGACGGCCTGCGCGGGGAGCTGGCGAAGGTGAAGGTCCCCGTCGACCTGATCCTGCTCGACGAGATACCGAAGAACCCCGTCGGGAAGATCGACAAACCCACGCTGCGGCAGCGGGACCGGGCACAGGCGTAGGGTTCGGGCGCGCGGGCTCAGGCGGAGCGGGCGACCTTGTCGACCGCCGCGGCGACGAGCCGGTCGAACTGCGCGCGGTCGACGCTCTCGCCCTGGAAAGCCCGCAGCCGCGCCCACACGGCGTAGTCGCCGACGCGGGCGTACGCCACGAGGGCGCGCTGCTTCGAGAGCGGATCGTCCGGGGTCTCCTCGACGACGAGCAACTGGTCCGCTCGGCCCCGGTCCCCGTCGCGGACCGCGAAGGTGGTGGTCAACGGGGTTCCCCCGTCGTTCTGCACCACGATCGGGCACCGGCAGACGTAGGCCGCGACCGCGGCGATGTCGGGCCGGCGGGCGACGACGGCTTCCGTGAAGGTGGACCGCCCGCCTCCCTCGCCCGCCGCGACCCCGGCGAGGGAGGCGGCGGGCTGGGTGGCACCGTCGAACATCGACACCGGCGCGCACGCGGACGGCGAGTACGTGGTGCCCGTGGGCCGCTGTCCCGTCAGCGGCTCGAGCACGGCGCGGACGACGTCGTCGTCCATCGCGAAGTCCGCCATCGACATCCCCGACGGAAGATCGGCGGCCGCGAGCACGAGTTGCCGCGATGAAGCCGCCGGCGCGGACGCGGAACTCGACGGTGCCGCGCTCCCGTCGGCTCCCGATCCGCTTCCGCAGCCCGCCAGGGCCATCGCACCGAGGGCGAGCATCGCGCAGAGACCACGTGCCGGTGTCATGGTCCGACACTAGCCCGCGACGAGGTCCTCCGTCGTGGACCGGCCGCGGACGGCGACGCTCGCCACCCAGTACAGGCCCGCGCTCACCAGGAAGGTCGGGACGGTGGCGCCCACGGGGCTCACCCAGAGGTAGGTGATCGCCGAGGAGAAGGCGACGCCCACGATCCACACCGTCACCGCGATCGGGTTCCATCCGCCGCGGTACCAGTAGTCGCGCGACCCGGCCTCGGCGAGCGACGCCGCGTATCGCCCCCGCCGCAGCAGGTAGTAGTCCACGACGATGATCGCGAAGACGGGGATGAAGACGATGCCGATGGCGGTGAGGAAGGAGGTGAACTTGTCGAGCAGCGCCAGCCACGCCGACCCCGCGATCGAGATCACGCCGAGTCCCAGTGCGGCGGGCAGGAATCGGATGCGTCCCGGCTCGGCGTTCACCAGCGAGGTGACCATCCCGTAGACGGCCATCGAATTGGTCGCCATGACGGAGAAGAAGACGACGCCGGCGAGCGGGACGCCGAACTCGGCCACGATCACCGTCGGGTCGAAGGGCGGCGCGTCCGTGCCGTTCGCGAGCAGCCACGCGATCGCGGTGGCGCCCAGGGCCATCGCGGCCACCGTCGAGGCGATGTAACCCAGGCCCGAGCCGATCACGCCGCCGCGCTCGCTCCGCGCGAACCGGTTGATGTCGGCCGAGAGCACCGTCCACGAGATGGCCGTGGCGACCACGATGTCGAAGATGCCGAGGCCGCTGAGGCCCTCGGGGTCGCGGGGCAGCGCGTTCAGGCGGGCGAAGCCGTCGCCGAACATGTCGATGAACAGGTAGGCCATGATCGCCAGGATCACCACGGCCAGAATCGGTTCCACCTTGGCGATGCCGGCGTGGCCGAAGATCGCCAGGGACACCACGATCACCTCGCACAGCACCGAGAACAGCACGGGGTTCGAGTAGCCGGTCTGCTGCTCGATCACGTAGTTCACGGTGACGCCGGCGAGCATCGCCTGCACCCAGCTCCACCCCATGAGCACGGCGATGTTGGCGGCCACCGGGATCCGGCTGCCCCGCACGCCGAAGGACGCCCGGGTGAGCGCCATCGTCGGCAGCCCGGTGCGGGTTCCCACGTTGCCGACGGCGACGAGCACCAGGGCTCCGACGACCGTGCCGACGACGATCAGGACCAGGGCGCTGCTCAGCGAGACGGACCGGCACGAACAACGTGCCGGTCAGCATGGTGGTCACCACGAGGTTGGCGGCGAGCCAGATGGCGAAGACCCGTCCGCCGCTGAGGTCGCCCCGCACGGGCGTCCCGTCGTCGGCGCCGGCGTGCAGGTGCGCGTCGAGGCGGCGGTAGTAGCGCAGCATCAGGCGGCCGAGAGGTGCTCGTGGACTGCGATCAGCGCACCGTCGGGCGTCGCGGCGAAGACGATCGACTCGCGCTCGCGGGTCTCGGTGCGGGTGCCGTCGCCGTCCTGCGTCACCGTGTGCACCGCGTGGCTGAAGACGGCGGTGGCGCCGACGGCCGTCACGAGGCGCTCGCTGCTCTCGCAGGAGACGACGTGCCAGCCGGAGTCGACCCAGCCGGCCCAGAGCCGCTCGTACTCCGCGCGGTCGGCCAGCGTGCGTGGCTCGGTGTGGAAGACAAAGGTCGCCGCTGGGTGGAAGCCCGCGAAGTAGCCCTCGGTGTTCGTCGCGGCGAAGGCCTCGATGATCCGATCGGCCGCCGCGAGCACCTCGCCCTCGGGGATCGTGATCTGCATGTCCAGCCTCCTGACCTGCGGTTCCCGGCTCCGGATCGGCCAACTGTAAGCCCGATCACAGGCCTCCGCAAGCAGTTCGCTCCGCAGGGGAACGCGTTGACGCATGATCTGCGCGCTCGATGCGATGAATGTGCGCCAGATGCTGCGTAATGCGAATCTCCGGTGCATCATCTGTACGACATCTCACTCCGAAAGCGCGGTGGGCGAACTTCGGGAGGAATCCATGGACGAGGTCGACCGGACCCTGGTGGCACTGCTCAGCCGCGACGGCCGGCTGAGCCACCGGGAACTCGCCACCGCTGCGGGCACCACCCGCGCGACGGTCGCGGCGCGGATGCGGCGCCTGCTCGACTCCGGGGCGTTCACCGTGCAGGGCGTCGTGCATCCGTCGGTGCTCGGCCGGGGATCGATCTGCTACGCCCGGATCGAGGTCGACGGTGCCGCGGCGCCCGTCGCCGAGGCGGTCGCCGCGCGCGCGGAGGTCGTGTACGTCTCGCTCACCACCGGCCGTTTCGCGGTGGCGGCGGAGGTCCGCGCGGCTTCCGATGACACCGTGGACGCGGCCCTCGCCGCGCTCCGCGGACTGCCCGGCGTGGCCCGGGTCGATGCCCTGGCCTACCGCGACGTGATCCGGGACGCGGTCGGGCCGGTGGGCGAGGCGACGGCACACCTCGACTCCGCCGACCTCGCTCTCCTCCAGGTCCTCGAGCGCGACGGC
This sequence comes from Tsukamurella sp. USMM236, assembly GCF_037148755.1. Classification (NCBI taxonomy): domain Bacteria; kingdom Bacillati; phylum Actinomycetota; class Actinomycetes; order Mycobacteriales; family Tsukamurellaceae; genus Tsukamurella; species Tsukamurella sp. USMM236. The sequence goes on from NZ_JBBCSS010000011.1 coordinate 83,280, forward strand.
CGGGCGTCGTACGTGCGGCTCGCCGCCGCGGCCGGGCTCTCGGCGGCCGCGGCGCGGCGCCGCGTCCTCCGCCTGGTGGAGGGGTCCGTGGTGCGGATCGGCCCGATCGTCAGCCGCGGCGCGGAGCATGCCATGGGCATGGGGATCCACGTGCGCGGCGACGCGCGGGACGCGGCCCTCGACACGGCCGCGGTGCCCGGGGTGAGCTTCCTGGCCCGCACCGTCGGATCCTTCGACCTGCTCGCGACGGTCCGCGCCCCGTCGGCGACCGGGCTGGCGGACGCCGTCGACGCAGTGCGCTCGCTGCCCTCCGTCGCCGGAGTGGAGACGTGGTCGCACCTGCGGTTCGTCAAGGAGTCGTACGCGTCGCTGGGCGCGACCGAGTGAATCAGTGCGCCTCGGCCTCGATGAGGTCGAGGTCGCGGACACAGTAGCGGTGGTGCTCGAAGGTTTCGGTGAGCACGGTGCGCAGGCACTGCCCCACCGAGCGGCCCCGCGCGTAGGGCGGCCAGACGTCGTCGTCGGGCACGGGCGCGGGCGCCGCGAGCTGCTCCTGGGTGGCCCCGTCGAGCCAGCCCTCGAGTTCGGCGGCCTGGGCGTCGCGCGCGCCGACCACCTCGTCGAAGCGCGGGTCCGCGGCGAGGTCGAGCCCGTGGGCCCCGCGGTAGGGGGCGATCTCCGGGCCGAGCCCCATCGGTGTGAAGGTGTCACGCGAGCCCAGGCAGCAGCGACGGAACCAGGAGTCGTGGACGAAGACCAGGTGTCGCAGCGTCTGCGCCGCCGACCACTCGCCGCGCACGGTGCGGCGCTCGAGGCCGGGGGCGCGGCGGATGCGCTCGACGGTCACGGCCCAGTCGGCGTGGAGCGTCGCCGCCGCACGGCGCAGGTCGGCGGGCTCTTCCGAGCGGATCAGGGCGCGCACCGGATACCGCCGGTCGAGCTCAGACTCCACGTATTCGGTGACGTCGACGCCGTTCACCACGAGACCGGAGACGAGGCCGTCGACCACGACGTCCTGCATGACGGCTCCGACGAACCGCGCCCCCGACAGGTCGCACTCGCGGAACTCCGCTCCGCGCAGATCCTCGTCGACGTACCGGACCATGATGCGCATCGTATGCCCGCGGCCGGCTTCGCCGTGGCCGTCTGGAATCAGGCGAGCTGGTCGAGGTTCGCCGACAATCCCTCGGCGCCGTCGACGAACAGCTTGTCCACGGCGAGGGTGAGCACCGGCTCCAGGAAGCGGAGGAGGCCGTGGAAGGTGAACTCCACCGCATAGGTGACGGCGCTGCCCGCCTCCTCGGGCGCGATGGAGATGGTGTCGACCGCGGTCACTGAGCTCTTACGGCCCCTCAGGCGGATCAGCGACGTGGGCTGGAGATCGGTGAGTTCGTAGTCGAGGTCGGTGGTCGCACCGGCGAACCTGCTCGTGACTCGGTACGTCGAACCCACGCCACCGTTCCCCAGGAGGCGCGTGACCCTCACGGCGTTGGGGTCCCACTCCTGAGCGTTGGTGAAGTCGGCCAGGTAGGTGAAGACGACGTCCACGGGCGCGGAGGTGTGCACGGTGTGCTGCTTTGTGATCACGCTGTGTCCTTCCATAGGTGTGCGAGCTGGGTCTGCGAGCTCGGATCGGCGGGCGGAGTGGCCGGTCAGGGAGCGATCCCTGCGAAGGAGCGCACGTCGCTCCAGACGGCGCGGCGGTCGCTCTCGCTGAACTCGGTGCGCCGCAGGTAATGCTCGGGCCGTTCTGCACGGTCGTGCCAGAACCTGCCGTTCGCCGGCTTCGGGGTCGTCGCCGCCAGCCACACCGCCGTGTCGGCGCCCTGATCCGCTTTCCGCAGCAGCGGGCCCGCCACCGTGGTGAAGCCGGGCAGCGAATCGGCGACTCCGGGGGTGGCCACCCAGCCGGGGTGCATCCCCGCCACGGTCACGCCTGCCGACTCCCACCGCTGCGCCAGGATCGGCACCATCGCCACCTGGACACGTTTGCTCCGTGCATACGCGACGGCGCCCTTGTACTCACCGCTGCGGTAGTCGAGATCGTCCGTCGGGAGTTCGGCCGTGTACATGCCTCCGGACGACATGAAGATCACGCGGGCGTCTGCGGCGGCCGCCAGCTGCGGTTCCAGCAGATCGGTCAGGAGGATCGGCCCCAGCACGTGCGTCGCGAGGGAGAGCTCGTGACCGTTGCTCGCGGCCGTCCACTCCGGCGGCATCACGCCGGCGTTGTGCACGATCACATCGACGCCGTGCGTCGCGAGCCGTTCGGCCACATCGGGCAGCGCGTCGAGGTCGGAGACGTCACCGAGCTCGACGGTGACGGTCCCATCCGGCCGGCGCCGGACGATGCGGTCCCGAACATCCTCGGCGCGCGCACTGTTCCGTCCCATGATCACGACCTTCGCGCCCAGGTCCGCGACCTGCTGCGCGATCGCGGCCCCGATGCCCGACGTGGCTCCCGTGACGACGACGGTGCGCCCGGTCAGTGATCGAGGGGGCGGATCGCCGTCGTCCCACCGAGACCTGCGCAGCGCATAGCCGATGTTCGAGTATCCGAACACGATCGATCGGTCGAGTGCCGTATCGAACAACCTCAGTCTCGGGCCTCTGCGCCCACTGGTCATGTGAACCCCATCGTCGATCCGCTGACTATCCGGACACCCTGTATTCGTCGCCGTCGGCCATCCGGATGGATCGCCTGCGCTCAGGGGACGATGTGATCTCCCGGCCGCCGTTCGACGGCTCTGCCCGACCGGACTTCGATCCCCAGCTATCTCCCCACCGCAGCCGCGGCGCTCACCGAGGGCGGAGGGGCGGACGTGGCGATCGCCGCGGCGGGGGCGGGTCCGCGTTGTCCTCGGCGTGTCCTGCCTGTCCGCCGGCGGCCGCGTGGTCGTCCTCGCGTTCTACGAGCAGGCGATCGAGTTCCAGCCGACGCAGCTCATGCTCGCCGAGACCGAGGTCGTGGATGCCGTCGGCTACACGCACGAGGGGTTCGACGAGGTGATCACCGCGATGGCCTCCGGCCTGTACGACCTCACCGGCTGGGTCCGGGAGACGGACCTGGACCTCACCGTCGAAGCCATCCAGGCGCTGCGTGCTGGGAGCGGCGCGAAAGTCCTGATCCGAGCCGGCGAGTCGCGAACGGTGCACGGGGGACCGACGACTAGACGATCCGGGTCGGGAAGGCAGGTGTAGGGTCCCGACCCACTTGGCGACTGTCACCCTTCTCACCTGCACTGCATCACGCAGTCCCACGGAGTTGGCATCTCGTCAGTCCCAGCAACATGGCATTTCCACCACAGCACTCGGGCCGCCGCCGGACTCCCACCCCTGCAGCAGCACCGTTCCCACAACGTTCGACGATTCGCACCTAGAACTGTGGCTACGAATTGATCAGCCGGACCACGTAGGGCATCGCGCCGTCAGTGCGCAGCGGCGATACTTTGACTGTCGATCCGGACTCGGGTGCCTCAAGCATCTGGTTGTCCCCCAGATAGAGCGCTTCGTGCTGGCTCGCATCCGGGCCAAAGAAGATCAGGTCACCCCGCTTGATCTCAGCGAGCGGAACCTTCTGGCCGATGTTGTACTGGTAGCCGCTGTAGTGCGGGAGCTTGATACCGACGGCAGCAAATGCGAACAGCGTCAGGCCCGAGCAGTCAAATCCGGGGTTCTCGAAGTCACGGAAGGTATCGGCAACGCCGCCGTCGCGGACCCCGACGGTGGGGCCGTTGATGTCACCACCCCCCCAGGAGTATCTGGTGCCGACCACCGACAGGCCCCGGGCAATGACCGTGTCAATCATCTGCTTGCCCGACATCGACGCGACCGACACCGGCGTGGCCGGCGCTTGGACTGCAGGCTCCTGAGCTGCCGCTTGAGCCGGGACCTGGGATGCGGTCTGCGCTTGCGGCGCGAACCCGAACAGGCTGCTCAGCTGGCCCAGCAACGACGACGCTGCGGTCGCGGCCGACGGTGGTCCCCCGGGCGCCGACACTGCCGGTGCCGCAGAAGTAGCCGCCGTGGGTGCGCCTGCGTTCGGCGGTGCCGCCTGTGCAGGAGCCGGCTGCGAGGAAGGCACCGTCACTGTCTGCTGTTCGCTGACGATGTACTGGTCGTAGATCCGCTGCTGACCTGCGGTATCCCCGGACTTCGCCTTCGCCTCGGCGAGCGCCCTCGCGGCGGTCTGTCGCCGCACATCCAACCGTCGGCGTTGATCGGTTGCCGAACGCAGCGCCTGCAGGGTCTGGGCCACCGCCCCCTGTGCGCGGGTGCGGCGGTCGGCAGCCGCGCCAGCCGCTGCATCCGCAGAGATTTTCGCGATCCGCGCAGCATCGCGGGTCGATCGCGCCCGCCGCTGGGCGTCGTTGAGGCCGGTGACGGTACCGGCCTGGGCGGCAGCAACGCGCCGAAGAACCGCGGCGCGGTCTACCGCCGTTTGCCCATCCGGGGCGGTCAGAGCATCCGCGACCCCGCCAGAGGTGTTCCCCTGCATGTAGGCGGCACGGAGCATCTCATCGAGTCTGCGCTGAGCAGCATCCACGGCCCGGTCGGAAGCCACGGCCTCCCGATCTGCAACCACTACCGCATTCGTCGCGGCTCGCGCAGCGTCGGCGGCCAACGCCACGTCGATCACCGTCTTGTTGACTGACTGCCGCCGAATATCAACGTCGTTCTGCAACGCCGCGATCTGCTGATCAAAGTCCGCAAGGCGCACGATCAACGAAGGAACCACCGCCACCGAGTGACCTGCCCGAGGGTCGTCGCCCACGTGCCGCGCCCACGCAGGATCCGCTCCGCCGACCACGATCGCCGCCACGATCGTCACCGCCGCTGTCCGCTGCATTCCAGACGCCCATCGATGCTGATTCACCACGGAACATCTCCTTCAACGAGCCGACCGACTCCCGCGGGGAGGTTGTGCCCACGCGAGGGGAGCAGACATGGAATATTGTTGGTGCGCAATCTCTTTACGCGAAGGTCTGACGCGTCGCACCAGCACCCCTTGAGTACCATCCGAACCGTACGTCACAGACGCCACAGAGGGAAGCAGTGATCGAGCAGATGCAGAGCCCTAACAGCCACCTACAATGGGGTTGGCCTGCGGTATTCAAGATTCAATCAAGATCCTGCTACTATCCACGATAGTACTAAGGAGGAGTGCGACCCTTGCCTGGTGAGTTGGAATCGGCGGTCATGCAAGTGCTCTGGGACAGTGAGCACGCCTTGAAGGTGCAGGAGGTGGTCGACGCCCTCGACACCGGGCGAGCGCTCGCCTACACCACGGTGATGACAGTTCTCGACAACCTCCACCGCAAGCAGTGGGTCCAGCGCGAGAAGGTCGGCAAGGCCTACTTCTACGAGCCGACACTCAGCCGCGCGGAAGCTGCCACCCAGGCGTTGCGTGAGGTGCTGGACGCATCCGGCGATCCTGAGGCAGTGCTGCTGCACTTCACCGAGTCCGCCTCGGACGAGGAATCCAAGGTCATCCGGCGGGCCCTGCGCCGTCGGTCACGGCAGCAATAGACTAAGCCCGTGCGCGAGATCCGAATCCGGATCCGGATGAAGGGAATGAGTACACGATGACGGTGTTCGCAGCATTGGTCGTCGCGGCAGCCGCGATCGCGGCCGCCGGGCCTGTGCTGCTCACCCGCGCGGGCCGTACGCGGCTCGATCCGGTTGCCCTGCTCATCGGCTGGGTGGGAGCGCTGGCTGTGCTTGGACTGCTGACGGTGTTGGCGATCGTGGCACTGGTGCTGCCGCTGCACGCCGATTACTCGGTAACCACTGCGTTCGGGGACTGCTGGTCCCTGGCGGTCCATGGCACCGTGCCGCAGGGACGCCGGGCGACCGGCGCCGCACTAGCTGCGCTCATTACTGGCGCCGTCGTGATCTCCGGCGTGCGCTGCGTTTTCGTCCTCACGCGCCGGCGGGCAGTCGCGACGTTGCATTGCGACCGAATCAGGCTGGTGGCCAGTCCTGCCACCAGGGACGGCCGAGTATGGTGCCTCGAGCACAACGCCCCCTTGGCATTCGCCATCGCCGCACCCAGCGGCGGGATGGTGGTCATCTCTCGCGGCCTACAGAACTTGTTGGCGCCCTCCGAGCTGGCGGCCGTGCTGGCACACGAGCACGCGCACCTCCGCGGTCGCCACCACCTGATCGTTGCCATCACTGAGGTCATCGGGCAGGTCCTGCGCCCGATCCCGTTGTGCCGGCAGGCCCCAAGCGCCGTGCGGGAATTGGTCGAGGCCATCGCTGATGGAGCAGCAGCACGTCGGCACGGGGCTGCCACGGTACGCCGGGCGCTGCTGCAGATGGCCGCCGCGCAATCGGTGCATCAATGGTCCGAGACAGCAGGGCGGGGCCCTGCTCTGGCGATGGCGACCACCTCGACCTCGGCGCGGGCCCGCCGCCTACAGCTCCCCGCAGCAAGCCGCGGTGCTCGCGTGCGGCACTGCGGCACTGTCGCCGCGGCCACCGCGCTCGGATCGGCCGCTACGGTGGCGCTTGCAGCCCTCGTCGTATCCGCAATATCCTGCCCAGCGTTCTAGCCCTCTGCACCGACGGCGCCGTCACTGGTCGACCCTCGACTGCCGGCGTGGATCACGCTTGTGTCAGTCGGCCACGCCGACCCAGGCGGCTTCGTCGACAGTGTGCCAGCTGACCTGGCACTTCGCTCGAATTGACCGCCGCGACAATCCGTCGCGCAGGTCACGGCGGTCGCCGCAAACAGGTCCACCTTCGACATCGATGACGATCCAGATCCAGGCATCAACAGGCTCCGCGGCCGCTCAAACCCCTTTCAGCCCCAGGACACCAGCATCATCCACCGACGCCGCGGTGACGCAGAAAATCGCGAACACTATCTCCGTCAGTCATGACCGTGGATACCGAGGTCAGTTCGTGCCGACCTCGCGGAGCTCCTCGGCAAGGATCGCGTCTAACTCTCCGACAGCTTGCCAATCCGCACTCCGGCTCGCCTCACTAGCAGTAATTTGCAGTAGCATAGCGGAGTGGCTGGGCATTCGAACGCCGGAAGATACCGCATCGGTGGGCACATCATCGAACTCCGCGCGCCCCGGCTCGCGGACGCTGAGTCGTGGCGGCGCACCAATCTCGAGAACGAGAGCCGGCTGCGTCCAGCGTTCGGCAGCCCAGACGGCGATTGGGACGAGGAACACTCTCCGGCTGCGTGGGCTGCGATCTGGTGGAGGTCGATCCACGACCCCGACGTGCGTATCGCACGCGTCCTCACCGTCGCGAACGGAGCACAGGACACCGTCGTCGGCTACCAGGTATGGGCCGGGCAGGACCCCCGCACAGGGCACGCCGAAGCATCGGTCTGGGTCGCTGGACTACCGAATTCATACGAGGTCACAGCGTTTTTCACCGCCGCCTGCGTCCTCGACATGCTGAACGCCCATCCCGATCTCCCGTATGTGATCGCGCCGATGGCGGTGCACAATCGCCCGCCGATCGCCCTCGCTGAGACAGTCGGGTTCACTCACTTGCAGACGCTGCGTCAGCTTCGCGAGTACGACGGCCGGGCAGCCGACCATTCGATCCACTACCTCTCGAACACCGAAGCCTCCCGTGCGGGACTGGCCGCGATCATCTCCACGATCGGCGCGGAACCGCTGGCGCCGCGACCCGCGGACCGCGTGTCACGTGCGGCGGCGCTCGGGCTGATCCGGCATAAGGTGCGTCGATTGCGCACGCGTGCACGGACCCTCCGCGCCACGCCGACGACCCCGGCATGCGTCATCGGTCCTACTCGCACCGAGCACGGCCACGAGGTCAGATTCCACTACAGGGGGCACGAATACTCGGTGACGTTCGACGGCCGCCCCGTCGGGGACGTCGGTGTCCATATCGATCACGGAAGCTCGACCACAGCAATCATCGATCGTCTGCACCCGCACATCGACTCGGAGACGGCGAGCGCGGTCCTCGCCGTGGCGTGCCGCGAAGCTGCGGAGAATCAGGCCACCCGACGCCTGACGGTGGCACTGGCGGAAAGGCACAGTCCCGCCGTCGCTGCCCTCCTCGACCTGGGTGGTTGTGACAGCTTGAATGGGCCCCGGCTCGACGGCTTGATCTGGCCCCGTTTGCGACTCGCCGGTGGTGTTGCGACGGTTTGATCTGGCCCCACCTGATGGTTGCTCGTGAACTGAGTTTTGCGAGCCGAAGCAGGTGGTGGCTAATGATGGGATCGAAGGTGGAGCTGTTCGCGCAGATCCGGCGGGACGCCCGGGTTGAGGGCATGAGTATTCGCGCGTTGGCGCGCAAGCATGGGGTTCACCGCCGGACGGTGCGGCAGGCTCTGGCTTCTGCGGAGCCGCCGCCGCGGAAGAGGCCGGAGCGCTCGTCCCCTCGGCTGGATCCGTTCAAGGCGGCGATCGATGCGATGCTGCGCTCGGATCTTCAGGCCCCACGTAAGCAGCGGCACACCGCGACGCGGATCCGGGAACGCCTGGCTATCGAGCACGACGCGACTGAGTTGTCGTATTCGACGGTGCGGGATTACGTGCGTGTTCGGCGGGCGCAGATCGAGGTGGAGGCCGGCCGCCGGCGGGAGGTGTTCATCGCGCAGGAGCACGCGCCCGGGGCGGAGGCGGAGGTCGATTTCGGCGAGGTCTGGGTGATCCTGGGCGGAGTGAAGACCAAGTGCCACATGTTCGTCTACCGGCTTTCGCATTCGGGCAAGGCCATTCACCGGGTCTATCCGACCGGCGGGCAGGAAGCGTTCCTCGAAGGGCATGTGGAGGCGTTCCGTGAGTTGGGCGGGGTCCCGACCCGGCACATCCGCTACGACAATCTCACCTCGGCGGTGGTCGCCGTGCTGCAGGGCGGGGACCGGCGACGACAGGAGAACCCGCGCTGGACGCTGTTTCACTCGCACTACGGCTTCGATCCGTTCTACTGCCAACCGGGCATCGCTGGCGCGCATGAGAAGGGCGGCGTTGAGGGCGAGGTCGGGTGGTTTCGCCGCAACCGGCTGACCCCGATGCCGCAGGTGGACTCGCTCGATGAGCTCAACGAGCAGATCAAAGCCTGGGAGGACCGCGACGAGAGCCGCCGGATCGACGGACGACTGCGCACCATCGGCCAGGACTACCAACACGATCGCGCCGCGTTAGCTCCGCTCCCGGACGAGGACTTCGATCCCGGTCTGATCCTCACCCCGCGGGTGGACCGCTCGGCGATGATCACCGTTCGGATGGTTCGCTACTCGGTGCCGGCGCACCTGATCGGCCGCCGGGTCCGGGTTTCGTTGCAGGCCTCGCAGCTGCTGGTCTACGACGGAAGAACCCTGGTCGCTCGGCATCCGCGGGTCGCCGGCCGCGGCATCGCGAAGATCGACCTCGATCACTACCTCGAGGTCCTCAAGTTCAAACCCGGTGCCCTGCCGGGCTCGACGGCGTTGGCGCAGGCCCGCGCCGCTGGGGTGTTCACGCCCGCGCATGATGCGTTCTGGGCCGCTGCCCGAAGAGTGAACGGCGACACCGACGGCACCAGCGAGCTAATCGACGTCCTGCTGTTGCACCGCACACTGCCTGCAGCTGCGGTGATCGCCGGCATCGATGCTGCACTGCGGGTCGGGGCGGTGACCGCCGAGGTTGTCGCAGTGGAGGCCCGCCGCGCCGAAGCCCTCGTGCTCACGCACGCCTCGGCCGCGGCCGACCAGACAGGTGGGGCCAACGCTGGCCGTCATCTCGATCGCCATGCCGAACGACGCGAGCAACGAGTTGTCAGCCTCACCCAACGACGCCTCGCCGACCCTGCTGCGGTGATCGCCGGCCTGCCACCCGACCGGCGACCGCTGCCCAGCGTTACGGCCTACGACCGCCTGCTCCCGCAGCACCGGCGACGCACTGCCTCCGACGCGCTACCTGCGCCGGTGGACCCACCACCGATCGAAAGGCCCACCCGACTATGACCGCAACCGCCACTAAGAACCAGACGAATGCGCTGGCCCCGTCGTTGCGGCGACGCGGCGGCCTCACCGAAGAAGCCGCCCTCGCCGCCGTTGACCAGGCCTGCCGACGCCTCCGCTTGCCGACAGTGCGGTCGATGATCGACCAGCACCTCACCGCCGCGGCCAAGCAGCAACTGTCCTACCAGGGATTCCTCGCCGAACTTCTGCTCGCCGAGGTCGACGACCGCGACCGGCGATCTACCGTTCGCCGCGTCAAAGCCGCGGGGTTCCCGCGGGAGAAGTGGCTGGCGGACTTCGACTTCGACGCCAACCCCGACATCGAAGCCGCCACCATCCACCAACTCGCCACCGGCGACTGGATCCGCCACGGCCTGCCGCTCTGCCTCATCGGCGACAGCGGAACCGGCAAAAGCCACCTACTCATCGGCCTCGGAACCGCCGCCGCCGAACAAGGCTTTAGAGTCCGCTACACCCTCGCCACCAAACTGGTGAACGAGCTGGTCGAAGCCGCTGACGAGAAACAGCTCGCCAAGACCATCAACCGCTACGGCCGCGTCGACCTGCTCATCATTGACGAACTGGGCTACATGGAACTCGACCGCCGCGGCGCCGAACTGCTCTTCCAAGTCCTCACCGAACGCGAGGAGAAGAACAGCATCGCCATCGCCTCCAACCAGTCCTTCTCCGGCTGGACCGACACCTTCACCGACCCCCGCCTCTGCGCAGCGATCGTCGACCGCCTGACCTACCGCGGCACCATCATCGAAACCGGCACCCGCAGCTACCGCCTCGCCCACACCGAAACAGCCACCGCAGGCTAAGCGCGGCGTTCGTCCTTGACTACCGACAGATGCCGGCGCAAGGCCCGGTTCTGGTGAGTGACATAAACCACGGTCCACCGCGTCGTCAGATTCGGCAACGGCTCCTCATCCTGCAGCTTCACCCGCACCGACACCTGATCACCAAGCTGATCATCACGCGCGATCACAAACTCGGCATACGCACGCACCGACTCGCGATCCCAACCAGTCGGCGCAACCACACTGCGCACCCTCGATCGCCCGTCCACGCCCAGAAGACTAAACCGTATTCGCCGGTGGGGCCGAACGAAACCGCCCTACCGGGGCCAGATCAACTTGACATAGCCACCTGGGCTTCGTTTCCGAAGGCGTCACCTTACCCTCCCTCGGCGACAGGGCCACTCCGCGCGAGTCGTGGACCCGTCTGCACCACCCCACAGCGAAGGCCCCGAAGCCAAGCTAGACGGGGCGGGACCGCGCGAGGAGGGGCCGGTCCGCGGCGACGTGACCGGCTTGCCGGAGGGAAAAGCGCCTTGAGCGTGATGCACGCGTTAGTGGGCGGGCGCACCACTTGATGAACATCATGGCCGAGCTGCGGGCCGTGGGGACGACAGCAATCCAGGCCTCGATCTCGGCCTGGCTCCGCAACCCCAGCACGGCGCTCCCCGATACCCCTAGACGATAGCTCCAGCGACGCTCATATTCGCGAACACCGCCCCTGTCCGATTTGGCGGTGATGCTCACATTCGTGAACACGTGACGCTCAGATTGGCGAACAGAGCCACCCTCGCCGCCGCGGCGTAGGTCGTCGCACTCACGAGGCGCTGCCGCCGTGGTGAACCGGGCGTCGTTGTTTGACCGCCGTACCGAGCCCAGTCGTCTCGTCGCCGGAGCGTCGCCGCGGCATACGTCGGGCCGGTACACATTCCTACCCGCACCGCCCGAGCCCCGGACGCCACGCCCACCCTCCTGACATCTGCTGCAGCACGGTCATCTCTACTCGCCGCAGTCAACGCCGCGAACCCCACCGGATCAGCCAGAAGACCGTCACATCCGCGCCCGACGACTCACCCTTCGACGACTCACGAATGCCGGTGCCCGGCGGTCGTATCCACCGCGACAGGAATCTTCGCCGAGGATGCGCACACCCCCGCAGGGCATTCGCTCACCTGTAGCGGCTGCTCAGGCTCGCCACCCCGCCACGACCAGCGTATCCCCCAGCGGGTGGCGACTGCGGCACCCATGGCGAGGACCGAGACCACAGCGACCAGGGGCTGCAGCGGCGCCCACACCGTCAACGCTCCCGATGCGCCCAGCATCGCGATGACCACTTTGTTACACAACGGGCACCCCACCGCGAGCGTCGACAGGACCACGCCGGAGGTGCCTCGAACGGCCCCACGATTCCGCCCGGCCACCACCGGAGCTGCCAGCCAGGCGGCCGCGAGAATGGTCACGACCGCGAGGACGAGGTAGTCCCACCAGCGCACCGGCGTCATCCGGGTGAAGACAGGATTGGGAAGCACTCGGGAGGGCATCGCGATCACCAGTGCGATCAGCGCACCGCCGACCGCTGCGTGCCACCACCGCACCCGCCCGGCGGCCGCACTCCGGGTCCTACCTGCCATTGCACACCTGCTCATCCCTCACGAGGCGTTCCTCGAACTCATCAGAACTACTAGATCACATAGTAGTTCTTTGTGGCGAGCCCGCCCACGCCCCATCTACTATGAGACATAGTAGTTATCTACTAAGACAGTTAGTAGTTATTTCAGGAGAGGCCTGGCCGATGAAACATCTCTCTAGCGTGCCGGATCCGGACGTGGGCCTTCCAACGGTGACGGAATCCGTCGGAGTGCCGGTGCGGCATTTCGCGGTGCAGGCGTCGGAGAGGATCTCGACGATCACCGGTCCGGTGGGCGGTTGCGATCCAGTGAACGAAGCGGAGCCGCAAGGACTGTCCGCTACGTACGTGCTAGACGCGGTCCGCGCCCCGGGTGTGCTCCGGATGCAGTACGAGGGCCTACGGATCGGCGCCGAGGCCGACGATACGCAGGGGCGGTTCACCTGCGAGCGCGATGTCAGTCTCGCGGCGGCCCGCGGGCGGCCGGTCGCTGTGACCGAGCGGCTCTCGGGGATCCCGGCAGGCGAGTGGGATATTCGGGTGCGAGCAGCGTGGACACCGGCTGCGACGCAGGCGTCCGAGGTGGCGGGCGAGATGAAGCTTCCGGACCAGCAGATGCGTGTCCGGACGGTGTTCGCGCCTCTGGCACACGGGCCCGCGGTGGCAGCGTGGTGTTGGCCGCTACTGGTGGGGCTCGGCTCTGTCGTCGCGGTCGCGCTCATGGCAGTGAACGTCTCCCTCGCTGGCGGCTCTGCATTCGCGGCGGTGGGGATCAGCGGCGTGGCCTGTGCTGTGGGGTTTCTCGGCGCGCGGTTGTGGTTCTTGGCAATCCTCGGATGCCGCTACGGAAGCTGCTGTCCTCCGGAGCCTGCATTCAGGGGTTCAATGCCGCTGCCGCGTTGGTTCTGGTGATGGGGGCGCCGGCGATCGGACTGTCATAGGGCGCGGTGCTCGATGCTGCCGCCCCGGCGCTGCTCGCAGGGATGGCCGTCGGGAGGCCGGGGTGTTGGCTGACCGGCTGTTGCGCTGGAAGAGTCACAGTGTCGCGGTGGTCACTGTGGTCGTCGGACCGGAGGGTGGCCGCATCACGTTATCCGGTGCAGCTGTTTGAAGCCGCGGCGTGCGGGACGCTGGCGATAGGGGCCGAATTCCTGTTTCTGGGTGTCCGGCACTCGGGAGCGAACTTCGTGGTCGGACTCGCCGCCTACGCGCTGGTCCGGCAGGTGCTGTTTCCGCTGCGCTCCGACCCGCACACCCGGTGGGGGCGTACCGCGGTCGCAGCAGGTGCTCTTGCCGCGATCGCGGTGGCGATATGGGTGATGATGTTGTGACCAGTCGGCGGGCCGACCGGGATGTGCATCAGACAGATCCGGACGGGCCTCGCCCATTCTCCGTTCTGGTCAGCGACCTTCCGGCGACGCCAGGGCGCTGGATTTGGTCCACTGCTGCCAGGGCACACTCCAGTCACCGTTCTGCCATTGCTCGAGAGGTTCGCCGCCAGTATTGCGGATTTCGACGATGTCGCCGGGGACCGAGAAGTCGAAGAACCATCGAGCGTTGTCACCGTTGAGGTTCAGGCACCCGTGGGAAGTGTTCGTATTGCCCTGCGCCCACACAGAACTGTCAAGTTGGTGCAGGTAGATACCATCTGTGCTGATCCGTGTCGCGTAGTTGATCGTCTGCTTGTACCCCAAGCGCGAGTTGATCGGTAGCCCGTAGGTGGACGAGTCCATCACCACCGGATTCGCCTTGTCCATCACGGTGTAGACGCCCCGTTGTGTCCAGAAGCTGATGGTGTTGCCGTTGATGATCTCGCTGCCGCCCATGCCCATGGAGGTGGGCATCGTACGGACGAGATTACCGCCGTCGTAGACGGTGACCGTCTTGGTCGCGTCGTCGGCGATCGAGACGTGCGAGGCGCCGATGGTCGCACTGGCACGCACGTCCTCGGCGCCGTAGAGGCGCTCGCCGAGGCGGACACCGTAGAGCGCGGCGTCCACGGTGATCTGAGTGCCCGGCGTGTGGTATTTCTCAGGTCGCCAATGCGCTTCGGTATTCGAGACCCAGCACCACGCTCCCTCGACCGCGGGTGTACAGGTGACTTTCATACGACGTTCTGCCTCGGCGCGGTCTGCGATGTCGGTGTCGAACTTCGCCACCAGCACCAGCCCCACACCGTAGGTCCGCCCTTCGCCGACCGGGGTGCCCGCCGTCGTTGCCAGCTCCATCGTCGCCTGCGCCTGTGGCGCGAGAGTGGTGAACGTGCTCTGCCGTTCGGTCCGGCGTCCTGCCTCATCGACCGCGACCGCTCGCAAGCGGTAGGTGCGGCCGAATCCAAGGGGCTCACCGGCCGACCAGGATTTGCGCGGTGCGTCCAACGTGCCGGCAACGGCGCGTCCCGCCTCGTTGGTGAGCGTGACTTCGGCGAGGGCGCCGGTGCCCACGACACGCACAGTGACCGGTGTGCGGGGTGTGACCTCCGCGGCGCCGTCGGCCGGCGCCAGCTCGATCAGTGGCACGGCGCCCGACGGTTTCGGTGAGGACGAGGATCCGCTCAGCGGCACCGCGCCCCGCTCGGCACCGCAGGCGGACGTGATCGCGACGGCTCCGATTCCGGTTGCCGTCCGCGCCAGCAGAGTTCGCCGTTGCAGAACCATTCAGCCTCCCTCGACCCGCCTCATCACGCAACTACTAATTTGCATAGTACTTTATGGTGAGTGGTCGAGCCCGCCAGGTCCGCAGGCGAGGTACTCTCACCCGCTCCGCCGGTACAGGTACCAGGCGCGGCGAGTCGTCGAGCAGGTGCGGGTGGGTGTTCTGACCGTTCCATCGACTGAAGCGCTCACTTGCCCGGAAGCGAGGGTTGCGCCCTAGCAACAGCGTCCTCGATGTCCTGTACTGATCGGAAGACCAGCGGGTCCACGATCCGCTGCACGGAGCCGTCGGGGCGGACGAGAAAGGACAGCGGCAGCAGGGGCGGGATCTGCAGTGTCCTCGCGACCGCGCCGTCCGCGTCGATGATGCTCGGGTACGCGAGGGCGAGATCGGTGGCGAAGGTACGAGCGTAACTCTCGACGTCGCGGACGTTGATCCCGAGTACCTGGACTGCTTCGGGGCGTTGGGCATAGCGCGAGAGGATCGGCATTTCTTCGCGACACGTCCCGCACCAGGACGCCCAGAAGTTGAGCAAAGTGGTTCTGCCTGCGGTGAGTTGTCCGAGGTTGATCACATCGGGGGTAGTGAGGCAGGGCTCGGACAGATCTGCCAGGGGCCCAACGGATCGGGCTGATACCGATTTCGTTCCGCCGCACTGCGGTTTAGGTACACCGCGGGCTGAGCTGGCCTGGAGTGGGGCCTCGGTTCCAGTGCGGGTGCCGGTGGAGGCGGTATCGTGGTCTCCTGGTTTTTCCGTGAGCGAATGCGCGGTCGAGACGGCGATGAGCAGCAGCGCGGCAGCGATCGCAATAAGGGCCAGTGCGTACCGGTGCCGGCGATGCCACGGCGGGGTTGAGGCGCACTCGTCGGGTCCGGGGGGAAGGGCGACGCTCATGGTGTCTTCTGCTCGTCGATGGGCACGGGCGTCGTATCGGCGGGGACCGACTGTTTGAGACCGGTGGTGCGACGTGCGCGCCGTTTGATCACCGTTGCGGCGATCAGGGCCGCAGCGGCCAGGGCGGACGTGACCGCTTCGGGCAACGCGCCCCAGCGGGTGGCGAGTGTGAGCCGGTCGTCGAGGGGAACAGTCGCGATCAGAGTATCCGCGCTGAACAGTGCGGACTGGTCGGTGACCGTCCCGTCCGGGGTCACGACAGCGCTGACGCCACTCGTCGCGGCGATCAGGACGGTGCGGCGGTGCTCGATGGCCCGCAGTCGGGACATCGCCAGTTGTTGGTACGACATGGCCGTGCGGCCGAAGGTCGCGTTGTTAGTGGGCACGGTGATCAGCTGGGCTCCACCGCGTACAGATTCACGGACGAGGTCGTCGAAGGCCACTTCGTAGCAGATGGCAGCCGCGGTCGGTATGCCAGCGAGGGTGACAATGCCGTCACCATCGCCAGGCACGAACCGGCCGGCCTTGTCGGCGTATGCGGACAGGCGGGTCGCGAGCGGCCGCATCGGTAGGTACTCCCCGAAGGGCACCAGTCGCCGCTTGATGTGTTGCTGTCCAGGACCGGAGCCGGGGTTCCAGACGATGGAGACGTTGCGTGATGTGCCGTCGTCGGCGGAGAGCACTGCACCGACGAGGACAGGTACGCCGAGCCTGTTGACCGTCTCATCGATCCGCGCGCGGACCTGTCGATCGCGCAGCGGGTCGATATCCGAGGCGTTCTCGGGCCAGACGATCAAGGCGGGCCGGGGCATCCGGCCAGATTCGATGGCACTGGAGAGGTCCTCGGTGCGACGGAGGTGATTCTCAAGCACTGCGGCACGCTGAGCATTGAAGTCCAGTCCCAGGCGGGGAACGTTGCCTTGGATCACCGCAACGGTCACGCTCGCTCGCGGTTCGTACGCTGGTAGGGCGATTAGGAGTGCTGCGCCGGCGAACGGGACGATGCCACCAAGCGACGCACGGACAGCAGCGCGCGGTGACCTCCGCAGTGCCGCGCGGACCACGGCGAAACCGGAGCACCCGATGAGGGCGACCGCGAACGAGACGGCCGGTGCGCTGGCGATCGCGGCCAACTGTACGAGAGGCCCATCGGTCTGCCCGAACGCCAACTTTCCCCAAGGGAACCCGCCGAATGGCAGGCGGCTGCGCAGTGCCTCCGTCGCTGTCCACGCGCAGGCGCACCACAGCGGGTAGCCGGGGAGAACCACCATCCGGCTGACCAAGGCGCCGAACACCGCTACCGCGACGGCTTCGACCGCGGCGAGCGCGATCCACGGCCCAGCCCCGACGTAGATGCCCACCCACGGAAGCAAGGGCAGGAAGAACGCCAGCCCCGCGGCGTAGCCGTACAGCAGGGCTTGGCCGATTCCGCAGCCCCACACGGCGGCGACCACGAGCGCGACACCGACCGGCGCCGCTCCCCACAGCGCGGTGGGTGGGAACGAGATGAACATCGCTCCGCCGCCGGCGGCAGCCAGAAGTAGCCTGACCGCTGTGTGCGTCCACGGCCAATGAGCCGGCCCCCACCGAGTGGATGTCGCGGATGGGAGCCTTCGTGCTGTCTGCGTGGTCACGAGTGAGATCTCCTCAATTCTGGACCGTGGTGGTGCTGCTCGTCGCGAGTCGTCTGGGCGATCGCGGGCGTACTGGTTGGTGCGTGTCGACGGCGATTCCTGTCAGATCGGCATGACGATGTTGGAGACGAAGAGCCGCCGGACCATGTCGACGAAGTCGGACCAGTAGCCGGTGACCAGGGCGAGTCCGACGGCGATCATGAGCACTCCGCCGACGACCTGGATGAGTCGGCTGTTGCGGCGAAGCCATCCGACGGCCCGCACCGCAGCGGTCGATCCGACGGCGAGAGCGATGAACGGCAGGCCCAGGCCTACGCAGTAGGCGACCACCAGCGCGGCGCCGCGTGCCGGCGCTGCGTTGGTGCCCACGATGATCGACATGATCCCCGCCAGCGTGGGACCGATACAGGGAGTCCAGCCGAGCGCGAACACCCCGCCCAGCAGCGGGGCACCGGCAAGCGTGGTCCAGGGTCGTGGCGCAAAACGCACCTCGCGGGCAAGTGCCGGGACCAATCCGATGAACGCCAAGCCCATGATGATGGTGATTCCCCCACCTATCCGCATCAGCGTCTCTGCATTGAGCCGAATCGTCGCCGCCAGACCAAACACCGACATCGTCATCAAGAGGAAGGCCGCTGTGAACCCGCCGACGAACAACGCGGCTGCGCCGAGCACTCTCCACCGACCGGACCGGTCTACCGCCTTTCCGCTGCCGCCGAGCTCTGCGATCGACGTCGCTGGAGCCTCGGCGCCGACCAGCCCCGCGAGGTACGACAAGTAGCCGGGAACAAGGGGCACGATGCACGGCGAGGCGAAGGACACCAACCCGGCGAGCAGGCATGCCCCGATCGCCAGGATCAGCGGACCTGACACGGCGGCGTCGGCAAAGGCCTGTCCCATCAGCCCTCCCCGGCGACGCGGTCCACGGCATCGGTGAGGGTCTTCTCGTCGATCGTCGTCAGGTATGCCGCGGCCACGCGATGCTGCCGATCAAGGACGAAGGTCATCGGCACTACTGTGGTCGGGTACTGCTCACCGAGCGCGAGCAGCGTCTTGCCAGGTGGATCGTAGATCGACGGATAGGTCAGCCCGTGGGAGCGGATGAAGTCCCGCGCCGCATCGTCGCCGGCGGTTTCACGAACGTCGATACCGAGAAACTGCACACCCGTGGACTTGCGCGCCGTGTACACCTTTTCCAGAGCAGAAGCCTCGAGGCGACAGGGGGCGCACCAGGAGCCCCAGACGTTGATCACCACGACCTTTCCGGCGTAGTCCGACAGTCGCAGCGTGGCCCCGGGATCAGTGACACTACGTCCGGACAGCTCACCGACGACGCTGCGCCGCTCGGGCGGGTAGAAGTGCCTGGCCTTGCCATCCGGAGCGATGATCCCGCCATCGCGTGCCCGGTCGCTGAGCTGAACGCACCCGCCGAGCAGCATCGCGACCACAAGCACCGCGATCACACCGGCGCACCGGCGCAGACTCGAGCTGCCGCTCGGGGGACGGTCATCATCGCCCAGCGATGCCCGTGTGGACTGTCGTCGCATCCTCACCCCTTCTCGGCGGCAAACGAACCAGCCACCAACTACTAAGCACCATAGTAGTTGGTGGCTGGTTCGGCCGCACTCGCCATCGGGGCAGCCGCGGAGACGTCGGTCGCGTCAGGTGTACTTGAGGGTAGTCATCATGCCCATCTCCATGTGATAGATGTTGTGGCAGTGCAGGGCCCAGGTTCCGGGGTTGTCCGCGTCGAGGTCGACCTCGACCGAGCCCATGGGCTTAATGAGCACCGTGTCCTTGCGCAGTCCGCCACTGCCGGGGAGGCCCCAGGTGTGGCCGTGGATATGCATGGGGTGGAGCATCATCGTTTCGTTGGTGATCTGCATCCGCAGTCGCTGGCCCTTGCTGACGCGCAGAGGCGTGTCTTCGCCGTGCTTCTTGCCGTTGATGCCCCAGGCGTACGGGTCCATCTGGCCGTTGAGAGTGACCTTGATCGTGGAGTCGGGCTGGGCGTCCGGAAGGCGCGCGGAGTCGGCGGCGGTGAGTTCGGTGGCGCCGAGCAGGACCGGGCCGTCCAGTTCCGCGGGGCGAATGTCGGCTGCGGGTGCGGCGCCGGAGCCTGTGCGCAGGACTGCCAGAGCCTGGCCCTTCTTACCTTCGGCGGCGGCGACTAGCGGAAACGCGCCGTCGCCTGCGGTGACGGTCACGTCGTAGCGTTCACCCATAGCGACGAAGAGCGCGCGGGCCTGCATGTCGTTGACCCGGTGTCCGTCGGTGTGGGTGACGGTCATCGTGTGACCGCCAAGGGCGACCCGGAAGACGGTGTCGGAGCCGGCGTTGATGATCCGCAGGCGGATGCGTTGTCCGGGCTTGGCGCGGAACTCTGTCGGCGCCGTAGGGATTCGGCCGTTGATGAGGTAGTGCGGGTAGACCACGTCGCCAGCATCGCCCAGCGGAGAGCTGCCCATGCCAGGCATCGAGGAGTGGTCCATGCCACCCATCCCGCCCATTCCGGTCTGCAAAGGTCCGGTCTTGGCTTGGAAGTCGGCAAGGATCTGGTCAGGGCTCTTGCCGATGCCGTCGGTCCAGTCGTCGAGGACGACGATCCACTCGGCGTCGAAGGCGCCTGGTTCATTCGGGTCGTCGATGATGATCGGAGCGTAGAGGGCACGGTCGAGTTGGGCACCGACGTGGGGATGGAAGTAGTGGGTGCCGGCGTCCGGGGCAGTGAACTCGTAGACGAACCGCCCCCCGGGGCGCACAGCATCCTGGGTGACGCCGGGAACTCCGTCGGCTTCGTTACGCAGGCGGATGCCATGCCAGTGGATGGTGGTGTCGGCGGGCAGCTTGTTGTCGAGAGTGACACGGAGGAAATCTCCGGCGTTGGCCCGCAGGACCTTGCCGGGGAGGGCGTCGTCGTAGGCCCAGGTACGGGCGGTAATACCGCCAAGGTCGACGGTGGTCTCACGCGCGGTGAGAGTCGTCTCAACAACCTTCTGTCCGGCCTGGGGGGTGGCCTGCAGTGGCGGTCCTTGCAGCGCACGAGAGGCGCCACTCGGCTTGCTGGCAGTCTTGTCTCCACATGCGGCGAGCGCACCGACGCTGAGCGCGGCGAGACCGCCGAAGAGGGCTGTTCTTCTGGTCACCGGTGTCATGAATTGGTTCCTTGGTTGACGTCGAGGAAGTCGAGGCGGCACTGCCTAAGGCGCAGCGGGGCTGACGGTCGGACTACCGTCGCCCATACCTGGCATACCTGGCATACCCGGCATGCTTGTGTGAGGTGCCGGCGATGAAGTCGGGGAGCTGCTCATCGAGTGGCCGGCGGGCATCGACGGTTGGGTTGAGGTGGGGGTAGTGCTGGTGTCGTCGTTCATGTTCATCGTGGACATGTCGTCGCCGCAGGCGGTGACGACGAGGGCAATAGTGGCGGTGACGGCGGCGGTGGCAATCAGTCGTTTCGGGTTCATCGGTTCGTCTTTCTGGCAGGGATTCTCTGTGGAGTTCGTTGAAGGGACTGTCGGGGTGGTGGGCTCGAGGCTGTACCGGGTTCCGGTGGTGGGTGTTCTCGTTTGATGTTGCGGCGCTTGTAGACCGGCAGGGTCAGGGTGAACTGAGCGCCCTGTCCGGGGCCGCGGCTGGTTGCGGTGAGGGATCCGTCGTGAGCCTCGGCGAGCGCGCGGGCGATAGTCAGGCCGATACCGCTGCCGCCGGCGTCGCGGCTGCGAGAGGTGTCGGTGCGGTAGAAGCGGTCGAAGATGTGCGGGAGGTGTTCGCCGGCGATGCCTTCGCCTGTGTCCTCGACGATGATGTCGATGAGGTTGTGGTCGCGGCGGCGGCTGCTGACCGTGACACTGCCTCCCGGTGGGGTGTGTCGGCGTGCGTTGCTGAGCAGGTTCGCCAGGGTCTGGCCGATGCGGGCACGGTCGGCGTCGACGAGGTCGGTGGTGGTGGGTCCGAGGCCGAGGTGGATCCCTACGGCGTCGTACCCGGGTTGCGCTTCTCGGACCGCGGCGGTGGTGATGTCGTTGACCGCGGTCGGCTCTGCTTCGACGCGTAGTTGTCGTTCGCCGGCGCGGGAGACGGCGTCGATGTCGTCAGCAAGTCTCTTGAGGCGGCCGGTGGCGCTGCGGATGACGCCGTACATTTGCGCGCCCGGCGTGCGGATGCCGTCCTCGGCGGCTTCGATTTGGGCGGTGATGGTCGTGATCGGCGTCCGGAGTTCATGGGCGAGGTCGGAGAGCATCTGCTGGCGGATCTCTTCGGTGGTATCGATTTGCTCGGCGAGTCGGTTGACGCTGCGGGTCAGGTCGCTGAATTCGCGGCCCAGGCGGCTGGGCGGGACGCGAATGGCGTGGTTGCCGGCGGCGATGTTCGCCGTCGAGGTCACCACGGCGCCGATGGAGCGTCGGACGCGGCGGGTGATCAGCCAGCTGACGACCAGTGCGAGGACCACGGAGCTCAACAGGGCGACCGAGACGGATACCACCAGTGAGGAGGCGAACGCCTCCTCGACGTGTTTGGCTTGGGGTGAGGTGGTCGGCAGGCCGGCGTGGGCCATGTGGGTGTGGAACAGGTGCGGTGCGACAGTCCACGCCACCAGCGCGGAGGCCCCAGCGCCAGCGGCGATGACGATGGTCTGGGCGATGAACAGCCTGGTGGTGAACCCCGAACGTGGGCGACGGGTGCGCCGTGCGTCGGATCGGGGCGCGCTCATTGCTTCGACCGGCCGTCACCCATTCGGTAACCGATGCCGCGGATGGTGCGGATGTAACGCCGCTCGGTGGTGGTGTCGCCGAGCTTGCGACGCAGGCTGGCGATGTGGACGTCGACGACGTGTGCATCGCCGACCCAGGTCGGTCCCCAGAGTTCGGCGAGCAGTTGGTCGCGGCTGAACACCATGCCCGGGCGGCGGGAGAGGACGTCGAGAAGGTCGAACTCGGTGCGGGTGAGAGCCGCGGGTCTACCGGCGACGCTCACCTCCCGACCGTTCGGGTCGATTAGCAGATCCCCGATGCGGCGCTCCGCGCCCTGGGGCATGGCGGGCCCGTTGACGGTTCCGGCGCGGGGGCGGCGCAGCATTGCTTCGATTCGGGCGATCAGCTCCCGCGGGCTGAACGGTTTGGTCAGATAGTCGTCCGCCCCGACGGACAGGCCGACCAGAGTGTCGACTTCGTCGGCGCGGGCGGTGACCATGACAACGTAGGCGTCCGAGAAGGTGCGCAGTTGCCGGCACACTTCGACACCGTCGAGCGAGGGCAGCCCGAGGTCGAGGACGACGACATCCGGTGGAGTTCGGTGCGCGGCGGCGACTGCGGCCGCTCCATCGCCGGTGATCTCGACATCGAAACCACTGCGCTGAAGGTAGTCGGCGATGACCTCGGCGAGGTCCGGCTCGTCCTCGACAACCATCGCGCGCAGGCCCAGCTTCGGCCGCGGTTCGGTCACCGCCGTCGGCTTGGGCTCGGCAACAATCGCATCCATGCCTCCATCGTGGCCTGACCGTATGCCCAGGATCGACCCGAGGCGCGGTTCTTGAGCAAATCTTGATCTTGAGCACACGTAACGGCCTGGTTAGGGCACGCACAGTCGAGGGCGATCAGATACCCCTCACCGGACTGATCACCGGTGGCACGTCTTCACCCGGCGGGCCACGGGCACGCCATCTGCCGACTCACGCTGACCGTCCTGGTCCTGCAAGACCGTCGCGCCGGGTGGCGTGCCACACACCTGTGCCGCCCTTTTCCGCTTCCGAAAGGACCCCAGCACGTGAGCACCGAAGTGACCACGGTTCCTGATTCTCGCCCCCCACTGTCATTGCTGCACCCGCCGTTGCCCGCCCGGTCGCTCCTCGACATCGGACCTGTCTCGGAGCGCCCGGCGGCCCTGGTCGGCAACACTCCGGTGATGCGGATCGCCGAACCGTTCGCGCCGGCCGGGCACGGGTTCTGGGCCAAACTCGAGGGGTTCAATCCCGGCGGCATGAAGGACCGCCCTGCCCTGCACATGATCGAACGGGCCAAGGCACGGGGGGATCTCACGACGGGCGCACGGATCGTGGAGTCGACCAGCGGCACGCTCGGGCTCGGCCTGGCGCTCGCGGGCATCGTGCACGATCATCCGGTGACGCTGGTGACCGACCCGGGGCTGGAGCCGATCCTGACGCAGATGCTCGCCGCCTACGGCGCCGAGGTCGACCTGGTGACGGAACCTCATCCGGCGGGCGGATGGCAGCAAGCCCGACGCGACCGGGTCTGTGAGCACCTGGCTGCGGACCCGACCGCGTGGTGCCCGGACCAGTACACCAACCCGGACAACGTCAGCGCCTATCAGCCGCTGGCCCTCGAGCTGCTGACCCAGCTCGGGCACATCGATGTGCTCGTCTGCTCGGTCGGCACCGGCGGACACTCGGCCGGGGTCAGCCGCACCCTGCGGCAGTTCCTGCCGGACCTGCAACTCGTCGGAGTCGACACCATCGGATCGACGATCTTCGGCCAGCCCGCGCACAAGCGACTCATGCGTGGCCTTGGCTCGAGCATCTATCCGGAGAACGTCGACTACTCGGCGTTCTCGGAAGTGCACTGGGTCGCGCCCGAGGAGTCGGTGTGGGCGTGCCGGACCTTGGCATCGACGCACTACGCGACCGGCGGCTGGAGCGTCGGTGCGGTAGCCCAGGTCGCCGGGTGGATCGCCGGCACCCGCTCGCCGGACACGGTCGTTGCTGCGATCTTCCCCGACGGCCCCCAGCGCTACTACGGAACCGTCTACAGCGACGCCTACTGCCACGCCAACAACATCGACCCGACGCTCGCACCACCGTTGGCGCCGATCACCATCGCCGACCCAGCCAGGACCGTGGTCACCCGCTGGTCCCGCACCACCAACGTCCGCAACCCGCTGACCGTCGTATGAGGGGGCCCATCGCCACGTTCCGGACCTTCGACCGGCCCAGCCAGGTGTTGATGGTCAACCAATTCACCATCAACCTGGGCTTCTACATGCTCATGCCCTACCTAGCCGGATACCTCGCTGGCCCCGTCGGGCTCGCCGGCTGGGCGATCGGGTTGGTGCTGGGAATTCGGAACTTCTCCCAGCAAGGGATGTTCCTCATCGGCGGCACCCTCGCCGACCGACTCGGCTTCAAGCCGCTCATCGTCGCCGGGTGCCTACTGCGGACCATCGGGTTCGTACTGCTGGCGACGGTCGAATCGCTGCCTGCACTGCTAATCGCATCCGTAGCTACCGGATTCGCCGGGGCACTGTTCAACCCCGCGGTGCGCGCGTACCTGGCCGCTGACGCCGGAGACCGGCGCATCGAAGCCTTCGCGATCTTCAACATCTTCTACCAGGGCGGCATCCTGATCGGCCCGCTGGTCGGGGTAGCGTTGATGGCCTTCGACTTCCAGGTGACATCGGCGGTCGCCGCTGGGGTCTTCGGCGTATTGACCGTCGCGCAGATCCTGGCTCTGCCACGCGATCGGCGCGACCGCAGAGCCACAGCCGAGCCGCGGCCGTCGGTGCTTGCCGACTGGCGGACCGTGGCCAGCAACCGGCGGTTCGTGCTGTTCTCGTGCGCGATGATCGGCTCCTACGTGCTCTCTTTCCAGGTCAATCTAGCGCTGCCACTGCACGCGGCGTCGATCACCAGCAGCGAGCAAGCGTCGACCTACCTGGTGGCGGCCATATTCGTGGTAACCGGCGTGATCGCCGTGGCCGGGCAGCTGCGGATCACCGCGTGGTTCCGAAGCCGGTTCGGGCCCACCCGCAGCCTCAGCCTCGGGATGGCGCTCATGACGGTGGCGTTCGTGCCGCCACTAGCGGTGCCGACCGCAACGCTGACCGGGCAGGTCGCCGCCATCGCGGCGCTGTTGCTGGCGGCAGCGGGCCTGGCGATAGCCACGGCGACCGTCTTCCCATTCGAGATGGACACGGTCGTCAGCCTCTCCGGCAATCGACTCGTCGCTACCCACTACGGGCTCTACAACACGGTGGTCGGCGTGGGGATCCTGGCCGGCAACCTCGGCACCGGGGCGCTCATGTCATTGGGGGACCGGCTCGGGTTCCCGGCGCTGATCTGGCTGGTGCTCATCATCGTCGGTTCCGGCGCGGCACTCGCGTTGCGGGCGCTCCATCGAGCCGGCGCACTGAGTGTGCCCGATCCCGCGGCCCGCGAAGCGGACGTGGCCGCTGCGGCGGGAATGCATCGTCGGTGACCTGCTGTCAGGAGTCTGTGCTGCGGTGTTCCGATACCCAGGGCCCCGACCCCTCCGCGGTGGAGGGTCGGAGCCGGGGCGGCGTTAGCTGGCGACGCTGGTGAAGCCACGCAGCCGCAGGCTGTTGCCGACGACGAAGACGCTGGAGAAGGCCATCGCGGCCCCGGCCAGCATCGGGTTGAGCATGCCCGCCGCAGCGACCGGTATCGCAGCGGTGTTGTAGGCGAATGCCCAGAACAGGTTCGTCTTGATCGTGCTCAGCGTTTTGCGAGAGAGCCTGATCGCGTCAACGGCGCTGCGCAGGTCGCCGCGCACCAGCGTGATGTCAGAGGCTTCGATCGCGACATCGGTGCCAGTTCCCATTGCCAGGCCCAGGTCGGCCTGGGCCAGCGCAGGTGCGTCGTTGACGCCGTCGCCGACCATGGCGACGACCTTGCCCTGATCCTGCAGGCGCTTGACCACCGACACCTTGTCCTGCGGCATCACCTCGGAGATGACCTCGTCGATGCCGACTTCAGCCGCGATTCGTTGTGCGACGGCGGCGTTGTCACCGGTGAGCAGCACCGGCTTCAAGCCCAGGGCCCGCAGTTCGCTGATGGCCTGGGCGCTGGTCGGCTTGACCGCGTCGGCGACAACGAGGA
This sequence comes from Tsukamurella sp. USMM236, assembly GCF_037148755.1. Classification (NCBI taxonomy): domain Bacteria; kingdom Bacillati; phylum Actinomycetota; class Actinomycetes; order Mycobacteriales; family Tsukamurellaceae; genus Tsukamurella; species Tsukamurella sp. USMM236. The sequence continues at coordinate 109,685 of NZ_JBBCSS010000011.1, forward strand.
TGCCCTTCGCCTGACCGTCCCAGCCGACCGCCACGACGGTCTTACCGTCCGATTCCGCGTCCCGTTTCGCGGCCGCCGTCCGAGGGGACAATTCGAGTGCCCAGTCAGCCAGGAAACTCTCGCGGCCCACGATCACGGCATGCCCGTCGACCACGCCCTGCACCCCTTGTCCTTCGACGTTGGCGAAACCTTCCGGTGTGGGCAGTTCTCCGCCACTGTCGCGAGCCGCGGCGGCAATGGCCTGGGCGATCGGATGCTCGGAAGCGTTCTCCAATGCACCGGCTAGCCGTAGCAGTTCGTCAGAGTCGGTGCCGACCTCTGCAATCACCTCGGCCAGCGTCATCTTGCCGGTCGTGACCGTCCCGGTCTTGTCGAGCACGATGGTGTCGACTTTGCGGGTGGACTCGAGCACTTCCGGGCCCTTGATCAGTACACCCATCTGGGCTCCACGGCCCGTTCCCACGAGAAGCGCTGTCGGCGTTGCCAGTCCAAGTGCACACGGGCAGGCGATCACGAGCACGGCGACCGCGGCAGTGAACGCGGCCGTGACGGGGAAGCCAGCACCGAGCCACGCGCCGAGGGTGGCGAACGCGATCGCGATGACGATCGGCACGAACACACCCGAGATCCGGTCCGCGAGCCGCTGCACCTCGGCCTTCCCCGTCTGCGCGTCCTCGACGAGCTTGGCCATCTGCGCGAGCTGCGTATCCGCTCCGACCCGGGTGGCGCGCACCTCAAGCCGTCCCCCGGAATTGACCGTCGCTCCGGTCACCGTGTCCCCAACGGAGACCTCGACCGGGACGGACTCGCCGGTCAGCATCGACGCATCGATGGCCGAGGATCCGGAAGTGACCACCCCGTCGGTGGCGACCTTCTCCCCCGGTCGGACCACGAAGGTGTCGCCGACGGCCAGCTCGGCGACCGGGATCCGAACCTCTGCGCCGTCACGCAGCACTGCCACGTCCTTGACGCCGAGCTCGAGGAGCGCGCGCAATGCTGCTCCGGCCTGCCGCTTGGACCTCTTCTCGAAGTAGCGGCCGGCAAGCACGAACACCGTGACCCCTGCGCCGACCTCGAGGTAGATGTTGCCTGCTCCGTCCGACGGAGCGATAGAGAACTCGAACCCGTGTGTCATCCCGGGCGTGCCGGCGGTGCCGAGGAACAACGCGTACAGCGACCACAGGAACGCTGTTAGGGTGCCCATCGAGATGAGGGTGTCCATGGTGGCGGTTCCGTGTTTGAGGTTCATCCATGCCGCCCGGTGGAACGGATAGGCACCCCAGACGATCACTGGCGCAGCGAGCGTGAGCGATGCCCACTGCCAATAGGTGAACTGTAGGGCCGGCGCCATCGCCATCGCGACTACCGGCACCGCCAGCACAGCCGAGCCGATCAGCCGCTGCCGCAGGGACGTCAGCTCGGGGTCCACGTCCTCGCCGGCAACTCCAGCACCCGGTCCTCCAGCCCGCGGCGTCGAGGACCGCGGGAGCGTCGCCGAGTAGCCGGTCTTTGCCACCTCGTCGATCAGCGCCTGCGCATCGAAACCCTCGGGGACGTGCACCTTCGCCTTCTCCGTGGCGTAGTTCACCGTGGCCTCGACCCCATCGAGCCCGTTGAGTTTGCGCTCGATCCGGTTCGCGCACGAGGCGCACGTCATCCCGCCGATGTCCAGCTCGACACTACGGCCGCCCGACGGCGCTGACACACTCATCATTTTCCTCGATCCGTACTTGCGCTCTATCGCCAGGCCTGTGGCCCGCGCTGCTTCATTGCGTCACTGCTGGTGGCCGCCACCGTGCGGGGCGTCCGGTTCACTCGCCGGCACGGCGGGCGATCCAGCGGGGGCACGGTGCTCCCACTGCGCGACCGCCGAGTCGGGTACTGCCACCCCACCGATCACATACGCGCTGGCGAAGACAGCGGTCACCGCAATCACGTAGACGATCAGCCTGCGCATGGCCCTCATGGATTGCGCACTGCCGAGTAGCCGGCCTCTTCCACCGCGGCGAGAACCCGCTCGTCGGTCACCTGCTGCGCTCCCGTGACACGCAGCCGACCCGTCTGCGCGCTGACCTCGATGGACTCGACACCGGGGATGAGGCTGACCTCCTCACGGATGGACATTTCGCAGTGGCCGCAGGTCATGCCTGTCACCTGGTATTCGCTGGTCGTCATCGTCTTCTCCTGCCCAGTTCGGATACCCCCTGTGGGTATCTCCAACTCATGACTAACATACCCCAGGCGGGTATGTCTAGTCCCTCCTGTCGCGGCGAGTGCGCCGGCGCGGTGGTCGCGCGGCCGATCCCGAGCAACCCTTGCGGTCGATACCCCGCCGGGGTATATATTCGGGGTACCCGGCTGGGGTACCCGTTCAGGTGAATGTGAGGCGGTCGGGGGACCTGAGATGAAGGAGTTCAACGATGACCGACAATGCACACCGACAGTCTTGCTGTGGGCACACCGGACCCGGCGAGCAGTCGCTCGAGCTGACCCGCAGCGCCCCGCAGGCGGGCACAGGCGGTACCGACACGGCGGAGTGCCCCGTCATGACCGGCACGGTGGTGGACAAGTCCGCCGCTGTCAGCAAGGGCCTCTACCGCGACTTCGAGGGCACGCGGTACTACCTTTGCTGCGCCGGGTGCGGGCCTCGGTTCGACGCCGACCCACACAAATACGTTACGGCGGCCTCGGCGTGAGCACCGATATCCCCGCGGTCGCGGTCGAGCAGGCCGAGTGCTGTGCGGCGCAGCACGGGTATTTGACCGATAAGTCGCGCTACCTGATGCGGGCGAAGCGGATCGAGGGACAGGTGCGTGGCATTGAGCGGATGATCGATGAGGACCAGTATTGCATCGACATCCTGACCCAGATCAGTGCCGCGACGAGCGCCCTGCAAGGGCTCGCCTTGGCGTTGCTGGATGACCACATGCGGCACTGCGTCGTGCAGGCCGCCCGCTCAGACCCGCAGGAGCTCGACACCAAGCTGAACGAAGCGACTGCCGCGATCACCCGTCTCGTCCGATCATGAGTCCACCCGGGTGTCGTCCCGGTGGCTGTCTTTTCCGCGAAGGAGCACGTTATGGAGCACGGTTCGCATACCGATCACACAGGACACGCCGGTCACGGCGTTGGGCCCGGAGTGCCCCAGGGGCTGCAGGTCGCCGATCGAGGCTATCGTTTCGAACCGGCGATCCGGATCGTCGACGCCGGGACCGTGGAACTTCGCTTTGTGATCCTCGGACCCGGCGGCGAGCCGCTAATCGCATTCGAGGAACGTCACGACAAGCAGCTGCACCTGATCGTCGTGAGCCGCGACACCAGCGTCTTTCACCACGTCCATCCGTCGATGGACAGTGCCGGGTCCTGGACTGTGCAGCTGGCGCTCACGCCGGGAGTGTGGCGGGTCTTGGCCGATTTCGTGCCGCACGGCGCGGCGGACGGGCTCACGCTCGGAGCCGATCTGTTCGTGCCTGGCGGGTTCCATCCTCGGCCCTTGCCTGAGTTGAGCAGGGCCTGGACCGGCGGCGACTACACCGTAACGCTCGAGGGCGATCTCGTCGCCGCCGAAGCCGGGGAGCTGCAGGCCGTCGTCACCCGCAAAGACATCCCGGTGACCGATCTGCAGCCCTATCTTGCTGCGTACGGCCACCTGGTGGCGTTGCGGGCCGGTGACCTCGCCTACCTGCACATCCATCCCGAGGGGAGCCCGTCGGACCCGCAGACGCCTGCAGGTCCCCGGATCCGGTTCCACGCGGTCGCTCCCTCCGTGGGAACCTACCGGCTGTTCCTGGATTTCCGACATCAGGACACCGTCCGGACCGCGGACTTCACCCTCGTTGCCACCGGAGGCAACACCGGTGCAGTCACTGGTGGTGCGGGCGCGCACCACCATCAGCAGCGCTGATTCAACCAGTACTAGGTTTTCCGGAGCCCGGTGGCGTGCGCTGCGGGCCCTGTTCGATCGACCTCGTCGCCAATTAGTTGGGAGCCATCATGGGGCCTTTTTCTCATCGCGATTTCCGCCTGTTGTTCAGTGCGCAGATCGTTGCGCTGCTCGGCACCGGGCTGGCGACGGTCGCCCTCGGGCTGCTCGCCTACGACATCGCTGGCTCGTCCGCAGCGGTCGTCCTGGGAACGGCGCTGACGATCAAGATGGTTCTCTATGTCGTTATCGCACCGGTGGCGGCGGCGTACGTCGACCGGCTGCCGCGACGCGCGTTCCTGGTTGCGCTGGACCTGTTCCGTGCGGCGATCGTGCTGGCGTTGCCGTTCGTCACTGAGGTCTGGCAGATCTACGTGCTCATCGGATCACTGCAGGCGGCGTCGGCCGCGTTCACGCCTACGTTCCAAGCCGTGATCCCCGACATCATCACCGATGAGCGCGAGTACACCACCGCGTTGTCGGCCTCGCAAGTTGCCTACACGATGGAGAGTCTGGTCAGCCCGGTCGTGGCGGCGCTGGCGTTGCTGGTGATCGAGTTCAATGTGCTCTTCGGCGGTACCGCGATCGGGTTCGTCCTGTCCGCGGTGTTGGTGCTGCAAGCCAAGGTACCCAACGCGAAACCCTCGGGCGCCACGCGGCCAACGGACCGGATCTTCGCCGGACTGCGGATCTTCTTAGGTACTGCGAGCCTGCGGGGAGTCATCGCGGTCAATTTCGCCGTCGCCGCGGCCGGTTCGATCGTGGTGGTGAACACTGTCAACTACGTCCGTGACCGACTGAGCGGGTCCGAGTCCGATGTCGCGTGGATGATGGCGGCGTCCGGCGGTGGGACCCTAGCTGTGGCACTAGCGGTACCGCGCTTGCTCGACCGGGTGACCGCCCGCGCCGTGATGCTCACCGGAGCGGGCGTTCTCACCGCCGCGGCTACTTCGGCGGTTGCCATGGCTGCCGTGGACCGGCCGAGCTGGGCGGTGACCGCGGCGATCTGGGTGGCCAGCGGTGCCGGCTCAGCGCTGGCTATCACCCCGACCGGAAAGGTGCTGCGGTCTGCTGTGGCTCCGGCAAACGTTGCTGCCGTATTCGCGGCTCAGTTCTCGCTCTCGCACTTCGCTTGGCTCTTCGCCTATCCGATCGCGGGTTGGGGGGCCACGCGTTTCGGTCTCGTGCCCGCCTGGGGAGTGCTCGCACTTATTTCCGCCGCTGGCGCGGTGACCGCGCCGATGCTGTGGCGGCGTATCGCGGTACCCGCTGATGCGCACGCGCAGGTCCCCGCCGCCGCGGAGGCAAGTCCAGCGATATCCCACGATGACAATTGGCGGCACGCCGCAGCCGCTGATGGAACGTTGACTGAATGTCAGTGCACCTGCACACAAGCTGCCTGACACTATGCGATAGCACTTGCGCACAGACGGGTGCAACCAACACCGACGCGCGCCCACGGCTCAGATCCCGCCCGGTGACCCGGCCTCGCGCCGATGCCAGATCGAACTGCCCGCTAGTGACTACGCCGTAGGAATACGGGAAACGCAAAGAGCGGATTCAGCACCGGTTTCCGACCCGCACGCGTTGCGGCGGAGCCATCAGACACAGCACACTACCCACGCAGATCCGACGCAAGCGCCGCCGGGTATCCCAGCTCCGTGATCGTGGCGACGACCTCATTCGGGGTCGTGCGTGCCGTGTCTAGGTCAACGACGGTCACGCCCTGCTTACGTGAGGTACTAGCGGCAATGACTCCGGGGAGGTCTTCGAGCGCATCATCAATCAGTAGCGCGCAACTGCCGCAGTGCATTCCGTGGACGATAACGGTGACGGTGGTGGTCATGTGGGGTCCTGTCCGGGTCGGTGGTTAGACGATCGTGAGGGTGCCGGTGTACATGCCCATGCCGCAGACGAACGGCAGGGAGCCGGGGGTGAGGGTGCCGAGGTCGACGCGGGTGTCTTCGGCGGTCGAGAGCACCTTTTCTTCGCCGCGGCTGGGAATGGTGAACGTCCGAGCGCAGGCAGCGTCGTTGTCGGCTCGAAGGATCAGAGTTGTCGGAATCCCTGATTTGACCTGCACGTTGTTGGGACTGTAACCGTTGGAGCTAGCGGTGATGACCACTTGCTGCTTGCCGCCAGTGATGGTCGCGGCGGTTGTGTCGGCGGAGGCGGCGCCCAGTCCGATGGTAGTGCCGATGCGGCTGGCCGCCCAAGGGGATCCAGCTAGTTCGAGGCCACCGTTGAGTGTGAACAGGCCCATCGCGACCACGACGATGCCGGTGGCTACGGCGAGGCGGCTGTTCCACGCGTTCGCAGCCTTGCGTGCGGCGTAGCCGAGGATCGCGAACAGAGGACTCGTGCCGACGACGAACACGGCCATGATGGCTGCGCCTTGCGCTGCTGACCCAGAGGCGAGGGCGAGCGCTTCGACCGACAGCGTGACACCACACGGGATGAGCACGGTGGCCAGCCCGAGGAGGCCTGGAGCGAAGGCTTGGCGCGACCGTGCTCTGCCACGCACGAATCGCGCCCACGAAACGGGCGGCTCGATGACGATCGAGCGAAAACCAGGGATGCCGAGTTGCGCGAGTCCGAGCACGAGGATCAGGAGACCTGCAACGATCTGCAGCCAGGTTCGCGCCCCCACCGATAACTGGACGATCGATCCGAGGGCACCGAGGAGGGCGCCGAGCACGGCGTAGGCGAGGAGTTTGCCGACGAGGAACCCGGCCACCGGGGTCAAGTCCTCACCAACATTCGCGAGAAGGGTGCGGCGAGGCAGAGCGCCGCGCTGGCTGCCGCCGGGTTCAGTGGCAGGGACTTTGACGATGTGAGCGCGTTGCCGGGTGATCAGACCGGTCAGGAGGCCACCTTGTACCGCTGCGCACGAGACGCCTCCGGCGAAGAGGCCGGTGAGTAGGACGGCGGTGAGATTCACGATGTTACCTCTCGAATGTTGTTGCCGAACAAAGACGAAGAGCCGATCTCTGATGATTCGAATTGGGGTCTGGCAGGTCAATCGAGCGATGGCGGAGCGGTGCGTCGGCTGTAGATACTGGCGCGGCAATCATGGGTTGCGCCGGCCCGCGATCAAGAAGCCGACCAGCGCGCCGCCAAGTCCGATGAGTCCACCGACGCTCAGTAGGAGCAAGGTCGGTACGAGATCATCCAGGACGGTGGCGGTATCGCTGAAAGCTGCCGCGGCGCCTGCGATCAGTACCACAATTGCCAACAGCATCGGCAGGACTGCGCGCTTCAGCCTGGACCTTGCCGTGCGGGGGCCGCTGGCATGATTCTCGGCGGGGACGGTGCTGCGGAAGGTCCGCAGCCGCAGGCTGTTGGAGACGACGAAGACGCTGGAGAAGGCCATGGCGGTGCCCGCGACCAGTGGGTTGAGCAGTCCGAGTGCGGCCAGCGGGATCGCTGCGACGTTGTAAGCGAATGCCCAGAACAGATTGCCTTTGATGGTGCGCAGGGTGCGCCGGGCCAGACGGATCGCGTCGACTGCAGCACGAAGATCCCCGCGGACGAGCGTCAGATCGCTGGCTTCGATCGCAGCGTCGGTGCCGGTCCCCATGGCCAGGCCGAGGTCGGCCTGGGCGAGGGCCGCGGCGTCGTTGACGCCGTCGCCGACCATGGCGACCACGGCGCCGCCTCGCTGCAGTCGCACCACGGCATCGACCTTGTCCTTGGGGAGAACATCGGCGATGACGTCGGTGATGCCGACATCGGCGGCGACCGATCGCGCAACCGTGTCGTTGTCGCCAGTGAGCAGGACAGGCCGCAGGCCCAAGCGACGCAGGCCCGCGATCGCTTCGGCGGAGGTAGGTTTGACCGTGTCCGCCACCACGAGCACTGCTCGGGCCTGACCGTCCCAGGCGACAGCGACACAGGTGCGCCCCTGAGCCTCCGCGCTCACTTTGTCCGCAAGGAGCCGCGCAGACACCTCGATGCCCTGATCGGTGAGTAGTCCTGTCCGGCCGACAGTCACGGTGTGACCCTCAACGATGCCTGTGACACCGAGACCTTCGATGTTGGTGAAGTCCTGAACCGCTGGCAGCGCCCCGCCTCGTTCTCGGGCACCTGCGGCGATCGCCCGGGCGATGGGGTGCTCGGAGGCGTCTTCGAGGGCTCCCGCGAGCCTGAGCGCTTGCTCCGCGGTGACACCGGCAACGGTGTGGACGCCGATCAAGCTCATCTTCCCGCTGGTGACGGTGCCGGTCTTGTCCAGCACCACGGTGTCAATGCGGCGCGTTGATTCGAGAACTTCCGGGCCCTTGATCACGATGCCCAGTTGCGCGCCGCGCCCGGTGCCGACCAGCAGTGCGGTCGGGGTGGCGAGGCCGAGGCCGCAGGGGCACGCGATGATCAGGACCGCAACCGCTGCGCTGAAACCGGCGGCGGCGCCGTATCCGGCGCCCCACCAATATCCGAGGGTCGCCAGGGCGAGCAGGATCACGACGGGGACGAAAACAGCTGAGACCCGGTCGGCGAGGCGTTGAATTTCGGCCTTGCCGTTCTGGGCGTCCTCGACGAGCTGGGCCATCTGGGCAAGCTGCGTATCGGCACCCACCCTGGTGGCCCGCACGACCAGCCGGCCGCCGACGTTGACGGTGGCGCCTGCGACCCGATCGCCGGGGGCGACCTCGACCGGGACGGATTCGCCGGTGAGCATTGCAGCGTCGACGGCCGAGTTGCCCTCGGTAATCTCACCGTCAGTGGCGATCTTCTCACCTGGTCGCACGATGAATCGGTCACCGACTGCAAGCTGGTCGATCGGAATGCGTTCTTCGTGGTCGTCTCGCAGGACTGCGACATCTTTGGCGCCAAGCTCAAGCAGCGTGCGTAGCGCCGCTCCGGCGCGGCGCTTGGACCGGGCCTCGAAGAACCTGCCGGTCAGGATCGCCGCTGTCACGCCGGCTGCGACCTCGAGATAGATGTTGCCGCTCGCGCCTGCTCGCTCGACGGTCAGGCTGAATCCGTGCCGCATCGCCTTCTCACCCGCGGTGCCCAGAAACAGAGCGTAGAGGGTCCAGACAAAGGCTGCGGCGACCCCGACAGAGATGAGTGTGTCCATCGTCGCTGTGCCGTGGCGGGCGTTACTCCAAGCGGCCCGGTGAAACGGCCACGCCCCCCACACCACCACCGGTGCGGCGAGGGTCAGCGAAAGCCATTGCCAGTAGTCGAACTGCAGCACCGGTATCATCGCGAGCGCGATCACCGGAACCGCGAGCGCCACGCAGATCAACACCCGCTGACGTAGCTGCTCAGTGTGGTGATCGGCTCCTGCATCGGAGTTTTGGCCCTCGTCGCCGCGCTGCGCCTGCTCACGCAGCTGCATGGGTGCAGCGGTGTATCCCGCCGCTTTGACCACCGCTGTGATGTCTTCGAGCGGCATCTGCGCAGGGTGCTGCACCACCGCCTTCTCGGTGGCGAAGTTGACGGTGGCCTGCACACCGTCGAGCTTGTTGAGCTTGCGTTCGATCTGGGCGGCGCACGATCCGCAGGTCATGCCGCCGATCATTAACGATACCTGCTGGGATCGCGCTGCAGTGGGCTCGTCCTGGTCCAGGTTGGTGCTCATCGTTCGCTCTTGTCCTTCGCGCTTGAGGTCGATGCACGTCCACGTGCGACTGCCGACGAATCGGACGGGGGATTGGTCTGTGTGTTCTCCGGTGCCGGGTTCTCGTGACCTGCAGTAGGAGAACCTGCACCGGGCCGTGAGACCGCCGTGTCGCCCACCTTGTCGATCACCCTTGCGGTCAGGCCGGGAGCGCCAGCGCTATCGAGCGGGCCCACTCCGCGTCCGTTTCCGGACGCGACAGTTGCGCTGGGCATCGAGCCCTCCGGGCCGCCCGGTCGAGCCGCTTCGGGGACGGAGGTAGACGCGACCGCGGTCACATCACTGACGCGGTCGGCGCTCGCTGTACCGGGCTCGGTGCCGCCCCCGGATGCGGCTGGCGGACCCACCGGCGCCGGGGACGCTGCTCCACCCACGTGCACGCTGGGCGGCGATACGGGCACGGTGACCGCCGAATCGGTTGCCGGCGACGTCGCGTGCAGGCTCGACGCCGGAGTCTGCCCCCACGACGGCAGCGGCGCTGCCGCTCTGGCATGACTGGAGGAGACGGGGCCGTGTGGCCCGACGCTCGTCGGCGGGCTCGGGGTATCGGGGTCGGGGCCGAACACCCCGCCGATCCACCACGACGCCGCGAACACCACCGCTGATGCGACACCGAAACTCCCGAGGTTGCGCACTGTGCTCACCCGATTGCCCACCCTTCCATGTCGTCCGTCCAGTCCTGGCCACCTGGTGATCTACGCAAGTCGCGAGAGACCAGCGAACGCACCGAGTGAACTGCTGCGGCCGGTCCCGCAACCACCATCCTGAACCTTCCAGTAAGATGGAAGGTCAAGGAGGAGCGATGAGAATCGGCGAATTAGCACGTCACAGTGGGCTCGCACCGAAGACTCTGCGGTTCTACGAGGACAGCGGGCTTCTGCCTGAACCCGCACGTACGTCGTCCGGATACCGTGACTATGGGCCGGAGTCGGTTGATCGGCTGCGCTTCATCCGCAATGCCCAAGCGGCGGGGCTGCCGCTGCGGGAGGTACGAGAGATCCTTGGACTGCACGACCAGGGAATAGCGCCCTGCGCTCAGGTGATCCAGCTGCTAACCGAACGCCTCGACCACGTCCGAAACAAGGTCACGGAACTCCGATCACTGGAGGTCACGCTGGCAGGATTGCTTGACAACGCGTTGCATGGCGACCCATCGCAGACAGCCGAGGTGTGCTGGATCATCGAATCCGGCAATTCCGCCGAGGAAGCCTGATAGCCCATCGCCCGAAGCTCCGCGCCCTGCTCGCCACCGGCGCATGTAAGCGCCATACCCGACAACACTGACCAACCTGCCTACAGGCCGAATGCGCCGCCCGAGACCAGGATGACGACACCGAGGGTGATCAGCACCAGGGGAAACAGCACGCTTTCCCACTGTTCGAGGATCTCGGCGATGCTTCGGCGGGTGGCGACGAACCGGGCGATGTAGACCAGTGCCCCAACCAGGATCAGGAAGACCACGCAGTAGGCGGCGATAGCGGTGTGGCTGATGTTGACGAAGACGGGCACGTACACGCCGATGTTGTCGCCGCCGTTGGCGAAGGTCACGCCCGCCACGCCCAGGACGCCGACCGCGTTCCCCGAACCCTTGCCCGTCGCGGAGTCACCATCGCTATCGTCATCGCCGTCGTTGTCGCGGTATTCGCGCCAGCTCGACCACGCTGCCCTCAGCCCCAGGACCAGAGGGACGAGCCCGAAGTACGGGATCGCCTCGACGGGGAGGAATGCGCCGGCACCGAGGGCGATCAGCACCGCGACGGCGAGGATGCCGGCGAATCCGAAGTACTGCCCGGCGGTGATCTTGGCCGTCAGGTGCCGCTGGCCCGCGCCGCGGGCGAAGAACAGAGAGATGACGATGATGTCGTCGATGTTGGTGGCCACGAACAGGCCCACCGCTTGCAGCACGGTCGAGATCATCACCGGTCACCTCCTCGTGACGTGATCGCTGACCCCGCGGGTGAGGTTACGGAGCTCGCTGCAGCGTCAGAGGTGGTAGCGGCAGTGGTGGTGATGGTGGTCGGGGTGGTCGCTCGGTCGAATCGGCGGGCGCAGTCAGCTGAGCAGAACCACCATCGGCCGGTGTCGGTGTGCCGGTGTGCGGGGGCGGTCGCCGGGTCGATGCGGGCTCCGCAGATCGGGTCGTGCGGGTGTCGGGTCACGGTGAAAGTGATGCTGTGCAGTTCGATTGGGGTGCTGATGTTGCGCAGGCTTCGCGGGCCGAGGGCGGCGGTGGGCACACCGGCGCGAGTGGCGGCGGACAGGACCTGGTCGGTGATGACGGCCTGGCCGGCGCCGGCGAGGGCGGTGATGCGGGCGGCGATGTTGACCGCGTGCCCGAACAGGTCTCCGTCGCGGCTCACCGCGGTGCCGTGGTGGATCCCGGCGCGCAGGGCGAGGAATCCGTCCTCGTCGGCGGCGTGATCGGCGAGGGTGGTGATCGTGGCCAGCATCGCGTCGGCGGTCTCGGCGGTGAGCATCACCGCATCGCCGATGGTCTTGACCAGCCGGGAATCTGGGTGCAGGGCCCGGCGGGCCTGGTCCGCGAGCCGGATCGCGAGCTCGGCGGCCTCCTGGTCGCCGCACATCTCGGTGAGCACGCTGTAGCCGGCGAGGTCGACGAAGGCCACGGAGACCTCCACCTGTTCGAGGCCGCCCAGCTCGGGCCGCGCACCGTGGTGATGCCCGTGGCGGGGCCCGCGGTCGGGCCCTGGCGTGGTCATCGGCCTGCGGTGCGGATCGCGCGGAAGCGGGTCGAGGCCGCGTTCTCCCGGACGGTGAGATCCCGCAGCGGCAGGCCCGCCAGGTGCGGGCGCAACTGGCCGCGGTCGATGAACCGGTGCGGTGCACCTTCGAGCCGGTGCAGCAGCCGCGCCGGCGCGGTACCGAGCAGGTCGTAGCCGACCAGGGTTCCGCCGGGGCGCAGCACCCGGGCGGCTTCGCAGAGGGCCTGCTCCCAGTCCACGACGTGGTGCAACATGATGAACGAGACGACGGTGTCGAACTCCCCGTCCCCGAAGGGCAACGCGGTGGCGTCGGCCACCTGCGCCACGGCGCGGTCACCGAAGCGCTGCAACCGATCCTGCGCGGCGTCGACCATCACGGGGTCGAAATCGGTGACGGTGAGCTGCACCTGATCCGCCGGGGTGCTCGCCGCGAGCAGCTGCGCGGCCATCGCGCCCCCGCCGCCGCCGATCTCCAGCACCCTCCCCGTGGGACGCACGCCCTGCAACGCCCACGGCAACACCCACCGCCGCGTCGCTGCCTCCCACGGCGTGCTGCGGCAGAACAGGGACTCGATCGTCGACATCGATGGCATACCCAGCAGCTCCCAACACCCGCTCAGGCCACCGTTCGGCGGCCCGTTCCTCGCGAGAACTCGATTACACCACAGAATGCCGCTATCATCGCCGTATGACGATGAATGAGTGTTCGGTGGCGACGGGCGCACAGCTCGATCCCGCGGTCGCGTTGTTCCACAGCCTCTCCGACGGGACCCGGTTGGCGATCGCGACCCGGCTGGCCCACGGTGGCGAGGCGCGGGTGGCGGATCTGATGGCCGAGTTGGGCCTGGCGCAGTCGACGGTGTCGGCGCACGTGGCGTGCCTGCGGGACTGCGGGCTGGTGCAGGGCCGTCCGGAGGGCCGGCAGGTCTTCTACAGCCTCGCCCGCCCGGAGTTGATGGATCTACTCGCGGCGGCGGAGACGCTGCTCGCGGCGACCGGCAATGCGGTGGCGCTGTGCCCGAACTACGGCACCGACAGCGCCGAGTGCTGCTGCCCGGACACAGCAGGCACGGAGAGCGGTTCGGCGTCGGCGGTGGTGGGGCGATGAGCGACGCGTGCGGGTGCGGGCACGACGAGCCCGCCGGCGAGGACGAGCAGGCACCGGAGCATTGGTGGCAGGTGCGGGAGCTGCAGGCCGCCGCGGCCGCGGCGGTGTTCCTGCTCGCCGCGTACATCGTCGGGTGGAGCGGCGGCCCACAGCGTCTGTCGTTGGTGCTGGAGTGGATCGCGCTGCTGATCGGCGGGTGGACGTTCGTTCCGTCCACGCTGCGGCGCCTGGCCAAGGGCAAGATCGGCGTCGGGACGCTGATGACGATCGCCGCCGTCGGCGCGGTGATCCTCGGCGAGGTCGGCGAAGCCGCGATGCTCGCCGTGCTGTTCTCGATCAGCGAGGGCCTCGAGGAGTACGCGGTCTCGCGGACCCGCCGCGGCCTGCGGGCGCTGCTCAACCTCGTCCCCGACACCGCGACCGTGCTTCGTGATGGCGTCCCGACCACGGTCTCCCCGTCCGAGCTGGCGGTCGGGGACCGGATGCTGGTCAAGCCCGGTGAGCGGATCGCTACCGACGGCCGGATCACGGACGGCCGGACCGCCCTGGATGTTTCGGCGATCACCGGCGAATCCGTGCCCGTCGAAGCCGGCCCCGGTGACGAGGTGTTCGCCGGGTCGATCAACGGCACCGGCGCCCTCACGGTCGAGGTCACCACCACCGCGGAGAACAACTCGCTGGCCAAGATCGTGCAGATCGTCGAGGCCGAGCAGTCCCGCAAGGGCGACGCGCAGCGCCTGGCCGACACCATCGCCAAGCCTCTGGTGCCGGCGATCATGATCTTCGCCGCCGCGATCGCGGTCCTCGGGTCCCTTCTCGGTGACCCCGCAACGTGGATCGAGCGGGCCCTGGTCGTGCTGGTCGCTGCCTCCCCGTGCGCGCTGGCGATTTCCGTCCCCGTCACCGTCGTCGCCGCGATCGGCGCCGCCAGCAAGATCGGCGTCCTGGTCAAGGGCGGCGCCGCCCTCGAAGCCCTCGGGCGCGTCCGCACCGTCGCCCTCGACAAGACCGGCACCCTGACCGCGAACCGCCCCGCCGTCGTCGACATCGCAGCTACTACCGATCAGAGCAGCGCTGAAACCCCGGAGAATCTTGACCACGTGCTCGCGGTGGCCGCGGCGCTCGAAGCACACAGCGAACACCCCCTGGCGCGGGCGATCCTCACCGCCAACGGTGACCACACCACAGCGGCGGCCGAGGTGCAGGCCGTGCCCGGGGCCGGGCTGACCGGCCTCGTCGACGGGCGCCCCGCCAGGCTCGGCCAGCCCGGCTGGATCGACCCGGGCCCACTCGCAGCGCGGGTCGCGGCCATGCAAGCCGGCGGCGCCACCGCGGTCCTCGTCGAAGACGACGGACAGGTCATCGGCGCGGTCGCGGTCCGCGACGAGCTGCGCCCCGAAGCCCGCGAGGTCATCGACAACCTGCACCGCGGCGGAGCCACCGTCGCGATGCTCACCGGCGACAACACCGCCACCGCCACCGCCCTGGCGCAGATCGCCGGGATCAACGACGTGCACGCCGACCTGCGACCCGAGGACAAGGCCCGGATCATCGGCGAGCTCCGCAAGGACCGGTTCACCGCGATGGTCGGCGACGGCGTCAACGACGCCCCGGCCTTGGCCACCGCTGACCTCGGCATCGCCATGGGTGCCATGGGCTCGGACGTCGCGATCGAAACCGCGGACGTCGCGCTCATGGGCGAGGACCTGCGGACCCTGCCGCAGGCCCTCGATCACGCCCGCCGCGCCCGGAAGATCATGCTGCAGAACGTCGGTCTGTCCCTCGGGTTGATCGCGATCCTCATCCCGCTCGCGCTGTTCGGTGTCCTCGGCCTCGCCGCCGTCGTCGCCGTCCACGAACTCGCCGAGATCGTCGTCATCGCCAACGGCGTCCGCGCCGGCCGCGTCACCGCGCTCCCGCCGACGCAGCCGTCCGCGAGCCCGGTGCCGGTGATCCGGCTAGCCGTGTAGCCCCACGCCACGGGCCTCGGCGCGGTACCGGGGCGGGATCCGTGCGGTCCGCGGACGGTGCAGCTTGCGTTCGCGGACCCAGTTCCGGGCGACCTGCTTGGTGTCCCTCGGGACTTCGGGGGACGCCGATGTAGGACAGTCACGTGTGCTCTGCGCGCCGGCACCGAAACGTGCGCCGTCTCGGTCTGTTCGTTTGGGTTCGAGGGTATGCCCCTGGTATTTCGCGCGCGCATTTCGCACACCGCTCCTACCAAGCAGTGCGCCACCGTCGAGCAACCTCCGAACTGGTTACTGGCACGCTCGTACCAATGTCACGAAGATCAGATCGCAACCGCACCCCGCGCCACAAGCCCGAGCCCGCACCGCTCGATCACACACCTCTGATGACCGCATTGCGGCAGGTGGAGATCGCCGTCGACGGATTCAACCGCGAGGCCGCACGGATCGAGACCGAGTACGGCATCGCAATCTATCCAGAGCGGGTGGGCAACATGCACACCGATCTGGCTCGCTATATCGAGGTCGCGATCGGCATCGTCGCACGCAAGCTTCCCGTTGCGGTATACGGGGCGGATAGCCGGCGCTGGACCGGCGCTCAGTCCCCGCGGCAGGTGTTCGCCCTGTACGAGGCGGCCGGCGACAACACCGCCGACTACCTGACGCAGATGGCTCTCAACGCCGAGCGGATCAAGGCCAAGAAGGACGACCTCGACCGCAGCCTCAAGCAGAAGTGCCTGCGGCCGAAGACGAACGGGAAACCGTGTCAGATGCGGCCGCTGTACCAGGCCGGGGTCGGCCACCAGGAAGGTTTCGGCTGCTGGCGCCACGCCACCGACGAGGAGAAGCTCGAGCTCGAGAAGTCGCGAATCACTATTGAGGTCAAGACCGGTTGCCCCGGGTGCAAGGCCGGCCCCGGGGAGGCGTGCCTGATCCCCACCGAGGACGGCATCACCCCCGCCCAGGCCGGCCTGACGATGGTCGACGGCGAGTGGCCCCGGGTGCGGGTCCTCGGCGGCGCCGAAATCCACGTCCCACGGATCGAACTGATCCATCCCCGCGTCCTCGAACCCGCCGGGTAAGTCACTGGTGGCGGCACCGCGAAACCAGGTCCGAAGACTGCTCACCCGGTAGCGGCCTAAATGAACACCACCTAGCGTTCGGGGCAGCGAGCCCTACGACGAGACGAGGAGTTCCCATGGCTAACGAGCCGAATGTCCAGCAACCGCAGGACGCCAACGATCCACCGTCGGAGACGGTGGTTGAGCTCGCGGACGGTATGCGCGGCCGGTGGGTGGTGGCATCCCAGGGATCTACGCACGTATGGGATCTGGACACGTTGACCTACACGCGCCGTCCCGGCCCCGCCAGCCCCTCGGGGGCGTTCGACTACGACGGCATCGCGCACCGGATCACGAGGGTGACCCGCTGGCCGCGTGTCGGTGATCAGTCGCTGGTCTGGTTCGACGATCCCGCGAGTCCCTTCGATACCGAGCAGTTCCGCCGCTCGTCGGTGATCGTGTCGATCACCCGCGCCCCTGAGGGGGCCGATGACGAACCGGGCGACGGTTCCGAAGTCGGTGACGCCGGCTGAGTCCGGATGGGCGTAGGCGGTAGTCAGTTGCGTCGTTCGATGAGGACGACGTCGCGCCAGCGGCCGTCGCGTTGGCCGATGCGTTCGCGGGTGCCGACGGTGCGGAACCCGGCGCCCCGGTGCAACGCGAGGCTGGCGTGGTTCTCGGGGAAGATCCCGGTCTGGATGGTCCACACCCCGGCGGCGTCTGCAGACCGGATGAGGGCCTGCAACAGCGCGGCTCCGATGCCCTGCCCGGCGTGGCCGGCGTCGACGTAGATGCTGTGTTCGATGACGCCGGCGTAGACGCAGCGCCCCGAGACGGGCGCCGCGGCGACCCATCCGGCGACCTGACCACCTGGGGTGAGCGCGACGAAGCGGTGCTCGGGTAGGTGTCGTTGGTCGAAGTCCGTCCAGCTGGGTGCGGTGGTTTCGAAGGTGGCGTTGCCGGTGTCCATGCCGACTTGGTAGATCGCGAGGACCTGTGGCCCGTGCTCGGGCCGCATCGCGACGATCGCCGGGTCCGCCGCTCGTGCGGCGGACCCGGTTGAGTCGTGGTCGCTGGTGGTCACCTGTTCAGGCTAAGGGCGCTGCGCTGGTGGTGCAGCTGGTGCTCGCGGACCCAGTTCTGGGCGGCGACCTGCACGGCGTCCCACGGGGAGCCGAGCGGCGGGGTGTAGGACAGGTCCAGCTCGGAGAGGGCATCGACGCTCATGCCGTGGTGCAGGGCGGCGGCGTAGGTGTCGACGCGCTTGGAGATCTCGGCCGTGCGGTGCCCGATGAGCTGGGCACCGAGCAGCGCGCCGGTGTTCTGGTCGCCGGTGATCCGGATGCTGATCGGGGTGGCGCCCGGGTAGTAGGCCTTGTGATCGTCCGGTGTGGAGGTCGTCGACACCGGTACCCAGCCGCGGTCGGCGGCGAGGGCTTCGGTGGCTTTGAGGCCGGTGCGGGCGGCGACGAGGTCGAAGATCTTCACGACTTGGGTGCCGAGCGAGCCGGTGTAGCTGGCGGTGCCGCCGAGGGCGTTCTCGCCGGCGACGCGGCCCTGCTTGTGCGCGGTGGTGCCCAGTGGGAGCCAGGTGATGCCGAGCTGGCGGTGGTGGGTGTGCACGGCGTCGCCGGCGGCGAAGACGTCGGGCAGGTTGGTGCGCATCTGCTCGTCGACGGCGATCGTGTTCTTGATGCCGAGCTGCGCCCCGGCTGCGGCGGCGAGGTCGGTGTCGGGGCGCACGCCCACGACGACGAGCACGAGATCGGCGGTGAGGTGATCGGTCTGGCCGTCGCTGCTGGTGGTGACGGTCAGGGCGCCGGTGTCGGTGCGGTCGACGGCGGTGACCAGGGTGTGGGTGCGGACGTCGACCCGGTTGCGGACCAGTTCGTCGTGGACGAGGGCGCCGAGTTCGGGTTCGACGGTGGGGAGCACCTCGGGGAGGGCTTCGATCTGGGTGACGGTGATGCCGCGGGCGGTGAGACCTTCGGCCATTTCGAGGCCGATGTAGCCGGCGCCGATGATGATCGCGGTCTTCGGGTCCTTGGTGGTGAGGGTGTTCATCACGGCGAAGGTGTCGCCCATCGAGTGCAGCAGGTGCACGCCGTCGTCCGGGCCTAGGTGGTCGAGGCCGGCGATCGGCGGCCGCACGGAGACGGCGCCGGTGCCGATGACGAGGGCGTCGTAGTCGAGGTCCCGGGCGGCGCCGTCGGGGCCGGTGACGGTCAGGCGGTGTCCGGCCGGGTCGATCGCGGTAGCTCTGGTGTCGGTGTGCACGGTCATGCCGGTGGCGGCGAGGTCGGCGGCGGTGCGGTGGGCGAGGTTGCTCCAGTGGGTGACCTCGCCGGAGACGTAGTACGGGATGCCGCAGATGGAGAAGTTCGGGTAGGCGTCGGCGACGACCACGGTGACCTCGCTGATGGGGTCGAGCTCGCGGGCCCGCAGGGCGGCGGAGATCCCGGCGTCCGATCCGCCGATGGCGATGATCTTGCGTGCAGACATGGGGTGTCGGTTCCCTTCCAAGAACAGGCAAATGAGGTGAAGCAGGCACAGCGGCGCTGACGGCGCTAAGCGAGGCCGTCGAGCAGGTCGATCAAAGGGGGTGGGTCAGGTGGTGGCGGGATGGAGCTCGGCGAGGAGGGCCTTCACGCGGCGGTCGAGATCGTCACGGATCAGGCGGACGGTCTCGATGGGGTGGTTGTCGGGGTCGGCGACCTGCCAGTCCAGGTACCGCTTGCCCGGGTAGACCGGGCAGGCGTCGCCGCACCCCATGGAGATCACCACGTCCGCGGCCGCGACCACGTCGTCGGTGAGCGGCTTGGGGAACTCGGCGGCCAGATCGAGCCCGACCTCGGTCATGGCCTGCTCGACGATCGGGTTGATCACCGCGGCAGGAAGCGAGCCGGCGGAGCGCACGTGCACCGCCCCGGCCGCGTGGTGCGTCAGGAGCGCGGCGGCCATCTGCGAGCGGCCCGCGTTGTGGACGCAGATGAACAGCACCTCGGGCACGGTCTTGGTGCTCGCACCAGTCGACTGCGCCAGGGCGGCGAGACGCTCGGCAGCGAACCGGCCAGCGAGAGTCACCAGGTGAGTGTGGATGCGTGCGGTGCGCCGCAATGCGGTGTAGGACTCGAAGACGACCCGTTCGACGGTCTGCTCGGAGACGATCCCGCGGTACTGGGCGGCGAGCCGCTCCGCGGTCCGCGACAGCAGGGCCTGGGGCATCAGCAGTTCCGGTGTTCCGGCTGACTCGGTCGTGGCGTTGGCGTTCATCCGACTTCTCCCGCTTCTCGGGCTTCCCGGCCTGCTGGGTCGCTACCGGGTGGTGAGTTCGGCTGCCAGCGCGGTGACGCGGGCGGCGATATCGTCGCGCACGAGGCGCATCCGTTCGATCCCGTCGATGCCCCGCTCCGACGGCTCGTCGGTGTCCCAGTTGACCAGCGCGACACCGGCGGGGGTGTCGACGACGGCTTCGCGGCCGAGCGTGACCACCAGGTCCACCCGAGCGAGCAGCGCCGGGTCGATCGGCTTCGGGGTCTCGCCAGTGATGTCGACGCCGACCTCCGCCAGCGACTGCGCGGACAGGCCGTTGACCGCGGAGCCAGGCTTGGTGCCGGCCGAGTGCACCTCGACCGCGCTGCCGGCGGTCTTGCGCATCAGGCCCGCGGCCATCTGCGACTTGCCGCCGTTCTTCACGCACACGAACAACACGCTCGGCGTACGGGTTTCGTTGTCGGGCATCAGTTCACACTCCTGGACGGATCCGCGGTCGCGGCGGTGGAGGACGGGGTGAGGGGGAAGCGCTTGCGCAGGGCCAGCGAGACGTAGACCAGGCCGACCAGGACGGGGACCTCGATGAGCGGTCCGACGACGCCCGCGAGGGCCTGGCCGGAGGTGGCGCCGTAGGTGGCGATCGCGACGGCGATGGCGAGCTCGAAGTTGTTGCCCGCGGCGGTGAACGCGAGGGTGGTGGTGCGTTCGTAGCCCAGGCCCATGACGGCGCCGAGCAGGTACCCGCCGCCCCACATCACGGCGAAGTACACCAGGAGCGGCAGCGCGATCCGGGCGACGTCCCAGGGGCGGGAGGTGATCTGCTCGCCCTGCAGGGCGAAGAGGATGACGATGGTGAACAGCAGCCCGTAGAGGGCCCACGGGCCGATGCGCGGGAGGAACTTCGCCTCGTACCAGTCCCGCCCCTTCGTCTTCTCCCCGAGCCGCCGCGAGAGGTAGCCGGCCAGCAGCGGGATGCCGAGGAAGATCAGCACGGACTTGGCGATCTGCCACGGCGAAGTGCTGATCGTGGTCTGTTCGAGGCCGAGCCATCCCGGGAGGATCGAGAGGTAGAACCAGCCGAGGACGGCGAACATGATCACCTGGAACACCGAGTTCAGTGCCACGAGCACCGCGGCGGCCTCCCGGTCGCCGCACGCGAGGTCGTTCCAGATGATCACCATGGCGATGCACCGGGCGAGGCCGACGATGATCAGGCCCGTGCGGTACTCGGGCAGGTCGGGCAGGAAGATCCACGCGAGGGCGAACATCAGCGCCGGACCGAGGACCCAGTTCAGGAAGAGGGATCCGAGTAGGAGCTTGCGGTCGCCGGTGACGGTGTCGAGGCGGTCGTAGCGGACCTTCGCGAGCACCGGGTACATCATGATCAACAGCCCGAGCGCGATCGGCAGCGAGACACCGTCGACCTGGATCTTCTCCAGCGCGGTGTTCAGGCCCGGGATCATCCGGCCGAGCAGCAGGCCGGCGACCATGGCGACGCCGATCCACACCGGCAGGAACCGGTCGAGGGTGGAGAGCTTGCCGACGACCGGCTGATGCTCAGTCGTCGGGGCGGGGCTGGTCACGAGAGAACCTCCAACGAGATGGCGGGGTCACCGGACTGCAGGATCCCGGCGAGCGAGGACAGGACTTCGGGGATGACGCGGTAGTACACCCACGAGGCGCGGCGCTCGGACTCGAGCAGGCCTGCGGTCTTGAGGACGGGACTGCTGCACGATCGGGTGACAGTGTCGGTGTCATGCCGCTGAGGCGGCTGTGTTGATGATCGTCTCGTATTCGACGGGCGTCAACCGGCCGAGGCGGACCTGACGGC
>NZ_JBBCSS010000012.1:0-23019 GCF_037148755.1 Tsukamurella sp. USMM236
CACATCATCACGGAACTCTTTCGGATAAGGCTTAGGCACAGTAGTCATCCTTCCAGGCCGCCCTCCCGGGGCAAGCCAGATCAGATGTCACCTAACCGTGCACCAGTCCCCTCGTCAGGTCCAACGGTCCGCCGCTGATAACGCCCTCGAGCACTACAGCCGAAACCGTGATCGCAGTTCCGCTGACCTTCGTGGCAAGACCCAACACTCGCATGCCATCGATACTGCCTACGATTAAGCAATGAGCGCCACCCCTGCCGCTCGAATCATCGCCGGCAGATACCAGGTAATCCGCAGACTCGGCGCGGGCGCATTCGGTGAGGTCTTCGAAGTCAACGACCTGTTCATGAGCCAGGTCTGCGCGCTGAAGTTCTTGAGGCCCGGTTCCGTCAGTTCCGTCTGGACCGAAGCACAAGTGCTGAGGCAACTAGAAGGCGAATACATCCTGCCGGTGAGAAATGCTGACTGGGCATCTGGGGTTCCGTACATCGTTACCGATGTAGCCAACAACGGCACTCTCACCGCACGCATACCGGCCGAGATCGGCGTCGAGATCAGCACCGCGGTTGGATGGACGCGGCAAGCCTGTCAAGGGGTCTCTCGGCTCCACGACCACAACCTCGTTCACCGAGACATCAAGCCCGACAACTTGTTTCTCGACGAGCGAGGTGACATCCTCGTCGGCGACCTGGGCCTAGCACAGTTCATGGACTCCCACGGTTTCGCAGATGCGGCCGGCACCCCCACAACCATGGCGCCTGAGGTGGTGTACGCATTCATGACTGGCGACCCACGCTACGAACGGTGCTACAGCGAACAGAGCGACGTCTACAGCCTCGGCGCGACCCTCTTCTGGCTGATCGCGGGGCACGAGCCTCACCGGCATATCTCCACATTTGCGGACCTGTGGAATCGCGCCACCCCAGACCTCTGGGACCACGCTCCGCACGTGCCGCAAGGCCTGCGTGATGTCGTCAACACCTCAATCGCACGCGATCCCGGCCAGCGATACGACAGCCCTGCCCAGCTTGATGCTGCGCTCGGAGGGCGCGTTCGCCCTTCGCGCAGTTGGCGGCGCATTCGCCCCCACAGCGGCCACACACAGTGCTTTGAAGGGACCAAGGGGACCTCGGTGGTGGAGGTCTGTGCCGAACCCGATCATGGCAGCACGGGGCGTCTTCGCATCGCCGCGCGACACCAACGAAGCGGGCGAGCCATTGCGCGGGTCACCCGCGTAGTCAGAAGCGGAGCGCTCTCGGCCGCGCTGCGAAGTGCTTTCCGCGCAATCAACTGAACAGGAACGCACCCAACGACATCTCAGACCCCGGTATCCATCCTGGGGGTCGATGCAGTGTGCGCCATCACTTGCTGGAGCAGACTACGGCTGCTGCCGTGACTGCTGACGTCGCGGACGCCTACCCACCGGCGTCAACCCCCGCCGTCTCTTCAGCAGATTCTCGTCTTTCGTGTTTTCGCTGACAGTCAGGCGGCTCAGTATCCTCTGCTGAGTCTCTGGCGTCCAGAACACGCGAAGCTGCCGGCGGGCCCGTGTGATTGCCGTGTAGAAGATACTGTGCGAGATACGCTCCTCATTTGCATCCGTGATAACAACCTTGACCGAGTCGTACTCAAGCCCCTGAGCCTTGTGGATAGACACCGCATACGCAACCTGGAAAGGGACGAGGGTTTCAACTACGTCGTCGTCCTCGTCACTGTTGCCTCGCTCGAACACATCGAACTGAACGATCGTGTCATCGACCTTCCGAAGATCTATCCCGTATACTTCAGCCTCGCTGACGTCACGTTTGAGGTCTACGTCGAAGGTAATTCGTCCCGGCACGCGTTCTATGGACGCTATCGTGCCTTTCGTGGTGTTCGAGATGACTCTCTTGAAACGGTTCGTTTCGTTGAACAATACGGGATCGCCGACCTTGTACGTGGACTCACCCCACGTGACCGCCTTCTCGGGATTGCTGGCCTGAAGGAAGCGGTTGACATTGTTAATGCCATACAGGCCGTCATAATTCAAGCACAGCACGATCTCATCATCGCTATGACGAGTGAACAAATCCTCGCCGAGAGCCATCGAGTAGCCATTCTTAGACAGAGACTCCTCAATGCGGTCGTCGAGGCCACGGACTCGGCTCCACAACGTAAGAAGTGCGTCGTCGTCAGTCCGATATGGTTTGGTGAGCTCGAAAGTGGAATTCTTCGGAATATACGACCGTGCGAGACTGAACCAATTTCCAAACTGGATTGCCTCAATCTGGTAGACGTCGCCAACGAGGACAAGCAGATCGAAAGATGTCTGCTGAAGGACCTTGAGAATGCTCTCGTTGTCGATAGCACTGCATTCGTCGATCACCAACACATCAACCGAGGACTCCTGTACACCACTATTATAGATGTGGCTCGCAATCGTGCTGAACTGGGTGTTCGGAGCGTCGACCCGACGCTTGAGGTTTTCGACAGCGGTGTTGGTATGCGCTAGAAATAGCTTGCTCTCGGCGGAGAAGTAGTTGGCTATGTGATTGACCATCGTTGATTTGCCTGTACCGGCAGCACCCGTGATTATGGCCACGTTAGACTCGTCGAATAGGGCGGTGAGAGCCTCTGCTTTCGCAGGGTCATTGATAATTTCTGGATTGGTATGGAGCCATTTGTTCACATCATCGGAGTGTCTCTCGACGCCTTCACCGGTTGCCTCTTGAAGCTTTTCGATAATTGCCACTGCGGCGTCTTCGTATCCAACGATGAACACGTGGCCGTTCTCGTGCTTGAGCTTTCGTGGTGCGTGCCTTGGAATGGAGGGGAGGCGGCCGTTGTGCGCTGCGATCAACTCATCGACGTCCCCGAGATCTTCGAACTCTGCTGCTGGCGTGTAAATTGTGCCGTGCTGCTCGACCAGGTTCTTAACACGCCGTGCGAGAAGCTCATGCTTTCGACCTGTTGGATCGATGCTCGCGGCGAGGTCTGCGAACCCAGGGACGTGACCGGCGGGAGATGTACAGAACGGCATCCTGTCGAACGGCGCAGATCGGGAGGTGAGGCGAAGCCCCGACAGCCATGGGTTGGGCTCCGAGTCAAGCTGCCCCTTGATAATCTGATTGCGCATGCGAAGCATCAGGTACCGCAGCACTCGGGACCCGGCACGGCCTGCCCGGACGTGCTGTCGGGCCTCGTCGAGAATTGGAAAGAGCACAGGTTTCCGACCAGAGTCGCCAGTCATGTCGGCGCGGAGACGTGCGTAGTCCGCATCACCCATGTCCATTAGGTCAAGGAGGCTCAAGCGGGTTCGAGTCAGGTATCCCATCAAATTGCGGTACTCGAGGTTCCTCGACTCGATTCGTGGTGCAGCACCGAAAATTCTGGCGAAATTTTCGAATTCGCAGGGCCGGATCGAGACTTCCCAATCGCGAATGATCAGGATCGGCATGTTTCGACCAAGGACCTCAATCGAATCGGTCGCGAGATCGAGATACGCAGCGTACCGATCGGTGATATCGACGTCGGTGAAGGCAATCGTGCGGTCGAACTTGCTCGAAGTATTGTGCGCCACGGAGAAGGTTACTTCGTAATAGATGTTTCCCTTGGCGAAGAAGGGACGCGAGCTGTGAATGTAGTAGCGATCCCGACGAGGTTCGGACGGTGTAGCGCGCGCGACTGCGATCCGCTCCGCAATCTTTTCATGATACTCCCGAAGTGACGGATCAAGATCGATGGGAAACTGTTCTAGATTGTTCAGGATCGCGATGCCAAGTTCATCGTGTACGAGTTTCCTTGTGCGGATGAGGTACTCGTAGTACTTGAGCATCAGGCGTTCGGAGGAATCTTTGTCGAGTGTGTAGTGCGATGCACTCGACTGAAGAAGATCATGAAACCTCGCCAATAGGCGGAACCTGGCTTTTGCTTTAGCATCGAGGACCGCCGCTGAGAGCTTGTTGTAATTGAATTCTGTGCTGGCGTCGCCGGCGTGCGCCCAGAGGATCAGACCTTCGACCAGGTTCCTCAACTGGGAGAGTAGGTTTTGGGCGAGTAGACCGCGGTCCCCGTTAGCATGCTGAATATTCTCGCATATGACGCTGTCGCAGTTCTTGACCTGCTCTTCGATTGACGCCATCGATCCAGATACCTCACTGCCTGCAATTTGGCGCACGAGAGTTGCACGCACGCCTAGGATGCTTCTAATCCTGGTCTATTCCGGAGGTGGCGTTGGGTAGAAACGCCTGAAATGTGATCGATGCGCCGACGTTCCTCGTGATGCCGCTCTCGTAGCGACGCATCCGCAGGGAAGGCCTCGCGGTAGGTAGTGACGAGGCCTGCGAGTGTATGGGCGCGTATCTGCCCCGTTGAGCGGGTCAAATCTCGGGTGTCGTGGGCTACTGCGTGATCGGGCGGTCCGTGAAGTGGACAACGCGTGGGTCTCGAATGGTGAACATCGTCGTGTCGGCGGAGTCCTGCTCAGCGACTGCGAACATCGTCACGCCACCCGATTGCTGTTCGGTGTGTTTCGCCTTCGAGTCGAACCATAGCTCGCGAGCTCGTCGGACAGCGAAGCTGACCTCGCGATCGAGGCGGACACGCTGAGCAGCAGACCAGCCCCGCCGGTCGACCTTCATCGTGCACTCGATGGCCGCATTTCCTCGCCTGGCTGCGTGCAGGGTCAAGGTCAGGACGTCGCCGTCCTCGACGGGATCAACACGCCAACGCAGCGGCGCGTAGAACACCCGTGGGGCTGACCGCGCGATCTTGGCTTCCCATGGCGCAATCTGTTTGAAGCAGTACAGGTAGTTGCTTTGGTCAACGCCGGGAATGGAGAGCGGGTGCCTTGCACGGACCTCCTTGCTGCCTAACGCCAGCCAGTGGTTAACGATACGTTCGAGCGTGTGAGCCCGCCGGCGCCCGTCGGGGTCCGTCCCTCCGCTGCCTGCCTGGCGCCGCCGGCCACCGGGACCCGGCCGCTGCGAAACGACGGTGCCCGCGGGCCGTTGGCCTTGGCTGTGTTCATCGTCGACATGACCAAGTAGGACGAGCTCGGTCGGTACGACGGCCGTCCCGGGTCCGCCGTGATCGTCAACTGCGTCGACCTCACGTGGCCGTCTCGAGCAGTCGCCGCTGTGTCCGGGATCCTTGCCCGCACGAAACGACGGCGAAAGCTTGGTCGAGCCGAGTGCCGTCGGGTGCACCTTGGTCCCGCATTCCGTGCATCGAAAGGCTGTCGTCGCGATGAGCTCGGTTGTCCAGGAGCTTTCAAGCTCTGCGACGGTGACCGCGAGCGCCTCTGTGCCCACGGTGTAACACGCTTCGGATGAGGCAGACAGGCTGTTGCGTCGATGCACGCGCTGCATCCTTCCTGGTTCCGTGTGGCGTGTGCCGTCAGGATAGGCGCTCAAACACCTCCGTAGCGGACCGATCGACGAAGGTTTCCGCTCGAATTCGGGACACCGACAAGAGCGTGACTTCGGTGCGTAGGCCGGTGCTAGTCGTCGTGATTCTGATTGTCCCCGAAATGCGCGGCCCATAAGGTCCACCTCTCGCCACTCGGCTGTACTTCGCCTCGCTGGGCACGATGCGTTGCGCGGCATTGCGCCATCCACGCTTCGACCCACGCCGGTAGCGGGTTACGCCGTCGAAGAACTCATCATCCGCCACGGTCAGAAGACGCGTCGGTATGGCGAGACGGTTTGGTTCTGTTCGTCGGACGGCCGATCGAGAAGCCAGTCGAATTCATCGAGGCCCATCCCCCAACGATAGACCAGGGCGAACACCGGGATGAGCGCATTCGCCGGCGGTGGTCACTCGCGGCGCGCGATCTCCGTGGCGCTCCAATCCTGAAGGTCCGCTCAAGAGAATGTTACGGGCATGACAGTCGCCCACGCGCGAGCTCCAGACAATCGCTGGTGGGCACGACGGTCACGCGAGGACTGCCACAAAGCAAGAACCTCGTGGTGCTCGTCGCGTTTCTGACGACTGCACCACGAGGTTCTTACGTGCGACGGATCACTGCTTCGTTCGCAACGGCCGAATCCAGGACTTCCGACCTACCGCCGGAGCGTGACTATCGGGCTGCAGCAACCGACTCCGCGGCCTTCTTCGACCGGATGATGAAGTCGGCGCAGCGCTCGCCAACCACCACTGCGGGCATGTTGGTGTTCGCACGCGGAATGACCGGAAACACCGACGCATCGGCAACTCGCAGACCGGCCACGCCGCGTACCCGCAGCTGTGAGTCGAGCGCACCGTCGGTACCCATCCGTACCGTGCACGAAGGATGGTACGTGTGCTCGACGTTGGCACGGATCCACGCCTCGAGGTCGTCATCGGAGTCGATCTGCAGACCAGGGGAAAGCTCGACGCCGGCATGGCTGGCAAGGGGTCCGCTACTGACGATTTCTCTACTGAGCCGGATTGCCCTGATCATTGCGGCAATCTCAGCCCGATCCGACAGAAGGTTGAGGTGCACTTGTGCGCGCCGTTGGGGGTCAGCCGACGCGATCAGTACGGTTCCGACGCTGGTCGGAGTCCAATAGGACTGCCCCAGAGTGAATGCCGGCTTGTCGTGGACTTGGGCGCCATGCTCACGGAAGTAGGACGGCACGAACACGATCTGGAAGTCAGGTGCCGGAAGGCCTGGTTCTGTTCGTACGTGTGCCGTGGCCTCGGCCACGTTACTTGTGAGTTTCCCCTTCCCCTCCTCGGCCCACATCGCCACGTAGGACGGATCGTCTGCATCGAACAGGCCGACTTGATCGCCTTCGATCTCCCAATTCATCAGCGTCATAGGGTGATCCATGAGATTTGCACCTACCGCCGGAAGGTCCGCGACAGGAGTGATCCCGAGAGCGCTCAGGTGGTCTGCGGGACCGATACCGGATCGTTGCAGGATCTCGGGTGTGCCGAACACACCTGCGCTCACGATGACTTCGCGCGATGCGCGACTCTCGACGGGCTGTCCATCGATCAGGTAGCGCACGCCTGTGGCGACTCCGTCCTCGACGATGACCTTGTCAATGAGCGCCCCCGTGACGATCTGGAGCAGCGAGTTGTTGCTCAGGGGGCCGAGATATGCGGTTGCGGCGTCGTAGCGGTGCCCGTCACGCGTCGTGGTCTTGGAGAGGCTCACGCCGTCGAGATTGGGCCCGAAATGCGTCGGGTTCTCTTGGATGCCCGCCGCGACTGCCGATTCGACGAACGCCTCGCTCAGAGGATCGGGAGAGGGCAACTCGCGCCATCCGAGAGGTGACTTGTCGAAGAAGGGCTCGACATCGGACCACGCCCACCCCTCGACGCCGTACTGCGCCCAATTGTCGTAGTCCTCGCTGCAACCACGAAGGTGCACCATGCAGTTCATCGAGCTGCAGCCGCCCATGGTCTTCGCTCGCGGCTGGTAGATGGTTCGTCCGTCGAGCGTAGGTTCCGGCTCGGTGCGGTAGTCCCAGTCACGATCGCTGTGGAACAGCTGGGCGAACGCTGCCGGGATCTGAACCTCGGGGGTGTCATTGGCCGGGCCAGCCTCAAGTAGCAGGACACTGGCACCGCCTTCGACCAGCCGCGCCGCCACGGCGCAACCGCCTGAACCTGCTCCAGCGACGATGTATTCATAGGTTTCCATAGTTACTCCTTTGGCTCGACACGGAACCGGCCTTGCCGGTCCTGAGTTCGGTCGGCCTGACGTTAGGAGCAGCCGAAGCTCTGAAAGTGTTCAGAAACTGAACACATCGCACGGTCGATGCGCTCTTACCGTGACTCCTGATCGTCTTCCGACCGCTTGGAGGTTTTTGTGAGCAACACGCCGCACTACGACATGTTCATCAACGGGCAATGGATCGAAGCGTCCGAACAGTACGAAGTCCGCTCCCCTGCAACGGGAAATGTCACCGCGACGGTGGCGTTTGGCGAGGTCCGACACGCCGACGCCGCGGTCGCTGCCGCCAAGGCGGCCCATGAGGAGGGCACGTGGCGCCGGATGACTCCTGAGCAACGTGGCGATGTTCTCGACCGTATGGCGGACAGCATGGAGGCGAAGGCGTCTGAACTGGCGAGGCTCGCCACCGGAGAGAACGGGGTGACCGTCCGTATCGCGAACGCATTCCACATTGGACTCGGCACAGCCAACCTCCGGTTCTTCGCAAACCTGGCCCGAGCATTCCAGCCTGAAGAGCCCAATCCACTCGTTCCCGAGACCGAAGACGTGCGTGCCGTCCTTCGGCGAGAACCGATCGGGGTCTGCGCAGGAATTGTGCCGTTCAACTTTCCGCTGGTTCTCGCGGGGTGGAAGGTTGGCCCCGCACTCGCGGCAGGCAATACGTTTGTCCTGAAGTGCGATGAGAACACCCCCCTCACTCTGCTCGAACTGGCGAAATCCGCTGAAGACGCCGGCCTTCCGCCCGGGGTCCTCAACGTCATCACAGGGCCGGGCGAGACAGTCGGAGCCCATCTGAGTAGCCATCCTGATGTACGGAAGATCGCGTTCACGGGCTCGACAGCCGTCGGGAAGTTGGTCCACAAGGCCGCCTCGGACAACCTGAAACGAGTCACGCTTGAGCTTGGCGGTAAGGGGCCGAACGTGATTCTCGACGACGCAAACCTGGACATGGCGATCGACGGTTCGCTCTACGCCTTCCTGATGTTCGCAGGCCAGGTCTGCGAATCTGGCACCAGGCTTCTCGTGCCGGCCGAACGTCACGACGAGATCGTTGAGCGACTCGTGTCCCGCGCAAAAGACATCCGGATCGGCGATCCGAACGATCCGGCCAGCGATATGGGGCCCGTCGCCTCACTGGACCAATTGAAGCGGGTCACCGACTACATCGAAATCGGACTGCGGGAAGGCGCAAACCTCGCGTATCAAGGCACCGTGCCGGGCGGCCCCGATTTCGCCAACGGCGCCTGGGTCGCTCCCACCATCCTCACTGGCGTCAACAATCGAATGCGGATCGCCCGCGAAGAGGTCTTCGGTCCCGTCCTCGTGGTAATTCCCTACAACACCGTCGAGGAAGCCATCGAAATCGCCAACGATTCGGACTACGGCCTCGCCGCCGGCGTCTGGGGTTCGCCCGAACGCGCGTTGGACGTGGCGAACCAGCTTGAGGCCGGCACCGTGTGGGTCAACGACTGGCACGCGGGCTTCCCGCTAAACCCGTTTGGCGGATACAAGCAGAGTGGCATCGGACGCGAGGTCGGCCCGAACGCCCTCGCTGAGTACACACAGGTGAAGACAGTCCACCAGGCCAAGGACAACGACTGGACGAAGCGAGGCTTCGGCCTCGTTTTGCCGCCGCCAGCACTCCTGGGCTGAGCGCACCTGCTGTTCGATCGATTCCTCTGGCCCACGTCCTGCGCTGCCGCCGGTCGTGGGCCAGAGCGGCGCCCCCGCATCATCCAGTTTCGCGGCCCGATTCGCGAATTGACCTTCCGAACTCGAAGACACGCCTATGCTTGTGTGATGAGCGTCTCCTCACCGGAACGCCCGGAGATCGCTATGTCCTGGCACCGTTCGATACTCAGTGGCGTCGCAACCGCGGGCCCTCGACTCGCCAACCCGGACATCGACATTGACCCCACCAGCCGGCTGCTCCGGGCCGCGGTTCCTGTGCTCGACCAGCTTGCAGAAAGACTGATTGACACCCGATACAACCTAATTTTGGCCGACCGTCAGGGACGCATCGTGTATCGCTGGTTTGCCGATCGCAGACTTGAGGCCGTCCTCGACGATCTGGGTATCCGCCCGGGCGCGACTGGCGCCGAGGAGGTGATCGGCACGAACGCTATAGGCACAACGCTCGAGATCCGCCGCGGAATCGCGATCAACGGCGAGGAACACTACATCGAACCATTCAAGCCCTACTCGTGCTACGGACACCCGATCATCAGCCCGGTATCCCGCCGCATAGAGGGCGTCCTCGATATCAGCTGCACGACAGGCGATGCCAACCCGCTCCTGGCCCCTTTTCTCGTGCGAGCCGTCGAGGACATCCAACTACGCCTCGTCGATCTGGCCGGCACCTCAGAGCGACTGTTGATGCGAGCTTTTCAAGCCGAGTCCACTCTTCGCAATCGGGCCCTGGCCGCATTCGGTGACGATGTCGTTCTGACGAACAAGGCTGCGGTCGATCTGCTTTCGCCCGGCGACTACGCATCGATGAGATTGCTTGCCGCAGAGCTCGACTGTAGCTCGGACCGGCACACCAGAGTGCGCCTGAGCTCCGGCCTCGAGGTGGATGTTCACCTCACCCGAATCGACGGCACTACAGACGGCACACTCTTCCGGTTCAATCGCACCGAGACGCCACCCCAGTCGGTGACCTCACAAGCCCACGCCACGGATAGCGCGGCCATTCAGATGGGGCCTGTACTGATCCATGGCACCGCAGGAACAGGCCGCACCACGGAAGCTCGCAGACTGCGGCCGGGTGCGCTCTTCCTCGATTCAGCGGACGCGGTGACGTTCGGTGAACGCGCCTGGGCCAGCCGCCTGCAGGAGATCCTCGCAAGCGACGCGACTGTGGGTCTGGAGAACATCGACCTTCTCCCCTGCTCACTGATTCCGCTAGTCGTCGACGTGGTCTCTGCGGGCCACGCGATCGTCCTGACCTCATGTCCTGTGCGAGACCTGCAGGGGCCACACCTGGCACTCGCATCGATGGTCGTCGAGCAACGAGAGCTCATCGACCTGCAGGATCGCACGGGCGAAATCGAATCGCTGGCAATGCATTTGGTAAAGGACATCGAGCCGCAGGCCGACATCCGCCTGCTCCCGAGCGTGATCGAAGCACTCGCAACGAGAGCTTGGCCCGGAAATTTGCACGAACTGCGCGCAGTGATGGTTGACGTACTGAAACGACGAAACAGCGGCGACGTAACCGTGCGAGATCTCCCCCAGGCCTACCGGACAACTACTCGAACTCGGAACCTGGCAGGACGCGAACGAGCGGAGCGGATCGCGATCATCGAAGCGCTTAAGGTCCACGACGGCAACAAGGCACGCGCAGCGAAGGATCTCGGGATCAGCCGCACGACGCTTTACGCCCGTATGCGAGCGCTCAAGATCGGAATCTAGGTACAAGCGGTACTGATGGACATGACGGTGACGTCGCCCCGCTCCTCGTCCTGTCGGACGCGGTCGGGGCGACGCCGGCGGAGGAACTGCAGATCTAGCGCGGCGCCATCCGCAGCGCGCCATCCATGCGGATCGTCTCGCCGTTGATGTAGTCGTGCTCGGCGAGGAAGTAGGCCAGCTGCGCGTACTCGCTCGGCTCGCCCAGGCGCGACGGGAACGGGATGCCCGCCTCGAGGGTCTTCTTGAACTCCGGGGTCACGCCGGCCAGCATCGGGGTGTTGATGGTGCCGGGGGCGATGGTGTTCACGCGGATGCCGAACTGCGCCAGGTCGCGCGCGGCGGTGATGGTCATGGCGTGCACGCCGCCCTTGGACGCGGTGTAGGCGATCTGGCCGATCTGACCCTCGAACGCCGCGACCGACGCGGTGTTGACGATGAGGCCGCGGGAGCCCTGCTCGTCGACGGCCTCCTGCTTGCTCATCTGGTCGGCCGCCAGGCGCATCACGTTGAACGTGCCGACCAGGTTGATGTTGATGACCGTCTGGAACAGGTCCAGCGCGTGCGGGCCGTTCTTCGACAGGATGCGGCCCGCCCAGCCGACGCCGGCGCAGTTGACGGCCACGCGCAGCGGGCCCGCCTTGACGGCCTCGGCGATCGCGGCGAGGACCTCGTCCTCCTTGGTCACGTCGGTCGCGACGAGGTGCACGTTCTCGACCGGGGCGGCCTTGTCGATCGACGGCTGCAGGTCGAGGCCGAAGACGGTGGCGCCGGCATCGGCGAAGCGCTTCGCGGTGGCGGCGCCGAGGCCGGATGCGCCACCGGTGACGATGACGGAGGAGCCGGAGACGTCCATGGCTGATTCCCTTCTGTAGTGGAGCACTCGCCGAAAATGCGAGTGCGGCGCACCTCACCAGTGAGGTACGAGTTCAATGCCCCGGGACCATCGAGCGATTCCGGGGAAGCAGGTTCGACGAGCAGTCGGGCGAGGCCAGGCTCGCCCAGGTCACGAACCTAGATGGACAGCAGCCTCAACTGTCAATGCCGGTTGGTCCGCGGATAGGTGTTCTGCATCCGCAAGTTGTGTCCACATCGCGTCGACCATGGGCTGCAGGAAGATTCGCCCCAGTTGGCGGACCATGAGTTTGACGGTCTGTTCCGCGACGGGCTGGCCTGTGGAGGCCACTCCCGCGTCACGCAGGGCGATCACCTGCTGTCTACTCAGGTCGGTCAGCCGCGCTAACAGCCCATCCGGTGGTGCCGACGGATCGAGTAATACGCGCCGCATGTAGTTGACCACAGATGGATGTGACTGCAACATCCGGCTGACGGCGAGATCACGGGCGGCAGCGACCTGTGCAGCCGATCCACCGTCGGGGGCAGCATCAGCGATCGCCAACGCGTGGTAGTCAACGATGAGCTGGTCAACCGCCTGGCGCAGCCCCTCCTTCGTCTTGAAGTGATGCTGAACGAGGCCGACGGCGACACCCGCTTCTGCGGCGAC
Source organism: Tsukamurella sp. USMM236 (assembly GCF_037148755.1). NCBI lineage: Bacteria > Bacillati > Actinomycetota > Actinomycetes > Mycobacteriales > Tsukamurellaceae > Tsukamurella > Tsukamurella sp. USMM236. The sequence goes on from NZ_JBBCSS010000012.1 coordinate 12,561, forward strand.
GGCGCGCATCGACACTTTGTCCTCACCAGATGCCGCGTAGAGGTCAAGCGCAGCGTTCCGGATCCTCGCCCGAGCCGTGAGGTCGCCGCCTGTAACGAAGGGTTCACCCATCACAAGCCTCCTTGGACCGCGAGTATACAAACCGTGCTTGACCCATACATATGTACTAGCTACTATACGAGCGTATAGCAAGAGGAGTGATTCATGACACAAGAACTGTCCGGTATTCGTGTAGTGACCCTCGCGGTCAATGTCCCCGGTCCGGTTGCAGCAGCGCGGCTGTGCGCGCTTGGTGCTCAAGTTCATAAGATCGAGGGGCCGGCGGGCGATACGCTGCGGACTGTCACGCCCTCCTGGTACGACGCCCTGGCACAGGGACAGACGGTCCTTACAGTCGACCTCAAGACCGATGCTGGCCGTGCGGTGTTCGAAACGGAACTGGACGCGGCTGACGTACTGATCACCGCGATGCGACCGTCTGCGCTTCACAAGCTCGGGATCGATGCGGCGGTCGCCGCGCGTCCCGCGCTCTCCCACGTCGAGATCGTCGGGTACGACGGAGAGCGCGCCGACGAAGCCGGGCACGACCTGACCTATCAGGCGGCGTACGGCATGGTGGTTCCCGGCGTCATGCCGACGGTGCCGGTCGTGGATCTGCTGGGCGCCGAACGCGCTGTCGCAGAGGTGCTGCTCGCGCTTCGCGAGCGCGACCGGACCGGGGCGGGCGCTGTCCGTCGCGTCGTCCTCGATGACGCGGCCGCCGATGCGGGCGCGGCCGTACGGCACGGGCTGCTCGGCGACGGGGCACCCCTGGGCGGTGCGGACCCCGCGTACGGCGTGTACCGCGCGGCCGACGGTCACGTGGCCGTCGCTGCGATCGAGCCGCACTTCCGCGCCAGGCTCGTGACCGCGCTCGGCGCCGAGGACCACGCCGGTATCGCGGCGGCGTTCGAGCGGCGCAGCGTCGACGAGTGGCTCGAGCTGGCAGCTCGGATCGATGTACCCATCACGGAGGTGCGCGGCGCGCGCACCGCACAAAGGAGCAGGTAACTTCCATGGCAGCGAACAACGAAGCAGTGATCGTCGGCGCGGTACGCACGCCCGTCGGTCGACGCAACGGCATCCTCAGCGGTTGGCACCCCGTCGACCTGCTCGGAGCCACCATCGCCGAACTGGTCCAGCGAGCGGCGATCGACCCGGCCTTAATCGAGGACGTCATCGCGGGATGCGTGCTCCAATTCGAACAGCAGACGGGGAACCTCGGACGGCACGCGGTCCTCGCCGCAGGCCTCCCCGAGACGGTTCCGGCGGTGACAGTCGACCGGCAGTGCGGCTCGGGCCAGCAGGCCGTCAGCTTCGCGGCGCAGGCCGTGATGGCCGGCACGCACGATCTGGTCATCGCGTGCGGCGTCGAGTCGATGTCCCAGGTCCCCATGCCACCGTCGATGACCCCGGGCGCGCCCCTCGGACCGCAGTACAGTCCGCGTGAGCTGGCGCGGTACGACGGCGGTCTCATGGCACAGGGCCTCTCGTCCGAACTGATGAACAAGCAGTTCGGATTCACCCGCGCCGAACTCGACGAGTTCGGGATCCGCAGCCACGAGCGGGCGGCCACAGCCACCGCCGCAGGCCGATTCCGAGAGCAGCTGGTCCCGATCCACGCAGATCCGGCCGACGACACGTCGCCGCTCGTCGACCGCGACGAAGGGATCCGCGCGGAGCAGGACCCCGCCAAGGTGGCCGCGCTGCGCACCGTCTTCGCCGAGGACGGGATGACGACTGCGGGGAATTCATCGCAGCTCAGCGACGGCGCCGCCGCTCTCCTGATCGCGAGCCGCGAGTTCGCCGAGGAACACGGCCTGCGGCCCCGCGCCCGATTCCGCGCGCTCGCCGTCGCGGCGGACGATCCGATCGTCCAGTTCACCGCGATCCTGCGGGCCAGCCACACAGCGCTGCGCCGATCCGGACTGGAGGCGAGCGACATCGACCTGTTCGAGGTCAACGAGGCCTTCGCCGGGGTACCACTGATGTTCCAGCGCGAGTTCGACGTCCCCGACGACAAGCTCAACGTCAACGGCGGATCCGTCGCCATCGGACACCCGCTCGGGTCCACCGGCGCGCGGATGCTGACCGATCTCCTCTGCGAGCTCGAGCGCCGCGGAGACCGCTTCGGACTTCAGACGGTGTGCGAGGCCACCGGAACCGCGAACGCCACCATCATCGAACGCATCGGCTAGAAGGGCATCCACCATGACCGACATTGTCAAGGGGCTGCCGTCCACGCACGGCGACAGCACCCAGCTCAACACGACCACCCTCATCCGGCACGCCGCCAGGACCTACCCGGAACAGGAGATCGTCTACCGCACGCCCGACGGCGGCTGGGACCGCTACACCTACGCCGACGCGTACCGTCGTATCCGCCGGGCCGCGAACGTGCTCGGCGGACTCGGCGTGGGCCCGGCCGACGTGGTCGGCATCCTGGACTGGAACAGCAAGCGCCACTTCGAATTGTACTGGGCCATCCCCGGCACGGCGGCGGCGATGCTGCAGATGAACCTGCGCCTCTCGCCGGCGGACCTCGGCTACGTCGCCACCCACAGCGGCGCCTCCGTCGTGCTGGTCGACGAGTCCCTGCTCCCGGTCGCCCGCGAACTCGCTCCACACGCACCCGGCATCACGACCTGGGTCGTGATGACCGACCGGCCCTCGTCCGAGGTGGATCCCGGCCTGCCGAACGCGGTCTTCTTCGAGGATCTCATGGCTGAGGCCTCCGACGAGATCGACTGGCCAGTGATCGACGAGACGTCCACGTACAGCGCTTGTTACACCACGGGAACCACCGGCCGGCCGAAGGGTGTGTACTACTCGCACCGGGGCATCTACCTGCACACCATGGCGCAGGTGGCCGCCATGGGGATGAACGCCGCGGACTCGGTCATGCTGATCACGCCGATGTTCCACGGCCAGAGCTGGGGACTGCCCCAGTCGGCGGTGTACGCGCAGGCGAAGGTCGTCCTCCCCGGCCGGTACACCGCCGAGGACACGGCAGTTCTCGTCGACGCGATGATCGCCGAGCAGGTGACCGTGGCGAACGGCGCACCCGCGATCTTTGGTCCCATGCTCGACTACATCAAGACCCTCGACGCGATGCCCGACCTCAGCCGTGCTCGGCTCCTCTGTGGGGCGACGGAGCCGCCATTGACCATGATGCGCGGATTCTTCGAGCTCACCGGCGCCGACATCATCCACGCCTACGGAGCAACGGAGACGACGCCGTTCGTGGCCGTCAACCGCGGCATCAAGCCGACCCTCACGGATCTCACCGATGATGAGCGCTGGGACCTCAAGCGCTGCCAGGGACTCCCCTGCGTCGGCGTGGACCTGAAGGTCATCGGCCCCTCGGGCGAGGAACTGCCGCACGACGGCGTCGCCGAGGGCGAGCTGCTCATCCGCGGCCCGTGGATCACCGAGCGCTACCACGACCTCGACGAGGTTCCCGGCGAGCGGTTCATCGACGGCTTCTGGCGGAGCGGCGACGTCGCGACCATCCATCCGAACGGCTACGTTAAGGTCGTCGACCGGCTCAAGGACGTGGTCAAGAGCGGCGGCGAATGGATCTCGTCGATCGACATGGAGAACGCGATCGTGGCACACCCGCGGGTGCGGGAGGCGGCCGTCATCGGCGTCGCGCACCCGAAGTGGCAGGAACGCCCCGTCGTGCTGCTCGCCACGATCGACGGCGAAGATGTGCCCCTCGCGGAGATCCACGAGCTGCTCGCCGGGCGGTTCGCGAAGTGGCAGCTGCCCGACGTCGTGATTCGCGTCGACGCTCTGCCGCGCACCAGCGTCGGCAAACTCGACAAGAAGGTCATGCGGGTCGACCACGCCGACGTGTACACAGGGGTCACCGAATGACGTCAGCGTCTACCGGAGAGCCAGTGGTGATCCGCGAGCACGTCGGCGCGGTCGCCGTGCTGAGCCTGAATCGCCCGAAGGCCTACAACGCGCTCAACCGAGAAGTTTTCGATGCGCTCGGCGCGCACCTGGCAACGTGCAAGGACGACGATGCCGTGCGTGCAGTGATCATCACCGGATCGTCGAAGGCGTTCTGCGCGGGCGCTGACATCAACGCATTCGACGCATTGCGCGCCGAATCGATCCTGGGGTCGTTCGACGCTGGCGGCGGGCCGACCTGGGAGGTGCTTAACGCGTGTCGCAAGCCGGTGATCGCCGCAGTCGAAGGCGTAGCCTTCGGCGGTGGTTGCGAGCTAGCGCTGGCCTGCGACACGGTCATCGCCGGAGCGGGCGCTCGGTTCGCCGTGCCGGAGGTGAAGCTCGGAGTGATCCCGGGTGCGGGCGGCACGCAACGCCTAATCCGGGCCGTTGGCAAGGCCAAAGCGATGGCCATGCTGCTCAGCGGCGATCCGCTGGATGCAGCGGCCGCCGAAGCCGCCGGTCTGGTGGCCGCGGTAGCACCCGCCGGCGAAGCGCTGACTGCCGCGCTGGCGCTCGCCGGCCGCATCGCGGCGAACTCTCCGCTCGCCGTCGCACTCGCGAAGGATGCGGCACGCGTGTCGATGGAGTCACCGCTCGCCCACGGCCTGGAGTACGAGCGGCGCAACTTCGCCGTCGCGCTGCGCTCGGACGACTGCCACGAAGGCCAGCGGGCCTTCGAAGAAAAGCGGACCCCCGAATTCCACGGAAAGTGATCTAACATGACGACTCAGCTAATCCGCGACGTGCAGATTCCGGTAGGCAATGATTGTGTTGTCGTGGCCGACCTGATCAAACCGAGTGGTGACGCACCGACTCCGGTGCTCGTCACCGTGATGCCCTATCGGCGCGATACGGCCGGTCACGTCACGCATGCGGACGCGATGACGTGGTTCGCCGAGCGCGGCTACGCCTCGGTCTTCATTGATCCTCGGGGCCTCGGCGGATCGTCGGGAACGATGCTGCCCCCGCTGGATCCCCAAGAGGGGCGCGACGCCGCCGCGGCGATCGAATGGATCGCCGACCAGCCGTGGTGCGATGGATCGATCGGCATGTGGGGGATGTCTTATGGCGGAATCATGACGCTGCGCACGGCCGCCCTGCGCCCGCGCGGGTTGAAGGCGATAGTGCCGATCTTCTTCACCGCGGACGGATCCGATGGCCTGGCCAACCCGAGCGGGGTACGCGGCGGTGTGATGGCCACCGGTCTATGGGGAACGAAAACCCTGCTCGATCAGGTTCTGCCACCCGTGCGCACCAACCCGACCAGTATCGAGATGGAGAGTTGGCGAGCTCGACTGGACGAGACGCCGAACATCATCGACTTCTGGCAGCACGGTCCCGACGATCCGGTCTGGGGGGAGCGCGCCATCGACGCCACTCTCGTGGACGTCCCGGCGCTGTGCTTCTCGGGCTGGCGCGACCTCTTCTGCTCCGGCAGCGTGCGCGCCTACGAAGCGATCCCGACACGGAAGCATCTCGTGGCGGGGCCGTGGATGCACGTCGAGCCCAGCGCCTCTCCGATTGCGCCTGCGGAGCATCGCGAGCTGATGCTCCGTTGGTGGGACCGTTGGCTCCGCGACAAAGCGGAACCGGAGTTCGACGCCGACGGTGCGACCGTGTTTGTGCAGGGAAGCGCGCAATCCTGGCGCGAGTACACGGCGTGGCCCCCGGCAGAAAGTCGAAGTGTCGTCTTTGACGCGGCCACCTCGAGCGAATTGATCCCCGCTCCCGACGATGGCGCCTCCGCGCCGCCACACTGGCCGGCGGTGTCGGTGAGCGACGCCGTCGCGGGCACACAGTCGGGGACGTGGTACATCCCCACGTTCGGTTACGGGCTGCCCTTGGATGAGCAGGAGGACGACCGGCGGGCCGTGGCCATCGATGGCGAGGAGCTCACCGAGGACACAGTCATCATCGGAGCGCCGACCGCCGACGTCGTGACAGGGGAGGGGACGACCAGCGATCGTATCGTCGTGCGCGTTGCCGACGTGGCCCCGGACGGTAGTTCGCATCTGATCACGACGGGCATCGCCCCCATTACCGGCGGCGCCGGTCAGTGGCGCGTCACGTTGGCGCCGACCGCGTACCAGGTGCCCGCCGGGCACCGGATTCGCATCGTCGTTTCCAGCAGCGACTTTCCCCACGTCCTGCCGGCCGTGCAAGCGGATGGCTCCAGCTCCGTTCTGGAGGTTCAGGGACTCCGCCAGCACTTGCTGACAATCGACCCCGGCGCCGGGGTGCCGACAACACTTCCGCCGCCCCCGACCGCCCTGCCGGACGGCATCATCAGTGCCGCGCCGGTGTGGAAGATCGGGCGCGACCTGATCCTCGACGGGGTTGAGATGCTCTCCGGCGCCGACGTCGCGGTGAGAACATTCGACGAAGCCCATGTCTATGAGTCGTCAACGCGTGATTTTGCCGAGGTCAATAATCTCGCGCCGAGTATGGCGCGACTGACCTTCGATCACGCGGCGACGGTGCGGTTGGCGAATGGCCGGACCATCGAAGGAAGCGTGCATTCTGAGTTTGTGGGCGGAAAGCTCACAGCACACGCAAAGGTTCGCGTCGGGGATGACCTCGTTGTCGATCGAATCTGGGAGGTATAGAAACGATGTCCGAACTGTTCCCCAACTATCGCGCCCCTTGGGAGTCCGATGACCAGGCAGCCCTTCGGGTGCATGCCGCCGCGTTCGTCGCCAAAGAAGTGACTCCGCACGAAGAGCGCTGGGCCCAGCAGCACCAGGTCGACCGTGACGTCTGGAACAAGGCCGGCGCGGCGGGTCTGCTCTGCCTCGATGTGCCCGAGGAATTCGGCGGTGCCGGTGGCAACTTCGGGCATGAGTCCGTCGTCCAGCAGGAGCTGGTCGGCGCCGGCGACAGTGCAATGGGCTTCGCCGTGCACTCGACCATCGTGGCGCACTACATCAATTCGTACGCCACCGCAGAGCAGAGGAAGCGGTGGCTGCCCAGATGCGCCACGGGCGAGGCGGTTCTCGCCATTGCGATGACCGAACCGGGGACAGGGTCTGACCTGCAGGCTGTTCGCACGACCGCCGTCCGACAGGGCGACGACTACCTGATCAACGGATCGAAGACCTTCATCTCGAACGCCACCCACTGCGACCTTCTCATCATTGTCGCCAAGACCGATCCCAGTCAGGGGGCAAAGGGAATTTCCCTTTTCGTCGCCGAGACCAAGGACCTGGACGGCTTTGAACGCGGCCGAATCCTAGATAAGATAGGACAGCACGGACAGGACACCAGAGAACTGGCATTCACCGATATGCGCGTCCCCGCGGCCAACCTCCTAGGAGGCGTCGAGGGCCAGGGCTTCTATCAGCTAATGAACCAGTTGCAGCGGGAGCGACTCATCATTGCAGTCGGCGCGATCGCAGCAGCCGAGACCGCGGTCGCCCGGACTATCGCGTATGCCAAAGAGCGCAAGGCTTTCGGCAAGCCACTGATGCAATTCCAGAACACCAGATTCGTCCTCTCCGAATGCAAGGCCGACGTCCTGGCCGGCAAGACACTCATCGACCATTGCATCGGCGAGCAGATCGCGGGCCGACTGGATCCCGCAACCGCCTCGATGGCGAAGCTGTGGGCGACCGAGAAGCAGAAGGAGGTCATCGATCGGTGCCTCCAACTGTTCGGCGGCTACGGCTACATCCTCGAGTATCCGATCGCCAGGATGTACGCCGACGCTCGGGTCCAGACGATCTATGGCGGAACCAGCGAGATCATGAAGGAGCTCATCGGAAGGTCGCTCTAGACGAGCAGCAAGAGCCGCAGCATGGAGAACCATCCTTGTGAGTTTCGCGAAGTCTCGTCGACCGAAGCGCTATGTCTGAGCCGCAACTACTTGTTCCCGGCTCACGAAGGGAGCAACCGCCATGATCTGCATCTTGGGTTCGGCCGGGCACTTCGGCCTGCGGCTCGGAGTACTTCGGGGACTTGGCGAGATGTACGAGCGCAGCGACATGAACGACCTCAGCGATCGCGTCTTGAAGACAACGGATAGCGAGCCTCGACCGACGATTTTCTCGACGCCAGACTCGTCGCGTGGCCGTCCTCCAACGGTCCGATGATGACAAGGATCCTCTGTAAGGAGCAACCAGGCGCTACCGCGGTGGCTGCGGAAACGTCATTCCGTGGAGTGGTCGCTTTGCTCGACGACCTCGTTTCAAGTGAGTCGTTCCTCCGCGGGAGCGCCCACCGCCTGCGTGCCGAGGTGCCTGCGTACCGGTCGGTGTCCGACGAGTCGATCACCGCCTGTGTCGAACGGATCCTGCGGTTCGCTGCCCCGGTCTTGATCCGGGGCAGCGAACCGCCAAGCGGCGAGATTGTCGGGGCCGATCACGCGACTCTCGAGAAGCTACTGCAAGGTGCGGACTTTCACGATGTCATGGCTGGATTCCGCTCCGTCATCACGGGGATCCAGCACTGGATCGCCGATCGTGCCCCCGCGCATGGCGTTGCGGTCGGCACGGTACTCGAGCTCTCACAACTGCTGTGGGGATTGAGTGACTCGTTCTCCAACCAGGCGACCGAAACGTACCGCCGCTATGTAACACTCGGACAGCCGAAGCTCGAACAACAACGTCGTAGGCGGTGGGTGACTGGCCTCCTCGCGGGCAGCCTTCCCGTGCACGATATTTGGCTTGGATGCGCCGAATTCCACATCGATCACGACGCACTCGTGCACGTAATCTGTGTCGCTGCCGTCCCGCAATACGCGTTAGAGGGCATCGCGACTCGGCTGATTGACGACTGCACGGCGAACGCCGGTGCCAGCGAATCGGTAACGATGCTAGTTCCCGGCGCGGGCGGCCTCATCGGATTCACCACGTCGCCACCCGGATCGTCACGAATGCCTGTCGCGGTTGGTCCGCCACGACCACTCAGTTCCCTCAACAGCTCGTACGTCATCGCGCGGGACATCCTCGCCGCCGTCGGCTCAACGGCTGGCGTACACAGCCTCGAATCGGTCAGCTGGCGGGTCGCGGTGCCGGCGCAATACGCCCTCAACGCGTTCCTCGACCGTCGATATCTAGTTCCCTTGCGCGAGCATGGCGCGTTCGGAGAGCTCATCATCGAGGCGCTTCAGGCCTGGCTCAATCACGACCGGAACGCTGCGCGAGCAGCGGCCAGCATCCCCGTCCACAGGAACACCCTCCGATACCGGCTGAGCCGGTTCGAGGAACTCACCGAGTGCTCACTCGACGAGACTGAGACGATCATTGAGCTCACGTGGGTACTTGCCGCCTCATCGGCCCTTCGAAGCGAATAACCGGCGGCGGCGCAGCCTTTTGGACGAGTCCGCGACTGCTCTTACCGCGTGAGAACCGTGCGCGAGAGGCCGATCATTCCGGACCCGTCAACGACCGCGCCCCCGAGTTTCCGCGCACGATGCCGTCCACCCGCTCGATCACCAGGAGTAGTTCCGCTCGCTGGGCGGGCTCCAGATCCCTTCTTCTCGCAAGTGATCGAGCACGGGCGCGAAGGCCCGAACCTCGGCTGGATTCCACAACGGGAAGTTGACGAGCACGTTCGATGTGGCGGTGTGCTGTTTGAGAGCGATCAGTTGCCTTGCCACCTGCTCGCTGGTGCCGAAAATCTTGAGTATCCCCTGACCACTGCCCCACGCCCGCGCAGCTGCCTCAGACCCTTGTTCCTCGAACAGCGCGCGAACAGAGTCGATTCCGCCCAGGATATCGGCGGCCAACTCCATCGTTGCGTCCTCGTTGAGCGACCTCGTGAGCCGTTCGTAGGTCTCCTCAGCCTCGCCCTCTTCCTCGCGAACAATGACTATGGCGAACGGAGTCGTACCTAGCGGAGCTGCACGCCCGACGCTCTCAAGTACGGATTCGACGCGATGTCCGGTCTCTCGCACCTTGTCTAGGCTGTTGCCGGCAACGACGAGTTGGTCGCAATGTCGAGCGGCAAAGGCCATACCAGCCGGTGACCCGCCAGCGCTCACGAGGAGTGGGTGTGGACGCTGGAGCGGGCGGGGCGCCTTGATTCGGCCGTCAACGCGGTAATAGTCGCCCTCGAAGTCCACAGCTTCCTCGTCCGCCCAGAGACGCTTGACAACCTCGACGAACTCGCCCGCCATGGCGTAGCGGCGGTCATGCTCAACCAGGTTCTCATCACCGAACAAGCGCGCCTCAGGGTCGCCGAACCCTGTCACGACGTTCCAACCCCAGCGGCCGCCACTAAAGGCGTCGAGTGTGGCGCCCATTCGCGCGGCGTGCGCGGGCTTATGGTGTGTGGTGTGCAGCGTCGTGATCACTCCGATGTGATCAGTCACCGCAAACAAGCCCATAGCGAGCAGCGGCGCATGGAACTTGGGACTGGTGCACGGTTAGGTGACATCTGATCTGGCTTGCCCCGGGAGGGCGGCCTGGAAGGATGACTACTGTGCCTAAGCCTTATCCGAAAGAGTTCCGTGATGATGTGG
>NZ_JBBCSS010000013.1:0-16813 GCF_037148755.1 Tsukamurella sp. USMM236
GCGCGAAGACTTCACCGCCGAAGGCGAGCGCACCCGCGAGGAACTCGCCGCCTTCCTCGACGAGCTCGAAGCCGCCGCCGTCAAGTTCGAGGAGATGCGCGACCGCTCGCTCGCTCGGGCAGCGGCCAAGCGGAACTGCTAGACTCGAAAGACGTTCTGCGGTAGGCCGTTTTCCTCCTACCCGCCACGGTTCTGCGCGTTTCAGCACCCCTACAGTGCGGGGCACCCGCGAGGAACACCTCGCCTCCTCCCCCGGACCCGGGGACCGCGATCGAGTACGCGCGATCGCGCCGACGAGACGGACCCATGCCCGCCACCACCGAATGTTGCCGTGAGTCGCGATAGGGCGACGCCGTCCGAACTGCTCGACATGCTGCGGCGGCCGCCGGTTCCGATCGGCCGCCCGGTGCCCGGCCGGGTACTGCTGCGCAGCCCCTCGGCGCTCCCTCATCACATCGCGGGCGTGTGGTGGCCGCGGAGCCGGCACCTCGACCACGAGTTGCCCACCGTCATCCCCACGATCGGAGTTCGCCTGAGGACACTCACCCGCATCAGCTATAGCACGTCCGACTGGGACCGCCGCGAGCCGCGGATGGAGATCATGGGTGATCTCGTCGAGCTCGATCCGGCGCACCCGTCGGGCCTGATCGTGTTCGCCGGCCCGAACGCCACGATCGCCTTCGGGCTGATCGCGCCGAACACGACGCAGCAGCAGGCGGAGCACACCGCCACCGCCATGCTCCAGGAACGATGACCCCGGATAACGAGGAGAGACATGACTGACGAAGCACCCGAGAAAGCGCGGACACGGCGCAAGTGGCCGTGGATCGTCGCAGCCGTCTTTATCGCTTGCACCCTGCTGTCGATGACGTAGCCCTGTCGCCTCAACGTGTGGCTGGGGCCCGTAGCCGGCTGACGCAGAACGACGAAACCGGCAGCGCTCCAGGAGGATTCTCCTGAGCGCCGCCGGCTATTCGTGCGGTATGGAAACTAGATCTTCTGCACCGCGACGGCCTGGGGCCCGCGGTCGCCGGCCTCCTCCTCGAAGCTCACCCGATCGTTCTCATCGAGGCTGCGGAAGCCGCCGTTGCCGAGAATGCCGGAGAAGTGCACGAACAGATCCTTGCCGCCGTTGTCCGGGGTGATGAACCCGAAACCCTTGTCGGCGTTGAACCACTTGACGGTGCCCTGTGCTGCCATGTTGTTACTCTCCTGAGTATCTGTACGGGATCGACGATCGATCCCGGGCCTGCGGAGATACGCGAAACCAAGGCAACTGAGTGTCACAGAGATCTGGTGTAGAACTGCCGCGGAAAGTCTTCGCGAGCGTGTCACCAAGAAAATCAACCGCTTTCACAGTAGCACCCCCGACGAGCAAGCGCCACCGTCAGGCGGAGGGCCTCTCGTCTCACTGCGCAGTCGACGTCAGGGCGGCCGCCGCCCGATGCGGACGCGCCCCGGCGAGGCCGTCCACCACCGCGAGGACGATCAAGACGAAGGGCAGAACGAAGTAGCCTGCGCGGGAGACCGGCGAGACGACGAAGAGGACCGAGTATCCGGCGGCGGCGAGGAGGAGCAGGTCCGCGAGCGTCAGGCACCGCTTCGTCAGAATCCACCACGCGATCGCCGCCGCCGAGACCACCAGGACCACAACGATACCGGCGTAGCCGAGGCCGCCCTGCGCGGCGAGTGGACCTCCGACGAGGCCGGTACCGGCGGGCGACGTGATCGAGGAGAGTCCCAGCGGGAACTCGAGCGCGCTTCGAACGAACCCCCGCGGATCGATCAATGCGGCCGGCAGCACGGTGCCGACGACGATCCCCGCCACGACGACGCCCCACCGCCGGATCTCCATCCTCCTGCCGCGGCGGATCTGAACGACGAGCATCATCACCGCGAGCGGCCAGAACGTGAACTTGATCGCGCACCCGATCCCCACCACCACGGCATTGAGCCGGTACTCGCCCGTCCATAGGGTTATCACCGCGAGGCCCGCCAGCGCGACGACCGGAAGGTCCACCCCGCCGGTGGCGATCGGAATCGCCACGAGCGGACACGCCGAGACGAGCAACAGGACCAGCGCCGAGGTCCTCGCTGCGACCAACCTACGCAGGCCCATCCACGTCACCACGACGAAGAACAGGGTGAAGTAGATCCGCGGATCACCGAGAGGACTCCCGCCGAGCGCGGCCCCGGGAACCCCGAAGACACTCATGAGCGGGAAGTACGGGAAGACATCGTCGACCACTGCCGGCTCGCTCACGTACGGGCTGCCGCTGGAGAGCACGCGGACTGCCCCGTCGCGGACGATGCCGACCTCGTGCTGAGACAACCTCCGCAGGACCAGTGCGGCGAAGGGGATGACGACACAGAACCCGGCCAGCACCGCAACGATCGCACCGAAGGACCTTCGGCAGAGGATCATTCCAGCACCCGCGCAGTAGCCGACGAAGGCGAACACAGCCCAGACCTCGTGCGGTTCCATCCGCGTGGAGGTACCCAGGACGAAGGCGTGAACGGCGAGGCCGGCCGCGCCCGTCGCACCGACGAAACGAACCAGCGGTTTCGCTCCATGCCACGGAATCATGATGCGCGAGAGTGTTTCCTGTCGAGGTAGCCCGATCGTGTCCATGGCGTCCACCTTGGTGTCCACCAGCGGGATCGGAGTCCCCCGAAAGAGCCAACTTCAGCCGTGAGAACGGTCCGGGCCCCGTCACCCGGGCTACGGTGACTGCACGATGGACGCAATGAGCAGGGCAGGTGACGAGCGTCGGCCGCGTGGCCGCGCACGGTGGTCGACGGTCCTCGCAGCGGTCGTATCGCTCGCCGGCGGCGTCGCCATGGCCTTGCTCGCCCTCGTCCCGAACGCGACTCTCTTTCCCACGTTCTCCGTCGGCGTCGCGGTCTCCGTGCTCCAGGCGCTCCCTCTTGTGCTGGTGCGACGGTGGCCGATCGCGGCGATCGCTGTGCATTGCGGCGGCGTGGTCGCGGTGTCGGCGCTCGCGCCTGACGTCCGGTTCCCCTGGTCCGCCGCGAGCATCCTCGTCGGGATCGTGGTGATCGGGACCGCCGCCGCCCGGACCTCCGACCGGGCGGCCGCCTGCTGTCTTGCCGCGATCGCGGCGACGGCATCGGTCGCCGTGTTCCGTCACCACATGCCCCCGGGCTACTTCCTCGCCGGCCTCCTCGCAGGAGCGACTCTCGTGCTCCTGATCCGGCTGATCGTGCATCTGCGAGAGTCCTCGACACGCCTCCAGGAGGAGCGGCACCTACGTGCCGTCGACGAGATCCAGCGGGACGCCGAGGCCCAACGCTCCGCGCTCTCCGTGCAGGTCCACGACATCGTCGGCCACCACCTCGCCGCCATCTCGCTGACCGCGACCTCCCAGGAGGGGCGCGCGAGCTCATTCGCCGAGAAGGACCGTGCACTGACCGAGATCGCATCGTCCGCCGCCGTCGCCCTCTCCGAGATCCGTTCCGTTCTCGAAGGGTCCCCGACGGAGGCGTTCCGTGACCCCGGGACTGCGCTGGACTCGCTCGACGGGCTCATCGCCGCGTGGGAGGAACTCGGCGTACGGATCGAACACCGGGGCACCGACGTCCTCGACGGCGTCGCGCGACCCCTACGCGACGAGGCGTACCTCGTGGCTCGACAGGCGATCACGAACGCCGTGCAACACGGGGCGACGAAGGCGCTCCGCCTCGCCGTCACTGACGAGGGCCCGGTCGTTCGCCTCACGATCGCCAATGCCGCCGATCACGAGGAGATCCTCCCCGGCCGGGGGCTCACGGGCATGAGGACCCGGCTGGAGAAGAACGGCCACGACCTCGCCATCCGCACCCGCGACGGTGTCTTCGAACTCGACGTCACCCTCGTGAAGGAGGCCTGACCGGTGGTATCGGTACTCCTCGCCGACGACGACCCTGCTATCCGCACGGCGATCCGAAAGATCCTGTCCCGCCACTCCTCGATCACCGTCGTCGGCGAGGCCGTCAACGGCGGCGACGCCCTGATCCAGGCCCGCCGGCACGATGTCGACGTCATGCTCCTCGACATCCGGATGCCGCTCCTCAGCGGCCTCGAAGTCGCCCGGGAGGCACTCGGCGACCGGACCAAGTCGACGAAAGTCGTGCTGCTCACGACGTTCGACCTCGACGAGTACGTCTACGAGGCCCTCCGTGTGGGCGTGAGCGGCTTCCTGCTCAAGTCGTCGACTCCCGACGTGATCACGTCGGCGATCCTGGAGGCCGCCGACGGGAACGTGCTGCTCTCCCCGTCCGTCACCGTGCGCCTGGTTCGGAAGTACTCGAAGGCCTACGAGCCCGTGGACACCGGCGCGCTCGCCCGCCTCACCGGTCGGGAGCGCGAGGTCCTCAAGGCGGTCGCGACCGGGCTGTCCAACAAGGAGATCGCTGCCGGCCTCGCCATCGCCGAGGAGACCGTCAAGACCCACATCGGCAGGATCCTGCACAAGCTTCAGCTGCGTGATCGGACCCAGCTCGTGGTGTTCTGGTACGAGAACGGCCTGGGCTGAACCCAATCGGTAAACGTCAGCACACCCTGCATTCCGGCGGCCCGCGTGGTCCAGGACGCCGATCACGACGAAGAGCGCAAGCGCATCAACACTGCGCCGCGAGCAGAGGCGCCTGCGTGTGATCTACGCCATGATGACTCACGCGCACTCCGCGCCGCCGGTACAGCCTGCCCGGAACGTTGAGCTGCGACAACATGTCCGCAAGCACGCTCGAGCGGAATTCGAGATCGCGATTCGTGGATGTGTCAGTTTCATAACGGTCCTTCGCGGGGCTTCCAAAAGACCGAAACCTCTGCTTCAGTGTGACCAGAGTTGTTTATGTGACTGAAGTGAATTTCTTGAGCAGGGGGACAAGATGAACCGTGCTGGTGTGAACCAGGCTGCGCGGCCGGGCAACCTCGAGCGTCGGCGACGAGATCGCGGGATCCGGAAGCAGCTGTGGAGGGCCGGAGCGTTCGGCGTCGTGGGGGCCACGGTGCTCGCCGGTGGCGTCGTCGCGGCGGCACCGCCGGCAGCGGACAAGGCGCCGCGCCCCGGAGCCATCCGGACGGGCTTGTTCGCCGACACCTCCCGTGCGCTGGAGACGCGCGAGGGCTACGTGATCCGGGCGTGGAAGTACGGCGAGGAGCTGCGGTCGATCATCCCGCTCGGACGGGCACTCAACACGTACGAGGCGATCGTCTCGATCGCCGGTGAGGGACTGATCGAGTTCAAGGATCCGAAGAACAAGCCGAAGGTGCCGATCCGGAGCGCGTCGATCACGGTGGGTCTGACCTTGGCGTGCGCGGCCACGCCGCAGAACCTGCAGATCGGCGGCACCCTGTCGAACGCGGTGAACGCCTCGGTGACGCCATCGCTGTCGGGCACCGTCGGAGCCACCGCGGGCGGCCAGGGCGGTTCGAGCGGCGGGCAGGGCAGCGGCTCGGTGAACGGGTCCATCACGCCCGGCGTCTCGGGAACGCTCGGCGACACGGTCACCACGTCGGGAACCATGACCGGCACCATCGCACCGGGCACGTCCAAGGACTTCCCGATCGCCAAGAAGAGCCTCGCCGGGCAGTCCGGGTACGTGGTGACCAAGGAGACCCGGATCGCAATGGACTCGTGCCTCGGCGGCGCGCAGGTCCGGGCGTACGCGACGGCGACGCTGTCGACCGATCAGGGCGATTCCGCGATCACGACGTACGGCAAGCCATTGTTCATCGAGCGCGACAACCCCGGTCCGGCGAAGAACCCGCCGAAGATCACCGAGGACCCGAAGCCGGCACCTGCGCCCGCCGTCGCGGGAACCACGATCGCAGCCGCCAAGAAGGCCGAGCCGGTCAAGCCCGCCCCGAAGCCCGCGGCGCCGGCCGTGAAGCCCGCGGGCGTGGCACCGAAGCCGGTCGCTGTGTCCCCGGCGAATCCCGCACCGTCGAAGCCCGCACCGGCGCCGTCGTCGGCCGCCGCACCGCCGGCGAAGCCCGCCCCGGTGAAGCCCGCCGCTGAGCAGCTGGTGCAGGTCCGGTGACAGCGCGCCGTCGAGCAGGAGAGCGGGCGCATGGCTGAACAGGGACGCGGGAGCGTGCTCAAGGACGCGCTGGGTTTCGCCGCCGGTGCCGTGTTGATCGTATTCTGCGCGGTCACGCTGCCGCAGCTCCCGAAGGCCGTCGACGCGATCGGCCCCTGGCCGGTATGGGGCGGGTTCTTCGTCATCACGATCGTCGCGGGCTGGCTGTTCTGGTCGAACGTCCAGAACATCTACGACCACCTGAAACGATGACCGGCCCCGGCGAACTGAACCTCGCCCAGACGCTGCAACGAGCGTTCATCGAGGCCGGCGAGCCGAGCATCAGTTCGGTCGCAGCCGGGTCGGGCGTCTCACGCCAGCGGCTCTCCGATTGGCGCTCCGGCAAGCACGTACCGAGCCGGTTCGATGACGTCGAACCTGTCATCGCCTACATCCGACTCGTCGCCGACGCGAGCGGATCCGTCGCAGTGAACGGCGACCGAGTCACCGGATGGACCGACGACAACTGGCGGCAGGCGTGGAAGCGCTCGACTACGGTTGCGTCTTCCACTGCGTCCCGCGCATTGCCGCAAGCGGTGGTGCCGCCCGAGAAGGTGGATCGGCGGCCCGTCGCGATCGTCGTCGTCAGCCTGCTCGTTTTCCTCGTCGCGGCCCTCGCGGTAGCGGCCTTCCTCGCCAGCTGGGCGTACCGATAGGTGCGCCGGACCGCCGGTTCGGTGCGATCCGGCGACCTTCGGCAAACAACCGGCGGAGATCACGGTTCAGTAACGGTCACTCCTCTGACCTGCTTCGATTCGCTGCGGGATCCCGCCGGACATGGCCGGACCGTTGAACCGGCAGACGAGGCCGTGCTCTGGTGAATCCATCAACCGCCGATCGTGAATACACCGGCCGAGCGGCACCCCCTTCTCCGCACGAATCGAGGCACACGTGGCATCCCACTCCGACCCACCCACCGACAGCGCCGGCGACACGGAGCAGTTCCCCGTCACGCGCGTCAGCACCGACGCAGCGACTGACACCAACGGCTCGCCCGTGACCGGTGGGCCCGCGCACGCCGTCACTGCAGGCACTCCGGGGATCAGCCGCGGCGGATGGTGGGCCATCACGATCGCGGCCGGGGTCTTGTTGGTCCTCGGGTTCTTGCTGACCTTCGGCCCGGCCCGCTACTGGACTCCCGTGCCGGTGGTCTTCCTCGGCTACTTCCTCCTCTCCGGCCTCATCGGGCTCGTGTTCTGGAAGGGCGTCCGCGAACTCCGCGACTCGAACCCGACCCTCCATTCCGGTGACGGCCCCGCCTCGCCCAGCGCCCGGGTCGCCGCCGCGATCGGTGCGGTCGGTGTCGCGGCCGCGCTGGTCCTTCTCCCCGCCGGCCTCACTGATGCGCCCGCCAACGCAGCGCCCTGCCCGGACGGCAGCAACACCTGCGGGCCGCAGCCGACCATGGGCCCACAGCCCACCCAGGGCAACGGCGGCAACACCACCGCCCCGCAAGCACCGAACACCACCGTGCCCGGCTACACCCCACCGGACACCCCGCCGCAGCAGGGCAACGGAAGCACCCCGACCGTGCAAGGGCAGGTCCCGACCATGCCCACCGGCGACAGCCCCTCGAACGGTTGCATCCTCAACTGCGGCCCCACCCAGGCCCCGCAGGCCCCGCAGACCGGGCAGGCCAACCCGCCCCAGACCGGCCAGAACCCGGTCACCACGGCGCCGAACACCCCGGCAACCACCCCACGAGTGCCGACCACGACCCCACGGCTGCGCACCCCGACACCCGAGACCACCACCTCGACGACCTCGAGCAAGGCACGCGACCGCGACGACGACCAGCAGCGCAGCAGCGATGAGAACCGCGACAAGAACTCCGGCACCCCGTACCAGGCCGCCGAGATCGCCGCGCTCGCCGGAACGTACCGACGGAAGAAGATCTCGGAGTCGGACACTGCGGTCGAGAATTCTACGTTTACTCGCACGCTTGACGATCAGGGCGATCCCACAATGGTGTACAATGATTTGATTACAACCTACCCTGTGGGTGACGCTTTCGGAAGAACGGCCTATCCGCCTAAGCCGGAGGCGGATTTGCAGCAATCCAACAACAGGTTCGGCACGATTCGACCAAAGGCTTCTGCACAGTACGGACAAGCTCGAGCCCTGGCCGCAGAGTTGAACGCTGGACTTCTGACGGGAGTCCTAACGCCTACCCTTCAAGGGTTGAAGCACTACTTGAATCCCAATTCTGGGGACTTCGTGATCTGGGCAAAGGATATGAATAAGGTCATCGGCACCTCTCAGTATCAGTCTACGATCAACGACAGGCTGCGCTCAATGGCCAATCAAACAGCATTAAATGGAGCCCCCATGAAACCTGGCGAAACTCGAACTATTTACTTCAAGACCGACTGGGAAAAGGCGCCTGCAAGTTTTCTTACCAGGGATTACCGACTACTTCTTGGGGATCATTCGTATCAAATGGTTGGCCGGATGGTTGTCACGGCGACCGAGAATGGCTATGATTGGTCTTCGAATTACGCCGTGAGTATCTACGATCACTATAATTTTGCGGCGGGAGCGGACGCTCCAACCGTACTGGCGGCTCAGGGCATCAGTAATGCCGACCTCGTCGCCATGGTTGACCAAGGAGTCGCGCAGGAATTCCGAACCGTTGGAACGTCAGATGTTCTCGCGGCGAGCGGGCAACTGGGCACTACCGGAGCCACATTGAACTAAGGTAGGGAACGTCATGTTTGGAGCCGGTAGGATTGGCGAATCGGGCATTTTTTCACGCTTCGCGCTCATCTCGCTCGCGGTGCTGTTCACGCTATCCTGCGCCAGCCAGGGAAGCGATGTCAGGTATTTTCAAGAGACGAACGCTCGCCACTCGGAAGCAGCGCGACAGTTGGATAACGCTCAAATTCAACTTCCTCAGTCAGCGCAGGTCGAATTTGTGGCCATCCGCACCACGGGGCTGGTCACTGGTGAAGCGTTCATAATATTCTCGATCCCCACCGGTGAACTGCAGCAATTCATGAATGCGTCGGATCTCAGGAAGTCTGGACCAGAGCTAGACGAAAAGATTCTGACGGATTGGCCTCACCGGACCTCCGATGCGCCTCGCACTCTTCCGAAGCATTACGAACTGGATAAGGGTAGGCGTGATCAGCCGGTTCGCACGCGTTCTACGCTTCGCGTATACGCGGCCGAAGACGACGGCAGAACCAGCATTTTCGTTTGGTCTTCGTACTAGGCGACGTTCTCGTTGTCGACGAGCTCAGCCCGGCCTACCACGTCCTGAACTGGGCGCCTGGAAGCGGCGAGCTCGCAGGCGATTGGGGTGTGAGCCTGCAGATCGACCGCGTCGAGAACGGACTGTGGCCCGACGACGTGCTTGAGGTGACCTTCTCGCCTCGGGCTGACGTGGATTCCCTCGTAGATGTCGGCGTCGAGGTGCTTCAGGCAACCAAGGTGGACGGTGTTGTGTTCGATCCAGACTGGCTGGAGAAGGTCGTGCCGAACGTGCCAGCGCCAGAGCCTGAGACCGCGACCCTCTACACGCGGTAGATCGAACGAGGAACGCCCGCCACCCTTGAAGGTAGCGGGCGCTCGGGCTACTTGATGCTGTCTCAGGCCGGGCGAACCGTCAGCGTGCGCGGTTGAGCTCGTCGACGTACTCGCCGACCTAGTAGAAGTCGCGGTCTCCGAGTTCCGGCCGGGCGCTGAACACCGGTCCGTCGTTCACGCAGACCCACAGCGGGCGGTCCTTGTGCAGCTCGTCGGTGAAGGTGCGGTGCCTGAACCCCGCCTGCACCATCGCGGCATGCGGCGTCAGCTCGCCGGCGAGCACCTTCTCGTGCAGCTCCGGCGCGTCCGTGCGGAGCTTGCGCAGGGCGTGGTCCCGAGAGTTTCCGTCGGGCCGAGGAGCATTGTGGACATTGTCCACAATGCTCCGGTCGCACATGCGCAGCGACGAGCCGCTCGACCTCGGCTTCACTGAGGACCCCGTCGAGCTTGAGCTCCAGCTGCCCGTGCGGCTTGCGCAGCGGCTCGACGAGCGCCACGACGTTGCGCGGAAGGACGCCCTGTGCGTGCAGGTCCTTCCACACGCTGCGCCAGCGCGCGAGCATCGGGTTGATCGACGTGCGCTTCCATGCACCACGGGGCCCAGTGCCGGTACTCAGCTCGATCACCAGGTTCTCTACGTCGGCCTTGGTGATCTTCTGCACGAGCTTGTCGCAGTACTTCTCGATCACGGGAGCCAGCGCGACGGGGTACGCGTCGTGCGTCGTCGGCCTTGATGCGCTTCCCCCGTCAGCCAAGCCTCGCAGGCGGCGCGCGCCGTGAGTTCAGACGGCGCGATATGCGTGCCGGCGGACACCTCGGCGGTGATCTTGCTGTGCCAGGCGACCGCGGCCTCGACAGTCGCGAACCTCCGCTTCTGCTGAGACCTGCGTCCGTTCGCGCGCAGGGTGTTGATGCGAACCTCGTAGCGGTTGCCCGCGCCAGTCTCGACGCGGGTCACGTAGTCAGGTCTTCTCGCCATGGCCGGGCACTTCACCTCAAAGAGAAGGGTGAGCCAAGCCGCAGAGGGCGACACGCCGAGGGCATTCCCCAGACGAATGTGTCAATCTGTGTCAACGGGCGATTCCCAGGCCCACTGCCGTGCTCCCGGAAACCGCCCCTGACCTGCGGAAGCGGAGGGATTTGAACCCCCGGTGGTTTCACCCACGCTCGCTTTCAAGTCACCGCTAACTGGGTAAACCTGACCGTAGCGGATCCGACCGACGTGTCCTGACGTGCACTTCGCAGCACTCAGCCAGGCTCGCGCAGAAGGGCTTAGTGGCAGAACTGTGGCAGCGTCGGCCACCACGTACGCCGCTGTTTCGGCGTGTCGCGACGTCTCAGTTGGTGATGTCAGCGGTCCAAGCGATCATCTGCGGCATGAATGAGAACCTCGCGGCTGACACGCCGCAGAAGCTGTACACGATGGAAGAGACCGCGGACATCCTCCGCGTGAGCCGAGAATATCTGTACCGGATGCGCCAGCGCGGCGAGCTGGTGGTCGTGAAGTTCGGGCGCAGAACCTTGGTAGAGGCCGACGAGATCGATCGGGTCATCGCGGCAGCGCGCGCCGCGTGATCGGCCGTACGCACACGTACGCAGGGGAGGCAGTCGATTCGACTGCCTCCCCTGCTGTGTCTGCAGACTCACCCGCCGCGGTGCACCAGGACGGTGTGCTCCGGGGTCCACCCGCGGCAGACGCCACCCGGGCAGAACCCGAGCACGGCGTGTTCCCACAGCGCGTCGGGTGCCAGGTCGATGACGCCGGCCTCCGTCTCCCAACCGACCGTGCCGCCGTCGCAGATGCCGGCCTCCGGGATCAGCTCCTCGGTGAGGTGCCGGAAGACGCCGGGCTGCCCGACCAGGTACTCGAAGTCATGGTCCGCCACCGTGCCGTCGGCGTGGCGTAACCGCACCACGGCGCCGCCGCGGGACTCGACACCGACGATGGGCCACGGAACGCTCACTGCTTCTCCTCGTTCATCCGCTCGAGCTCGTCCTCGAGTTCGCCGCGCCGGATCGCCTCGCTGATCCGTGCCCGCTCCTCGGTGCTCACCTCGTCGCCCGGGCCGACCAACCGGATGCTGTTTCCCGCAACGGTGTCCCAGTGCCCGCCGTAGAGATGTCGCTGGACATCGCCCGTCTCGGCATGCAGACGCTCAGCCGCGGCCGCGGCGCCGGGACCACGGAACTCCAGCCGCGTAACGGTGGGCACCTCCGCTGCCTCGACGGGACGGAGCTCGATGGTGAAGCCCGTGACGTCGGTCATCTCGACCAGCTCACCGCGCTCATCGGTGCTGGTCACGGGCTCGGCGTTCAGCGCCGCGCCGTAGGCCTCGGCGACATGGCGCAGCACAGGCACCGGGGTGTACAGCGTGATCCTGCTCAGCCGCAG
Source organism: Tsukamurella sp. USMM236 (assembly GCF_037148755.1). Classification (NCBI taxonomy): domain Bacteria; kingdom Bacillati; phylum Actinomycetota; class Actinomycetes; order Mycobacteriales; family Tsukamurellaceae; genus Tsukamurella; species Tsukamurella sp. USMM236. The sequence continues at coordinate 12,005 of NZ_JBBCSS010000013.1, forward strand.
AGGCGCTGCGGGTCCCAGCTCGACGGGGCCCACCGCGGTGTACCCGCCACGCTCGACCGACCTGCTCAGGCCCGTCCAGTAGGCGCCGTCGCGCACCACCGCGGCGTGCTCCTCGCAGCGCGTCTTCACCCACCCGCTCGGCAGCGGGACCTCGCGGCCGGGCTGGCCGCATTCCTCGCAGATCCCGCCGCTGCGCCGCTCCGCCGCGTCGAGCAGTTCCTGCGCGGTAGGGCTCCATGGCTAGACATCGGCTGCGAGCAGGCCGTACTTCTCGTAGGCGAGGGACAGCTCCGCACCGACCGCGGCGAGGTCCCGCCGCAGCTCCTCCACCAGCGGCTGCCAACCGCGACCGACGCTCATCGTCCCTCCCGACTCAGAACCACGGCCGTGATGGGCTCGCCGACCAACCGCGGTGGAGTGCCGCCGACCATGTGCGTCCAGTCCGCGCCGCGCCCGTCGATGTCCTCGGCGGCGTCGGCTGGCGTCGCGAACCGGCCCATGTTCTCGCCGCCGGCGCCACGATCCAGCTCCTGCATCCCGACCACGCCCCCGTACGCCACCGTGGCGAAGCCGCCCCCGTACCCGCTCACCAGCACCGGCACGTCTCCGGGCAGGCCGGCGAGCAGTGCCCGCAGCTCATCGACGGTGTTCACAGGCGTACCTCCAGGTGAATGGTTGCGTCGGTCGCGTTGACGTCAACCGCCTGCGTCCCGTCTTCCGCGACCTCGAATCCGGCCTCCCGCAGTCGATCCGCGGCATCGGCATCGGTCTGCACGACCATGTCCACCGTCGTGATCAGATGCGCTACGATCGCCTCCACGAGCAGCAGCGCCGGACCGACCGGCGGTGCGATCCGGAGCTCGCCGCCGACGCGTTCCACGACGGCGGCAGGGTAGATCGCGCGCCAGAACTGCTCGCTGGTGTCGAGCGAGTTCGTGACCAGCCGCAGCTCGGTGATCCCCTCCGCTGCGCCGCCCCGGGCCCGCGCGACCACCTGCTTCGCGTACTCATAGCGCCCCTGCTGGTACAGGTCCGCAGTGGAGGACCACAGCATCCGCGAGGCCAGTTGGGAGATCGTGTCCTTCTCGCCGCCGGTGACGCGCCGCGCGGCGTCAGGCGGCAGCGAGGTCAGGAGCCTATGCAGCGCCGCCGCCTGCTGAGCGACGCAGTCGAGGCTGGCGCGAGTATCGAGGTCATCATCGGCGTCCATGCCGCTGATCCTCTCTCCAGGGACCGACATCCGCATCCGAATAGCTTGAGCCTCAAGCCCGCCCGTGCAAATAACAGCCCCTCAAGAGAAGATCCACTGCATGGACCCTGACGCACCGATCGACACCGAAGAGGGCCTGCGCGCCGCAGCGACAACCGCGCTCGCCCAGACCGAGCCTCATACCGCGGAGTGGATGTACCTGCGCCGCGCGATCATCGACCTGGACCTGATCCGGGCGACCGTCGACCTCGCCTCGGCGCAGCTGCGCACCCTGATCCCGCCGTCACCACGCGGTGCCAGCAACCACCACGCCGTGCGCCTCGGCGTGAAGAGGCTCAACGCAGAGATCGAAGCCGAAATCGAACAGGCGGTCAGCCGTGCCCTCTGATCAGCAAGAACAGTGGCGGGCACGACTCGACGGTGCCGTGATCGAAGCACGCAGCTGGGCCCGGCGAGCACTGGCTGCGCGACACGCGCCGCAGGTACAGACGCTGGTGCTCTACGTGAACGACGTCGACGTCTCAGCTGCGTGGTACCGGGATGCGCTGGGCGTGACCTGGACTCGCGAGAAGCACGCTGCCGGCCCCGAGCATGTCTCGGCACAGGTCGGCGGACTGCTGATCGAGCTGTATCCGCGTGGCGATCGGCCGGCGAGCAGGGTCAGGATCGAACTGTCCGTCGGCGACCGATTCGGCAACGCCGACCAGGCATCCGAACAGTTTCCGCGCCGCCTCACCGACCGCGACGGCAACACCGTGGTGATGACGGTCCGTGGCTGAGCCCGACCGCAACCGCCGCCAACGCGAGCTGCTCGACGCGGTCGACGCCGAGATGATGCGGATACACGAGACCGTGCTGGGCTTGATGAGGAACGGGCTGCCCGAGGACTCATACGCGGTGCAGTTGGCCGTGTCCGGCTCGCTCGACCAGCTCGTGGAGGCGGTCGACACCGTCCTGGGCTATCACGAACGGCCCCGCGCCGACGGCGACCGCGTCGTTCTCGTCGACCGCAGCCGAACAGAGCCGATCGAATCGACCTATCCGATCGCCGACTGGAGGATCGCCGGGCCGCGCATCCTCGCCGCAGCACTCGACCGCTGGGCCGTCGAGGGCGGAAGAGTCCAGATCAGCGGGTCGTGGACCAGCGGGCGTGGTCACGTGGTCACGGACATCGGCGCGGGTCGGCAGGCCGGGTACGAAGCCTTCGCCTGGTACACACCAGAGCCCGAGGATAACGACCAGTGACCGCCACAGCGGAACGCACCGCCCTCCTCGCCGCCGCAGTTGCCATCTTCCTGCTCCTGGTCGCCGGCCTCGGCGGCGCGTTCCTCCGCGCGGAGTGGCTTCACCTCTACCTGCCGGCCCTCGCATTGCCCGTCCTCGCGCAGGGACTGGCAACCGGACTGCGCTCGAGTACGGCTGATCCCCAGAATAAGGAGCAGCCGTGACCGGGACCCGAACTCTGACCGATCTGATCCCCGGAGGCAGCGCCGTCGAGTTCACCATTACCGCGGACACGAACAGCCTCAACATCGAGAGCATGGTGCTCGACGCGCAGCGGGAGCAGGCCACCCTCGTACACGCCCGCCTCGCCAAGCAGGTCGCAACTTGGCGCCGGGAGCTGTACGCGATGCGAGCCGAACTCGGCGGCAAGCCCGCGCCCGAGACGGGCGCGAGCAGCCAGCCGACCTGCCCGATGCCGGGACGGATGCGCTGCTGGGGGACGGCCGACGCGGTCTGGCTGCAGTGGATCCCCGCCGGCCAGCCGCTCGACCTTGACCACGCCGTCGCGCAGCGGATCCAGGTGCACGGGACCGACACCGACGAGCACCTTGCCGCGGCGGCCGAGCGGTGGCTGACCGGCTACGGTGCGCCACCGGCAGGCACCGTGGACTGGATCCTGCCGCAGCTGATCGCGTGGAGAGACCGGTTGGCCGAGAGCTAGTAGCGGTCGAGACTGCGATTGTTTTCCCAGTCGCACGTGAGCTGATCTCCCGCCTGGACGCAATCGACGATGAAGGTCACCTTCGGCTTACCGTTCTTCATGACCGACGGATCGGTAGAGGTCACGGTGATGTGCCGCGCCTCAGGGGCATCGGACCAGGGATGCCAAGCCATCAGTCCCGCGAGCAGCAACGAAATCGACACAAGTGCCGCCGCCAGGACCAGCGGGGACCGAAGGGGCGACCGCGACGGGTCGTGCGCGGGAGACTGCAGAGAAGCCGACATGTCGGTAGCGTATCAACCCTACGCGATCGCGAATAGTGGCGTCGGTCCAGCGGCCCGGTGCCGCGTGACCACCTCGTCCGTGTGGAGATAGGGCTCATCGTCGTCGCGTCTTCGTGCCGGGCTGGGCGCCGCACTTTGCCAATGAGGATGTAGTGTTTGCCACCTCGTGGGTGCGGCGATGCGGACCCAGCCACGACGTGTCACAGATTAGACGGGGGCAGGTACGACATGTTGACGAGAACTATCGAACTCCGACGGCTCGTCGCCGGTGCAACACTGAGCGCCGTCACGGTGATCGCGGGGGGCGAGTACGGCGTCCGCAGATCCTGGCCTCGTCGGGGCACCGTTGGCTATCCCACGCGCAACCCTTGAGGGCTGGAAGTTCTACCGATACCAGGGGGATGCGCTCGCGACAGCGCAGATGTCGAACGTCGACCGGAAGTCGGCGATTGACCTCGGCCGGGTGCGCGGCCACGCGAGCATCCCTGAGCGATCGTCGATTCAGGACTTGGCTCGGAACATCGCCGCTGAGACGGCCAACCCGCGCTCCTCGGGTATCGCCTCGCGGGTGGGCGACATCTCCGTCTCCCCAACGATCACCGATGGGGTACCCGCTGCTCGAGCGCTCGCGACCATCACTGTGCAGAACCAGCCCGTCCGCACGATGCAACTGCACGTCATCGTCGTGGACACCACGCCGCGAACCTACTACCGCTCCCGAATCTCCGACGAAGCCGTTGAGCACACAGTGCAGGCAAATGCCGCAGAAGCACGGCTCACTGTCGTTGCAGGCCCGTAGGCGCCATCACCGCCTTCCCCTGGGGCTTGCTGGGCGAGGTCGCCCGATCTGTGGTCGCGGTCGACCACCGCCGACCTCCATCACCTGCTGGATTTGGTTTCCTGAAGTGCTAGATTGCTGGGATTAGAACGGTCGTTGCGTTGGCGCGGCACATCCTGGGCTACGAGGACGGGGAGTTTTCGGCTCGCGGTGAGCCGAAGTCAGCTCGCCCGGTTGGCCGAACAGGTCAGGTCGCGCTGCTGGCGCACGTGCCGTCTTCGCAGACGCTCGTAGCGACTTGTTCCGGTACACCTGGCAGACTCGTCCTTTCAGTGCGGGTACGTAGCAGTGCGACCTTGGAACGACAGAATGCTCGGGTTCACGATGTTTCCGTTGCGGATCTCGATAGCGCGGCGGATTGTTTCGTGGCTTTCGTAGGTGGCTGGGCCCGCCATGACCGTGTCTATGAAGGGGAGGAGAGCTTGGGACTGGTGCACGGTTAGGTGACATCTGATCTGGCTTGCCCCGGGAGGGCGGCCTGGAAGGATGACTACTGTGCCTAAGCCTTATCCGAAAGAGTTCCGTGATGATG
>NZ_JBBCSS010000014.1:0-8645 GCF_037148755.1 Tsukamurella sp. USMM236
GTCAGGTCCGCCTCGGCCGGTTGACGCCCGTCGAATACGAGACGATCATCAACACAGCCGCCTCAGCGGCATGACACCGACACTGTCACCCGATCGTGCAGCAGTCCCGTCATGTGCTCTCCTTGGTGTGTGGGATTGGTTCGGGAGTTGGTGGCTAGTGCAGGGCGGCGCCCTGTCGACGGAATGCGGCGTTCTGACGCGAATCGATCTTCTGCACGACGTCACGCGGATTGAGGCCCGAGATGTTGTAGGTGTCGCCCTGGCGCTGCGGGACGGCCAGCGGCATGCCCGGGCCGATTGGGGCCTGCGGAGTCTGCGGCTTCGCGAGATCCGCCAAGTTCGGGATGTTCAGCCCCAGGCCAGCGCCGGCACCACCAACCAGACCGCCGACGTCCTGCGAGCTGCCGTTGCCGGCGACGGTCTTGGCGAGCGAGCCGAGGTAGTTGGCGAGCGCGGTGCCGGACTTGAAGTTCGGCCACTCGAGCGGATTCGAGAACACGGACCCGTCGAGGCCGACGGCCTGCAGCATCCCCGATACGAAGCCCTGGCCGGCGGACTGGAACTCCGACATGCTGCTGCTGCCGTCGGTGGAGTTCTTCGTGCCGGCGCCCGTGCCCTTGTTCTTCAGGGCTTCAAGGTCGGTCTTCGCCTGGGCAGCTTCACGCTCGGTCTTTTCGGCACGGTCCTTCGCGGCCTGCAGCGCCGACGCCTTGGTCTTCGGGTTGGCCTCCAGCTCGGCGACCTTCTGCTTCGCGACCGCAGCAGCCTTCTCCGCGTCCGTCGCCTTGTCCTGCGCCTCACGCAACTGCTTCGCCGTGGCAGCTGTCGTCTTCGACGACGTGCCCGAACCGCCGCCCGTGCCACCACCCGAGCGGCTACCGAACAGCGCCTGCCCGATGCTGGTCCCGAGGGAACCGAACCCGCTTCCCGAGCTGGATCCGCTCGACGACGAGTCATCGCTGGCGCCAGAGCCGCCGGACGAGTTCATGTCCTGGCCCTGCAGCGGCAAGTACATGCGGCTGGGGAACGACGCTGCCGCGGCAGCTTGGCCGCCGTACTGGCCGTTACCGCCGGCACCGCCCATCTCCACGTTGATCCGGGAGCCGTCGGTGTCGATGATCGTGCCCGCGGTGTGCCCGCCGCCGGGGCCACCGTTGACCCAACCGATCGCGTAGGCCGCGGTGCCCTCAGGCGGGTCGCCCTGGAGGAACCCGCGGGCGGCGAGAGCTTCACCCTGGTTCGCAGTCGAGAACCGGCCGGACGCACCCGTCAGGTAGTTCGCGATCGTCGACTGCGCACCAGAGCAGTCCGCGTCGAAGGTGCTGCCTCCGCCGCCCCAGGTGTACTTCTTACCCTGGATCCCCGACGCGAAAGTCTTCAGCTGCTCGACCGAGATACCGCCGTTCTCATACCGGCGGAACATGTCGGCGGGACTGATGACCTGCAGGCCGAAGATACGGGCGGTTTCGGCGAGGATCGCCGTGGAGCGCTTCCGCTTCCCCGGAGCGAGCGGCACGTAGGCCTCGCCCCCGGTCTCACGCTCGGCGAAGATGGTGCCCGCCCCGCGGCCGGCATAGATCCCAGCGGTGGTGGGCTTCTGGATGTGTCGGAGTCCGCCGTTCGCCATGGGCACGATGGCCCCGTGCGCTCGATCGGGTACCGCTCCGCGGTTGCCCTGAGCATCGGTGCTGACACTCAGCCCGGTGCCGACCACCGTCACCGTCTTCACCGCCGGGGCGGCCAGGAACTTCCGTACCTGCTCCTGCACGGTCTCCAGGCCGGACTGCGACACCACGATGTTCTTGCCGTTGTGGTTGATGACCTCCAGGTTCAGAGCTTCCAGGAGCGCCTTGACGGCCGGTGCGTTCGGGGACGCCACCTCGATGTCTTTCCCGTTGTGGGAGGTCACCTCGATGTTCGCGGCGCGCAGGAGGCTCACGACTGCCTGGCCGCCGGGCGCGGACATGTCGACTGCCTTGCCGGGTGGCAACGATGTGAGGGCCTGGGTCACGTTGGCGAGCTGCGCGCGTGCGGTCTCGGTCTTGGCGACGACCTCGATGCCCTTGCCGTCCGGGAGGCGGGTCACCTCGATGTCGATGGTCTTGAGCGCCGCGATCGCCTTGTCGTCGACGGTGATCGGGATGACCTTCTTCTCGCCGATCTTCGCCGCCTGCATTGCCCTGGCGATCTGTCCGATCTGCTGCACTGTCTCGGGGGCGCCGGCGAGACGCGCGGTCAGCTCGATGTCTCGGCCGCCGAGCGTGTTGAACGCTCCAGTGATCTCGTCGACCGTGATCCCAGATTGAGCGGCCAGCTCCTTGAGGCGCGCGGCGTTGATCGCGTGAATCTCCGCGAGGGGCCTGCCCGCCGCGGCGGCAGAGATCGACGCGGACGACAGGTCGAGCAGCTTCTGACGAAGCGCCTCACCATTGGCCGTCGCGCTGCTGACGCCGAACTCAGCCGACAGCAGTTCCTTGCCGAAGCCCTTGGTCTTGTCGAGAGCCTCCTGGGTGGAATCCGCTATCTGGCGCAGCACTCGATCGTGCTCGGCGATCGCATCGCCCTTCGCTCGGGCCGGATTCAACGCATCGATCGCGGTCTTCAACGCCGCGGTGCGGTTCGCCGTCGTCGAGGTCTTGTCACCGAGAACTTGCATCGCCACCGACATCTGGGAGATGCCGGGCGTCGTACGCTCGGCAGCCTGCTGCGTCAGGTGATAGGCGGCGCGCACACCCTGCAACTCGGCCGCCGCCTTCTTACCGCCGTTGCCGGTGGCCTCAAGCTGGCGGACCATGGCATTGAAGGCGCCAGAGGATCCGTACGTGCGGCTAGCGAGTTCCTGCTGCGTGAGGCCGAGACCCTGAAGGGCTTCCTGGGCAGCCCTAGCTTCATCTGCCTGCGCCTTGATCGCGTCAGCCTGGGTGGTCCGGCCTTCGCCGCCGATCATCGAGTTCCAGCTGAACAGGCTCTCGCCCTCAGCGCGGAAGTTGTCCAGCGGGGAGCCCTCACGACTAGCCCGGTCGTCGAGTTCGCGTCGGAGCTTCGCGATTCGGTCGGACGCGCTCGAGGCGACGTCGTCGTCGTAAGCGCCTCGAGATTTCATCAAGGCGGCGTTCAGATCGGCCTGGGCGTCGGCGGACGCCCTGATCGAAGCCTGCACAGCGTCGAACGAGGCCGCGGACTTCTGGTTCTTGCCGATGATCGCCACGGCGGCGATGCCGGCACCCGCGAAAGCTGCGCCCCAGGGACCACCGAGCGCGCCGACGACGCCGCCGGCAGCCTTACCGATACCACCCATCGAGGAGGTCACCGCGGCCCCAGCCGCGCTGACAGCGCCAGCTGTACGCCCGAATCGCTCCGCGGCAGTAGCGCTCCGTACGAAGGCCTGTTGCATGTTCGCGAGCACCGGGATCTTCGTACCGAGAGTGCCGACCGCGGACCCGAAGCGGCCGAACTGCACGGCGCTCTGTCCCATGCTGCGGGCCATCGCGGCGGCGCCGTTGTTCCAGTTGTTGATGTGCCCGGTGAGCTGACGGCCCTGCCCGAGGATGGCGCCGTTCGACGACACCAGGGTCTGGTTCGCGGACGCGGCGGCGCGCATCGTCGCTCCCATGCCGGACAGCGCCGAGCCCAACGTTCGGGTCTGCCCCGTCACCTGGTTGGTGCCGAGTGCCAGCCCTCCCAGACGGGACTGGATGCCGCCGATGATGCCAGGGACGGTGCGGAAGAGCAGCCACGCGGCGGCGGCCACCTTGACCAGCCCGGCGTGGTCGGCGAGGTACTTCGCTACGGACGAGATCGGTGTGAGCACGGCGGTAGTGAAAGTCGACGAGACGTCCACGATGGACCCGAACACCGGCGGGATCGACTGCAGAATCGGAACCCACTGCTGCAGCTGCTCGCGGCCGTCAGAGAAGAACTCCTGCAGCTTCGACTGGCCCTCAGCGGAGTTCATGAACGCCGCGAGCCCCGTCGCTCCACGATCGAGAGCAGTGAGGAGCCCATCGCCGCCGCCGGCAGCCTTCGTCAACGCCGTGAACATCTGCCCGACACCCAGGGTGGTGCGGCCCAGCGCCGACACCCCGTCGATGCCCTCGTCGATCCACTGGTTCAGTCGGCCATCCGAGGCGGCCCCGGTGACGAAGGCGTTGAAACGCTCGGACACGGACGTGAGGCCGTCGGCGATCCGGGGCAGCGAACCCGTGCCTGTCGCGGCCAGCTCACCCAAAGCGGAGACCATCGGGGAGATCGCGCGGTTCGCGCGGCTCTGGGCGTCGGCGGTGTTGCCGAAGATGCGGTCGACGATGCTCACGGTGGAGGAGTCGGCGCCGACGCGGAGGAGTTCACGGAATGTGGCGCCCCATGCCTTCGATGTCTGATCGAGGCCGCGGTTCACCGTCGGCAGGGTGCGTTCGGCGAGGGTCCGTAGGCCCTGGTCGGTGCCCGCGAACATGTTGTCCTGCACCGTTGCCTTCAGCTTCGACAGCGAGCCGTGCAGTTTGCCGACCTCGGTGACCGCGGCCTTGGCGTTCGGGGACACGCCCTCGAGGGCTTCGGCCGCCTTCTTCAGATCCTTCGCGTCACCGGAGGCCGCAGCCGCCCACATCGTCTTCATCGCATCGCCGACACCGGCGGTGCCGAGCTTCAGCGTCGCGAGCGAGGTGCCGGCACCCGCGAGGACACCCGGCAGCACGAGGCCGGCCTGAGTGACCTGCTGCAGGGAACCCGCCACTGTCGTCAGCGCGGTGGCGACGGCGGGCAGACTTCCCACGCTGACGGCGCCGAGCGCGACCTTCAGCTCGCGCGAAAGGGCGGAACCAGCCTCGCGGCCCAGGTTCTGCCCCATCACGCGGCCCGCAGTACGGCTCTGCACCTGGGCGCGGGCGAAGGCCTGATCGATGCTGCGGCGCAGCGGATCGGTGTCACCGTCAACGTTGACCCGTGCGCCGCGTTCCGCCCGGAGGACAGCACTGCGGATGTCCCGCTCCATGTGCCGCGTGGTCGCCGTCACGGTGATCCATGCCTGAGCCAGTTCCGCCAATACCGTCACACCTACTTCAGTCGTTCCTCGACTTCCCTAAGTGTGAATATGGTTGCTGGAGAGGGGGTCCGACTTCGGACCCTATGCGGCGTCTCGGGTTGGCAGCGCGTCCCGGCTGACGACCCACTGGTTCCCGATCTTCATCCCGATCCGCGCGACCCGCCGCCGCGCGCACCGCGTCGAGATCCCCAACTCCGACGCGACCTCCGTCACCGACAAGTACTCGGGTGCAGCGAGGTCCGCCGGCTCCTCAACCGAGGTGGCACCGCTCTGCAGCCTGCTCTGCAGGGCGGACATCCACTTGGGGACCGGGAAGCCACGCTGATGATGGTCATCGACGAACAGGTCCACCAAGAACCGCAGGAACGAGACCTCGTCGTCGTCGAAGATCATGTCCGCTTCGTCGCTGCGGCGCGAATCTGCGCAGCGACGCTCATCCGCAGCTCCCGGATCGCGGTTTCGTCATCGGGCCGGGTGCGAGGGTCGACCCTCGCGACGATCTCGACGATCACGCCGCCGACGATCTCGGCCGCGCCCAGGAGCGCACGCCGCAGCTCATCGATGTCCATGAGGTCGACCAGCGCTTCGGCTTCATCATGGCGGCCCTCGAGGACCAGGGCGACGATCCCTGCTGTCTCGTTGGCGGGGGCGGAGTCAGTCATTTGCGGGCCTCCTGGAGCGAGTCAGCGATGCGGTCGGCGAGAGTGTAGGCAAGCGCGGCGGGGAGTATGTAGCACTTCCCGGCGATCGTGATGGCGATGTGGCCGGCCTCGCGGGCGGGACGTACACCGATGTCGTGGTCGGGCTTGAGCTGGATCATGTGGCCTCCTTTGTGCAGTGGGTTGTGCTGGCTCATACCGCCAGGCCTTTGAGTCGTCGGCGCTCGAGCTGGCCCATGGTCACCGGCCGCAGCTCGCGTGCGGGGGCAGGTTCGCGTCGCTGGATCTGCTCGCCGTCGCCGCAGTCGTCGCACACACCGGTGAGGTTCGCCGCGGGGAGGTCGAGGAAGCACACGGTGCACCGTCGGGCAGCAACAGAAGATCGGGACATTTCCGCCTCACTCGCTGGATTCGAGTCAACTCCAGGTCCAACGTTGGACCTGAGTCCAACGCACTTGACCTGCTCTTTCATGGGTTGGACCTGGTCCAACGTTGGACTTTTGGAAACGCTGTAGCGGGTACCCCGCTCGGTCGGGATCTCAAGCACCGCCCCCTCGTAGACAAGCTCAGCGATCGCACTGCCGAAGTGCTCGCGGAGATTCGCCTTCAGCTGCCCCCGCAGCTTGCCCGCGGACTCCTCGTCGACCTTCTCGAGTCGACGAAGCAGCGCTGCCTTTGCGCGGTCGTGCATGCGGTCGGTGAAGTACTCCTCGCGAGTCGCCTGCGTGATCGCACGCGCACGGTTCTTCTCGCGATCCATCCGCGTCGCCTCACGGAGCAACCACTCGCGGGTCTCGTCAGACTTCGTCATGGCTGCCTCGGACAGTCGCCATTCGCGCTCACCGACGACGGACTGCCTGTGCATGATCGCGATGAGCGCAGCGACCTTGAGCCGAGTGAGCATGGCGTGGCCGTCGAGTGCGTCAGCTTCTCCGCGTTGCCTGGCGAGGTGGGCGCCGATCACGGTCGTCGCGATCTCGGCCAGCCCGTACTGGATCTCCACGACTTTGTCGCCGTCGGGAGTCCATGCCGGGATGGTGGTGTCGAGTGGCGCGGGTTCGGGCGTCGGCGACTCGGGCATGGTCGGGTCGATCGTGAGCGCCCAGATAATCCGCTGCGGAGTGCCGCCGGTCGTGTCGTCGAAGACCACCCCGGTGTGTCCAGGCTGCGCGCCAACGGACAGACATGCTCGATAGCTGTGTTCGGGCACGATCCGGCTGGTGGCCTTGCTCGCGTTGCTCTGCCCGATCTGCTCGCCCATCGCCATGGACTTCAGCTGTGCGAGCAGCACCGAGCCTTGTCGTGATGCGAGGCCGGTGAGGGTGTCGATCTCGGGGCACATGAAGATCGCTGCGGTGCGGTGGGGCTCGTCGTCGTTGTCGGGCTTCTTGAATGCGGCGGCGATGCCTTCGCCGGATCCGAGAGGCAGTTCTTCGATTTCGCCGGGCCAGGCTTGTCGGGCGACCTTGTCGCTGATGCCCTTGCCGCCGCCTGATGGTGACGCGAACGCAACTATGAGGTTGAGTGAGGCGCGTCCGCCGATGAGCCCCGGCAGCTGGACGTTAGGCCCGACGGATGCGGCGACGCGGAGGAGAACGGCCCAGAACACGGACCACGGTGCCGCGTACTTGGCGCGTGCCCACTGGTGGATCGTCTTTAGTTCATCGGTCGCGCTGAAGAACTCGTCGTCCGTCATGCTGCTCCCTTCGTCTGGCGTTGGATGTGGCTCGCGCTGTTGCGGTAGCCGAGATGCTGGGCTTCGGTCGCCCAGTCGACGGCTTCAGAAATTTCGTGGCTGGCGTCGATGCGGGCGCCTTGTCGGTTCTCGGCTCGGATTGCCCACATGAGGGCGGCGTTCACGGCCGCCGCCGTCTTGCGGCGCTGGTCTGTCTCGGCGACCCATGCAGGCGAGCCGAACGCGGGTAGGTCGTGGTGCCGGCGGAGGTACGGCCCTGCCCACGCCAAGGCCGCCGAGAATGACACCTCCGTGCTGTCGGTGTGGGCGGTGCGGTGCGGGAGCGGCAGAACACCGTTGAGTTCTGCCCACTCCCGCACTCGCTCGAGCGATGACTTCATGAGCTGGCGTCGCGCCGCGCGCACTTCGGACCGACACCGAGGCCCTTCGACTTCGCGGTGGTGAGCGGTCGGCCGCAGCGATCGCAGAGCCGCACCTGCATCCACTGCCCTTCGCGGGGTACTCGGGGGCTCACGCGGTACCCACCAGGGAGAGGCGGGGACGTCCGTCACCACGTGGAATTATCGCCGCCGGCTGATGCCGCAGAAGGGACACGATCAACGCCGCGTCACGACCGGTCATCTCGAAGTCCGAATGGCGCACTGCGTCAGCGATCGCAGTCAGCGCTTCGCTGCAGTCGCGGAGTGGGCATCCAACGCAGCCCGCGATCGAGAACCCGTGACCGCAGGGCCCGCTCATCTCACGGCCTCCTTGCTGGGGATGGCGTCGAGGATGTCGGCGTCGAGGAACGCCGCCACCGCGTTGACTGCTGCGGCGAACTCGCGCCAGTCTTCGGGGCTGCCGAAGCGGGCATTGAACGGCAAGAAGTCGCCGGTGCGCTGGATCCACAACTCACGCACGGTTACCTCGCCCGGCTCGCGGTCGATGATCGCGACGATCTCGATGGGGCTGCCTTCGTCGTCCTCCACGGTGAGGCGGGCACCAACATCCCAGCCCTCGAGCTGGCCGAGGACTTCTGTGGGCGTGGCGGGGGTGGTGGCGGTAGTCTTCATTTCAGGAACTTCCTTCATCAGAGGTGTTGGTGGGTGTTCTCAAGGCGATTCGGGTGGCAGCCCGGGTCGCCTTTCTTGTGCGCGCAGGGCGCATCCGTGGGTGGACGTAGGTCTTCTGTTCGGTCGGCGTCGGGGTCGAGGCCGAGGTCTTCGATCTGCTGGAACCGTTCGGCGCGCGTCACGCGCCACCGCCGTAG
>NZ_JBBCSS010000015.1:0-4981 GCF_037148755.1 Tsukamurella sp. USMM236
CCGTCAGGTCCGCCTCGGCCGGTTGACGCCCGTCGAATACGAGACGATCATCAACACAGCCGCCTCAGCGGCATGACACCGACACTGTCACCCGATCGTGCAGCAGTCCCGACTCAGCCGGACACTGTGTTGGTGTCGCCCACATTGAACGGCGTGGGATACCCGTGAGTCGTCAACGGCGCGGACCCTGGGGAGCGCGTCTTCCGCCTGTGGTGGGGCGGCGTCTTGGTGGTGCGCGCCGGGGTGGGGTGGCTGCCTCGTCACCCCGGCGCGCTGTGCGTCCCGTTGGACGCTTGTCGGGTTTCCCTCATTGGAACTCTCGGTATCGCGTTGGCAATCCGAGACGTTGGTCCACCCGAACGAAAAAAGCCCCACCAGTCCCGGAGGACGATGGGGAGCAAACTTGCTGCAGGGACACTTCACCTGCTGTGGTGACTATAGCACATCGAATCACATGCGTGTAACTATCGGTTGAGCTGTGGCTATTCGTCGTCTTCTTCGAGTGTTTGCCAGTTGCCTTTGAGCACCTGTCCCTCTGCCAGCCGCAGCAGCCCGAGTGCTTCGATCTGTGAGGTGCCGCCGGTCATTTGGACGGCGTATGCCTGTCGTCCGTCGTCGAGGAGGTAGTGGGAGATGAGGAGGCGGGTGCCGATGATGCTGGTGGTGGCGTCGAAGGATGCGGACTCGTCGGTCATGGTGTCTGCTCGTAGCGTTGGCCGATGACCGCGAGCACCTTGTTTATGCAGCCGCCGCACACCCACGCGTCAATGGGGTCTGTGCGCCGTACGTAGCGTGAGAACCCTTCATCGCCGAAGATGCCCATCAGCGATTCCCGTCTGGTGGTGTTGATCTTGATGTGGATGCTCGCGTGGGTTGCTCGGTCAGCGTCGGGATCGTCGGTCTCGTACCCGCAGCCGTCACAGATGTAGGTGGTGGTGGTCTTGATCATGCCCCCTCCTGTGTGCAGTCGTGTTTGCCTCGGACCATGCCGTGCGCCCAGCACCATGTGTAGAGGTCGCCGATGGTGTAGTGCTCGCCGTGCACCAGCGCCGGCCCATCGTCGATCACGTGACCGTTCCCTGGTAGTCGCCTGCTTCGCGTGCTTTGGTGAACTGGGCGCGCACGTCGGCGAGTTCGAGTTTCAGCGACTCGATCACGCCTTCCAGCTTGGTGATCTTGTCGGCGCGCTGGGTGGCGACGACTTGTAGGCGTTTCAGGTCGCTCTTGGTTCGCTCGTGCTCCGCGTGTTGGCTATCGAGCTGCCAGCCTTGGTCTTGGACCTGTCCTTCGAGTGCGGTGATCTTCTGGTCGCGTTCGTCGAGTTCGGTGCGGTGTACGGCGAGCAGGCTCCGCATCGTCTGATCCTCGGTCATGCTGCACCTCCGGCCTCGAAGCGCTGTACAGACGCTGCGTTGTCGGTCCACCAGGTCTCGCGTGCGTGCGATTCCAGCGGCGGTTTGATCCGCCCCGCCGCCAGGTCGGCTGCGATCCGTAGTGCGTCTTCGGTGTGCTGCGCGAGGGTGCGCAGGCTGCGCCACATTGCCCCGGTGCGTGCTGCGTAGATGAACCTGTTGGCCCGGACGACGGCCTCGTGTTGGGCGCGCTCGGGATCTACCCACTCGTGGCCGTGTTCGTGGTTGCGGCGGTCTCGGCGCGCGATCCGCGTACTCATGCCACGTCTCCTGTCTGCCGCCAGTTGGTCCAGTTGACGCCTATGCCTGCCAGTATTTCCGAGGCGATCTCACTGGCTTCGGTGTAGGTGCGCAGCAGCACTGCAGCGAGGTGCTTCGGTAGGCCTTCGTCGGGCGGTCCGTAGATCGCGATGGCGTCGGCGAGCACGTCTTCGATCGCGGTGCGCAGCGCTTCGGTGTCGGGGTCCAGGGTGTCGGTGGTGTCGGTCATGGTGTCTCCTCGGCGTTGGTGGTGCTTTTGTGTTGGGCGTAGCAGTCGGGACAGAAGGTTGCGGGCGCGATTTTGGTGACGCCGTTCGGGTCGAGTAGGTAAGTGTCCATGCGGATGCCGACGTGGCGGGCGTCCTTCGAGCAGTCGGCGTGATCGTTGGTGGGCCACAGGGACACCCACGGCGGGCCAGTCACTTCCGGCCCAACCGGTAGTCGCTGACCGCGGCGGCTGGATCAGGAGCACGACGCGCGAGTGCCTTGTACGCCCACCCCACCGTCGGATCAACCGCCTGCTGATCGAACATGCTGGGGTAGATCATCGAGTACTTGCGGCGTGCTGCCGCCCAGGTGGTCCCGTGGGGCGCGTAGTTCAGCAAGTCCACCTTGCATGTCTCTAGCGCATCGCTCGGGTTCGTGAGG
The DNA here is from genome assembly GCF_037148755.1 of Tsukamurella sp. USMM236. Classification (NCBI taxonomy): domain Bacteria; kingdom Bacillati; phylum Actinomycetota; class Actinomycetes; order Mycobacteriales; family Tsukamurellaceae; genus Tsukamurella; species Tsukamurella sp. USMM236. The sequence continues at coordinate 2,322 of NZ_JBBCSS010000015.1, forward strand.
TCGACGAGCCGAATCACGAGGGTTATGCCGCCGTCGCTGCGGTCGACCCACGATTCCCACTGCAGCGGGAAGGGCGGTTCCGGTAGCGACTTGAGGATCCGGGAGACTGGCGGGAAGGGGTGGCCGTACCGCTCCTCCTTAGGCTCGGACCTGCGGATCTTCGGAACTTTGGCTCGGCGTTCGAGCGGTCCCCACGCGATGGCGGCGACGAACAGGCCGGATAGGAATCCGATTGCAGCGGCCACGGCTATGGCGGTCATGCTGCGGCTCCGATCTCGAGTTCGGTGCCGTTCTCCGCGAACACATGCCACACGAACACGATCGGTTCCCCGACCGGCCCCGCAAGCAGGTCCGTCGTCTTGATCCCATGCCACGACACGGACCCCACATGCCTGCCCGCACGCTCCGACAACCTGTGGCCTGTCCCGTGCACATGCAGCACGTACCGGCGCGCCTTCCCGTCCGCTGCGGGCCGAACCAACGCCCACACTGTCAGCATGTCCGGGCCGGCCGATTCGACGTGCAGCCACTTCAACAGCTGGGCGTCCATGACTACGGTTGCGCGGTCGGTGACGGGGACGGTGAACTTCCAGACGACGCGGCTCATCGGTATCCCTTTTCAACGTCGAAGCAGGTAGCGCAGAACACGGCGGAACCCAACGGAGCCTCCGACACACCGGTGTCGGACAGGACGTGCATGTTGAACACGAGCGCGGGATGCCCCTCGGGGCAATGCCCTCGGCGCGGGCCGGCGGTCGTCAGCTGCACCTGCGGGTCGGGACTAGTCATGCTGCTGCCTCGGTTTCGAAGATGCGTCCCAGGTTGATGATCTGCGTGATACCCACCCACTGGTGATGGCAGTCGATGCATTCGACGCGGGTCCAGACGTCTTCTTGGCGGTGGGCGACGAGGATGGTGACTTTGACGTTTTCGCCTGCGATGCGCCGATAGGTCCACGGCCCCTGACTGCAGTTGGGGCAGGGTTTGTCGTAGAGGCCGACGGTGTCTCCCGTGAGTGCGGAGTGGATCCAGTCGGCCCAGTGGTTGATGGCGCGGGTGGCTTCGTGGACGGTTTCGATTTGTGCGGGCGCCCACTTGAAGCTGTTCACGCGGTCGAGCAGGGTGTGGATGTTGTCGCGGCCGTCATGGCCGATGACCGCCGCCCACTCCTTCACCTTCCGCTCGATCTCCTGCATCTTGTCGATGCCGGACAGCCATGCGGTGGGGTGGGATTCGAAGCCTGGTCGTCCGCCGGGGTTGCGTGGCCGGTCAGCGTTTTGGAGGGCTTGCTGTAGTTGGGTGAGGAGTGATGGGGCGGTGTAGGTGCCGTGGGCGTCGTGGTGGGTTTGTGCGGCGCAGAGGTGGTGGTGGGCGTCGTCGAGTTGGCGTCGGGCGTCGGGGAGTGTGTGCTCGTCGGTCATCGGGTTCAGTCCTCCGTTGTTGCGCAGTGCAGTCCGCAGCCTGTGCGGTCCCGGTCAGCCTGTTCATCGGCGGTCAACGTGCGGTCACACACGAAACACAAGCGGTCGATCACCAGCGGCCCTTCCCGTAGACGGCATCCATCACGGCGTCGACATCCTCGGGTTGCGTGCCGAGGCAGTCGATGCACGCGTACTTGCCGTCGACACCGAGGGCGTCGTGCACCTTGCGCCACATCGGGTTCGCGGACCGTCGGGCTTCGAGCGCGAGGTACCGGGTGGTGTTCGCCTTCGCCCGCTCCTCAGCCTCCGTCGACTGCCGCTGCATCTCCGCCCACTCCTCGGCGGTGGGTACGTCGTGGCGGCCGGGATGAGCAGCACGCCAATGGATAAGGCTCAGGACCGGGTCGGCCAGCTGGACCCGCAGTGGCTTGTCCCATGCGAGACGTCCGGATTCAGTGGGCGTGCTCATCGGTTCACCAGACCTTCGAACTCGATGCCGTTCCGGTCGGCGACCCGCCGGCACCCCGCGAGGATTTCGTTCAGCTTCTCTTCGCCGTCTCTCGGGTCGTAGTCGAAGATGCTGACGAGATGTTCGCCGACGAGCAGCTTGAGGTAGCTCTCGCCCATGCTGCTGCGGGACACGAGGTACATCGTCGGCTGCTTCGAGTGCTTCCCCATGTCAGCACCCCTCCTTCGCTGTCAGGCAGGGGTTCGGCCTGTGCCGGTCACCAACCGGGGGCCGATACGTGGCGAGGATCGCGTGCTCCCGGGCCAACTCCATCGCCGCCTTCCAGTCCAGGGAGCAGCGCAAACTCCACCCGCATCGACACCCGGCTCGGGTGACGGGTTCGCTGGTGGCGGGGGCGATGTCAACCCACACACTGTGCTCGATCACAACAGTCATGACTCCGCCTCGGGTCCGAGCTGGGTCACGACGTCCTCGTAGTAGCCGGTGGCGATCTGGTAGCGGGGTCGGTAGACCTCAGCCTCAGCGGGATCGAGGTCGTAGTTCCGCAGGATCGCAACCACCTGGTGGGGCTCTTCCCACTTCACAGCGTCGAGGATGGCCTGCAGATCGTCGCCCCAGACTGAGCCGCCATCGAGTCCTACAGCCAGAACCTGCCCGCAGGGGACTGCTGCACGATCGGGTGACAGTGTCGGTGTCATGCCGCTGAGGCGGCTGTGTTGATGATCGTCTCGTATTCGACGGGCGTCAACCGGCCGAGGCGGACCTGACGG
>NZ_JBBCSS010000016.1:0-2033 GCF_037148755.1 Tsukamurella sp. USMM236
CGGAGCGGAGGTTGTTGTCGTAGATGGTGCTCATGGGTGGATTCCTTCTTCTAAGTGGACGTTCCATGTGGCGGTTTCACCGGTTTTGTCTGTGTGCCCGGCGGCATTGGCTCGGTCGGCGGCGGGGATGCGTGCGGCGGCACGCTGTAGTCCACGCTCAAGCAATGTCCCGTAGACGAACTCCTCGAGGGACTGCCCCGGGCCCGCAGTGCGCTGGTACGCCGTGATCAGTCGGCCAACCTTGGCAACACCCCAGCTCTGACCCGCGAGTGCGAGCAGACGGTCGGCTTCGGATCGAAGGTCGGCGCAGGATCCGCCGGATGGGTTCGGGGTGACGTCGAAGCCCGTGTTAGGCAGCTCCTTGTTCGAGTCGCGCCACATAGTCCGCGATCTGCTTGTCGGTGCTGAACCGGCGGGAACGGATCGTCACCGAGGCCAACTCGCCGGTCTGCCATAACGAGAACACCGTCGATCGGCTCACGCCGCCGAGCTGAGCGCTCACGCTCTTCCAGTCGTGCATCTTCTCTCCAATCAGTGCCTACGTTCGTAGGTGCTGTGTGCCTACGTATGTAGACGGTACTGATTCATATGGACGTATGCAAGCGATGTCACGTATCGTGTGCACGCATGGACACCGAACCGATCACGCTGGGGGAATCGCTCGCGCGCGGAATTAGGCAAGTGCGAGCTGCGCGCGGGTGGAGTCAGGCCGAGCTTGCGGCGGCATCGGGCTTGAGTCGCAACCTGGTCTCGAACCTTGAGCGCGGGAGGTCATCGGGGGGTGCGGATTCCGATCCGCAGCTGTCGACCCTCATTAGAATCGCTGAGGCGCTGAGGGTTTCACCCTCTGAGCTCCTATTTCCGCCCAATGATCCGCAACAGCTGGTCCGATTCGGCCCAGAGCTATTGGAGGCACGGGCTGCATGGTGGAGGTTTGCGGGCTTTAGCGCGGCAGCCATGGAGCCAATGACTAGAGAATACGAGGAGTACCTGAAGAGTAAGAACGAGACGTTGGCATCAGGGCTGGATGACGCCGCAGACATACTGAACGAAATACTGCGGATGGCGCGCGATCTCAAGGCCCGGGCTGCTGATGACTAGGCAGCAGCTTCCATGCGGGATCCCTATTTTGCCGTTCTCCGGGGTGGTGACCTCTGATGGCTAAGCGGGCCAACGGCGAGGGCAGCGTCCGGCAGCGGCCGAACGGTTCGTGGGAGGGGCGCGTCTCGTACGTCGATCCCGCCACGGAGCGGCGCCGGTCGGTGTCCGTGTATGCGGCCACGGCGAAGGATTGTCGGGCGAAGCTGAAGGCGGTGCTCGAGAGGATCGAGGGTGGTCGGCCGGCGCAGGATGCGAAGATGACGGTCGGTTCGTGGGTCAGGGTGTGGCGTGAGACGTCGCTGCCGGCGTCGCCGAGGAAGCCGTCGACTCGGGAGCTGTACTCGTTGCTGGCGAAGAAGCACCTCGAGCAAGGGCCCATCGCGGCGGTGACGTTGGACAAGCTGAAGCCGACGCACGTCGAGGCGCTACTCGTCCGGTTGCACGACAACGGCCTCGGCGACACGTCGGTGCGGAACGTGTACGGCGTGCTGCGGGCGGCGCTCGACGTGGCTGTCCGTGACGACCTCCTTGCGGTGAATCCGGCGGCGAAGGTGAAGAGGCCGGCGGTGGAGAAGCGGGAAGCCGCGTACCTGCCGACGACCGACGTTTCCCGACTGATCGGTGAGCTGGATGGGTTGCGGTATGCGTTGGCGATCGTGGTGCTGGCTGCCACTGGGATGCGCCGCGGGGAGGCCGCCGCACTGCGTTGGTCCGACGTCGACCTCACCAAGGGAGCTGTCACGGTGTCCGGCACCGTCTCGCGGCTGGACGGGAAGTTGGTGCGCACGCCCCCGAAGACCTCGCGTTCGCGGCGCACCATTCGGGACTGGTGCACGGTTAGGTGACATCTGATCTGGCTTGCCCCGGGAGGGCGGCCTGGAAGGATGACTACTGTGCCTAAGCCTTATCCGAAAGAGTTCCGTGATGATGTG
>NZ_JBBCSS010000017.1:0-1843 GCF_037148755.1 Tsukamurella sp. USMM236
TTTGGTGTGGTTGTTGTGTTATGTTTCTGTAATTTTACATGTTTCTGTGTAAGCATTTTGTTGTGTTTTATTTGGCGCTTCGTCATGGAGCATATGCTGATGCGAGAGTGTTTGTGTCTTGTGTTTGGTGTGTGTTTTGTGTGTTGTAAGTGTCTAAGGGCGCACGGTGGATGCCTTGGCGCAAGGAGCCGATGAAGGACGTGGGAGGCTGCGATATGCCTCGGGGAGCTGTCAACCGAGCTGTGATCCGAGGATTTCCGAATGGGGAAACCCAGCACCAGTCATGTGGTGTTACCCGCCGTTGAATATATAGACGGTGTGGAGGGAACGAGGGGAAGTGAAACATCTCAGTACCCTCAGGAAGAGAAAACAATAGTGATTCCGTGAGTAGTGGCGAGCGAAAGCGGATGAGGCTAAACCATGCACATGTGATACCGGGTAGGGGTTGTGTGTGTGGTGTTGTGGGGTTCATCTTTCCAGCTCTACCTGGCTGGACAGCAGTAAGAAAGTGTCATGTTAGGTGAAGTGGCCTGGAATGGTCCGCCGGAGAGGGTGAGAGTCCCGTAACTGAAAACGTGGTGCCTGTTGTGATGGATACCCGAGTAGCAGCGAGCCCGTGGAATTTGCTGTGAATCTGCCGGGACCACCCGGTAAGCCTGAATACTACCTTGCGACCGATAGCGGACAAGTACCGTGAGGGAAAGGTGAAAAGTACCCCGGGAGGGGAGTGAAATAGTACCTGAAACCGTGTGCTTACAATCCGTCAGAGCCCTCATCGTGGGGTGATGGCGTGCCTTTTGAAGAATGAGCCTGCGAGTCAGTGCTCGGTGGCGAGGTTAACCCGTCTGGGGGTAGCCGTAGCGAAAGCGAGTCCGAATAGGGCGTTTGAGTCGCCGGGTCTGGACCCGAAGCGGAGTGATCTACCCATGGCCAGGGTGAAGCAGCAGTAAGATGTTGTGGAGGCCCGAACCCACTTAGGTTGAAAACTGAGGGGATGAGCTGTGGGTAGGGGTGAAAGGCCAATCAAACTCCGTGATAGCTGGTTCTCCCCGAAATGCATTTAGGTGCAGCGTCACGTGTTTCTTGCCGGAGGTAGAGCTACTGGATGGCCGATGGGCCCTCACAGGTTACTGACGTCAGCCAAACTCCGAATGCCGGTAAGTGAGAACGTGGCAGTGAGACTGCGGGGGATAAGCTTCGTAGTCGAGAGGGAAACAGCCCAGATCGCCGGCTAAGGCCCCTAAGCGTGTACTAAGTGGAAAAGGATGTCCGGTCGCGAAGACAACCAGGAGGTTGGCTTAGAAGCAGCCACCCTTGAAAGAGTGCGTAATAGCTCACTGGTCTAGTGGCTGGGCGCCGACAATGTAGCGGGGCTCAAGTACACCGCCGAAGCCGCGGCACTCACACCTTTGGTGTGGGTGGGTAGGGGAGCGTCGTGCAGCCGTAGAAGCAGCAGGGTGACCTAGTTGTGGAGGCTGTGCGAGTGAGAATGCAGGCATGAGTAGCGAATGACACGTGAGAAACGTGTCCTCCGGATGACCAAGGGTTCCTGGGCTAGGTTAATCCTCCCAGGGTGAGTCGGGACCTAAGGCGAGGCCGACAGGCGTAGTCGATGGACAACGGGTTGATATTCCCGTACCCGTGTCAGATCGCCCCTGATGAATCAGTTGTACTAACCGTCCTGAAGCCGCGAGATCACCTTCGGGTGACGAGCTGGTGGATGCACGGGACCTCGGCTGGTAGTAGTCAAGCGATGGGGTGACGCAGGAAGGTAGTGGGGCCAGTCAGTGGTTGTACTGGTGTAAGCCTGTAGGGCGAGATCTAGGCAAATCCGGATCTCATA
>NZ_JBBCSS010000019.1:0-1351 GCF_037148755.1 Tsukamurella sp. USMM236
AAGCCTGAGAGGTGATGCGTAGCCGTTGCGGTGAATTCCATGATCCTATGCTGCCGAGAAAAGCCTCTAGCGAGATCTGATGTGGCCCGTACCCCAAACCAACACAGGTGGTCAGGTAGAGAATACCAAGGAGATCGAGAGAACTGTGGTTAAGGAACTCGGCAAAATGCCCCCGTAACTTCGGGAGAAGGGGGACCTCGCATGGTGACCGGATTTACTCCGTGAGCTGTGTGGGGTCGCAGAGACCAGAGAGAAGCGACTGTTTACTAAAAACACAGGTCCATGCGAAGTCGTAAGACGATGTATATGGACTGACGCCTGCCCGGTGCTGGAAGGTTAAGAGGACCGGTTAGCCGTAAGGCGAAGCTGAGAATTTAAGCCCCAGTAAACGGCGGTGGTAACTATAACCATCCTAAGGTAGCGAAATTCCTTGTCGGGTAAGTTCCGACCTGCACGAATGGCGTAACGACTTCTCTGCTGTCTCAACCACAGACTCGGCGAAATTGCAGTACGAGTAAAGATGCTCGTTACGCGCGGCAGGACGAAAAGACCCCGGGACCTTCACTATAGCTTGGTATTGGTGTTCGGTTCGGTTTGTGTAGGATAGGTGGGAGACTGTGAAGCGGGCACGCCAGTGTTCGTGGAGTCGTTGTTGAAATACCACTCTGATCGTATTGGATACCTCAACCTCGGACCATGATCTGGTTCAGGGACAGTGCCTGGTGGGTAGTTTAACTGGGGCGGTTGCCTCCCAAAATGTAACGGAGGCGCCCAAAGGTTCCCTCAGCCTGGTTGGCAATCAGGTGTTGAGTGCAAGTGCACAAGGGAGCTTGACTGTGAGACTGACAGGTCGAGCAGGGACGAAAGTCGGGACTAGTGATCCGGCACCGGCAAGTGGAAGCGGTGTCGCTCAACGGATAAAAGGTACCCCGGGGATAACAGGCTGATCTTCCCCAAGAGTCCATATCGACGGGATGGTTTGGCACCTCGATGTCGGCTCGTCGCATCCTGGGGCTGGAGTAGGTCCCAAGGGTTGGGCTGTTCGCCCATTAAAGCGGCACGCGAGCTGGGTTTAGAACGTCGTGAGACAGTTCGGTCTCTATCCGCCGCGCGCGTTAGAAACTTGAGGAAGGCTGTCCCTAGTACGAGAGGACCGGGACGGACGAACCTCTGGTGTGCCAGTTGTTCCACCAGGAGCACGGCTGGTTGGCTACGTTCGGAAGGGATAACCGCTGAAAGCATCTAAGCGGGAAGCCTGTTCCAAGATTAGGTTTCTCACCACCTTGAGTGGGTAAGACCCCCTACAGACTATGGGGTTGATAGGCCAGAACTGGAAGCGCAGTAATGCGTG
>NZ_JBBCSS010000020.1:0-1064 GCF_037148755.1 Tsukamurella sp. USMM236
GCGCCGACATCGATGACGGCAACAAGCCTGGGATGACGTCGGGGCAGTCGGCGGAGTTGCGGGAGGCCAACAAGCGAATCCGGTTGTTGGAGCAGGAGAATGAGGTCCTGCGCCGGGCCGCGGCGTATCTGTCGCAGGCGAACCTGCCGGGAAAAGGTTCTACCCGCTCGTGAAGGAGCTCGCCGCCGACGGAATCCCCGTCGCGGTGACGTGCCGGGTACTCAAGCTCGCCAGACAGCCCTACTACCGGTGGCTCAAGGAGGCGGTCACCACCGCCGATCGGGTCGCGGCCGCGCGGGCGAACGCCCTGTTCGATGCGCACTGCGAGGACCCGGAGTTCGGGTACCGGTTCCTCGCCGACGAAGCCGAACACGCTGGTCAGGCGATGAGCGCGAGGACGGCGTGGCGGATCTGCTGCGCCAACGGCTGGTGGTCGAGCTTCGGTAAGAAACGTGGGAAGAACGGTAAGAAGCCGGGGCCGCCGGTGCACGATGACCTGGTTGAACGCGACTTCACCGCCGACTCCCCGAACCAATTGTGGTTGACCGATATCACCGAGCACTGGACCGACGAAGGCAAGCTCTACCTCTGCGCGATCAAGGATGCCTGCTCGGGGCGGATCGTCGGCTACAGCATCGATGACCGCATGCAATCCCGTCTCGCCGTTGCTGCGCTCAACCATGCGGTCGCCCGCCGAGACGGCGATGTTGCTGGTTGTATTGTCCACTCGGACAGGGGTTCTCAGTTCCGGTCGCGGAAGTTCGTGTCCGCACTCAATCGGCACGGCCTGGTCGGATCGATGGGCCGCGTCGGCGCCGCCGGCGACAATGCAGCGATGGAATCGTTCTTCGCGCTGCTGCAACGCAACGTCCTCGACCGGCAGCGGTGGGCCACCCGCGAGCAGCTGCGGATCGCGATCGTCACCTGGATCGAACGGACCTACCACCGCCGACGCCGTCAGGTCCGCCTCGGCCGGTTGACGCCCGTCGAATACGAGACGATCATCAACACAGCCGCCTCAGCGGCATGACACCGACACTGTCACCCGATCGTGCAGCAGTCCC
>NZ_JBBCSS010000021.1:0-500 GCF_037148755.1 Tsukamurella sp. USMM236
ACACTCTCGCATCAGCATATGCTCCATGACGAAGCGCCAAATAAAACACAACAAAATGCTTACACAGAAACATGTAAAATTACAGAAACATAACACAACAACCACACCAAACAGTGCGGCGTCATGTTGATGCTCGCGTCCACTATACAATTCTCAAACAACACACACCACCACACCGCCACCCACCCACACCCCCGAAGGACCGTGGTACGTGAGCGCTGACGCGCAGCAGCAACAGAAAGGACGTGTCCTCTCAGACACCCAACAGTGTGCCGACGAAACCCCCTCAACCGGACAAGCCGGCCACCAGGGCGATAAGAATTACCGTGTCAGTGTTCCACCCAATAATATGAGCAACCGCATCAGCCACATTCGAGCTGATCAACGGCACTATTGCTCCTTAGAAAGGAGGTGATCCAGCCGCACCTTCCGGTACGGCTACCTTGTTACGACTTCGTCCCAATCGCCAATCCCACCTTCGACAGCTCCCTCCCACAAGG
>NZ_JBBCSS010000022.1:0-499 GCF_037148755.1 Tsukamurella sp. USMM236
ACACTCTCGCATCAGCATATGCTCCATGACGAAGCGCCAAATAAAACACAACAAAATGCTTACACAGAAACATGTAAAATTACAGAAACATAACACAACAACCACACCAAAACGATGCGGCGTCATGTTGATGCTCGCGTCCACTATACAATTCTCAAACAACACACACCACCACACCGCCACCCACCCACACCCTTCCAGGCATGGTACGTGAGCGCTGACGCGCAGCAGCAACAGAAAGGACGTGTCCTCTCAGACACCCAACAGTGTGCCGACGAAACCCCCCGGACCGGACAAGCCGGCCACCAGGGCGATAAGAATTACCGTGTCAGTGTTCCACCCAACAATATGAGCAACCGCATCAGCCACATTCGAGCTGATCAACGGTACTATTGCTCCTTAGAAAGGAGGTGATCCAGCCGCACCTTCCGGTACGGCTACCTTGTTACGACTTCGTCCCAATCGCCAATCCCACCTTCGACAGCTCCCTCCCACAAGG
>NZ_JBBCSS010000023.1:0-403 GCF_037148755.1 Tsukamurella sp. USMM236
TTGCCCTGGGGGTCCCAGCCGTTGGTCATGTGGATCATGCGGGCCTGCTCGAGCTTGACCGGGTCGACGCCGCGGGTGACGACGAGGTAGTCGCGCATGGCGATGCCGTGGCGGTTCTCCTCGGAGGTCCAGCGGCCGACCCAGTGGCCCCAGGCGTCGTCCATGGAGAAGTTGGCGGCGATCTCCCGGTGGTAGGTGGGGAGGTTGTCCTCGGTGAGGAGGTTGGTGATCATGGCGGCCTTGGCGACCTCGTCGAGGCGGCTCTCCTCGGGGTCGTAGTCCGATCCGCCGAGGGCGGCGAAGTTCTTGCCGTCCGACCACGGGATGTAGTCGTGGGGGCTCCAGTCCTTCGTCATCGAGAGATGGCGGTTGACGTTGTCCTCGGCGACACCGGAGAGCTCCT
>NZ_JBBCSS010000024.1:0-395 GCF_037148755.1 Tsukamurella sp. USMM236
GTCTGCCAGGACCCCATCGCCGACAAGATGCTCCAGCGCATCGCCGCCGACGAGAACCTGCACATGATCTTCTACCGCAACATCTCCGCCGCCGGCCTCGACCTGGTCCCCGACCAGGCCATCCGCTCCATCACCGACACCATCAAGCACTTCGAGATGCCCGGCGCCGGCATGCCCGACTTCCGCCGCAACGGCGTCCTCATGGCCAAGCACGGCATCTACGACCTGCGCCAGCACAAGGACGAGGTCGTCATGCCCGTCCTGCGCAAGTGGAAGATCTTCGAGCGCGAAGACTTCACCGCCGAAGGCGAGCGCACCCGCGAGGAACTCGCCGCCTTCCTCGACGAGCTCGAAGCCGCCGCCGTCAAGTTCGAGGAGATGCGCGACCGCTCGCT
>NZ_JBBCSS010000025.1:0-383 GCF_037148755.1 Tsukamurella sp. USMM236
GTCGATTAGGCGCAGCACGAGAGCGCGGGTCTGCTGGTTAAGCTTCAGAAATGTCTCCAGGTCGGCATCCTTGTGCGGCCACTTCAGCCAGTCGGTCACCTCATCAAGGGAGCCCTCGAAGACAAAGCTGCGTGAGCGCCAGTGGCCGTGCTCAAGGTCGGACTTGGTTGCCGTGCACGCACCGGGGCACACGCTGCACTCCAAGACGGTGATCGAGTCCTGCATCAGGATCTTGGTCAGGACGTAGCCCTTGCTCCTCGCGCGGCGGCGTGCGGAGCGGAGGTTGTTGTCGTAGATGGTGCTCATGGGTGGATTCCTTCTTCTAAGTGGACGTTCCATGTGGCGGTTTCACCGGTTTTGTCTGTGTGCCCGGCGGCATTGGC
>NZ_JBBCSS010000026.1:0-325 GCF_037148755.1 Tsukamurella sp. USMM236
GGGGACCAGGTCGAGGCCGGCGGCGGAGATGTTGCGGTAGAAGATCATGTGCAGGTTCTCGTCGGCGGCGATGCGCTGGAGCATCTTGTCGGCGATGGGGTCCTGGCAGACTTTGCCGGTGTTGCGGTGGCTGACGCGGGTGGCGAGCTCCTGGAAGGTCACGTACGCCACCGAGTGCAGCATCGTCATCTTCTGCTCGGTGTGCTGCGCGACCTTGCCCTGGGGGTCCCAGCCGTTGGTCATGTGGATCATGCGGGCCTGCTCGAGCTTGACCGGGTCGACGCCGCGGGTGACGACGAGGTAGTCGCGCATGGCGATGCCGTGG
>NZ_JBBCSS010000027.1:0-325 GCF_037148755.1 Tsukamurella sp. USMM236
GGGGACCAGGTCGAGGCCGGCGGCGGAGATGTTGCGGTAGAAGATCATGTGCAGGTTCTCGTCGGCGGCGATGCGCTGGAGCATCTTGTCGGCGATGGGGTCCTGGCAGACCTTGCCGGTGTTGCGGTGGCTGACGCGGGTGGCGAGCTCCTGGAAGGTCACGTACGCCACCGAGTGCAGCATCGTGCCGGTCTGCTCCGTCTGCTGAGCCACTTTGCCCTGGGGGTCCCAGCCGTTGGTCATGTGGATCATGCGGGCCTGCTCGAGCTTGACCGGGTCGACGCCGCGGGTGACGACGAGGTAGTCGCGCATGGCGATGCCGTGG
>NZ_JBBCSS010000028.1:0-223 GCF_037148755.1 Tsukamurella sp. USMM236
CACACATAACATTCGCCAAAACGAGCACAAGCTCACAGGTGAAAGCGTGTAACAATAACAGAAACCAGCTGAGGCTGGTTCGCGTCCACTATGCAATGTCTGAGACAGCACACATGTGTTGTTTCGCAGTGTTACGGCGGCCATAGCGGAGGGGAAACGCCCGGCTCCATTCCGAACCCGGAAGCTAAGCCCTCCAGCGCCGATGGTACTGCACTCGCGAGGG
>NZ_JBBCSS010000029.1:0-223 GCF_037148755.1 Tsukamurella sp. USMM236
CAGCCTCAGCTGGTTTCTGTTATTGTTACACGCTTTCACCTGTGAGCTTGTGCTCGTTTTGGCGAATGTTATGTGTGTGGTAAGTCCTCGACCGATTAGTACCAGTCACCTGCACGCATTACTGCGCTTCCAGTTCTGGCCTATCAACCCCATAGTCTGTAGGGGGTCTTACCCACTCAAGGTGGTGAGAAACCTAATCTTGGAACAGGCTTCCCGCTTAGAT
>NZ_JBBCSS010000030.1:0-223 GCF_037148755.1 Tsukamurella sp. USMM236
TCGGCTGGTAGTAGTCAAGCGATGGGGTGACGCAGGAAGGTAGTGGGGCCAGTCAGTGGTTGTACTGGTGTAAGCCTGTAGGGCGAGATCTAGGCAAATCCGGATCTCATATAAGCCTGAGAGGTGATGCGTAGCCGTTGCGGTGAATTCCATGATCCTATGCTGCCGAGAAAAGCCTCTAGCGAGATCTGATGTGGCCCGTACCCCAAACCAACACAGGTGG
>NZ_JBBCSS010000031.1:0-223 GCF_037148755.1 Tsukamurella sp. USMM236
CCCCCCCCCCCCCCCCCCCCCCCCCCCCCCCCCCCCCCCCCCCCCCCCCCCCCCCCCCCCCCCCCCCCCCCCCCCCCCCCCCCCCCCCCCCCCCCCCCCCCCCCCCCCCCCACCCCCCCCCCCCCCCCCCCCCCCCCCCCCCCCCCCCCCCCCCCCCCCCCCCCCCCCCCCCCCCCCCCCCCCCCCCCCCCCCCCCCCCCCCCCCCCCCCCCCCCCCCCCCCC
>NZ_JBBCSS010000032.1:0-223 GCF_037148755.1 Tsukamurella sp. USMM236
TCCCTTGATGAGGTGACCGACTGGCTGAAGTGGCCGCACAAGGATGCCGACCTGGAGACATTTCTGAAGCTTAACCAGCAGACCCGCGCTCTCGTGCTGCGCCTAATCGACGGTCCGAACAAGAAGGACTTCGAGGAGCTGCACGCCCACCCGAACGCACAGACACTCGCCTCGTGGCTGCTGGAGCTTCCTGCCTACGGCGGTGGCGCGTGACGCGCGCCGA
>NZ_JBBCSS010000033.1:0-223 GCF_037148755.1 Tsukamurella sp. USMM236
CCACCTGTGTTGGTTTGGGGTACGGGCCACATCAGATCTCGCTAGAGGCTTTTCTCGGCAGCATAGGATCATGGAATTCACCGCAACGGCTACGCATCACCTCTCAGGCTTGTATGAGATCCGGATTTGCCTAGATCTCGCCCTACAGGCTTACACCAGTACAACCACTGACTGGCCCCACTACCTTCCTGCGTCACCCCATCGCTTGACTACTACCAGCCGA